>NZ_JAJPWP010000001.1:0-1316649 GCF_046549035.1 Amycolatopsis sp. lyj-90
TGATCACGCTGGACAGTTCTTTCACAAGCCAGCAAGGCAGTGGCTTTCTGAGTCACCACGCGACCAAGACCGGACCCTAACCACACAACAAGCGGTCACACCAACCCTGACACTGAGTGGCTTTCGCGACACCGCGACCGGCACGTCGCGAGCGAGGTCAGGAGTTCGGCGAGCGGTAGCGCGCGAGATATCGCTCGGTGATATCCGCCTCCGCGACCGCGATGGCCTCGGCGCGGGTCCGGCGGCCGGTGCCCGGCGGGAAGCCGTTCTTGGCGAGCCGGTGCTCGATGCTCTCCTCCATGTAGGCCATCGAGTAGAAGTACGCCACGAGCGCGGCCATCAGCACGATCGCCAGCCGCAGGGGGAGCGGGCCGGGCAGGAGCAGCCACACCGCGCACAGCGGGGCGATCATCACCGTGCTGCGGGCGACGTGCCGCCAGCGCCAGCTTCCGGTGGTCGCGTCGTGGAGGATCCAGTCGTGGTAGCGCTCGGGCAGCCTGCCGCCGAGTGAGTACCACAGCCAGCGGAACACATCCGGGCGCATGCGGGGCATCGGACGACTCCCTTCCTTCGATGTTCGCCACAGTACACTAACGGTTAGTACGCTAATCATTAGTGTCGTGCACGCCACGGCTAGGATCGGCGGCATGAACTCGGAAGGGCCGGAGATGAAGTCGATCGATCTGGGCGAGGACCCGCTCGCGCTGGAACGTCAGGTGTGTTTCGCGCTGTCGGTCGCGTCGCGCAGTGTCATCGCCATCTACCGTCCGCTGCTGGAGCCGCACGGGCTCACCCATCCGCAGTACCTCGTCATGCTGGCGCTGTGGGAGCGGGGACCACAGGCGGTGAAGGACCTGAGTGTCGCTCTGCGCGCCGAGCCCGCGACGCTGTCACCGCTGCTCAAGCGACTGGAGGCGATCGGTTACGTCACTCGCCGGCGTAGTGCCGAGGACGAGCGGCTGCTGACGGTCGAGCTGACGGAATCGGGTCGCGCGTTGCGCGCGGAGGCCGAGAAGATCCCGTACCGCGTAGTGGAGAAGCTCGGCATGGAGGTCTCCGAGCTGGAGGCGCTGCACAAAGCACTGACCCGCGTCATCGAGGCCACGGCTTGAGCGAACCGAAACCGGGGTGTGACGAAATGAGGGTGTGAAGCCGCGCCCGGGTGGGTAATTCCCGTCACGCCAACTCAAGATGACAGGAAGCTGAGGGACCGTGACCACCTCGACCCCCGCCCCCACGGAAGCAGGTCTGGATCTCATGACCAGGCTGAACGCCTATCTGGAGGACGTGGCATCGGCGCTGGGGATACGGATGGATTCGTGCACGGCCGACCTCACCGGCCCGGTCACCGCCCGGATGAGGCTGAACTGGCGCCTTCCCGGCTTCCCCGAACGTGACGTCGATCTGCTGTGGCACGAGGAGCACGGCTGGTCGGCCGCGGTCGCGACGCACGCCGGCGACGAGCACCACGTCGTCGTCGCCTATCTCGGCGGACGGTCGGCCGCGTCGCCGCCGCGGCTGGTCGCGCGGTTCGCCGAGACCCTGCGCACCGGCGACCACCAGGACTGCTGGCCCGGTCCGCCGACGTTGCGCACCGCCGGCGGACCGTCCGCACTGGCCAAGGAGCTCTCCGCCTGGGCCTGATCAGCCAGGCGGGGCGAGGGCCACGTCGAGCGCGATCGCGATCTCCCGGCCGATCAGGAACCTCGGCGCGCGGAGACCGATCGCCTGCCGGTCGAAGACGCCCCGGGCACGCACCCGCCAGGTGCCGTCGCCGTTGTCTTCCGGCCCGGTCGCGGTCAGCGTGAGCGAGCATGACTCGCCGCGTGCGCCGA
This sequence comes from Amycolatopsis sp. lyj-90, assembly GCF_046549035.1. Taxonomy (NCBI): domain Bacteria; kingdom Bacillati; phylum Actinomycetota; class Actinomycetes; order Pseudonocardiales; family Pseudonocardiaceae; genus Amycolatopsis; species Amycolatopsis sp. lyj-90. The sequence continues at coordinate 1,836 of NZ_JAJPWP010000001.1, forward strand.
GGGTGCCTTCGACCGACCACTCGCCGGGGCCGCCTTCGATCCGGTCCGCCGCGAAGGTCAGCACAGGATGCGCGTCGATCGCGAGCAGACCGGGTTTGCGCAGGTCGGCGTCGCGTTTGGCGTGCCCGGTGTCGATCCGGTCGAGGTTCAGCGCCGCTTCCACCGCGGTGACACCGCTCGCGGAGACCTTCACCGAGCCCAGACTGACCGGGATCGAGCCGTGGACCTCGCGGAATCCGAAGTTCCGGACGGTGAACGCGGCCGAGGTCTTCTCGGCGAGCACGGTCCAGGTACCGGTGCGCGAGGACGTCCCGGCGGTCATCGCGGCTCACCCACCAGGCCGTGTGCGGGCAGGGACGTGTGGAGCACGCGGTGGACGTCGACCCGGTCCGGGCCGGGGAGCAGCGCGGGATCCTCACCGGGCAGCAGCTCCGTGCTCATCACCGCCTTCTGGACGGCTTCCAACGCCTCGATCGACTCGGTGAAGCCGAGCACGAGGCTGGACCGGTCTTCGGCGGTCAGGACGTAGAACCCGCCGACCCCGTCGAGCTTCCGGACGGCGGGCCAGATCCGTTCACGTCCGCCGAAGTCGGCGGCGTCGGCCTCGGCCTGGGTGAGCGGGCGGTCGAACCAGGTCGCCTGCGCGATCCGGGGTTCGGCCGCGCCGCTTTCGACGTCGGAGACCTCGTACACGCGAGCGTCGGACGTGCCGGGAGTGCGGCGGTCGGCGGCGGCGAGCGCGGACCCGCGGTCGCGCCACAGCACGACGACGAGCCCGGTCGTCCCGCCGACCTGGGCGAGGGTGCAGGTGCCCGGAGAACCGGTGCCGGGGTGCAGCTCGGCGGCGAGGGCGTGGCCCCAGCCGTCGGACTCGTCGGCGTGCGAACGCCGGAACTGGTGGACGGTGGCGTACATGGGCTTTCCTTTCCCGTCGGACGCCCTCGACTCTGCGCCGGCGGAGGCCCCCGGACATCAGTGCCAGTACGCAGAGGGATACGGAATCGGGCCCGGAGAGCGATACTCCTTCCGTGAACCGGGAACCGTTCGTGGGCCGGGCGGGCGAACTGGCGACCCTGCGCGGCAGGCTCGCCGACGCCGCCGCGGGCTCCGGCGGGCTCGTGCTCGTCTCCGGGCCGCCCGGGATCGGCAAGACCCGCCTGGTCGAGGAGGCGACGGCCTCGGCGTCCGGAGTCGTCTGGGGGCGGTGCGCCGACGACCCGGGCGCGCCGCCGCTGTGGCCGTGGCGGCGGGTCGTCGAGGCGCTGCCGTCGGTCGATTCGGCCGTGACGGCCGCGTTCGCCGAGACCGAGGGTGCCGCCGACGTCCAAGCGGCACGCTTCCGGCTGGTGGCGGCCGCGGCCGACGCGCTGGTGGCCGCCGCGGAGCCGTCGGGCCTGGTCGTCGTCCTCGAAGACCTCCACTGGGCCGACGAGGCTTCCTTGCGCCTGCTGCGGCATTTGGCGGGCGAGTTGCGGCGCTCGAAGCTGGCCGTGATCGCGACGCATCGGGACACCGGGCACACCCCCGCGCTGGACGCCGCCCTGCCGGATCTCTTGCGCCGCCCTGGCGCGCGGAGCATCTCATTGCCGCCGCTGGCCGAGCCCGACGTCCGGGTGCTGCTCGCCGAACTGGCGGGATCGCCGCCCGCCGAGGGAGACGTCCGCGAGGCGCATCGCCGCTCCGGCGGGAATCCGCTCTATCTCGGTGCGATCGCGCGTTCGGCGGGCAGGTCGGAACTCGGGCACCTCGTGCGCGCCGCGGTGGCGGCTCTGGAGCCCGGAGTGCGGCGGCTGATCGCCATCGCGGCGGTCCTCGGCGAGGACGTCGACGCCCCCGTGCTGGCGGAGGTGTCCGGTCTTCCGCTCGGAGACGTCGTCGATGGACTCGACCAAGCCGTCCAGGCCGGGGTGCTGGGTTCCGGCCGGTTCGCGCACGCCGTCGTCCGTGACGGTGTCTACGCGGATTTGGGCCAAGGTGAGCGGGAAGCGTTGCACGGCCGGGCCGCGGCCGCGCTCGAGGAACGCGCCCGGCGTGATCCCGCCTTGGCCGGGACCGTCGCGGGGCATTGGCTGCGCTCGGCGTCCGCGCCGGAGAAGACGGCGGAGTGGGCGGCGCTCGCGGCCGCCGAAGCGAACCGGGCGCTGGCCTTCGACGAAGCGGCGCGGTTCCTGGCGATCGCGTTGGACGCGCGCGCGAAGGCCGGACTGTCCGAAGTGGACCGTGGCGGGTTGCTGCTCGATCTCGCCGTCGCCGAATACCGGACCGGCCGGTTCGCGCGCAGTCTCGACCACGCCCGGCGTGCCGCCGATGCCGGTCTGGTCGCCCGCGCGGCGCTGGTGGTCCGCGACGTCGCGGCGCCGGATCTCCTGCCGGGCATCCGCGATCTCGCCGCCCGCGCGCTCGCCGCGGACGGGGTCGACAAGGCGACGCGGGCCCGCCTGCTGGCGCACAGCGCGTCGGTGGAAGCCGACTACGGCCGGTTCGCCGAAGCGGGGAAGCTCGCCGACGAGGCTTTCGCGCTCGCTGAAGAGGACGGTGATCCCGAGGCGCTGGTCGACACCGTCCGCGCGCGGATGAAGGTCGCCCCGGAGACCCTGCCGCCGGCCGAGCGGCTGCGCCTCGGGGCACTCGCGGCCGAACTGGGCGCGCGGACCGGGCAGCCGCTGGTTTCCTTGTGGGGCCACAAATGGCGGATCGACGCCGCGCTGGAGGACGGGCGGATGGCGCTCGTCGACGACGAACTCGTCGCGGTGACGACGCTGGCGCGGCTGACCAGGCTGCCGCTGGTCCGCTGGCACGATCTGCGGCTGCGCAGTTCGGTGCTGGCGTTGCGGGGAGATCTGGCCGAGGCGCGCGAACTCGACTTCGAGGCGGAGGAACTGGCGGACACCGAACTCGCGGACGACTTCTCCGCGAAAGGGATGTCCTACGCGTTCCGTACCCAGCTCGTGTTGCTCACGGGGGATCCTCGCGACCTGCGTGGGGACTACGCGGCTTTGCTCGACCGGGCCCCGCATCTGCCGGTCACGCTGGTTTCACGGCCGTTGCTGAGCCTGATCACGGGCAACATCGACGAGGCGAGGGTCCGGTACGAGCAACTGGTGCCCTTGGTGCGGAGCCCGGAGTTCGCACTGCACACGACCGGCGCGCTGCCCAACCTCGTGCCGCTGGTCGAGGCCTTCGGTGACGTCGAGATGGCGGAGTACCTGTTGCGGCGCCTCGAAGAGGTGCGGCCGATCGTGTCTGGCGGCGCCGGCGTCTTCTGCACCGGTTCGACCCTGGAACAGCCCGCGCGGCTCAACGCCCTTCTCGGCCGCCACGACGAGGCGGTGCGGCTGTACGAGCAGACCATCGCCGTCAACGAAAGCATCGGCGCCCGGCCGGGTGTCGCTTCGGCGAGGCTGCTGCTCGCCGAAGTCCTGGTCGCCCAGGGCGATCTCGTTCGTGCGCAAGGGATCGCGCGCGAAGCTCTCGACGAGTTCCGTCGGCTGGTGATGCCGGGCCCACTCGCGCGGGCCACGGCACTGCTCGACCGGATCCGCGCCGGACGCCGCGCCGCCGACCCGCTCACCGGCCGGGAACGCGAGATCGTCGTCCTGCTCGCCGACGCGCTGAGCAACCGCCGGATCGCCGAGAAGCTCGTGCTTTCCGAACGCACGGTGGAAAGCCACGTCCGGAGCATCCTGGCGAAACTGGGGCTGGCGAACCGGACCGAGGTCGTCGCGTGGGCGAACAGGGAAGGCGTCAGGGACTGACGGTCAGCTTGCCGAGGACGCGGGCCACGATGGCGTCCAGATGGTCGTCGAGGAAGAAATGCCCGCCCTCGAACACCTCCGTCTCGAAGGTGCCGGTGGTGTGCTCGCGCCAGTTTTCGAGATCGGGCACGTCCAGGACCGGGTCCGCGTCGCCGGCGAGCGCCACGATCGGGCAGCTCACGTCGGGGCCCGGCCGGTAGCGGTAGGTCTCGACGGCCTTGTAGTCGCCGCGCAGCGCGGGCAACGCGAGGGCGCGGATGTCCGGGTCGTCGAGGATCATCGCGGCCGTGCCGCCGAGACGGCTGACCTCGGCCAGGAACGTGGCGTCGTCGGCGAGATGGTGCATTTTCTCCTTGTGCAGGTCCGGCCCGCGGCGGGCCGAGACGAACAGCGCCGCCGGAACCAGGCCGCGCGCTTCGAGCAGCCGGGCGACCTCGAACGCGACGATGGCGCCCATGCTGTGGCCGAAGAGGGCGAAGGGCTTCGGGAGCGCGGCGACGACGTCCACCAGCTGCTCGGAGAGGGCGTGCAGATCGTCGATGACCGGCTCGCCCATGCGGTCCTGCCGTCCCGGGTACTGGGCGGTGTGCACCTCGAGGGTGGGGGAGAGGGCCGCCGCGAGCGGGCGATACGCGCTCGCCGAGCCACCGGCGTGCGGGAAGACGACGAGCCGCGTCTCGGCCGCCGGTGCCGGGTGGAAGCATCGCGTCCAGCCGCGTAGAGCCTGCCCTGCCATCGAAAAATCCCCCAATCCGTGCGGGAACGGCCCGCACAACACTGGAATGTACGGGGGATTCGCGGGGCGAGTCCATGCTTGTGCGGGGTTGTTCACGCCGGGGCCGGGTGGGAACACTGGACACCGGCCCGCATCCAGGGCCCGCGGAAGGGAGCGAGTGTGGCGGAGGACCTGAAGATCAGGGTCGGCGCGGGATTGGGGACCGGGACGGCGCCCGAGGAGTTCGGTGCCGCTGTCGACCTGCTGGAGCAGGCGGGCATCGATTCGCTCTGGCTGCCCGAGGCGGTGTACTCGCCCAGGATCGACCCGGTCGTCGGGCTGACGCACGCGCTCGCCCGCACCTCGAAACTGAAGGTCGGCACGGGCGTGATGGTGCTGCCCGGCCGCGACCCGGTGCTGGTCGCCAAACAACTCGCCTCCCTCGCCGCGCTCGCACCGAAAAGGGTCCTCCCGGTCTTCGGCCTGAAGCCCGCGCGCGACGCGGAACTGCCGCTGTTCCCGGTGCCGCCCGGCCGCCGCGCCGCGGTGTTCGACGAGTCGTTGCTCCTGATCAAGGCGCTGCTGGAACAGGAAGAGGTGACCTTCGAGGGCGAGTTCTTCCGGGTCGAGGGCGTGGGGCTCGGCATGCGCCCGCTGAAACGGCTCGACCTCTGGCTCGGCGGGAAGGCACCCGGCGCGCTGCGGCGGATCGGCAGGCTCGCGGACGGCTGGCTGGCCAGCTTCCTGACACCGGAGGAGGCGCGCGCGGGCCGCGAGGCGATCCAGGAGGCCGCCGCCGAGGCGGACCGGGAGGTCGAGGCCGACCACTTCGGGATCAGCCTCATCGTCGCCGAGGACGGGATCCCGGACGCGCTCGCGGCCTCGGTCGCGGCACGGTCCGACGCGGATCCGTCGCGGCTGATCGCGGGCAGCTGGAGCGACGCCCGCGACCTGATCGCCGAGTACATCGACGCCGGGCTGAGCAAGTTCGTGCTCTACCCGGCCGGGCCGGAGCCGATCGAGCGGTTCGTGGAGAACTTCGTCGAGCACGCCGTCCCGATGCAGAACTAGCCGGGGGCCTTCACGTACTTCAGTCGAACTTCAGCTCTTCGGTCCGCCGCGGCATCAGCAGCAGCGCGCCGACGCTGAGCACGGCGACCACCAGCATCGCCAGGAAGACGTGGTGCGTGGCGTCCGCGAGGGCGCCGCGCACGAACGTCGTCGTCGGGGTGTCCGGGCCATGGCCCTCCAGGACGACGCTGGTCGCGTCGACGCCCGACGGCAGGCCGACGACCCCGGCGGGCGGGTTCGCGAAGCGGTTCGCGAGGGTGGCGTTCGCGATCGCGCCGAACATCGCCACGCCGACCGCGCTGCCCAGCGAGCGGCTGAACATGTTGGTCGCGGTGACGACCCCGCGGCGTTCCCAGCCGATGGTGGACTGCACGGCGATCAGCGTCGGGCTCGACGCCAGGCCCAGCCCGATCCCTAGGACGAACGCGGCCGCGGCCGCCAGCCAGATCGACGAACCCGACGCCAGGAACACCGTGAGCGCCGCGCCCGCGATGACGATCCCGCTGCCGATCAGCGCGGTGTCCCGGAACCCGATCCGCATGTAGATCCGGCCCGCCAGCGACGCCGAGATCGGCCAGCCGACGGTCAGCGCCGCCAGCGCGAATCCGGCGACGAGCGCGCCGGTGCCGAGCACACCCTGCGAGAAGGTCGGCAGGTACGAGGTGAGGCCCATCAGCAGCATGCCGACGACGACGGCGACCAGGTTCCCGCCGATCAGCGTCCGTTTGGTGAAGATCCACAGCGGCAGGACCGGTTCTTCGGCCTTGCGTTCCACGAACACGAACGACACCAGCAGCACCACCGCGCCGGCGAAGATCCCCAGGCTCGGTGCGGACGCCCAGCCCCAAGCCACCCCGCCTTCCAGCAGGCCGAGGATCAGCAGCGAGCAGCCGAGGGTGAGCAGCGTGGCGCCGAGGTAGTCGATGCGGTGCGAGCGGCGTTCGACGCGCTCGCGGAAGTTCCGGTGCAGCATCCACGCCGCCAGCGCGCCGAGTGGCAGGTTGATGAAGAAGATCCAGCGCCAGTCGAGGTACTCGGCGAACACGCCGCCCAGTGTCGGGCCGATCACCGACGAGATGGCCCACACGCTGGCGAGGTAGCCTTGCACCCTGGCGCGTTCCTCGACGGTGTACATGTCGCCGACCATGGTCAGCGCGATCGGCTGGATGGCGCCCGCGCCGATGCCCTGCACCGCGCGGGCGGCGATCAGCACCGGCATGCTCCAGGCCGCGCCGCAGAGCACCGAGCCCAGCAGGAACGCCGCGATCCCGAAGAACATCACCGGCCGCCTGCCGAGCACGTCGGCGAACTTGCCGTACAGCGGCACGGTGACCGCCTGGGTCAGCAGGTAGATCGAGAACAGCCACGGGAACTGCGAGAACCCGCCCAGGTCCGCGACCACCGACGGAACCGCCGTCGCGATGATGGTCGAGTCCAGGGCGATCAGGCCGGAGCACAGCATCACGGCGATCAGGACGGGGCCGCGTGCGGAGCGGAAACCGACCCCTTCCTTCGCGGTGACCGGGGCCGGGGTGGTCATCTGTGGCGGTCTCCTCGGGCTCATGAAGGGCGTCAACTGCTTCGCATGGGTAAGCATTCCATGGAGACACCCGGTCATGGGATCGATTTGTTCCGTGAGGTTTCCCGCAAAATGGGTCGGATGAGCACTTGGATCCGCCCGATCGACCGTGGCTGGGTTGTCCGCGACACCGTCCCGGGGCCCGACGTCGACGAGTTCGCCGACCCGGACCGGGTCGTCGCCGCGCTCGCGGAGGCGCGAGGTGACACCCTGCTGGCGGTCCAGCATCCGGCCAGAACCCCGGCCGCGCTGGCGGGCGGCCTCTCGATCGAGGCTGCGCTGCCGCAGGCCAGGGCGACGTTCGAGCGTATCCGCGAACGGCACTACCGTCCGGTCACCGCCGTCGTCGCGCCGTACCGCATCGACGGGCCGGACGGCGTCGCGCTGGGTGTGCTGTGCCTGGTCGACCCCGCCGCGGTCCGGGACGACGGGGTGACGCGGGTCCGGCACACCGAGGACGTCTATCCGGACGTCGTCGCGGAGCGTGCCGCGATGCTCGCCGGACTCGGGGTCGCCACGAGCGCCGCCATGCTGGTGCCCGCGACCGGTGGCCGTGAGCTGACCGCGCTGATCGAACGGACCTGCCGGGGGCAGGTGCCCACGCTGTCCACAGTGGACGGCGTGGGCCGCAAACACCAGCTGTGGCTCACCGGTCCCGGCGACGGCCAGTCCGAGCTGCTGGCGGCCCTGGACGAGATGGATCTCCTGGTCGCGGACGGAAACCACCGCGTCGCGGCCGCCGCGGAGTCGGGGCGCGGCGCGCTACTGGCGCTGGTCACCGGGGGACCGGGACTGCGGATCGGGCCCATCCACCGGGCGCTCACCGGCACCGGCCTCGACGCGGGCACGCTGGTCCGGCGATGGACCGAGGCGGGGTTCGACGTGCACCCCGGCAGTCCGGATCCGCCCGCCGAGGCCGGTGAGGTGACCGTGCTGGCGGGAGCGTCGGCATTCCGGGTCGTGCTCGGCAAGGCGGGTCTCGACCACGCCCTGGTCGAGCAGGAGCTGCTCCGCGGGGCGCTCGGCGTCGATCCGGAAGGGCCGAACCTGCGGCCGCTGCTGCCGGGAGCCCCGGTGCCCGAAGACGCGGACGCGGTGTTGCTGCTGGCCCCGGTCCCGTACGCGGAGGTACTTGCCGTGCACGCGGCAGGGGCGCGGATGCCGAGGAAGGCCACTTATTTCACGCCGAAACCACGCAGCGGATTGTTGCTGGCGGAGCTCTGACGTCGCGCTTTTGTCGGTGGACCGGCCTAGGATCACCTCGTGGAACTGCCCGTGATGCCGCCTGTGAAGCCGATGCTGGCCAAGGCCGTGCACGAATTGCCGCGCACGCCGGGGCTGCTGTACGAGCCGAAGTGGGACGGCTTCCGCTGCGTGGTCTTCCGCGACGGTGACGAGGTCGTCCTGGGCTCGCGCAACGACAGGCCACTGACGAGGTACTTCCCCGAGCTGGTCGGCCTGCTCAAGGAGGCGCTGCCCGAGCGCTGCGTCGTCGACGGCGAGATCGTGCTGGTCACCGAGGGCGGGCTCGACTTCGAGGCGCTCCAGCTTCGCCTGCACCCGGCGGCGTCCCGGGTGAACAAACTGGCCGAGGAGACACCGACGAGTTTCGTGGTGTTCGACCTGCTCGCCCTCGAAGACCGGGATCTGACGCCGGAGCCGTTCGGGGAGCGGCGGAAGCTGCTCGAAAGCGTCGTCGACACGAAGTTCGCCCGGGTGCACCTCACCCCGCTGTCCGAGGATCCCGACGTCGCGCAGGACTGGTTCACCCGCTTCGAGGGCGCGGGTTTCGACGGGGTGATGGCCAAACCCGCCGACGCACCGTACGAACAGGACAAGCGGGTGATGTGGAAGGTCAAGCATCAGCGGACCGCGGACTGCGTCGTCGTCGGGTTCCGGTGGCACAAGGACGGGGTGGGCGTCGGTTCGCTGCTGCTCGGGCTCTACAACGACGAGGGCGTCCTGCACCACGTGGGCGTCGCGAGCAGCTTCACCGCCGCGAGGCGTCGTGAACTGGTGGACGAACTCGCGCCACTGCGGGAAAACGCACTGGAGAACCACCCCTGGCGCTCGTGGGCCGAGGCCCACGAGGAGGCGGGCGGCCGCATGCCCGGTGCGGGCAGCCGGTGGGCGCCTCAAAAGGATCTGAGCTGGGAGCCGCTCCGCGTCGAATGGGTCGCCGAGGTCCGCTACGAGCACGTCGAGGGCACGCGGTTCCGCCACGGTGGCAGGCTCGTGCGGTTCCGCCCCGACCGCGAGCCGGAGTCCTGCACGTACGCGCAACTCGAAGAGGTTCCGCCCGCCGAGCTGGCCACGTTGTTCACCGAGCTGGGGGAAACATGAAGTCGGAACCGGTCACGCTGGACCTCGAAGGCGTCGAGTTCACGGTCTCCAATCCCGGCAAGGTCTACTTCCCGGAGAACGGCGAGACCAAATTGGACCTCGTCGAGTACTACCGCGCGGTTTCGGTGCCGCTGCTGGCGCAGCTCGGCGGACGGCCCTTGCTGCTGGAGCGCTATCCCGACGGCGCGGGCGGGAAGTCGTGGTTCCAGAAGCGGGTCCCGAAGAACGCGCCGGACTGGCTGACCACGACGGTGGTGTCCACTCCGAACGGCACCACGTCGGACGCGCTCGTGGCGAAAGACCTCGCGCACGTCATCTGGGCGGTGAACCAGGGCTGCCTCGGGTTCCACGTCTGGCCGAACCGGGCCGACGCGCCGGACATCAGCGACCAGCTGCGCGTCGACCTCGATCCGTCGCCCGGGATCGGGTTCCCCGAACTGAGGCACGGCGCGGTCCTGACGAAGGCGTTGCTCGAAGAGCTCGGCATCACCGCGCAGCTGAAGACGTCGGGCTCGCGCGGCCTGCATCTTTACGTGCCACTGGAGCCGAAGTGGGACGCGTACCAGGTCCGCGCGGCCGCCGTCGCGCTCGCCCGCGAACTCGAGCGCCGTCATCCGGAGGAGATGACGGCGCAGTGGTGGAAGGAAGAGCGCGGCTCCCGGGTGTTCGTCGACTTCAACCAGAACGCGCCGCACAAGACGGTGTTCGGCGCGTGGTGCGTGCGGCCGCGTGTCGGCGGGCAGGTTTCGACGCCGATCGGCTGGGACGAACTGGAGACCGTCGAGCCGGACAAGCTCACGCTGTCCACCGTTCCCGCTCGGTTCGCCGAACGCGGGGACCCTTGGGAGGAAACGAAACCGCAGTCGATCGCGCCACTGCTGGAAATGTCCGAAAAGGACATGGAGAACGGGCTCATGGACGCGCCTTGGCCGCCGGTCTACCCGAAGATGCCGAACGAGCCGCCCCGGGTCGCTCCCAGCAGGGCCAAGAAAGAGAGCAATTAGTCCTCTAGTTGCGGTAATTGCGCGTCGCAAGTACCGCAACTAGAGGACGAAACGCGGTCAGAGCGGTAGGTCGAAGGCGAGTTGCGTGTTCGCGGCCGGCTCGGCCTTGCGGGTGGAGCGGTGGCCCGGCAGCGTCGCGGCGCACCTCGGGCACGGCGCGACGTCGGTGGTGGTGAGATCCACCGGCGTCCACATCCGGGATTCCTTGTCCCCGCAGGCGGAACGCCGGTAGCGAAGGTCTTCGGAGCGGGTCATCAGGTGCGCGGCGGGAGAATCCTCCGGCAGCGCGCCGACCAGGTACCAGCGTCCGGCGGTGTTCGTCATGGAACTGTCCTCCCGATACAGGTGGTCCAGCTCGAGATTCCTTCCGGAAAACAGTGTCAAGCAGACGCGCCGCGATTCCCGGTATTTCGGCCTTCGGCGTGTCTGTCTTGTCGGTCTTGTCAGTCCTGAATGAAACGCAGGACGCGCAGCATGCCCCGCTCGTCCACGACGTCGGAACCCTCCGAGACGCATTCCTCGAGACGCGCGGTGACGGCCTCGGTGTCGATTCCGGAGCCGATCAGCACCAGTTCGCTCCGCCGCGGACCGCCGGACGGCCACGCCGACCGTTCCAGCTGGATGAACGAGCCCACCGTGTGCAGCCCGAACCGGGACCGCGGGCCGTTCGGGCCGAAGTCGAGGAAACCCTTGATCCGGTAGAGCCCGCCGGGGCGCTGTTCGAGGAAGTCCATCAGCCGTCGCGGGTCCAGCGGGCGCTCGGCGGTGAAGGCGAGGCTGTCGTACGCGGTGTGGAAGTGGTGCTCGTGGTCGTGCTCCTCCTCGCGGAGGTCGTCGAACGACATCTGCCCGGCCCGGTCGCGCGGCCGGGCGTCGAAGAAGAGGGTGGGGTCGATCCGGCCGTGGGAGGTCGCGATGACCGGGGTGCCGGGCGCGATCTCGTCGATCGTGCCGCGCAGCTTGGACAGGGCGTCCTCATCGGCGCGGTCGGTCTTGTTGAGCACGACGAGGTCGGCGAACCCGAGGTGCTCGTCCAGTTCCGGGTGCCGCTTCCTGGTCGCCTCGAACTCGGCCGCGTCGACGAGTTCGACCAGGCCGCCGTAGGCGATGGCGGGGTTCTCGCTGGCGATCATCAGGCGGATGAGGTCACGCGGTTCGGCGAGGCCGCTGGCTTCGATCACGATGACGTCGATGCCCGCCTCGGCCTCGGACAGCTTGGCGAGCATGGCGTCGAGACCGCTCGCGTCGACGGCGCAGCACAGGCAGCCGTTCCCGAACGACATCATGGTGTCGACCTGGCCGGAGACGGCCATCGCGTCGACCGCGATGCTCCCGAAGTCGTTGACCACGACACCGATCCGCGCGCCCTGGCGGTTCGCCAGCAGGTGGTTGAGCAGGGTGGTCTTCCCGGAGCCGAGGAAGCCCGCGACCAGGATGACCGGAATCCGCCTGTCCACCACGAGCCTTCCTTTCCACCGGAGATCACCGCACTCTAGCGACGGCGGGCACGGGTCAATACACCGGGACCGGGAAAGAGGAGAAGACCTCGTGAAAGAATACGCTCGAAAGAGTGAAGAATAACTTCTGATAGAACGATCATAAGGTGATCTTGCGACGTGTGATCATTTCTCCGGATCCCATTCCGTGAATATCCCGCGAAGTCGCACTCAATTCCAAATGTTGTCGTCATCAAGCTTTCTACCTGCTGAAATGTCATCCATGGTGGAGCTTCTGCCATTTGGTGGATCGGGCTCGTCTTTCTGTGGGGTATCGTCTTTCGTCTGGTCCGGACCCGGCCGTCTCGCCGCTCAGACGTGATCCTCCGGGCATTTCCGAGTGCAGGAGGAAATGGTGATCGTTCCCGCCGCCGGTGCCGGCGTCGAATTCGGAGAGTGGGAGGCCGAAGTATCGACGGCCTCCATGCGGGTGACGGATATCCCCCGCTTGCCTCCGGAAGTGAGGCCGCGGGGACGGAGCGTGGACCTGGCCGAGGCGGAGGACTTCCTCCGGCTCTTCCACACCGAGACAGAGGCCGGGGAGACGCGGCTGCGCGAACGGCTGGACGGGGTCCGCGCCGAGATCGACGAGACCGGCACGTACCGGCACACCACCGGCGAACTGGAGTTCGGCGCCCGGGTGGCCTGGCGGAACTCCGCGCGCTGTATCGGCAGGCTCTACTGGCAGGGATTGAAGGTGCGGGACCGCCGTGACGTCGCGGGCGCCGCCGCCATCGCCGACGAGTGCGTCACCCATTTGCGCGAGGCGACCCGGGGCGGCCGGATCCGTTCGACCATCACCGTGTTCGCGCCGGACGGCCCCGCCGGGCCCGGTCCGAAGATCCACAACGACCAGCTCATCCGCTACGCGGGCTATCGGCTCAGTGACGGCTCGGTGCTGGGCGATCCGCGCCACGCCGACTTCACCGAGACCGTCCGGGAGCACGGGTGGCGCCCGCCCGAGCGCAAAGGCTCGTTCGACGTCCTCCCGCTGCTCATCGAGTCCGAGCCGGGGGAGCGGCGCCTGTTCCGGCTGCCGTCGGACGCCGTGCTGGAGGTCCCGCTGTCACATCCCGACCACCGCTGGTTCGCCGGGCTCGGGCTGCGCTGGCACGCGGTACCGGCGATCAGCAACATGCGGCTGGTCATCGGCGGGATCACCTACCCCGCGGCCCCGTTCAACGGCTGGTACCTCGCCACCGAGGTCGGCGCGCGCAACCTGGCCGACACCGACCGCTACGACCTGCTGCCGGTGATCGCGGACCTGATGGGCCTGTCGACGGCGTCGGAGCGCACCCTGTGGCGTGACCGCACGCTGGTCGAACTGACGCTGGCCGTCCAGCACTCCTTCGACGCGGCGGGCGTGACCGTCGCCGACCATCACTCCGAATCGCGGCGGTTTCTCACGCATATCGCCAAGGAAGAACACGCGGGCCGCCGTTGTCAGGCTGAGTGGAGCTGGATCGTCCCGCCGCTGTCCGGCGGGCAGACCGCGGTGTTCCACCGCTACTACGACGAACCCGACCCGGCCGCGAGGCCGGCCTTCCTGCCTCCCGGGTAACGCCCCGACGGGTGAAGAGGTGAGCCGAATGCGGCGTGTCGATGTGCCGGACGGTGGCACGGGTTGCGGCCGCGCGGACAATGGAGGCATGACCGCAGTGCTCGTCGCCCATGCCGGCCGGTCCGGCGGGACAAGGGAGATCGCCGAGGTGATCGTCGCCGAGCTGCGCGAGAGCGGTCTGACGGCCGATCTGCTGGACGCCGCCGAGGTCGAGGACGTCGAACCGTACGGCGCGGTGATCTTGGGGAGCGCGCTGCACCACCGGCGATGGCGGCCGGAAGCGGTGCGCCTGCTCACCGAACACGAGGAAGCGCTCCGGAACCGCCCGGTCTGGCTGTTCCACAGCGGGCCCTGCGGACCGCTCGCCGCGGGCAAACGGGTCAGCCTGCCCGCAGGAGTCGCGCTGCTGGCCGCACGGATCGACGCCGAGCGCACGGCCACCTTCGGCGGCAAGCTCACGCCCGCCACCGCGAGCGGTTTGTTCTGGAAGATCATGGCGATGGGCCCCTGGGCCGGAGACTTCCGGGACTGGCCGTCGATCCGGGCCTGGGCACGCGATGTCGGCCGACGCGTGCGTATTCGCGTCACCCTTTGACAGCACAGTTTCATAAGTGTCCTGTTGTAGGGTGTTTGCATGGACAAAAAGTTCACCGCGAAGCTGCTCAAGAGCCCGGAAAAGGGCGGCTGGACGTACGTGATCATGCCCGGCTCCGCCGAGTACTTCGGCACCAAAGGGCTGGTGAAGGTGCGCGGCACCATCGACGGACATCCGTTCCGGAGTTCGTTCATGGCACTCGGCGACGGCACCCACAAACTCCCGGTGAAGGCCGACGTGCGCAAGGCGATCGGCAAGGGAGAGGGTGACACGGTCGACGTCGTCCTGCTCGAACGGTTAGAGGGCTGAGTGGTCGCGGACTGGAAGCCTTCCCCGGTCATCAAGATCTACGAGGCGCTCGGCGCGGTGGCCGACGGGCGGGTCGAGGTCGACGGTGACACGGCGCGTGTCGCGTCGTCGGACAAGGCGAAGACGTACGACGTCCGCCACGATCCGGCCGCGGGCTCGATCACGGCCAACGACAACGGGTCCTACTGGCAGGGATACCTCGGATACCCGGGTATCGCGTACTTGATGGTGCGGGGCGTGCTGACCTACGACAGCGGCCTCGCCGTCGAGCTGGCGGGCGTGCCGTGGAAAGAACTCGCGACCAAGTACCGCAACGACTGGGCGAAGGTCGAGAAGCACGTCCGCGACGACCTGACCGGCCGGGGCGTGGACCTGGACCGGTTCGACGCCGGGCTCGCGGAGATTTCGGAACAGCTGGAAAAGCTGGCGCTCACCAAGCTTTCTCCACGGTTGCGCCCGCCCAAGTCGTGAGTGGTAAGGACGGTTCTGGTGGACCGGTGTTTGCCTACCCACTGGATCCTGATGCCATCTCGGTGAGCTTGTGGGGCTTTGTTCTGGATGCCGGTAGGCGAGTGGGGAAGATTTGAGACGTTCAACGTCCCAAATCCTCCCCACTCGACTGCCGTCCGCGAGGTTGTGGGGTGGCACGGTCTTGATCAACGGAGGATCGGGGACACTCAACGTCCCCGATCCTCCGTTGATCAAGTACCAAGACCGGAGCGACCCCTCGACGATGAAGGAATCGGGACGCTCAACGTCCCAATTCCTTCATCATCAAACATCCTCCACACTCGAACGTGCTGCGGTGAGATTCCGGTGTCATCGAACTCCGAGACCTGAGCGATCCCCTCGACTCCCGCACACCATCTTCGCCCTGGTCACGCGTAGGTAGGCGAATACCGGTCCGCTCTAACCGTCCTTACCACTCACGAGACCCAGTGCTCAGCCGCAGTGTTCCGAAGGGCTGTCGTACTTCGTCCCGCCCGCGGAACCGCCCCACTTCACGCATTTGTCCGCCGCGGCCGCCCGCACCGGACCGGCGAACCACGAGAACGACCCGGAGTCGGTGAGCCGGGCCGACCCCTGGACCTCGAGGTAGGCCGACGTCGCGGTCGCGGTGCCCGCGGACGCGCTCTTCATCGTGCTGACGCAGTTCTGTCCGTTGGAAGCGTTGTAGGACAGGTAAACCGTGCCCGTCGTGCCGAGCGGCGCCGAGTCGATCACGCCGTATCCGCTGCCGCACGCCGGGGCGCCGAGCGTCGCCTCGGTGACGGTCGAGAAGCGGATGGTCTCGTTGGCGTTGCCCGCCGGGCCCGCTTCGTAGAGCACGCCGACCGAACCCGACGACAGCTGGACCATGTCGGAGTACGCGGCATCGCCGCTCCACACCAGCGTTCCGGCGGAGTTGCCCTGCCAGTTCGCGCCTTCGTCGAACGACGAGCGCACGACGAGTTCCTTGCGGCGGTCGCAGACCGACGGCGCGGCGAACAGGATCCGGTTGTACTTGCCCGCCTTGTCGGTCGCGGTCATCCGCGCGGTCGAGGCCTGCACGACCGGGGTGATCAGGTCCTCTTCGAAGGTGAACTTGGTCGAGAAGCTCGCGCCGCCGTCGGAACTGAGGGCGTACGCGCGGTTCTTCGCGCCGCCGCTCAGGCACTTGTCGCCGTTGTTGGCCTGGTTGCGCGCCGCGGCGTAGACCCGGCCGTCGAGCAGTTCGGTGACGCTGATCTCCTGCGGGTTCAAGGTCGCCGCCGGGCTGTCGGTGGCGCCGCGTTTCCAGGTGACACCCTGATCGTCGCTGTAGATGAGCGCGCCGCTGTTCTTGCCGCCGGTGGTGTAGCTCATCCCGGCGACGATCCGGCCGGCGTGCGCGCCGCGTGTCAGCACGATGCCGTGCGACGGGCCGGTCGCGAGCCACTCCGGCGCGGTGGCGAACCCGAGTTGCGTGGTGAGCACCTTGGGCGCGGCCCAGGTCTTGCCGTGGTCGTCGCTGATCGAGACGCGCGGAATCCGGTTGCAGTCGGGGTTCTTGACGCATTCCATCACCGAGAGCAGCACGATCCGCCCGGTGGAGGGGATCACGATCGGCGTCGGGTTTCCTTTGGTGTCACCGAAACCTTCGATGACGACCTTCGAGGCGCTCCAGCTCTTCCCGTTGTCGGCCGAGCGTTTCACGACGAGATCGATGTCGCCGCGGTCGTTGCAGAAGCTGGCACCGCCCTTGCGGGCCTCGGCGAACGCGAGCAGTTCGCCGTTGTTCGCCTTGACGACGGCGGGGATTCTGAAACAGTCGTAACCTTCTGTTTTCTCTTTGTACACCACCGTGTTCCCCACGGCGGCGGTCGCGGCCGGCGCGGCGGGGGAGGCGCCGACCGCCGCGATGGCGACGAGGGCCACGAAAAGGCCCTGTGCGACGCGAGAGATCTTCACGAGAATGCTCCGTCCTGGATCGTGTTCCGGGTGACGGGACATCAGAGTCCTTCCCGGTCGTACAAGGCGCGTACAACCCGGTTTCGCGTTCTGTGTCAGGTGACGCAGAACGAGAGGCCGTTCCCTGTCAAAGTTCCTTCAGCCGGCCACGGCGCGACATCGGAAGGGGAGGGCCGCATGAAGGTGATCGATGCCGAGGGGCGTCAGTGGGAGATCATTCGCCGTTTCGCGCCGTGGCGCCGGTGGGTTCAGCCGTTCGCGTTCCTCAAGGGTGGTTACCGGCATTACAAGATCACCGCGGACTGGACGCTGTATCTCAAGGACCTGCCCAACGACGATCCCGAGGACGGGCCCGTGAACAAGGCGGCCGTCGGACTGCTCGGCGTGCTGGTCTTCCTGGAAGCGCTCGTCGAGATCCCGTTCTATCTGCTCTTCGGGCTGCTGCTGGTGCCGGTCCGGTGGCTGGAGATGCTGGCGCAGGGCGTCGCGGGGTCCGTCGCGCAGGCCGTCCGGTGGTTCCGGAAGGCACCCGAGCGGGTCGATGTCGCCGGTTGGAACAAGGATCGGACCGGCCTGGTCTCGCTGGCGATCCTCAAGGTCCACCGTGACCTCGCCGACCCGTTGGCCACCGAACTGCGCGCCCTGTTCCGTGACCGGATCATGTTCGATCCGGGTGATCCCGCGGTGCGTGCGGTACTCACCCGCTTCGACGTGCGAGTGGAGAAGCACCGCACCCTGCTCCGCCGCCGGACTGCCGCGATCGCCACCTGACGGCGGGCGATCTGTGCCAGGATCCGGTCACCGGTGAGGGGGAACGTGATGCGGGTGACCGATACCGACGGCGGCGAGTGGCTGATCGTGCGCCGGTTCGCGCCCTGGCTTCGCCGGATCCGCCCGCTCGCCATCGTCACCGAGAGCGAGAGCTACCGGGAAGTGTCGTTCACCCGGCTCCGCGGCGGGCCCGCCGCCGGGAAACGACCGGGCTTCGAGGACTGGCTGATGCTGGGGTTCGCCGTCGCGCAGGCGGCCGGGCTGGCGCTGATCCTGTCCCCGGTCATCCTGGCGGAGCTGGTGGCCTGGGCGGCGGTGGGCGCCTTCCTCTGGCTGGCGAGGCTCACCGGTCTCATCCGGGCCCGGATCGATCTCATCGCGCCGCCACCGGCCGTGCGCAGCCTCGCGCCGGTGCGGGTCCTGCTGGTACCGGGGAGCGCCGCGGCCAGGCTCACCCGCGAACTCGGCGAACTGATCGGGACCACGCCGGACTTCGACCCGGAGAACGAGCCGCGCGTGCGGAAACTGTTCTCCGCCACCGGAGCGCGGGTGGAGCGCCATTTCGGCCTGCCGTGGCGGCTCAGCGGTCGTCGGGTGCCAGCTGCCTGAGGTCCTTCAGGCTCCGGACGACGAGCCGCTGGCGCCCGGTGCTGAGCAGCCCGTCGGTGCGCAGGGTCCGCAGCGTCCGCGCGACGGCTTCCCGCGACGCGGACGCGAGTCCCGCCAGATCCTGCTGGCTGATCCGCAGGGCGATCAGGGTGCCGTCGGGGACGGGGACGCCGTACCGCTCGGCGAGATCGACCAGGATCGCGGCGATGCGTTCGGCGGCGGTGCTGTCGCCGAATTCGGTACGGCGAGAGTTGGCGTAGCGCAGCCGGGAGGTGATGATCCGGAGCAGGACGACGGAGATGCCGGCGTGTTCGCGGAGCACGGAGTTGAACGCCCGCGAGGACAGCCACAGCCCGGTGACCGGTTCGACGGCGATCGCCGTCGCCGAGCGCAGGGCGCCGTCCATCGACGCCATCTCGCCGATGATGTCGCCCGGATCGCGGACGGCGAGCACCGCGTCGTAGCCGCCGGTGGACACCGACGTGATCTTGACCCGCCCGGTCATCAGGATCAGCACCCAGTCCGACCGGTCGCCCTCGCGGATGATCACCGTCCCGGCCGGGTACCGACGCAGCTCGGCCTCGGCGCGCAACGCCTTGCGCTGGCCGTCGTCGAGCAGTTCCCAGAGCCTGCCGGGTGAATCGTGCGGCTCCGCCGCCGGCTGTGTCATGCCTGTTCTTCGCCTCCGTGCGCGATGGTACGAGCACGGGCCGCATGCCGCTCGGGCAGGGTTAACCCGAGATCTCTTGGTATGCCTGGGAAAGGCGTTTGATCCCGTCCCGCACCTGCGCGCCGGTCGCGGTGCTGACGTAACTCAGGCGCAGATAGGGCCCCGGAGCCTCGGCCGCGAAGTAGAGCCTGCCGGGCGTGACCGCTACTCCGGCGCGGAAACCGGCGCTGGTCAAAGCGACTTCGTCGACGAAACCGGGCAGAGGCTGCCACAGGTGATATCCACCGGTCGGGACCGGGACCGCGCGCCACGAGGGCAGGAACTCCCGCAGCGCCGAGACGGCGACGTCGCGGCGTTCGCGCAACGCGACGGCGAGGGTCCGCAGATGGCGTGTCCACGCGGGGGAACTCACCAGCTCGAGGGCGGTTTCCTGCAGCGGCCGCGGGACGAAGAAACTCTCGACGGCGTGGAGCCCGCGCAGCCGTTCCAGCGCCGGGCCGCGGGCGGCCAGCGCGCTGATCCGCAAGCTCGGTGACGCCGGTTTCGTGAGCGACCGGATGTGCACCACGACACCGTCGGGGTCGTCGGCCACCAGCGGCGGCGGGGGAGCGGGGCTGCCGGGGTGTGCCATCAGGCGCGCGAAATCGTCCTCGATGACGAAAGCGCCCGCGTCACGGGCGATCCGCAGGACCTCGGCCCGGCGTTCGGCGCACAGCACGGCGCCGGTCGGGTTCTGGAAGGCGGGCTGGCAGACGAACAGGCGGGCGCCGGTGTCGCGGAAGGCGTCGGCGAGCAGTTCGGGCCGGACGCCGTCGCGGTCGATCGGCACCGGTACCGGCCGCAGCCCCGAAGCCCTCGCGATGGCCAGCATCCCCGGGTACGTCGGCGATTCCACCAGCACCGGCGCGCCGGGGGCGCCGAGCGCGCGCAACGCCGTGGTCAGCGCGCTCTGCCCACCCGCGGTGACCAGCACGTTCTCGACGTTCACCGGGCTGCCGATGTCGCGGGCGAACCAGGCTCGCAGTTCGGGCAGGCCGCAGATCGGCGGCCGGGTCCACGCGCCGGGACGGCGTCCGGCGCGGGCCGACGCCGTCGCGAGTTCGCGTTCCGGGTGGAGGCTCGGATGCGTGTAGCCGCCGTTGAGATCGATGACACCCGACGGTGGGTCGCTCAGCGCGGCGAGCACTCCGGTCGCGTCGATCGCGCGGATCCCGGTCTGTGAGCTCAGCGCCACCTCCTGCCACGAGACGTCGCCGGTCACCGCGACCTCGCGTGGGGGCGGGGCGCGGAAGACGCCGGCGCCGGGACGGCTGGTCACCAGGCCTTCCGCGGCCAGCGCGGCGATGGCGCGCGACACCGTCACCGGGCTGACCTTCAGCTGCCGGACGAGCTCCCGGCTGGACGGGAGCTTTCCTTCAATCGGATAGCGCTCAAGCTCGGACCGCAGCTGGGTGACCAGGCTGGTGACACTGCTACCATCGGACATGAGACTGGATGATAGCGCTATCGCGGACCGGGCAGTAGCGGTCCGCTCCGGGACCGCCCTGGCGGCGCTGGGTGTCTTCGCCTTCTCCTTCACGTTCCCCGCCACCGTCTGGGCGCTCAAGGGCTTCGGCCCGTGGACCGCCACCGGTGTGCGGAGTGTCCTGGCCGCGCTGGTCGCGGCCGCCTGTCTCCGCGCCTTCCGGGTCCCGCTGCCGAAGCGCGAGCAGTGGCGCGGCCTCGCCGTGGTCGCCCTCGGTTGTGTCCTCGCGTTCCCGGTACTGACCACGCTCGCCCTGCAGACGTCGTCGACGGCGCATTCGGCGGTGGTGATCGGGCTGCTGCCGATGGCCACCGCCGTCGTCTCGTCGAGACTCACCGGGCACCGGCCGTCCCGCCGGTTCTGGCTCGCAGCCGCGGTGGGCGCGAGCGCCGTCGTGGTGTTCACCGTCGGCCAGAGCGGCGGCGGACTGTCCACAGCGGACCTGTTCCTGTTCGGCGCGCTCGTGCTGTGCGCGTTCGGGTACGCCGAGGGCGGGCGGCTCGCCAGGAAAATGGCGGGCTGGCAGGTGATCGGCTGGGCGCTGGTGCTCGCGCTGCCGGTGACCGCCGCGTTCGCCGTCTTCGGTCTCGTGACCGAGCCGCTGCACGTCACCGGTGAGGGGATCGCCGGTCTGCTGTATGTCGCGCTCATCTCGCAGTTCGGCGGGTTCTTCGCCTGGTACAAGGGAATGGCCGAGATCGGGGTCACGCGGGCGAGCCAGTTGCAGCTGGCCCAGCCGTTGCTGACGCTGGTCTGGGCGGTCCTGCTGCTCGGTGAGCACCTTCCGGCGGCCGCGCCGGTGACGGCGTTGATCGTGGTCGCCTGCATCGTGGTGACCCAGCGGTCCCGGAGTTAGCAACACGGCCACGTCGCGATTCCGCCAGACCGCGGTGTCCGCGCGGTGATGGGCTGGGGCACATGATCACCCCGGCCCTCGACACCACCGCCCGGACCCCGCTGAAGGGATGGCTCGCCGTCCTCGCGGTGACACTGGGGATCTTCTCCCTCGTCACCACGGAGATCCTGCCGATCGGCCTCCTGACCCCGATCGGCGAGGACTTCCGGATCACGCCGGGGACGGCGGGCCTGACCATGACCCTGCCCGGGTTCCTCGCCGCGCTCGCCGCACCGGCCGTCACCGTCGCCGCGGGCCGGATCGACCGGCGCGCCCTGCTGTGCGCGCTGATGGTGGTGCTGGCCCTGGCCGACGTCCTCGCGGCCACCGCGCAGGCCTACTGGGCGGTGCTCGTCTCGCGAGTCCTGGTCGGCCTGGTCATCGGTGCGTTCTGGGCGATCGGTTCCGGGCTCGCCGCGCGGCTCGTCGGTCCCGCACGCGCGGGTACGGCGACCGCGGTGATCTTCTCCGCCGTGCCGCTCGGCTCCGTTCTGGGAGTTCCGGCGGGGACGTTCGTCGGCGAACTCTTCGGCTGGCGGGCGGCCTTCGCCGTGATGGCCGTCTTCACGTTCGGCGTGCTCGCGGCGCTGGCACT
Organism: Amycolatopsis sp. lyj-90; assembly: GCF_046549035.1. Lineage (NCBI taxonomy): Bacteria > Bacillati > Actinomycetota > Actinomycetes > Pseudonocardiales > Pseudonocardiaceae > Amycolatopsis > Amycolatopsis sp. lyj-90. Next base: position 23,759 of record NZ_JAJPWP010000001.1, read on the forward strand.
CACGCTGCCTCTACTGCCGCCCGCGGGCACCACCCGGCTCGACGTCCTGCGCGAGCTGACCCGCGGCCGGGCGACCCGGCTCGGCCTGCTCGTCACGGTGCTGGTCGTGCTCGCCCACTTCGGGACCTACACCTACGTCACGCCGCTCCTGCGCCAGGTGACGCAGGTGAGCCCGGAGCTGATCACCGTCTTCCTGCTCGCCTACGGAACCGCCGGGATCGCGGGCAACTTCGTCGCGGGCGTGGCGATCGCCCGCGATCTGCGGCTCACTTTCCTCGCCGCCGCGGGCCTGATCGGTCTCGCGACACTCGCGTTGCCGTTCCTCGGCGACTCGAAAGCAGCCGCGCTCGTCTTGCTGGTCGTCTGGGGCTTCGCCTACGGTGCGGTCCCGGTCTGTTCGGGAACGTGGTTCGCGAAGGCGGCACCGCGGGCGCCCGAAGCCGCGTCGGTGCTGTTCACCTCGTCGTTCCAGGCGACCCTCTCGGCGGGCGCGCTCCTCGGCGGGATCGTCGTCGACTCGGTCTCCGTCCCGGCCGTGATGGTCGCCGGCGGGGTGGTCGCGCTGCTCGCCGTGGCCGTTCTCAGCCGAGCACGGACAGCGTGACCAGGGCGGTGGTGCCGACCAGCAGGGTGGAGAGCAGGCCGAGCACCAGGGCGCGGCCCCCGGTGCGGACGAGCGTGCCGATCCGCACCGCGCAGCCGAGCCCGAACAGCGCTCCGGCCAGCAACAGTGTGCAGGCGACCTTGGCGACGTCGAGCGCGAAACCCGGCACGATCCCGGTGCTGCGCACGGCGGCCATCGCCAGGAAACCGAGGACGAACAGCGGGACCAGCGGCGGTCGCTTCCCGTCGGCGGGACGGTGGCGTTCGGCCACGCCGACCGCGGCGACCATCGGGGCCAGCAGGACCACCCGGCTGAGCTTGATCACGATGGCGACCGCGATGGCCGCGCTGCCCGCGGGGGTGGCCGCGGCGACGACCTGCGCGACCTCGTGCACGCTGAGCCCGGCCCATTCGCCGATCCGGGCCGCGTCGAGGCGCAGCCAGCCGCCGAGCAGCGGGACGGCCGCGATGGCGAGCCCGCCGTAGAAGGTGACCAGCGCGACCGCGGTCGCGACGTCGGAGTCCTCCCGTTTGACGACGCCTTCCATCGCGGCGATGGCGGACGCGCCGCAGATCGAGAACCCGGTGGCGACCAGCATCGCCAGTCCCCGCGGCACCCCGAGGAGCCTGCCGAGGCCGATCGTGCCGAGGAACGTGATGCCGACCGTGAGCACCACGGCGAGCAGGGTGCCGGGGCCCAGCGCGAGGACCGACGGGAGCGAAAGCTGCAGGCCCAGCAGCACGACACCGGCGCGAAGCAGCTTCTTGGTGACTCCGGAGATCGCTTTCCGGGTCTCGTCCGGCAACGACGGCAGCGAGCCGGCGAGGATGCCGAGCACGACGGCGATGGTGAGCGCGCTGACGACCGGGACCGCGGTGCCGACCAGGTACGCGGCGGCCACTCCGGCGCCGGTGATGGTCAGCGCGGTCAAGTAGGGCTTCGCCGGTCTCACGTGCGTCTTGCTCATGGTTCGAGCCTCGCCCGGCCGGGGCGGCCTCGGTAGCCGGGAGTACCAGGGGTAGGTCATAGACTTGGGCTATGACCACACCCGATCTGGACTCGCTGCGCCTGCTGGTCCTCGTGGACGAACTCGGCAGCATCGGGCAGGCCGCGACCAGGCTCGGGATCGCGCAGCCGTCGGCGAGCAAACGACTGTCCACAGTCGAGCGACGGCTCGGACTGGTGCTGGTCGACCGGACGCGGCGGGGTTCCGTGCTGACCCCCGACGGCCAGGTCATCGCGGGCTGGGCGCGTCGTGTGCTGTCCGAAGTCGACGGCCTGCTCGACGGTGCCGAAGCGCTGCGCACCCAGCACGAGGCGCAACTGCGGGTCGCCGCGAGCATGACCCTGGCCGAGTATCTGGTGCCGGGCTGGATCGGCGAGCTCAAACGCGGCGACCCCGGGCTGTACCTCGGCCTGGAGGTCACCAATTCCGATCAGGCCGCCGAACTGGCGAGGGAGGGCAAGGTCGACCTCGGGTTCGTCGAGTCGCCCGGCTCGTTACCCGGCCTTTCGTCGAAGCGGGTGGCCACCGATCGACTGGTCCTCGTCGTGCCCGGAAACCATCCATGGGCCCGCAAGCGACGGCCCGTGACCGCGGCCGAACTGGCGATCACGCCACTCGTGGTCCGCGAACCGGGTTCCGGGACCAGGGAGACCGTGGACACCGCGCTGCGCAAGGCCGGTGTCGGACCGGCGAAACCGTTGCTGGAACTGGGTTCGGCCTCCGCGGTCGGCAACGCCGTGATCGCGGGTGCCGGTCCGGCGGTGATCAGTGAACTCGCCATCGTCCGGGACGTCGCCGAAGGCAGGCTCGTCCCGGTCGCCGTCGAGGGCGTCGACTTCGGCCGGGAACTACGGGCGGTCTGGCCCGCCGGGCGGCGGCTGGCCGGTCCGGCCGCCGCGCTGCTGGCCATCGCGGTGCGGAATGCGAAATCCCGCTGAGTCCTTTCACGTTTCTCTGTGAACGGTCCGTTAATCGCGCGTGATACCGAAAGCCCCGCCGGGGTGATACCGACGATAGGGCGAATCGTCGGCAATTCCCCGGAATGGCGGTGGACCACCATTTCCGGTGGTACTGGCTAAAGCGGAATGGTGAACTCCGGGTAACAGGCCGGATGGCGTATCGGGTGTTGGGACACCTGGTCGTTGACGGTTCTTCCCTGCTACTGCGGGAAAACCGCGCGTCGTGGATGTCCGCCCTGTATCCGGAACGCTAATTTTTCGCGACGATCCTCGCGTTTCGCAGGTCGGCGTACCGCCATCCGGTTCCTGTGACCGGAAACCCTACTGTCGAGTATTGACGTGAAGCCCCGCCTGCGTTTAAGTACGCCCGGTAACCAAATCACTCTTCCGTGTGCTCGGAGGCTTCCCGTGGGTAAGTCGCTTCGTGGCGCCGATGCCTCAATGTCGACCGGTACGGCGGATCTGCTCATCGCGGTGCATCCCTTCGGTGTGCCCTCCGCTCGGTTCGCCGCGGCGGCGACGCGTGCCGGTGCGCTCGGTGTCCTGGACCTGACCAGCGGAAACCGGGCCGCGCGCGAAGAACTGGACTTGGCGGAGAGTCTGCTCGAAACCGGCTTCGGCGTCCGCGTCGCGAGACCGGCGGAGCTTCCCCTGGCGGTGCACACGGTTCTACTCGCCGCGGGCACCACACTGTCCACTATGGACTTCGGTGACCGGCGGGTACTCACCGAAGTCACCAGCCGGGACGAAGCCGTACGAGCCGTCGCCGCCGGGGCGGACGGTCTCGTCGCCCGAGGTCACGAGGCGGGCGGCAGGATCGGCGAACTCGGCACCTTCGTCTTCCTGCAGCAGTTGCTGGCCGACCCGGCGATCGGCGTCCCGGTCTGGGCGTACGGCGGGATAGGCGTGCATACGGCGGCCGCCGCGGTCGCCGGTGGCGCCGCCGGTGTCGTGCTCGACACCGCGTTCGCGCTGCTCCCCGAAGCGGAACTCCCGTCGGACGTCACGATGGCCCTGGAAGGTCTCGACGGTTCCGAGACCATTGTGGACGGCGGAATACGGGGCCTCCGCCGGCGCCCGGACCTGGAAGTGGGGCAGGACGCGTTCCTGCCCCAGCGTTTCCGTGACACCTGGGGAACGCTCCCGGCCGTCCACGCGTCGATCACCGGTGGCCTCACCGCTTCGGGCGGTGTCCTGCCGCTCGCGCAGGGTCCGATGACGCGGGTCAGCGATCAACCCGAGTTCGCCGGAGCCGTCGCCGCCGGGGGAGCGCTGCCGTTCCTGGCACTGGCGTTGTCCGGGCCCGCGCAGACTCGCGAGATGCTCGAAAAGACCAAGGCGACGCTGGGTGACGCGCCTTGGGGTGTCGGCGTCCTCGGGTTCGCCGCGGAGGAGGTCCGAGCCGCGCAACTGGAGGTGATCCGCGAGGTCCGGCCGAGTCACGCGATCATCGCCGGAGGCCGCCCGGCGCAGGCGAAGGCGCTGGAAGACGCCGGTATCTCGACGTTCCTGCACGTCCCGTCACCGGGACTGCTACGCCAGTTCCTCGAAGCGGGGGCGCGCAAATTCGTCTTCGAGGGTGCCGAATGCGGCGGGCACGTCGGCCCGAGGGCCAGTTTTCCGTTGTGGGAAGCCCAGATCGGTGTGCTTCTCGAGTACGCGGGCGAGGTCGAGGTGTACTTCGCGGGTGGAGTGCACGACGAGCGGTCGGCCGCGATGGTCGCCGCGGCCGCGGCGCCGCTGACCCGGCTCGGCGCGACCGTCGGCCTCCTGATGGGGACGGCGTACCTGTTCACCGAAGAGGCCGTCCGCGCGGGCGCGATCCTGCCGTTGTTCCAGCGCCAGGTCGTCCAAGCCACGCGCACCGACCTGCTGGAGACTGCTCCGGGCCACGCGACGCGGTGCGTGCGTTCGGCCTTCACGACCGAGTACGCGGAGCTCAAACGCGAGTTGAAAGACCGGGAAGTGCCGGATCGTGCGGCGTGGGAGCGGCTGGAGAAGCTCAACGTCGGACGGCTTCGCCTGGCCAGCAAGGGAATCGAGCGGATCGGGGACGCGCTGAGCCCGGTCGCCGAAGACCGGCAGCTCGCCGAAGGCATGTTCATGGCGGGTGACGTCGCGGTCCTCCGCTCCGAGGTCACCACGATCGCCCGGTTGCACGAGGCCGTCGGTCCCGGGGCGCTGGCGTTCCGCGAAGCCCGCGCGGCCGAACTGCTCGGCGAGCGGGACGACGAGCCCGCCCCGGAACCGCTCGACATCGCCATCGTGGGGATGGCCTGCGTGTTCCCGCAGGCGGGCGATCTCCCGTCGTTCTGGTCGAACATCCTGTCCGGAGTGGACTCGGTCACCGAGGTCCCGCCCCAGCGCTGGGATCCGTCGCTCTACTACGCGCCCGATGGTGACGGCGAGAAGACACCGTCGCGGTGGGGCGGCTTCCTGCCGGAGATCCCGTTCGACCCGCTCGACCACGGCATCCCGCCCGCGTCGCTCGCGAGCATCGAACCCGTCCAGCTGCTGGCACTGGAAGTGTCGAGGCGGGCGCTCGCCGACGCCGGCTACGCCGAACGTGCCTTCGACCGGTCCCGCACGTCGGTGATCTTCGGCGCGGAGGCCGGGAGCGACCTGTCCAACGCGATGACCCTGCGGACCGTGCTCCCGTCCTACCTCGGCGAACTCCCGGCCGACCTCGACCGCCAGCTGCCGCGCCTCACCGAGGACTCGTTCCCCGGCGTACTCGCCAACGTCATCGCGGGCCGGATCGCGAACCGCCTCGACCTCGGCGGCGCGAACTACACGGTCGACGCGGCTTGCGCGTCTTCGCTGACCGCCGTCGACGCCGCCTGCAAGGAACTCGTCACCGGTACCAGCGACCTCGTCCTGTGCGGCGGCGCCGACCTGCACAACGGCATCAACGACTACCTGCTGTTCTCCTCGGTGCACGCACTCTCCCCGTCCGGCCGCTCGGCCACCTTCGACGGCGCCGCCGACGGGATCGCGCTGGGCGAGGGTGTCGGATGCGTCGTCCTGAAGCGGCTCGCGGACGCCGAACGCGACGGCGACCGGGTCTACGCCGTCATCAAGGGCGTCGGCAGCGCCAGCGACGGCCGGGCGCTCGGGCTCACCGCGCCCCGGCCCGAGGGCCAGCACAACGCGCTGACCAGGGCGTACCGCAACGCCGGGATCTCGCCGTCGCGCGTCGGGCTCGTCGAAGCGCACGGCACCGGCACCGTCGTCGGCGACCGCACCGAACTCGGCACCCTCACCCAGGTCTTCACCGAGGCGGGCGCCGAACCCGGCCGGTGCGCGCTCGGTTCGGTGAAATCCCAGATCGGCCACACGAAATGCGCCGCCGGGCTGGCCGGGCTGATCAAGGCGAGCCTCGCGCTGCACACCGGCGTCAAACCGCCGACGCTGCACCTGGAGCGGCCGAATCCCGCGTGGGATCCGGCGAGCAGCCCGTTCGCGTTCCACACCGAAGCGCGGCCGTGGGCCGAGGACGAGCGCGTCGCCGGGGTGAGCGCCTTCGGCTTCGGCGGCACCAACTTCCACGTGGTCCTCACCGCCCACGAAGGCGCCGTTCCGCCCGCGAAGACCCTCGACGACTGGCCCGCGGAACTCTTCCTGTTCGCGGGCGAGGACGACGCGGCCGCGATCAAGGCCGCGCAGGATCTTCTCGCCGCCACCGGCGAAGGCTGGCACCTGCGCGATCTGGCGCTCGCCGCGTCCCGCCGGGCGGAAGGGCGGGGTGGCCGTTCGAGGTTCGCGGTCCTCGCGTCCACTGTGGACGAACTGGCCGCCCTGCTCCGCCGGGTCATCGCGGGGGAGCGGGACGAGAACGCGGGGATCTTCACCGCCGACGGTGAACCGGCGGGCGAGATCGCGTTCCTCTTCCCCGGGCAGGGCAGCCAGCGTCCCGGGATGTTCGCGGACCTGTTCGTCGCGTTCCCCGAACTGCGGCGGTACCTCGCGCGCGCAGGGAACACCGTCGACGCCCTGTTCCCGCCCGCCGCGTTCGACGAGGCCGGACGCGAGGCTCAGCTCGCCCGGCTGACCGACACCCGGGCCGCGCAACCCGCGCTCGGGATCGTGGGCCTCGCTGCGCACCATCTGCTGGAGAAGGCAGGGGTGCGGCCCTCGATGGTCGCGGGCCACAGTTACGGCGAACTGGTCGCGCTGACCGCCGCGGGCGCGTTGAGTTCGGCGTCGCTGCTCGCGTGCAGCGAGGCACGGGCGGAGGCGATCCTCGGCGCGACCGGCGGCGGCGACCCGGGAGCGATGGCGGCCGTCGCCGCGAGCGCCGACGACGTCACCGCCGCGCTCGTCGCCGAGGGCCTCGACGAGACCGTCGTCCTCGCCAACCGGAATTCGCCGAAGCAGACGGTGATCTCCGGTCCGACCGCCGCCGTCGGCGTCGCCGTGGAACGGTTGCGGGAGCGCGGGGCCGGGGTCAAGACGCTCCCGGTCGCCTGCGCGTTCCACAGCCCGCTGGTCGCCCCGGCGGAGACGGAGTTCGCCCGCGTGCTCGACACCGTCCCGGTGACCGGACCGGAGATCCCGGTGTGGGCCAACCGGACGGCAGGCACCTACCCGTCGTCGCCGGACGGGATCCGTGCCGAACTGGCCGCGCAGCTCGGCGCGCCGGTGCGGTTCGCGGACCAGATCGAAGCCATGTACGAGGCAGGCGCCCGGACGTTCGTCGAAGCGGGTCCAGGATCCGTCCTCACCCGGCTCGCCGCCGCCGTTCTCGACGGCCGTCCACATCGGACGGTCACCTTCGAGAGCGGCCGCCGCACCGGGATCCCCGGATTCCTCGCCGCCCTGGCCAGGCTGGCGGTGGCGGGCGTGGACGTCCGCACCGGCAGGCTGTTCACCGGGCGCGCGTGCACGGACGCGCTGTCCGCGCGGCCGGTGAACAAGGCGGGCTGGACCGTCGACGGACAGCTCGTCCGCACCGCCGACGGCCGGATCCCCGCCGCGGCACTGCATCCAGCCCAGCGAATCCCCACGGAGGCGATCGTGACATCCCGGCCCGGCACCGACGGCGGTGAGGCGCTCGTTTCGGAGTTCCTCCGCACCAGTCGTGAGATGATCGCCGCGCAACGGGACGTCCTGCTCGGCTATTTCGGCACGGACCCCGGCGTCCGCCCGCCCGCGCCCGCTGCCCTCCCCGCTCTCGTCACGTCGCCCGAGCCGGTACCCGAGCCCGTTCGCGCCGCGGTCGCTCCCGAACGTTCGGTGTTCGACGTCGTCGTCGAGGTGATCGGGGAGCGGACCGGCTATCCGGTCGACATGATCGAGCCCGATCTGGATCTGGAAGCCGACCTGAGCGTCGACTCGATCAAACGCGCCGAGATCGCCGGCGAGCTGGCGACCCGGCTGGGCCTCACCGGCGGCGATCCCGAGGAACTGGCCAAGGCCAGGACCGCCGCCGCCCTCGCGGACCTGATCACCGGCGGCGGCGCCGAAGCCGCCCCGCCCGCTGTCGAGACCGATGCCGTCGTGGTGGCGCCCAAGCGTTATCTGATGCGGGAATTCGACCTCGCCGACGCCGTCCCCGCCGACGAAGAACTCGCCGGGCTCCGCTTCGCCGTCGTCGGCGAAGGCCAGGTCGCCGAGATGCTCGTCGCCCGCCTCACCGGATACGGCGCAGAGACCGAACTGGTCCATGGTGTGCCGGAGCATGGCGCGGACGGGGTGTTCCACCTCGCACCGTCGTTTCCCGACGACTTCCCGCTGTACCAAGCCGTTCTGGCGCGCGGACCGCGCTGGCTCATCGCGAACGGCCCCGTCGACGGAGCCCGGGGCTTCTTCCGCACGGTGGCCAAGGAGTACCCGGACACGGTCGCCCGCGTGGTCGAGCAGCACCCTGAATCCACTGTGGACGAACAGGTCGAGACCCTGCTCGCGGAGTTGTCCGCCGGTGATTGGGAACCGGTCGTCGTCCGCCGTGACGGCGCGCGGCGCGGGTTGCGGATGACCGAGGAAGGTCTCGGCCTGCTCGGCAGCACGGGTGCCGGTCCGGCGGGCGACGGGACCGCCGAAGCCGAAGCGCTCGGCCTGGACCGGGATTCGGTCGTGCTCCTCGTCGGCGGGGCGAAGGGCATCACCGCCAGGCTGGCCACCACGCTCGCCTCGGTGTCGCGATGCCGGATCGAGCTGTTCGGCCGCACGGCCGTGCCCATCGAGGGCGAGGAACCGGACATCGCCACGGCGAAGACGACGGCGGAACTGCGCGCGGCCCTGATCGGGAGCGGGCTGGCCAAACCGGCCGAGATCGAGCGAACCATCCGGATCATCGAGGCCGAACGGGAGGTCCGCGGCACCCTGCGGCGGATCGGCGCCCTCGGCAGCCCGGTGCGCTACCACTCGGTGGACATGCTCGACGCGGAGGCCGTGCACCGCGCGGTCAAGGAGATCCACGCCGAGCACGGCCGGATCGACGGCATCGTCTACGCGGCGGGCGTCATCGAGGACAAGCTGATCGCGGACAAGGATCCCGCGTCGTTCGACCGCGTCTTCGGCACCAAGGTCGAAGGGGCGAGCACCCTGCTCGCGGCAGCAGGCGAACTGCCGGAGGCCCCGAAGTTCGCCGTCCTGTTCGGCAGCGTCGCCGCGACGCTGGGCAACCGGGGACAGTCCGACTACGCGGCCGCGAACGACGCGCTGGAGGCGCTCGGGCACCGGTGGGCCACCGTGTACGGCCGCCGCGGGCTCACCGTCCACTGGGGACCATGGGCGCCGACCGGGGTCAACAACGGGATGGTCACCCCGGAACTGATGCGGGACTACGCCCGGCGCGGGATCGAACTGATCGACCCCGAAGAAGGCACGCTGAGCCTGCTGCGCGAACTGGCGTGGGGCGACGAGGACCTCACGGCCGTCACCTACACCGCGTCGGGGTGGTGACCGGTGGCCGAAACACCGCCGATCGCGATCGTCGGGATGTCGGTGCTGTTCCCGGGCGCCCCCGATCTCGAGACCTACTGGCGCAACATCGTCGGCGGGGTCGACGCGATCACCGAGGTACCGGCGGACCGCTGGGATCCCGGCTACTACCAGCCCGACGCGGAACCGCGGGCGGACCGGATCTACTGCCGTCGCGGTGGTTTCGTCGGTGAACTGGCCGAAGTGGACGTCACCGGCTTCGGCGTGATGCCGTCGTCGGTCCCGGGTACCGAACCCGATCAGCTGATCGCGCTGCGGGTGGCCGCGCAGGCCATCGCCGACGCCGGTGGCGAGCACCGGCTGCCCGCCGACCGGCAGCGAGCCGGTGTCATCCTCGGCCGCGGCGGCTATCTCACTCCCGGCCTGGTACGGCTCGACCAGCGGGTCCGGACGGCCACCCAGGTCGTCCGCACCCTCGGCGAACTGATGCCCGAACTCGGCGGCGAGCGGCTGGAGGAACTGCGCCGGGCCTTCACCGACCGGCTCGGCCCCGAAGCTCCTGACGCCGCGATCGGGCTCGTGCCCAACCTCGCCGCCTCCCGCCTGGCGAACCGGCTCGACCTGCGCGGACCCGCGTACACGGTGGACGCCGCCTGCGCCTCCTCGCTCGTCGCGGTCGACCACGCCGTGCGCGAACTGGCGACCGGGCGCTGCGACGTGGTGCTGGCGGGCGGCGTGCACCATTGCCACGACGTCACCTTCTGGAGTGTGTTCTCCCAGCTCGGCGCGTTGTCCCGGAGCCAGCGGATCCGGCCGTTCCACCGGGACGCGGACGGGGTGCTGATCGGGGAGGGCACCGGTGTCGTGGTGCTGAAGCGGCTCGCGGACGCCGAACGGGACGGTGACCGGGTCTACGCCGTCATCACCGGTACCGGCGTGGCCAGTGACGGCAGGACCGCCGGACTGTCCAATCCGGACTCCGCCGGTCAGGTCCGCGCGGTCCGGCAGGCCTGGACCGCGGCTGGAGTCGATCCCGCCACGGTCGGGCTCCTGGAAGCGCACGGGACCGCCACGCCCGCGGGCGACGTCGCCGAACTGGCGACGATCGCGGAGGTCTTCGGGCAGGCCGACGAGCCGACGGCGGTGCTCGGTTCGGTCAAGTCGATGATCGGGCACACCATGCCCGCGGCGGGCGTCGCCGGACTGGTCAAGGCCGCGTTGGCCGTGTACCACGGTGTTCTCCCGCCGACCTTGCACTGCGAGCGGCCGCATCCGGCGCTGGCCGCGACCCGGTTCGAGACGCTCGGCACCGCGAAGGCATGGGAGACCGACGACCGGCGGCCGGTGCGGCGGGCCGGGGTCAACGCGTTCGGGTTCGGCGGGATCAACGCCCACGTCGTCCTGGAACAGGCCGCGACGCGGGCGGTGGCCGAGGTCCGAGAACCCGAACGGGTCCTGCGGCTGTCCGCGCCGACCATCGCCGAGATGGGCTGCCTGCTGGAGCGGGACGACCTCTTGACCAGCGGTGACACCGGCCGCGGTCGATGCAGGCTCGGTCTCGTCGACCCGACGCCCAAGCGGCTCACCCTGGCCAGGAAGGTGGTCGCGAAGGGCAGACCCTGGCGCGGCCGCAACGACCTCTGGTTCGTTCCACGACCGCTGCTCGGCGCGGGCCGCGGCAAACTCGCGTTCGTCTTTCCCGGTCTGGAGAACGAATTCGAGGCCGACGCCGACGATCTCGCGCGGCATTTCGGCATTCCCTGGGAAACGCCGGACGTCCTCGTCGGCGATGTCGGCAGGCACGGCAAAGGCGTTTTCCAGCTGGGCAGGCTCCTCGACAAGGCGCTACGCGGGCTGCGCGTGACCCCGGACGCGCTCGCCGGGCACAGCCTGGGGGAGTGGACCGCGATGGCCGTCGCCGGGATCCACGCCGGCGACGAGGTCGACGCGTTCCTGGCCGCCTTCGACCCGGACACGCTCAAGGTGCCAGGACTGGCCTTCGCGGTGATCGGCGCGGGCGCGCCCGCGGTCTCCGAAGTCCTCGAAGGACAGTCCGAAGTGGTCCTTTCCCACGACAACGCGCCTAACCAGGCGATGATCTGCGGCCCGTCGGAAGTCGTCGAACGCTTCGTGCGCGGCTTTCGTGCCGAGGGAGTGATCTCCCAGGTCCTGCCGTTCCGGTCCGGGTTCCACACCCCGATGCTCGCGCCGTATCTCGGCCCGATCCGTGAGGCGGCCGAACGCTATACCCTGCACCCGGCGAAACTCCCGGTCTGGTCGGCCACGACGGGAAGGCCCTATCCGGCGGCTGCCGGGGAGGTCCGCGAGCTGTTCGTCCGGCATCTGCTGGAACCGGTGCGGTTCCGCGGTCTCGTCGAGAACATGTACGCGGCCGGGTTCCGCGCGTTCGTGCAGACGGGCGCCGGTCAGCTCGGCTCGCTGATCGGGAACACCCTGCACGACCGCGAACACCTCGTCGTCGCCGCCCATTCCGCGCACCGGCCCGGCCTTCCGCAACTGCTGCGGGTCGCCACCGCCCTGTGGGCCGACGGTGCCGATCCGGCTTTCGAACTCCTGCCAGGTCAAAGCGGCGGGAAACGCGGCCGGGCGATCCGGCTCGACCTCGGGGGCGCGCTGGTCTCACTCGACGAGAGCGTCAGGCGCGGCTTCCGGCCCGGCGCGGCCAAGACGTCCACTTTGGACAAACTCGGGGAACGGAACCCGCTGGCAGCCGAGTTTTCCGGGCTGCTGGCCGACACCGCCGGTCTGGCGGCGGAACTGTTCGCCGCCAGGCCGGTGCCCCGGATCCGGCCGTTGCGCACCGAACTCCGGGTCTCGGTCGAGACGATGCCGTATCTGCTCGACCACTGCTTCTTCAAGCAGCCACCGGGGGCGGATCCCGCCGACTCGTGGCCGGTCGTCCCTGCCACGACGGTGATCGGGCACCTGATGGACTTCGCCGAACAGGCGGCGCTGGGCAGGCGCGCGGTCGCGCTGGAGGACGTCCGGCTGAACCAGTGGATCGCCGCGACACCCGCGCTGGACGTGCCGGTGACCGTGGTGCCCGAGAGCCGGTCCCGGGTCAGCGTGTCCTTGGGCGAGTACTCGCGGGCCGTCATCGAGCTGGACGACGGATTTCCCGCCGGCCCGCCCGCGCCGTGGACGTTCCCCGCCGAGGACGAACGGACGCCGGACCTGCGCGCCGAACAGCTCTACACCGATCGCTGGATGTTCCACGGCCCGAAGTTCCAGGGTGTCGCGGAACTGGTCGCGGTGGGGGAGCGGCACGTGCGCGGAACTCTGCGGACGCCGGAGGCGCCGGGGGCGCTTCTGGACAACGCCGGTCAGCTGCTCGGGTACTGGATCATGTCGAGGCTTCCCAGCCGCACCACGGTGTTCCCGGTGGGGATGCGGCGGATCCGGTTCTACGGCGAGCATCCGGTGCCGGGGGAGTGGCTCGACTGCGTCGTTCGCATCGTCTCGGTCACCGACGCGGAACTCGAAGCGGACGTCCAGCTGATCCGCGGCGGCCGGGTCTGGGCGGAGGTCGAGGGCTGGCGCGATCGCCGGTTCGACAGCAATCCGGCGATCCGCGCGATGGACCGGCGACCGGAGCGCGCCACGCTGTCGGAAGACCGGCCCGGTGGCTGGGCGCTGGTCCGCGAGCAGTGGCCGGATCTGGCGACGCGGGACCTGATCATGCGCAACGTGCTGGCCGGTGGGGAACGGAAGGACTACGCCGTCCAGCAGCCGCGCGGCAAACGGGCGTGGCTGCTCGGGCGGATCGCGGCGAAGGACGCCGTGCGCCGGATGCTCTGGCGGGACGGCGAAGGCGACATCTTCCCCGCCGAACTCCGGGTCGGGAACGATCCCTCCGGAGCGCCTGTCGTCTCGGGCGCCTATGGCCGCGAGCTGCCCGGCCTCACCGTCTCGATCGCCCATCGGGACGCGCTCGGTGTCGCCATCGCGCGCCCCGGGCCGTGCGGGATCGACGTCGAGGCCGTGGAAGACCGGACTGAGAGCACGGTCGACGCCGCGCTCGGCGAGGCGGAACGAGCGCTGCTGCGTGCGCCGGAAGCCTTGTGGTTCACCAGGTTCTGGGCCGCGAAGGAGGCCGTCGCGAAACGGCTCCGCACCGGCCTGCGCGGCGACCCGCGCGCTTTCGCCGTCGTCGGCGCGGACGGCGGGCGGCTCACCGTGGAGGTGGGCGGTACCCGGTATCCGGTGTGGCACACCACGATCGCCACGCCCGCGAAGGACTACGTCGTGGCTTGGACGGAGAACGAAGATGACCACTGAAACCGTGCCGGCCGAGACGGTCTTGGCCGACATCGCCGTGATGCTGCGTGAACTGCTCGAGGAATACGGGCTGGACGACGCGGAGATCGGCCGGGACACGAAGTTCCACGACGACCTCGAACTGGAGAGCATCGACCTCGTCACGCTGTCCGGCAGGCTGCGGGACCACTACGGCGACAAGGTCAACTTCGCCGAATTCATCGCGGACCGTGAACTGGACGAGATCATCGCGCTGACCGTGGGCGAACTCGTCGACCACGTGGTCGCGTCCCTGACCGGGAGGGCTTGAGCATGGCGAAGGTCAAGGTCGGAGACCTCGACGTCCATGTCCAGCGCCTCGGGCCCTCGGACGGCGAAGCGCCGGTCGTGGTGTTCGTCCACGGCCTCCTCACCGACAGCCTGGCGAGCTACTACTTCACCCTCGGGCATACCTTCGCCGAGCAAGGGATCGACGTCGTCATGTACGACCTTCGCGGGCACGGGCGCACCACGCGGCCCGCCACCGGTTACCGGCTGGAGGACTTCGTCGGCGACCTCGACGGCCTGCTCACCGCGCTCGGGATCGACCGGCCGGTGCACGTGGCCGGGAACTCGTTCGGCGGCTCCGTTGCCTTCGGGCTCGCGGCTTCACGTCCCGAACGTGTCGCGAGCGTCATCGCCATCGAGGCGGAACCACCGGTGCGGGCCTGGCTCGGGCATATGGCCGAAGGGCTGGCCGACGCCAAGAACCGGCTCGCGCACGACGAGGTGATCGGCTGGATCGCCGAGAACCACGGCGCGCACACCGCCCGGCTGTCGAAAGCGGCGTACAAGATCCTGGCGGCCACCACGCTGGCCGAAGACATCCCGCTGAGCCGGACCATCGACGACGACCTCGCGGCGGTGCGCTGCCCGGTGTTCGCGCTGTTCGGCGACCTGTCCGGGCTCGCGGCGCAGGTCCCCGACCTGGAGGCGAACCTCGGCACCTGTCTCACGGTCGTGCTGCCGGACCAGGGACATTCGGTACTCGTCGAGCGCACCGAGGAGACGTCGGAGCTGATCCTGGGCTGGCTCCGGAAGCACACGCGCGAAACGGTGAGGGCCGAGTAGGTGGGCAGATTCCTCTTCGTCACGCCGCCGCTGACCGGGCACGTCAACCCGGCGGTGGGGGTCGCGGCGGCGCTGACCGCGCGCGGGCATCAGGTCGCCTGGGCCGGGCAGCCGGAGGTCATCCGATCGCTCGCGGGCGACGGTGCCGAGGTGTTCCCCTGCGCCGTCCCGCGTTGCCTGCCCGAGCGCGACGCGAGCCTCAAAGGTCCGGCGGCGTTCCGGTTCCTGTGGGAGGAGTTCCTGATCCCGCTGGCCGAGGCGATGGCGCCCGGCGTCCGCGCCGCGATCGGCCGGTTCCGCCCGCAGGTGGTGATCGCCGACCAGCAGGCCATCGCGGGCGGTCTCGTCGCCGACGGGC
This sequence comes from Amycolatopsis sp. lyj-90, assembly GCF_046549035.1. Lineage (NCBI taxonomy): Bacteria > Bacillati > Actinomycetota > Actinomycetes > Pseudonocardiales > Pseudonocardiaceae > Amycolatopsis > Amycolatopsis sp. lyj-90. The sequence continues at coordinate 38,959 of NZ_JAJPWP010000001.1, forward strand.
TCGGCCTGCCGTGGGTCACCTCCGCGACGACGTCCGCGGAGCTCGTCGACCCCCTGGCCGGGATGCCGAAGGTGGCGGCCTGGCTCGACGACCTCCTCGACGGCCTGCGCACGCGGATCGACGGCGGCCCCGCCGACCCCAGGATGTCCCCGCACGGCGTACTCGCCTTCACCACCCGGGAACTGCTGGGCCCGGCCACGCTGCCGAAGCGGGTCCGGCTGGTCGGGCCGTCGATCGGCGGTCGCGCGGCCATCGGCGACTTCCCGTGGGACCGGCTCGACCCGTCGGTGCCGACGGTGTTCGTCACCCTCGGGACCGCGAACGCCGACGCCGCCGGGGACTTCCTCGGCGCGGCCGCCCGGGGACTTTCCCGGGTCGGCGGGATCCGGACCGTCATCGCCGATCCCGGTGGTGCCGTGGGGCGTACGGGGGACACGGTGCTCGTGGTGCCGCAGGTGCCCCAGATGGCGCTGCTGGCGCGCGTGGACGCCGTCGTCTGCCACGGCGGGCACAACACCGTCTGCGAAAGCCTGTGGCACGGGGTGCCGCTCGTGGTCGCGCCGATCCGGGACGACCAGCCGATCGTCGCCGGGCAGGTCGTCGACGCGGGCGCGGGCGTCCGGGTGCGGTTCGGCCGCGCGAAACCCGAACGGATCGCGACCGCCGTGACCAGGGTGCTGGACGATCCGGCCTACCGTTCGGCCGCCGAGAAGGTGGGTGCCTCGTTCCGGGAGGCGGGCGGCGCCGCGACGGCCGCCGACCACCTGGAGGCTCTACTCCTCTAGCTCTTGAAAAGCGGGCGTGTAGGGACTCTCCTGGAGGGGTACCAGCTTTCCGAAGGTGTGTCCTCGTGCTGGGAGTCGTCGTGACCACAGTGAAGACATCGCCCCGCGCCGCCAAGGGCTTGGCGCTGCCGTACGCGACCCCGGCCGGTGTTCGAACTCCGCGACCGAGGGAATGAGGTACCGCGCATGATCCCGATGGACGTCGAAGGGATGGCAGTGCTGGCTCCGGAAGCGGCACCGGTGATGCTGCTGCGGGAGCGGGAGGGCGAACGCCGCTGGCTGGCGATCACGATCGGCGGACCCGAGGCGAGCGCGGTGGCGCTCGCGCAGGAGAAGATCCGGCTGCCCCGTCCCGGCACGATCGAACTGATCGGCCAGGTGGTCGAGTCCTTCGGGCACCGGGTCACCGGGGTCGAGGTCACCGCGCTGCGGGACGGCATCTTCTTCGCCGACCTGGTGCTCGATTCCGGCATCCGCGTCTCGGCCCGGCCGAGCGACGCGGTCGCGATCGGCCTGCGCGCCGGGGTGGGGATCAAGGTGGCGGACTCGGTGCTGGAGGTCGCTTCGGTGCGGGTCGAGATCGTGGGGTCCGGACCCGACGCGGAACTGCCGTCGGTGCCCTCGGATCCGGTCGAGCAGGAACGTGAGGTGGAGGAGTTCCGGGCGGCTTTGGACAGGATCGCGCCGGAGGACTTCGGGGAGCCGCCGCCCGATCCTCCCGCTGATTCTTAGGTCCAGGGACGCTATGAAAGGCCCGTTACTTGCAAAATTTGCAAGTAACGGGCCTTTCATAGCACTTGGGGAGCGGGAAGTTACTGCTTCGCCAGGCCCTGCTCGATCGCCTCGATGATGCGCGGCCGCATCTCGGCCGCGCTGATGATCGCGTCCACCGAACCGACCTTCACCGCGCGCTCGATGCTGTGCACGCCGTCGAACTCCGCCGCGACCGCGCCCAGCTTCTCGGCTCGCACCGATGACCGGACCTCGGCGAGTTCCGCGGCCAGCGCGGCGCGTTCGGCACCGGTCGCGCCGCTGAGCTTCTCCGACAGCGACCGCACCCGCTGATCCGCCGCGGTCCGCGCGTTGACCTCACCGGCGAACACGACCGCCGCGGCGGGCGCGCCGCCGAGCACGGAGGCGAACGAGCCTTCCAGCGCCAGCACGGTCATGTTCGGGTTCAGCGCCTTCGAGAAGACCACGAACGCGCCGCCGTGGTACCGCGAGATCACGGTGAACACGATCGGGCCTTCGAAGTTGACGATCGCCCTGCCGATCTCCGCGCCGTACTCCAGCTGCAGTTTCCGCATCGACTCCGGCGAACCGTCGAAGCCGGACAGGTTCGCCAGCACCACCAGCGGCCGGTTGCCGCTGGCCGCGTTGATCGCCCGGGCCGCCTTCTTCGACGAACGCGGGAACAGCGTGCCCGCGGTGTAGGTGTCCGGGCCGTCGGTGGGCGGGAAGCCGCGGCGCGGCACCGAACGCGACTCGATCCCGAGCAGGCACACCGGTCGCCCGCCGAGGTGCACGTCCTGCACGGCCGCGGTCTCCGCGTCGGCCATGCCCGGCCAGCGCTCCAGCACCGGGTGGTCCTGGTCCGACAGCGCGCGCATCACGGTGCGGATGTCGAACGGCTTCTTGCGGTCCGGGTTGGCTTCCCGCGAGAAGATCTGGCCGACCGTGGTGAAGTCGCTGTCGACGGCCGCGTGCGGGAACGGCGAGATGTCCCGCTCGATCGGGTCGTTCGTGACCGCCTTGCGCGGGCCGGTCTCGTCCGGTGCCACGTAAGTGTGGTCGTAGTGCGACATCAGCACGTCGCGGGCCGCGGCGAGGTTCGGCGCCCAGTACTGCGCCTGGCCGTTCGGGCCCATGACGCGGTCGTAGCCGCCGATGCCGAAGTTGTCCTCGGCCGAGACGCCACCGGAGAAGTCGAGCGACTGCTTGCCGGTCAGCACCATCGCGGAATCCGGCGTCATCACCAGGATTCCCTTGGTGTGCATGAGCATCGTCGCTTCGGCGTTCCAGTACGGCTGGGCGCCGACGTTGATCCCGGCCACGACGATGTTGATCTCGCCGCCGTCCTGGGTGAAGTGCACGATCCGCTTGAGCGCGGCCGCGACCCAGTCCATGTTCTCGGTGCCGGACTCCATCGAGATCCGGGCGCCCGCCGAGAGCGCGTACCACTCCAGCGGAACCCTCAGCCGCTCGGCGAGGTCCAGCGCCGCGATCACCCGCGAGCACTCCGGCTCCGAGAGCGCGCCGAGCGCCTTCGTCGGGTCTCCCAGCAGCACGACGCGCTTGACGCCCTCCGGGTGACGCTCGGTCGGCGTGGTGACCACACCGGCGACGATCGCCGCCGTGTTGCGGCCCTTCTTCCGGTCGACCGGAACCAGCGTCTTGCTGTCGTCCATGTCGTACTCGGTGAACGAACCGAGCATCTTGGTCAGCTCGTACGGGTACACCGTGTCGCGGCGGCGGGCCCGCAGGACGTTCTGGCGGTAGTCGTCGAGCGGGAGGATCGGCTCGGTCGTGGGCTCGGACAGCGACATCTGCACGCCGCCGCTGACGTCGTAACCGATCCGCACGGCGACCTCGCCGACCTCGCCGGTCGCGCGATCGCGCTGCCTGCCGAGGAACTGGACCTCCTCGAGACCCGCGCCCGCCGTCGACGGCTGCACGCGCTGCGCGACCGTGTCCAGTTCCTCGCCGGTGAGTTCACTGGTCGGCCACACGTACAGCATGATCCGGTTGGTGTCGAAGCGCTTCTTCGGCGGAAGTTTCGCCTGCACTTCGCGGATCGCGTCGAGGCAGCCCGCGAGGGTGCCTTCGACCGCGGGCAGGGCCAGCAGCTTGCCGTCGTTGTCCCGCAACGGGGTCAGGTCACGGACCTGGGCGAGTGCGACCAACCGCTGGTCCGACGGGTTCATCGGCGCGACGCACTTGAACAGGTACACGTCCTCGTCGCCGGACGGCAGCCGCGTCAGGTCGAAGTTCGCCAGCCGCTGCAGCTGCATCCGCTGGGCGATCAGCGGGTGGAGGCCGCGGATCAGCCTTTCCTCGCTGAAGCCGGTCGAGGACGGGCGGAAGGTGAAGTGGTGGTGCATCACGGCGCCGCTGTGCCCGGCGACCGTGGTGGTGATGCGCCGGATCCGGCTCGGCAGCGACTCGGCCGTGAGGATCTCGCGCAGCCCCGCGGCCATCGCGTCGTCGTCGGCCGATTCGTCGTCCCAGGTCAGGTAGAGATCCGCTTCGACGTCGGTGTCGGCGGGCAGCCCGGCGGCGAGATCGGCGACCGCCTTGATCGCCCCGGGCAGCCCGGCGCGGTCGACGGCGGTGGTGGCCATGTGGAACCGCTCGTCCTCGTCGGTGTAGTCACCGGTGACGAAGGTGCAGCCGCCGACGGTGACCTGCTGGACCCCGGTCAGCGCGCGGTTGCCGTAGTAGCGGCGGCTCAGCACCTCGAGCAGCGGGGTGTGGTCGGTGCCGGGACGCCCGATCCGCTGTCCGAGCAGGCGCACCAGCGGTTGCGCGCTGGCCAGCATGCTCGCGATCCGCTCGGCGCGGTCCGGCGAATCCGGGTGCTGGTCGAGGTGACGCAGATGCTTGCGGACCTCGCTGTACACCTCGGCGCGGGTGCGGCGGAGCAGCGGCTGGGCGAACCAGCGGAACACCACGCTGCGCGCGAGGTCGCTGACCACCGGGAAGCGGAGCTGGGTCGCGGCGATCAGCTGCTCCAGCGCCTTGCCCGCCGGTTCGCGCATCGCCTCGAACGGCTGCGCCTCGGTGAGCCACTGCCGCAGCAGCGCGGTGACGACCGTGACGTCCGAAGCGGTCCGCTGCTGGGCGAGGAAGATGCGGAAGACCGCCTCCTCCAGTTCCGGCGTCCGCTCCAGGTCCTTGATGCCGTAGTGCGCCAGCACCTTCTTGAGCTTGTTCTGGAACGACTCCGACAGCCCGGCGCGTTCGACGTCGAGGCTCTGCAGGTAGGTGTGGAAGAACTCGCGGGCGCTGTGCACCCGGGTGTCCGTCTTGGCCTCCTCGCGCGCCGGCTTGTTGCGGATCAGCTCGGACAGGTCGGCGAACACGGTCAGCAGTTCGACCTCGCCCTCGAGCGGGCGGTCGCCGTTGGCCTCGAGTTCGGCACGGGCGGCCAGGTACGCGCTGAGCGTGCGGCGGTCGTCGTGCGGGTCGACGTCGAAGCCGAGCAGGAGGCTGCGCAGGTCCTGCTGCCCCCGCGTGATCCGCTGCGCCGTCGAAGCGCCGTCCGGTTCCACGGGCAGCTCGATCTCGACGCTGCCGGCGTCCTCGGCGACCTCTTCGCCCTCCTCCGCCAGCGGTTCGAGCCGCAGCAGGGGCGCGCCGGTCTCGACCTGGCTGCCGACCGAGACGACGCACTCGCGCAGCTTCGCGCGGAACGGCGCGCGAAGCACCGTCTCCATCTTCATGCTTTCCAGCACCAGCACGGGTGCGCCGGCCTCGACCTCCGCGCCGACCTCGAGCGGCGTCGCGACGACGAGCGCGGGCGCGGGGGAGCGGACGACGCCGCCCTCGTCACGGCTGATGCGGTGGGTGACGCCGTCGACCTCGACCAGGTGGATCGGCCCGTGCGTGCCGGTGACCAGGCGGAAGCGGGTGCCGTTGACGGTGATCTGGCCGGTGTGCTCGTCGAACCGGTCGACCTCGACGTCGGCGGGGTGGATGTCGCCGCCCGCGGAGACGCCGACGCGGAACCGGCGGTGACCGATCCTGGCCACGCTCACGCGGTACGCGGCGCCGCGCAGCTTCAGGTCGAGCGGACGGCCGCTTTCGTGCTGAACCTGCGGGCGGCCACCGTGCGCGGTGGAGAGAAGTCGTTGGCGCTCAACGGCTTCCTCGTCTTCGTAGGCCTCGATCGCGGCGGCCGCGAGCGCGATCGCCGAGTGCCGGTGGGTGACCAGCTTGCCCTCGCCGCGGACCCGGTCGATCCAGCCGGTGTCGGCGCTGCCGTCGATCACCTCGGGCTGGTCGAGCAGGTCGAGGACGAAACTCTTGTTGGTCGCGCCGCCCTCGATGATGACCGTGGTCTGCGCCATCGCGCGGCGCAGACGGCCGAGCGCCTCGTCGCGGTCGCGGCCGTAGGCGATGATCTTCGCGATCATCGAGTCGAAGTCGGCCGGGATCGTGTCGCCTTCGCTGACCCCGGTGTCGACGCGGATACCGGGTCCGGCGGGCAGGTCCAGGCGCGCGATGCGGCCGGGCGACGGTGCGAAGTCGCGATCCGGGTCTTCGGCGTTGAGTCGCGCCTCGACGGCGTGACCGAACTCGGCGGGCTGGGGGCCTTCGAGCTTGCCGCCGGAAGCGACGTGCAGCTGGGCCTTGACCAGGTCCATGCCGGTGGTCAGCTCGGTGATCGGGTGCTCGACCTGCAGGCGGGTGTTGACCTCGAGGAAGGCGAACAGCTTGTCGCCGGGGTGATAGAGGAACTCGACCGTGCCGGCGCCGCGGTAGTCGACAGCGAGCGCGAGCCGCTCGGCGGACCGCTTGAGCTCGTCGGCCTGCTCGGGGCTCAGCACCGGGGAAGCGGACTCCTCGATGATCTTCTGGTTGCGGCGCTGCACCGAACAGTCGCGGACGCCGAGCGCCCACGCGGTGCCCTGGCCGTCGGCGATGACCTGGACCTCGACGTGCCGGGCGCCGGTGACCAGGCGCTCCAGGAACACGACGCCGCTGCCGAAGGCCCGCTCGGCCTCCATGCTGGTGCGCTCGTAGGCGTCCTCGAGCTCGTCAGCGGAGGTGATGACACGGATACCGCGCCCGCCGCCGCCGGCGGTCGCCTTGAGCATCAGCGGATAGCCGATCTCCTCGGCCGCCTTGATGGCCGCGTCGAGGTCCGCGACGGCGCCTCGGCTCCACGGCGCCACGGGCACGCCGACCTCTTCGGCGATCAGCTTCGCGCCGATCTTGTCGCCGAGCTGGCGCATCGCGTCCGCGCTCGGGCCGATGAAGGTGATGCCCAGCCGCTCACACAGCTCGGCGAAGGCCGGATCCTCGGCCACGAAGCCCCAACCGACCCAGGCCGCGTCGGCCCCGGTCTCGGTCAGCGCCCGCTCCAGCACGGCGAAGTCCAGATACGGACGCGCCGACGCGGGACCCAGGTTGTGACTGAGGTCGGCTTCCCGCACGAACGTCGCCGACCGGTCGGAATCCGTGTAGAGAGCGACGGTCTCGATCCGCTGTCCGGTCTCCGCCGAAAGCTCGCGGACGGCGTGGATGAGCCGCATCGCGGCTTCTCCGCGGTTGACGATGGCGACACGACTGAACACCGACTGAGCCTCCCAAGTACACAGCACATCAGGTGACATCCCGCCGGATCACGCGCGGGACAGTCCCCTCTATCTGCCTACAGCCTGCCTCTTACCGGCCGGTACGAGAATGTCGTCGGTGACGCATGCCGAGGGCCGGGGCTTGTAGGAACCCGCCAAAAAGTGTCCTGGAACACCTAGTCGAGGGGGCGAATGACGTCATGAAGTGGACAATCGGGGGCTGGAGCGGGTAGCCGGGTCGGACGGGTGTCACCAGGTGTTCACGCCGGTTTCATCGGGGTTGGCGGGTAGGTCGCGGGCTGTGAGCCTCGGCTGGTTGGAAGTGAGCTTCGGGGGTCTCGCGCGGAGGGTGCGTTGCCGTTTTCCGGCGACGGGCGGGTGTGGACGCCTGTTGCCGCGATCGGGTCGTGGCCGTTTCCCGGCAATGGCGCAGGGCGGTGGCTGCTCTTCGGACTTGGGGTGCGGGGGTGCCGTGGTGATGGTGGCTGTTGTGGGGCTGGTGGCCGCGATCGGGCCGTGGCCGTTTTCCGGTAACGGCTCTGGACGGGGCGGCTCCCCATGTTCGGGTCCGGGGTTGCCGTGCCGCAGTGACGACGACTGCTTGGGGTGCTGGTGTCGTTGGCTGGTTACAGGACAGGCCGGTGGCCGATTTTCGGCAACGTTGGCGGCTCCTCACTGGAGTTGCCGTGACGTAGCGACGGTAGTGGTCGCGGGGTCTGGTTCTTGACGAGGGCCGTGGCCGTTTTGCGGCAACGGTTCAGAACGGTGGTGGTTTCTCAGCTGGGCGGGGTTCGTGTAGCGGCGGCGGCGTGCTGTCATAGGACTGCCCAGTAGGCGTGGTGATGGTAAGAGTCCCATCAGCCGCGAGTCGGTAGACCCACCCAGGTTCATCCTTCAAGCGATGATCACGACGGCAGAGGTCGATCAGCTCGTCAGCATCGGTATGGCCCCCGAATTCCCACGGCACCGAGTGGTCGAGATCGCAGGCCTGCGCCGGCCGGCGACAGCCCGGTCTTCGGCACTCACGATCCCGCACCCGAACAAACTCGCCTTGGCCCGCCGACGGCCGATACCGACCCCGGCCCAGATCCAGGACCTGCCCGGACAGCGGGTCGGTGATGATCCGCCGCAACACCGTCTCCGACCCCGTCGCGATCCGGCGGGCCAACGACGCCGGGATATGACCGTGTCCGGCCAGCTCCGCCGGATCCTCGTTCACCCCGAGATAGGTGAACAAATCCATATAGAGGAACACCTCGGCGCGTTCGCCCTTGCCACCCTGACCACCGAGCAGGAGATCGAGTGCGACGTCGGCCCGTAACTGGTCGAGCGTGCGGGTCTCGTCGCCGGTCTTCAACGCTCGTGCTTCACGGTCGATCCGGACATATGCGGCGGTGACCTTTTCGACCGGGCCGTCCTCGACCTCGATCGACGCCACCCCCGTCTCACCCTGCCGCACCGCCAACCGGCGGCCTTCACGATGGTGCTCGACCCGCCGAGCAGCGCCCTCACGATCCACCGTCAACGCCGCATGACTCGCCGCCTTGCGGATCTGCTCGGAATTCCTTTCCTCCAAACGATCCTCCAACAGGGCGTCAGCGGCCAGAGCGTTCTCGTCCGACAGCCACGCGGTGGCAGCGGCGACCTTCATCGCCCCGAAACCACTCACCCTCCCCTGCTCCATCAACCCCAGCGTGCGGGGCAGGCGGGTGGTCAACGCCTCGGCCGCCGAGACCATCGTACCCGCGTGACTGTCCACAAGAGACAACGCGAACGCGACCTCCTGCACCACGCTCCGCGCACCTTCGCGATGCCGCGACAACTGCGCCAGCGCCCGGAACCGCACCGCCTCCAACCGCGCGATATCCGCCGACACCGCCTGCGCCAAAACGACACATTCCTCGGCACCCAAAGCGCGAGGATCAGGCATTTCCTTTAATAGAGCCGAAAAGGCTTCAGTGGTATCCACACCAAGAACCTACAACCGGCCACCGACACTTTTGGCACTCAAGAACGCCGTCGCCGGAATTCGGCAACACTTGTTGAGGGAAAGTCAAACGTGGCGCGGTCACGCCTCCCGACACGAGCACGGTCGCCTTACCTCTCAATAGGAACCCGGCCTCGGATCAGTAGAAGCGTCGCAGCTCGGGCCACAACGAAGACCACTGCCGAGAAGGCCTGGTACACAAGGAAATCTTCACTCCCTGCTCCTCGTTGTCCACCCCGAGACCGCTGTCGTGAACCGCCCTCTCACGACATCCGGCGAACCACTCCGGACGATACTGTCCCACCACGACGACCGGGCCGAAGGAGCTGTTCGGCGGCGGCCCCCAGTCCGCATAGGACATATGTCCCGAGTACACCGAGGGAAGGCCGTAGTACTGCAAAGCGCCTGCCTGCCCGTAATTCCGCGTGAAGATCACCGAGATCGAACGTCGCTCCGCGGGGATTTCCGACCAGGCCCGGCTGACCGTCGTGGCCAGCTCGGGCCAGCCCGCCTGCTCGCCTTGTTCCTTGTTCACCGCCAGAATCGGCCCCAGCGCCGAGACCGGCAGCAGCGGTAGCCCGACCAGGAGTGACACGGCCGCGCCTTCGACAGCCAAGAGGATGGCCACTACGCGGCGCCAGGTCCGGTCGAGCCAGTGCAGGCACGGTTCCGCGCCCGCGGCCGCGAGCAGCAGCAGGAACGGCGCCGAGTAGTAAGGTTTTCCGCCCAGTAGCAACAAAAGTACGCACAACACCGGATAGGCCACGGCGAAGGAGCGTGCCCAGCGCAGCTCGGGATCACGCCAGAGCCGGAGGGCGCCGGCGATCCAGACCGGCACGACGACGGGGGAGAGGTAGAGCAGTTGCATCGGCACGAACAGGATCCGGTTCTCCGCGCCGTCGTCCACGCTGATCCCGTGAGCGACGCTCAGCATCGGGAGATCGTGGGCCATTTGCCAGACGAACCCGGGTGCGGCCAGCGCCAGCGCGAGGAGGACCCCGACGGGGAGCCAGTCACTGCCGAGCACCGTCCGCGGGCCGACGGCGAGTACCGCGAGGCCGATCGAGGCGATCATCAGCAGGACGAGCCACTTGCTCTCCATCCCGATCCCGGCGACGGCGCCGATCGCGAGCCACCACCGTCCGTCGCCGGTGCGGAACAGGCGCAGGAAGACCAGGCCCAGCGCGCTCCAGACCAGCATGTCGACGGTGGCCGTCGACAGCATGTGCCCGTCGACCACGACGAACGCCGCCAGTGCCGTGATCGCGGCGGTGAGTACCTGGGGTCCGCGTCCGCCGCCGAATTCGCGGGCGACCAGGGCCAGGGTGACCACCGTCGCGGCCGCGCACAAGGTCGCGGCCACGCGCAGGCCGGCAGGGGTCTCGCCGAAGATTTCGGTGGAGATCCGCGCGAGCAAGGGCGTCAGCGGTGGTTGATCGGTGTAGCCCCAGGCAAGCCGCTTTCCGGCGGCGAGGAAGTACAACTCGTCCCGGTGGAAGCCGTACCTTCCTGACAGCAGGGTCAGCACCACCACCTGCGCAGCGACGACCAGACCGACCGGAACCCGAGCGAATCGCTTCATGGCGCCTCCCCAGAGGAGGGAACCTTACTGCGTCGGCTGAGCCAGTTCGACCCTGTTGCGGCCACCTTGCTTCGCGCGGTAGAGCGCGGTATCGGTGGCCACGAGGAGGTCGTCGACGCTGCTGATGTTGGCCGCCGGGTACAGCGCCCCGCCGATCGACACGGTCAGATCGGTCAGCACCGTGTCGCGATCGGGCAGCGCGACCGAGACCACCGCCACCTGGTGCCGGATCCGTTCGGCCACCTGGCGCAGGTTCTCCTCGCTGTGGACGTCCGGGATGACGATCGCGAACTCCTCGCCGCCCCACCGCCCGCAGACGTCCTGTTCGCGGATCTCGGCGCGCAGCGCGTCACCGACGGCGCGCAGGACGAGGTCGCCGTTGGGGTGGCCGTAGGTGTCGTTGATCGTCTTGAAGTTGTCGAGGTCGAGGAACAGCACGCCGAGTTTGCGCCCGGCGCGTGTCCGGCCGAGGAGCTCTTCGGCCAGCTGACGCCAGCGGCGTTTCGTGACGAGCCCGGTGGTGGCGTCGGTGTGCGCGTCGCGCCGGTACTGGGTCAGCAGCAGCCCGCGGTGCAGCGCGACCAGCGCGATGACGACCCCGACCAATACCAGCGGGTTGGCCTGGACGAGGACGACGGCCGTCACCAGGCCGAGGCCGAGCGCGCCCGCTTCGAGGATCTGGTCGCCGAAGCCGGAGAACAGTTCGCCGATCGACTTCGGCGGCGAAGACAGCGCGATCGCGATCATCACCAGCACGGTGTTGATCGCCCAGCGCAGGGCCGCGGCCACGATGATGACGGCGAGGTCGCCCAGCCCGGCGAGCAGTCCGGAGTCGGGCGAACCGGGGTAGTGGCGCATGCCGAGGCTGAGGACGACGACGGCGGCCTGCGTGCCGCAGAGCACCGTCGCGGCGGAAAAGATCCACCGATGGGGGAGAACCGGCCGTTGGTGTGGCCAGATCCGCAGCCATGCGATGGTGTAGGTCACCACGACCATCGCGGCGGCGAGCACCGGCGGCAGCGCGATGACGGCGGCGACGCTCCAGACCGCCTTGGTGTCGACGTAGGCGACCGACGGGGCCCTGTCGTACTCCCGTTGGCGTTCGATCTGCCGGGTGCCCTCGATCGCGATGGCCGCGCACAGCGTCAGCACGCCGAACCGGACCAGGTCGGTGCCGGTGACCGGGATCAACCGGGCCGTGGCGGCGGTCGAGAGGACTGCGATGAGATTCACGACCAGGACGTAGGAACGCACAGGTCGCGGCAGGCTCCACAGGTGCCAGGCCTTGAGCCGCCGTCGCGCGCCGCCTAGTCGTCCGTTCACGCACCCTCTTCCGTCGGTGATCTACACCGTAATCGAACCGGGACGGCGACGACCGTCGTTGCCCGGACGATAAGAAGCGCGGCCGGGAATTCCCCCGGACAGCCCAACCAAAACCAAGGAGGTGCACCGATGCAGGACAACAACTGGTGAACGTTTTGCCGGATAGATCGCAATTTCGAAGGAGGTGAACGGCATGCGGGACAACAACTGGACCACTCGGCGTGACAACAACTGGACGTGATCAGGAACCGTGCTCACCCACGGGTGTCGTCCCGCCGACCGGATCCACCGGATCCCCCTGGCGGGACGACACCGCCCGTGACCAGCCCGCCCCGGCGACGCAGGCGACCACCACGCCCGCGACCGCCGCGACGGTGATCACGGTGGTCGGCGCGAAGATCTGCGCCATCAGCCCGGCCGCCGCGATACCGGCCGCCTGCGCCGCCCGCAACGCCGCGATCGCGACCCCGATCACCTGGCCTCGCCGGTCCGGCGGCGCGGCGAGGCTGTACTGCGTCTGGGTGATCATGTCGTGCGCGGAGAACACGCCCGAGATCGTCCACAGCACGACGATCGTGACCAGGCCCGGCGCCCAGGTGGTGGGGATCAGCACCAGGCTGCTCGCCACCGCGAGCGCGCCCAGTACCCGGACCTGCCGTTCCCGCGGGATCCGGCTCAGCAGGATCCCGCCGAGCACCGAGCCGACCGGGTTCGCGGCCAGCAGCCAGGGCAGCGCGCCCGTGCCGCCCAGTTCGGCGGCGACCGGGACGGCGAGGCCCTCGGGTACGACGTAGAAACCGCAGCAGCAGGCGATGAGCAGCAGCCACCGCAGTTTGCGGTCCCGGGCGACCAGACGGCAGCCCGCGATCAGCGACGGACGCCGGTGGTGGCTTGGCGCCGAGGGCGGATATCGCTCGATGCCGAAGCGGAGCATGAGCGCCGACAGGGCGAAAGTCCCCGCGTCGATCAGCAAGGCACCGGGTACGCCGAGGCCGGTGACGACGGCGGCGCCCGCGCCGAAGCCCACCACCAGTCCGGCCTGGTACGTCGACGAGATGATGGCCTGGCCGACGACCAGCCGGTCCGGGTCGAGCAGATCCGGCAGCATCGCCTGGCGTGCCGCGTGGAACGGGCCCGCCATGAGCTGCACGAGGAACAACAGCGCGGCCGCGGCGGGCAGCGGCAGGCCGGGGACGGCCATCAGCGCGATCAGGACCGCGCGGGCGACGTCGGTCACCACCATCACGGTGCGCCGTGAGAACCGGTCCGCGATGCCACCGAGCGCTCCGCCGAGGAGATCGGGCACGAACGTCAGCGCGTACGCCGCCGAAGCCCACCCCGCCGACGACGTCCGGTCGAACACCAGCACCGTGAGGGCGACCCTGGCCAGCTGGTCGCCGGCGACCGAGAGCAGATGCGCGAGCCAGATCCGGCGGAACCCGGCGACCGCGAACACGCTGCGGAACGACGCCGCCCGGGCTGGCATGCGCTTCAGGCTGTCGTGAAGCGGCCACTTTGCGCAACCCCCGAAGAAGTTCGAAAAATATCCGTGGCCGTGTCGAACCGCGGGGTACCCGTTCGACGTGTCAGTAAGAGAAGGAACGGAGAATCCGATGTCGCATTCACTGGGGCCGCTGGCGAACAACCTGGCCGCCTATGCCATCTACTCGACCGCGCAGACCGAGATGCGTCACGCCTACAAGCTGATCGAGGCCGGTGACTACCTCGGCGCCGCCACGGAGATCGATTCCGCCGCGCACGCCGCCGAGGTGCTCGCCCGCGCCACCTCCGATCTGGACGCGGAGCGCTCCGAACGATGGCTCAGAGTCGTCGCCGCCCGGAGGCGGTTCGCCGAACAGGCCAGGGTCCGGGCCTCGGACCTCGCGTTGCCGCTCGCCGCCTGACCCGGGCACCTCGCCGTATCAACGGAAAGCGCGCCGGTAGGTGACGGGGCTGACGCCGGTCGTGCGTTTGAACCGGTCGCGGAACGACGTGGGCGAACCGAAACCGACTTCGGCACCGATCCGCTCGACGGCGTCCTGGGTGGTCTCCAGCAGATGCTGCGCCTGCCGGACACGCGCCCGGTGCAACCACTGCAACGGTGTCGTCCCGGTCTGTTCGCGGAAATGCCGGATCAGGGTGCGCGTGCTCATCCTGGCGTGCGCGGCGATGTCTGCCAGGCTGAGGTCGCGCGCCAGGTTTTCCTGCATCCACAGCAAAGTGGGTTCCAGCGCCGAGCCGCGAGGAGCCGGGGGATGCCGCAACGCGATGAACTGCGCCTGGCCGCCCTCGCGTTCCAGCGCCATCACCGAAAGGCGGGCCGCGTCGGCCGCGATCGCTGAGCCGTGGTCGCGGCGGATCAGGTGCAGGCACAGATCCAGCCCCGCGGCGGCACCCGCCGACGTCAAGATCTGCCCGTTGTCGACGTAGAGCACGTCCGGATCGACCTCGACGTCCGGGTAGGTCTCGGCGAGCAGGCCCGCCGCGACCCAGTGGGTGGTGGCACGGAGGCCGTCGAGCAGCCCCGCGGCGGCGAGGACGAAGGTGCCGGAGCAGATCGAGGCGATCCGCTTGCCTTTCGCGGCGGCCGAGGTGAGCGCGTCGTGGACGGCTTCCGGCAACGGCCGGTCCGGTTCGGCGGTGCCGGGCACGATGATCGTGTCGGCCTCACGCAGCGCTTCGAGCCCCCACGGCGCGCGCAAGGTGAAGTGCCCGGCGTCGACTTCCGGATGTTCGGCGCAGACGAGCAGCCGGTAACCCGCGCTCCCGTCCGCCAGCCGTGTCCTGGTGAACACCTCGATGGGCGTCGACAGATCGAACGGGATCACCTGGTCGAGGGCGAGCACGGCGACGGTGTGCATGACCGCACGCTAGCGCGCGCGTGGCGAGATCCCGTCGGAAGGCGTCGTTCACGCCACTGGGAGCGGACGTGGCGCGGTTCTAGCGTCGGACCATGATGATCATCGCGCCGATTCTGGTCGGCCTCACCTACGTCGTGCTGATGTCGCTGATCCACGAACCGCATCGCCGCCGCTTCAACGCGATCATGGTGGCGGGCGCCGGAGCCGCGTATCTGAGCGGCGGCGGGCTCGGGATCTGGGAGCTGGTCTTCACCGCGGTGATGGCCTACGTGGCGTACCGCGGCCTCGAGTCCTGGACGTTCATCGGCGTCGCCTGGCTGCTGCACACCGCTTGGGACGTCGTGCACCATCTCAAGGGCGCCCCGATCATCCCGTTCCTGGGCGACTCCTCGTTCGGCTGCGCGATCTGCGATCCGGTGATCGCCGTCTGGTGTTTCGCCGGCGGTGGTGGTCGAGCCTGGGCTGGTGTGGTCGCACGCGTGCAGCTGGGCGGATTTGGCGTGGAGTGAGTCGTCGTTCGTCGGTGGCTCCGCGCGGCTGCCGCCTGGAGCGCTAGCTCGTCGGGATCGTCGTGTGTGCTTATTCCTGCAGGTTCAGGCGATCTGCACGACGATCTTGCCCTGCACGCCTCCCTGCTCCAGCGCACGATGCGCGGCAGCGATGTCGGCCAGTGGGAACACCCGGTCGACCTGCGGGCGGATCGCCCCGGCATCGACCCACCGGCCCAGTTCGGCCAATAGCGAGGCGGTCGGGTTGCCACTGAAGCCCCGAACCCACCGTCCGCGGCGCATCGCGTGGGCCGCGATATAGCCCAGTGAGCGGACCGGGCGGTCGAGGTCGAACGCGATCGCCACCATCCGCCCGTGCCGGGTGAGCAGCCGGCGGAAGGTGGGCAGGCCGGTGCCGACGGTGTCGAAGATGACGTCGAAGGAACCCAGGTCTCCGGGCGCGCGGTAGTCGATCGCCTCGTGCGCGCCGAGTTCGGTCACCAGGTCCAGGTTGTTCGCGCTGGCCAACCCGGTGACGTGCGCGCCCATCGCTTTCCCGAGTTGTACGGCGATGTAGCCGACGCCGCCGGTTGCTCCCCTAACGAGCAGCCGCTCGCCGGGCGCGAGCGCGGCCATGTCGCGCAGCGCGGTGATCGCCGTGGTTCCGACGGGCAGCGCGGCAGCCTGCACCGCGTCGAGCCCGGCGGGGACGTGGTCAAGTCGCTCGGCCGGCACGGCGACGTACTCCGCGGCTGATCCCAGCCGCCGGGGCAGCCCACCCCAGACCAGGTCACCCGCCGCGAACCTGCTGTTCTCCGGCGCGACGACCTCGCCGACCAGATCGATACCCATGCGTTTAGGGAACCGCTTACCGCTGAACGGGCGTAGTCGCCCGGCACGGATCGCGAGTTCGCCACCATTGACCGACACCGCCCGTACCTGGACCAGGACCTCGCCGGGGCGGGGCTGCGGAACGGGCCCTGTGGTCACGGACAGAACCTCAGGAGGCCCGTAGCTGTCGTAGGTCGCAAGCCGCATCGAAGTGGAAAGCATGCTCCAACTTCTAGCGCCAGAACCGGACGATGTCATCCACTTCGCTTAAAGTGAGAGCGGTGTCGACGACATCGCCTCGCTTGCGTACGGACGCGGCCGCCAACCGGACCAAGATCCTCGATACGGCACGAGAGGTGTTCGCGGCGGAAGGACTAGGGGTCCCGATGAGCGAGATCGCGCGCCGCGCCGGGCTCGGCGTCGCGACCCTCTACCGCCGGTTCCCGACGAAGGAGGACCTGGTCGCAGAGGCCTTCGCCGAGCAGATGGGCGAGTGTGTCGGCTTGCTTGACACCGCCCTCGCCGACCCTGATCCGTGGCACGCGTTCTGCAAGGTGATCGCGCAGGTGTGCGCGATGCAGGCCCGAGACCGAGGGTTCTCCAGGGCATTCGTCACGGCCTTCCCGCACGTAGCGGAGTTCAGGGTGCTACGCGAGAAGGCCGAACGGGGGTTCGCGGAACTGGTGGATCGCGCACAGGCGACTGGCGCACTGCGCCGCGACTTCGACCCGGCCGACCTCGCACTCATCCTGCTAGCCAACGGCGGGATCCGAGCCAGCACACCCGAAGCGACCATGGACGCCTCCCGCCGGCTCGTGGCCTACCTGCTGCAGGCGTTCCGGGCCGACAGCGCCACCCCGCTTCCTCGACCCGCCACCATCCCACTCGACGCGGCACTCCCGCTGAGCGCTTCGCCGGTCAACCTTCGAACTCGACCGGCCAACTGCGGCGCTTGAGCACACTTGGTCGGTCACACATGACCAACGGCATGCCAACAAACGCTGGGAGATGCCAACTATCGCCTGTTGTCACACCGGCGGGCGCTCGCCGGGAGCTTGGTCCTCGGGCCGATCGATGCGAACATATGTTCTATGACGACCGAGGGTCCCATCCTGCACGCCGACCTGGACGCGTTCTACGCGTCGGTCGAGCAGCGTGACGACCCTCGCCTGCGCGGGCGGCCGGTCATCGTCGGCGGCGGTGTCGTCCTGGCGGCCAGCTACGAGGCCAAGGCGTACGGCGTCCGCACGGCGATGGGCGGTGGCCAGGCGCGGCGGCTGTGCCCGGACGCGATCGTGGTCCCGCCCCGGATGCGCGCGTACTCGGAGGCGAGCAAGGCGGTCTTCGAGGTCTTCGGCAACACGACACCGCTGGTGGAAGGCATCTCGATCGACGAGGCCTTCCTCGACGTCGGCGGGCTGCTGAAGATCGCGGGCACGCCGAGCCGGATCGCCGCGAAGCTGCGGAAGGACGTCCTGGAGCAGGTCGGCCTCCCGATCACCGTCGGCGTGGCCAGGACGAAGTTCCTCGCGAAGGTGGCCAGCGGCGTCGCGAAACCCGACGGCCTGCTCGTCGTGCCGCACGACGGGGAGCTGGAGTTCCTGCACCCGCTGCCGGTCGAGCGGCTGTGGGGCGTGGGCAAGGTGACCGCCCAGAAGCTCCGCGAGCGCGGCGTGACGACGGTCGGGCAGATGGAAGGGTTCGGGGAGAAGGAACTCGTCCGGATGCTCGGCCGGGGCGTCGGCACCCACCTGCACGCCCTGTCCCACAACGACGACCCGCGGCGAGTGCAGACAGGCCGTCGTCGCCGGTCGATCGGGGCGCAGCGCGCGCTCGGCAGCAGGCCGCGCTCACCCGCCGAGCTCGACGCGATGCTGCTGACCCTGGCCGATCGGCTCGCCCGGCGGCTGCGCGCGGCGCACCGGGTGTGCCGGACCGTCGTGCTGCGGATGCGGTTCGCCGACTTCACCAAGGCGACGCGTTCGCACACCCTGCTGGAGGCGACCGAACAGACCGGCGCGATCGTCGCGGCGGCACGCCACCTGCTCGCGGCGGCGAGACCACTGATCGACGAACGCGGGCTCACGCTGATCGGCCTCGCGCTCACGAACCTGTCGAAGGACGACGCGATCCAGCTGGCGTTGCCGTTCGAGGCGAAGCCGAGGGACGCGCTCGATTCGACGCTCGACACCGTTCGGGACCGCTTCGGTTCGAAGTCCATCACCCGGGCGGTGCACCTCGGGCAGGCCGAGGAGCCGTGGGTGCCACTGCTGCCGGACTGAACCCGTCGCTAGGGTGTCCCGGTGGCGGAAGCATCAGTCGAGATCTACACCGATGGCGCGTGCAGCGGGAATCCCGGCCCCGGCGGCTGGGGAGCGGTGCTGCGGTACGGCGACGTCGAGAAGGAGATCTACGGCGGGGACGCCGGGCCGACCACGAACAACCGGATGGAGCTGATGGCGCCCATCGAGGCGCTCGAAAGCCTCAAGCGCCGGGTCACGGTGAACCTCTACACCGACAGCACGTACGTCCGGAACGGCATCACCAGCTGGGTGCGGAACTGGAAGAACAACGGCTGGATGACCTCGGCCAAGACGCCGGTCAAGAACGCCGACCTGTGGCGCCGCCTCGACGAGGCCGCTTCACAGCACGACGTCGAATGGCACTGGGTCAAGGGCCACGCCGGGCATCCGGAGAACGAGCGAGCGGACCGGCTCGCCGTCAAAGGCGTGGAAGAGGTCATGGGGCGACCCGTGATCCAGCCCGGCGAACGGTCCGCTCGGCGTCGTTAGCAGCTGACGCTGACCTTGGCGCTCTTGGAGAACGACACGTGGACGTGGTCCATGTGGTTGGCGGTCGCGCCGCCGCGGTCCTCCATGGTGTCCCAGCCGCTGCCGTCGTTGTAGCGCTGGCGCCAGATGACGTAGCTGACGCCGAAGTCCTTCTGGTTCGCCAGGATGTAGTCGGCGATGGCGTTACCGGTGGCGGCGTCCACCATGAAGTCCAGCGCGAGGCCGGAGGGGTGGTCGCTGGCGTTCGCACGCCCGGCGACGCCGCCGACGTTCTTGACGCCGAACTTCGCCTTGATGTGGTTGCCGACCTGGGCGACGTGCGGCTTGGTGCCGGCGAGGCTGGTCGAACACGAAGCCGTCGCGGCGGGCACGGTCTTCTTCACCGGTGCGGGGGCCTTGGTCGACGTCGTCGGCTTCGGGGGAGCGGCGGTGGTCGACGGGGGCGGGGTGGTCGTCGAGCTGGGGGGCGGGGTGCTGCTGGTCGACGGCGGGGGAGTCACGCTGGAGACCGGGGGAGCCTGCAGCGCGAGCGCGGCACTGGCCGCTTCGACGTCGGGGGAACCCGCGGTGGTCAGCCACATCGACGCCGGGAGCGCCGTGGCGACCGCTGCCGCGATACCCGCGGGGAGCTTCCACTTCGGGGCTTTGGTCTTGCGATGTCTGCCGGCCATTTCTCTGATCACTCACCAATTCGGGGACGGGAGCTCGCGTCGGGGGCCGCGAGCTCCGGGCAACATTACGAAAAGGACACGGCAATGTCACGCCCGAGTGTGCTCGCCCACAGTTACCTTGATCGTTGAACCGAACAGGGCTCACGTCCGTACAGACACAAGAAGTGCTTTTATATGAGCACTGTGAGTGATCGGTTCAGCCGGATTTGCAGGCTTGGTAGTACATTTCCCCGGCCGGCGAGGTCACGTTCATCCCCGGAGCGGCCGGAGCCCGCCCCGTCGACGCCGAGGCCGCCGTCGCGGTGCAAACCAGCTGGTTGAGGGCTTGGCTCGACAGTTTTCGCGTGGTGTACGGCAGCACCATGGTCCCCGGTTCGCCCGAGTACACCTCGACCCGCCCCACCTCGGGGGGAACGAACGTGGTGAGCCCCTGCGCGGCTTCCCGTTCCGTCGGTCCCTTCATCAGCAACGTGATCGCGCCCTCGGGGGAGAGGAACCCTTCGGCGGGCCGTGTCACCGGGATGACCCGGTCGTCGGAGACGAAGTACAGCGTCACCCCGCCCATGACGGACGTCCCCTCGGTGGCGCGGATCGACGGCCCCGGTCCGGCCGGGACGACACCGGTGGGCTGGACGCCGCAGGCCGCCACCAGCGCCGTCGCGGAGAGGACGGCCAGCAGGGTCTTCCTCATCACGCCGTCCCTTCGGCCCGGTTCGGCAGGCGCAGGACGAACCGGGCGCCGGTCCCGCTGTTGGCCGCCGTGATGTCACCGCCGTGCAGCCGGGCGTTCTCCAGCGCGATCGCCAGGCCCAGCCCGCTGCCTTCGGACCGGGCGCGGGAGCTGTCCGCCTTGGTGAACCGGTCGAACACATGCGGCAGGATCTCGGGGTCGATGCCCGGACCGTGGTCGTCGACCTCCACGGTGACGCCGTTGCCGTCGGCGCGCAGGCGGACCTCGACCGGGGCGGAGCCGTGCCGGAACGCGTTGCCGACGAGGTTGGCGACGATCAGGTCGAGCCGCCGCCGGTCGACCCGTGCGGTGACGCCCTCGGGCAGGTCGGTGACCAGGTCTTCGCCGTCCCGCCAGCCCCGGGCGTCGAGGCTGTCGCGGATCGCCGTCGCGAGATCCCATTCGTCGAGCACGAGTTCGGCGCGGCCCGCGTCGAACCGGGAGATCTCGACCAGGTCCTGGACGAGCCGGGTCAGCCTGCGAGTTTCGCCCGAGACCAGCCGTGCCGCGACGGCCGTGTCCGGCGGCAGCGTTTCGGCGTCCTCGTCCAGCACGTCGGTGACCGCGTTCATCGCTGCGAGCGGGGTGCGGAGTTCGTGCGAGACGTCGGCCACGAACCGGCGCGCGTCGGCCTCCATGGCCCGCAGCTCGCCGACCGTGCGTTCCAGCTCGGCGGCCGTGTTGTTGAAGGTCGTGACCAGTTCGGCCAGTTCGTCGGATCCCTTGGCGGGCAGCCGGACATCGAGCCTGCCCTCGCCGAGCTGGGCGGCGGCGGTGTTGAGCGCCCGGACCGGCCGTAGCACCTGCCTCGCCGCGAGCAGGGCCAGCGCGGCGGCCAGCGGCAACGCGAGCGCGGCCATCTGCCAGGCTTTTTTCGCGAGTTCCTCGATGGCTTGCTGCTGCTGGACGAGCGAGGTGAGCGAGTACACCTCGACGCCGCTGGCCCCCATCGCCCCGTCCGGTTGCCGCGCCAGCACGGGCATGCCGACCAGGAGCTGGGGATTGGCGTTGCGGTCCAGCCGCTGGAACTGGATCCGGATGTCGGCGGCGACGGTCCGCCGCAGTTCGGGCGAGAAGATGGTCAGATCCGGGCCGTTGACCGACCGCGTGTCGCGGTAGACCGCGACGGCGGTCAACCGCAGGCTGCCCGCGAAGTCGTTGAGCTGTTCCTGGGTCGGTGGAGTGGACAGCGGGCGGCCGTAGGCGCTGACCCGGTCCTTCAACTGGTTCATCGCCGCGTTCTGGACCGCTTCGAGGATCGCGTTGCGGGCCGAAACGTAACTGGCGCCCGCCGCGGCCGCCGCCCCGATGATCGTCATCGCCGCGAAGGCCAGGATGAGCCGGGGCCGGAGCCCGGAGAGCAGCCTCATGAACGGCCGAACCGGTACCCGAAGCCCCGGACGGTCTGGACGTGGTCGGGTTTCGCGGGCACGTCTTCGATCTTCGCACGCAACCGCTGGACACAGGCGTCGACCAGCCTGGAGTCGCCGAGGTAGTCGTGGTCCCAGACGGCGGAGAGGATCTGCTGGCGGCTGTAGACCTGCCCCGGCGTGCGCGACAGTTCCAGCAGCAGTTTCAACTCGGTCGGGGTGAGCGAGACCGGCTCGCCGTTCTTCGTGACCACCAGCCCGGCCCTGTCGATGACCAGGCGGCCGTGCCGTTCTTCGGCCGGGTCCTCCTCGCTCGCGGGCTTCTCGCTCACCGCGCGCCGCAGCACCGCCCGGATCCGGGCGTCGAGCACCCGGGGTTCGATCGGCTTGGTCACGTAGTCGTCGGCGCCCGCCTCCAGCCCGGCGACGATGTCGAAGTCGTCGCTGCGGGCGGTGAGCATGATGATCGGCACCTCGCCGGCCGAGCGGATCCGGCGGCAGGTCTCGAAGCCGTCGATCCCGGGCAGCATCAGGTCCAGCACGACGATGTCGGGCTGGTAGACCCGCAGTTTCTCCAGCCCGAGCTCACCGCTCTCGGCGGTGTGGACGGTGTGCGCCTGACGGCGCAGCGCGAGTTCCAGACCCTCCCGGACGGACGCGTCGTCTTCGATCAAAAGGACACTTGCCACGCCGCCATTATTCGGATATCGCCGCGCGTGTGCGACTCGGCTCGATCTTGTAGCAGAACCATGACATTGTCCGGACCTCACGGCGAAACAGCGTGGGGACAGTGGGACACATGGCCGTACTCACCCACGAAGCGAAGCCGACCCCCGCCCACCGTCCGCTGCCGGGACGGCACGCGGAGACCAGGCGCACCCTGTCCAGGGCCGTGTTCCAGCTCGCCACCGGACTGGGACTGGCCACCGCGTTCATCGTGACCTACGTGCTGTTCGTGCACACGTCGGCCGGGCAGCTCGCCGAGAACGGCGTCGTCCGCAGCGCGCAGTCCGGCCGGTGGTCCACAATGGACTGGGCGGGGCCGCTGCGAGAGCAGGACATGGTGCTCGTGATCGGAGCCGCCGCGATCCTGCTGATCGGCCTGGCGCTCATCCGGCGCAAACCGGGTCTTCTCGTCCCCGCGCTGAGTGTCCTCGTGCTCCCGCTCATCGCCGCGCAGCTGCTCAAGCTGTACGTCCTCGAACGCCCCGAACTGCCTGACGGTGGTTACGGACCCGGGCACAACAGTTTCCCGAGCGGACACGTCAGCGCCGCCATGGCGATCCTGATGGCCTTCGCTTTCGTTCTGCCCCAACGATTCCGCCCAGTGATCATCGGGATCGGCGGGGTCGCCGTGGCCTGGGTCGCGTCGTCGACCATCGCGCTGGGCTGGCACCGGCTGAGCGACACGGCGGGCGCCTGCCTGCTGGGAGCGTCGTTCGCCTGCCTTCTCGCCGCCTGGCTGACCACCCGGCGCCGGGACCTGCGCCGCACGCCCGCCGCCCTGGTGGCGCTGGCCGCGGTACTGCCGACCGGGATCGTGCTGATCGGGTTCGCGGTACTGCACACGGCGACCGAGGGCGCCGCCCAGTTCGTCGCCGCGCTGGTGCTGGCCGCGCTGGCCGCGGTGGGGGTGGTGCTGGTCGCGCTGTGGCCGTTGAGCGGATCCGCGTTCGAACGGCGGGCCGGTGTGGAGACCCGCGTGGTCGACGACCTGCTCGAGACTCGCCTCGTGACCCGCCGCTGACGCGGGTTTCCCGAGGTGCCCCGAATGTCACGTATGGGACGTTTCCCGTCTCATACGTGACATCGGTGCTTCAGCTCAGGACGTGAGTCCCCTGCTCATCGGC
The DNA here is from genome assembly GCF_046549035.1 of Amycolatopsis sp. lyj-90. NCBI lineage: Bacteria > Bacillati > Actinomycetota > Actinomycetes > Pseudonocardiales > Pseudonocardiaceae > Amycolatopsis > Amycolatopsis sp. lyj-90. The sequence goes on from NZ_JAJPWP010000001.1 coordinate 62,528, forward strand.
GACGTGGGAGCCCGGGGCGCAGGAGGACCCGCGGCCAGCGAAGGCGCCAGGACCACCCGGTTCCGTCCGCTCCGCTTCGCTTGGTACATCGCCGAGTCCGCCGCGCGGAAGAGCTCGCCGTAATCCGTCGAGTGCTCGGGGGAGAGCCCGACGCCGATCGACACGGTGCATCCGTGGATCGGCCCGACCGCGCGGGGTTCGTTGGTGGCGTGGCCGCTGGCGAGTTCCGTCAGCCCGGTGATGGCGGTCTTCGCGACCGCCTCCCGGATCCGTTCGGCGACCCGCACGGCCTCCTCGCGGGTGGTGTCCGGCAGCAGCACCGCGAACTCCTCGCCACCCCACCGCCCGACGACGTCGCGAGACCGCGTGTTCTGCCGGAGCACCGCGCTGACACAGCCGAGCACGATGTCGCCGCCGGAGTGCCCGTACTTGTCGTTCCACTGCTTGAAGTGGTCGAGATCCAGCATCAGGAACGCGGTCGGCCGACGGTCGGTCTGGTCTTCGAGCAGGCGCAAGGCGGCCGGGGCGTGGAAGGAGTCCTCGGTGAGCAGGCCGGTCTTCCGGTCTCGCTGGCTGCGCGCGATCGTGTCCGCCAGCGCCTGCGAGAGCCGGGTCGAGCGCAGGGCGACACCGATCATCACCAGCGGTACCAGCGCGATGTTGACCGCGCCGAGGATCGTGGTGCACGCCGCGAGTTGCAGCGCGTAGACGAAGTCCGCGTTGTCCGCCCAGCTGCCGATCAGCTTTTGCCGCCGCCAGCCGCCCCAGGCCAGGCCGCGCGCGATGCTGATCAGGAGCGTTTGCGACGCGAAGTACCAGAGCGCGGCGCCCACCAGCGCGGCGGCGGCGAGCGCGATGTCGCCCGTGCCCTGCGGGAGCATGCCCGATTCGAGCCAGGTGTGCAGTGACGTCAGTTCCGTCAGCGTGTGCACGCCGAGGATGGACGCGGCGTGCGCGGCGGTGGTGAAGAGGAACGTCGTCATCGCCTTGTGCGCGATGGAGTAGCGCTGCACGCGCACCATCAGCAACAGCGCGAGCGAGAGGGTGGGCGGCAGCAGGACGGCCGCGCTGCCCAGCCAGACGGCGGTCTGGTCGATGTGCTCGCCGCGCCGGTCGTCGGCACGGCGCTGTTCCTCGGGATGCTGCGTCTGGACGAGATACCAGATGGTGCAGCCCGCGATCACGCCGAAGCGGACGAGGTCCGTGGTCGTGACAGTGACCTTGAAGGCGTTGTAGAGGGCCCAGATCGCGACCGCGATCTCGGTGCCGAGCATCCAGAAGACCGCCGCGGGCGGAAGGCGCCACAGTTCCCACCCCGCCGGATGCCGCAGGGTGTTCCAGGCACGACCACGCAGCCGCCAGACGCGGGCGGAGGCGAGGCCGACGGTGTCGGCGAAACCCCGGAGCGAACCGGCAGGCCGCTCGGAGTCCTGTTTACCCAACTCGCTGACGAGGGTCACCTCCATCCGTTACGCACCGCACCCGCTTCGATCTTGCTGGGTAACCGCAAGGGGGTGACAGGGGGACCGCGTTGACGATCGCGTGAGACAGGCCAATGCCTGCGTTCGCCGGACGCGATACCGCCACAAGCTGGCAGGGTGGCTCGTATGCCTGACGCCGCATACGACGACGCCGCGGTCCCCGTGATGTTCGGCCCGGAATTCGACAGGAATCCTTCGCCCGCTTACGAATGGCTTCGTGCGAACGCCCCGGCGTTCCGGCTTCCGTTACCCGGCGACACCTGGACCTGGCTGCTGACCCGGCACGCGGACGTCGTTTCCGCGATGGCCGACCCCCGGTTGTCGAAATGCCCGTCCGTGGCCGCGGACCACTGGCGCAAGGCCAATCTCGGCCTGCCCGCCGACCATCGCCCGACCCTCATCGGGCATATGAACAACGTCGAGGGCGACGAACACGCGCGGCTGCGCAAGGCCTGCGCCGGCGCGTTCGGCCCGCGGCGGCTCCAGCACATGCGCGACCGCACGCATCAGCTGGCGAACGAACTGCTCGACCCGATCCTCGACCGCGGCGAAGGCGATCTCGTCGAGGATTTCGCCTACCCGCTGGGAATCCGGTCGATCTGCGAGCTGATCGGCATCCCGGACACGCTGCTGGACGAGGTCCGCCCGCCCGCGCTGGTGGTCGCCGCCGGCGACGTCACCGACATGGCGTCGATGCTCAAGGCGACCGACGATCTGGACAAACTGCTCGCCGACGTCGTCGCCCGGAAACGGGCCGAACCGGGGGCGGATCTGATCAGCGACCTGCTCGCGCAGGAGGCCGACGGAAAGCTCACCGACGAAGAGGTCGCGGCGACGGCCTTCCTGTCGCTGATCGCCGGGCACGAGACGACGATCAGTCTCATCGCCTCGACCGCGCTGACTCTCATCACGCATCCGGAGGAAGCCGCCCGCACCCGCGCCGACGGTGCGCATCTGACCCTCGTCATCGAGGAGGTCCTGCGCCGCGACACCCCGCTGCAGAACACCAGCTGGCGCTTCGTCACCGAACCGATGGAACTCGCCGGGCAGCCGATGGAGGCGGGCGACCCGATCCTCTTGTCGTTGCTGGCCGCCAATCGCGACCCCGAAGTCCACCCCGAACCGCTCGCTTTCCGCCCGGGCGAGCGGCCGGTGCGGCATCTGGCCTTCGGGGTCGGCCCGCATATCTGCATCGGTGCCGCGCTCGCGCGGATGCAGGCGTCCGCGGCCCTGGAGACGTTGTTCGACCGCGCGCCGTCGATGACGCTGACCGTGCCCGAGGACAGGCTCGTGTGGTGGCCGAGCGCGATCACCCGCGGCCTGCACAACCTCCCCGTGAAGCTCTAGACGGCGCCTTCGAGCCTGCCGCGCAGCACGCTCGCTTTGCGGTCGTCGAGATCCATGACGAGCTGGAGCGCGTCGCGCCAGACCGTCATGGCCTCTTCACGGTGACCTTGGGCGGCCAGCGCACAGCCGCGTTCGTCGAGCGCGTCGGCCTGGCCCCAGACGTCGCCGCAGTTCCGGTACGCGGTCAGCGCCTGCTCGCAATAGTCGAGCGCGTGCTCCGGATCGCCGAACCGGCGGCAGGTCCGCGCGAGCGGCACCAGCGCGAAGCCCATGCCGTGCTGGTCGGCGTCCTTCGCGTAGGTGTCGAACGCGCGCAGGCCGTGTTCGAGCGCCAGATCGCGTTCGCCGAGATCGCGGTAGGCGCGGCCGAGGTGGACCCGCGCGGTCGCTTCGCCGAGCTGATATCCGATCCGCGTGTTCACCTCCACGCTCTGCTCGACGAGCCGCACGGCCTCGGCGTAGTCCTCCCGCTCGTGCGCGATGTTGCCGAGCCCGACCAGTGCCCAGCCCAGGCTCGGGTTCTCGCCGATCTCGCCGGAGATCTCGACGGCCTGGCCGAACAGCTCGTGCGCGCGGTCGAGGTCGCCGCGCCGCCGGTGCGCCTCGGCGAGGTTGATCGCCGACCACGCCAGCCCGCCGAGGTCGCCGCCCGCCTTCGCGGACTCGATCGCCACGTCGTGGCTGGAGATCCACGTCTGCCACGGCCTGCCGAGCAGGTGGTAGTCGAACAACTCCACCGGCAGCCGCCAGCCGATCTCGTACAGCCCGTGATCCAGCGCCAGCCGTGCGACACCGGTGATGCTCGGCATCTCCGACGCGCACCAGATGTAGGCCTCGTCGAAGGTGGCGAACCCGAGCGGCTCGACACCTTCGGGGGCGGGACCGAGGTCGATGTGGTGGTCGCGGGCGGGCGTCAGTGTCCAGCTCGCGGCGTTGGCCGCGTAGAGATACCAGTGGGTGAGCCGGGAAACCGCCGCCTGCCGCTCATCGCGCCATTGCTCGGCGGCGGCCTCTTCGGCGGCGTAGACACGGAGGAGGTCATGGAACCGGTAGTACCGGGCGCCGACCTGCTGGACGAGATGCGCCTGCACGAGCTTGTCGACGAGCCGTCGCGCGTCGTGTTCGGACAACCCGGCGAGCGCGGCCGCCGCGCCCGCGGTGAAGCGCGGGCCGGGGTGGAGGCCGATCAGCCGGAACATGCGGGCGGTGTCGGCATCGAGCGCGCGATAGGACCAGCTGAAGGCTGCCCGGACCCCGACGGCGTCGTCGTCGACGGCGAGCAGCTCCAGCCGTCGGCCCTCGGCGACGAGCTCGCGGGCGAGGTCGCCGACACTCTGATGGGGATGCGTGGCGACCCGCTCGGCGGCGATGTTCACCGCCAGCGGCAGCGCCGCGCACAACTGGACGAGCCTGCCGACGCCTTCGGGATCGCCCGCCGCGCGTTCGTCGCCGATGAGGTCCGCCATGAGCCGGGTCGCTTCGAGATCTTCCAGTGGCTCCAAGGAAACCTGGACCGCGCCACTGCCGACGACCAGTCCGGAGAGCCGTCGCCTGCTGGTGATCAGCACGGTGGTGTCCGGGGTGCCGGGCAGTACCGGCCGCACCTGATGCGAATCGAGGGCGTTGTCCAGCACGACGAGCGTGCGCTGACCGCGCAGCAGGCCACGCAGGAGCGCGAGTCGCATGTGCTCTTCGGCGGGAACGCGGTCGGGCCGGACGCCGACGCACCGGAGAAGGTCGTCGAGGATGTCGGCGGGTTGCGCGGGGGAGCCCGCCGCGTAGCCGCGCAGATCCGACCAAAGAACGCTGTCGAACTCTTCCTGCCGCCGGTTCGCCCATTTCAGCACCAGCGCGGTCTTCCCGACCCCGGGCGGCCCGGCCACGAAGACCACTTGGGCCGGTCCGCCGAGCACCTTTTCGTCCAGCAGGGCGAAGTGTTCTTCGCGGCCGACGAAATGCGCCGGTGGCGAGGGAAGGTGGACATACGGTTCCGCGCGGGCGGCTTCGGCGAGCACGATCAGCGTCCCGCCCGCCTCCAGCGCGCGATCGCAGGCTTCGGCGAATTCCGCACTCGGCGGGGTGAGGCCGCGTTCGGCACGGCTGATGAGACTCTTGTCGACATAGGCGAGTTTCTGGAGTTCGCGCAGTGCCAGTCCTTTGGCCTGCCGCCGCTGCCGCAGGGCGCGCCCGAAAGCCAGTGCGGCCGTCGAAACCGGCTTCGGTTCCGCGCGTGCTTTCCCGGTCTCCCCGGATCTGGCCGAGCCGGAATTCTCGGTCACCAGAAGCACCTTTCTCCCTGCTCCGCGGCAGATCGTGCCACAACGGCGCGACGGCGGGCAGGGCCATCTGCCGATTCGCCGCTGGGCGGAATGGCTCCGCGTGCGACAACCTTCCCATTACATGGGTCACAACACGGCCACCGGGTGTGCGGACGTGCGAAGACAGCCCCCAAACTGTGCGAGAACGCGCCCGTTCCCCACCGGTGCGCCAGTCGAAAGGGAGGTGGATCATGCGCGACCGCGAAATGTGAGCAGGCCCTTGTTCCGCCTTGCGAGCAACCGGGCGAGTACTGATCTCCTCGCAAGCCGGTCGTGGCCGTCTTTCCCGGCGGCCACGGCCGTGACCTTGTGGAACATGTAGAACCGCTTAACGTCGGTGTAGATCTTTTCACTTGTCCTGATGAGTCGTCCGAGGCAGCTTGGAGAGGTATCGAGCAGCCCGGCGAAAGGATCGAAGTGAGCATCGGCGCGCCAGGAACCCTGGTCCGGATGGGCGTTCTCGCTCTGCTGTGGGGATCGGGGTTCCTGTGGATCAAGCTTGCGCTGACCGGGCTGCCGCCCGTTCAGGTCACCGTCATCCGCTGCGCGCTCGGCGCGGTGATCCTTCTCGTCCTGAGCCGCTGGGCCGGGCAACGCCTCCCGCGTGACCGCCGGATCTGGGGCAGGCTCCTCGTCGCCGCCTTCTTCTGCAACGCCTTGCCGTTCGCGTTGTTCAGCATCGGCGAACTGACCGTGGACTCCGGTATCGCCGGGGTCATGAACGCGACGACCCCGTTGTGGTCGCTGCTGATCGGCATCGGGATCGGCACCGAACGCCGGATCACCGTGATCCGGGTGGGCGGGCTGGTCCTCGGCTTCGCCGGCATCCTGCTGATCTTCGCGCCATGGCAGAAGAGCGGCCTGCTCGGCTGGGGGACGCTGGCCCTGCTCGGCGCCGGAGTCAGCTACGCCATCGCTTTCGCTTATATGGGAAGGAAACTCGTCGGCCAGGGCGGTCCGATCGCGATTTCCGCCGCCCAGTTGCTGACCGCCACCGGGCTGAGCGCGCTCGCCCTGCCGTTCGACGCGGCGCCGTCCGGACCGCTGAACGTGACCGCGCTGATCGCCGTCGTCGTCCTCGGGATCTTCGGCACCGGCATCACCTTCTACCTCAACTACCGGCTCATCGAGGACGAAGGCGCGACGTCGGCGGCGACCGTGGGCTACCTGCTGCCGGTCGTGTCGGTGGCGCTGGGCGCGATCGTGCTCGGGGAGGAACTCGGCCCGCGGGTGCTCGCCGGGATGGCGGTGGTGCTGCTCGGAGTCGCCCTGACGCGCTACGTGAGGTCTTCGGCGAGCAAGTCCATCAGCAGCCCGTCGTGCCAGCCGTCGCCCACGGTGTCGCGTTCGTAGCCGCGCATCACCCCGACCTCCCGGAAACCGACGGCCTTGTAGCAGCGGATCGCGGCCTCGTTGTCCACGGCCGGATCGATCACCAGCCGGTGATGCCCGCGATCGTGCACCAGATGGCGGGCTATCGCGCGGACGGTGTCCGTGCCCAGCCCCCGGCCGTGCGCCGCCGGGTCGAGGAAGAGGTCGACCGACGCGTGCCGGTACATGGGATCCTCCTCCTCGCCGTACTGGACGAAGCCCCGGACGACTCCGTCCTCCAGGACGGTGAAGCGGGTCGTCGTCGGATCGTCGAACGGCCAGGTGGGGGAGTCTTCGACCGAACCCCAGCGCGCCCTGACCTCGGCCGTGCCGCGAATCCGCCGCAGGTCCGGGACGTGGGCTTCGGTGACCGGGGTCAGGATCACGATCTCCCCGTGCAACTCGGTGGTCAGTTCCCGCTCCGTCCGCTCGTTCGAGTGGCGCCAGTCTAGGGAGGCGCGGCCAGGACCGCACGAAGACAGGCGGACATCTCAGCCGGGATCGGGTATCACTAAAGGGAAGGTGGAGGTGGGTCATGGGGAACCTGTACGAGGAACTGCGCCCGGCCACGGAACTGGTCGACGGCGGGGCGACCGCCGTGCGCGCGGCGGTGCTGCGCAAGGCGACCGAGGCGGTCGTCGCGAACGCCCGGGACGCGACGGACTGCCGGATGCTGCTGGAGATGCTGGGGCTGCACTCCGAGCCCGCGGCCCGGTCCGAGGACGAAGCCGCCTGAGGCTTCGGTACCGAGGGTCGTGAGTGGGGATTCGGGCGGGATGGGCGTTCACGCGTGATCAGAGACGGATCACGTGTGCTTGGAGTCGGATCTCGCGTGATCGGGAGACGATCACGGAGTTCGCCTTCTGATCACGCGAGATCCGGCTCCGATCACGCGAGTCACGCCTTCGCTCACCTTGAGTTCAGCCACAACGCCACCGTGAGGGCCGCACCAGCCTTTCCGGGGCGTCGCGAAAGCCACTTTCGGGACATCAGGCGTCCCGAAAGTGGCTTTCGCGATACGGCCGCTCGGCATCGGACGCGGCGAAGGACGCCTTCATCCCGTCGCCGCCACGCCCGCGAACACGTCACCTTTGCCCTGCCACTCAATAACCCGATACGCCACTCACGACCACCCGGCCGAAGCGTCTCAGTGCCGGGGCAGCACGCAGAACTCGTTGCCTTCCGGATCGGCCAGGACGACCCAGGGATCCGACTCGGGATCGTCGACGACCTTGGCGCCGAGCGAAACGAGCCGGGCGACCTCTTCGCGTTGCTCGAGTTCGTTGGAGGCGAGGTCGAGGTGCAGCCGGTTCTTGCCCGACTTCTCCTCGGGCACCGGCTGGAAGAGCAGACTCAGGACGTCCGGGCCCTTCAGTTCGACGTAGGTCACCCCGTGCCCGTCCGTCCACCGGGACGTTTCGGGGTAACCGAGCGCTTCCTTCCAGAACGCGGCCAGCGCTTCGGCCTCGCGGCAGTCGACGGTGACGGCGAGCATCCGGGTTCGCATGAAACCACGGTGCCACGGGAAAGCGAGATTCGCCGATCAGGTGGGGCGAGGCGTGATCAACAGTCGCAGGACGTCGGTGAAGAGTGTTTCGGGGACCGCGCCGGCGTCCACTCCACGCTCGACGGCGAGGCCGTTCGACAGCGCGAGGATCACCACCGCGAGTTGTTCGGCCGGGATCGGCAGTTCCACCGAGTGCGCCCCGGCGGCTTTGCGGATCGCGCGGGTGATGGCCTCCCGCAGCCGGGCCCGGCGTTCCGCGAAACCCGCGTGGATCGCCGGATCCCGCATCGCCAGGCCCCAGTACTCCAGCAGCAGCCGATGCCAGGTGGCGTCGGTGCCGATTCCGCTCAGCAACCGGGCACCCGCCTCGGCCGTCGCCTCCTCCAGATCGGCGATCTCGTCGAAGACCGCGGTGGCGGCGCCCATCCGCTCGACGATGTGCTCTTCCATGATGGTCAGCACCAGATCGTCGCGGCCACTGAAGTTGGAGTACACGGCGCCCTTGGTGAGCCCGGCTTCGGCCGCGATGTCGTTGAGCGAAGTTCCCGCGATGCCTTGACGCGCGAACACGGCGGTCGCCGCGTCGAGCACGCGCCGCCGGGTTTCGGCCCGGCTCGGGCGGGTGCGGGGAGGACGGGAAGCGGCCATGGATCCGGAGGGTACAACCCGCTGAACTCGGGTTCTGAACATTGACTGTGATCTGGCTCATATGGTACGCAGACAACTCGATACCGCTCGGTATTGAGTTGGAGGTCCCGTGTTCGCAGTCACCGTCGACGTGCGCCGCGCCATGGCCGTCCTGGCCGCAGCCTTCGTCGCCCTCGCCACCCTGGTGGTCGCCGCACCACCCGTCCGTGCCGCCGATTTCCCGCAGAATCCCCGGAACGATCCCTTCTACGCCCAGCCGTCGCCGTTCCCCGACGTCGCGCCGGGCACCGTGCTCGACTCCCGGCCGGTCACCGTCCGGGCGCTCGCCCTGCCGCTCCCGATCCGGGCCTGGCAGGTCAAGTACAAGTCCACCGACACCCGGGGCAGGCCGATCGCCGACGTCGCGACCGTCCTGCAGCCGCTCGTCCCACCGCCGGGGCCGCGCAAACTCGTCTCGTACCAGACCGCGCAGGACGGTCTCACCACCGATTGCGCGCCGTCGTACGTGCTCCGGACCGGGCTGGCCCTGCCCGCCGAGGAACTCGCCCTGATGGTGCCGCTGCTCGCGGCCGGGCACACCGTCGTCACCGCGGATTACCAGGGACCCGATTCACAATGGACGGCCGGGCTCAACACCGCGCACGGCGTCCTCGACGGAATCCGTGCGGCACAACGGTTCGCGCCCGCGCGACTGAACGGCGCGGCCACGCCGACCGCGTTGATGGGCTATTCCGGTGGCGCGCTGGCGAGCCAGTGGGCCAACGAGATCCAGCCGTCGTACGCGCCGGAACTGAAGTTCGCCGGTGTCGCGGCGGGCGGGGTCCCGGCCGACATGGGCTACATCGCGCGGCAGATCGACGGCGGGCCGCTGTCGGGTGTCTACATCGGAGCGGCCGTCGGACTCAGCCGGGCATATCCGGAGATCGACCTCGCCACCCTGCTCAACGCGCGCGGCAAGGCGGCGTTCGCCGAGGTCGGGAAGCAGTGCATCAACCAGTTCAGTGTCGGGCAGGCGTTCCGTCGCATGGCCGACTACGTGACCGTGCCGGAACTGCTCGACGTCCCGGCGGTGAAGCAGGTGATCGCCGAGAACGTCATGGGCGGGCACGAACCGGGTTCGCCGACGTACTTCTACCAAGGGATCTTCGACGAACTGACGCCGATCCCGCCGGTCGACAAGCTGGTCGCGAAGTACTGCGCGGCGGGCGTGAAGATCAAGTACGACCGGATCCCCGTCGGTGAGCACGTCACCGTGGCGGTGCAGGGCGCACCCGGGGCGCTGGCCTACGTCAACGACCGGCTCGCCGGAAAACCGGTGCCGAGTTCCTGCTGATCACCGGCATACTCACCTGGTGGCATTCTTCGACATCGAGGGTTACGAACCCGTGTGGCTCTCCGGACTCAAAGCGGTCCGGAGCGCCCACGGGGACCGGTTGCGCGCACTGGTGGGCAAGCGGCTCCAGCACGTCCACCTGACCTGGTACGTCGAGTACGGCGAATGGCTCCAGGACGCGCCGGTCGTGCTGGACTTCGGCGACGAACGGCTCGAGATCACGCACTGGAAGTTCGACGAGCTTTCCCTCACCTGGAACACGATCGACCCGTTCGGCAAGGCGGAATGGAACTGGGGCGACCCGGACGAACCGAGTCCGCTCCGGTGGCGGCAGGACATCTACCCCGAACTGTCCGCTTTGGAGGGTCAGGTGCTCCAGGACGTCGAACTGCTCGAATCCATGTACAAGGGCGTGGGTGGGAGCATGGTGGCGCTCGGCTTCGTGTTCCTGGGCGGGCGGTTCACCGTCTTCAACGCCATGGACGAGAACGGGCTCGAGTACACCGAGCCCGGCGCGGACTACCGGAAGCATTCCCTGGCCGGCTGAAAAACCGGATGCCCCGGCCGTCGATCTTCGTGATACTTCCCGGCATGTCCCGGATCAAACTGGCCGAAGCGCTCGCACTGCGCGCCGACGCGACGAAGAAGGTGGAGGCGCTGCGCTCCCGGATCGTCGACAACGCGCGCCACCAGGAGGGCGAGGAACCGGCGGAGGACGCGTCCGCGCTCCTCGTCGACGTCGAAACCGCGCTGGGCGACCTGGAATCGCTGATCCAGCGGATCAACCGGACCAACGCCGCGACCCCGCTCGGGGAAGGCACGATCACCGACGCGATCGCGCACCGCGATGTCCTCCGGCTCAGGCACGGCGTCCTCACCGCGGCCGCCGACGCCGCGGCCGGCCGCAACCAAGGCGGCTACGGCCGTCAGCTCCGCTCGGAACTCCGGTATCTCTCCGCGCTTCCGGTCGCGGAGCTGCGGTCCCGCGCGGACCGGGTGGCCGGCGAGATCCGGGTGGTCGACGTCGAGATCCAGCGCACCAACTGGGAGACCGACCTCCTGGACTGAACGTGGAAAGCAGGTAGCCCTCCGGGAAGCGGGCACAAGCCGAGAGCCGGCGGTACACCGGCTCACCTCCTGGTACGTGGCGGGCAGCGTGGGGTTCGACTCCCCGATCACAACTCAGCCCAGCACGGCGCACAGGTGACGGCGCAAACGGCACAGTTCATCACCACGTGCCGGTCCCGGAAGGCGAGGGCGGGTTCGGGGTCTTTCCACGTCCGGACGAGGTGCTCGGCACCGCATTCCCGTTGCCCGAGTGGCGTTCCCGACACAGCGGCGAAGCCGATCCATGGGCGGACCCGATCGACTCTGTGCCAAGGTGAAAAGCGGAACAACCCAAGAGCCCAGGTGGTGACCCCGGATGGCACTGAAGATCGGTTACAAGGCGTCGGCCGAGCAGTTCGGCCCGCGCGACCTCGTCGAGTACTCCGTGCTCGCCGAGCAGGTCGGGCTGGACAGCGTGATGGTCAGCGACCATTTCCAGCCCTGGCGGCACCAGGGCGGGCACGCGCCGTTCTCGTTCGCGTGGATGGCGGCGGTCGGCGAGCGCACCGAGCGGGTGGTTCTCGGCACCAGTGTGCTGACGGCGACCTTCCGCTACAACCCGGCCGTGGTGGCGCAGGCGTTCGGCACCCTCGGCAGCCTGTATCCCGGCCGGGTACTGCTCGGGGTCGGCAGCGGTGAGGCGCTCAACGAGGTCGCGGTCGCGCGGATCGAGTGGCCCGCGTTCAAGGAGCGGTTCGCGCGGCTGCGCGAGGCGATCGAGCTGATGCGCAAACTGTGGTCCGAAGAGCGCGTCACGTTCGAGGGCGAGTACTACCAGACCACCGACGCCACCGTGTACGACCGTCCCGAGGGCGGCGTGCCGATCTACATCGCGGCGGGCGGTCCGGTGATGGCGAAGTACGTCGGCAAGCAGGGCGACGGTTTCATCTGCACCAGCGGCAAGGGGATGGACCTCTACACCGACAAGCTGCTGCCCGCGGTCGCGGAAGGCGCGGAGCAGGTCGGCCGGAGCACCGGCGACATCGACAAGATGATCGAGATCAAACTGTCCTACGACCCGGATCCGGCGCAGGCGCTGGAGAACACCCGGTTCTGGGCGCCGCTCTCGCTGACGCCGGAGCAGAAGGCGGGCATCGAGGACCCGGCCGAAATGGAGAAGGCCGCGGACGCGCTGCCGATCGAGCAGGTCGCGAAGCGCTGGATCGTCACCTCCGACCCGGCCGACGCCGTCGAGCAGATCAAGCCGTACGTCGAAGCGGGCTTCAACCACCTCGTCTTCCACGGCCCCGGCCACGACCAGGAGCGTTTCCTGCGCTCGTTCTCCGAGCAGGTCGTCCCGGGTCTCCGCGAACTCGGCTGACCGGCTCGGGTGGCGGCATCGCGCGGGCGGTGCCGCCACCCGGCTCCCGGCTGGTGAGACCTCGTTGACCGGTCCGGCCGCCGCTGGGTTTCCTTTCGTCCATGCCCGCGAAACGAATTCGTCTCAACGCTTTCGACATGGCCGTCACGGGCCATCTCGCCCCCGGCGTGTGGACCCATCCCGACGATCAGGCCCATCGGTACAAGGATCTCGAATACTGGACCGAACTGGCGAAACTGCTGGAGCGCGGTAAATTCGACGGCCTTTTCCTCGCCGACGTCCTCGGGGTCTACGACGTCTACCGCGATTCGCGGGATCCCGCGGTGGGCACGGGCACGCAGGTCCCGGTGAACGATCCGCTGCTGTCGGTTTCGGCGATGGCCGCGGTCACGAAGCACCTCGGGTTCGGCGTCACGGTTTCCCTCACCTACGAACAGCCGTATGCCCTCGCGCGCAAGTTCACCACCCTCGACCACCTGACCAAGGGCCGGGTCGCCTGGAACATCGTGACGTCCTATTTGGACAGCGCGGCGGTGAACCTCGGCCTCGACCAGCAGATCACCCACGACAACCGGTACGACATCGGCGAGGAGTTCCTCGAGGTCACCTACAAACTGTGGGAGTCCTCCTGGGAGGACGACGCCGTGATCGCGGACAAGTCCACCGGCCGGTACGCCGACCCGGACAAGGTCCACCCCATCGAACACAAGGGGGAGTACTACTCGGTTCCCGGCGTGTTCCTCGCCGAGCCGTCGCCACAGCGGACACCGGTGCTCTATCAGGCCGGGACGTCGACCAAGGGGCGCTCCTTCGCCGCCAAGCACGCCGAAGCGGTGTTCATCATGGGCCATTCGACCGACGTCGTCGGCCGGAACGTGGCCGACGTCCGCCGTCAGGCCGCGGAGTTCGGCCGGGATCCGGAGAGCGTCAAGTTCTTCGCGCTGGTGACCCCGATCGTCGCCGAGACCGACGAAGCCGCGCAGGAGAAGTTCCGCGACTACCTCGGCAGGGCGAGTTACGAAGGGGCGCTCACCCTGTTCGGCGGCTGGACCGGCATCGACCTCTCCGGCTACTCGCCGACCGAAATCCTCGAACACGTGCACAGCGAGGCGATCCAGTCGGTGGTGGAGAACTTCTCCAAGGCCGATCCGACGCGGACCTGGACGCCGGAGGAGATCGGGAAGTTCCTCGGCATCGGCGGACTCGGCCCGGTGATCGTCGGCTCGCCCGCGACCGTGGCCGACGAACTCGAGCGCTGGATCGAAGAGGCCGACGTCGACGGCTTCAACGTCGCCTACGCGACAACGCCGGGCACCTTCGCCGACTTCATCGACCTCGTGGTGCCGGAGCTGCGGCGGCGCGGGCTGGTTTGGGAGGACTACGAGGGCGACACCCTGCGGGAGAGCATCTACGAACCAGGCCAGGTGCGGCTGCGTGACGACCACCCCGGCGCCCGGTACCGGCGCGTTTAGTCCTCTGGTCGCGGTCCGTGCACCATCGCGTACAGCGTCTTCGCGTTCTCGGCCGCGGTCCGGCGCGCGGTGTCGATGACGACGCGGTCGCGGTTCCACGGCTCGTACTCGTGGCCGAGGATCGACTGCCAGTCCGGTGGTTCGAGGCCGGCGACGTCGACGGTGCGGGTCTCGGCCCGGCGGCGGTGTTCCTCCGGGTTCGAGCACACCACTTCGACCTCGAGCGCCCGCGCGCCGTGCCGGGCCGCGACAGTCCGCCACGCCTCGCGCGTGATCCCGAGCGGGTTCACGCAGTCGGCGATCACGCTGACGCCGTGCCTCAGCTGGTCGGCCGCGAGGTCGTAGCCGACGATGTAGCCGACCGGACCCAGCGGCTGCCTCAGCGCTGTCGAGCGGATGACGGCCTGCTCGATGCTGTCGATCCGGAGATAGGTGAAGCCGGTGCGGCGAGCCAGTTCCGTCGCCACGGTGGACTTCCCGGTCGCGGGCAGGCCGCCGAGGACGATCAGGAGCGGGTCTCCGGCCATCAGGACTCGGTGACGAGCTTGCCGATCTCCAGGTCGAAGTCGAACCACTCCGGCTCGGAACCGGCGGGCACGACGTCGTAGGTGCGGTCGAGGAACTCGGCCAGTTCCTGCGCCTGCGCTTCGAGGACCGCGCAGCCGTCGGGTGCGCTGAGGGCGAAGATCACGATCGAGGTGTCGTCGGCCGGGCTGATGATCACGTCGCCCTCACCCGATGGAGTGAGGAGGCCGTCCGCGAGCAGGTCACGGCCGAACATCCAGCGGACCGTGCCGCCGCCCGAGTGGTAGGCCACCACGACGGCGTAAGGATCTTCGGGGTCGTACTCGAGGTCAGCGTTGACGGGGAGGGGGTCCGCACCGAAAGTGCGCAGGCCGAAGACGATCGTCCCCCGGATGAGGTCGTTTTCCTTGTCCAACGCTTCAGCCCCTTACGTTCGGTTGCTGTTGATCTTCAGCTATTGATAACGCAATGTGAAGCCTTTTCGTGACCCGAGTCGACAACTTTCACACGTTCGGCTGAGAGCTGTGTCTCATGTGCTCACGGACGGTTCCGGCCGTGCACGTGCGGTGAGCAAGCGGGAAATGTGATCATTCGTGCAAAAGAAAGAGATTCCGCACGTGCATATTCCGGTGAATGAAAGTAGCCAACCATTCGGCGGAGTGAATCGGTAATTCTCGCGGTTAACATCGTCCTGCGTCGTTCAAGTATTTCTCGGAGACCGGCGTGGATCCGTCCTGGACCTCGGCGAATTGGATCGTTGCGGATCGGGGAGGGGACTGACAATGGGCGTACGAATCACCGTCGCCATTCCAAGAGAAGAGCCGGTGCGGCGTGACGCGGTTTACGGGCCGCGACGGCGAGCCGTTCCGGGACGCGTGACGGCCCCGTCCGGCGCCGGTACCGAACCGGCGGTGCCGCGCGTCCAGGGGCGCCGCCGTGATTGACCGGCTCCCGATGCGTGTCGGGCGGGCCGACATCGATCGGCTGGAGGGCGTCATCGCCGCACTCCGGGCGCGCGACTATCGGGAAGGCGGCGGGTCCTGCCGGGAACTGCTGCGGGTGCTGGAGCCCTACGGAGCCGCTCTGCGGCGGGGAATGATGTCCGAGGCGCAGGCCCGGCGCCTGGCGGGCGTGGTCGCGGACCTGCACAACCTGCAGGGCTGGACGGAATTCGACTCCGGCCGTCCGATCAGGGCGGAGCGGCACTTCCGCCGCGCGCTCGAACTGGCGGCGGAGGCGGGCAACGACGACCTCACCGCCAACATCCACTACCGGCTCGGCCGGATGTACCTGCATCACCGCTCGCCGGTTGAGGCGCTCGAACAGTTCGGTCAGGGGCAGCTCGCCGCACGCCGGGCGGGAAGGCCGCTTTCGCAGGCGATCCTTTCGGCGAACGAGGCATGGGCCTACGCGCTCCTCGGTGACGTCCGCCAGGCGCTGGACAAGCTTTCCCTTGCCCCGGAACAGTTCGCCAGTTCCCTCGGGGACACCGTCCCGTCGTGGTCCGCCTTCTTCGCGGCCAACGACCTTGCCGCGATGATCGGCACCGTGCGCACCGAACTCGCCAGGCTCGTCGACGTCCGCCACAGCCGGGAGGCCATCCCCGCGCTCACCGAGGCCATCGAGGGCTACGGCCCGGACATGGTCCGCAGCCGGTCGCTGACGATGATCTGGCTCGCCGTCGACCACGCCCTGGAAGGCGACCTCGATCGCGCGGCCGAGGTCGGCCTGTCCGCGATGGAGATCGCCGGCGGAATCCGTTCCGCGCGGACGCGGGACCGTTTACGTCCGCTGTCGGAATGCGTGCGGAAGCGGGTCGGTGATATCAATGCGCGGGATCTCCTTGACCGGATCGCAACATTTCGCGCCAGCGCCTGAGCGCCGGGGAATAGGTGGAGGAATGACCGGATCAATTTCACCGGGCGTAGGCTCGCCGACATGAAACGGACTTCGTTCGCGCAGTGGCCGTGCTCGATCGCGCGCACCATGGACCTGCTCGGCGACTGGTGGACGCCGCTGGTCCTGCGGGAGGCGTTCTACGGGATCCGCAGGTTCGACGAGTTCCAGCAGGAACTCGGCATCGCGCGGAACACCCTCGCCGACCGGTTGCGCCGCCTGGTCGGCGAGGGGTTGCTGGAGAAGCGCGCCTACCAGGCCGACCCGGTCCGTTACGACTACGTGCTGACCGAGAAGGGCGCGGATTTCTACGGCGTCCTCGCCGCGATGTCGCGCTGGGGCGACCGCTGGCTCGCCGAGGAAAGCGGGCCGCCGATCACCCTCCACCACGACACCTGCGGGCACGACACGCACGCGGAGGTCGTCTGCGCGCACTGTGCCGGGCCGCTCACCGCCGAGAACACGCGGGCACGGCTCGGGTCCGGCTACCCGCCGAAGCTCGCGAACCGCCCCGACGTGGTGCGCCGCTTCGCCGCGCAGGAGGGTTTGACAAGGTAAGTCCATCTACGCAACTATCGAGGTCATGAGCACGGGAGGGCGACCACGATGGAGTGGACGGGCGCCAAGTACGCCGACAAACCGACGGTCGAGGTCGAGGCCTGGGTCGACGCCGGCCCGGAGCGGGTCTGGTCGATCGTTTCCGACGTCCGGCTGATGCCGGAGATGAGCGGGGAACTCCAGTCGGTCGAATGGTGCGACGGCGCGGACGGTGACGCCGCGGTCGGCAGGCGGTTCGTCGGCCGCAGCAGGCACGACGCGCTCGGCGAATGGGAGACGACGTCGCACGTCGTCGAATGCGACGAACCGCGCGTCTTCACCTGGGCGGTGCACGACCCCGAGACGCCGACGGCGTTGTGGCGCTTCACGCTGGAGTCCGAGAACGGCGGTACGAAGCTCCGGCAGTGGATGCAGCTGGGGCCGGGGCGGTCCGGCCTGTCGCTGGCCATCGACCAGATGCCGGACAAGGAGGAGAAGATCGTCTTCGTCCGGCTGCGTGAATTCGAGAACGCGATGACCGGGACCCTCGCCGCGATCAAGGAGCGGGCCGAGGCGGCGCGCGCGTGATGCGGACGGCGACCACGGTCGAGGCCTCGCGCGGCTGGCGGGAGACGCTGGATTTCGTGCTGGAGGCGGAGAAGCTCGGTCTCGACGACTGCTGGGTCGCCGAAGCGTGGGGTTCGGACGCGCCTTCGGTGCTCGGGTATCTCGCCGCGCGGACCGAGCGGATCCGGCTCGGCTCCGGGATCATCCAGCTCGGCACGCGGAGCCCGGTCGCGATCGCGCAGGCCGCGCTGACCCTCTCGATGCTGTCCGACGGCCGGTTCGCCCTCGGGCTCGGCGCCTCGGGGCCGCAGGTGATCGAGGGCCTCCATGGCGTTTCGTTCGGCCGGCCGCTGACGCGGATGCGGGAGACGGTCGCGATCATCCGTCAGGCGTTCGCAGGGGAGAAGATCTCGCACTCCGGCAAGGAGTTCGAGATCCCGCTGCCGGGGGAGACCAAGCCGATGCGGCTGTCGACGACGCCGAATCCGGACATCCCGATCCACTTGGCCACGCTCTCGCCGAAGCTGCTGGAGCTGACCGGTGAGATCGCGGACGGCTGGCTGGGCACCAGTTTCGTCCCGGAAGGGGCTCAGGCCTACTTCTCACATCTCGACGCAGGTCTCGCGAAGGCGGGCCGGACGCGGGCGGACCTGGAGGTCTGCCAAGGCGCCGAGGTCGCC
The DNA here is from genome assembly GCF_046549035.1 of Amycolatopsis sp. lyj-90. Taxonomy (NCBI): domain Bacteria; kingdom Bacillati; phylum Actinomycetota; class Actinomycetes; order Pseudonocardiales; family Pseudonocardiaceae; genus Amycolatopsis; species Amycolatopsis sp. lyj-90. Next base: position 80,638 of record NZ_JAJPWP010000001.1, read on the forward strand.
TTCGCTCGCGACGAGGACGAGTTGCGAGGGATGGTCGCGGGCCGCAAGGCCGAACTGGCGTTCAGTCTCGGCGGGATGGGTTCGGCGAAAACGAACTTCTACAACAACGCCTACAGCAGGCAGGGCTGGGCCGAGGTCGCGGCGGCGGTGCGCGAGCGCTGGCAGTCGGGCGACCGCGAAGGCGCCGCCGCGCTGGTGACCGACGAGATGGTGCTCGGCACGACGCTGATCGGCACCGAACCGATGGTGGCGGAGCGGCTGCGCGTCTGGCGTGACGCGGGGGTCGACACGGTCCGGCTGTACCCGGCGGGGGAGACGGTCGCCGACCGGCTCACCACCCTCGGCCGCGCGCTGGACCTGGTCCGCGCTCTGGGGTGAGAAGTTGGCCCGAATGCCCGCGCCGGTTGAGGTGACCGGCCGAGCGCGGACGGCCGCGCCTGCTCCAAGCGGGTAGAACTTGTTTCACTTTTGCCTCCGGCTGGAGAACATGACCTCGCTCGATCGCCACGCGAGGAGGCCCCATGAAGCCCGACCCCCGACTTTCCCGGCGCCAGGTTCTGCGCGGCAGCGCCGGACTCGCGCTCGCTTCGGGCCTGCCGTTCGCCGGGACGGCCACGGCGAGCGCCGCGGTGATCGGCGAGTACGACGTCGTCGTGGTCGGCGCGGGTGCGGCCGGGATGACCGCCGCGCTGACGGCCGCCAAACGCGGGCTCAGCTGCGTCGTACTGGAGAAGGCGGCGAAGTTCGGCGGTTCGGCTGCCCGCTCGGGGGCGGGGATCTGGATTCCGTGCAATTCGGTGCTGGCCGCGGCCGGCGTGCGCGACACTCCGGAACAGGCCGCGCGGTACCTGGCCGCCGTGGTCGGCCCGTCGATCCCCGCCTCTCGGCAGCAGGCGTTCCTCGCCAACGGCCCGGCGATGCTCTCGTTCGTGATGGCCAACAGCCCGCTGCGGTTCCGGTGGATGGAGGGCTACAGCGACTACTACCCGGAACTGCCCGGCGGGATGCCGGACGGCCGCTCGATCGAACCCGACCAGCTCGACGGGAACGTGCTCGGCGCCGAACTGGCCAACCTGAACCCGCCCTATCTGGCCACGCCCGCGGGGATGGTCGTCTTCAGCGCCGACTACAAATGGCTCGCGCTGGCCGCGGTCAACCCGAAGGGTGCCGCGGTGGCCGCCGCCTGCCTCGCCCGCGGCACCGCCGCCGCGCTCGCCGGGCAGAAACCGCTCACCATGGGCCAGTCGCTGGCCGCGGGACTGCGGGCCGGGCTGCAGCGCGCCGGTGTCCCGGTCCTGCTGAACACGCCGTTGACCGATCTCGTCATCGAGAACGGGAAGGTCACCGGAGTGACCGTCGCGAGCGGCGTCGTCAAGGCCCGGCGCGGTGTCATCGTCGGCTCCGGCGGGTTCGAGCACAACGCCGCCATGCGGGCGGAATACCAGCGCCAGCCGATCGGTACACAGTGGACGGTCGGTGCCCGGTCGAACACCGGAGACGGGATCCTGGCAGGAAAGCGGGCAGGCGCGGCACTGGACCTGATGGACGACGCCTGGTGGGGCCCGGCGATCCCGCTGCCCGGCGAGCCGTACTTCTGCCTCGCCGAGCGGACCCTGCCCGGCGGGCTGATGGTGGACGCTGCGGGCAAACGGTTCGTCAACGAAGCGGCGCCGTACAGCGACGTCGTGCACACGATGTACGACCGGAACCCGACTTCGCCGACCATCCCGGCGTGGCTGGTCGTCGACCAGCATTACCGCAACCGGTATCTCTTCCGCGACGTCGCGCCGCTGCTGCCGCTTCCCGACGAGTGGTACTCGGCGGGCGCGGTCAAGAAGGCGTGGACCGTCGAGGCGCTCGGCAGCGCGATCGGTGTCCCGTCGAAGGCGTTGCGCGCCACGGTGAACCGGTTCAACGGCCAGGCACTGTCCGGTGTGGACAGTGACTTCCGGCGGGGTGTCAGCGCCTACGACCACTACTACACCGATCCCTACGTCCTGCCGAACTCGTGCCTCGCCCCGCTCTGGGAACCGCCGTTCTACGCGTTCAAGATCGTCCCGGGCGACCTCGGCACCAAGGGCGGGATGCGCACCGACGCGCGGGCGCGGGTCCTGCGTGCGGACGGCTCGGTCATCTCCGGCCTGTACGCCGCCGGGAACGCCAGCGCGGCGGTGATGGGCCCCAGTTACGCGGGCGCCGGGTCGACGATCGGCCCGGCGATGACGTTCGGGTACGTCGCGGCGAACGACCTCGCCGATCACCCGTGAGCTGAAGGGGCCTTTTACCGCATGTCACGCGGTGAAAGGCCCCTTCGTCGCGTCAGATGCGGGTATGGCGTCCTTCGGCTCCCCCTCCGCTAAGGTGAGACGTTCGCGTGGCATCAAGGGCTGGGGGGTCCGCCATGGTCGTCAAACGTTCCTATCACCATGGGGACCTTCGTCGTGCGCTCGTCATGGCCGCGCGTGAGGTGCTCGTCGAGCGGGGTCCCGAGGGGGTGAGCCTGCGCGGCGCGGTCGCGAAGGTAGGCGCTTCCACTGCGGCGCCGTACCGCCATTTCCGCGACAAGGACGCGCTGCTGGTGGCCGTCGCGCTGGAGGGGCACGCCGAATTGCAGGCCGCTTTGCGCGGCTGCGGCGCCGGGACGGTGACCGCGCTCGGACATTCCTACCTCGCCTTCGCGCTGGAGAATCCCGCGTTGTACCGGTTGATGGCGGGGGCCGGGATCGGCGACCGCGCCGCGCATCCGGAACTCGCCGAGGCGCACCGGGAGACGTGCGCGGTGCTGGCCGGGCGAGTGGGGGAGCGGAGCGATCCGGGCGGCTTCGCCGTCACCCTGTGGTGCTTGCTCCACGGGCTGGCCACGCTCGTGATCGACGGTCACGTCGAGCGCGGCTCCGCCGTCGCGGAGGCCGACCGCAGTCTCGCGTTGCTGAGCGGCGGCGCGGTCGGGACCGCGGACCCGCGTCCGTAGACGACCTTCCCCAAGTACAGGAAGGACCCCTTCACTGCGCTAGACGCAAGGAAGGGGGCCATCACGTACTTCAGGTGGGTAGGGCAGTGCCGGAACGCGTGGGCCGCGAGTACTCGGCGAGCGCGGCACTGAAGGAACGCGCGGTGCTCGCCAGTCCGGCGACCGCCGAAAGCGGGTCGCGCCGGGCGGGCAGGACGGCGGCGAGTGCCGCGCCGACCCGGCCGTCCGGAGTCCTGATGCCGACGGCGGCACAGCCCAGCCCCGCCGTGATGGTCTCCGATTCGGCCGCGTACCCGGCCGACCGGATCTCCAGCGCGTCGGCGTCCGGTTCCGCGAGCGCGGGGTGATGGGCGGCGAGGAGCCGTCCGGCGGCGGTCCCGGGCGGCAGCGGGCTGCCCGGCCACACGGGGACGTCGTCGGACGGCAGGACGGCCCCTGCCGCGACCAGCGCGCGGCCCTCCCGCGGGACCACGAGCACGAGGCTGACGCGCATCCGCGCCGAAAGCACCGGCAGCCACTCCTTGGCCAGGTCCCGCAGCTCGGGCTGCCAGAACCGGCCGAGCCGGAACACCCGCGAGCCGATCCGGTAGCTGCGGTCCGCCCGCTCGACCGCGCCGAGGTCGGCGAGCTGTTCGAGGAGCCGGTGCACGGTGGTCTTCGGGAGCCCGGTGGCCCGCACGAGCTGGGTCAGCCCGGCCTGCCCGCCGTGCTCGTTGAGCGCTTCGAGCAAGGCGAAGGCGCCTTCGAGCACTCCGCGTCCGCCAAGGGGTTCTCGCATCGCCGCCCTTTCTCGAGATCAGGCCACACCGAAGAAGTAAAGTGCGTCCTCAGCCGTCCGGGATACGAACTTTCGGGCAGCCGATGGGGTGGGGTTCCGCTGAACGGCCCAGCCCCCGACGTGACCGACACCGCGACGGAAACGACCGTGCCGGGTCCTGCGTCCCGGCGCGTTCCTGGCATGCTGGCAAGGTTCGCGCGAACACCACAGCTCCAGGGGGACGTCGATAATGGAGGAGATCCGCCGCCTCGCCGACCGGTTCGATCTCATCGAGCCCGTCGGTGGTGGCTCGATGGGCACCGTGTGGCGGGCGCGCGACGACAACCTGGAGCGCACGGTCGCGGTCAAGGAACTCCTTCTGCCGCACGGACAAGGGGAGCAGAAGGCCGACGAGGCCAAGAACCGAGCGCTGCGCGAGGCCAGGATCGCCGCCCGGCTGGTGCATCCGCACGCCATCACCGTCTTCGGCGTGATCGACGAGCAGGACCGCCCGTGGATCATCATGGAGTATCTCCCCTCGATCAGCCTCGCGGACAAACTGCGCGAAGGGCCGATGGAGGTCGACGACGTCATCCGCCTCGCCATCCAGTTGTGCTCGGCGCTGGCGGCCGCGCACCGGGCGGGCATCGTGCACCGCGACATCAAGCCCGGCAACGTCCTGCTCGGCGAGGACGACACCGTCAAGATCACCGACTTCGGGATCTCACGGGCGATGGGCGACGTCCAGCTCACCGCGACCGGCGAGATCTCCGGGACGCCGGCGTTCCTGGCGCCCGAGGTCGCCCGCGGTGAGGACGCCACTTCCGCTTCCGACGTGTTCTCGCTCGGCGCGACGCTGTACACCGCGCTCGAAGGCGGCACGCCCTACGGCACGGCGGAGAACCCGATCGCGCTGCTGTACCGCGCGTCGAGCGGGGAGATCACCCCGCCGGTCAAGTCCGGCATCCTGACGCCGTTGCTGACCCGTCTCCTCGACGTCCGGCCGGACAGCAGGCCGACGATGACCGAGACCGAGCGGGAGCTGCGGGCCTTGGCGGCAGGGGATCCGACGACGCTCGTCGCCGAGGAGCCGCCACCGAAGGCGCGCAAGGGCATGCTGATCGGCGTACTCGCCGGGTTCCTGGTGCTCGCCGCCATCGCCGCGGCCGTGGTCGTCATGCTCACGCGCGGCGAGGACATGCCGTCGGACGCCGCTCCGCCGCCGGCCTCGCAGTCGCAGGCCGTCACCCCGCCGCCGTCGACCTCCGCCGAACCGCCGCCGTCCTCTTCGGCGCCCCCGTCGTCGTCACCGCCCCCGGCCACGTCGTCTTCGGCTCCGCCGCCTCCGGCGCAGACGCCCGGCCAGGCGCTTTCGGCGTACTACTCGCTCATCCCGGGGAATCTCCAGGCCGGTTTCGCGACGCTGACCGACAACTTCAAGCGCACCAAGAACCAGAGCTTCGAGCGCTACTCGAACTTCTGGAAGGACTACCGCGGGGTGGCGGTGTCGAACATCGTCGAATCCGGGAACACGGTGTCGGTGACGCTCACCTACACCAGGGCCGCGGGCGGGACCATGACGGAGAAGGCGACCTTCGTCATGGTGCAGCAGGACGGGCGCTACCTCATCGATTCCCAGCGCTGAGGCCGAGCTTCCCGGCGAGGCGCTGAAGCCAGGCTTCGACCTCCTCGGGGGACCGGTCCGGGAGGCCGAAGATCGTCTCGGTGACCCCGGCCGCCTCCAGTTTGGCCAGGTTCTCCGGGTCCGGGCGGACGCCGAGCGCCGAGATCTCCGGCTCGCCGGCGCGGCCCTCTTCGCGCCAGATCTCGCGCAGGCGCCGCGCCTTGTCCTCGATGTCCGTGTCGCCCGGGGTGGTGAGCCAGCCGTCGGCGGACTTCGCGATCCAGCGGAACGTCTTCTCCGTGCCGCCCGCGCCGACGATCACCGGGATGTGGGCTTGGGCCGGTTTCGGCCACGCCCAGCTCGCGCCGAAGGAGACGAACTCACCCGCGTACGAGGCTTCGTCGTCCGTCCAGAGCGCGCGCATCGCCTCCAGGTATTCGCGCAGGACCGTCCGCCGCTTGCCGCCGGGGACGCCATGATCGGCCAGTTCGTCGACGTTCCAGCCGAAGCCGACGCCGAGGGTGACCCGCCCGGCCGAGAGGTGATCGAGGCTGGCGATCGTCTTCGCCAGCGTGATCGGATCGCTCTCGACCGGGAGGGCGACCGCCGTCGCGAGCCGGATCCGCGTGGTCACCGAGGCCGCCGTGGCCAGCGCGACCCACGGGTCCAGCGTGCGCAGGTAGCGATCGTCGGGCAGCGACGCATCGCCGGTGCGCGGATGCGGGGCCTCCCGTTTGACCGGGATGTGCGTGTGCTCGGGCACGTGGAAGGCGTCGAAGCCCGCGGCCTCCGCGGCCTGCGCGGCGGCCGACGGGGTGATGCCCCGGTCACTGGTGAACAGCACTATCCCGTGTCTCACAGCCGGTCACATTATTAGAACGTGTTTCAGTTTGCAACCGTCGCATGCAGCGTGACCGGCAGTGCGTTCAACCGCCAGGTGCCCGGATCCGGGATCCGCAGCAGGCCGTCGGCGAGCGCGAGATCGGGGAAACTGCGCAGTAGCGCGGTGAGTGCGACTTCGGTCTGGACCCTGGCCAGCGAGGCGCCGAGACAGAAATGCGGTCCGTGTGCGAACGCGAGGTGCCAGGCGGGCCCCGCCGCGCGCCGGATGTCGAAGACGTCCGGTTCGGGGAACGCCCTCGGATCCCGGTTCACCGCGGCGATCGCGACGGTGACCGGTGCTCCTTCGGGGATCGCGACGTCGCCGATCCGGACGTCCGTGGTGGTGATGCGGGGGACCGTCAGGAGTTGCGGGCTGCACCAGCGCATCAGTTCCTCGACCGCGCCGGGCATGAGAGCCGGGTCTTCGCGGAGCTCAGCCAGCTGCGCGGGGTGGGAGAGCAGGATCTCGACGGCGTTGGCGATGAGGTTGCCGGGCACCTGACCGCCCAGGACCAGTTGCCAGACCAGGGCGACCAGTTCGGTTTCGCTGAGCCTGTCGCCGTCTTCGGCCTGGATCTGGAGAAGCTGCGAGACGACGTCTTCGGCGGGTTCGAGCTTCCGTTTCTCGATGGCGGCGAGCGAGTCCTCGACGATCGCCGGGACCGCCTTCGAGAGTCCCGGGCCGTCGCCCGCCGCGACCATCGTCCCGTATTCGCGCCAGCGTGGGCGGTCCGCTTCGGCGATGCCGACCAACGCGCAGATCACGTCGACCGGAAGTGGGCGCGCGAAGGCCGTGACCAGGTCGATCCGCTCTTCTCCGGCGAGGCTGTCGAGGAGGTCGTCCACGAGCCGCTCGATCCCCGGACGGAGCGCGGCGGCCTTGCGCGGGGTGAACGCGGGGGCCACGAGTCGCCGGAGCCGGACGTGTTCCGGGCCTTCGACCTCCTGCATGCTCCGCATGTACGGACGGCAGTGCTCGGGGATCTCCATCCGCTGGTAGCTGGCCGGGCTCAGCGCGAAGCGCGGGTCGCTCAGCATCTTCCGCGCCTCTTCGTGGCGCAGGATCGCCCACATTTCGAACCCCGGCGCGACGAGCTTGGCGATCGGGGAGCGCTCGCGGACCGGGCTGTACGCGGTGAACGGATCGCGCAGGACCTCAGGGTCGGTCAGGTGGATCTCGGGAACGTCGGACAAGAGGCTCTCCCAGTTCGGATGTTCGATTCAGATGTTCTCATCATCTGAATGCCCAAGGTATCTTGATCCGGGTCCGCAGGCAACGACGGGGGAGTGATGGTCCGGCTGAGCAGGGCGGAGACGCAGGAGCGCAATCGCGCGAAGGTGCTGGCCGCCGCGCGCGACGAGTTCGCGGAGCAGGGCTTCCGCGACGCCAAGATCGACGTCATCGCCGAGCGGGCGGAGCTCACCCGTGGCGCCGTCTACTCGAACTTCCCCGGGAAACGCGCGCTGTACTTCGCCGTCCTCGCCGAGCTTGCGGAACACTCCGCCGGAGCGCCGCACGCCGTGCCGGGCGAGACGCTCCAGGACGCGCTGGGGGCGCTGGCCAGGGCGAGAATGGCGGCGTTTCCCCTGGGTGAGGACCAGGCGGGCCTCGCGCGCGACCTGATGCCGGAGGTACTCGCGGACGAGCGGATCCGGCGCCCGTTCGCGCAGCTGGTCAAGCTCAACGGGCTGTTGCTCGGGCTCGCGCTGGAGCGGCTCGACCCGCCGGAACGCCCGGAGGGCGCGCCGGTCCCACGTCGTGTCCGGCTCGCGGAGACCGTGCTGACCGTGCTGCACGGGGCGGGCCAGCTGGCGGCCGCCGATCCAGGTCTCGTCGAACCTTTCGACGTCGTGAGCGCCGGCGAACGGCTGGCGGGGCTGGCCTTCAACGACTGGTGGGCGCCGCCGGTGATCGCGCCCGCCGCGCAGGCCGCCGATCGGCCGTGGTCACCGCCCGGGGCCGTGGACCTCGTCCGTGCCGAACCGTTCGTGCCCGCCGACGGCGTGGTCGTCGTGCTCGGCACCCATCGGATCTCCGCGGCCGAGGAGGCCGTCCGGGCCCACGATGGCGACGTCACCGTCGCCGTCGTGACCAGCGAGCCCGACGAACTCGTCCCGCTGACCCGGCTGATCGTCGCGGAGTTGTGCGGCGGTCTGCGGCAGGCCTTCCCGGAGCGGGCGTGGCCGGGCGTGCGCGTGGTGTGCGACGTGACCGGGACGCTGGCCGCGTCGGCGGGGGTGCTCGCGGTCAGCGACGAGACCGAAGCCGCGGTCCGCGTCGAGCAGGGCCGGATCGTCGCCATGGCGGACGGGCGCGGCGCGGGGCACGCCGTCTCGACGACGGGCGAAGTGTCCCGTGTGGACGATCGACGCTAGAGGACGTCGGTGTGCCGGATCCGGTACACCTGCAGGCGAAGCCCGTAGTACTTCTCGGTTTCGCCGACCCAGACCATTCCGAGCCGTTTCGCGGTCGCGATGGCGCGCACGTTGTTCGGCCGCGCGACGGCGAAGAACTCGTCCGTGTCCTGGGTGAACGCCCAGCCGAGCAGCGCACGGGCGGCCTCGGAGGCGTAACCCTCGCCCCAGGCGTCCGGATGCAGCTGCCAGCTGATCTCCAGGTCCTCTTCGTACGGCGGCAGCAGATGGATGCCCAGTCCGCCGACGACGGCGCCGTCTTCCTTGCGCTGCACCGCCCATCTTCCGCGCGGGGGCACGAGATTGGGCTGCGCCTGCTGCCAGGCCTGCAGAACCGAACGCATGGCCGCGGCGTCGGTGACCCGGTCCATCGCCGGGGTGAGCCAGCGGGTCACGTCAGTGGTGCCGTAGATCGCCAGAGCGGCTTCGGCGTCGTCCTCGGACCACTCGCGGACGACGAGCCTTTCGGTGGTCAAGTCCATAACAGAACGTTACGCGCATAGGTGGGTTGATGGGGTGTCTCGATCATGACAACTCGGCAAACCGCGTACCGTGGCCCCATGCGCGCCGACGCTTCGACCACCCCGGAACAGGCCTGTCCGATCGCCCCGGTGGTCGACCTCGTGTTCAGTCGCTGGACGACGCCAATCCTGTGGGCGCTCAACGAATTCGGCAGGCAGCGGTTCGTCGAACTCGAGCGCCGGATCGGGACGATCACGCCGAAGGTGCTGACCCAGCGGCTGCGACAACTGGAACGCGACGGACTCCTCACGCGGACCTATCACGCGGAGGTGCCACCCCGGGTCGAGTACGAGATCAGCGACCTGGGCCGGAGCCTGGCGCCGCTGTTCGCGACCCTCGCGGACTGGTCGGCGGAGAACCTGCCGAAGGTGGAGAAGGCCCGGTCGGCCTACGACTCCGACTAGCTTTCTTGACCGATCGGTCCAGATGTGGCTAAGCTTCTCTCGTGTCCCGGGTGAAGGAATTCGACGTCGACGCGGCCTGCGATGCCGCGCTGGAACTGTTCTGGCGGCAGGGGTACGAGGCCACCTCGGTCAGTGATCTCGTCGCCGGACTCGGCATCGGCAAGGCCAGCCTCTACGCGACGTTCGGTACCAAGCATCAGCTGTACCTGACAGCCTTGAACCGCTACATCGCCCGGGGCAACGAGCGGTTCGTCGCGGACTTCGCCGGACCGGGGCCCGCCCTCGACGGCGTGCGGCGGCTCATCGAACGCTATGTCGCCGAGATCCTCGACGAATCGGGCCGCAAAGGCTGTTTCGTGGTCAACGCCGCGATGGAAATGCTGCCGAAGGATCCCGAGGTCGCGCGTGTGGTCGAACGCAGCTGGGACGCGCTCGAACTAGCGTTGCGGATGGCGTTGAGCCGGGCGAAGGCACAGGACGAAATCGGCGCCGGTGCCGATCCGGAAGCGCTCGCCGGCTTCCTGCTCACCGTCCTGCAGGGGATGCGGGTCCTGGGCAAGGGGCTGGATCACGCGGCACGCGTCCGGGCGACGGCGAAGCAGGCCATCGCGGTCCTCGAAGCCGCCCGTCAGCACTGATAATAGAACGATCGGACCAGAAAGATGGGTACTGTGGGGAAGCGATTCAGCGGCAAGGTCGTCCTGGTCACCGGGGGAGGTTCCGGGATCGGCCGCGCCACGGCGGCCGCCTTCGCTCGCGAAGGCGCTCAGGTCGTCGTCTCGGGCCGGGACGACGAGAAACTGCGCCAGACGGTGAAGGAGATCGAGGCCGAAGGCGGCGCGGCCGACGCGGTGACCGCCGACGTGAGTGTCGGCAGCGAAGTCGAACGTCTCGTCACCGAGACCGTTCGGCGGCACGGGAAACTCGACGTCGCGTTCAACAACGCGGGCATCCTCGGCAGCCCCGCGCCGACCGCGGACCTCGACGAAGACGGCTTCGACGCCGTCGTGCGGACCAACCTCACGGGCACCTGGCTGTCCATGAAGCACGAGATCGCGCAGATGCGGGAGGGCGGCGGGGGAGTCATCGTCAACATGGCGTCCAACATCGGCTCGCACATCCGCCTCCCCGGAATGGCCGCCTACGCCGCTTCGAAGGCCGCCGTGGACGTGCTGACCCGGACCGCCGCCCGCGACCACATCGCCGAGGGGATCCGGATCAACGCGGTGAGCCCCGGCGCCACCGACACCGGCATGTCGTTGCGGCCCGGTGAAACCGAGGCCGACCGCGCCGAACGGCTCGGCGCGGTCATCCCGCTCGGCCGGATCGGCGCGGTCGAGGAGATCGCCGCGGCGGTGCTGTGGCTGGCCTCCGAGGAATCCGCGTATGTCGTGGGGCAGGACATCGTCCTCGACGGTGGCGTGAGCGCCTGATCTTCAGTTGCGGGGCGGTTCCGGGGAGCCGGTGTCGAGCGGTACCGCCGCCGACCTGACAAGTCCTAATTGGACAGTCTGTCGTTTCGTCACCGCTTCCAGCGCCCAGTCGGTGGCGGTGCGCAGCCGGTTTCCCGGCATGGCCAGCAGGTGGTACCCCCGCGTGACCGCCTTGGCGGCGAGCCCGGAAAGGGGGATGTGCAAGGGATTCGCCGCGGCCTGATGACCGCCGAGGTCGACGACGAAGCCGAGATCGTGGTGCCGGTAGGTGCCGTGCGAGCCGTGCCCCAGTGACGCGGCGACGTTCCGCCCGGCGAGCCTTCCTTGCCGCTCGGCGTGCTGGGCCGTCATCGGCGTGTATTCGCCCGGCCTGGTCAGATCCGGGACGGCGGCCGCGTCGCCGCACGCGTAGACGTCGCGTCGTCCGGGGACGTTGAGTTGCGTGGTGACGACGAGCCTGCCCTTGGCCGTCTCCAGTCCCAGGTCCTCGATCAGCGGATCCGGCCGGACCCCGACGCACCAGACGAGGGTGCGGGTCGGCACGGATTCGCCGGAGGTCAACGTGACGCCTTTCGCGTCGGCGTTGTCGACCGACGTCTTCATCAGCACCTCGACGCCGCGCGCCCGCAACACCTCGTCCGCGGTGGTCCCGAGCCTGCGGTCGAGTTCCGGCAGGACACGTCCGGCCACGTCCAGCAGCAGCCAGCGGATCTTCTGGCCGTCCAGTTCTGGATGCCGGGCGGCGAGCGCGGCGGTGAACGCCGGCCCCTGGGCGGCGACTTCGGTTCCGGTGTAGCCGGCGCCGACCACGACGAACGTGCAGCGCGCGTCGCGTTCGGCCGGATCTTCGGCGGAGGCCGCGAGCTCTATCTGCCGGGTGACGTGATCCCGCAGGTAGAGCGCCTCGGCGAGTCCGCGGAAGCCATGGGCGTACTCGGGCACGCCGGGGATCGGCAACAACTTGTTGACGCTGCCCGCGGCGAGCACGAGGCGGTCGTAGCCGATTTCGTGCTCGCGATCCTCGGGGTCGGTGTAGCGCACGCTGCGGCCGTCGAAATCGACCGAGGTCGCGGTGCCGAGCACGAGGCGCACGCCCCGCAGGGTGCCGGGGATGGAGACCGAAATCCGCCGCGGTTCCAGGATCCCGGCGGCGACTTCGGGCAGCAGGGGAAGGTAGAGGAAGTAGTCGGTCGGGTTCAGCACGACGATCTCGGTGTCGTCGCCGACCGACTTGAGCAGGGTTTTGGCGGCGTTGTAACCGGCGAACCCGCCTCCGATGATGACTACGCGCATCGTCAGTCCTCGGTGGGCCAGTCGCCGGTCGCCTTGCGGTAGCCGATCGCGCCCGCCCGTTCGGTGGCCGCCTTCACCGCCCCGAAGATCGCGCCCTGCGCAGCGGCCGCGACGAGTACCTGGGTCCAGGTGAAGTCCCGGTCCGTGGCGTTCGGCGCGTCTTCCTCGCCGCTCACGCGTTTCCAGATCTGCTTGAACGCGATCCCGGCGAGCACACCGCCCGCTGCGCTCACGACCATGTTCAGTGGCTTGTAAAGGACCTTGTTCACGAGGAAGACCTCTTTCGCATGATCAGCCGGATCGTCACGAGCAGTGCGAAAACACCGACGAAGATCGGCAGGGGGTTGTCGCGGACGATTTCGGTGCCCTGACGGAACTTGTCCGCCGCGGGCTCGGAGACCTTTTCGGAGATCTTGGCGCTGGCCTGGTCGACCTTGGCGTCGAGGTTGTCGTTGACCCGGGTCTTGACGTCGAGCTTCCGGCCCAAGGCGTCGAGGGTCTCGGTGAGCTCCTCACGCGTCACATCGCGATCGGCGCGGGCTTCTTCCGCGTTCTTGGGAAAATCGGTCATGAGCGCACTCCCTGCTTGACGGTGTCGACATCCTTACGGACGCCTTCGATGGCCTCTTCCGGCACCGGCGGTGTCGCGCTCGCGATCTCCTTCTTACCGACGATGGCCGAAAGTCCGCCGATCAGCAGCAGTGCCGCGCCGGTCACCACGGCGGCCAGCCAGGCGGGCATGACCAGGGCGAGTGCCAGCACCACCGCGGCGATGAGAGTGGCCAGGCCGAACAGCGCGAACAACCCGGCGACGCCGAACAACCCGGCGCCAAGTCCCATCCGCTTTCCCTTGCCCTGCAATTCGACGACGGCGAGCCGCATCTCGTCGCGGACGAGACGTTTGACCTCGTCACTCAGGTCGGAGAGCAATTCGCCGACCGACCGGTCTTCGGTCTTTTCGATCATGGAGCACCTCCTCGGGGCGTTCTGCCCGCCGGGTACCCGGGAGTAAGCGCGATCAATCACGGCGCGTTTCGGCCCTCGGGGTGCCGGGTAGCCGAGGAGTGCCGGCTCGAAAGCACCCAACAATCAGGAGGATGCATGAGCACGATCACCGAAATGGTCGACGTCGACGTACCGGTCAAGACCGCGTACAACCAGTGGACCCAGTTCGAGTCCTTCCCGCAGTTCATGGAAGGTGTCGAGGAGATCCGCCAGGTCGACGCGACCCACACCCACTGGGTGACCAAGTTCGGTGGTGTGAGCCGGGAATTCGACGCGACCATCACCGAACAGCATCCCGACGAGCGCGTCGCGTGGACGTCGGACTCCGGTCCCGACCACGCGGGCGTCATCACCTTCCATCGCCTGGACGACAACAAGACGCGGGTCACGGCGCAGATGGAGATCGATCCGGAGGGCTTCGCCGAGAACGTCGCCGACAAGCTCGGCATCCTCGACCGCCGCGTCAAGGGCGACATGAAGCGGTTCAAGGAGTTCATCGAGAGCCGCGGTCATGAGTCCGGCGCGTGGCGCGGTGACGTGGATCGTCCCGGCAGCTGACCCCCACCCGGTGATCTCCCCCTGGAAAACGCCGTTTTCCAGGGGGAGATCCCGGGTATTTCACGGGTGAGGTCCACAACGAAGGGAGCGTCCCGGCATGACTACCAACGCATACGTAGCCTTCCTCGTCATCGGGGTTGCGCTGGTCATGCTCGACGGCCTGATCATCTACCAGAGCGGCAAGCGCTACCTGCGAGGTTCCTACGGCGATCCGGCGGCCGGGGCGTCCATGACCTGGCTGGTCACGGTGCTGTTCCACCTCGCGACGCTGGGCGTCCTGGCACTGCTGTCGACGATCGACATCGGGGGCAGCGACCTTCCGGGTGTGGTCGGCAGGCTGGGTGTCCTGTTGCTGGTCCTGGCCATCGCCCACGCGATCACGCTCGGCGTGCTTTCGCGGATCCGCGGCGAGCAGGAGGCCGAAGCGGTCATCAACCGCCCCAGGCAGCGCGTCGAACCCGAGCAGCAGGGCACCACGGTGACGCCGGTGCCCGGGCAGGGAGGCCGGTACCCGACCGCGAGCCCGTCGATCGAGCAGCAGGCGCCGTACACGACGCCGTAACGCTCGCAGGGTGGTCGGCCTTCGTGAGTGGCGATTCGGATTGCCAGCGCCGTGGTCGCTTGAAGTACGTGATGGCCCCCTTCCTTGCGCTAGACGCAAGGAAGGGGGCCATCACGTACTTGGGGAAGGTGTGAGCGTCGAGTTTCTTCGGCTGAGCCGAGGGAACGGAGGCATTCACGCGCGGCCGCTGTGGCTGTTGGTGCGGGTGGGGTGAAAGTGGCGGCCGTGGCGATCACGAAGTCCGTGAAGGCCTCCATCACTACGGTCAAGGTAGGCAAGGGGCCCTTCACGGCCCGGACTCGTGAACGGCCGCGGCCAGAGGCCGTAGGTAACCAAGACACCCTTAGCCCTAACCCGAATCGCCACTCACGGCTGAGGAGTCGCCGATCCGGGCAACCGTGAGGCCACACCAGCCGGTTCGGGTGTCGCGAAAGCCACTTCCGGGACATCAGAACGTCGCGAAAGTGGCTTTCGCAACACTCCCGCTGGGCATGACGAAGTCCGTGAAGGCCTCCTTAACTACCGTCAGGGTAAGTAAGGAGGCCTTCACGGACAGGCCGCTCTACTCCGAGAGCTTCCCTCGCAACTGTTCCAGCGTCTGCGAAAGAAGCCGCGAGACGTGCATCTGCGAAATGCCGATCCGTTCCGCGATCTGCGTCTGGGTGTAGCCGCCGAAGAACCGCATCACGAGGATCGCGCGTTCGCGCTTCGGGAGTTCCCGCAGCAGCGGTTGCAGCGCCTCGTGGTTCTCCACCAAGGCCATCTCGTGGTCCTCCTCGCCGATCGTGTCGGCGAGTGAAAGAGCCTCGGTGGCGTCGTCGTGAACCGGCTTGTCGACCGACAACGTCTGGTACGCCTGGCCGGCGAGCAGTCCTTCACGCACTTCGTTGACCTCGAGCCCGAGGTACTCGGCGAGTTCGGTCGGCGTCGGCGCGCGGCCGAGGCGCTGGGACAGCGCGGCCGTGCCCTGGCTGAGCGAAACGTGGAGTTCCTTGAGCCGCCGCGGTACCCGGACCGACCAGCCGGTGTCCCGGAAGTGCCGCCGGACCTCGCCCATCACCGTGGGGACGGCGAAGGAGAGGAAGTCGTGGCCCCGTTCGGGATCGAAGCGGTCGACCGCGTTGATCAGGCCGATCCGTGCCACCTGCACCAGATCCTCGCGGGGCTCGCCCCGGCCGGAGAACCGGGTGGCGATGTGCTCGGCGAGCGGGAGCAGTTCGGTGACCAGGCGGGCTCGCACCTCTTGGCGGCGAGGGGAGTCCTCCGGGAGGGCGGACAGCTCTTCGAAGAGGGGTTCGCAATGGGCGTAGTCATCCGCCTGGCGGGCGGTCGACCTGCGCTCGGCGTTCACCCGTCGCTCGTTCCCGGTGTCAGGACGAGGTCGATCGTCGTCGTGCTCCCCGTTTCGCCGGGAATCGGCTCGCAACGAGCCGCCACCGACCGGGTCAGGGTCGTCAGCACGTGCCATCCGAACGTCGTTTCGCTCGGGAGATGGGCTTTGGCCGTCCGAGTGGAGATCGAAACGGCTATCCCTTCCGGGATCTCGTGAAAGACGCAACACAGGGTCGCTCCCAGTTCTGCGGGCTGGACCAGTTGGGAACAGGCTTCGTCGACGGCCATCTTCGCGTCTGAAATGGCGTCCAAGCCGAAGTCCGCACGTGCCACCACTCCGTGGGTGAGCGTGCGGACGAGGGGGATCTGTTCCGCCTCGGCGGGGAGACGGAGTTCCACTCGATCGAGAAATCCGTCCTCTTCATGGCGGGTTTCAGGGGTGAGGCTGCCCCGTGCGTGTGAATCCATTACGTGACCTATCCGTCCATGGCCGTGGGGCAACCGCGGTGGGGACCCGCCGCGGGACAGGCGATCAACGGCCAAGGGCGCGCTGAAGCTCCTTTTTGGACATCTTCGACCTGCCCTCGATATCGCGCTTCTTCGCTTCGTTGTAGAGCTGGTCCTTGGTGGGGCCGTTCGGGCCCAGCCGATTGCCGGACCGCAGACCGCCTCGCCTCTGCGGGGACATGTCCTCGGTGGAGGTCTTGCTCGCCTCGCGCGACTCGCCCGATTGCGCGCGGTTCTTGTTCACCGTGCGTGCGGCGATCTCCTCCGCGCGGTCCGTGCTCGCTCCACGGTCCTTCGCCGAGTCCTTGATGTGTTCGTACTGTCGTTCGCGTTTGTCGCTCCAACTCCGCTGAGGCATGACTGCTCCCTTCTCCTCAGCTCAGGTACCCCGATCGTTTCGCTGGATAAACCTCCGGTTGACCGCCGGAGCGGGCGGGTACGCGGAGGTCAGACGCGAAGGAGGCTTCAATGCGCATCGGCTACACGCTCATGACCGAGCAGACCGGGCCGAAGGACCTGGTGGGGTACGCCGCCGCGGCCGAGCGGGCGGGATTCGACTTCGAGGTGATGAGCGACCATTACTCGCCTTGGCTGGACGAGCAGGGCCATTCGCCGTACGCGTGGAGTGTGCTGGGCGCGGTCACCCAGAGTACTGAACGGGTCGAACTGATGACCTTCGTGACGTGCCCGACCATGCGCTACCACCCGGCGGTGGTGGCGCAGAAGGCGGCGACCGTCCAGGAGCTCTCGGACGGCCGGTTCACCCTCGGGCTCGGAGCGGGAGAGAACCTCAACGAACACGTCGTCGGACGCGGCTGGCCACCGGCGAACGTCCGCCACGAGATGCTCGCCGAAGCGATCCAGATCATCGGCGGGCTGTTCGACGGCGGGTACTTCAACTACGCGGGTGACCACTTCCGGGTGGACTCGGCCAAGCTGTGGGACCTGCCGGAGCAGCGTGTCCCGATCGCCGTCGCGGTGTCCGGGTCGCAGTCGGTCACCCGGTTCGCGCCGATCGCCGACGCGATGATCGCGGTGGAGGCGGACGAGTCGCTGGGCCGGGAGTGGGACGCCGTCAAACCCGGCCCGCCGACCAGGAAGATCGCCCAGCTGCCGGTGTCCTGGGGCGAAGACCGCGACGCGGCGATCCAGCGGGCGCACGAGCAGTTCCGGTGGTTCGCCGGTGGCTGGAAGGTCAACGCCGAACTGCCGGGGCCCGCCGGGTTCGCCGGGGCCACCCAGTTCGTCAAACCGGAGGACGTCGCCGCGGCCATCCCGTGCGGGCCGGACGTGGATCGGATCGTGAAGCAGGCAGGCGAGTTCGAGGCGGCCGGGTTCACCGATCTCGCCCTGATCCAGATCGGCGGCGACCAGCAGGAAGGCTTCCTGCGCTTCGCCGAAGAGACGTTGCTCCCGGCGTTGCGAGGCTGATTCACACGGACGGAGTAAGGCCGCCGTGTCTCTGCGCACCCGAACGGGGACACCTGTGTTCAAGCCCGCGATCGTGGGTACTAGAGCGACACGTCGGCCTTCATCCAAGGGGGAATTGATGAGAAACGAACTCGGACTGCACCCGGTACCCGACCTGCTGTCGGACGGCCTGGACTCGCCACAGCAGGAGGAGATGCGCCGCAAGGCGGCCCTCACCGTGGCGTCTCGGGCGACGAGTGCCGATGACTGCGCGACCCTGCTGGACATGCTCGGCCTGCACGACGGCGGCCGCAGCTTCGAAGTGGCCTGATCCGGCGGGGCGGCGGCCGCTCAGGAGGTCCGCGCCGGCGCGACGATGCCGTACTCGTGGATCTTCCGGTAGATCGTCGCCCGGGAGATGCCGAGAAGCTGGGCCGCGCGCATCTTGTTGCCGTCGGCGTCTTCGAGACCCCGCACGATCGCGTCGCGTTCGATCACCTCGAACCGGTTGAGCGGGCGTCGCGTCACGGCGTGGAACTCGGCGGGAAGGTCGCCGGGGACGATGGTCCCCGAACGGCGGCGTTGCGCGACCTTCCGCAGCACCTGGTAGAGCTGGCCCGCGTTCCCCGGCCACTCGGCCCGCATGAGCAGGTGCAGCGCGGCGGCCGAGCAGGTGAGCCGCCCGCCGTAGCCGAGTTTGCTCAGGAACAAGGGGATGAGCTCGGTGAGGTCCTCGGCGTGGTGACGCAGGGGCGGGACCTGGACGGTGCGAGGGAAGAACTTCAGCGGCTCCGCCAGCTCGGG
This sequence comes from Amycolatopsis sp. lyj-90, assembly GCF_046549035.1. NCBI lineage: Bacteria > Bacillati > Actinomycetota > Actinomycetes > Pseudonocardiales > Pseudonocardiaceae > Amycolatopsis > Amycolatopsis sp. lyj-90. The sequence continues at coordinate 99,117 of NZ_JAJPWP010000001.1, forward strand.
CACGGTTTCGGTGCCGGGGGCGAGGGTCAGCACCACCCATGGCCCGCCCTCGTCCCGCAGGTCCCGCAGCAAGCGGACGAACGGCTCCGCGGCGGCGGCCGAGAGGCGGTGCGCGTGCCGGACGACGAGGGTGGCCGGGGGATGGGTGCGGAGTTCGTGGCGCAGGTCGTCGGCCCAAGCCGCGTCGACCGCCCCCGATGCGTCCACTGTGCACAGTCGTGCCGCCGGGCTGCGCCGCATGTGCATCCCTTTGGCCAGAGCGTGCTTTCCCGTTCCTGGGCCACCTTCGAGGACGACCCATTCCTTGCGGCTGAACCCGGTTTCCAGCTCGTGCCCGCACCGCAGCCACAGCGGCGCGGAGCCGACGACGCCGGGGAGGTACATCGGCAGCAGCGGAACGGTCCCGGCGGTGGTCTCGCCGGTTTCGAGAAGCTTGACCGACAGCACCCCGCCCGCGACGTCGCCGTCCCGCCGTCCGGGGACGCGACGGCAGAACACGCGGACCCGCTGGCCACTCGACAGCGCGAGTTCCGCGGTCGTCCTGCCGCCCGACTCCAGCGCTTCGGCGGCGAAGCCGAGCAACACCGACTGGTCGGACGGGTCGAGCAACTGCCGCGCCCGGTCGTTCATCATCACGATGTCCTCGTTGAACGCCAGCACGATCCCGGTCCAGCGGCGGCAGGTCTGCAGATAAGCCTGGAACAGCATCATTTCGTGCAGGTCGCTGTGCCGCAGCATCGCCTGGCGGATCTGCTCGGCCGTCGAGCGGGCCAGCGCCAGCAGCAGCCCGCCCGCGTCCTTGTACCAGCAGGTGAGGTCGACGGCGCCGATCTTCTTGCCGGAGAGGGGATGGAGGATCGGGACGCCGGCGCAGGCCAGGTTCTCCAGGTGCTCGGCGTAGTGCTCGTGTCCGAACACCTGCGTGGCGCGGCCGTCTTCGAGCGCCGTGCCGATGCCGTTGGTGCCGACGGACTGCTCCCCGTAACTGAACCCGGGGACCAGTTCGACCCTTTCGAGATGGCGGCGCAGTTCGTTGTCGCCGGTGCTCTGGGTCAGGACGACCCCGTTCGGGTCGGTGAGGATGAGGCTGATCGGCTGCCCGTCGAACTGTTCGCCGAGTTTGGCCAGCACCGGTTCGGCCCCGCGGATCAGCGGGATGTCGAGGTTCTGGTCGCCGAGATACCGCGGGTCGATCCGGTCCGCCTGCACCCGGAGGTCCCGCGACCGGCGCCAGGACGCCAGGATCGGCTGCCGTACGCAGCCTGATTCGATCGGTTCCTCGGTGAGGAACCGGACCCTCGTCCGTGCGAGTCGTTCGTCGGCGACGACCATGCCGTCCACGTGACCTCCCGCGAGTCCCGCGGCCCGCGTGGGTGCGGGCACACCCTTGTGCCGCTTCGTCCAGGGTAGAGGCGGGCGGCCTCGGGTGGTGTCTCAAATTGAGACGGCCACCTGTTCGCCGTCGTGGGTGAAGGGGACTTTCCCGCCTGCCCTTCGTCTCAAATTGAGACTCACGGTCACGCGCGCCGGAGGTGCGATGAGGGGTCAGCCCCCGACAGCGAGGAGCGCCCGATGTCCCCGGCCACCCCGTCCGCGGAGACCTACAACCCGTGGACGATCGTCGACCTCGTCTTCCGTCATCTGGCCGACCAGGGCCTGCATCCGGTGCTCGGCGCCGACGGCCATCCGGGTCGGCCCGCGGCGGAACTCCTGCGCGCCTTCGGGATCACTCCCACGGTCGAGGGCGACGCGCGGATCCAGCGCGGCGTCCACGACGAACTGGCCGAACTCCGCGCCCGGATGCTCGGCGAGCGCTAGGCGGGTGTCTCACATTGAGACCCGCGAGGGTCGCGAGCCGCCCTCTAATGGTGAGCGGGAGCCGTCGGAGGGTGCCACGGAGAAGGAGTGATCCATGAGCCGCCAGAGTGTGGCGAAAGCCCACCAGAAGATCCAGGAACTGTCGTGGGAACCGGCGTACCACACACCGGTGTCGCATTACGGGACCGACTACACCTTCCGCAAGGCCAAGAAGAAGGACCCGCTCAAGCAGGTGTTGCGGTCCTATTTCCCGATGCAGGAGGAAAAGGACCACCGCGTGTACGGCGCCGAGGACGGCGCGATCCGCGGCAACATGTTCCGCCAGGTCCAGGAACGCTGGCTGGAATGGCAGAAACTGTTCCTGAGTATCATCCCGCTGCCCGAGATCTCCGCCGCGCGGGCGATGCCGCTGCTGTTCCGCACGGTGCCGAACCCGGAACTGCACAACGGCCAGGCGATCCAGATGATCGACGAGGTCCGGCATTCGACGATCCAGCAGAACCTCAAACGCCTGTACATGCAGAACTACATCGACCCGGCGGGCTTCAACTCGAGTCTGCGCAATTTCCAGAACGACTACTGCGGCACGATCGGCCGTCAGTTCGCCGAGGGGTTCATCACCGGGGACGCCATCACCGCGGCGAGCGTCTACCTCACCATCGTGGCGGAGACCGCGTTCACGAACACATTGTTCGTCGCGATGCCCGCCGAAGCCGCCGCCAACGGTGACTATCTGCTCCCGACGGTGTTCCACTCGGTGCAATCCGACGAATCCCGCCACATCAGCAACGGATACGCGACCCTGCTGATGGCGCTGTCCGACGAGAGCAACCACCAGTTGCTCGAACGCGACCTGCGGTACGCGTGGTGGAACAACCACGCCGTCGTCGACGCGGCGATCGGCACGTTCATCGAATACGGCACCAAGGACCGCCGCAAGGACCGCGAGAGCTACGCGGAGATGTGGCGCCGCTGGATCTACGACGACTACTACCGCAGCTACCTCGTCCCGTTGGAGAAGTACGGTCTCGTCATCCCGCACGACCTCATCGAAGAGGCGTGGAACCGGATCTGGAACAAGGGCTACGTGCACGAGGTCGCCCAGTTCTTCGCCACCGGCTGGCTCGCCAACTACTGGCGGATCGACCCGATGACGGACAAGGACTTCGAGTGGTTCGAGTACAAGTATCCGGGCTGGTACGACAAGTACGGCAAGTGGTGGGAGAACTACAACCGCCTCGCCACCCCGAACGGGCACCACCCGATCGTCGCCGAGGACGTCGACTACGTGTACCCGCACCGGTGCTGGACCTGCATGGTCCCGTGCCTCATCCGCGAGGACATGGTCACCGACAAGGTCGAGGGGCAGTGGCGCACCTACTGCTCGGAGACCTGCCGCTGGACCGACGCCGACGCTTTCCAGCCCATCTACCAGGGCCGCAACACGCCGAACATGGGCAAGCTCGTCGGCGCCCGCGAATGGGAAACGCTGTACCACGGCTGGAACTGGGCCGACGTCGTCTCCGACATGGGTTTCGTGCGTGACGACGGCAAGACCATGGTCGCCCAGCCGCATCTGGACCTCGACCCGAAGAAGATGTGGACGCTCGACCACCTCCGCCGGATGCCCGAGGTGCAGTCGCCGAACGTGCTGCTGAACCAGATGACCGACGAGCAGCGGGCCGCGTTCCAGGCCGACTACAACCGCCAGGGCCCGGCAGGCCGCCCGGCGCCGCGCGCCTAGAGACCAAGTGGGAGGGCGGACCCCTCCGCGACACAACGCCCTCCCACCCTCTCCGCCGGACGAGGAGCCATGGACAAACACCGCGTGCGGTTCGAGCCCGTCGGCATCGAGATCGACGCCCACGAGGATCAGACGATCCTGCGCGCCGCCGCCGAGCAGGGCGTCATGCTCATGCACGGCTGCAAGGAAGGGCAGTGCGCGTCCTGCAAGTCCTTCATCCTCGACGGCGACGACGTCGAACACGACCGGTACTCCACGTTCGCGCTGCCCGACTACGAAAAGGAGGAGGGCTTCACGCTGCTGTGCCGCGCGCACGCCTACGAGGACCTCACGATCGAACTCCTCAACTACGACGAGGAAATGATCCAGGCCGGGCTGCCCATCACCGACGCGGTCGTGGAGGTGGTCTCGAACGAGAACGTCACCCACGACCTGCGGCATCTGGTCGTGCGGCTCGTCGAACCGGAGACGCTGAAGTTCTTTCCCGGCCAGTACCTGGACTTCAAGATCCCCGGCACGGAAGAGACACGGTCGTTCTCGATGGCCAACACCTCCGCGCGGGACGGGTTGCTGGAGTTCGTGGTCAAGATCTATCCCGGTGGCCTGTTCTCGGAATTCCTCGACAGCAAGGTCAAAGCGGGCGACCGGCTGGAGGTCACCGGACCGTTCGGGGTCTTCACACTGCGGGACGCGCCCGGCGCCGAGGTGGTGTTCGTCGGCGGCGGCGCCGGGATGGCGCCGATCCTGGCGTTGCTGCGGTCGATGGCCGAACGCGGGATCGACCGCAAGGCCACCTTCTACTACGGCGCCCGACGGCGGCACGACCTCTGCTTCGAGGACGAGCTCGGGGCACTCGCCGGAACTCTGGAGAACTTCCGTTACCTGCCCGCACTTTCCGAAGCCGGGGACGAGGGCTGGGACGGCGAGACCGGGTTCGTCACCGAGGTGCTCAAGCGTGCCGGACACGATCTCTCCGGCGCCGACGCCTACGTCTGCGGGCCACCGCCGATGGTGGAGGCGGCCCTGGAGCTGTTGCCTTCCCTCGGAGTCGCGGAGAAACGCGTGTTCTACGACAAGTTCACCACTACCGGTGAGGAAACGAACCCATGACAGCCACCGAAGAACGCAGTGTGCCGAAGCCGGTCTTCACCGATGCCGAAGCCGGAGCCAAGGTGTTCCCGGACTCGGACGCGCGCCGCTTCAACTACTACAACTCGGCCAAACGCAAGCAGAGCCACTACGAGGACGTGACCGTCGAAGTCCAGCCGGACCCGCGGCACTATCTCTCGCAAGGCTGGCTGTACGCCTTCGCCGACGGCAAGGGCGGCTACCCGCTCGAGTGGACGGCCTTGAAGGCGTGGGGTTCGGACCGGCCGGAACCGGAACGCGGTCCCGGCTCGGGCGGCAAGGGCTACGACTGGCCCGCGCACGGCTGGCACGAATTCCGCGATCCCAACGAGGAATGGGAACTGACCCTCTACCGCTACAACGCGAACGTCGTCCGCCAGCTGAACCAGAACGTCGACGCGGCGCGGCAGGCCAAGGCATTCGAGCAGTGGAACCCCAACTGGGTCGACTTCGTGGCCAAGCACGTCGGCGCGTGGATGCACGTCGATCACGGCCTCGGGCTGTACCTGTTCGCCAACGCCAACCGCCGCGCGCCGACCAACATGCACAACAACGCGATCTCGGTGAACAGCATGCACCGTATCCGCGCCGCGCAGGACCTCGCCCTGTACAACTTCACGCTCACCGAGGAGATCGAGGGCTTCGACGGGACCGCGCATCTGGAGACGTGGAACTCCGATCCGGCGTGGCAGGGTGTCCGCGAGACGGCCGAGCAGCTCACCGGGATCTGGGACTGGTGCGAGGCCGTCTTCGCCGCGAACGTGGTCTTCGAGCCGCTCGTCGGTGAACTGTTCCGCAGCAACCTGGTGCAGCAGGCCGCGCCCGCCAACGGCGACTTCGTCACCCCGACCCTCGTCGGCGCCGGGGAATTCGACTACTCCGAGCGGGATCTCCGCTACACCAAGGCGATGTTCGACCTGCTCGTCAACGATCGCCAGTACGCCGAGCACAACAAGGGCATCCTCCAGGGCTGGCTGGAGGACTGGGTTCCCCGGTGCATCGCCGCGGCCCGCACGCTGCAGCCGTTGTGGTCGCAGCCCGACGCCAAGCCGACCCGGTTCGAGGACGGTCTCGACCGGGCGAAGAGCCGGTTCGTCGGCATCCTGTCCGATCTGGGTCTCAAAGCACCGAAGGAGCTGGGCCAGTGACCTCGTTCAAGACGTCGGAAAGCCCGTTCAAGGCCAACAACACCGCGTCCAACAGGTGCGGTTTCACCCTGATGAACAACCAGGTCGGCGCGATCATCGCGGAGGTCATGGGCCAGGCGGACAACGTGACCATCACGCCGTTGCCCTCGATGATCCGCGTCGACGCCACCGGCCGGACGGATCTCGTGTACGCCGACGTCGACGAAGCCGCCGGCGAGGAGGAAGGGTGGTTCACCGCGGCGGAGTTCGAGGAGAGCATGTCCACCCACTACGGCCGGATGGTGCATCTCGACGACCGCACGATCATGTTCGCCAACCCCGAGGACGCGGCCGAGTACCTCGACTTCGACCTCAAGCCCATCCGCTGACGCTCCGCCCACCACCCAGCCGGAGGCACGCTCATGTACACAAAGGACGGAGAGCAGTACTTCGTCGTCGACGCCCACACCCACTTCTGGGACGCGAGCCCGGAAAACTGGGTCGAAGGCCAGGAGGAGTTCGCCAAGGGCTGGATCGAATGCTTCCACGCCTACCAGGGACTCGGCCCCAAGGAGACCCACTGGCCGATCGACCGGTTCCAGAAGTACTCCGAAGAGCTGATGATGCACGACCTGTTCGAGGCCGGGCACGTCGACAAGGCGATCTTCCAGCCGACGAACCTGCGGCAGTGGTACAAGAACGGGTTCAACACCACCGAGGCCGACGGCGCCTTGGCCGAACGGCACCCCGGCAAGTTCCTCGTCAACACCACATTCGACCCGCGTGAGGGTGAGGAGGGACTGAAGGCGTTCGAGGAACGGGTCAAGCGCTACGGCGCGAAGGGCGTCAAGCTCTACACCGCCGAGTGGCGCGGTGACTCGCGCGGCTGGAGCCTGAAGGACCCGGAAGCCGCGCGGTATCTGGAGAAGTGCGAGGAACTGGGCGTCAAGAACGTGCACGTCCACAAGGGACCGACGATCTGGCCACTGGACAAGGACGCCTTCGACGTCTCCGACATCGACCACGTGGCGACGAACTTCCAAGGCCTGAACTTCATCGTCGAACACGTCGGCCTGCCGCGGATCGAAGACTTCTGCTTCATGGCGACGCAGGAACGCAATGTCTACGCGGGACTCGCGGTCGTGGTCGGCGGGCTGATGCACGCCAGGCCGAAGTTCTTCGCGAAGGTCATGGGCGAGCTGATGTTCTGGATCGGCGAGGACAAGCTGATCTTCGGCGCCGACTACGCGATCTGGGAACCGAAGTGGCAGGTCGAGGGATTCGTCGACTGGAACATGCCCGAGGACGCCGAGCTTTCGGACTTCGCCCCGCTCACCGTCGCGCAAAAGAAGAAGATCCTCGGCCTCAACGCGGCCCGGCTCTACGACATCGAGGTCCCGCCCGAGCTGCGGCTGGAGCAGGAGACCGAGGTCGAACCGGTCGGCGTGCAGCAACCATGACCGTCGTGGCGGCCGTCTGGTCCGCTTTGCGCACCGTCCGTGATCCGGAACTGGACGAGCCGTTGCCGGAGCTCGGTTTCGTGGCCCGGTGCGAGGTCGATCCGGCGGGCGGGGCGCGGGTGGAACTGCGGCTGCCCACGTACTTCTGCGCGCCCAATTTCGCCTTCCTCATGGTCGCCGACGCCTACGACGCGGTGGCCGGGGTCAGGGGAGTGGCCAGGGTGGAGGTGGTGCTGCTCGACCACTTCGCCGCCGACGTCATCAATCGGGGAGTGGCGGCGCGCGAGGGTTTCGTGGCTTCGTTCGACGGGGAAGCGGCCGGCGAACTCGATGGATTGCGGGCCGATTTCGTCCGTAAGGCCGTCCTCGCCGGAACCGACCGGGTATGCCGGGCGCTGCTCGCCGAAGGCGTCGATGCCGCCCGGCTGCCCGGGCTCACGCTGGGCGACGTCCCGGCCGGGCCGGATCTCGACAGGTTGCGACGGCGGCGGAACGAACTGTGCCTGCCCGCCGGTGACGAGGACGCGCTCTTGCTCGACCCGGTGACGGCGCTGCCGATCACGCCGTCTGAGGCGAAGCGGCATCTCGCTTTCGCCCGGCTCACCCGGACGAGCATGGAGGCCAATTCCGGCGTGTGCCGCGGCATGCTGCGCGTGCGGTACCCGCGAATCCAGGAAGAGGAGAACACGGGATGAAAGCGGTCCGCCTGCACTCGTACCACCGGCAACCCGTCGTCGAGGAGGTCCCGGAACCCCGCGCCACCGGCCCGTTCGACGTGGTGGTGAAGATCGGCGGGGCCGGCGTGTGCCGCACCGATCTGCACATCATCGAGGAACAGTGGGCGGAGAAGTCCGGTGTCACGCTGCCTTACACGATCGGGCACGAGAACGCGGGCTGGGTGCACGAGGTCGGCCCGGCGGTGTCCAATGTGGAGGTCGGGGACACGGTCATCCTGCATCCGACACCGACCTGCGGACTGTGCCACGCCTGCCGGGCGGGTGACGACATGCACTGTCCAAACGGGACTTTCCCCGGGATCGACACCAACGGCGGGATGGCGGAGTACCTGCTGACGTCGGCGAGGGCCTGCATCAAACTCGATCCGGAGACCCGGCCCGAGGACGTCGCGGCACTGGCCGACGCGGGGATCACCGCCTATCACGCCGTGCGCAAGGCTGTCCCGCTGCTGCCGCCGGGCACGGTGTGCGTGGTGAACGGCGCCGGCGGGCTGGGGCACATCGGCATCCAGTCGTTGCGCGCGCTGACCGCCGCGACCGTCGTCGTGGTGGACCGCAACGCCGATGCCCTCGGCCTGGCGGCGAAACTCGGCGCCGATCACACGGTGCTCGCCGACGGGAAACAGGTCGAAGCCGTGCTGGACCTCACCGGCGGCAACGGCGCCGAGGTCGTCCTCGACTTCGTGGCCGAACAGGGTGCGCAGCAGGACGCGTTCGCGATGACGCGCCGGGCCGGTTCGCAGTTCGTGATCGGCTACGGCAGCAACATCGACATTCCGACCATCGACCTGATCTCCACCGAACGCAACGTGATCGGCAATCTGGTCGGCACCTACAACGACCTCGTCGAACTGATGGTGCTGGCCCAGACCGGCCGCGTCACGCTGCACACCAGGAAGTACCCATTGGACGCGGCGCTCGACGCCCTCGCCGATCTCGACGCCGGCCGGGTCCGCGGCCGCGCGATCCTCACCCCCTGAACCCGCCCGAACCGATCGAGGAGCACGCACGATGGCCAAGGAACTGCGTTTCGGCTCGGACGCCCGCGACCTCCTCCTCGCGGGGGTCGACAAGCTGGCGGAGGCGGTGAAGTCGACGCTGGGACCCAAGGGGCGCAACGTGATCATCGAGAAGATCACCGGTTCGCCCGTGGTGACCAACGACGGCGTCACCATCGCGCGGGAGATCCACCTCAAGAACCAGTTCGAGAACATGGGCGCGCAACTGGTCAAGGAGGCGGCGATCAAGACCAACGACGTGGTCGGCGACGGGACCACCACGGCGACGGTGCTGGCACAGGCGATCATCCGCGCGGGGATGCAGGCCATCGGCCGCGGCGGGAATCCCGTCCTGGTCAAACGCGGGATCGACCTCGCCGTCGGAAGGCTCGTCGACCATCTGGAGAAGCAGGCGCGCCCGGTGGTGTCCGAACAGGACTTCGCGCGGGTCGCGGCCATTTCGGCCAATGACGACGACGCCGTCGGCGAGGTCATCGCGAAGGCGCTGCACACGGTCGGCGAGAGTGGCGTGGTGACCGTCGAGGAGTCGGCGTCGCTCGGGATGAGCGTCGATTTCGTCGAGGGCTTCGAATTCGACAACGGCTATCTCTCGCCGTACCTGGTCACCGACCCGGGACGGCTGGAGGCGGTGCTCGACGATCCGTACATCCTCATGTGCAGCGAGAAGATCACCCAGGTCCAGCAGCTGATGCCGTTGCTGGACAAGGTGATGCGGGCGCCGAGGCCCCTGGTCGTGATCGGGGAGACGGTCGAGGGGACCGCGCTGTCGATGCTGGTGCACAACCACGTCAACGGCACCTTCCAGTCGGTGGCCGTGCGCGCCCCGGGCTTCGGTGACCGGCGGTTGCACAAGCTGGAGGACCTCGCGGCCGTCGTCGGTGGTGCGGTGCTTTCGCGGCAGGCCGGGTTCTCGCTGGAGACGATGACGCTCGAACACCTGGGCCGCGCCAGGCAGGTCCGGGTCACCGAGAACAAGACGACCATCGTGGGCGGGGCCGGTTCCGCCGAGGCGATCGACTTCCGGGTCGGGCAGCTGCGGTCCGAACTCGAGCGGGCGCAGTTCGGCGTGGACGAAGAGGTGCTGACGGAACGGATCGGCGCGCTGACCGGCAAGGTCGCCGTCGTCCGCGTCGGCGCGGCCACCCCGGCCGAACTCAAGGAACTCCAGCACCGGGTGGAGGACGCGCTGTCGGCGACCCGGGCCGCGATGGCCGAAGGCATCGTCGCGGGCGGCGGCGCGGCGCTGCTGCACGCGGAGAAGGCGCTGGACGACCTCGGGCTGGACGGTGACTACGCGATCGGCGCCGAGATCGTGCGCCAGGCGCTGAGCGAACCGGCGTACCTCATCGCGTTCAACGCCGGGCATCCCGCGCACGAGATCGTCGCCAGGACCAGAGAATTGGGCGACGACGAAGGTTTCGACGCCCTGAACGACCGCTACGGCGACATGATCGAACTGGGCGTCGTCGATCCGTTGCGGGTCTGCCGGTCGGCGGTGCAGAACGGTGCCTCGGTGGCGGGGCTGCTGCTGACGACGAACTCGCTGATCGCCGAGGAACAGACACCGTGGGGCGGGAGCGCGGCACTGATGACCGAATTCGGGCCGCTGGACGGCGGGTTGCACCAGCCGTCGCCGGATGCCAGCACGCCACAGTCGCTGGGGATGGGGCCGTCGGTGGGCTAAGGCTCCTCGTCCACCCATTCGAGCAGGTCGCCGGGCTGGCATTCGAGGACCCGGCACATGGCTTCCAGCGTGCTGAACCGGACGGCCTTGGCGCGGCCGTTCTTCAGCACCGCCACGTTCGCCGGGGTGAGCCCGACGAGCTCGGCGAACTCGCCGACACTCATCTTGCGCTTGGCCAGCTCGACGTCGATGCGGACGACGATCGGCATCAGATCACCTGTTCCAGATCGGAGCGCAGCGTGGTGGCCTGCCGCAGCAACGTGCGCAGCACGATCATGAGGAGGCCCAGCACGGCGACGCCGACCAACGCCAGGAACAACAGCAGCGGCAGAGCCGGATCACCGGCGTTGAAGCCGACGTAGAGGAACACGCTCGCCAGCACCACCCAGCCGGCGAGGATCGCCCACACGATGGCGTCCACCCACCTCAGGGACGCTTCGGTGAAGATCCGGTCCTTCTTGACCAGAGTGAGCAGCTGCCAGGTGGCGACGACCACGACCTGGACGCAGAGCACCCAGAAGACGGAGACGGCCGTCGCGGGCCAGCGCAGATACGCCATGTCCGGGTCATGCCGGGCCATGTGCGCGAACTGGCCGGGCAGGGACATGGTCTGGAACAGGACCAGGATCCCGAACAACACCACGAGGAACACTCTGAGGGGCGCGACCGCCCGCTGCGCTGTCAGCATGGATCGAGTTTCGCGCGTTATCTATCGAAAGTCAATCGTTAGCTATCGAGGTTCGAGTAGCGGTGGGGCGTCGGCAGGTGTTGCGAACGTAGCCTTCGCGGCGTCCGCGGCGGCACCCGTCAGGAGTCCGCTGTCCGTGAAGGCCTCCTTCCCTACTCTCACGGTAGGCAAGGAGGCCTTCACGGACGGATGCAGTGCGTGTGCGACGCCTGAAGTGGCGTTCAGGACAAGGCCCCGCCCACCGTCGGAGCGCATTGGGGAAATCGCTCACCGCATTCGGTGAACGGGGTTGAATTTCCGTCGCGTGCAGGAATTCACCCGGCCGTAGTTCCGCCATTGTCGCGTCCGGTGTGGTCTGTCAGGATGCTCGTGACTCGACCCGAAGGAGTGTCCAGTGGCTTCCCGTCTCAACCCTTACATCAGCTTCGCCGGCGATGCCCGGCAGGCGATGGAATTCTACAAGTCGGTGTTCGGCGGAGAACTGACGCTGAACACGTTCGGCGAGTCCGGTATGGCGGGTTCGCCCGTGGAGGACCAGATCATGCACAGCCAGCTCGATTCCCCTGGCGGCTACACGATCATGGCGTCGGACACGCCGCCGGGGATGGAACACAAGCCGGGCACCAACCTGTCGGTCAGTCTCAGCGGCGATGACGGGGAGGAATTGCGCGGATACTGGGAGAAACTCTCCGCCGACGGCACCGTTTCGGTCCCGTTCGAAAAGCAGATGTGGGGTGACGAATTCGGTGCCTGCACCGACAAGTTCGGTATCTCGTGGATGGTGAACGTGATTCAGGGCTAGGGCATTCCGGCCCGGTGCGATCGGTGCCGAAGTTCCCGACTTCCGGGGACTTGCGGCTCCGATCGCGCGAAACCTGTTATGCCGCCGGTGAAATCGCCGTTCTCCTCTCGTGGGGATTCGGCGGTTCCATCGGGAGGCAGGGATATGAACAGAATGGTCGCGGCACTGCTGGTTTCGGCGGGTGCCGCCGCGGTACTGGGTGGTTGCGGGGCGGCAGGGGCCGGCTCGCCACCGGTCACCGTGGTGCGGGAGATCGTGCCGCCGTCGACGACCACTGCCGTCGTCGCACCGCCCGCGACGTCGGTGGTCGTGGTGGAGCCGCCGGTGACGGTCACGCGGGTGCCCGTGGCGCCGAGTCTCACCTCGTGTCAGCGCCTCCTCGCCGAGGGGTTCTCCTACACGTACGCGTTCAACGCCTGGGTGAACGCGGGCCGTCCGCTGAGCTGGGACGCCGATCGCGACGGGTATCCCTGCGAGCAGTCCTACGGCAACCGGAACTAGACCGGCTCGCACCGGACATCGATGGTGCCGCGCGGGTCTTCTCGGCCGAGTGCCCGTAAGTGGATCGGTATCCCGCCGGGATTGTCGTACAGCCGGATGCCGTCACCGAGCAGGACCGGCGCGATGTGCAGGTCGATCTCGTCGATCAGCCGCAGTTCCAGCAGTTGACGGCCGATGTCCGGAGAGAACACTTCGAGGTTCTTCCCGTTCGCCGCCTCCAGCCCGATCCGGACCGCTTCGGCCGGGTCGCAGTCCAGGAACGTGACGCCCTCCGTGGGAGTCGCGTCCTCGGGATGGTGGGTGAGGACGAAGAGCGGTCCTTTCCAAGCGCCGCCGTAGATGCCGCTCGGGTCGGGGTAGGCGTCCCAGCCGTCGCGCCCGCCGAGGACGGCGCCGGTGGTCGTGGCGTACTCGTCGGTCAGGGACGGCCGGGGCGTGATGCCCGCCATCCAGTCCATGCCGTGGCCCGGCCCCGCGACGAAGCCGTCGAGGGACATCGTGAAGTGCCAGAGCACTTTCCCGCCCGCGGTCTGTGGTTCGAGCACTTCGCCTCCTGCTGCTTGCGTTTTGCGATCGGTGTCTTCAAGTTCGGCACGCGGTGCTATTTCCGGGAACTGCTCGCCGGATCCGAAGCGGGGATCGCCTCCGGCTTCCTGGCCGACAGGCTGAAGCGGCTGGTCAAGACCGGCCTGCTGATCGGGCCCTTTCGATCGCCCAATAGGTAATTCACGCGACCGAAAAGGGCAGTCGATGGGGCTGAACGGCTCAAGCCGGTGGAGTATTCAGTGCGGGTTCTTTTCCCGGTATTCCGCCCAGACCTTCTTCGGCACGCACATTCGCCACGCGTCGAGGATCAGCTCTCGTAACTCCTCGTAATCGATCGCGGACAGCCGGACGTGAACCCACCGATAGCGCATATCGGCCGGATTCGGCAACATGAACTTGTCCGGCTCACCTGTCACCAGCGCTTCCCGCTCTTCTTTGGGATAGCCGAATCCCAGCACGGTTTCGTCAGGTGACAGCGAAAGGAACACGATTCGCCCCACGCGGAACTTCACCCGGTCGCGGACCAGTGCCTCATAGGCGCGGGGCAGCTCCGAAGCGATCCTCCTGACGTCATCCCCGGTTACCATCTTTCCACCATTCCCCGCTGTCCGTTCCCCAGTCACCCTTGGCGCCCGTGGTGAAGACGACGTAAAGGTATTCGTCGAGGATCTTCGCCAGGGACACCGGTCTGCCCACAAGGGCGGGGATCCCTGCCCCCGCCTCCGCGATCACCGCGGCGGCCCACTCGCGCCCGAGCCGCAGGTGCCTGCCGAACGCGGCGCCGTCGCGGTCGCCGTGGAGGGCGGCTGCGATCGCGGCGTCCCACGGCATGATCGTGTTGGGCCGCAACGCATACAGGGCCTTGGCCGCGGCGGTCGGGCCGAGCGTGCGCCTCGTCCGTCCTGCTGAGACGACGACTTCCGAGAGGTCCGAGTACGCCTTCGCCGCCGTGTCGATCCCCGCGTCCGTCAGGTGTACGAGGTCGACGGTCGGCAGGGTGGTGCCCCAGGTGTCCCACCAGGCATGGACCCCGGCGTCGAAGGGGGCGGGCTCGCCTTCTCGCGGATACCGGATGCGGCATCCCCACGAGTTCAGCCAGCGAAGAAGAATCGTGCGATGTGCGGCCTGTGACAGGTCGATCGCGGACCGCGTTGCCGTGATGAGCCGGAGCCATGAGGTGTCGGCATTCGCGAAGCCGTTGAACACTTCGGCGGCACGCCGGAGTTCCGAGAGAGGGGGCAGGGGGCCAGACATGGGCGAACCCTATCCGGTGCCACCAAGGGGGTGAATTTCCGCGTCCAACTATTGGACTTTGTACATTGAGTCACCTATTTGTATCTGCTGCGCGGTTCATTGGTCCTTTAGGGTTGTGGCCAAGAAGGCCACAAGGATGGCGGTCACGCAGCGCGATCGTGTTACCCCATCCCGGGGAGGAGTAAGGCATGGGCAGACCCGAGCGACCGTTGGACGGCTCCACTGGTCCGATCGCCGCATTCGCTCATGATCTGCGGGTGTTACGTAACCGAGCGGGAAACCCGAGCTACCGGGAACTCGCCAGAACGGCGCTGTTCGCGCCCTCCGTACTGTCCAGTGCCGCCAGTGGCCACCGGCTGCCCACCCTGGCGGTGACAATGGCGTTCGTCTCCGCGTGCGGCGGAGATCGTGCGGCGTGGGAACGACGCTGGAGGAGTGTCGCCGGGCAAACAGGTAGTGGCGTCGAGGTACGCGAGGAGCGTCCGGCCGCGCCCGCGACTGCCGAGATTCCGGCGGATGGCGCACAGGTGCCGGCATCCGGGGTCATCCACCTCGCCCGTCCGGCCCAGCTTCCCATGGGGTCCAGGACTTTCGTCGGCAGGGAAGGGGATCTGACCGGCGCCGCCGAGATGATCGGGGCGACCGGCCCGGTCAAGGTGCCGCTCCTGGTCAGCGGTCCGATCGGGGTGGGTAAAACGGCTTTCGCCTTGCGGCTGGCCGAAGAGGTGGCCGCGGACTTCCCGGACGGGCAGCTCTACGCCGATTTGAGCAACAGCGGAACCGGCGGCCGGTCGGCCAACGGGATCGTGCGCGGCTTCCTGCGCGCGCTCGGCGTACCGGCGCATCTCGTGCCCGACGACCCGATGCAGCGGATCGGGCTGTACCGGTCCTTGCTGGCGGAACGCAGGTTGTTCGTTCTCCTGGCCGGCGTGAGTGACGAGGGGCAGGTGCGCCCGCTGCTGGGCCAGGCCCCGCACAGCCAGGTCGTGGTGACCAGCCGCGCCCGGCTGCTCGGCTTGGAGGACACGAACCGTGTCGAGCTGGATACGTTCTCGCGTAAGGAATCACTGGCGTTGATCGGCCGGATCGCCGGACCGGGCCGGGTGCGCGCCGAGCAAGACGCCACCGACACGATCGCCGAACTGTGCGGTGATCTTCCGCTGGCGGTCAACATCGTCGGCCGCAAGATCGCCGCGCGTCCCGAGTGGGCGATCGCGTACACGGCGGGGCAGCTCGCCGATCGCGAACGGCTCATGGACAGCCTCAGCGTCGGTGACGTCAACGTCCGGGACCGGTTCAGTTCCGCGTACGAACACCTGTCACCCGCCGGACGCGAGGCCATCCACCACTTCGGGCAGAGCGGGGCGGGCTGGACGACGTCGATCGGCATCGCCGCGGCGATGGGCATCATGATCGAGACCGCCGACGAGCTCCTGGAGTCCGTGGTGGACGCCGGGCTTCTCCAGCGCGCCAACGTCGCCGGCCGGTACGCGGTGTCCCGCTTGGTCAGCGCGTTCGCCGCGGAACGGCAACGGGAACCGGATCCGTTCGCCGCAGCCGTGCCGATGGCGGGCCGCCGGGCGCGGAAGAACGCCTTCGAATCGCTGCGCCACGACGCCGTGCGCACCCTGCCGGGCGGCTCGAAGGCACCGCCACAGGGGTGATCATGTTCAGGATCGGGCCCGGTCGGGTACTCGGTGCGGAAAGCACCCGACCGGAAGGAGCCCGATGGCTGACGGTGGACCGCCGGAAAACCACCCGCTCCTCGGTTCGCACCTGCTGTGCGAGCCGATCGACGACGCCCAGGTGGCGCTCGCTGCGAAGGCACTGACATGAGAGAACGATTCCAAGGCGAGCTGAGCGTCCTCGGCGACCTCCTGTCGAGCATGTGCGGCATGGCGTGTGAGGAACTGCGCCTGGCCAACCGCGTCTTTCTCGACCGGGACGGCGCCGCCGTCATCCTGCTGGCGGGGGTGGAGACGAAGCTGAACGCGGCCCGGACCGAATGCGAGGAGACCGCGCAGAAGCTGCTCGCCCTGCAGGCGCCGGTCGCGGGGGATCTGCGGACCGTGCTCGCGGCGGTGTACTGCGCCGATCGGCTCGAGCGGATGGGCGACCTCGCCCAGCACATCGCCGACCAGGCCGCACGAGAGCCGGAATTCGCCGTGCCCGGGGCCCTCACCGGACACTTCCGTGAGATGGCCGGGCTGGTCTGCTCGATGGCGGAGGACCTCGCCACGGGAATCGAGGAACCGACGGCCGAGGTGTTCCACTCCTTGGCCAGGACCGATCAACGGGTCGACGCGCTGTACGAGGAGCTGATGACCCTCGTCACCGGTCCGGAATGGACGGACGGTGTCGCACCCGCGATCTCGGTGGCGCTGCTGGCGCGGTTCTACGAGCGCTTCGCCGATCAGGTCGTCTCCGTGGCGCGGCGGGTGGATTTCGCGCTCACGGGACAGCTGCCCGAATCTTCGGTTCGGGACAGCTCCGACGGTCCGGTCACGGCTCCCTGAAGTGCTATGAAAGGCCCGTTACTTGCAAAATTTGCAAGTAACGGGCCTTTCATAGCATCCCGGGAGCCGGGAACCGCAGCGATCACGAAGCGGGGTACTGATTCTCCCGCAGCAGGTTCGCCAGATGGACGGCGTTGCGCGCCAGCGTCGAGTTGGTCGATTCGACGGCTTCCGGAGTCTCGTCGAGGTCGTTGTAGTCGCCGCCCTTCATGGCCTCGCCGTTCCAGTAGGTCCCGCCCTGGGCGGGCACCGTGAACCCGGTGTCGTTGAGGGCCTGGAACAGGTCCGCGGTGACCTTGTGGGCGCCGTCTTCGTTGCCGACGACGGCGGTGACCCCGACCTTGGCGAACATCGCGGGCCTGCCCTCGTCGTCCGTCTCGGACAGTTCGGCGTCGAGCCGCTCCAGGACACGCTGGGCCACACTGGACATGTGGCCGATCCAGGTCGGCGTCGAGATCAGCAGGATGTCCGCGGCGTCGATCTTGCGGCGGATCGCGGGCCAGGCGTCACCGTCGCCCATGTCGGCCTCGACCCCGGGCTTGACGTCGTGGTCGACGACCCGCACCAGTTCGCCGGTGACACCGCGTTCCGCCATCTTGTCCAGCACCTGCCGGGCGATCAGGGCGCTGCTCGAGGCGGCGGGCGACGGTTTGAGCGAGCACACCAGGGCGAGGGCCTTCAACGGCTGGGTCATCGTGTCCTCCTGTTCATACCGAGCGGCTACCCGGACAGGGATTCGGGGAAACCCGTGTGAACCGGGCGCAGCCGGGTAAGCCTCCGATATGCGTGCTTTGGTGATCGGATGGGCGAGTTTGCGTCACGGCGAGGCGACGCCCGTCGACGTACTCGGAATGCGGCGGGTCGACGCCGCGCTTTCGCTGGCCGAGGTGCCCCACGATCTCGCTTGGGGGCCGTCACACCGGTTGGAGGGGTTGGACTACGAGGAGGTGGACCCGGCGAGGTACAGCCATGTCGTGTTCGTCTCCGGCGCCGTGCGGGGAAGGCAGGTGTGCGAGGTGCACCGGCGGTTCGCGCACTGCCACCGGATCGCCGTCGGGGTTTCGGTGGCCGATCCGGGCGACGACGCGGTCACCGGGTTCGATCAGGTGCTCGCCCGTGACCATCAGGGGATCGCCACCCCCGACCTCTCGATCGACTCCCCGACCGACGAGGTGCTGGTGGCGGGCCTGATCCTCGCGCGGGAGCACACCGCCGTCCGGTCGTTCGTGACGAAGTGGGTCTCCGGGATCGACTGCGGGAGAGTGCCGCTCGAACCGGGTCTGGCGTTTTCGGACTGGGAACGCTGTGCGACGCCGGACCAGTTCGCGTCGATCCTGTCGCATCTGGACGTCGTGGTGACGACCCGGCTCGACGGGCTGGTGCTGGGCCTGCGGGCGGGTGTCCCCGTGCTGGCGGTGGATCCCGTCGCCGGTGGCGGCGCGCTGACGGCGCAGGCCGACGCGCTCGGCTGGCCGGCTCTCGTCCCCGCCGAGGAGGCGGCGGAGAGGGAGAACCTCGATTCGTGGTGGCGCTGGTGTTCTTCGGTGCAGGGCAGGGCGGTGGCCGCGCTGCGGGCGTTGCCGACCGACAACGTGCTGATGCGGGACATGGTGAAGGCGTTCAAGACCGGTCCGGTCCGGTAACGCGCGCGGGTTCACACGCGCGTCGAAGCTCCCTGCGCTGCCAGCACATAGGCTCGCGTGCACTCCACCGCCACGCGATCCCACGAGTACCGCGCCAGGACCCGGTCGCGTGCGGCGACGCCGAAGGTCTCCCGCGACGACCCGTCCGAAAGCAGCCGCCGTAGCGCACCGACGAGTTCCTTGGGATTGCCCGGCGACACCAGCGAACCGGTGACGCCGTCGATCACGGTTTCGGTGAGCACGCCGACCGATGCCGCCACCACGGTCACGCCGCACGCCATCGCTTCGAGCGGGACGAGACCGGACGGATCGGAGCGGGGCGCGCAGACCACGATGTCGGCGGAACGCAGGAGAGCGGGCAGGTCCGCCCGCGGAACCCAGCCCGCCGTCCGCATCCGGCCCGCCACCCCGGCCCGCTCGGCGGTCCCGCGCAGACGGCGCGCGTCCTCGGCCGTGAGACTTCCGGCGAGGACGAGTTCCGTCTCCGGCAACGCCGCCAGAGCGGTGATCACGACGTCGGCACCCGGGACGCCGACGCTCACGATCCGGTGCCGCGCGGTACGGCGCGCGCTTTCGCCGTCCACGGTGAACTTCGCCGGGTCGACGCCACCGGAGACGACCGAGGCCCGCACCCGGGGCATTCCCAGCCGGGTGAGGGAGAGGACTTCGTCGGACGAGGTCGCCACCACCTGGCCCGCCTGTTTGGCGATCATGCGCTCGACCCGGGTCCGGTCCGCAGCTCCGGTCCCGAGGGTGTGGAAGGTCTGGACCACCGGGATACCGAGGTCCTTGGCCGCCAGAAGCGAGGCGAGCCCGGACGACCAGAAGTGCGCGTGCACCACGTCCGGCCGGTCCTTGGTCCAGCGGGAGCGCAGGACGCGGGTGAAATCTCCCAGCGACGGAAGGAGATCGTCCTCCTGGAGCCGCTTCGGGGGGCCCGCGAGCACCTGGACCACGCGGTATCCGTCCGGGGTCTCGACCGTCGCCGGGGTCCGGCGGCTCTCGCGGCGGGTGTACACGGTGACGTCATGGCCTTCGCGGGTCAGGGCGGCGGACAGCTCGGCGATGTGGACGTGCCGTCGTCCGACCGGGCCGTCGCCGAGGACGGCGAGCGGACTGGCCTGCGCGGAGACCATCGCGATCTTCATCGGCGGGTGTGGCAGGTCACGACGACCATCGGGTATGCCTCCGTTCCCCTGGCGGCGGATACCCCGTGGTGGCATCGCGAAACACCCTCCCCGGCGGCGGGCCATTGTGGACGTTTGGCGTCCCGTGACCGGGGTAGCCCGGAGCATGACCGCGATGGTGAACCATGACTAGGAAACGGGTCCGGATCGAATCCGGCGGCCCGATACTGGTGGAGGGCCCGGTCGAGATCACCACACCGGACGGCGAGACGGTGACCTCTGACCGGTTCTTGGTCGCGCTGTGCGCCTGTCGCCGCAGCAAGAGCTTTCCCTTCTGCGACACCAGCCACCGCCGCCGCTCACGGCAAGGGGAGCAACGGCCTCAGCAGTGACGTCTCGCCGGCCGACCAGGCGCCCATCAGGTGCTCGGTCAGCCGGTTCTCCAGCAGTTCGGTGGCCTGGATGCCCAGCGCGATGTCCGCCGCCAGTTCCGGCTCCCGCGCCAGCAGATCTCCGATGACGTCATGCCGGAGCACCTGCTCGTGCACCGCGTCGGCTTCGATGTGCTCGGTGTAGAAGTACCGGCATTCCCCGGCCGCGCCGAGCCGCCCCAGCGCCTCGTCCATCCGCCGGGCGGAAGGCCCGGTGCTGATCTCGGTACTGGCGAAATGCCCGACGAGCGCCCCGCGCAGGCGCCGGTGCAAGCCGAACAGCGACATCATGTTCACCGTCGCGAGCGTGCAGGCCGGGACGTGGTCGAGGTAGGCGAGGTAGCCGTCGGACAGGTCCGCCGCGGTCAGCAGATCCGCGAACAGGCGGGAATGCGCCTGTTCGGCCCGCCCGCCACCGAATTCGTCGAACTCCACGGCGACCAGCGCGGCCTTGGCCCGGCCCCGCAGCCGCGGGATCACCCAGGCGTGGGGATCGGCCTCTTTGAGGTGGTAGATCGACCGATGCGCGAAGTACTCCTCGACATGCCACCATTCGCCCTTGTCGCGCAGGAAGTGCGAAACACCCTCTCCGTCGACGGGCTCGACCAGCATCTCGTCGAGCAGCCCTTGGACGTCGTCCCCACCGGGTACCGCGGCGCGGATGCCGTCCAGGAACGCCTGCTCCAGACCGGACCGGAAGCCGAGCAGGCGAGGGTCCCATTCCCAGCCGTCGTCGACGCCGTCGAAACCCTGGTAATGGAGTTCGTAGCAGACGTGCAGCGCGAGCTGCAGATCTTCGCCGAAGGGATCGGCTCCGATCACCGCGTCGTGGTCGAAATCGTCCCGGCGACCGCCTGCCAGGGTGTTCACCACGGCGGCGGAAAGCGGGCCGCGGATCTCGGGCAGCCTCGCGGCCACCTCTCGGTCGATCGTCGTCATGCCCCCCGGGTACCCGCTCTACACGAGCGGAACCGTTTCCCCGGTCAGCATCCGCAACACCGCGACGTCCCCGTCCGCGGCGGCCCGGCGCTGCCGGTCGGCACCGGTGCCCTCCCGTTCCAGACGGTCGAGCAGCGTGCGCACCAGTGCCAGGTCGCCGGTGTCCTCCAGCGCCGGTCCGGCGTGCGCGAGCAACGCGGCGACCCGGTCGCCCGCCGGCACCGGCTTCTCCGTCACCGGGTCGATCGCGGGGCCGGAGAGACCGTGCCGGGCGGCCGACCACACCGCGGCGGCGGCGATCTGCGGATCCAGCGGTACGGCCTCCACCCCGCGGTCGAGATCGGTGAGCGCGGTGCGCACCAGCCCTCGGGTCAGCAAGGCCTGCAGGACGGCTTCGTCCACAGTGGAGGCGGTGTCGGCCGCCCGGATCTCGACCGTCGGCCAGCGCGACGACGGTCTGGCGAGCCAGAAGGTCTGGTTCCCGTCCACCAGGATCCCGCAGTCCACCAGCTTCCCGACCTGTTCCTCGTACGCGGCGGCGTCCGTGAAGTACGGCGCGATACCCGAGCCGGGAAACCGGCTCTGCTCCACCGTCCGCCAGCTCCCGTACCCGGTGTCCCGGCCGCCACTGAACGGTGAATTCGCCGACAACGCGAGCAACGTGGGCAGCCATTCGGCCACATGGTTCACGACGGCGACCGCGGTCTCCCGGTCGGGCACGCCGACGTGCACGTGGCAGCCGCAGGCCTCGTACGCCTCGACCACACCGGCGTACAGGGCGTCGATCTTGCCGTATCGGTCGTCGAGGCCGAGGTCCCGTTCGGGCGAGGGATACAGCGGAGTGCCGGAAGCGATGATGGCGCAGTCCTCGCCGGCCGCCGCTTCGGCCAGCGTCCGGCGGCCCGCGGTCAGGTGCTCGTACAGCTCGTCGGCGGTGGTGCAGACGCCGGTGACCGCCTCGATCTGCGTCAGCCGGAGTTCCCGGTGTACCGACGCGCCGACCGGCAGCGGACAACAAGCCCGATGCCGGGCGATCACCGCCTCTGCGCGCGGGCAGCTCACCCCCGTTCTCGGGTCGACCAGCAGGAACTCCTCTTCGACGCCGATGCCGGTCATCGCCGCCCTCGCTTCTCCGGCAGCGCCCGCACGGCCGGGCCCTGGATCACCGACCCGTCCAGGCCGAACCGTGAACCGTGGCAGGGGCAGTCCCAGGTCCGCTCCGCGTTGTTGAACGCGACCAGGCAGCCGAGGTGGGTGCAGTGGGCGCCGACGGTGTGCAGGTCACCGTCGGGATCGCGGTAGGCGGCGACGAGTTCGCCGCCGTCCCTGGTCACCTTGGCCTCGCCGGGCGCGAGTTCGTCGAGGGACGCGGGCTTGCGCAAC
The DNA here is from genome assembly GCF_046549035.1 of Amycolatopsis sp. lyj-90. Taxonomy (NCBI): domain Bacteria; kingdom Bacillati; phylum Actinomycetota; class Actinomycetes; order Pseudonocardiales; family Pseudonocardiaceae; genus Amycolatopsis; species Amycolatopsis sp. lyj-90. Next base: position 121,664 of record NZ_JAJPWP010000001.1, read on the forward strand.
GCGCTGAGGTGGTCGCCCACCAGGAACTTCGCCACCGTGATGGTGTTCTCCACGGTCGAGATCGCGGAACGGAGGTCGTAGCGGTTCGGGTCGTACAGGTCCGCCGAAGGATTTTCGCGTCCGGTCAGCAGGTCCGCCAGCAACATCCCCGCCGCGGTCCCGCCCGTCATGCCCCACTGGCCGAAGCCGGTGGCGACCCAGAGGTGGCGGCTCGCCGGGTGATAGCGCCCGACGTACGGCACCGAGTCCACAGTGGACAGGTCATGGGCGGACCACCGGTGGGTGACGCGGTGCACGGCGGCGTGTTCGCTCGCCCAGCCCGCCAGCCGCTCGTAGCGGCTCTCGACGTCGACGGAGTCGCCGACACGGTAGTGCTCGCCACCCGCGACCGCGTAGGGGACGCCGTCGTTGAGGTAGCTCCGCACGGAATGGTGCGTGTCGGCGTCGAGGTACATCCCTTCCGGCGGGTTCCCCTCGACCGGCCCGGCGACCACCAGATCGCGAACCGGGTCGAGCCGGGCGAAGTACAGGCCGCGGTCGAAGACCGGGTAGTGGGTCGCCACCACGACCTCCTCGGCCCGCACGTCGCCGGAACTGGTGCGCACCTTGGTCCCACCGAGTTCGTCGACCCCTTCCGCGCGGACACCTTCGACGATCGTGCCGCCCGCCCGTTCGATCGCGTCGGCGAGCCCGAGTAGCCAGCGGCGCGGGTGGAAATGCGCCTGTGAAGCGAACTTCACCGCGCCGAGGGCCTGGACGTCCAAGTCGATGGAGGTGACGTAGGTCGCGGGTAGGCCCGCCTCGGCGGCCGCTTCCGCCTCTCGCTCAAGGCTTTCCACGGTCTCGAGCTTGGTCGTGTAGACGAAGCTTTCGGCGCGGGTGAAGCCGCAGTCGATGCCGAGTTCGGCTGAGGTGGACTCGATCCAGCCCAAAGCGGCTGTCTGCGTGTACGCGTACATCGCCGCGGCTTCGGCGCCCTTGCTCTTGGCGAGCATGGCGTACTTCAGCCCGTGCTGGGCACTGATCTTCGCCGTGGTGTGCCCGGAAACGCCCGCCGCGACGCGATCCGCCTCCAGGACCAGCACCGAACGGCCCGCCTTCGCCAGGCGATACGCCGTGGTGAGACCGGCTATGCCGGCGCCGAGGACGGCGACATCGACCTCCGAGGGCAGCGGCGTACCGGTGCGATCGGGAGCGGGAGCGGTGTCGAGCCACAGTGAACGCGTTCCGGGCAACTCCGTCATGGCGGCCGGATTCCCGGCGGACAACGCGGGCAAACCAGAGCCGTCCGGGTTTTCTGGATCACCCGAACGGGTAGCACTCGCCCATGAACACATCCTCCAGGTCCCCAGAGGAAAAGAACATTTTTGTCATCGGTCTCGACGATGCCAACGAAGACGTGCTGAGACGGATCCCCGGTGCCGCGCGGTACCGCTTCCATCCCTTGCTGTCGCCCGAAGAACTCCAGCACGGCGAAATCCCGATCGTCGGGTTGATGGACAAGGCCGTGTCGCATTTGGACGCCTTCGTTGGGCCGATCGACGCAATAGTCAGCTATTGGGATTTCCCGTCTTCGACGATGGTGGCGATGCTGTGCGAGAAATACGGCCTGCCGGGAGTTTCGCTCGAGGCGGTGCTGAAATGCGAGCACAAGTACTGGAGCAGGCTCGAACAGGCGAAGGTGATCGACGAGGTGCCGTCGTTCGGCATCGTCGATCTCGATCGCGAAGACCCCCGGCCGCCCGACGGTGTCGGCTACCCCATGTGGCTCAAGCCGGTGAAGTCGTTCTCGTCAGAGCTCGCCTTCCACGTGGCCGACGAGGACGGGTTCGACAAGGCCGTCGCCGAGATCCGGGCGGGTGTCGACAGGGTCGGCAAGCCCTTCGACCGCGTTCTCGGCACGATCGAGCTCCCCGCGGAAGTGGCCGACATCGGGGGATCGGCGTGCCTCGCGGAGGGAGAGCTCAGCGGGGTACAGGCCGCGACCGAAGGATATGTCTACAAAGGACAGGTCACGGTGTACGGGGCCCTCGATTCGGTCAACTACCCCGATTCCACCTGTTTCCTGAGGCATCAGTACCCGTCGCAGCTGCCCGAGGACGCCGTCGAGCGGATGAAGGAGATCTCCGTCCGCGTGATGGAGCAGATCGGCTTCGACAACGCCACGTTCAGCGTCGAGTTCTTCTGCCACCCGGAATCCGGGCAGGCCTGCCTGCTGGAGATCAATCCGCGGCATTCGCAGTCCCACGCCGAGCTGTTCGAGTACGTCGACGGGGTGGCGAACCACCAGATCATGGTCCAGCTGGGGCTCGGGCAGGATCCCGGCGCGCGGCGGAACCGGGGCGATTACCGGATCGCGGGCAAGTGGTACCACCGCCGCTTCCGTGACGGGCTGGTCACCCGCGTGCCCACCCGGGGCGAGATCGCGGAGCTGGAGGCGGAGATCCCCGGCGTGAGGATCGAAGTGGTGCCGGAGAAGGGGGCACGGCTCTCGGAACTGCCCGCGCAGGACAGCTACAGCTACGAACTCGCGCATGTCTTCGTCGCGGCGCAGACCCAGCGGGAGATGGAAAGCAAGTACCGCAAGTGCACCGAAGCGCTGCGGTTCGACTTCGAGGAGGGATAGCCCATGCGGACGGTGGCTTCGCTACCGTACGAGATCACCGGGGAAGACCACGTCTGGATCCCGGTCTCCGACGGCGTCCGGCTGTCGGCCCGGATCTGGCGGCCGGTCGCCTCGGACGGTGAACCGGTCCCGGCGATCCTCGAGTACATCCCGTACCGGCACCGCGACCTGACCTCGGTGCGGGACTCCGTGCACCACCCGTATCTCGCGGGGCACGGTTACGCCTGTGTGCGCGTGGACATCCGGGGCACGGGGGAATCGGAGGGCGTGCTCGCCGACGAGTACCTCGAACGGGAGCAACTCGACGCCGAAGACGTCCTGGCCTGGATCGCCGGCCAGCCGTGGTGCTCGGGCCGGACCGGGATGATGGGCATCTCGTGGGGCGGGTTCGCCGCCCTGCAGGTGGCCGCGCGCAAACCGCCGAGCCTGACCGCGATCGCGATCTCGTCGTTCACCGACGACCGGTACGCCGACGACATGCACTACATGGGCGGCTGCCTGCTTTCGGACAACGTCGCCGAGGCCTCCACGATGTTCGCCTACGCCACGTTGCCGCCCGATCCCGCGCTGGCGGGGGATCGATGGCGCGAACTGTGGCACGAACGCCTGGAGAACTGCGACCTCTGGGTCGGGGAATGGCTGGGACACCAGCGTCGTGACGACTACTGGCGGCACGCGTCGGTCTGCGAGAACTACAGCGACGTCCAGGTGCCCGTGCTCGCGTCCAGCGGCTGGGCGGACGGCTACTCGAACGCCGTCTCCCGTCTGCTGGCCAATCTCGACGTGCCGCGACGCGGGCTGATCGGGCCGTGGTCGCACAAGTACCCGCATCTGGGGCAGCCCGGCCCGGCCATCGGGTATCTGCAGGAGCTGGTGCGCTGGTGGGACCACTGGCTGAAAGACGTCGAGAACGGCGTCATGGACAGGCCGATGCTGCAGACCTGGATGCAGGACAGCGTGCCGCCGTCGACCTCGTACGAGGACCGCCCCGGCCGCTGGGTGGGGGAGCCGTCTTGGCCTTCTCCGCATGTGCACCCGTCCGCCCACCGGCTCGCCCGGCACCGGATCGCCCGCCCCGGCGAGGAGGTCCCGGTGGAGGCGCTGCCGGTCGAGTCGCCGCTGTCGGTCGGCCAGTTCGCCGGGAAGTGGGCGTCCTACAGCGCGCCGCCTGACCTGCCCTACGACCAGCGAGAAGAGGATGGCGGCTCCCTCGTCTTCGACACCGACGAACTCACCGAGCCGTGCGAGATCCTCGGCTCCCCGGTGGTGGAGCTGGACGTCTCCGCGGACAAGCCGGTGGCGCAGGTCGCCGTCCGGCTGTCCGACGTCGCCCCGGACGGCCGGGCCACGCGGGTGACCTACGGCCTGCTGAACCTGACCCACCGGGACGGGCACGACGAGCCCGAGCCGCTGGAACCGGGCAAGCCGTACCGGGTCCGCGTCGAGCTCAACGCCGTCGCGCAGGCCTTCCCCGCCGGGCACCGGATCCGGCTGTCGATCTCGTCGTCGTACTGGCCGCTGGCGTGGCCGCCGCCGGAACCGGCGATGGTGACCGTCCACACCGGACAGAGCACGCTCACACTGCCGGTGCGCCCGATGGCGGAGGCGGACGAGGTCCCGGCGCGGCCGTTCGGCGAACCCGAAGGCGCCGTACCGGTGCCCGCGACCCAGATCGAACCCGGTGAACAGCGCTGGACGGTCTCCCGTGATCTGATCCATTACCGGTCCGCGCTCGAGATCGTGAAGAACGAAGGCAAGGTCCGGTTCGACGACATCGATCTCGACGTCACCAGGAACGTGTTCGAGCGGTACTCGTGGGTGGCCGACGACTTCTGTTCCCCGGTGGCGGAAACGGCGTGGTCGATGACCTTTGCCCGCGGAGACTGGGAAGCCAGGTCCGAGACCCGTACGCGGGTTTCCTGCACCCGCACGGAGTTCGTGATCGACGCCCAGCTCGACGGTTATGAAGGCGAGCGAAGGACGTTCTCCCGGAACTGGCACCGGACGATCCCCCGCGATCAGGTTTAACTCCGGACGAGCGGGTAACCGGAGGGCAGCGGCCGGTGAAGCGTGGTTGTGCGACCACCGGCCGCGAGGTGGACCGGCGCGGGCAGCCTCGGCGGAGCAGGGACGCCGGCGCGCCGGTCACCGCAACCAAACCGGCGGGTCAGACGACGAACAGGTCCACCACATCCTCAGGGCTTTTCCGCTCTTCGAACCGCCTCCGTTGCCGGTCCGCGCCGTTCCCGCTTTCGAACAGCCGCGCGCAACCGTCGCGGACGAAATCCAGGTCGCCGGTCGCTTCCAGCGCGGACGCCGCGAAGGCCACGACGTCGTCGACGACCTTCGGTGCCGGGGCGAGGTCCCCCGTGACCGGATGCGGGCACTGACCGGAAAGCCCTTCGCGGGAGGCACGCCAAAGATGCGCGCGCAGCACCTCGTTGGACAGCCGGGAGGCAGGCTCGCCCTCGTCGAGGACAGTGGTGACCAGTCCCCGGATCAGGATGCCGAGCAGGACCGCCTCGTCCGGCGTCGACGCCACGTCGGAGAACCGGAACTCGACCGTCGGTTGCCCCTCGGAAAGCCTTACGTCCCAATAGACCATCGCGCGGTCGAGGATCGCGCCCGCGCGCAGCCAGGCGTCCACGATGCTCTCGTAGTGGTCCAGTGAGGTGAACTCCGGTGGCGGGCCCGCGGACGGCCATCTGGTCCATTGCTGATACCGCCAGCTGCTGTAGCCGGTGTCGATGCCGTCCGAGATCGCGGAGTTCGCCGTGAGCGTGAGCAGCGCGGGCAGCCAGGGCCGGATCCGCCTGATCAACCGGACACCCGTTTCCCGGTCCGGGATCGCGATGTGGACGTGGCAGCCGCAGGTCGACGTGGTGCGCGCGGTGGCGCCGAAGTGCCGGGCCATCTGCTCGTAGCGGGGGTGCGGGGTGATCGACGGCAACTCGGCTTCGGCCATCAGCGGGCTTCCGCAGGCGAGGAGGCGAGAGCCCCGCTGAGCCGCCGCCTCGGCGAGCTCGGCGCGGAGGGCTTTCAGCTGGTGTAACCCCTCGTCGCGCGTCCGGCAGATACCGGTCGCGGATTCGACCTGGGAAAGGGTGAGTTCGTGCTGCAGTTCTCCTTGGGCTTCTTCCGCGGAGTCGACGACGACGTTGCCGCTGAGGGAGAGATGTCCTTCGCGGTCTACGACGAAGAACTCCTCTTCGATACCGAAAGTGAGTTCATCACCGGTCACGAACGCGGGATAGCCACCGGGGGTCCCCGGTAAACCTGTTTTCCCGATACCGGTTCCGGGTATTCACCGGGTATGGACCCCGTCTCGGCGGAACCGCCGTACTTGCTGGCCGCGCAGGCCTCTTCCGTGGTGCGTCATCTGTACCGCCGGGTGCAGGACGACGAACTCGACTCCGCGGCCGATCTCAACCGGACGCTCGGCGCGCTGCGCCGGCTGTCCGACGACCTCGCCCACCTCCTGCCCGGACTCCAGGAGCAGCTCGAAGAAAGGCTCTTGGACGGCGGCCTCCCGAGCACCGGGCCGTCGGCCGAGGCCTGGGACACCGTGGCGGAGGTCGGCCTGGTCCTCGCTCGCGCCCGGGCCGCCGGATTGCTGATGGCACAGGAACTCCGGGCGTCGCAACGGCTGCTCGGCGGCTTGGCCGCCCCGCTGGACGGTTCCGCCTGAGGCGTTACGAGCGCACCACCGCCACCGGGCAGTGGGCGTGGTGGAGCGCGTCATCGCTGACCGAGCCCAGCAACAGGCGCCGAAGGCTCCCGTGGTCGCTCCGGCCGAGGACCAGCAACGCCGCCTCGCTGGACTGCACGGTCAGCGCCTGCGCCGTCGGCCCGACGCCGTGCACGATCTCCACCGGCACCCCCGGATAGCGCTCCCGCCAAGGCTTGAGCTGCTGTTCGACGAGCTGGTCCGCGATCTCCTGGGGGATCGGCTGGACCGGATCCATCACCGGACCGCCGAGCAGCGGTTCGCTCGCGGGCCCCCAGATGGAGAGCCGCGCCGCGTGGACCGCGTGCACGACCCGGCCGTGCCTCGCCGCGAAGTCGAACGCGAATCCGGCCGCCTGCGCACTCTGCTCAGTGCCGTCGGCCCCGAGGATCACCGGCCCGTCCGGCGGGGGCTCCTCGCCACGGACGACGACCACCGGCCGTCCGGCATGCTGGGTGACCTCGGCTTCGGTCGAGCCGGTCACGGCGCGGGCGAACACCCCGGTGTGGGATTCGCCGAGCACGATCATCGCCGCGTCCGTCTCGTCGGCGATCGACACCAGGACCTCGTCCGGGGTGCCTCCGCGCTCGACGGTCCGGACTTCGAGATCCGGATCGGTGCGCTGGAGTTCCTCGGCCATGTCTTGCAGTCGCCGTCCCGCGGGTTCGCCGGCAGCCTCCGGGACGACCTGCGTGAGCGGGGCCGCGACGGGGTCGGAACCCGGCGGTGGCAACCGATCCTTGACGCAGTACGCCAGCACCAGGCCGCGTCCGCGGGTCTTCGCCTCGGCGACCGCCCAGGCGACGGCGCGGCGGGCCTCCGGCGAGCCGTCGAATCCGGTCACCACGGGGCCGTTTCCCTGCTGTGCGTGCGACATCGGTCCTCACCTCCGGCAAACGGTGAGTACCCGTTCGGGCGGATCTTCAAGCGTCCGTTGTCATCAGGTACTTCGCCCCTGCGGACGTCCTTGGTGACGCGTCACAACGACGTCCCGGCAAGTCTGGGGAATTCCCCACCTCCGCACCGCCTCGCCCCGCGCAAGATGTGAAGACACATTACCGCGCGGTAACAACAACGACGTTGGAGGCGGCATGAGGCCGAGCAGGCGGTTCAGGGCGGGTTTGGTGGCTTTGGCGGCGGGGATCGCGGTGACCGCGGTGGCGATCCCGGCGGAGGCGGCCAGGCTGGAGTACGTCGCCCTCGGCGATTCGGCCGCGGCCGGGCCGCTCGTCCCGAACCAGGATCCCAATCTGCTGTGCCTGCGTTCGGATCACGACTACCCGGCTCTCGCCGCGAAGACACTCGGGGCCGAACTGACCGACGTTTCGTGTTCGGGAGCGGTGACGGCCGATCTCGCGAACCGGCGGTTCGGCATCCTCGCTCCGCAGCTCGACGCACTCAAGCCGTCGACGGGTTTGGTGTCGATCACCATGGGCGCCAACGATTCGGGACTGTTCCAGCAGGCGCTCAGCTGCATCAACCTCCTGCCCGAACCGGCCGGGCTCTCGTGCGCGGACCGGCTCACCGCGGGCGGCAAGGACCCGCTGGGCGACTCGATCCGGGCGTGGGCCCCGAAATTCGGCGCCGCGCTCGACGAGATCCGGGTGCGGGCGCCGCACGCGAAGATCCTCGTCACCGGGTACGGCACCTATGTCCGGCGCAACGGCTGCTACCCCGTGCAGCCGGTCTGGGCGCGGGACGCGAACTACCTGCAGAGCGTGATGGACCTGATCAGCTCCACCGCCCGGAAGCAAGCCGAGGCCCGCGGCGCCACGTTCGTCGACTTCGCCGCGCTCACCATCGGGCACGACATCTGCGCCGCCCCGCGCGATCGGTACCTCGAAGGCCTGATCCCGGCGCACGCCGCGGCCCCGCTGCATCCGAACGCGCAGGGGATGGCGGTGTTCGGCGCCGCGATCGTGCGGGCGGCGGGCTGATCCCGGTCCGGTTCCCCATGTCGCATTCGAGACGCTCAGCGACTCAGATGCGACATGGGGAACATCAGCCGCCTTTGGCGGACCGGGCCGAAAGAGCCGCGCTCAGCAGGGCGATGTGCTCGAGCCGGGTGGGATCCAGCCCGGTGAGATCGGCGATCCGGCGCAGCCGGTAGTCGACGGTGTTGGGATGGACGTGGAGGACCGCGGCGGTCTGCCGCCGTCCGCCGCGGCTGAGGAAGGTCTCCAGCGTCTGAAGGAGTTCTTCGTTGCCGCCCAACGGTTCCAGCCGGGCAGCCAGCCTGTCGAGGGCCGGACCGGGGCGGGAAAGCTGGTATTCGAGCAGCACGTCGTCGAGCCGGTACAGCCGGGGTGGCCGACCGGATCCGGCGGCGACCGCGAGTACCTCCTGCGCGAGTTTCGCCGCGGCGGGCACCCCGGCCGGGTCTGTCGCGGCGGCTCCGGCGATGACCTCCGCGCCCGCCGTGCGGGCGACGTCGGTGAGGACCCGCTCCAGGCGCGCCCAGTCGTGTGGGGACAGTTCGTCGGCCGGTGTTTCGTGCGGCAGCAAGGCGATGCCGCCCTCGGGGGTGAGCGAGGTCAGCACGGTGCCCCGGATCTGCCGCTCCAGTTCGACCCGCAGCCGCCGGAGCTTCCGGCGCCCGGCGACCAGCGGATCGACGCCGTTGGCCTCTTCGTCGGGATGCGCACCGACCGTCGCGGCGAGGACGATGTAGCACGGTGGCAGGCGCAGGCCCGCCTGCCCGGCCGCGACGTCCGCGGGGTCGCCGTCGAGCAGGGCGGACAGCACCGTGTGCCGTGCCGAACGCTCGTCGTCGAACATCGTCTGGCGTTCGTCGAGGTATCCCGCGCCGACCGCGGGGGTGACCACCTCGAGGTAGCGCAGGGTCAGCGCGTTGACGGCCAGGACGTCGGCGACCTCCTCCGGGCGCGCGTCCGGTGTCAGCGACGCCCAGACCACCTGGATGCCGACGTGATAGGCGGTGAGCACGATGTCGATCGGGATACCCTCTTCCGCGCGCCGGGCGGCCGATTCGCGGAGGAAGTCGAGTTCCTCCCGTGCCGGGGTGGCCCCGGTGCGCAGGGTGTCGATGAACGAACGCAGGTTCTGTTCGATCACATGCGTGATGTCACCGCTGAGTTCCTCGGCGGGCAACAGGCCGTATTCCGGGATCCGGGAGACGATCTCGGAGAGCACCGTCTTCGCGAGCGACGGCAGGACTTCGGTCAGCCGTTCCGCCAGCGGACGTCCGCCGATGCGGAATCCTGGATCCTTGTCACCCGTCACAACCAGCCATCATGACAGCTTGTCAGCGAACGAGCGCGTCCCGTGCCGAATCGATGGTCGGGTGCACGTTGAAGACGGCGTCGAGGCCGAGAAGCGACATCGGGCGCAGCAGGGCTCGTTCCTGGGTGACCAGGATGAAGGGGATGCCCGCTTCTTCGGTCTTCGCCCGGATCTGGACGAGGGCCGTGAAACCGGACGAATCGCAGAAGGTGACGGCGGACAGGTCCGCGATCAGCGCCGCGGGCGTGAACCGGAGTTCTTCCTCCAAGGCCCGTCGCACGCCGTCCGAGACGGCGAGATCGATTTCGCCGGAAACGGTGACCACCGTGTCGGTGCCGGAAGCGGTGACCGAGATGTCGAGCGGGGACACGAATCTCCGGGCCGGTCGGGGTGGATCGGAGGCTGGTGCGCGATAGTCGGTCAAGTTGACTCCTTGCCGGTATGGGGTCCGGCTTGAGCCAGAAGGCATGCCGGACCCAAAGAAGGGGGCCCGGCGGCTGGTGTCTGAACCGCGACGAGCCAACCGTAGCAGTCCCGCGGCCCGGCACGCCGGATGAGCGCTGCCGGGCCGGTCATCGGCCCGCTTCCTTAGGCTGGATCTCACGCGCCGAGACGGGAGGGTTACGTGACCGGTACGACGAGGGACGAGGTGCTGGCCGAACTGGCCGCGCTCGAGGACCCGCGGGCACGCGAAGTCAACGAGAGACACGGTGACGACCACGGCGTGAACCTCGGCAAGCTGCGTGCGCTCGCGAAGCGGCTGAAGACACAGCAAGAGCTGGCGCGCGAACTCTGGGAAACGGACGACACCGCGGCGAAATTGCTCGCGCTCTTGATCTGCCGTCCGAAGGCGTTCGAAGGCGAGGACCTGGACCGGATGGTGCGCGAGGCGCGCACTCCGAAGGTGCACGACTGGCTCGTGAACTATGTGGTCAAGAAGAATCCGCACGCCGAAGAGCTGCGCCTGGCCTGGTTCGCGGATCCGGATCCCGTGGTCGCGAGTGCGGGTTGGGCGCTGACCACCGACCGCGTGGCGAAGAAACCCGAGGGCCTCGACCTCACGCGACTGCTCGACATCATCGAATCGGGGATGAAAGACGCGCCGGATCGCCTGCAGTGGGCGATGAACCACTGCCTGGCGCAGATCGGGATCGAGCACGCCGGGTACCGCGCCCGGGCGATCGACATCGGCGAGCGCCTGGAGGTGCTCAAGGACTATCCGACCCCGCCGAACTGCACGTCGCCGTTCGCGCCCGCCTGGATCGCCGAAATGGTGCGACGGCAGGAGAAGTAGGCGCGCTCAGCCGAGCGCGTCCGCTTTGATGGCCTCGAACTGGGCACCCATGCGCCCCGCGAGCGCCTCCGCGGCCCGCAGTGGCCGGACCATCACCTTGAAGTCGGCGATCTTGCCGTCGTCGTCGAAGGTCAGGAGATCGCACCCGTTGATCTGAAGCCCGTCGACCGTCGCTTCGAACTCGTAGACGTGGTGAGCGCCGTCCTGGATCTCGCGGACGTAGCGGAAGTCCTCGAACACGCGCAGGACCCCGCGCAGGATCGCGGCGGTGATCGCCTTGCCCTGGTAGGGCTTGAACGCCACCGGGCTGGTGAAGACCACGTCGTCGGCGAGCAGCGCCTCGATCGCGGCGGCGTCCTTCGCTTCGACGGCCTGACGGAACGTGGTCATGACGCTCACCTCATAGTCAACTTGTTGAGTAGATGACGCCGAGCGTAGGTGATCACCGCACCGGTGTCCATCAAAGTGACTAGTCAACTTTGCGACTAATCCGCTGGTGACTATCATCGGGTCATGGCGCTGCGGAACGCGATCCTCGCGATGCTCTTGGAAGGCGAGTCTTCGGGCTACGACCTGGCGAAGAGCTTCAACGCCTCGGTCGCCAACTTCTGGACCGCGACGCCTCAGCAGCTCTACCGGGAGCTGGACAAGATGGAGACGCAGGGCCTCGTGACGGCACGTGTCGTCGAACAGCGGCGACGGCCGAACAAACGGCTGTTCTCCTTGACCGACGACGGCGCGGCCGAACTCGCCGGCTTCACCACGCGTGCGCCGAAGCCGACGGCGATCCGCGACGAACTGCTGGTGCAGATCCAGGCCGTCGAAGCGGGCGATGACGAGGCGATCCGGCGGGCCGTCGCGGACAGGATGGCCACCGCCGAAACGAAGCTCAAGCGGTTCGAGCGGCTCCGGGACCGTCTGCTCGGTGAGTCCACCGAGGCGGAGTTCCTCGTCGCCTCGCCTCGTGTCGGCCCGTATCTGACCCTCGCCCGCGGCATCGCCTTCGAGCAGGAGAACATCCGCTGGTGCGAGGAGGTTCTCACCGTTCTCGATCGACGCGCTACCGTGCGATCCGGAGGTGATCGGGATGGTTGAGCGAGGTCCGACGTTCCGTCAGGTGGTGCTGGACGGCACCGATGCCCGCGCATTGGCGGAGTTCTACCGGCGTCTGCTGGTGTGGAACTACCGCCCCGGCGACGAGTCGCCACCGCCCGGCGTCGAGGACGAGCGCGGCAAAGACTGGCTGGTACTGAGGAATCCCCAGGGCGGGACGCAACTCGCCGTCCAGCAGGTCGATCGGCTGCCCGAAGCGAGCTGGCCGGAGGCCGAGCCGATTCCCCAGCAACTGCACCTGGACCTGACCGTGGACTCGGTCGAGGAACTCGACGCGCAGCACGGCCGTGTCCTCGACTTCGGCGGGCGCCTGCTGCTCGACCGCAGCGACGACCCGGACGAACCACTGCGCGTCTACGCGGATCCGGCGGGGCATCCGTTCTGTATCTTCGTCGCCTGATCGCTCAGGCGCGGCAAAGCAGCGCGTCGGGGGTGCGGTTCGAGCCGACGCGGCCGGTGTACGCGACGCCGGCGACGTATTCGCCCGGTGCGCACTGACCCTTGTAGTGGCCCGACGCGAAGTCGCCGCCGGGCGTCCCGGACGGACGGTTGTCACCGCGGTCGAACCAGACCGTCCGTCCGGCGCGGCCCAGCGGAGTGGCGGACCGGCCGCACAGGAGGGCGGAGAACGCCGAGCCGGTGACGCTGTAGCCGACGGCGGCGTGGTCGGGCGGGCATTGCACCTTGGTGTAGCCGGACGCCCAGTCAGTGTCCACATAGGTCTCTCCGCGGACCACGGCGTACCCGGCCGGAACGGCGAGCGCGCCGGTGCACAGACCCCGGTTGCCGGTATGGGAAAGCCCGGTGAGCCGCTGGCCGTCGGGGCAGGCACCCTTGCGTGCGCCCGGATTCCAGTCCGCCATCGCGCGGACCGAGCGGGAGGCCTGGAAATCGGCGTGGTCGAGGGTGAGCATCGACCAGCGCTCGGTCGCCGGGATCTGCCCGGTGCGGGACGGCGAGTTCACCAGGCGCCGCCAAGCGGGGCCACGCCAGTCCGTGCCGTCGAGCACGTCGGCACGGCGGCCGCCGGTGTCCCACGAGAGCAACGCCCACCCGTTGCCCCCGCCGCCTTCGTGGAAACCGACCGCGGGCCAATAGGCGAAGTCGGTATCGGTCTCGGCGAGGTAGCCGACGAAGTTCTCGAACCAGGCACGGCTCGCCGGATCGGTGGTGTGCCTGCCTTCGCCGAACTCGCTGATCCAGAGCGGCGCGGTGTAATGCTTGCCGGTCTCCGCCGAAACGAAAAACGCCTGCCGGTAAAGGACATCGCGTAGTTCCTGGGGCGACAGATCCCGGTAGCGCGGGTCGTGGGTCTCGCCGGTGCCGGTCGCTCCCGAATGGTTCGGACCGGTGTAGCCGTAGAAATGCGCGGCGTAGACCAGTTTCCCGGAGTCCACGAGCGTATGCGAGAGCGTGCGTGCGGGCTCGAGCGTGGGCCGTCCGTGGGGAAGGCCGTCCACGGGCAGTCCGGTCCAGTTGATCCCTTCGACGATGAGCAGCAGATCGGGATTGGCTTCGGTCAGGATGCGGTCGGCCACGTGCTGGCTCGCGCGCTGCCAATCCGTGCCGTTTCCCCAGCCCCAGTTGGGATCGTCGAACACGTTGCGGCGGACCTCGTTGTACAGGTCGGCGCCGACCACCCGCTTGTTCGCGGCGTAGCGGCGGGCCATGAACAGCCAGTCGTCCTGCCACCGCTGCTCGGTTTGCGCGGTGTTCCAGCGCTCGTTGCCGTCGAGACCGCAACACCAGCGTGAGGTCGTGGTGTGGTTGTTGAGGATCACGGCGAAGCCGCGTGCGGTCAGCCGCGCGACGACGCGGTCGTAGACCTGCAGCGGGGTCAGGCCGCGCAGCTCCGGGTTCGCAGGCAGAGCGGGAACCGGAGTGGTGTCGTGGATCATCGCGTTGGAGAAGGGAAGCCGGACACTGTTCAGGCCCAGACCCGCCAGTCCGTCGATGACGGTGTCGATCGAGGCCCGGTCCAGCCCGAGCGGGGTCTGGTAGGCGATCTCACCGGCGTGGTGGGCGGCCGGGTCGTTCACGTCGCCGGATCCGGTCCACGTACCGCTCGCGCCGTGCCAGTTGGCGGACTTCAACTTGAAGCGGTTGCCCGTCGCGTCGACGATGTAGCGGCCGCGGGTGCTGAGCGGCGCGACCCAGGCCGACGGGTCCGCCTCGGCGGCGGCCGGCGCGAGTGGGGGAGGGGGAACCACGATGCCGACGGTCACCAGTGCGGCGAGCAGCACACTCTTGATCCTCACTCGCGGAGGCTAGCCAGTCGCGAGGCCGGTTGTATACGGACGTTCGGGTAAATCAAGGTGGCGTGTTCGTGGGCGAGGCCGGAGACGGGATGAAGGCGTCTTTCGTCGCGTCCGATGCCGAGCGGCGGTGTCGTGAAAGCCACTTTCGGGACATCGGACGTCCCGAAAGTGGCTTTCGCGACACCCCGGAAAGCTGGTGTGGCGCTCATGGAGGTCGGGTTGGTCGTGAGTGGCGTTTCGGGTTCTATTGGGGGGTAGGTCAAATGTGGCGTGATCGAGCCTCTGTGATTAAGGGCCCCTTCGCTGGCTTCAAGGCCGAGGGTGGCCTTCACGGCATGGCTCTGGACTGGCCAGCGGGCGCCGGTCGTTCCCCGAGTGTCCACAAGGGACACTCTCTGGCGACTACATGTCCGGTTGATGACTATATGTGCGGTTCTCGTGGGGGTCGTGAGTGATAAAGAGGGTTAGAACGCGCATTGCCACTCACGACCCTTGTTGCAAAGCGTACATATGGGCATCAATCGGACTTTTGCTTGCCTAACGGTGTCCTCTGTGGACGGTCAGGATGCGGCTGGCTCTCGGCCGACCAGATCCGCGACGCCGAAGGCTCGGCGCGACCCGCCCGCGAGCACGCCACGTTGCCCTTCTCCTCAAGATACGGACGTTCGGGTAACTTCCCGTCATGACCACCGCGCTGATCATCGGGGACCTCCAGCGAGGCATCACGGGCAACTACCCGTTCGCCGAGCGAGTACTGCCGCCACTCACGGACCTGCTGCCCCGCGCTCGCGAGGCAGGCGCTCTCGTGGTGTTCGTCCACTTCGCGCTTCGGGGCAACGGCGCCGACCTGCCGCCGGGCAACGCGCTGTTCAAGTCGTTCCACGACGCCGGGGACACCTTCCACGAGGGCTCGGCCGGGACCGAGCTCACCCTGCCGGTCGCCGCCGAAGACGTCGTCGTGGTGAAACGCCGTGCCAGCGCGTTCGCCGGGACCGATCTCGATCTCGTGCTCCGCTCCCGGGGCGTCGACACCGTCGTGATCGCCGGGGTCGCGACCAGCGCGATGGTGGCCGCGACGTGCTACGACGCGGCGGACCGCGGCTACCACGTGACCGTGCTGCGCGACGGGTGCGCCGACGGCGACACGGCGATCCACGACTTCTTCGTCGACGCAGTCTTCCCCAGCCGGGGATTCGAGGTCGTGTCCTGCGCGGACTGGGGACCGCGGTGATTTTGTCGGTGGTGCCGGAGAAGATGGCGGCATGACGGAAACACCCGCTGGAATCGAACCCGACCGACGGTTTCGGTTGGAGACCTTGCGCGACATCGTCCAGGCCGAGCTGGCGGCAGCCGGGCTGCCGGTCGCTCCCGGTGAGCATCCGACTGGCACCGCGGGGGCGGTCGTGACGGTCGACCTGCCGGACTTGCACGGCGTGCTCGTCGACTGGCGGGAACACCAAGTCCTCCTCGACGCGAGCCAGCAGGCCTGGGCCGAAGACCCGCATCGGGAAGGCGAGGAATGCGCGGAGTTCTCGCGGCTGTTGTCCACGATCGGCGAGGCGATGGCCGAGGCGATCCGGAAGATCCTCACCGCCGCCGGGCTCGAAGTGACCGGCACGAACAACGACTACGCGCCCCACGAACTCCTCGTCGTCAGCAGGGTGGCCCCGTCGGTGTGGCAGGCGCGGCGGGACGCGGACTTCAGCCGGCGGCACGACTCGATGCTCGCGGCTTGGAATGCGCGGCACGCGGCCGAATGCCCGAATCCGGACTGCGAGGTTCATCGCGGTACGGGGGATTAGCCCCACTCGAAAACCTGAGGTGAAGATCGCCGCACTATGGCAACGTGGCCCGCGAGCCGATCAAGGGAGACGGGCCGGGGATGAAAACGAAACGACTGGGGAACACCGGCGTCGAAGTGACGCGGCTGGGGTTCGGCGGCGGGCCGCTGGGCGGGCTGTTCGCGCCGCTGGACGACGAGACGGCCGCCGGGGCGCTGGCCGCGGCGTGGGACGGCGGGATTCGGTACTACGACACGTCTCCGCACTACGGGATCGGGCATTCCGAGCGCAGGATCGGTGAATTCCTGCGCGGGCGGCCGCGTGATTCCTTCGTCCTGTCGACGAAGGTCGGCAGACTGCTGGTGCCGCAGGACGCGGGCGGGAAGCTGGATCCGGCCGGTTTCCACGTTCCCGCAACACATTCCCGCGTACGCGACTTCACTCGTGACGGGATCCGGCGCAGTGTCGAGGACTCGCTGGAGCGGATGGGCCTGGACCGGATCGACGTGCTGTACCTGCACGACGCCGAGGAGTTCTTCGACGACGCCTTGCGCGAGGGCTATCCGGCGCTCGCGGAGCTGCGGTCGGAAGGGGTCGTCGGCGCGATCGGCGCCGGTATGTACGACACGGCCATGCTGACCACGTTGGTGCGGGAAGCGGATGTCGACGTGGTCATGCAGTCCGGCCGCTACACGCTGCTCGATCACAGCGCGCTCGACACGTTCTTGCCCGCTTGCGAGGACCGCGGGGTCTCGGTGATCGCGGCGTCGATCTTCAACTCCGGGCTGCTCGCCGTCCCGCGGCCGGACGCGGGAGCGTACTTCGACTACGAGGCCGTGACACCGGATGTTCTGGGGCGCGCGAACAGGATCGCCGATGTGTGCGAGGCGCACGGCGTGACGCTTCCTCAGGTCGCCATGGCCTTCCCACTGCAGCATCCGGCTGTCGCCGGTATCGCGGTGGGGATGCGGTCCGCGGAGGAGGCGCGGCGCAACCTGGAGTCCTTCGCCGTGGAGGTTCCCGCGCAGGTCTGGACCGAGCTGCGTGCCGCGGGCCTGATCCGTTAGCCGGCGTCGGCGAACGCTGTCCGGGCGAGATCGCGCAGCCAGCGGTGTGCGTGGTCGGTGTCGTAACGCTGGTGCCAGGACAGGTACACCGCGGCAGGCGGCAGTTCGAGGGGGAGCGGGAGCAGGGCGAGACCGAGGTCTGCGGCCGCCGAGCGGGCGGTGGATTCGGGGACCGTGGCGAGGAAGTCCCCGCCACGCACGAAAGCGAACGCGGCCGCCTCGGTGGGGGCGGACGCCACCACGCGCCGGGTGAGCCCGAGCTGCGCGAGAGCCTCGTCGAGGGTGTTCTCGAGCCTTCCGCGCCGCGAGACGGTGACGTGCTCGGCCGCGGCGTACTGCGCGGCGGTGAGCGGGTGTCCTTGCCGCGCGACGACGACGTGGCGGGTTTCCGCCACCTTCTCGGCACGGATGTCGGGCGTGGCCGGGTGGCCCGCGTTCGCCTCGAGGTCGACCTCGCCGCGGCGTAGCCCCGGGGTGTCGGTGCTCGATTCCGCGATGAAACGCAGGCGCACGCCCGGTGCCTGGTCGCGCACGGCCCTGAGCAGGGCCGGGCCCGCGAGGGCGACCAGCGAATCGTGCCAACGGAGAGTGAAGGTGCGTTCGAGCGTCGTGAGGTCGAGTTCGCGGCTCGGTGCCAGTACGCCGCGGACTTCCTGGAGGAGTTCGTGCACTTGCTGCCGGACGGCGATCGCGTAGGGCGTCGGGGTCATCGTGCGCCCGGTGCGCACCAGGATCTGATCCCCGGTCGTGCGCCGGATCCGGCCGAGGCTCCGGCTCATCGCGGGCGCGGTGACGTGCAGGCGCTCGGCCGCCCCGGCCACGCTGCCTTCTTCGAGCAAGGCGTCGAGCGACGACAGCAGGTTCAGATCCAAGTGCATGAGAATCATCTTAACCGTGCCTAACATGCAGTTGCTGTTAATTGAATGCGCACCTACCTTCGTGAGTGAGGGGCCGATCGACCCCCGAGACCCTTGCTCAGGATGGGAAAACCGTCATGCCCGGAACAGATCTCCTCGCCCAGACGGCGACGGCCACGCGTGCGGCAGGCGCGGTCCTGCTCGAGCGCTTCGGAGAGGTGGCCCGCTACCGGACCCGCGACGAACTGATGGACGTCCTCGCCGCCAACGACGCAGCGGCCCTCGAAGTGCTGCGCCCCCGCCTCACGAGCCTGCGCCCGGACGCCCAATGGGTGGAGGAGGAACTCGACGGCGGCGTGCTGCCTTCCGGCGAGTGGTGGGTCGTCGATCCGGTGGAGGGCAACATCAACCATCTGCACGGCCTGCCGGAATGGGCGGTCACCGCCACTCTCGTACGCGACAACCAGCCGGTGCTCACCGCGGTCCATCAGCCGCTGACCGGCGAGACCCACACCGCGCTCGCGGGCGGCGGAGCCTGGCGTGACGGCCTGCCGCTGCGCGTGTCCGACACCGCGGACCTGGGCTTGAGCCTCGTCGCCACCAGCCAGGCCAGGCCGGACGAGGACGAAGCGGTCGTGCGGCGCGTCGGCTCCTCGATCACCGCGATGCTTCGTGAAGCGCTCGTGGTGCGTACTTCCGTTCCCGCGACGCTGCACCTGCTGAACGTGGCCGCCGGTCGCGTCGACGCTTTCTGGCAGTTCGCCGGCGCTCGCGCCGACCTGCTTCCCGGGGCGCTGCTCGTGGCCGAGGCCGGCGGCCGGATCTCCGACGCCGAAGGCCACCCCTGGAGCCCCGCGAGCGGGAGTTTCCTGGCCGCCGCGCCCGGTGTGCACGCCGAAGCCGTCGCCACGCTTTCCCGCTGACCGTCCACAACCTACAAAACTGGAGTAAAGATGATCGCCGTACTGGGAAAGGGCCGCGTCGGAGGCACTCTCGCCGCCGCACTCGTCAAGGCGGGACACGAGGTGTCCGCTGCGGACAGCACACCGGGTGCCGCCGCCGAAGCGGCTCAGAAGGCGCAGATCGTCATCAACGCCACGCCGGGCGCGGATTCCCTCGAGCGGCTGGCCGCGCTGCGAGAACAACTGCGGGGCAAGATCCTCGTCGACGTCTCCAACGCCACCACCGAAGGACCGGACGGACTGCCCGCCGGTCTGCTCTACCCCGGCTCGAGTCTCGCGGAGCACCTTCAGGACGCGCTTCCCGACACCAGTGTCGTCAAAAGCCTCAACACGATGCTGTATTCGGTGATGACCGCGCCCGCTTCGCTGACCCAGCCGCCCACCGCGTTCCTTTCCGGTCAGGACCCGCAGGCCAAGCAAACGGTAAAACGACTGCTCACGGACCTCGGCTGGCGTCCGGAGTGGATCACGGACCTCGGTGGAATCGAAACCGCGCGGGCCACCGAAGCCGCGGTCCTGTTCGTACCGCACGTCATCCGGGCCGACGGATTTGCCCCTTTCGCCCTCTCGATCGCTCGCTGAAGACAACGAGTTCGAATTGTGTTCCGCTCCGCCGGCCTTGAATTCCGGTGCGTTCTCTTCGTCCCTCGCGGTGGTACCTTCGAAGCAGGGAATCGGCAGAGTCGCCGTGAGGGGACAGGTACCAGATGGAGCGCCGTCAGCAGGCGGTACATCGGACGATCGTGATCGTGGATGTCGAGGCGTTCACGGACTTGCGCAGGACAACGCCGCATCAGCTCGTTGTCCGCGAAGCCTTGTACAGCGCCTTGTCCCAGGGTTTCGAGGTGGCGGGCGCGCCCTGGTCGGAATGTCATCACGAGGACCGAGGCGACGGCGTTTTCGTGCTCGCGCCGTCGCATATTCCGAAGGCGCCCTTCATCGAGTTGCTGCCGAATGCGTTGGCGGCCGGACTGACGCTGCACAACGTCGCGCACCCGGCCGAACAACGAATCAGGGTGCGCATGGCGTTGCATGCCGGGGAAATCGTCTACGACGACCACGGCGCGACTGCGGAATCGGTCAATTTCGCATTCCGGTTACTGGACGCGGCCCCGCTCAGAACCGCGCTCGCCCGATCCGAGGGCGTGCTCGCGGTGATCGTTTCGAAGTGGTTCTTCGACGAAGTGGTGCGCAATAGCGAAGTGATCGATCCGGCCACGTTCCGGCCCGCCCGCGTCCAGGTCAAAGACACGTCGGCGATCGGCTGGATCTGGCTGCCGGACCATCAGTACCCGGCCGATCTCACGTATCTCGCGGCGTCGCGTGGTCGCGGCGAGCCGGAAATGCGGCAGCTGCCCGCGGCGCCGCGTTCGTTCACCGGCCGCGTGGACGAACTCGCCGTCCTCACCTCGGTACTGGAAGACGCGGCGGAGGAGGCCACGACGATCGTGATCTCCGCGATCTTCGGTACCGGGGGCGTCGGCAAGACCTGGCTCGCCCTGCACTGGGCGTACCAGCATCTCGACCTGTTCCCGGACGGACAGCTCTTCGTCGACCTGCGCGGGTTCGCGCCGGAGGGGCAGCCCTTGTCGCCGAGCGCCGTGGTGCAGGCCTTTCTGGACACTTTCGGGGTCGACCCGGCGCGGGTGCCCGCCGAACTGGAGGCGCAGTCCGCGTTGTACCGGAGCATCCTGGCGGACAAGAGGATGCTGATCGTGCTGGACAACGCCCGTGACACCAAACAAGTCGTCCCGCTCCTGCCCGCCAGTCCCGGCTGCACGGTGGTGATCACCAGCCGGGACCGGCTCGCGGGCCTCGTCACCGCCCACGGTGCGCGCCCGATCCCCGTGGACGTCTTCTCCGACACCGAAGCGCGGGAAATGCTCGCCATGCGACTGGGCACGGGCAGGCTGAACGCCGAACCCGACGCGGTCGACGAGCTCCTGTCCTGTTGCGGCGGGTTCCCCCTGGCGCTGAGCATCGTCGCCGGTCGCGCCGAGGCACACCGCGACTTCCCACTCGCCGTCCTCGCGGCCGAACTGCGCGACGCGACCACCAGATTGGGCGCGCTCGACGAAGGCGACCCGGCCGCCAGCCTGCCCGCGGTCCTGTCCTGGTCGTACGCGGCGCTCTCCGACGACCAGGCGAAGATGTTCGAACTGCTGGGAGTGGCCCCGGTGGTCGACATCGACCTCGCGGCCGCCGCCAATCTGCTGAACGCGCCCGCCGGCCGCGTTTCCGCGGAGCTGCAGGCATTGGAACGGACTTCCCTGATCCACCAGCATGTTCCGGGCCGCTGGCGGATGCACGACCTGGTCAAGCTGTACGCCGCCGAGCGGGCGGACCGGCGGCCCGACCGGACCGCGCAGGGCGACGCGCTGCACCGGCTCGTCGACTTCTACGTGCACACCGCGCACGCCGCCGATCTCCTGCTCGATCCGGACGGCCAGTCCATCGAACTGCCTGCCCCTCGAGACGGCTGTGCACCACGCCCCGTGCGGAGTCCGCAAGACGCGCTCGCGTGGTTCACCGCGGAACACCTCAACCTCATCTCCGTCCAGCAGGCGGCTCTCGAACGCCGATGGCTTCCGCCCGTCTGGCAGCTGGCCTGGGGACTGCACGGTTTTCACTGGTGGAAAGGGCATGTCCATTCCGATGTCGCCGTCTGGCAGACGGGGCTGGCCGCGGCCGAGCAACTGGGTGAACCGCTGCCCCTGACCCTGGCGAACCAGATGCTGCTCCACGCCTACTCGCGCCAGGGCGACCACGCCAAGTCGCTCGAACACGGCAGGCGCGCTCTCGCCGGAGTCGACGGTCTGGATGCCGTGCACCGCGCCCCCACGCACCACGCGGCCGCGTACATGTGGGCCCGTCAAGGAGAACTGGCGAAAGCGCTGGACCACGCCACGCAGGCGATGTCGCTGTACCGGGAAGCGCACAGGCCGATCCGCGAAGCGTGGGCGCTGACCATGATCGCGTCCTTCGCGATCAAACTGGGCCAAGAATCCCGGGGAGAGAGTGCGTGCGAGGCCGCACTCGCCCTCTTTCGCGAACATGCGTCCCCCTTGGGAGAAGCGGCCGTTCTCAACACCCTCGGCGAACTCGCCTTCGCCACCGGTGATCACGCCAAGGCGCTCACGCGGTTCGAGCAGACGCTCAGTCTCCGCCGCGAACTCGGCGCGAGCTACGCGGCAGCGGACACTCTGGACAACATCGCCCGCACCCATGCCGCGTTGGGGGACAAGGACAAAGCGCGCGAGACGTGGCTCGAGGCGCTGCGCGCGTACCAATCCCAGCTGCGCAACGACGAGTCCGGCCGGGTGCAGAAACAGCTGGATCTCCTGGACGGGTCCTGAAGCCGCTAGCGCGTCTCGTCCAGCCAGTCCGCGATGTCGTCGACGACCGCGCGGTCGACGTGGTTCGGCTTCTCGTAGTCGGCCGGTGTCGACGGTCCCGTGCCGGGGAAGAACAGGTGGTCGTCGGCGGCGTGGACATGGATCGTGACGTCCGGGCGATCCGAGAGGCCCGCCTGCCAGCGCGACAGATCGTCCTCGACGGTCACCTGGTAGTCGCGACCGCCTTGGAGGATGAGCATGGGCTTGTCCAGTGCCGCCGCGGTCGCGACGGGATCGTAGCCGCGGAGATCGAGCCAATACGACGCGGAAAAGCCGAAAGGCAGGTCCGCGGCCGGTGTGGCGGGGGAGAGGCCGGGACTGTCGACGTTCGCGGCCTGGCGGACGAACAGGTCGACGGCGTCCTGGCCGAGCAGCGCCGGGGACACGGTCGCGAGGTGGCGGGCGACCCGGATCGCGGCATGGTGCATCGGCTGGGTGTCGCCCGCGAGGATGAGCAATCCCGCGACGGAGGGCTCGGCGGCGGCGACCCGCGGCGCGACCTTCCCGCCCATACTGTGGCCCAGGACGAAGACCCGCTCGCTGTCCACAGTGGACTCTCGCTGGAGCAGGCGCACGGCGGCCGCGGCGTGCGGCACGTATTCGTCGGACATCGTGAAGCCGGGAACGCTCGCGGCGTCACGCCGGGTGTGGGTGATCTTGTCGAAACGCAGCGTCGTCACGCCCCGGCAGGCGAGACCCCAGGCCAGGTCCTTGAGTGGCTTGTTCGGCCCGCTGGTCTCGTCCCGGTCGAAGGGGCCGCCGCCGGGAAGCAGGACCACGCCTGCCCGGCTGCCGGGCTCCGTCGGCCTGGTCAGGGTTCCCGCCACGGCTGGTGACGGATCCGCGTTTGCCGATCTCGGCCGTCCACGCGGCTCGGAGCGCGTCGGTCGAGACGACCGCACGCAACGGTGGCGCGAAGAGCACCGCGACCTCGGCGAAGTGTTCGTCGCGCAGCATTTGGACGATCGTGGTCGCGGTGGTGACGAGAGTGGGCCCCAGTGCCATCTCCACGAGAGTGCTCACGACGGCACAGCTCTGCGCGCGCGTCCCCGACGCCTCGAAGGCGATGGTCTATCGGCATGTCGACCTTCTGGAGACGGGTGGCGTCCTGGAAGTGGTGGAGGAACGCCGGGTGCGAGGTGCCGTCGAGCGCGGCTACCGGCTCCGTCAGGATCGGGCGGCCATCGATCCCGACGCCCTCGCATCGGCGACCACCGAGGACTTCCAGCGGAGTTTCGCCACCGCGCTGGCCGCCCTGATGGCCGAGTTCACCGCCTATCTGAACCGGGACGGGGCCGATCCGGTCGCGGACCTGGTCGGCTACCGCCAGCACGCGGTCTGGCTTTCCCGCGAAGAGCTTCTCGGGCTGATCGGCGCGATGCGGGAAGCCATCGTTCCCGTCCTGTCCCACGAGCCCCGGCCGGATCGCGCCCAATACCTGCTCAGCCCGATCCACTTCCCGATCGAGGAGGCACCCGGCACTTGAGCTTCAGGCGTCACGGATGCTGAAGGTCGTGACACAGAAATCCCCGTCGTCCCGGCGATCCGCGATCACCGTGCCCTTGGCCCGCCGGCTTTCGACGGTCCCGGCGACGTCTGCCAGGACGAATTTGGACGTTCCGCCGATCTTGGTGATCGTGACCCGTGAGCCCGGCGGGAGCAGGGAATCGATCTTGTCGTCCATGAACCTCTTCTGCTGTTCGCAGGCCAGCGCGATCGCTCCCGCTTTGTCGCCGACGGCGATCTTGGCGAGGAAGTCCGTGATCACCTGAACCCCCTTCTCGGGCGGTTGAGGGGCGGGACGCCTGGTGACGGTGACCCTCGGGCGGGTCGGGCGGCTGATGGTCGTGGTGCTCGTCCGGCTCGTGGGTGCGGAAGTCGGGGCCGGGCTGGACGACGGAGCGGGCGGGAGGAGGCCGGAACCCTTGCCGAGCAGGAATCCGGGCGTGGCGAAACCGGTGACGCAGAAAGCGGTCAGTGCGATCACGGCGATCAGGATCCCGATGGCGACACCGGGCTTGACGGTGGCGGATCGCGGTGGCGTGCCGAAGTACTGGGGAGCGTTCTGGTGGTCGGGCCTGCCTGGATAGGTCATCGGATTCGCCTTCCGTGCGGGATCTGAATCGGCGATCCGACGGCGGCTTTCCGGTGCGGGTTCCGACCTTTCGGAGACCTTACGGCTCCGCGAACTCCGTTCCGGAACGCGGCGGAATGTGCACCACAGGGCGGGGACCTGCGGGGTCCCCGCCGGGTACCGCGTGCTCAGCAGGCGATGCGGGCAGCGGGGGTGAAGAACGTCCGGTCGATCATCTTCGGCTCGCCCGTCTTGAAGATGACCACCGCGCGCATCGCGGCGTAGAGGAGGCCGCTGGCGCACGGCCGCTTGATTTGCTCGCCGCCGCCCATCGTCCCGAAATTGAACTGGTCGACGGTGTTGCCCAGCGGGGCGCTTTCGTTCCCCCGGAAGATCGCGACGAAGCCCGCGATGCCCGTGACCTCCTGATCACAGGTGACCGAATAGTCGCTGGCCACCTCGGAGGCGCCGGCCCGGACCGGGGTGGTGAGGTTCGCCGTGCAGGTCGTGGCCGCGATGCCCGCCGTACCGCGGGCGTCGTTCGTGATCGTTTGGGAGATCAAGTGCTTGGTGGCCGGTGACACCGATGCCGATGCCGTGCCGGTCGCGAGTACGGCCATCGCGAGTACTACTCCCAGTAGGGTCAGGAAATGTCGGAAAAACCTGGCCGGCTGACTTTTCTTCACGTATCCGCCTCCACTGCTTCCGCGTTGCTCCGAATCTGTGACCATGGCGATCCTGCCGTCATGCGAATGGCCGCGTCGTCGTCATGGCTCACGAATCGCGAGCCGACGCGGCCCGGCGATTTGTCACTGGTCACGAAGGCGGGCCGGCGAAGAGGTGAACCGAAGGGTGACGACGATGACCGAGGATCTGGGTCCCTTCCAGGGCTTCTGGAACGCCTGGGACGAAGTGCACGACGAGATACGCGCCAAGGCCTTCGAACACTTCTCCCGCGCGGCGGAGATCCAGTACGAGGAAATGCGCGAACACCTCGCCAAGGGCGACTCCCGGGCGGCCGCGCGCGAAGCGACGGACGTGATCAGCATCGCGCTCAACACCATGCGCTGGCTGGGCTACGGACCGGCGGAGATCGCAGAGATCGCCCGGGACCGTGCCAGGGAGCGAATGCGTGGGCGGACCTCTTCGATCCTCGAGAAGTACCAAAGCGAATACGACATCTGATGTCGCTTTTCGGAACGTCCGGATTCGATTCGCAATCGTTGCATATTTGGTGTATCGTTTTGGATCGCCTGCGCTTCGAAGACGACACCAGTGAACAAGGGTGACATGCCGTTCGGTCACCCTGCGGGCCCGGCCACCCTCCCCCTCGCGCCGGGTCCGTGAGCCCGGTGGCGCCCTGGTGGAACCGGCCCCTCCCGGTCGAGCCGAGGCGCCGCCGGGTACTCACCTGCGTGGAGTCTCGTAAGCTGATCACGGTGTGCACGCCCGTGCGGGGGAGGACTACACCTGAAATTCGTGAGGTGTTGATGGACGTCGACGAGATGAGTGCCGCCGCGGGAGCGTGGACTCCCGGGATGGTGGCCGAAGAGCTGGGAGTTTCCCCGGTGACCCTCCGAACCTGGGCGTCCCGGTACGGCGTCGGCCCGTCGTTGCGGGCGGAAGGGCGTCATCGTCGCTATTCCGACGCCGACGTCCGCAGGCTCCAGCACATGCAGCGACTGATCGGACGCGGTATCCGGGCGCGCGAGGCGGCGGCGGCCGTGTTTTCCGGCGCGGACGAAGCACTTCCCGAGGTTTCCCCGGACCGGCGGGTCGACGAACTCGAACAGGCCTCGGAAGACCTCGAATTCCCTGCCATCGCGGCCTTGCTGGACGAAACGCTCGACGTGATGGGCGCGGCGAAGATGTGGACCGAGGTGCTGCTGCCGATCCTGCGGAATCTCGGCGGACGTTGGCTCCGGGGTGACGTGTGTTTCGAGTCCGAGTGGGCGCTCACCACCGAGGTGTCTTTCGCGCTCCAGCGCTACGTCGCCCGGTTCGCCGCCGTTCGGACGGATCGCCCGGTGCTCGTCGCCTGCTGCCCGGAGGAGCGTCACAGCCTGCCTGTCGAAGTCCTGCGCGCGTCGTTGGTGGAGGCCGGGATCCCCGCCGTCTACCTCGGCCCCATGGTGCCCGCGGAGACCACGGCCGGGATGGTCGCCAGGCTCGAACCGGCGCTCGTCGTGCTGTGGTCGATGTCCCCGGCGACCGTCGACCTCCTGCTTTGCCGGCGCCTGCAGCGCAAGGGTTTCGCCGTCGCGGTCGCGGGGCCCGGCTGGGAGGGGCTCGACCTCCGCGGCGCCCCCTGGGTCGACGACCTGGCGGGCGCGCTGGACCTCGCCGCCGAGCGGTCGAAGGCCTGAGCTTCGCACACTCGATCGTGGCTCGTGTCGCGCTGAAGGAACTCCCGGCCGAGACTAGAATCGCATCGATTGTGAATCGATAAACGGGAGTTGGTGTGGGCGGACCCGAACCGTTGTGGCTCTTCGGTGATCAGCTGGGGCCGCATTTTCACGGCACGGCCGAAAACCGGGACCGCGAGGTGGTGCTGATCCGCTCGACCGCGGCTTTCGCGCGCCGCCCGTTCCATCGGCAGAAGATCCACTTGGTCGAAGCGGGAATCCGGCGGCTCGCCGCGGATCTCGGCGAACGGGCCCGGATCGTCGACGCGCCGACCTATGCGGAAGGGCTGCGGCGGCTCGGAAGGCCGGTCGTGGTGCACGAACCCGGATCGCATGCCGCCGAAGGGCTCGTCCGGCGTCTGAGGGATCAAGGCCTGGTCGGGGAAGTCTTGCCGACAACGGGATTCGTGCGGTCCAAAAAGGACTTCGCGACCTGGGCGGCGGACCGGCCGCGGTTCGTGATGGAGGACTTCTATCGTGACCAGCGCCGGCGGTTCGGCGTCCTGCTCGAACCGGACGGTGCTCCGGCGGGCGGTAAATGGAATTTCGACCACGACAACCGGCGTCCCCCGCCGGGGCGATCGACTTTGCCCGTCGCCGCGCCCTTTTTCCCGGTCGAGGACGAAGTGGACGAGCAGGTCCGCGCGGACCTCGACAGGGCGGAACGGGACGGCGACATCCATCCTGTCGGTGTCGACGGTCCACGCCTGTTCGCCGTCAGCCAGGCCGAAGCGGAGCAGGCGTTGGACCGGTTCCTGGACCACCGGCTGGCCACTTTCGGTCCTCACCAGGACGCCATGCTCAGCGCGGACTGGGCGATGTCGCACGCACTGCTGTCGGTACCGCTGAACCTCGGCCTGCTCGATCCGCTCGACGTCGTCCGTCGTGCCGAGGAAAGGCATTGGTCCGGCGCCGCGCCGCTGGCGAGTGTCGAAGGCTTCGTCCGGCAGATCCTCGGCTGGCGGGAATGGATCTGGCATCTCTACTGGCATCTGGGGCCGGATTACCTCAAGAAGAACGAACTCCGCGCCCACCGGAAGCTGCCGCGGTGGTGGCGGGAACTCGACGCCGACTCGGTCGAGGCGGCTTGTCTCCGCACCGCGCTCGCCGGGGTGCGGGACCGCGGCTACGCCCACCACATCGAGCGGCTCATGGTGCTGGGCAACCACGCCCTGCAGCGCGGCTACGACCCGGCCGAGCTCACCGGCTGGTTCGCCACCGCGTTCGTCGACGGCTTCCCCTGGGTCATGCCTGCGAACGTGGTCGGGATGAGCCAATACGCCGACGGGGGAATCGTCGGCACCAAGCCGTACGCGGCGGGCGGTGCCTACATCCACCGCATGAGCGACCACTGCGGCGGATGCACCTACGACCCGAAGAAACGCGTGGGCGCCGACGCCTGCCCGTTCACCGCCGGTTATTGGGCTTTCCTCGACCGCAACGCCGATCGGCTCCGGGGCAATCCGCGGATGCGCCAGCCGCTCAACGGCCTCCGCAGACTGGCGGACCTTCCCGACGTCGTGGCGAGGGAAAGCCGGCGAGAGCGGTTTTGAGAGGGAGGACTCAGGCGGCGAGTACCTGTTCGCGCAGGATGTCGGCGTGTCCGCAGTGGTGGGCCAGCTCCCGCAGAACCTGCAGGTACACCCAGTGGAGCGTGCGCGGCCCGGTCCGGTGACCGGTCACGACGGTGTCCAGTGGCAGGTCCGCGACCGTCGTCCTGGCCGTGGCGCAGGCTTCCCGGTGGGCCGCGGTGAGCGAAGCGACGGTGTCTTCGTCCGAGAGCCGGAAGGATTCATCCGGATTCCGCAGCAGGCCGAGCTCCTGGCGGGAAGTTCCCCCGACGCACTCTTCGAACCACACCCGCTGCATCCACGTGACGTGCTTGAGCAGTCCGAGCAGCGTCGTCGCCGACGGGACGAGCCGGCGGCGGGCCTGTTCTTCGGTGAGACCGTCGAGAGTCGCCTCGATGGCGCCGCGGTATTCCTCGATGAAGGCTTCGAGCTGGGTGCGTTCGTCGTCCAGCGGTACAGCGAACGAGCTCATCGAGCCTCCTGATCCTGGTTTTGCGTAAGTCTCGCAGAGGGGTCGTTCTCACCCGAATCACCACTCACGACCGCGCCGCGGCCGCTGTGGCTGTTGGTGCGCGTGGGGCGAAAGTGGCGGCCGTGGCGATCACAAAGGTAGTGAAGGGGGGCTTCATGTACTTGGGCCCCTTCGCAAGTAGTCGACTACTTGCGTAGTGGGCGTGAGTGGCGATTCGTGGACTGTGTGGATTTTGGGTCATCTAACGCCCCAAAATCCACACAGTCCCGCCGTCACTGGTCCGATCGTGGCGGGGTGTGTGGAAATAGGGACACTCAACGTCCCTATTTCCACACAGCCCTTCGCAGGTAGTCGACTACTTGCGTAGGGGTCGCCTCCTGACGATCACCGCTGAAGCCCCCTTCTCACGTTTCGCGTGGGAAGGGGGCTTTTTCGGTCCTTAGTGAATATTTATCGCGCGGGTAGCGGTGGTACTTAGCCTCGGTGGCTCGACAATCACTGGGGAGTGATCATGAAGTTTCTTGTTCGGGCCACCACGGTCGCCGGTGTGCTGGCGCTCGGTTTCGCCGGATTGGCGGGCACCGCCTCCGCCGCGCCGACCACGTCGCTGGAGGTGTGCAGCCCGCTCGGCTGCGCGGTGCAAAGCGTCCAGGCCACCATCGGTCCGGGAGAGCTGTTCACCACGTTGACCGACAACTCGCCGACTGCGGCTCTCATCGCACAGTTCATCGTGTCCCCGCCGAGTCAGACCAGCATCGTCCACGTCAACGATGGGGTGTTCCATGGCTTGGTCAGGTTGCCGAGCGGTTGGAAGCAGCTGACGGTGAAGGCCTGCTCCACCCCGACCAACTGCAACAGCAAGTCCATCATCCGGCTGTAAGGCCTCGTGAGTGGCCCTACTGGATTCTGGCTTCGGCTGATCGGAGGTCCGGTCCGTGAAGGCCCCCATCACTACTTTCAAGGTAGGCAAGGGGCCCTTGGCGACCCGGCCCTGCACATACCGGGTCCGATCTCGGCACGCCGTGATCAATGCCCGAGCAGCCGGGCGCTCTCTTCGGCCCGGTGCAAGGCTGTCAGCAAAGCGGCCCGGCCACCATCGTCGATGTCCTCGGTGAGCGCGTCGGCAGCGGTTTTCCCGCCCTGCCGGAGCTTTTCGACCAGCTCGCGGTGGACAGCGGCCAGGCGCGCGGCGTCGAAATCCGGCCGGACGAAGGTGAGCAGCAGCCGGATCTCGTCCTCGCAGCGCCGGAAGTCGTCCAGCAGGCGCCGGTTGCCCGCCGCCGCGACGATCGCCCGGTGGACGGCGCCGTGCACCCCGGTCAGCTCGCGCCAGGACGGGGCGGGGGACCGTCCGGCCAGTTCCTCCAGGCGCTCGACCTCGGCGAGCACCGGGCTCAGGTCGGCGCCCTTGTCCTGCGCCATGCGCAGCGCGCCGAGTTCGAGCACCTTGCGGTAGTCGAAGACCTCGTCGATCCGCCGCCTGCTCAGCGGGGCGACGACGGCGCCCCGGTGGCGTTCGTGCGCCACCAGCCCGCGCTCGGTGAGCAGCTGGATGGCCGACCGGATCGTGTGCCTGCCGACGTCGAAGCGTTCGGCCAGCACCTCTTCGCGGAAGCGGGTGCCGACCGGATGAACACCTTCGAGCAGTTCTCCGCGCAGGGCCGCGGCGATCCGCTCCGGGGCGGCCTGCGCACGGTTCGGACTCCCTGCCATGGCTCTCCTTGCGTCACAGTTTCCGGTAAGATTGTGCAACAATACCGCGAACACGAGGAGCGCTGATGGAGATCGACGGGGTCCGCGTCCATGGCGAGTCCGGGCAGCCGGTACTGCTGCTGCCCGGTGGCGCCGAGGCCTGCGACGGTTTCTTTCCCGGTCTGGTCGAAGGGCTCGTCGCCGATCCGGGTTGCCGGGTGATCGTGCACGACCGGCCGGGCACTGGCGCCTCGACGGACGAGGGGGCGCTGGCGGATGCCGCCGCCCACCTGAGCGCGCTCATCGACAGCCTGGACTGTGGCCCGGTCGTGGTCGTCGGCCAGAGCCTCGGCGGCGCCGTGGCGGTCCTGCTCGCCCGCGCGCACCCCGAGAAGGTCGCCGGACTGGTCCTGCTCGACCCGACGCCCATCGACGATCCCCGGACCTGCGCCGGTCTGGAGCGCGGGATAGGCGTGCTCGGCTCGGTCTCGACGGTTCCCGTGCTGCGTAGCGTCCTGCCCCGCGTGGTCCACGCCGCCGTCGTCCGGGCCGCGCGACGTCAGGAACTCCGGCCCGACTGCGAGGCAGCGTTCGTGCGGACGGGCGACCTGGACGCGCCGATGCTGGCCCGCGCGGTCCGCGGTATCTCGGTACTGGCGAAGGACTTGCAAGGGGCGGAGCTGCCCAGCCTGCCTGCCGTGGTGGTGACCGCGGACCGCAAGCCGGACAGCGCGATGCGGCGCTCCCACGAGCGCCTCGCCGCCGCGTTCGGCGGGCGGGTCGAGTGCTGGCCGGGGGCGACGCACAGCGTGCACCTCGACCATCCCGACGAAACCCTGGCGACAGTGCGTGCTCTGGTCGCCCAGGTCGGCTGAACGGGCCTACCCCGCGATCGTCCCGTCCGTGTCGAGACCGTGGTGCTTGATCAGGAGTGCCGTGTCGTCCAGTTCCTGATCACCGTTGAGGTGGAGACGCAGATTCGTGCTGGCCTCGTTGTTGCCTTCGGCGATCATCCTGCCCAGTTCCCGCCATCGGGCCTGGCGGGTGAGAAACGCGGTGTAGGTGCGGCTGGCCGCGCGGGACGTCTCGGCCAGTTCTCGCGCTTCGTCCTCTCGATCGACGGTCAAGAGCAACTCGGTCAGGTGCCGTCGCACGACCTTGTCCGGGTGTGCCTCGCTGTGCCTGCGCAACTTGGTCAGATCGCCGTCCGCGTGCAAGCGGGCGGCGACCGACCTGATGTCGCCTGACGGTGGGCCAGGGGGGATGCCGGCGCCGTCGTCTCCCGCCTTGCCCTGGAGGGTAAGGAGAAGCTGGGGAGCGGCGGGATCCTGGCCGAGGAGTTCTCTGCACTCCGCGATCGCCTCGGACACGAGTCCGAGTTCGGCGAGTTTCGTGATCAATCGGTACGGCCGGATCGAACCGGCCGTGGTCAGGTCACGCCACTGCTGAGCCGTCCACTGTGGATCCAGCTTGCCGATGTCGGCGAGGACCGCATCGGCCTGCCCGAGGCGATCGGCGGCGCCCGCTTGGTGCCAGGCACGTTTCGCCGGGCCGGCAGTGCGGCGCCGCGCGTGCAGGCGAGCGAGTTGCAGGAACACGCAGCCTTCCGCGCGTTCGGTCGACAGGGCCGTGAGGGCGTCGAGATCGTCCCGCACGCGCAGGATCGCCGCCCATTCGGCCAGGGCGCACACGTCACCGTCGTCCGCCGCGCGGCGCTGGAGCCCGATCGCGTGACCGTAGAGAAGACGCTGATAGGCCCGTTTGCCCAGGTGATGGGCCTGAGCATCGGGAGCGTGGGTGAGGCAGGCCTCCCAGAAGGCGTCGGGAGGCGGGATCTTGAGCCGGACGCGTTGCAAGTGCTGATCGAGATAGTCGGCGAGGTCGTAGCCCGCGGCGTCGTCGAGAGGGATGAGGGCTTGGACGCCTTGCGTGGAGCGGAAGGGTTTGGTGGCGTAGGCGAGGGCGTCGTCGAACCAGCCGTCGGGCGGGCTGGTCCGGCCGCGTTCTTCCCGCCACCACCCGATGGCGATATCGCGCAGCAGAGGAGCGGACAGCGCGTGGGTGTGGCCGAGGCGGTGTGAGTCGGCCGCGGCGTCGAGGACGAGCCGGTTCAGCCGGTGGGGTGCGTTCGTATAGCGCTGCAACAGTTCGTAGGCACCGGCGAGAGTCTGCGCGAATCCGACACGGTCGCGGTCGGCGAGGGCTTCGTCGAGGCGGGCGTCTCGGCTGCCCGTGGCGAGTTCCCGGGCGCTGACGCGTTCCGAGGTGAGCAGATCGGACGGGACGTCGTGCCAGCGCACCCATTCGTTGTCGGTGGTGAGAAGGTCGATGTTGTCGCTGTGCCGGTCTTCCTCCGCGATGGCGTCCCGCAGGGTTTCCGCCCACAAGGAGCCGACCGCCACCACCGGGCGGGTCCGCCGGACGGCGAGCAGGTCGCGCAGGACGTCGAGCGACAGTCCGGTGCCGTCGGAGCCGAGGAACTTCCGCAGGTCGTTGAGCCACAGCACGCACGGCCGGCGGTTCACCAGGCCGGAGGCCGCGAGACCGCGCAGCGCGGCCGCCGAGCGAGGTCTTACGACTGCCCAGTCGGGGCATAAGGCGTGCACGGCCTCGTGGAGTGATCGGGTCTTCCCGGTCGAGGAGTCACCGCGCACCACGATCAGCGCCGAGAGATCACCGGCAGCGGCAGCGGCGATGTCCGCGCGCAGTGCCGTGTCGTGGACTCTCGGCACATAGGGCGGCGGTGTCACGGCATGATGTCGTCCGGGGACGTACGCGCCGCGGTCGATCGCGGTGTGTACGGTCGCCTCAGCCGGGGTGAATCGTTCCATCTCCCAGACCGTGCACTCGGCCGCCGCCGCGGCCGACGCGAAGGTGACTTGAGCCGGGTCGCGGTGATCCGGTCGCGTGAGCTTCAGCAGGCGAAGCGCCTCCGCGCGTTCGACGTCGTCGGCGCCCAGAGCGGTCAGCAGCGCCTTGAGCGTGCTCTCGCCCCGCTCATGACCAGGTTTGGTCACGTACTTCTGCGCGGCTCCGTGACTGCACGACGCAAGTTTGGCCAAGTCCACGTAGGTGAGGCCGCTGCGGGTCTTCAAGGTGCCCAGCAGTGCTCGCAACTGTTCGTCCGCGATGCCCGGATCCGCCATCGGCTCAGCTTTCCTCGTCCATCCATCGTGCGGGTCGTGATCGTGTGCGTGGATCCGCTGACCGGCGAGGCGCGCACCGGCATCGTGAAGTTCGTGACCGGACCACCCGGTCACGAACGAACCGAAAGGTGGTGGTCATGGGCTTCACGCCGTCCGCCTCTACCGCCGGAATCGCGGGCCTGTCCGGAATACTGCCGATGTGGTGCGTGATCGCCATCGTGCTCACCGGGCTGGTCCTCGTGGTGCTGAAGGTGATCGTCACCCAGATCATCCGCCTTCGTGCGAGCAGCAGGATCACCACGAGCGCGCACGCCCTCCGCGTTCTCGAGATCGAAGGGCGCCGGTCCCGATCGCAGCGTACTCAGTGAAGCCGCCTAGTTTTTCTTGCGACGTCCGAGCGCCAGCGCGACGACGACCGCGATCCCGAACCCGAGCCCGACGAGCGCGACCGGATCCGATTTGCCGGTGGTCTTCGGCGGCTCGATGATCACCACTTTGCCCGGTGGTGGTTCGGTGGGGCGTGGGGTGCGGTCGAGCAGGACCCAGAGCATGGTTGCGAGCGCGACGAGCGACGCTTCGATGACGATCACGAACGCCGCGTACGCGTGCCATCCGGGGACTGCCTCGGGCAGCGGGACCAGCGCGGAGAGCGCCATCACCTCGCCGAGGCTCAAGATGAACACGGCGAACACGACGGTCGGCCGTTGGCCGGGATCTGTCGCCGCGTCGCGGAAGAAGCCCACCTCGACCCCCAAGGCGACGATGAGCAGCACGATCACCTGGCTCATCTGTGCGAAGAACTCTTGATCGACGTCGCCGTCGAGCTGGTACTCCCACCATGTGGTGGCGAGGTAGGCGAAGAGTGTGCCGATCAGAAGAGGGATCGCCGTCCGGACGCGAACCCACTCGTCGGGGTTGTCGTTCCGGACCTTCTGGCTGAGGAACACGGTCGGACTGGCGTTCAACGTAGTGGACAGGATGATCGCCAGCGCCGCGATGTAGGCGGGGGAGACGGCCAGATCGAGCCACAGCCGCGTCATCTCGGCGGCGGAAGTCCGAGGAGTGACCAGGACCGCGGTGAGGAAGTCGAGCCCTAGCGTCATCAGGGCGCCGACCAGCCACCAGATCAAGATCGATCGTCTTTTGGCGCCTCCGGTTCTCCACCGGAACAATCTCTTCGCCAGCAGCACGGCGGAGAGGATGACGAAGTCGATCGGAACCAGCAGCCAATCCCACCGGTGGTTCAGCTTCAGCTCGTCGTTGAACGCGCCCAGGAACTCGTCACTGAAGGCCAGCACGACGAGCACGATGAAGGCCGCGCTGATAGGGAGGACCGCGGTGGCGGGAGAACGGGTTGGTCGGGTCACGCCCCACAGTCGGTTGTCACCGGTGACGTGTTACTCACGGGTTTGTCCACTGTGGACTCAGTGGCCCTGGATCGTCTGCAGACCGCGGCGACAGCTCGAGGTGATCGGGTGCCGGGCTCCGAGGACTTCGTCGCAGAGCTCCAGGGTGGTGCGCTGTTCTCGTTCGGCTTCCTCCGGCCTGCCGGCGCGATGCAGGGCGAAACCGAGCAGGTTCCGGGCTTTCGGCGTCTCCCGGTGGTCGGCGCCGAAGCGGCGGGTGACGAGGTCGACGGCGGCCTGGCGGGCTGGGATCGAATCGTCTTCCGGCATGCCGCCTCCCCTGGCGGTGAAAGACGCTGTCGATTCGAGGGTACCCAGATCTTCGGGCACCGGCCTATGCCTGGTCCGAGGCGATCACGGCCGCCAGGTCCGCGGGCGACGGATAGGCGAAGACCAGGGCGACCGAGACCTCGATGCCGAGCGCGTCCTGCAGGCCCGCGGTGATCTGGAAGGCGGCCAGCGAGTCCCCGTTCGACTCGAAGAAGTCGCTGTCGGCGTCCAAGGTGTTGTCGCCCAGGGAATCGCGGTACAGCGACACGATCAGCTCGGGCAGGTCGTGGGTGGTGGTCATCGCGGTCCGTTCTCCTGGGTGAGGGTCAGCACTTTCCGGTCGGTCTTGCCGCTGTGCGTGGTCGGCAGGCTGGCGATGCGGACGAAGCGGCGCGGCATCATGTACGGCGGCAGTGATCCGGCCAGGTGCGCGCGCAGCGCGGTGTCCGGCACGCCGTCCAGTTCGCCCACGACATGCGCGGTGAGGCCGACCCTGCCGCGTTCGTCCTTGTCCGCGGTGAGGACGGCGCCGGTCACGGCGGGATGGGACAGCAGCGCGCCTTCGATCTCGGCCGGATCCACGCGGTAGCCACGGATCTTGAGCTGCCGGTCGGCCCGGCCCAGGTACACGAGGTTGCCGTCGGCGTGACGGCGCGCGAGGTCGCCGGTGCGGTACAGCCGCGCCCCCGGTGGGCCGAACGGGTCCGGGACGAATCGTTCGGCGGTCAGGCCGGGCCGCCCGCCATAGCCGCGGGCGACGCCGACACCGCCGATGTGGACCTCCCCGGTGGCCCCGTCGGGGACGGGACGGTGATCCGGGCCGAGCAGCCACACCGAAACCCCGTCGATCGGCGTGCCGATCAGGTCGGCCGCCGTCACCGGGTCGCCGGGCACGGGGTAGCGGGTCGATGTCATGGTGCATTCGGTCGGGCCGTACTGGTTGACCAGCCGTCCCGGCAGCAGACCCCGGCCACCGGAAACGAGGAACGGCAACAGCGACTCCCCGCTCGAGACGATCAGTTCGACCGTCCGCAGCGCCGCCGTGGCGGCCTCGTGCCCGGCCAGGAAACCGAGGAACGACGGGGTCACGCTGAGCAGTGTGGTGACGCCGAAGGTGCGCACGGTGTCCGCGAACTCGTCCGGGCGCAGCAGTTTCGCGCGGGGGACGAGGACCACGCAGCCACCGGCGACGAGCGGCGCGAACACGTCGCGGATCGAGGCGTCGTAACCGAACGGGGCCACCTGCAAGGTGACCGTCCGTGGTCCCAAACCGTTGTCCGCGCCGATCGCGCGCAGGTACGACCGCAGCCCGCCGTGTTCGACCAGCACGGCGTTGGGCGCGCCGGTCGACCCGGACGTGTGGCTGACGTACGCGAGCGTGCGTGGCGTGACTTCGGGCAAGCGCACCGCCTCGGCGGGCGGCATGGTCTGGTCGATCGCGATGACCGGACCCGTGATGGGCAGCGCGAGCCGCTTGGCGAGCGCGGTCGTCGTCACCAGCATGCGCGCGCCACCGGTGCGGCACATCGCGTCGAGGCGAGCGGAGGGCAGGTCGGCGTCGAGGGCGAGGAACGCGCCGCCTGCCCGCGCTACGGCGGCCATCGCGATCACGGCTTCCACACCGTGCTCGACGGCGAAGGCGCAGACCTGCTCCGGTCCCAGCCCGTTGCCCGCCAGTACTTGGGCGAGCCGCTGGATCCGGTCGGTCAGCTCCCCGTAGGTCAGCTGACCGTCCGGGGTGCGGAGCGCGACCGCCTCAGGAGGATGTGCGCAGACGTCGTCGACGAAACTCATGTCGCCTCGCTGGCCAAGAGTTGTTCCACCTCGGCGTCGGACAGCCCGGTGATCTCGTCCTCGACCGCCCGCGTCACCGCTTGCGCCAGCTCGGCGACCGTGGTGGCCTCGAACAGGCGGCGCAGCGGAAGCTCCACGGCGAACGCGCGCCGCAGCTGGGCCAGTACCCGGGTCGCCAGCAGGGAATGCCCGCCCAGCGCGAAGAAATCGTCCGTCACCCCGACCTGGTCCACCCCGAGCACCTCGCGCCAGATGTCGGCGATGAGCTGCTCCGCCGGGTCACGCGGCGCCTCGGCCGGTCCGGTTCCGGACGCGACCGGTTCCGCCGAGGGCAAGGCCTTTCGATCGACCTTCCCGCTCGCCGTCATCGGCAGGGCGGCGAGGGTCGCCCAGCGCGCCGGGACCATGTACTCCGGCAGCAGCGCACGCAGGTGTTCGCGCAACGCCGCGGCGGTGGGCTCGCCGGCGACGTAGGCGGCCAGCAGCGGATCACCCGCCGGGCCCGCCGTGGTGACCACTACGGCGGCGTCGACGTCCGGATGCCGCAGCAGGGCCGCCTCGATCTCGCCGAGTTCGACGCGCAACCCGCGGATCTTGACCTGGTGGTCGATCCGCCCGAGGAACTCGATCGCCCCGTCCTGGCGATACCGGACCAGGTCCCCGGTGCGGTACAGCCGTGCCCCCGGCGGGCCGAACGGGTCCGGGACGAACCGTTCGGCGGTGAGGGCGGCGCGGTGGTGATACCCGCGGGCCAGCCGCACCCCGCCGAGGCACAGTTCCCCGGGCACGCCGGTCGGCAGCGGGCGGAGATCGGCGTCCACGATGTAGGCGCGGGTGCCCGCGACCGGCCGTCCGATCGGCATCGCGGCACCGCCCGGCTGCTCGCCGAGGTCACCGGACACCGGGTACAGCAGGGAACAGATGGTCGCCTCGGTCGGCCCGTAGCTGCACAGGAACCGCCCCGGATGGCCGGTCGCCGCCCACTGCCGCGCGTCGTCGGCCGTGACCACGTCGGCGCCGACGTTCATCAACCGCAGTCCCGCCAGCAGCTCCGGGCCGTAGCGCATCGCCTCGCGGTAGTACGCGGGCGCGGTGTCGATGATCGTCACCCCGTACTCGGCCAGCCGGGCCGGAAGCTCGGCCGGGGTCCAGGACTCCGGGTCGCTCACCACGATCGTCGCGCCGGTGAGGAGCGTGGCGCCGATCTGGTCCATGGCC
Organism: Amycolatopsis sp. lyj-90; assembly: GCF_046549035.1. Classification (NCBI taxonomy): domain Bacteria; kingdom Bacillati; phylum Actinomycetota; class Actinomycetes; order Pseudonocardiales; family Pseudonocardiaceae; genus Amycolatopsis; species Amycolatopsis sp. lyj-90. The sequence continues at coordinate 160,035 of NZ_JAJPWP010000001.1, forward strand.
ACGTCGAAGGTCAGCGCGGACAGCAGGACGACGCGGTCGTCGGAGCCGATGGTGTAGGCGTCCGCGATCACCCGGCAGTGGTGGGCGTAGGACCGGTGTTCGATCAAGACGCCCTTGGGCCGCCCGGTCGAACCGGAGGTGTAGATGATGTACGCCAGCGAACGCGGGTCCGGCCGGGGCATCAGGTTGTCGTCTTCGGTGGGCCAGTCCGCCGGTTCGCCGTCGACGGCCACCACTTCGCGGTCGCCGAACCGGCCGGCGAACTCCGGAGTGGTCACCACGACCCGGGCACCGGCGTCGGTCAGCATGAAGTCCAGCCGTTCCGCGGGATGCCGCGGGTCGAACGGGGCGTACACCCCGCCGGACTTGAGCACGCCCAGCAGGACCACCACGGCGTCGAGTGATCGTTCCAGGCAAACGCCGACGACGGTCTCCGGCCCGGCCCCGCGCGTCCGCAACAGCCGCGCGAACCGGTTGGCCCGTGCGTTCAGTTCGGCGTAGGTCAGCTGCCGCGTGCCGGAGACGACGGCGATCGCGTCGGGACGCAGCGCCGCCTGTCGCTCGACCAGTTCGGGCAGGCACATCCGGTGTTCTTCGGCGGGATCCAGCGCCGCCAGCCGATCGCGCTCCGGGTCGGGCCAGTCGCTCAGCAGCCGCCTGCGCTCGTCCTCGCCGAGGATGTCCAGCTCGGCCAGCCTCCGGTCCGGAGCGGTGCCGATGCTCGCCAGCAGGTGCAGGTAGTGCCCGGCCATCCGCTCGACGGTCGTCCGGTCGAACAGGCTGGTCGCGTACTCGAAGACGCAGCGTAGTTCGCCGCCGTCCCGCTGCTGGACGGACACGATGAGGTCGAACTTGGCCACCGGAGTGCCGGAGGGGACACCCTGCACGGCGGTGCCGCACAGGGTGTCCGGCCGGTTCTCCAGGTGCTCCAGCTCGAACATGATCTGGAACAACGGGTTCCTGGAGAGGTCCCGATCCGGCTGCAGCGCGTCGACGAGGTGCTCGAACGGCACGTCCTGGTGAGCGAACGCGTCGGTGCAGCCGCGGCGCACCTGGTCGAGCAGTGCGGTGAAGGTCGGCTCACCGGCCAGATCGGCCCGGAGGACCAACGTGTTGGTGAAGAAGCCCAGCAGTTCTTCGGTTTCCTGCCGCGTCCGGCCCGCGACCGGGGTACCGACCGAGACGTCGGTGCGGCCGGTGTAGCGGCCGAGCAGCACCTGGAACGCGGCGAGCAGGGTCATGAACGGAGTGGCGCCCTGCCGGGCGGCCAGTTCGGTCACCGCCTTGGCCACCGGCACCGGGACGGTGACCGCCACCGTGTCCCCGCGCGGGTCACGCTGTGCCGGGCGCGGGCGGTCGGTGGTCAGCTCGACCGGGGTGAGCCCGGCCAGCCGGTCCAGCCAGTACCGGAGCTGACCGGCCATGTCCTGAGTGGACTGTGCGGATCGTTGCCAGGCGGCGAAGTCCGCGTACTGGATGGGCAGCGGCCCGCCGTGGGCGGCGTTCAGGTCGCGGAACAGGATGTCCATCGACCACGCGTCGAAGGCGATGTGGTGCAGGGTCAGCGCGACGAGGTGCTCGTCCGCGGCCACCCGGACCACGGTGACCCGCAGCGGATGCTCGCGCTCGAGGTCGAACGGCCTGCCGGACACCTGGTCCAGCAGCTCTCGGGCCTCTTCGGGCCTGCCGGTCAGGTCGACGAGGCGGAACGCCACCGGCCCCGGCGGGTCGACGATCTGCACGGGCTCGCCGCCCTGGCCGACGTAGCGGGTGCGCAGTACCTCGTGCCGCTCGGCGAGCCGGTCCAGCGCGCGCTGGAACGCGTCGACCGAAAGCGGGCCGGAAAGCCGCAGCGCCAACGGGATGAGGTACTCGACGCTGCCCGGGTCGAGCTGGTCGAGGAACCACATCCGCTGCTGGGCGAACGACAACGGCAGGCCGTCGCCGTCCCGGGGGACCGGCCGGATCGCCGCGACGGCGGTGCCCGTGGTGTTCGCGTCGAGCCGGGCGGCGAGGCGCTCGACGGTCCGGTCGTCGAACAGTTCGCCGACCGTCAGCTCGCCACCGAACTCACGCCGGAGCTTCAGCACGAGCCGGATGGCCAGCAGCGAGTGCCCGCCGAGGGCGAAGAAATCGGCGCGGACGTCGACGCGCTCGACACCGAGCAACTCGGCCATGGCGGCGGCGACGAATTCCTCGGACGGGGTCCTCGGCGCCGTGTGATCGTCCGATGTGGACTCCGGGCCGTCCGGCGCGGGTAGCGCGGCACGGTCCAGCTTGCCGTTGGGACCCAAGGGGAGCGCGCCGAGGAGGTGGATGGCCGGTGGGATCATGGGCGACGGCAGCCGGGTGGCCAGATGCTCGCTCAGGTCCGCCGACGTGGTTCCGTTGGTGGACACCGCGTAGGCGACGAGAGTGGTGTCTCCGGCCGGGGACCGGTGGGGGATGACGGCGGCGGCCGTGATGTCCGGATGCGTGCACAGGACGGCTTCGATCTCGGCGGGTTCGATCCGCACGCCGTTGATCTTGACCTGGTGGTCGACACGGCCCGCGTACTCCAGGGTGCCGTCTTCGCGCCAGCGGGCCAGATCGCCGGTGCGGTACCAGCGTTCGCCCGGCACCGAGGGGTACGGATGCGGGGTGAACTGCCGGGCGGTCTGGCCGGGACGATCGGCGTAGCCCCGGGCGAGGCCGACGCCGCTGACGCACAGCTCGCCCGGGACACCGATCGGCACGAGCCGGTCCGCGGCGTCCACGACGAACACCCGCGTGTTGGACAACGGTGTGCCGATGGGCACGGTCCCTGCCTGCTCGTCGGGCCGGTAGCGCCCCGCGGTCACGTCGATGGCGCATTCGGTGGGGCCGTAGGTGTTGTCGACCTCCACGTCGAGCAGCTCGGTCAAGCGACGGCACAGCGACACCGGCAGCGCCTCGCCCGCAGAACAGACCAGGCGCAGCGAGGTGCATTCGGCGAATCCGGGTTCGTCGAGCAGCAGGCGCAGGATCGACGGGACGAGTTGCAGGACCGTGGCGCCGTGCCGGGTGATCGCCCCGGCCATCGCGGCGGGGTCGCGGTGGGCGCCGGGTGGCGCCATGACCAGGGTGGCTCCGGCAACGAACGGGGTCAGCAACTCCCACATCGAGGCGTCGAACCCGATCGTGGTCTTCTGCAGGACGCGATCGGTGGCCGTGAGCTGGTTGCGGACCGACCACAGGACCCGGTTGCGGATCCCGTCGTGCGTGACGGCGACACCCTTGGGCCTGCCCGTGGATCCCGAGGTGTGCACGACGTAGGCGATCTGCGCGCCGTGGATGGCCGGGCGATCGTCGAGGGAGTGGGGCGCGATGGCGTCCCGGTGCGCGTCCAGGTCGATCCGCGTGAGGGACTCCGGCAGGTGGACGTCCACTGTGGAATGTGACAGCACCAGGGCGATGCCGGTGTCGGCGACGACCTGGCGGAGGCGTTCGGCCGGATGGTCCGGCGGCAGCGGGACGTAGGTGGCACCGGCGGTGAGGATCGCCAGCAGCGCGACGGCCAGATCGGTGCCGCGGTCCATGGCGACGCCGACAGGGGTTTCCGTGTCGGCTCCGAGACCACGGAGATAGCCGGCGAGGGCACCGACGCGGGCGGCGAGCTCGCCATAGGTCAGTTCGTCCACATCGGACAGTACGGCCACGGCTTCGGGAGATCGCGCGGCTTGTGCGAAGAACAGCTCCGGCAGCGAGTGCTCGGCCGCCTCCGCCGTCGCCGTGCCGAAGGAACGCAGCCGGTCCTGTTCGGACTCGCCGACCAGTTCGAGCGCGTGCGCCGGATCCTCCGGCGCGGCAGTGATCTCTTCGAGCAGCCGCACGTAGTTGGCGGCCATCCGCTCGACCCGGGCCCGGTCGAACAGGCTCGTCGGGTGGATGAGCTGGCCGTGCACCGAGCCGTCGGCGAACTGGGCCAAGTGCAGCGACAGGTCGAAAGCCGAACTGGCCCACAGAGGCGGGCAGAGCGTGACGTCGAGCCCGGGCAGCCGATAGGGCCGCCGCCGGGCGTCGTACCACGCGATACCGGCCTGGAACACCGGGTTCCGCGACGGGTCCCGTTCCGGCTCCAGATGGGTGATGACCTGGTCGAACGGTACGTCCTGATGGGCGTACGCCTCGAGCGCGGTCTTTCTCGCCTGCGCCAGCAACTCCACAAAGGACGGTTCGCCGGACAGATCGCCTCGCAGGACCAGCGTGTTGAGGAACATGCCGATCAGCGACAGCTCGTCCCGGCGCCGGGTGGAGACCGAAACCCCGACCGCGACGTCTTCCTGTCCCGAATAGCGGGCGAGCAGGAGCTGGTAGGCGGCGAGGTAAACCATGAACGGCGTCGCGCGCTGTGCCCGGCCTAGGGCACGTAGGCGATCCGCCAGATCCGGCGGTACGACGAGGTCGACGCAGTCGCCGTCGGCCACCCACTTCGACGGCCGGGCGCGATCGGTGGGCAGTTCGAGCGGGCTGAGCCCGGACAGCCGGTCCGTCCAGTACGCGAGGCCGCTACCGGTGGTGTTCGGTTCTCGGCGGCGCAGCGCCTCGTGGTGCTGGAGAGCCGGTTCGGGCAGTGTCGCCGATCCGTAGAACGCGTCGAGTTCGTCGGCCAGCACACTCCAGGACAAACCGTCGAAGGCGATGTGGTGCACGGCGATCAGCAGGACGGCCTCGTCGTCGGCCCACCGGACCAGCGTGAGCCGCCACGGAGGCTCCGTGCGCAGGTCGATCGGGGTGCGCAGGTCGCCCAGCCGGAGCTCCCGCAAGCGCGCTTCGCGGTCCGCGAGCGGCAGGCCCGAGATGTCCACACCGGACAGTTCGACGGGTGCCGGATCGGTGATGATCTGCACCGCCGTCCCGTCCACCATGTCGAACCGGGACCGCAGTACCGCGTGCCTGGCCGCGATCTTCGTGAGCGCCGCTGCCAGCGCCCCGACGTCGAGGACGCCGCGCAAGCGGAGGGTCGCGGACAGCAGGTGCTCGATGGCCGCGTTCGCACGCAGCTCGTCGATGAACCACAGCTGTTCCTGCGACGACGACAGCGGGTGGACGCCACCGCTTTCCACCATGGCCAGCCTTTCGTGTCCGGTACTACTGACCGTTTTCGCCGGTCGAGGGCTCGGCCATGGCCACGGCGATCTTCCTGGGACCGGTGAACGGTTCCCGGCCGTGCGAGGAAAGCATGTTGTCGACCATCAGCACGTCACCGCGCTGCCAGTCGAAACGCCGGGACGCGGCGCGATAGCGGTCCCGCAGGTGCGCGACGACCTCGTCGGGAATGGTGCCGCCGTCGCCGTAGTAGGTGTTGGTCGGCAGGTCTTCCTCGTCGAGCATGGCGCGCAGTCCCATGCAGACGTCTTCGGCCAGCGTCGTGACGTGGAAGAACGTGAGATGGTTGAACCACACGGCCTCGCCCGTGACCGGGTGCTCGTGCACGGCCCGGCGCCGGGCCCTGGTGCGCAGCCCGTTCCCGTCGAGCCATTCGGTCTCGACACCGTTCTTCGCGCAGTAGGCCGTGACCTGTTCGCGGTCGGTGGTGTTGAACGTCTGCTGCCACGGCAGGCCGAACGACTCGGTGAAGTTGCGCACCACCATCCAGCCGCGCGCCTCGAACTCCGCCCGCACCTCGGGGTCGATCGACGCGAGGACCCGCCGGGTGTCGGCGAGCGGCGTGGCGCCGAGGGTGGTCGGCGGGGAAACGCAGTAGAAGAACAGGCTCAGCGGCCAGGCGGCCTGATAGGAGTTCTCGTTGTGCAGGAAGATCTCCTCGGCTTCCGGATAGTCCGTCGAGGTGTACACCTGCCCCTTGATCGTGCTGCGGGGCGAGGACCGCTCGTGGTAGGTCAACGGCGGGCCCGCCAGCGTGCGGACGGTGGCGTCGAACCCGTCCACGTCGTCGATGCCGAACCCGCGCAGCAGCACGGCGCCGTGTTCGAGCAGCCGGTTCCGGATCAGGGGGCGGTGCGCCTCGAGGGAGGCGGCACCCTTGGCCTCACCCTGGCCGGGAGTCACCACGCAGGGCAGGGCTCGCTCCTGCCCGGAAGACTCGTTTGTCGCGGAAATGGACGGTCCAGCGGTCATGCCCGACATCGTGTCCGGTCGTTCCGGGTGCCCAGAAGAGAATGACGGGTAGCGCGGGGAGCACCGGCGTGCCTGAGGTTCTGCGTGTTCTTCTCTGCAGCCGCACGCGCCCTCGCGGGCAGGCTCGACCTGCCGCCGACCCGACAACCGGGCGCGACAGTGACTTCCAGGAGACACCCATGCCCGAGGAGCAGACCGACCAGCGTGCGTACCTGGTCGTGGTCAACGACGAGGAGCAGTACTCGATCTGGCTGGCCGACAGGGAACTGCCGGCAGGCTGGAACGCCGAGGGCACGCGGGGCGGTCGTGAAGAGTGCCTCGCCCACATCGGCGAGGTGTGGACCGACATGCGGCCACTGAGCCTGCGTCGGCAACTGGACCCGACAGCCGGCTGAGCCGGCCAAATCCATGGACCTGACTGAAGACGGACCGGCGGGCGTGCTGTCCACGATCGGCGCGACACCGCTGGTCGAACTGACCAAGCTCTACCCGTCGGCGGGGTTCCGGCTGTTCGCCAAATTGGAGGGCCACAACCCCGGCGGGAGCAGCAAAGACCGAGCGGCGCTGTCCATGCTGGCCGGTGAGGTCCGGGCCGGACGGCTCGTCCCGGGGCGCTCGGTGGTGGTCGAGTCCAGCTCGGGCAACCTGGGCATCGGGATGGCCCAGGTGTGCCGGTACTTCGGGATCCGCTTCATCTGCGTGGTGGATCCCCGTACCAGCAAGCAGAATCTCGCGATCATGCGGGCGCTGGGTGCCGAGGTCGAGATGATCGAGGAGGCCGATCCGATCACCGGTGACTACCTGCCGGTCCGCATCCGCCGCATCCGGGAACTGACCGAATGCCTCGAGCACGCCTACTGGCCGGACCAGTACTCCAACCCGGGAAACCCGCTGGCGCACCACACCACCATGCGCGAGATCGTCGAACAGGTGCCGGGCGGACTGGACTTCCTGTTCTGCGCCACCAGTTCCTGCGGGACGTTGCGCGGCTGCGCCGAGTACGCCCGGGCCAACGACCTGCCGGTGACGATCGTGGCCGTGGACGCCGCGGGCAGCGCCATCTTCGCCGACTCGCCCGGGCCCCGGCTGATCCCGGGACACGGCGCCGCCGTCCGCCCGGGTCACCACGCGGACGACCTGGCCGACTTGGTCGTGCACGTCGCCGACGTGGACAGCGTCCGCGGCTGCCGCAGGCTCGCCGCGCGGGAAGCGATTCTCGCGGGCGGTTCGTCCGGTGCGGTGGTCGCGGCGGTGGACAGCCTGCGCGACCGGGTGCCGCCCGGCGCCACCTGCGCGATCGTCCTGCCCGACCGCGGTGAGCGGTACCTCGACACGATCTACAACGACGCGTGGGTCTCGACCCACTTCGGCGAGGTGCCGCTGGAAGGGCTGACGCGGGTCCTGGTCGAGGGGTAGGGCCCGGCGCCCGGCTGTCCGTGATGCCTACGGCCGCGTCGCGAAAGCCACTTTCGGGACATCAGACGTCGCGAAAGTGGCTTTCGCGACACCCTCCCCACATCCACCCGCGTGGCCCCGTCGCTTCACTTCGCCGGGGCGGGTGCCTCGAGTTCCGCCAGGTCCGGTGCGGACCGGACCGAGGGGCTGATCACGGTCGCCAGGGCCAGCACGGCCATCCACAGCGTGAACAGCCACACCGTCGTGGTGGCGCCGACCCAGCCCAGCAGGAAACCGCCGATCAGCGACCCGAGCGGGACGGCCCCGAAGGCGATCATGCCCGCGGCGGCGAGGACCCGGCCTTGGAGGTGGTCCGGGGTGACCGCGAGCTGGTAGGCCGAGGTCCCCACGTTCCACAGTGGACCGACGAAGGCCATCGCGCCGAACACCGCGCCGAGCAGGAGCGGCTCGTCCACCACGGCCAGCAGCGGGACCAGCAGTAGCCAGACCCAGTTCGCCCCGATGACGACCGTCTTCAGCGACAGCCGTCTCGCCGCCGCGGGGGCGACCAGTGAGCCGAGCACCCCGCCGACCGCGATGATGCCGAGCATGAAACCGACGGTCGCCGGAGAGGCGCCGTGGTTGTTCGCGGACACGATCACGGTCAGGAACAGTCCCTGGAACAACAGGTTGCTGCCGGCGATCAGGAGCGTGGTCGCCCGGAGGAACGGCTGCCGCCACAGCCAGACGGCGCCCTCGGTGAACTCCGCGGCGCGCGGGCGTCGGCTCGCGGTGTCCCGCTGGACCTGGAAGTCCTTGCGGATCAAGCCGAGTGTCAGCACCGAGATCGCGTAGCTGACGATGTCGAACACGAACGGTACCGCGCGGCCGAAGCCGAACAGGATCCCGCCGAGGGGTTTGCCCAGCATGGCGGCGCCCCGGCGGCGGGCCTCGTTGCGCGCCAGCGCCAGGGAGAGCTGCGACGCGTCGACCACGTTGGGAACGGCGGCCGCGGCGGCCAATCGATAGCACACCGCGAAGGTGCCTTCGAGGAAGCCGACGACGAGGATGTGCGGCAGGGTCAGCCGCCCGAACAGCAGGGCCGCCACCAGGGTGCTCAGCACCAGTGCGCACAGGATATCGCAGTAGATCATCATGCGCTTGCGGTCGAACCGGTCGACCAGCGCGCCCGCGGGCAGCTGGAACAGCAGTTGCGGCAGCAGCGAGACGAATCCGGCGAGACCGGCGTCGGTGGCCGAGCCGGTCAGCGCGAGCACCAGCAGCGGGTACGCCACATTGGACACGTTCGAACCCAGGATCGACACCGCCGATCCGGCCCACAGCAGAACGAAGTCACGGTTTCGATACAGCGGGGGCACGGGGGGACTCATGGTCCCCGATGCTCGTGGGCACGGGCACTCGCGCACAGAGAAGGATCGGCACTCCGGCACCCGGCGCGCTGCGTGAACGGGCACCACCTTCACCCTGACGCCCGCTCACGGCCGCCGGGCATCCTCGACCGATCATCCCTGGCTCCCGGTCTTTGGTGGCAGGACAGGAAGGCGGACCATGGACACCCGAGGCAACTCCCGTGCCGAACTGCTGCGGCGACGGTTGCGAGGTATCGGCAACGTCGAGGCTTCCGGCGGGATCACCCCGGTGCCCCGGGGCCGGCCGCTGCCGCTTTCGTTCGCGCAGCGCGGGTTGTGGTTGCTCGACCAGACCCGGCCCGGCGGCGCCGACTACCTGATGCCGGTGCGGCTGCGGCTGCGCGGCGAGGTGAACGTACCCGCGCTGCGCCGGGCCCTGGACGAGATCGTCGCCAGGCACGAGGTGCTGCGCACCCGGTATCCGGACGGCGGTTCCGGCGGCGAGCCCGTGCAGGTGATCGACGAGCCGGGGCCGGTGCCTTTCGAACGGCTCGACCTCGCCGACCGGCCGGAGTCCCTCGACGAGGTGCTGGCCGAAGCGGGTGCTCGCCCGCTCGACCTGGCCGGAGAGTGGCCGCTACGGGCTCTACTGGTCCGTCTGTCCGATGTGGACCACGTGCTCCTCTTTTCCGTGCACCACATCGCCTCGGACGGCTGGTCCGAGAACATTCTTCTGTCCGAATTGGACAACGTGTACGCGGCGTTCGCCGCGGGCCTTCCGTCTCCGCTCGGGCCGCTCCCGGTGCAGTACGGGGACTTCGCCGTGTGGCAGCGGGACCGGCTCACCGGCGGTCGTCTCACCGAGAAGGTCGAGTACTGGCGCAAGCAACTCGACGGGGTCGTCCCGCTCGAGCTTCCGACGGATCGGCCCCGCGGACCGGTCCGCGACAGCGCGGGCGCGACCGTGCCGGTCGTCGTGCCCGGGCCGCTGGCCGAGAGCCTGACCCGGCTCGGCCGGGAACACGGCGCGACGCCGTACATGGTGCTGCTGGCGGCCTTCCAGGTGTTGCTCGGCCGCTACTCCGGGCAGACCGACGTGGTCGTGGGCAGCCCGGTCGCCGGGCGCGAGGAAGACCGGACCGAGGGTCTGCTCGGCATGTTCGTCAACATGATCGCGCAGCGTGCCGGACTGTCCGCAGAACAGTCCTTTGTGGACCTGCTGACCCGGGTGCGGGCGACCGCGCTCGACGCCTACACCCACCAGGACACCCCCTTCGATCTCGTGGTCGACGAACTCGCGGGGGAGCGTGACCCGTCCAGGACCCCGCTGTTCCAGGTGGTGTTCCAGCTCGGTGACGACGACGGGCCGCGCCACCTGACCGGCCTCGGCGCCGAGGTGGAGTCCCCGGGCTGGGACGTGGCGAAATACGATCTGGACCTCACCCTCGCCACCCGCCAGGACGGTTCCGTCACCGGGCAGCTGGGTTACGCCACGGCCCTGTTCGACGCCGCGACCGCGCACCGGATGTCCGGCCATTTCGTCCAGTTGCTGGAAAGCATCGCCGCCGAACCGAACGGCAGGCTCGGCGGGCTCGCCATGCTGGCGGGTGAGGAACGCGAACGTTTGCTGGCGGCCGGGAACGGCCCGGACCTGACCTTCCCCGCCGAGGAGAGCCTGCCCGAGGTCTTCGCGGCACAACTCGCCCGCACACCGGACGCGCTCGCCGTGTCCTTCGACGGCGAGCACCTGACCTATGCCGAGCTCGACGCACGGGCCAACCGGCTCGCCCATCGGCTCCGCTCGCACGGCGCGGCACCGGGACAGCTGGTCGGCGTCTGCCTCGACCGGGGACTCGATCTCGTGGTGGCCCTGCTGGGCGTGCTCAAGTCCGGCGCGGGTTACGTGCCGCTCGATCCCGCCCAGCCCGCCGAGCGGCTGACCATGATGCGAGCCGACGCCGAGGTCGGCACGGTGGTCAGCACGGGTGAGCTCGCCGGGTGGCTGGCGGGCGAGCCGGTCACCGCGGTCCTGCTGGACCAGCCCGGTTCCGAGTGGCCGGAGACCGACCCGGCGCACCTGGCGGGACCGGGCGACGTGGCGTACGTGATCTACACGTCCGGGTCCACCGGGCGGCCGAAGGGTGTCCCGGTCACGCACGCGAACGTGCTGCGGCTGCTGAGGTCCAGCGCGGCCGACTTCGCGTTCGGCCCGGACGACGTCTGGACCCTGTTCCACTCCTACGCCTTCGACTTCTCGGTCTGGGAGCTGTGGGGCGCGCTACTGCACGGCGGACGCGTCGTCGTCGTGCCGTTCACGGTTTCCCGTTCCCCGTGGGACTTCCTCGACCTGCTGATCGCCGAGGGCGTCACCGTGCTCAACCAGACCCCGTCGGCGTTCCGGCGGCTGATCGACGCGGTCGCCGAGGCGGAGACCCCGCCCGAGTCGCTCGCGCTGCGTTTCGTGGTGCTGGGCGGCGAGGCCGTCGACGTCGCCGACGTCGCGCCGTGGTTCGCCCGCTTCGGCGACGAACGGCCCGCCGTGGTCAACATGTACGGGATCACCGAGACGACCGTGCACGTGACCTACCGCAGGCTGCGTGCCGAGGACACCACCGAGGGCCCGCGCAGCCCCCTCGGCAGGCCGCTGCCCGACCTGCGCGTCTACCTGCTCGACGGCAACCTCGATCCGGTGCCGGTCGGCGTGCCCGGCGAGCTCTACGTGTCCGGGCCGGGGCTCGCCCTCGGGTACCTCGGCCGCCCGGAACTGACCGCGGACCGGTTCGGCCCCGATCCGTACTCGCCGCGTCCCGGCGCCCGCATGTACCGCACCGGCGACCTCGCCCGCCGCACCCTCGACGGTGATCTGGAGTTCGCGGGACGGGCCGACGAGCAGGTCAAGATCCGCGGCCACCGGATCGAGCCGGGCGAGATCGAGGCCGCCCTCGCCGCCCACGCCGCGGTGGCCCGTGCCGTGGTGCTCGCGCACCGGCGGCCGGGGGAGTGGGAGCACCGCCTCGTCGCCTACGCCGTGCCTGTCGCCGGCCACCGGCTGGACGCGGCGGACCTGCGTGACCACCTCAGCAGGCTCCTGCCCACGTACATGGTGCCCGCGGCTTTCGTGCCGCTGGACCGGTTCCCGGTGACGGCCAACGGGAAGATCGACCGGACCGCCTTGCCCGAGCCGGTCGCGGGCCACGCGACACCCGCCGGTTCGGTCGCTCCCCGCGACCCGGGCGAGCGGGCCATGGCCGAGGTGTGGGGCACGGCGCTCGGTGTCGGATCGGTCGGGGTGCACGACAACTTCTTCGCGCTGGGCGGTGACTCCATCCGGGCCATCCAGGTGGTGGGGGTGCTGCGCAAACGAGGGCTTCCGGTGACCGTGCAGGATCTGTTGCTGCATCAGACGGTCGAGAGCCTGACCCGGTTCGCCGGGACGGCGGCCGGGCCGGTCGAGGACCGCCGGGTCGCCCCGTTCGAACTGGTCGGCGAGGCCGACCGGAAGGCGTTGCCGGACGACCTCGCCGACGCCTATCCGATGTCCATGGGCCAGACCGCGATGGTCTACGAGATGGTGGCGGACAAGGACGTCAGCCTCTACCACAACATCACGCTGTTCCCGATCGTCGACGACGCCCCGTTCTCGCTGCCCGCGCTGCGGGAAGCGGCGGTGCTTCTGGTGCGGCGGCACGAGATCCTGCGCACCGCCTTCGACCTGACCACCTACCGGGAGCCCATGCAGCTGGTGCACCGCAGTGCGCCGATGGAGGTCGGTTATGACGACCTGCGCGGGACTCCCGGGCAGCGTGCCGACGAGGTGCTGGGGGAGTTCGTCGCCGACACCCGCCGCAAGCCGCTCGACGTCACGAAGGCACCGTTGGTGCGCTTCCACGTGCACCAGACGGCGGAACGCCGGTGGACGCTGTCGTTCATCGAGTGTCACGCGGTTCTCGACGGCTGGAGCCACCACTCGCTGCTCGAAGAGCTGCTGGACACGTACCGCAGCCTTCGGGACGGGCGCACTCCGACCTTCCCCGAGCAGGCGCCGGTGCGCTTCGCCGACTTCATCGCCCACGAGAAGCGCTCCCTCGAGTCCACTGTGGACCAGGAGTTCTGGCGCGACCGGCTGGATCGCTACGACCCGGTCAGCCTGCCGCCGGGCTGGGCGTCGGCACCGAGCCCGGACGGCCTTCCGCACCAGATCAGCGTGCGGTACGCCGACCTGGAACCGCGGTTGCGCGCCTTGGCCGCGGTGGCGGGCGCCTCGCTGAAGACCGTGCTGTTCGCCGCGCACCTCAAGGTGCTGAGCACGATCAGCGGGTCGAACCGGTTCCACACCGGGCTGGTGCACAACGGCAGGCTCGAAGAACCGGGCGGTGAGCTCGCGAGGGGCATGCACCTCAACCCGCTGCCGGTCTGCGTCGACCTGACCGCGACGAACTGGATCGGGTTCGTCCGGCAGGTGTTCGCCGAAGAGGTGGCCGTCTGGCCGCACCGGCGCTTCCCGATCGGGGAGTTGCAGCGGCGCTGGGGCGGGGGACGGCCGCTGGTCGACATCTCGTTCGCCTACCTGGACTTCCACGTCTTCGACACCGACCGGGTGGAGACGGCGAAGATCGTGGACGAGAGCTACAACGGGTTCGGCGTGGACGTGTGGAGCTTCCCCGGTGTCCTGCATTTCCGGGCACAGGCCGACCGGATCGCCCCGGTCCACGGGCCCGTGCTCGCCGCGATGTACCGGCGGGTGCTCGAAGCCATGGCCGCCGACCCGGAAGGTGACGTCCGCGGTGCCGCGCTCGCCCCGGCCGAGACCGAACGGCTGCTGTCGTTCGCGGACGGTCCGGTCGCCGAGTACCCGGACGCGTGTGCGCACGAGCTGTTCGAACGCCAGGTCGCCCGCACCCCGGACGAGATCGCGCTGCGGTGTGCGGACGGGACCACGGTCACTTACGCGGACCTCAACGTCCGCGCGAACAGGCTGGCCCATCACCTGCGCGAGCAAGGCGCGGGTCCGGAGACGGTGCTCGGCGTGCTCCTGCGCCGCGGCCCCGAGCTGGTGACCGCGCTGCTCGCGGTCCTCAAATCCGGCGCGGCGTACCTGCCGCTCGATCCGAGCCACCCGGCGCAACGGCTGGCCACGGTGCTCACCGAGGCCGGCGCGACCACGGTGGTCACCGAGTCCGCCCTCGCCGACCGGGTGCCCGGCACCACGACGGTCCTCGTCGGGGATCCGGCCATCGCCACCCGCCCGGACGGAGACCTCGGCCGGACCGCGACGCCGGAGGCGCTCGCGTACGTCATCTACACGTCCGGCTCGACGGGCACGCCGAAGGGCGTCATGGTCGAGCACCGCAACCTGGTCAACTACCTGTGCTGGCGCGCCGAATCCGCCGTCGCCGGGGGTTCCCCGTTGTACTCGTCGATGGCGTTCGACCTGCCGGTCACGTCCCTGTTCTCCGCGCTGCTGTCCGGCAGGCCGGTCACCCTCACCCCCGACGACGGCACCCCGGCCATCGAGGCGCTGGTCGCGGCGCTGGGCGAGGGCGGGTTCGGTCTCGTCAAGCTCACCCCGTCGCATCTGGCGGCGCTCAGCCAGATGCTGCCCGCCGAAGCGCTCCCCGGCGCGGCCGCCCGGCTCGTCGTGGGCGGCGAGGAGCTGACCAGGGACATGCTCGCCGCGTGGACCCGGCACGCCCCGGACACGGTGGTGGACAACGAATACGGGCCGACCGAGGCCACCGTGGGCTGTGCTTCCCACGTGAGTGCGGCCGGTGACCTCGAGGCGGGGCCGGTCCCGATCGGCCGTCCGGGTGCCAACACCGTGCTGCGGGTACTGGACGCCGACCTCGAGCCGGTCCCGGTCGGCGTGCTCGGCGAGCTGTACATCGGCGGCGCGCAGCTGGCCCGTGGTTACCGTGGCCGTCCCGACCTCACGGCGGACCGGTTCGTGCCCGATCCGTACGCCGTCGGTCGGCGCCTGTACCGCACCGGTGACCTCGCCCGGTACCGGGACGACGGCGTGCTGGAGTTCGCGGGACGGGTGGACGACCAGGTCAAGATCCGCGGTTACCGGGTCGAACTGGGTGAGGTGGAGTCGGTCCTGCGAGCGCACGCCGAATTGCGCGACGTGGCCGTGCGCGCCCGCCGGACCGCCCGTGGAGACCAAGAACTGGTCGCCTACCTGGTCCCGGCACACGAAGGACTGGACCCGGCCGAGCTGCCCGGACGGCTGGCCGGTGCCGTGCCCGAGTACCTGATCCCGTCCGCGTGGGTGGTGCTGCCCGAACTGCCCACCACCCCCAGCGGCAAACTCGACACCAAGGCCCTGCCCGAGCCGACGGCCACCGCCCGGACCGCGATGGCCCCGCGCACGGCGGTGGAGAAGATCATCGCCACCGCGCTGGCCAAGGGCCTCGCCATCGACCAGGTGGGCGTGGACGTCCCGTTCAGTGACCTGGGCCTGCACTCACTGCTGATCATCCGGGTGCTGGTCGAACTCCGCGAAGAACACGGCCTGCCGGTGGAGTTGCGCGACTTCTACGAGCACCGCACGGTGATCGATCTGGCCGAGGCCGTCGACCCGGCCAGCAAGGGCGGCTTCCGGCCGACCGAGGCGGCGGCGATGGAATCCACCGCGACCTGGGCGCGTGACGCCGTCGTGTGGCTGCGCCGCACCGGTTCGAAACCGCCGTTGTTCTGCATGTACCCCGGTGGCGGTCTTTGGTACATCCGGCTGGCCGAGCACATCAGCGCGGACCGGCCGGTGGCCGCCCTCGAGTGGCCCGGCCTGCACCGCGACACGCCCTCGCCGCAGAGCATCGCGAGCGTGGCCGCGCTCTTCGTGGACCAGATCCGCGCGGTGCATCCGGAGGGGCCCTACCACCTGCTCGGCTGGTGCGGCGGCGGGCTGGTCACCGGCGAGATGGCCCGCATCATGCACCGCGACGGCGACCGGCTCACGCTGATGTTGCTCGACCCGGCGCAGGACTTCTACAAGCGGGAGAACATGTGGGAGGAGACCGCCATGTTCGCCCGTGGCGAGGACCTCCTCGACCAGTTGAACAACACGACGGATCCCGACGAGCTCGCCGAGATCCACCGCCAGTTCGCGGAAGTGCTCGACTACATCATCGACGAGGGCACCAAGGAACCACCGATCCCCGGGGACCCGTTCTGGCCGCGCCGGATCCGGGTGTGGCGGGAGCTGACCCAGGCGATGCTCGGTTTCCGCCAGCGCCCGTACGCCGGCCGGACCAACCTGCTGGTGGGCGACGAACTGGCCGACGGCCTGCACGAGACCAACTTCGGGCAGAGCTACGCGCAGTACCAGGATCGCTGGGTCAAGCTGGCTCCCGGCGGGCTCAAGGTCCACCGGGTCGGCGGCGACCACATGGGCGTGCTGCGCCCGCCGCACGTGGCGAACCTGGCCGAGTTGCTCACCACGCTGATGAAGGCGACGGAGGAGGCGTGACGCTGGTGTCGGGCCGTCCCACGGTCGCCGGGATCGACCTCGAACGGGCGACGATCCCGGAACTGCAGCGCGCGATGGACTCCGGTCCGCTGACCTCGGCGGAGCTGACCGGGTTCTACCTGGATCGCATCCGCCTGCTCGACCCCCGGTTGCACGCGGTCATCACGACCAACCCGGACGCGCCGCGGCTCGCGGCGGAGAGCGACGACCGGCGCAGAGCCCGCCGGATGCTCGGTCTCCTGGACGGGATCCCGGTACTGCTCAAGGACAACATCGACACCGCGGACCGGCAGCGGACCACGGCGGGCTCGTTCGCGCTGGCCGGGTCGCGTCCGGCCGCCGACGCCCATCTGGTCGAACGGCTCCGCGCGGCCGGGGCGGTGATCCTCGGGAAGACGAACCTGTCGGAGTGGGCGAACTTCCGTGACCGGCGGTCGTCGAGCGGCTGGAGCGCGATCGGCGGGCAGGCCGGCAATCCCTACGTGCTCGACCGCAACACCTGCGGCTCGTCGAGCGGTTCCGCCGCGGCGATCGCCGCGAACCTGGCCACGGTCGCGGTCGGCACGGAGACGAACGGCTCGATCGTCACCGCGGCGGGCGCGAACGGGGTCGTCGGCGTCAAGCCGAGTATCGGCCTGGTGAGCCGGAGCGGCGTGGTGCCGATCTCGGTGGTGCAGGACACCGCGGGCCCCATGGCCCGCACCGTGACCGACGCGGCCATCCTGCTGGCCGTCCTCAACGGCCCCGACAGCGGCGACCCGTCCACCTCGGACAGTCCGGCCCGGCCGGACTATCTGCGCTTCTTGGATCCTGCCGCGTTGCACGGCAAGCGGATCGGCCTCTGGGATCCCACCGGAGGTACCAGCCCGGAAACCCTGGCGGCGTTCGCGCGCGCCGTGGACCTGCTGGAGTCCTCGGGAGCGACGACGGTCGAGGTGACGATCCCCGGACTGGACGTGGTGGGCCGCACCGAGTTGCCGTCGATGCTGCACGAGTTCAAGCACGGCATCAACGAGTACCTGGCGGCGACCCCCGGCGAACACCCGGCGGACCTGGCGGGCCTGATCGAGTTCAACAAGGCCAACGCGGACGTCGAGATGGGATTCTTCGGGCAAGAACTGTTCGAGGAGGCACAGGCCACGAGCGGTGACCTGACCGAACCGGCGTACCTGAGCATGCGCGCGGAAGCGACCGGGGCGGCGCGACGCGGGCTGGACGACACGCTCCGCGCACACCGCCTGGACGCGATCGTGGCACCGACGAACGCCCCGGCCTGGAAGACCACGCTCGGCCGGGGTGACGACTACCGGTTCGGTTCGTCCGCGCCCGCCGCGGTGTCCGGCTACGCGAACATCACCGTCCCCATGGGATTCGTCGGCCCGCTGCCGGTCGGCCTGTCGATCATGGCGGGCCGGTACAGCGAGCCGACGATACTGGCGCTGGCGTACGCGTTCGAGCAGGCCGCCCGCGCACGCCGGCCACCGGAGTTCCTGCCCTCCTGTTGAGGTGTGAAGAAACGTGCCCTGGTCGGGGTCCGCCGCTCGGGTGTCGCGAAAGCCACTTTCGCGACATCAGACGTCCCGAAAGTGGCTTTCGCGACACCGAAGCCGGAACGCGGGCGCGGTACCCATCGGACGCAGCCTTATAGGTGCCGTCAGATCAGCCCGGCACGGACCGCGTGGGCGACCGCGTGGGCCCGGTTGCGCACCTGAAGCCGCGCCATCAGCTCGTAGATGACGTTCTTCACGGTGTGCTCGGAACAGGACAGCTCGCGCGCGATGTCGGCGTTGCCGTGCCCGTCCGCCACCAGGGTGAGCACCGTCAGCTGTCGCTCCGTGAGCGGTGCGGCCAGGGGGTCGCCGATCGGCATCGACAGTTCGGCGCCACCGCTGAGCAAACGGACCAGTACCCCATACGGCACCCGGCTCTCCCCGTGTACGGCCGAATGCACGGCGGCGCCGAACTGGTCCGGCGTCGTTTCGGGGGTCTGCAACAGGATCCGCGCACCCGCCCGGACCGCATGCAGCACACCGGCCGGGTTGAGCGTGTCGGCGGCGACGATCAACCGCTGGCCCCGCGTACGAAGCGTGGGGGGACAGGTGGTCAGCGCTTCGTCGATCGTGCCGCCGGCGGCCACCACCACGGTGCCCGTCGTGGCCGTGACGAGGATTCCCGCCTGTCTCAGCTTGCCGACCACGGCTTCCCTGACCACGGTGCCCGCCGCGGTCACCTGCACACTGATCACAGCAGCCTGGCCCGGAGTGCGTAGGCGACGGCGTGCGCGCGGTTGCGCAGCCGGAAACGCTGGGTGATGTCGTGCACGACCGCCGTCACCGTACGCGCCGAGTACGACAGCCGCCGGGCGATCTCGTCGGTCTCGTAACCCTCGGCGACCAGGCGCAGCACCGCGTGCTCGCGTTCGCTGAGCCCCGCGCGTGCCCACGCCTGCGGCGCGACCGGCGTCTGGTTTTCCATTCCCTGTTCGAGAACCCGGTCGATCAGGTCCGGTGGCATGGTGCAGTCGCCGACGACGGCGGCTAGGACGGCGCGGGAGAGCCGGCTCGCGCTGGCCTCCCTCCGGCGCAGCAGGCCGTGCGCGCCCGCCGCGATCGCTTGCAGCGCGTCGCCCGGCGACAGTTCGGTGGCCAGCAGGACGACCTCGGGCCGGTGGGCCTGGTTCCTGATGGTGTGCACGACGTCGAGCACCTTCTCGTCCACGAGATCGACGACCACGACCGTGGCGTCCGCTTCTTCGCCGTTCGTCACGACCGTGAGTTCCGGACTCCCGTTCAGTGTGCAGCCGATCCCCGCCTCGAGTACCGGATCGGCCGCGTCCACACTGACCCTTGCGGGCTCTCCCATGCCAACTTCCCTTCCCCATTCGACCGGCGTCCAGTCTCATCGGGAAGGAGGCGGTTGTCTTCCTCGCTACGTATGAAAATCGAGAACTTTTACTGTGCTGTTTTTCGCACTTGGCGTGAATTTCACCGTTGTCACGGAACTGTTCGTAGAAGCAGGGACAAACGCGCAACCGGTGCCCGCACCGATCCTGCCGCTCTTTCCCTGCCGTCCCATCACCCCCGGCAGCAGGCTGTGGCGAGCACACTTCGGAGGTAGCCATGGCCGACCCGGCACGCCGCCACCTGATCTCACTCGAGGACCTCGACGACGCCGACCTGCACTGGATCGTCGGCCGCGGGATCGAGCACACGCTCGGCCGCCGAACAGACGAGCGCCCGTTGCGAGATTTGGTCGCGGGTATTTTGTTCCGCAAAACCTCGACCAGGACGCGGACTTCGTTCTCCGCCGGAGCCCTCCGGCTCGGCGCCCGGCTGATCACCTACGGTCCCGGCGACCTTCAGGAGAACACCGGTGAGACCATCGAGGACACTGCCGCCGTGCTGTCGGGCATGCTCGATCTGCTCGTGGTGCGGACGGCCGGAGGTGAGGCCGAGCTTCGCGCGTACGCGGTGAACCGGCGGATGGCCGTGATCAACGCGATGTGCGCGGAGGAACATCCCACCCAGGCACTCGCCGACCTCACCACGCTCACCCAGCGGTTCGGCCGGGTCGAAGGTCTGCGCGTGCTCTACGTCGGCGAGGGCAACAACACCGCGTCGGCGTTGGCCCTGGCGCTGTCCCGGTACGCCGGCACGAAGCTGTATCTGCGGACGCCGCCGGACTACGGCCTCGATCAACGGTTCCTGGACCGGGCCGCGGCCCACGCCCGGCGCAGCGGCGCGCTGGTGGAGGAGCGGCACGACATGACCGCCCTGCCGACGGTCGACGTGGTCTATACCACGCGATGGCAGACCACGGGAACGGTCAAACACACCGAGGACTGGCGCGAGGTGTTCGCCCCGTTCCAGGTGGACGCCAAGGTGATGGCCGAGACCGGCGCCGAGGTCTTCCTGCACGACCTGCCCGCGCACCGCGGCGAAGAGGTCACCGCGGAGGTCCTCGACGGACCCGCGAGCCTCGCGTTCCAGCAGGCGGAGAACAAGTACCACAGTGCGCGCGCCGTCCTCGAATGGTGCGGAACCGGTGGAGATCCGGTGGGCCGTGGCTGACGAAGTCCTGCTGTCGGGCGGCGAATGGCGGTTGTGGAACGAGTTCGCCTTGCGTGGCCCCGGATTCCCCGCCTCCGGGGTGCTGCGGCTGGCGCCGCTCGGGCTCGCCGAGGCGGCGGACAAGTTCGCCGGGGGAGCCGGGCTCACCGGTCCCGAGTGGCTCGCGTTCGAGGAGCTGTTCGCGGACGCGATGGTGAACAACGTCAAGGAACTGCAGGAGATCGCCGCGCAACCGGCCTTCCAGGCCGCGGTGGCCTGGCAGAACCCGGCGCTGCTGCAGCGGGGTATCGGCTTGTTCCTCGGCTGGGATCCTTCGGCGGAGGGACGCACCAGCAAGCGGCGTGAACGCGAGGAGCTGGTCGCGCACTACTGGCAACGGTTCTGCGTGAAGAACGACACGATCGGCTTCTTCGGCCCGGTGGGATGGGGCAAGTGGGACGAGTCGGTGGACGGCGTCGTCGTCGAGCCGGGTTCCGGTCTGGTCGCCGAGTCGAACATCTACTTCTCGAGCTGGGCCGTCGACGCGGTCGCCCGCACGGTCGGCACCGATCCCCGGCTGCGGGCCTGGATCGCGCCGCGCCGGGTGTCCTTCGTCCGGATCGCCGGTGACCAGGCAGGGATGCCCGGGCGGCCTCCGCAACGGCTCGAGCCGCTCGAACGGGAGATTCTCTCGCGCTGCGACGGTGTCCGCCGTCCGGCGGAGCTCGCGGCGGACCTCGGGGTGACCGAAGACGCGGTCGTGTCCCTCTTGGACGACTTGGTGCGGCGACGGCTGATCGTGTGGCGGCTGGAGGTGCCGACCTGCGCGTATCCCGAACGCTACCTGCGGACCGTGCTGGAGCGGGTCTCGGATCCCGGCCTGCGGCAGGACGCGCTGGCCAAGGTGGCGGTACTCGAACGCGGCCGGGACCGGATCCAGGCGGCCGGTGTCGACGCCAACGCCCTCTCGGCGGCGTTCTCCGGGCTGGAGAACGAGTTCGAGGAGCTGACCCAGGTCGCGGCGCAACGCGCCAAGGGCACGCGGACCGCACCGTGCCGGGCGCTCATCTACGCCGACTGCCGCCGGTCCGCCACGGTCCGGATCGGCGCCGCGATCCGCGACGAGCTGACCCCGCTGGGCCTGTGCCTCACCGCCGCCCGCTGGCTGACCGGCCGGTTCGGAGAGGCCGTCGGGCGCCGCGTCCGGGAGGCTTACGAGCGCCTGCGTGACCGGCACGGCAGCGTGGATCTCGCGTCGTTGTGGATGGAGTGCCTGCCCGCCCCGCACGGCGGGTCGATCGCCGACATCGACCGGATCCAGGCCGAGCTGAGAGAGCGCTGGGCGCGGATCCTGGACGTCCCCGAGGACGCCCGGCGCGTCCGTCTGTCCAGTGTGGACATCGCGGACCGGGTGCGGGAGGAGTTCGGGGAAACCGGCCCTGGCTGGCCGCAGTCCCGGTACGTCAGCCCGGACGTGATGGTCGTCGCCGACGACGCCGACGCGGTGGCACGCGGGGATTTCGAGCTGGTCCTCGGCGAACTGCACGTCGCGATGAACACCGCCAGCACGTCGCTGTGGGTGATGCAGCATCCGGACGCCGGACGGCTGCTCGCCGAGACCGCGACCGACTTCCCGGGCCCGCGCCTGTTGCCGATGCTGCCCAAGGAACAGCCGCCGCGGTGGTCGGCGCGCAGCCGGATCTCCCTGGACCGGCCCGAGGACTACTACGTGGCACTGGTGGACCACACGGTCGATCCGGAGCGGGGCAGGACGGTGCTCAGTGCCGACGTCCTGGTCGAAGAACGGGGCGACCGGCTGGTGGCCGTGCTGCCCGACAGCGCGGAGTTCGACCTGCTGGACGTGTTCAGCAACGCGATGACCAACCGGGTCATGGACCGGTTCTCCCTGCGGCCGCTCGCGGGCCACTCGCCGCGGGTGACGGTGGACCGGCTGGTGGTGGCGCGCGAGTCGTGGTCGATCCCGGTGGAGGAGATGGACTTCGTTTCGGAGAAGGCCGAGGCACGGCGGTTCGTGCTGGGCCGTCGGTGGCGGGAGTCGCTGGGATTGCCGCGTTTCGTGTTCGTCGTCTCACCGGGGGAGCCTCGTCCGTTCTATGTGGACTTCGACGCGCCGGTGTACGTCAACATCTTCGCGAAGGCTGTTCGACGGTTGGCACGGCAGGATCCGGGCGGCCGGCTGGTGATCACGGAGATGCTGCCGTCGCCCGAGCAGGTGTGGCTGACCGACGACGTGGGGAACCGCTACACCTCCGAACTACGCTTCGTCGCGGTCGACCAGTCCGCCCGATGATCGTCAGAGCGCCCCGGCTCGGCGCCGCCGACGTCCTGGCGGCGGCGCGGCGGACCGAAGGCCGGATCCGCCGCACCCCACTGCTGCCGCTGGACGGCCTGCCGCACATCCTGCTCAAGGCCGAGCATCTGCAGCTCGGCGGCTCGTTCAAGACCCGCGGCGCGGCGAACGCCATGCTCGACCTGGCCGCCACCCACGTCGTGACCGGCTCGTCGGGCAACCACG
Organism: Amycolatopsis sp. lyj-90; assembly: GCF_046549035.1. Classification (NCBI taxonomy): domain Bacteria; kingdom Bacillati; phylum Actinomycetota; class Actinomycetes; order Pseudonocardiales; family Pseudonocardiaceae; genus Amycolatopsis; species Amycolatopsis sp. lyj-90. The sequence goes on from NZ_JAJPWP010000001.1 coordinate 182,952, forward strand.
GGATCGCGGTCGCGCGGCTCGGCGCGGAACTGGGCGTGGGGGTGACGGTCGTCGTCGCGGGGGGAGCGCGGGCCGACAAGGCGGCCGCCATCGGCAGGCTCGGTGCCCAGGTGGTCGAAGTTCCCGGTGGGGTGGCCCAACGGGATCAGCACGCACGAGATCTCGCCGACCGCACCGGTGCGGTGTTCGTGCCGTCCTCGGACCACGGGCTGGTGGTCGCCGGCGCGGGCACCGTGGGGCTGGAGGTCTTCGACGCGATACCGGACCTCGACGCGATCTTCGTGCCGACCGGCGGCGGCGGTCTGCTGGCCGGTGTGTGCCTGGCCGCCGAGGGAACGCGCGGGACACCGCGGATCATCGGGGTGGAGCCGGTGGCGGCACGGCGTTACGCCCTTTCGCTGGCGGCCGGATGCCCGGTCGAGGTGCCGCCGTCCGACACGGTGGCCGACGGGCTGCGCGGCCAGCGGCCGGGCGCGATCCCGTTCCCGATCATCCGGCGCCGGGTCGACGAGATGATCGAGGTCACCGACGAGGCGATCCTGGCGGCGATGGACCTGTTGCACCGCAACGGCGTCGAGGCGGAACCGAGCGGGAGTGTCGCCCTCGCCGGAGCTTTGCGGACCGGGTTCACCGGCCGGGCCGTCGCCATCGTGTCCGGTGGGAACACGCCGAGGCGCTTCCGCGCCGTTGATCCCCGATAGCCGCGAGGAGCGTTGCCGACATGGTGTGGTTGAGCGGAAAGTGGCGGCTGTGGGACCAGTTCGCGGTCCGTGGCGCGGGTTTCCCCGCCGCGGGTGTGCTGCGGCTGGCGCCGGACGGACTGGCGGCCGCCGCGGACCAGTTCGACGCGGGCACGCGGCTGTCCGGCCCGGCGTGGGACGTGTTCGACAAGCAGTTCGCCGCCTCGGCCGTGGAAACAGCCGTGGAACTCCAGGCGATCGCGTCCGCGCCGGGATTCCGGGACGCGGTCGAGTGGCAGAATTCGACGATCTGGCGAACCGGTGTCGAGTCCTTCCTGGCCTGGGAGCCATCGGTGGCGGGCCGCACCAGCAAACCGCGGCAGCGTGAGGAGCTGGTGGCGCAGTACTGGCAACGGTTCTGCGTGAAGAACGACACGATCGGCTTCTTCGGCCCGGTGGGCTGGGGCCGGTGGGACGAGTCTGTCGAGGGCGTCGCCGTCGAGCCGGGCTCCGGGTTGATCACGGCTTCGAACGTCTACTTCGCCAGCTGGGCGATCGACGCGGTGGCCCAGGCGATCAGCGCCGATCCGCGATCGCGGAACTGGGTGGCGCCGCGCCGAGTGCCGTTCGTGCGGATTTCCGGCGGCCTGGCGCACCTCCCCGGCCGACCACCGCAGGAGATCCCGCCGGGGCTCGGCCGGGTGCTCGACCACTGCGACGGAGTCCGGACCGCACAGGCGATCCAGGAAGATCTGGGCCCCACAGTGACCTCCTTGCTGGAGGAGTTGGTGCTGCGCCGGTGGATCGTCTGGCGGCTGGACATCCCGGCGGGCGCGCACCCCGAGCGGCATCTGCGGGCCTGGCTGGAGTCCGTCGGAGACACCGAGTTCCGGGAGCACTGGCTCGCCCGGCTGGACGAGCTGGAGCGCGGCCGCGAGCGGGTCGGGGCGGCGGCGTCCGCTGAGCTGCCGGACGAACTGGGCGCGCTGGAGACCGTCTTCACGACCTTGACCGGCGCGGCGGCCACCCGCGCCAAAGGCACCAACACCGCACCCTGCCGCGGTCTGGTCTACTCCGACACCGTCCGGGCGGCGCGGTCCCGGCTCGGCACCGGCACCTTGGCCGACCTCGCCCCGCTCGACCTGCTGATGACCAGCGCGACCTGGCTGACCTCCCGGCTCGCCGACACGGTCCTGAGGCACGCGCGGCGGGTCCACGCCGACCTCGCGGCCGCCGGACCGGTCGACCTCGCCGCGTTCTGGTTCGCGTGCATGCCGATCCTGCACGGTTCGGCGGTGGCCGAGGCCACGGCACTCCGTCTCGAGCTGGCCACGCGGTGGGCGAGAATCCTCGACGTCCCCGATGGTGCCCGTCGAGTCCGTGTGTCCAGTGTGGACATCGCGGACCGGGTGCGGGACGAGTTCGGCGAGCCGTCTCCCGGCTGGGGCATGGCCCGCTACCTCAGCCCGGACGTGTTCGTCGTCCCCGGCGACGACGGCGGGCTGGTGCTCGGCGAGCTGCACGTCGCGTCGAACACCCTCGGCGCCTCACTGTTCGTCAACCAGCATCCGGCGCTCGGCGAACTGCTCGCCGAGACCTCGGCCGACTTCCCCGGCCCACGGCTGCTCCCGATGCTGCCCAAGGAACACAGATCCCGGCTGTCCGCCCGGATTCGCTATTCGCTCGACCGGCCGGAGGACTACTACGTCGCCCTCGTGGACCACACGGCCGACCCGAAACGCGGGCGGACGGTGCTGAGCGCCGACGTCCGGGTGGAGGAACGGGGCGACCGGCTGGTGGCGGTGTTGCCCGACAGCACGCAGTTCGACGTGCTCGACGTGTTCGGGCACGTGCTGACCACACTGGCGATGGACCTGTTCCGGATCATGCCGGACGCGGACCACACGCCCCGGGTGACGGTGGACCGGCTGGTGGTGGCGCGGGAGTCGTGGTCGGTTCCGGTGGAGGACTTGGGTTTCACCGCGGAGAAGTCGGAGTCGCGGCGGTTCGTGCTGGGGCGTCGGTGGCGGGAGTCGTTGGGGTTGCCGCGGTTCGTGTTCGTGGTGTCACCGGGGGAGCCGCGTCCGTTCTATGTGGACTTCGACGCTCCGGTGTATGTGAACGTCTTCGCGAAGGCTGTTCGGCGATTGGCGCGCCAGGATCCGGGCGGCCGGTTGGCGATCACGGAGATGTTGCCGTCACCGGAGCAGGTGTGGCTCACCGACGACGCGGGTTCCCGCTACACCGCCGAACTGCGTTTCGTCGCCGTCCACAACGGATAGCCGGTTTGTCTGCGTGTTCTTCCCTCCGCAAGGCGATCGCCGTCCGCCAGGCTTGGCGGCATGCTGATCCTGTCCCATGGCGACGTTCGGCGGATCCTCGACGGCGCGGAGCACGACGTGCTGGCCGCGGTGCGCTCCGCGTACGTCCTGCACGCCCAAGGCCGGACGGCCGTGCCACACTCGGTGTTCCTGCGATTCCCCGGCGACGAGCGCAACCGGATCATCGCGCTGCCCGCCTACCTGGACTCGCCCGAGGCCGCGGTCGCCGGAGTCAAATGGGTGTCGTCGTTCCCCGGCAACGTGAACTCCGCGCTGGACCGGGCGTCGGCGGCCATCATCCTCAACTCGATGCGGACCGGCCATCCCGAGGTGTTCCTCGAGGGAGCGACCATCTCGGCGCGGCGCACCGCGGCGAGCGCGGCGGTCGCCGCCGCCACCCTCGGCACCGGCGGATCCGGGGTCACCCTCATCGGCTGCGGCGTGATCAACTTCGAGGTCCTGGCGTTCCTGCGGGCCGTGGACGCCGGACTGGACTCGGTCACCCTGTTCGACCTCGACCAGGATCGGGCCGCCGCCTTCGCGGTCAAATGCGCCGCCCGGTGGCCCGAGGTGAAGATCGACGTCGCCACCAGGGTCGAGGACGCCCTCGCCGCGCACCCGTTGGTGTCCCTGGCGACCAGCGCGACGGTCCCGCATCTGGACGGTTCGCACTGCCGGCCGGGAACGCTGATCCTGCACCTCTCCCTGCGCGACCTCACGCCGGAGACGATCCTGTCCGGCGTCAACATCGTCGACGACGCCGACCACGTCTGCCGGGCCGCGACGTCGCCGCACCTCGCGGAGCAGCAGGTCGGCCACCGCGACTTCATCGCCCATTCGCTCGGCGAGTTGCTCCTCGCGGGCGGCGAATACGAGCGAAGCGCGGAGGCTCTCACGGTCTTCTCGCCGTTCGGCCTGGGCGTACTGGACCTCGCCGTCGCGGACCTCGTCCACCGGCGTGCGCGGGAGCTCGGCCTGGGGGTCCGTGTTCCGGACTTTCTGGGCAACGTGTCCGGCTGACCGGTACGTGAAGGCATACCCCTCGGAAGCGGTAGCAGAACGTCCACGCGGTCAATGCGTCAATCGACACAAGCCCCGCCGAAACTTCTTGCTAGTCATGAATCATGAGAACGCGATCAGCTGTGCATCGGACCGTGCTGGCGGTGGATGTACAGGGATTCGGCGACCGGTGGCGGGCCACACCGCATCAGCTCGCGGTGCGGAAGGGCATGTACCGCGCGCTGGAAAACGCCTTCAACGCCACGGGTATTTCATGGGCCGAGTGCCACCGCGAGGACCGTGGTGACGGTCTCATGGTGATGGCTCCTTCCCGGGCGCCCAAATCACTGTTCGTGGAGCTGTTCCCGCACGCGGTGGCCGCGGAGTTGCGTGCGCACAACGCGACGCGACCGGTGGAGCAGCAGATCCGGCTGCGCCTCGCGTTGCATGCCGGGGAGGTGGTCTTCGACGCGCACGGGGTCGCCGGCGCGGCGGTCGACCTGACGTTCCGGCTGCTGGACGCGCCCGCGCTGAAGCAAGCGTTGGCGGAGTCGCCGGGTGTGCTGGCGATGGTGACGTCGGGGTGGTTCTTCGAGGAGGTCGTGCGCAACAGCCCGGTCGCGGATCCGGCGGCCTACAGCCGGGTACGAGTGGCGGTGAAGGGGACCGCGACGATCGCGTGGATCAGCCGTCCGGACCGTCCTTGTCCCGGTGATCACGAATCCGGCGCGACGGTCACGATAACCGCGACCTCGTCGGACAGCGGCAGGGTTTACCAGGCCGCGCGGGACCAATAATCACCGAGGACTGAACCAGAGCCGGGCCTCTCGGGTGCGAGTGATCGCAGGTCCGTGAAGGCCAGCGTCTATGTCGCGAAAGCCACTTTCGGGACATCAGACGTCCCGAAAGTGGCTTTCGCGACACCGGTATGGCTGGCGCGGATCCTCACGACGGCATTTTCCTACCACGCCTGACCTGCACAGATGCGAAGTGTCAGCGGCGGCGCGGTCGACCGTGAAGGAATCGGGACGTTGAGTGTCCCAATTCCTTCATCGTCGAGGGGCGTTCCGGTCTCGGAGCTTGATCAACGGAGGATCGGGGACACTCAACGTCCCCAATCCTCCCCGCTCGCCCACATCGGCAACCAGTACAAGCTCACCGAGAACTGAGCCAGGCCTCGTGAGTGGTAAGGACGGTTAGAACCGTCCTTACCACTCACGAGGCAGGTCACCAGGCAGGTCAGGCAGAGCTCCGCGGCGACGTCTTCTCCGTATCGGTGGCCTGCGCGGTGGTCGGCATTTCGACCGGCACCGCCGCCGCCTCGGGCGCGGACCGCAACGGCATCCGCCGGACGTCCGGCAGGGCGAGCAGCGCGACGTTGAACCCGCCCACCAGCACGGCGGCGAAGATCAGGACGGTCGATTCGCTGGTCATCATCGCCACCGGCGCGGCGAGGGCGAGGCCCAGTGGACGGGCGGCGAAGGACAGGAGCGCGTCGTAGGAATCGGCCCTGGCCAGGGTTTGCGGCGGGAACTGCTGTTGCATCACCGTCTGCCAGAGCGTGTTCAGGATGCCCAGACCGAGCATCGCCACGAAGTAGGCCGCGGCGTTCAGCCACACCGGACCGGGGATGGCGAAGGCGGCCAGTGGCAGGGCGAACACCGCGCCACCCAACGAGGTCGCGATCAGTGGCCGGGCGATCGGCAGGCGCGGCGCCAGGAACGAGCCGATGATCATGCCCACCATGCCGCACTGGTAGATGATCACCCACGAGATCTCGCCGCCCAGTACGCGGATGGCGATCAGCGGCCCGAGTGTCATGAAGATGCCGGCCGTGAGGTTCGAAACGCCGTGCCCGAGCAGGTTCGTCCAGAACCACCGGCGCTTGCGGACCTCGGTCCAGCCCTCGACCAGGTCGCGGACGAAGGTGGCTTCCTTGCTCCTGGCGGGCCGGGCGGCGGTGCGGAGTCCGCCGAGCAGCGCGCCGCCCGCGAAGAACACGGCCGCGATGACGACGAACAGCCAGCCCGCGCCCACGGTCACGATCAGGAGGCCCACCACGCCGGGGCCCACCACGAGAGCGAGCCCTCGGGCCATGCCGAGCTGCCCGTTGACGCGCAGGCGGTCGCGTTCCGGCACGGTCGCGATGACCAGCGGCGACATCGTCGGCGTGCCGATGGCGATGGCGGCGCCCGCGATGGCCGAGAGGATGGCCAGGTGCAGGATCTGCATCGAGCCGAGGAGCAGTTCGACACCGATGGCCAGTTGCACCAGGCCGCGCACCACGTCGGCGGCGAACGCGAGCCGCTGCGGGCGCAGGCGGTCGGCGATCACCCCGCCGATCGGCAGCAGGAGCAACTGGGGGATCAGCTCGCAAGCGAGGACGACACCGACGGCGGTACCGGAATCGGTGGCTTCGATGATCGCCAGGATCAGCGCGGTCGGGATCATCGCGGTGCCGAGCAACGACAGCGAACGGCCGACGAGGAGACGGCGGATCGTGGCGGGAACGGCGGTGGTGACGGGAGTGCTCACGCGATCCCTCCCGCCGTGGCGACGACGCGGCGGCCTGCGACGGCTTCGGCCATCCCGGTGCCCAGCTCGTCCACCAGCGCCGGTGGCGCGTGGAGGAACGCGTGATGCTCGCCCTCCAGCACCACCTGCCGGAACCGGCCGGGCTCCGCGTACTCGGCCCAGCCGGTGCTCTGCTCCGGCCGGATCTCGACGTCGTCGCTCCAGCCGATCGCGTGGATCGTCGACGGCAGTTTCACCGGGGTGTCCAGGTGGTAGGCCTTGTTCGCATCAACATCCTTGCGCAGCACTCGCAACCCCATCGCGATCATGTCAGGACTGGCGTTTCCGCCGAGCTGCCCCACGAACGCGGTGAGTTCGGTGGCGAGTTCGGCGTTGGTCAATTCGAGGAACCGGCCGAACGGGCCGTCGTGCGGGGAGACCTGGGACGAGAGGAACAACCGGTCCGGCGTGGGCAGGCCACGTTCCCACAGATGCAGGGCCAGCGCGAAACCGGGTAGGGCACCGCCGCAGTGCCCGAAGAAGCCGAACGGGCGATCGAAATACGGCAGCAGCTGGTCCGCCAGCTGCCCGGCCAGCTCCTCATAGGTGCCGTAGTGCGGTTCCTTGATGCGGTTCTCCCGTCCGGGTGGCTGCACGAAACAGATTTCGGCGGGACCGGCGAACGCGGGCCAGCGGTTGTACATCGAAGCGCCGACGCCCGAATAGGGGAAACAGAACAGGCGAGCGGCCGAATCGGCTCGGGGTTTGCGCAACAGGACGCGTTGCGGCTTGGCTGGACTCGGGGAAGACATGACCACCTCGGAATGAGAGCGAAGGGAGGATCACCGGGTTGCTGGAATCGGCCCGTCGGCCGCGATCGCTTCCTCCAGTTCTTCTTCGGCGCCTTGACGCAACCGGGCGGAGACGCGCATGTCCTTGATGCCCGCGACGAAATTGGACGTGAGGTGTTCGACCGGCGTGTCCAGCCGGAATTCCGCGACCTTCCCGACGATTTCCTCGAACAGCAGGCGCAGCGCGATCCGCGCGAGAGGAGCGCCGATGCAGTAGTGCGGGCCGAAACCGAAGGCGACGTGCCGGTTGGGGGAGCGGGCGACGTCGAAACGGAACGGATCGGCGAACACCTCTTCGTCCCGGTTGGCCGAGCCGAGCCACGCCACGACGGCGTCACCGCGCCGCAGTTCCACGCCCCGGATCTCCGTGGGCTGCACGACGTAGCGCATGAAGTGGTTCGCCGGTGACGACCAGCGCAGCCCTTCTTCCACAGCGCTGGTCACCAGCCTGGGGTCGTCGGCCACCCGCCGGTACTCCTCGGGGTGCTCGATGAGGGCCAGTACCGTTCCCGCGACCGCGTGCGGCGTGGTGACGTTCGCGCCGAGCAGCAGGCTGTAGCAGTTGTAGACGATCTCGTCGTGCCGGAAGGCGCGGCCGCCGACGCTCATCCGCATCAGCGCGCCCACGAGGTCGTCACCCGGTTCGCCGGCCCGGCGCCGGACCTCGCCCGAGAAGTACGAGAACAGTTCGTGGTGCGCCGAAGCCAGCGTGCCGCCGCCCTTGCCCTGGCGGAATTCCGGGTCGTCCGGGGCGACCGCCATCGTGGTCAGGCGGGTGAGCCGCGGCCAGTCGGCCTCGGGGAGCCCCATCAGCGTCCCGGTGAACGCCATCGGGAAGTCGGCGGCGGAGCGGGCGAGGTTCCACGAACCCGTCGCCAGCGGCGCGATCATGCGATTGACGACCCGCCGGACCTTCGGGACCATCGGCCGCAGGGCCCGTGCCGAAAGCATGTCCATCATCGGCCGCCGCATCGACGTGTGCACGGGCGGATCGCTGGCCGCCATCATCTTGCCGCCCGCCGGATCGCGGCCGCCCAGGATCGACAGCAGGGTGCCCCGGTTCGACGTGAAGCGGGTGTGGTCGCGCAGGACGTCGTTGACGTCGTGGTACTTGGTGACCGACCAGAACGAGCGGCCGTCGGGCAGCACCTGGCGGTGCACCGGCGAGTGCAGGCGCATCGCCGTCCAGACCGGATGCGGATCACCGGACCCGTAGAGCGTCGGCGCGTGGAGGTCCGCTTCGTCGATCTCGTGCGGGGCCACCGCCGTGTCGTCGGCGCTGATCTTCATCGGGGCTCCTTCTCGATCGAGGTTTCACCGTCGATCAGAGCGGCGAGTTCCGCCACGGACGGGTTCTCGTAGAACGCGTAGGTGGGCACGTCGACGTTGTGGGCTTCGCTGATCTCCGTGGTCAGGCGGACCGCCACCAGCGAGTGCCCGCCCGCCTCGAAGAAGTCGTCGTCGACGCCGATCCGGTCGATCTGGAGCAGATCCGCCCAGAGCTCGGCAAGCCACGCCTCCAAGGGGGTTCCCGGGGCGCGGTAGTCGGTGCTCAGATCTCCGCGTTCCGGGAGCGGCAGGCCGGCGAGGGCGTCGCGGTCGACCTTCCCGTTCGCGGTCAGCGGGAGTTCGTCCAGCCGGACGAACCGGCCGGGGACCAGGTACGGCGGCAGGGTTTCCCCGAGATGGGCGCGCAGCCCGGCGGTGATGATCGTGTCGTCGCAGGCGTAGTAGGCGACCAGACTGTGCCCGGTGCCCGACGGCAGCGCGAGGACGGCGGCGTCGTACACCTCCGGGTGGGTCCGCAACGCGGCCTCGATTTCGGCGGGCTCCACCCGGAAACCGCGGATCTTGACCTGCCGGTCGTTGCGGCCCGCGAACTCGATCTGCCCGTCGGGCAGACGCCGGCCGAGGTCGCCGGTCGCGTACATGCGATCGCCGGGGACACCGGAGAAGGGATCGGGCAGGAAACGGTCCGCGGTGGCGGCGGGCGCGCCGAGATAGCCGTGCGCGAGACCGAGACCGGCGGCGAAGATCTGGCCCAGTTCCCCGTCCGGGACCGGGGCGCCGTGCTCGTCGAGCAGGTACACCCTCGTCCCGGTGATGGCGTGGCCGATCGGGACACTGCGCGCGCCCACCGGCCGGTCGAGGACCGCACAGCAGGTGAACGTCGTGTTCTCGGTCGGGCCGTAGCCGTTGAGCACGGTGGTGGACGGCAGCGCCTCGATGGCTTTGTCCACATGGGACGGTGAGAGGACGTCGCCACCCGCGATCAGGATCCGCAGTCCGGTCAGGTCCCGCGGTCCCGCTTCGATCACCTGGTGGAACAGCCCCGCGGTCAGCCACAGGACGGTGACCTTCTCCTCGCGGACGAGCACGGTCACGTCGGTGGGACGCAGTTCTCCCGCCGGTGCGACGACGAGCCTGCCGCCGTTGAGCAACGCTCCCCAGAATTCGAGGGTCGACGCGTCGAACGCGGCCGGCGCGAGCTGAAGGAAGACGTCCTCCGGGCCGACCGGCAGGAAACGCGCGCCGAGGACGAGCCGGAGAACGGCGCGATGCGGGACGACCACGCCCTTCGGCGTGCCGGTCGAGCCCGACGTGTACGCGATGTAGGCGGTGTCTTCCCCGCCGACGTCGATCGCTTCCGCCGCTTCGACGTGTTCGGCGCGGGCTGTCAGCTCGGCCAGCGTCGTCCACGAACTTCCCGGCACCGCAACGGGTTCTTCCGTGATCACGATCCTGGGGCCCGCGTCCCGCAGGATCGTGTCGCGCCGGGACTCCGGGGTGTGCGGGTCGAGGACGAGGTAGGCGGCGCCCGCTTTCAGGACCGCCAGCAGCAGGACCACGAGGTCCGCCGAACGCGGCAGGACGATGCCGACGGCATCCCCCGGTACGACACCGGCCGCACGCAGTGCGGTCGCGAGCTTCGCCGACGACTGGTCGAGTGCGCCGTAGCTCAGGACCCTGGCACCATCGGTGACAGCGACGGCTCCCGGGTTCTTCCTGGCCTGCTGTCCGAACGCGTCGACGACGGACCGCGCGGGCGCGGCGTCGAGGGTGCGTTCCTCCATGGTGGATGTGGTGGACACTGTGGTCATCCCTTCTCTTCCCGCTTGCCGGAATCCAGCGCGATCCAGACCGAGGCCGCTTTGGCCAGCAGCCCGCCCGTTTCGTCGTAGAGCGCGGTGCCGACGTTGGCCGTGCGGCCGTGCCGCCGCCGGAGCCTGCCGACGATCACATGGGTGCGCCCGGGGAGCGGTCTCTTGTGGACGATCGCGCTCATCCGGCCGAGCACCATCGGTTCCCGGACCGGGTCGCCGGTCCAGCCGCCGGGGCAGTCGAGCACGCTCCACACCAGCGCGATGGGTACTTCGCCGTCGTCGTCCGCTTCGGGGGTCCAGGTGCACGCCACGAGATCGCGGCCGCCGACCTTGCCGGGGGTCACCGGGAAGCCGCCGGACGGCGCGCGTTCGACGCCGCAGACGAAGCAGGTGGGGAACGGATGTCCTTCCCAGCCTTCGAAAGCCGATTCCGCCTGCTTCGCCTCCGTCACCGTGACGGGTTCGACTTCCTCGACCTTCCCGGCTTCGGGGCCGATGGTCGCGATCAGCCGTTCTCCGTGCCACACCTGGGTGCGCCGGGCTCCCGCCCGGACCTCGAGATCGGTCTGGAGCGGCGGCGGCGTGTGCAGGGTGACCGCGGGCGGGGTCGCCTCCGGGAACGTGGCCAGCCCGGCGAACACGCCGCACGCGTATCCGCCGTTCGCGCTGTGCGCGGGCCCGTTGTAGGCGCCGCCGATCCGGACGTCCATCAGGACTGTCCCCAGTGGACCTGCCGGAGCGGGAACTCCGCGCAGAGATCGCGGACGGCGGCACCGACTTCGGCGCGGACCGCTTCGTCGAGATGCCAGATCCGGTCGCCGTCGGGACGGACGGCCGACAGCACGCGGTCGACCAGCCCGGCACAGCGGATCACCGCGTCGTCGGTCAGGCCCCGGGCGGCCAGGATGTTCGTGCCGAACCGCAGACCGCTCGTCACCAGCGGACCGTGCGGGTCGCCGTCGATCACGTTCTTGTTCGCGACGATGCCGCACGACTCCAGCGCCTGTTCGGCGATCACCCCGGTCAGCCCGGCCTGGCCGACATCGACCAGCACCAGGTGGTTGTCGGTACCGCCGGTCAGCACCTCGTACCCGGCCCCCATCAGCTCGACGGCCAGGGCGTCGGCACTGGTCCTGATGCGCTGGGCGAGCGCGCGGAATTCGGGTGTGAGCACCAGATCGAGCGCGCGGGCCTTGGCCGCGATCGAATCGAACGCGGGCGTGCCCTGGAAGTAGGGGAAGACGGCGTTGCGCATGACGTCGGCGAGCGGGCGGCCCCGCCGGGCCGCGACCGGCGTGTCCGCGTCCTTGCCGAGCAGGATCAGGCCGCCGCGGGGACCGTAGAGCTGCTTGTACGTACTGGTGGTGGTGACGTGGGCGTGGTCGACGGGGCTCGGGTGCAGCCCCGCCGCGATCAGCCCGGCCACATGCGAGATGTCCGCGAGCAGATACGCGCCGGCCTCGTCGGCGATCGCCCGGAACCGGGCGTAGTCGATGGTCCGGGGATAGGAGCTGGCCCCGCACACGATCACCCGCGGCCGGTGTTCCCGCGCCAGGGCGGCGACCTGGTCGTAGTCGATCAGGCCGGCGCGGTCGGTGCCGTAGGAGACGGAGGTGAAGTACCGGCCGGTGACCGACGCGGACGCGCCGTGCGTCAGATGCCCGCCGGCGTTGAGGGCCATGCCCAGGACGACATCGCCGGGGGAGAGCAGACCGAACAGGACGATCTGGTTGGCGTTGCTGCCCGAATGCGGCTGCACGTTGGCGTACCGGGCGTGGAAGACCCGCTGCGCGCGATCGATGGCCAGCTGTTCGATCTCGTCGACGATCGCGCTCCCGGCGTGGAACCGCGCCCCCGGATAGCCCTCCGCGGTCGTGTTCCCGAGCACGGACCCCGCGGCCGCGAGCACCGACGGATCCGCCACGCTGGCGGCCGCGATCATGGCGAGCGTGCTGTCCTGGCGGACGCGTTCGCGTTCGATCAGGCCGAACAGCTCCGGATCGGCGCGGTGGTGGCCGTGCGGGTCGTCGGCGGCCCGGTCGGCGAAGTCCGCGATGTTCGCGAGGGTCATGCTTTGCTCCTGTCGAAGGCAGCGCCCGGCAGAGACACCGAGTCAGCGGGAGAACCGGCGAGCCGGTCCGCCGCGGTGAGCAGGTCGTCGCGCAGCCGGTCCAGGGCGTCGTTGCCGTGCCGGGTGAGATCCACGGTGATTTCGCAGTGGACGCCGCCGGCACGTGGCTCGTTCAGCGTCTCGATGCGGATCGGGAATTCGGCCCGTTCCCGCATGTCCTCCTCCGGGCGCAGCAGACCGGCTTCGAGCAGGCTGTCGCGCGCGTGGAAGTGGACGTAGTTGAAGGCCGAGTCGAACGGACGGCGGCCGAGCAGCTTGCGTACCTCGGAATCCGGGAACCGCCGGTACGGGAGCAGCGTGTTCTCGGCGGCCAGCGCCGAATCCGCCGCCTCCCGCCAGGTGCCGTCCGTGACCGGCAGGCGCAACGGGAGATAGTTGAGGAACAGCCCGATGGTCAGGTCCGCGCCGGTCACCTCCGGCCTGCCGCTGACCGGGATCCCGATCACCGGCGCCGGGTTCCCGGTGAGGGACGCGACCGCGGCGGCGTGGGTCACCAGCATCAGCGATTTCAGGGGCACTCCCCACGACGCCGAACGTTTCGACAGCGCCGCGGTGAGGTCGGACGGCAGGACGAAACCGATCTTGCGGAAGTCGGGGGTGGCCGACGGCGGTTCCGCGCCCAGATGCGGCCGGAGGCCTTCGAAGTAGGCCCGCGCGTCCGTGTCGCGCAGCGCGGCGCGCTCGAGCCGGACGTAGTCCTCGGCGGGGGCGGGCTTGCCCAGATCCACGCTGCCGCCGTCGAGCAGGGCGGCGTACACGCGGACCACTTCACTGACGAACAGCGATTCGCTCCAGCCGTCCATGATCGCGTGGTGGAACGCGTGGGAGAACCGGAAAGAACGATCGTCGAGCGCGGCGGCGTGCACGCGGATCAGCGGTGCCGTCTCCGGATCGAACGGCTGCCCCAGCGACGCCATGACCTGCTCGTGCCGGTCGGCGACGGCGTCCTCCGCCAGGCCCCGGTGGTCGGCGACCTCGAGCGGGATCGTGGCCTGCTTTTCGACCACCTGCATCGCCTCGCTGAACGACACCAGGTCGAATCCGGAGCGCAGCGCGGGATGGCGTGCCGACACGGTGGCGAGTGCCTTCGCGAGGGTTTCCTCGACGAGCGGGCGGTCGACCACCCGCGACACCGCAGCGTGGTAGAGCTCTCCGCCGCTGAGCAGGGATTCGTAGATCAGGCCGAGCTGGAGCCGGGTGGCCGGGTGGACCCGTTCCGCGCTGGCGGGGACGAGAGCCCGGTCCTCGGGCGAGAGCAACTCGGCCGTGTCGTCCTCCGGTTCGGCACCCAGCGCCGAACACATCCCGCGCACGGTCGGGTTCCGGAACAGGTCGACCAGGGTGAGGTGCATCCCCCGCTCGGCCGCCGCCCCGATGACCTTCAGCGCGAGCAGGGAATCACCGCCGAGGGCGAAGAAGTCCGCGTCGCCGTCGACCCGCTCGATACCGAGCACGTCCCGCCAGATCTCGGCCAGCGCGTCCTCGGCGTGGCCGGTGGTGTCAGTCATCGTCTTCTCGCTCCGGGTATTCGTCACAGGGCGCCGATCTCCGCGCCGCTGACGGCGCGCGGGCCGTCCTCGAAGGTGAAGCGGAAGACCAGCCGTCCGCTGATCGCCGCGGTCAGGCCCGCCAGTTCCGTGTGGTCGCCGACGCGGCCGATGGTCATGTCGAGTTCGTGGGTGTGCACCCCGCCGGGCAACGTGGCGCCGGGTTTGCCGAACGGGCGGTACACGCTCACCCCCGGCAGTTCGCGGACCCGCTCGCCCCCGTCGATGCCGTCCAGCACGCATTTGCGCCGCGGTGCCGGATGGAACTGCTGGAAGAACACCGAGTCCCGCGGCGGAGGCGGCACGTGGACGTCCTCGCCGAGGGCGATCCGCCCGCCGATCTCGATCAGGTTGACGCCGAGCGCGCGGATCGAAAGTTCGCTGATGCCACCGCCGAGCCGTCCGTTCACCTCGATCAGCCGGGGGCCGTCCGGGGTGAGCTTGAACTCGGTGTGCACCAGGCCGGTGGTGATGCCGAGCGCGGCGATCGCCCGGCGCGCGACGGCCTGCATCTCGTCGTCTTCGGCCCGCCCCAGCGGCGACGGCCAGAACCGGCCGGTCTCCCGGAACGGCGGCACCATCGGCAGTTTCCCGGTGACCGCGAGATCGTCGATCCGGCCTGCCACGACGACGTTCTCCACCGAGACGTAGTCGCCGAAGGCACCGCAATCCCGGCCGGGCAGGTACTCCTCCAGGATCAGCCCGCCCGACGGGTCGTAGCCGGGCGCGCCCTCGGAGAGCAGACGCCGGGCCAGAGCTTCGCCGTCGGCACTGTCGTGGATCAGATAGGTGTTCATGCTGGCGCCGCCGTACAGGGGCTTGAGCACGGCGGGCAGACCGGTCTCGGCGACCGCGGCCGCCCACTCGTCCGGCGTGGTGACGGGGTGGAAGCGCACGGCGTCGACCCCCGCGGCCCGCAACGCGGACCGCTGCTTCGCCTTGTCTGTCAGGTAGGTCAGCGTCTGCTCGCCCAGGTACGGCAGGTCGAGCGCGCGGGCGAGCTCCCCGGTCAGCCGGAGCGCTTTTTCGCTGTAGGTCACGATTCCCGCCGCGCCTCGCGCGGCCAGTTCCCGCGCGGCGCCGTCGACGGACTCGATCGCGGTGACCCGGCCGAACTGCTCCAGCAGCGGGCGCATCGCGGTGGTGTGCTCGTTGACCGGGATCGCGAACAGGCAGGGCGTCCTCGACCCCAGGCCCACCGCGATCTCGCCCGGTGGCGCCGCGCCCTGGTCGTAGACGACGACGAGTGGCCCGGTCATCGGGCGGCCGCTCGCGCCGACGCCGGCCGGATGTCGGTCCACACGGTCGCGATGTGCGCGAGGCAGGCTTCCCTGGTGCCGCTGAAGCCCACTTCGCGCCAGCCCTCGGGCGGAGTGGTGGCGGCGGGCCACACGGAGTACTGCTCTTCGTGATTGACGACGACGGTGTAGTTCACGACTGGCTCCCGGTTCGAAGGGTCGGCAAGTTTTCGGTGAAGGCGTCGGCGAGCGCGCTGACCCGCTTGGCGGACAACAAATCCGCGCTGTGCAACCAGGACACGGACAACCGCGACCCGGCGAACACCGCGTAGCACTCCAGCGCGTACGGCCGGGGCATGGCGGGATCGCGGTCCGCGCCGGTGCCCTCGATACGCACGCCACCGAGCGCGCCGCCGTCCCGGCCGTCGGCCAGATAGGCCGGGGTGCCCCAGAAGTTGAACAGCAGCCGCGGTCTGGGCAGCGCCGTGAGCCGGGCCCGCACGTCCGCGTCGGGATGCAGGAACCGCGCCGTCTCGAAGCCGAATCCCCGGCCGGGCACCGAGCGGTGCAGCGCGGCGATGTCGTCCGTGCTCGCCGAAAGCGGCAACGCGAACGGGTAAGCCGAGTTGAAGTAGCCGACGATCCGGCTGGGGTCGAGGTCGAGGACGTCCTCACGGCCGTGCCCGCCGAGCTGGACCAGCGCCTCGCCGTCTTCGCCGGTCCACTCGCGCAACGCGGCGCCGAGCGCACCGAGGAGGCATTCGTAGACCGAAAGCCCACGTTCGCGCGCGGTCTCGGCGATCGCCCGGCTCGCCGCCTCGTCCAGGACGGTGCGGACGTCGCCGACAGCCCCTTCCACCCCGGCCACGCCGTCCGGGACGACCTGGGCGCAGCCCGACCAGTCCCGGTCGAGCCAGTGGCCGACGCCGAGCCGGGCCGGATCGGTCCGCACGTAGCCGGTCAAGGCCGCGGCCCACGCCGCAGGGGACGGGCCGGGACGCTCCAGCGAGCCGTCGTCGCCGTCGCGGAGGATCACGGACAGCTCGTCGGTGATCAGGTCCCAGGAGAACAGGTCGACCATCAGGTGGTGGATCACCACGACCAGCCGGTCCGGGGCGTCGTCGATCCGCAGCAGGCCGAACCGCGCCACCGGGCCCGAGCGCAGGTCGAGCCCTTCGTGCAGGCCGGTGGCGGCTCGATGCGCCCGCTCGTCCACCTCGGTGGCCGGCACCCCGGTCAGGTCGATCTCGGTGACCGGCGGGGCTTCCGGCACCGCGTACTGACGCGGCTCGCCGGTCAGGTCCAGCCGCGAGCGCACCGCGGGATGCCGCCGGGCCAGCACCCGCACCGCGGCCGTGATCTCGCCGAGGTCGTAGTGGCGGCCGAGATCGTAGGAGACGCCGTGGTTCCAGTGATCCGGGTTCGGTACCCCGCGAGCCAGGAAGGACTGCTGAGCGGGCGTGAGAGGACCGCTGTCGCCGCCGTCCGATTCCACCGGGTCCTCGAACGGGATGGCGACCTCGGCGAGCTTCTCCACCGTCGGGTGTTCCAGGATGTGCCGCGGCCGCAGCGCGATACCGCGCCGCTTGGCCTCCTGCACGATGCGGATCCCGACGATGGAGTCCCCGCCGAGCGCGAAGAAACCGTGCCGGATCCCGATCTTGTCGGCCGTGGGCAGATGCGCCGCCCACACCTCGCACAGCGTCTCCTCCACCGGCGTGCGCGGTGCGACGTACTCCTCGCGGGAGCGCCTTTCGGCGGCCACGGCCCGCAACGCCCGCCGGTCGACCTTGCCGTTCGCGTTCCAGGGCAAGGAATCCAGCACGATCACCTGGTTCGGGACCATGTAGTCCGGCAGCCGTTCGGCGGCGAACCGCCGCAGGTCCTCGGCGTCGAGCGTGCGTCCGGTCGCGGCGGTCGCGAAGGCGACCAGCCGGGCGAGACCGTGTTCATCCAGTAACTCGACGGTGGCCCTCGCGACGTCGGGCGAGGTCTCCAGCAGGTGTTCGATCTCGCCGATCTCGACCCGCCTGCCGCGGATCTTGACCTGGCTGTCGGCCCGGCCGAGCAGGACGACCGCGCCGTCCGCACGCCAGTAGCCGAGGTCACCGGTGCGGTACAGGCGGCCGCCGGGGGTGGTGGCGAAAGGATCCGGCACGAACGCCGACGCGGTCATGGCGGGTTCGCCGAGGTAGCCGCGGCCGACGCTGCGCCCGCCGATGTGGATCTCCCCGGTGACGCCGGGCGGCACCGGCCGCTGGTCCGGGTCGAGGATGTGCACGGTGACGTTCGGCAGGACCAGCCCGATCGGCGTGTGCCGCGGCTCGTCGGGACCGACGGGGCCGCCCGTCGTGTCGTCGGCGACCTCGGCGGGACCGTAGGCGTTGAGCAGCGGGACGCCGGGCAGCTGGGCGTGCCAGCGGGCGGCGAGGCCGGGGCTCAGGACCTCGCCGGTCGAGACCATCAGGTGCAGGTGCTCGCGCAGGCGCGCGGTGAGCGCGGGGTCGTCGCGGAGTTCGTCCAGCAGGACCGCGATGTAGGTCGGCACCAGCGCCAGGCAGCCGAACCGGTGCCGGACGGCGAGCGCGAGCAGTGCGGCCGGATCGCGGACGACGTCGTCGGGGACGACCCGTACGGTCGCGCCCGCGGTGAGCCCGGCGAACATCTGCCAGATCGACAGGTCGAAGGTCAGCGGCGCGGTCTGCGGGACGGTGGCGCCCGGTTTCAGCCCGTAGTCGGGCACCCGCGTGGCCAGCAGGTTGAGGAAGGACCGGTGCTCGATGCAGGCGCCCTTGGGCCGCCCGGTCGAGCCGGAGGTGAAGATGGCGTACGCGAGGTCGCCCGGCTCGGGCGCCGGACCGAGGTCTGCGACGTCTCCTTCGGGCGCGTTTCGCAGCTCCGCCAGGTCGAAGCGCGGGCGCCCGGCCGAGCCCGCCACGCCGGGGACGGCGATCAGCGCGTCCGCCCGGCGGATCAGATCCGCCTGCCGCGCCGGGGGAGTGGCCGGATCGACCGGCATGTACGCGGCGCCCGCGAAGAGGATCCCGACCGCCGTCACCAGGAACCAGGCGTCACGCGGGGCGGCCAGCGCGACGAGGCTTTCCTTGCCGATGCCTTCGGCCCGCAGGCGCAGCGCGATCGCGGTGGCGTGACGGCACAGGTCGGCGTAGGTGAACGACTCGATGTCGTCCTCCACGGCCAGTGCGTCAGGCGCCTGCCGGAGCACGAGTTCCCGGTACGGAACGGTGCTGTCCAACGGTTCGGTTTGGTTGAACCCGGCGAGCAGCGCCGTCGTGGCGTCGTCGAGCACACCCAGTTCGCTGATCGTCCGGCCCAGGTCGTGCAGGCCTTCCTCCAGCACTACGCCGATCCCGTCGACCAGGTACCGCAGGCGTGCCGGGTCGGCGATCGTCGAGCCGGCATGGATTCCGCGTGCGTCGCAGGCGAGCGCCAGCGGGGCGGTGCCGGGTCGATCGCCCCAGACGAGTTCCAGTGTGCGGCTGTCGCCGGGCGTCTCGTGCGCCATCGCTTCGGCGACCGCGGTGCGCACCTCGCCGAGCCATTCCTGGACGGTCAGTTCCGGCCGGGGCCGGAGGAACAGCGGGAACCGCTCACCCGAAGGAGGTCCGGCCAGCAGCGTGATGCCCTGGTGCGCACCGAAACGGCGCAGCACGACGGCGGTCGCGGCCGCGACGACGGTCCAGCCGAGGACGGGGTCGCCACCGGTGATCGCGGCCAGCCGGGCGGCCGCACGCGCGGACCAGCCGGCGGAGGCTTCGGCCCGCTCGGTGCCGAGCGCGTCGAAGAGCCCCGCGACGGCGGTGTCACCGTCGCGCACTTCGCCGTCGTCGCGGCTCGTCAACGGGCTGATACTGGTGCTCATACCGCTCCCTCGGACTCAGAACCGGAAATCGGGCAAGGCGACGGCGGCCGGTGCGGTGCCGGTCAACTCCAGGAGTGACTCCTTCTCGCCGTTCTCGGCCAGCCGCCGCAGAAGGGCTTCGAAGTCCGCGATCCACCCTTCGACCGTGGCGCGCTCGAAGAGGTCGGCCGCGTACTTGACGCGGCCGCGCAGTTCGCCGCCGTACTCCAGCACCGACACGCTGACCGGGTACGCGGGCGCCGACGGGTCGACGTCGAGAAGCTCGACGCCGGGACCGCCGTCGCCGAAGGACTTTGTGATCGGCTCGACCCCCGCGTGGTAGGCGAAGTTGGTCGCGGCGAGCATGGCGCTGCCTCCCGGACGCGCCAGCCGCACGATGCGGTCGGTGGGCAGTTCGGCGTGTGCGAGCGCGGCGAGCTGGGATCGGCGGACGTCGGCCAGGTGGTCGCGGAAAAGGGCGTCGGGCAAGGATTTCGAGCGGATCGCGACGGTGTTGACGAAGCAGCCGACCACGTCCTCGTCCCGGCGCTCGCGGCCGCTGACCGGGATGGCGACGCTCTGGTCGCGCACGCCGGTGATCTGCCACAACAGGACCGACCACGCGGCCAGCAGCACCATGTTCACCGTCGCGCGCTCGCGGCGGGCGAGTTCCTTGAGCCCGTCGAACAGGGCGTCGTCCAGCTCCAAGGGCAGCACGCCGCCCGAGCCGGGCACGATCGCCCGTTCCGGGTGGCCGGTGGGCAGGGCCACCTCGGGCGCGCCGCCGAGGTAATCCGTCCAGAACCGGGTGAGCTGCTGTCCGCGTTCGCCCGCCAGAGCCTCGTTCTGTTCGCGCACGAGGTCGAAGTAGGTCCGTGCGGGCACGTCGCCCGACGGACCGCGCGTCAGTTCGGCCAGCAGGATCCGCCAGGACCAGCCGTCGCAGAACAGGTGATGCACGGTCAGCGCCAGCGCGTCCCGTTCGGTGTCGGCGAACCGGATCCGGACGAGCTGGGCCCGGACCGGCCGGTCATAGGGCGAAAGCGCCGGGCTGATGAGCTCTGCCAGGCCCGCTTCCAGATCCGCTCGCGCGTCGGCGTACGACAGGCGGGAGAGGTCGAGCCGGACTTCTTCCAGTACGACGGTCCTGCCCGTCTCCACTACCTGACGTGGGCCGGATTCGGTGTCCCGTAGGACAGTGCGCAGCATCGGATGCCTGCGGACCAGCTCCGCCAGCCGCTCGCCGACGGCCGCCGTATCGACGACGCCGTCGAACAACAGGATCTCCGGAACGTTGTAGGCGTTCGAGTCCGGGTCGAGTTGTCCGGCGGCCCAGATCGAAAGTTGCTGTCCGGAAAGCGGTCCGGTTTCGGCGGGCTCGGCGGTCGGCACGCTCGCCGAGGGCGCCGGCTCGGCGGGGATCTCGGCGGCGACGGCTTCGGCGATCCCGCTGATCTCGGTGTGGTCGAACAGATCGAGCACCTCGATGTCGGTGCCGAAGTGCTCGTTGATCCGGCTGACCAGCTGAGCGCCGTTGAGCGAATCGCCGCCCAACGCGAAGAAGTCGTCGTCCAGCGTGGTGTCCGGCTCCTTGAGCACCGCGCGGACGAACTCGAGAACCTGGTCCGCCACCGACAGTTCCGGTGTTTCGGCGGAATCGGGGGAAGACGGTGTCGTCTCCAGCGGCCAGCAGTGCTCGTCGAGCAACGGCGCGACCGGGAGCCGGGCCCGCAACGGCGGAGGTGACACGGCGGTCCGCAGGTCCAGCTCGAACCCGAGCAGGTACAACGCGCGCAGCAACTCCGCCGGGGTGGAGACCGGCCGCAGGTTCGCGGCCGGAAGGAGCTCGCGGATCGCGGTGCTGAGCGCGCTGCCGGGCGCGAGATCGAGAACGACCGTCCCATCGGGAACCGAGGCCAGTGCGGCACGGAGTTTCGTGGCGTCCGGCTTCGCGGTGCCGGACGCGTGGGCCAGCACCAGGGCCGGGGCGACCCCCAGATCGGTGACGATCGCGCGGAGACCGGCCGCGTGGATCTCCGCACGCTCGGCGGGAGACCAGGTCGCGGCAGGTTCGGCTGCGGCCGTGGCGAATCCGCGATAGTCGCGGGCCCAGTCCAGCAACGTCTTCGTGTCGGCGGGCGCGGGGACCCCGCCGACGGCCAGGACGACCGGCGGCGGGGTGGCCACGGCGGTCTCGCCCGGGTCGCTCCCGAGCTCTCGCAGCAACTCGTTCCGGTCGCGGACGACCCACGCGGCACGGTGCGCGAAGTGTTCGCGGCCGACGGCGAGTTGCCGGGCGAGGTCGCCGACACCGGGGGCACCCGCCTGCGACATCGCCGAGCGCAACTGTCCGGTGAGGGACCGCAGCCCGGCCTGATCGCGGGCGGAGACCAGGATCGCGGTCTCCCGGTCCGATGTGGACGGTGCGGACTGCCGTGGGCCTTCCTCCAGCACGACGTGCGCGTTGGTGCCGCTGAGCCCGAAACTGCTGATGCCCGCGATCCTCGGCGACCCGTCCGCCGGCCACGGCCGGACGTCACCGACGACCTGGACGGGGCCAGATGCCCAGTCCGCCAAGGGATTGGCCTCGCGGAAGTGCGCGGTCGGGAACAGCTGACCCGCCCGGAACTGGGCGAGGACCCGGAGCAGCCCGGCGAATCCGGCCATGCAGTCCAGGTGACCGAAGTTGCCCTTCGCGGAGGAGATCGGGATCCGCCCGGCGTACCCGGGCCAGTTCGCGACGGCCTGGCCGATGCCCTGCAGTTCGATCGGGTCACCGATCTTGGTCGCCGTGCCGTGCGCTTCCAGGTAGCCGATGTCGGCGGGTTCGACGGCGGCGTCACGCCACGCCTTCGTGATGACCTCGGCCTGCCCGGCGGGGCTGGGGGAGGTGAGGCCGTTCGCGCGCCCCGCGTCCTGGTTGACGGCGCTGCCGAGGAGGACCGCGTGCACGGTGTCCCCGTCCCGGCGGGCGTCGGAAAGTCTTTTGAGCACCACGAAACCGCCGCCTTCGCCGAACGTGGTGCCGTCGGCGTCCGCGTCGAACGGACGGCAGCGCCCGGTCGGCGACAGCACGCCGAGGCCGTCGCCGTTCTCGGGACGGCTCGGCGGCGGCCCGAGGATGAGCTCGAAACCACCCACCAGGGCGAGGTCGTGCTCACCGTTGGCCAGTTTCCGGCGGGCTTCGTGCAGCGCGACCAGAAAGGACGAACAGGCCGTGTCCACGACCGTGGCCGCGCCCCGCAGGTCGAGGTGGTACGCGATCCGGCCCGCGGAATAGGCGGGCATGCTCCCGATCACCGCGGGCCCGTCGGTCGCGCGATCGCCGGGAAGCAGTTCTCGCAGCGTCGGTTCGGTTCCGCCGTACGCGGCGACGACCACGGAGGTGTCGCTGCCCCGCAGTTCGGCGGGTGCGTAACCGGCGTCCCCGAGCGCGCCGACGGCGAGGTGCAGCATCCGGCGTTGCCGCGGGTCGATCAGTTCGGCGTCCGCCCGCGAGATCCCGAAATACCGGGGGTCGAAACCGGTGATGTGGTTCAGCCACGCACCGGGCTGGCCGGAGGAGTCCGGCGCCAGCCCCGTTTCCCCGGCCCGGTCGCCGGGCATCTGCCCGACGCGATCGGTACCGGAGCGGAAGAGTTCGGTCAACGATTCCCACTCGGTGAGTCCCGGTAATTCGAAGGACACCCCGATGATCGCGACAGAAATGTCGGCCACGCCTGACACGAATTCTCCTCGCTCTCGGATATCGGTTCAATCGGCGCTCGCCGCGCACGCTGAATACCAGGTCGCGGCATGCGGCGGCCTGTTGATCGGCGATTAATCGATTACCCGCTCGGTTGTACCTGCACGTTCGTGAGCAGGACGGATGGCGAGCTGCCTTGCCCCCTGTTCCCCAGTAAGTCCGCCGCATCGCGACGTGATTCGACTGTAACATCGTCGCAGTCCTCGTCAAGGCGCCCGATCGGGATCGTGGCGTTGATTAAACGCGAAGATCCGGATCGGGTGAGGATGCTCCCAGAGATCCGACCGGGAATAATCGGGAAGTGATTACTCCGGACGATCGATAAGCCCCAGTGAAGTGCTGTATTTGTGTTACGCTCGCATTCGGTCCTGCCGCTCCTGCTCAAATTGAAGATACACGCGATGCCGTGCGCGTCAGCAGAGTCGGACTGTTTTCACGAGAATGGAGTAGGCGAGTGTCGACGTTACCCGTGCGGGAGAACTGCGCATCGACAGTGGCGGAGCTGGTCCGGGACATCATTTCAGTGAATGGGACCCGCCCCGCCGTGCGCCACGGCGGAAAGACGTTGAGCTATGCGGAACTGGGCTCCGCCGCAGGTGGCGCGGCAGAAAGCCTGCGCGAACTCGGGGTCCGGCCGGGTTCGGTAGTGGCCATTCTCGTGGATCGGTCACCCTTGTCGGTGGTGGGTGTGGCGGCCGCCTGGGCGGTCGGCGCCGCTTATGTCCACCTCGAAAGTGCGCATCCCGATTCCCGCATCTCGGAAGTACTCGAGCTCGCGGGACCCATGGCGATAATCACCGATTCACACAACGAAAGTAGGGTTCCCACGGTCTTACGGGAGCGAACAGTCGTGGTCGAACGCACACCGCCCGCCCCCTATCGCGTCGATCCCGGCCGGACACCGGAAGAACTCGCTTACCTGGTATTCACCTCGGGTTCGTCCGGGAAGCCGAAGGCGGTCGAGGTCACCCACGGCGCGGTGACGAATTACCTCGAGGGTTTCACCAAGGGTTTGGCCGGACTGGAAATCGGCAGCTACGGCCTGGCCACGACCTTCGCGGCCGACCTGGGCAAAGTCTCGGTGTACGGCGCCTTGCTCACCGGTGCCCGGCTCGACATCTACGACCGCGAGACCATCTTGGACCCGGTGGCCTTCGCCGCGGAGATCCGGGAGCATCCGGTCGACTGGGTCACGCTGGTGCCGTCCCAGATGGAGGCGATCGCCGGCACGGGCGACGTCGCCGACGTGCTGCCCGCCCGGGCGGTCATGCTCGCCGGGGAGGCGTTCCCGCCCAGACTCGCCGAAGCCATCCTGGCCGCGAGGCCGGATCTCAAGGTCTACAACGGATACGGCCCTTCCGAGGCCACGATCGTGGTGACCATGCACGAGGTCCGGGTCGAGCCCGGCGCCGCCAGGGTACCGATCGGCCTGCCCTTGTCGGGTACCGAATTCCGGGTGCTGGACGAGCGGCGCGTGTCCGTCCCGGACGGTGAGCCCGGTGTCCTCCACATCGGAGGGGCGTCACTGGCCCGCGGCTACCGGAACGACCCCGGGCTGACCGCGGCGAAGTTCCCCGAGGTCGAGGGGACCCGCTTCTACTGCACGGACGACGTCGTCGTGCGGCGCGAGGGAGGGGAACTGGAATACCTCGGCCGCGCCGACGGCCAGCTGAAGATCCGCGGTCACCGTATCGAGCCGGGCGAGGTCGAGGCCGCCCTGCTCGCCCTGCCCGGGATCCGGCAGGCGGTGGTCGCGGGCGAACGATCCGCGGAAGGACCGCTGGAACTGGCCGCCTACGTGGTCGGCCCGGAAAACCCCGCCGGGCTGGGGAAGAAGCTGCTGGAGCGGCTGCCGCCCGAACTGGTGCCCAGCCGCTTCCACCTGGTCCCCCGGATCCCGGTCACGGTCAACGGCAAGGTCGACACCGCGGAACTGCGTGCCCTCGCCGCGGAACCGTCTGACCTGCGAAACGAGCCCGCCGAACCGCCGGAATCGCCGGACGAACACGTCATCGCCCGGGTGTGGTGGGAGGTATTGGGGCGGGCCGACATCGGGCGGAGCGACCGATTCCTGGAGAGCGGCGGAGACTCGTTCAAGGCGCTGGCCGTATTCGCGCGGCTGCGCAAACATTACCCCGGAATCACCATCGCCCAGCTCTTCGACCAGCCGACCATCGCCGATTTGGCCAAAGCGCTGGGTGGTAGTGCACCGGTGGCGGCCGTACCGGTTGTCGAACTTTGATCAACCGACAGAAATATCACCGGCGGTAGTCGGCCCCGGGTGGCGGAACACCACTTTGGCGGTATAGACCACCACCGGGCGCTGCTTATCCTGCTCCGGGGTCGCCCACGGATAGCGGGCGGCTATCATCTGGCGCACTGGGGAGTACGTCCGAAATCGCACCGGCGGTTACCGGTGCGATTTCGGTTGCGCGCGTTCCCGGTGCCACAGTGGCGACACCACCGACATGAACAATGGGGGTACCACAGCATGAGGAAATCACGATTCAGGAAGGCGACGGCCGTTCTCGCCGCCGCCCTGCTGGTCATACCGCAATTGGCCACGAGTACGGCGCAGGCGACCGGCGGAGGACCCGCGAACTGGCTGGCCGAACGCATGTCGGACCAGGTCACCGGCGCGAATTCGGCTCGCCACCTGCGCGAATTGATGGCCGCGACGGCGGCGAACGGCGGTCACCGCGATTCGGCGTCGCCGGGCTATACCGCCTCGGCGGATTATCTGACCGGAAAACTCCGCGCCGCGGGCTACCAGGTCCAACGCCAGGAATTCTCTTTCCGTGACTACGCCATCCACTCCGAGCGTGCGGAAGTGGTTTCGCCGAACGCCCGCGCGCTGCGGCCACTCATCGTCAGGTTCGCCGTCTCGACGCCGGCCGAAGGGCTGACCGCGACCGTCGCCGTACCCGCGGTCAAGGACACCGGGTGTACCGCCGAGGACTACGCGGGACAGGACGTGCGGGGCAAGATCGTCCTGGTCAGGGTCGGAGACTGCTTCATCACGCAGAAGCAGAACACCGCCGCGGCCGTGGGCGCGGCGGCCATGCTGATGAACGCGGACTCGCCGAATCCCGATCTCAACCTCCGCTACCGGATGGTTCCGCCGGAGGACGCCAAGATCCCGTCGGCGACCCTGCCCCGCGGTGAATCCGAACGGCTCGCCGCCGACGCGGCCGCCGGCCCGGTCACCGTCCGGCTCGACCTGCGCGGACAGGACTCGACCACCAAGACGTTCAACCTGCTGGCCGACACCCCGACCGGCCGCGCGGACAACACGATCGTCATGGGCGCGCACCTGGACAGCGTGGACACGACGCCCGGCGCCAACGACAACGGCGCCGCCGCCGCGACCGTGCTGGAGACGGCGCTCCAGCTCAAGCGCTATGCGCCGTTGCTGCGCAACAAGGTTCGGTTCGCCTGGTGGGCGGCGGAGGAGAAGGGGCTCTCCGGGTCGCAGTACTACGTCGACCAGCTGAGCCCGGAACAGCGGAAGCAGACCGCCCTGTACCTGAACCTGGAGATGATCGGCTCGCCGAACTTCGCCCGCCAGGTCTACAGTGGACAGACGCCCGAAGGACCTGCCCCGGCCGGCTCCGCGAAGATCTCGCAGCTGGTCCACGGCTACTTCGCCGACCAGAAGCTTCCGACCGTCGATCTGGTGCTGGACGGTCGATCCGACCACACCGCGTTCGTCAACGCCGGGATCGCCGCCGGTGGCGTGAACGCGGGCTCGGACCGGTTGAAGTCCGCGGAGTGGGTGAAGCTGTTCGGCGGCGTCGAAGGGCAGATGCTGGATCCCTGCTACCACCAGGGATGCGACGGCTACAGCAACGTGAACCAGACGATCTTCGACCAGTTCAGCCGGTCCATGGCGTGGGCGGTCGGCCGGTTCGCGATCACGACGGCGGATATCAACGGCCGCAAGTGAGCCTGAAGTGACGGCGGCGGGCGCTCACGGGCGCCCGCCGCGGTCAGGCGACGGGTAGTGGAACCGGTTCGTCGTCGGTGGGGATGATCGGGACGGCCTTCGGGAGGATGGGACGGCCGGTCATGAACCACGACAGGCCGAACGCCACCACGCCCAGGGTCTCCCACCAGAACACCCAGGATGTGGTGGTTCGGAGGTCGTCGCTGGTCGTCGCGATCACCAAGGCGGAACCGGCGACCGAGAGAAGGATCAGGCCGCCGCAGATACGGTGAATCTTTCGCCTCCAGCGTGTTGGTGCGGCTTGATGCAAACGAACTTTCTGGTTGACTTGCCGGTCCTCATCGTTGGCGTGGGACTCGACGCACTCTCGATCGCGGGCCGCCGGCAGTCACCCTCGGGGAACGGATGTTTCTGGGGATTTCTTTGCCAGGGCGCGGGTTTCTGTGGAACCTGACGACGTTGTGTCAAGGACTTCCGTTTCGAGTGGTCGTGGCCCGTGACTCCCGCAATGCTGCTTGGGGTGCTCGCGACTTGTGATCGAGCGGCTTCGCAAAATCACTCAGTAGTGGTGAATATGCAGGATTCGTTGTTGCTTAAAATTACGAACACCTGTTCGATAGATGTGCGGTATTATTGTGGGGTGTCCGAGACCTTTGTTCCCGAGTTGCCGCAGGAGTTGTGGCGCGCTGGCAAGCTGGAGCTTGCGCATGGCGTGCAACAGTTCCTGCAGGTGATGCGGGTCGCCTCTGCCGGGTTGGGGCAATACCTGGCGGAGGTCGAGGCTCGTGGCGCGAAAGACTTATACGGTTATGGGACGACGGTGGCGTGGTTCGCCGATGTCGCCGGACTGAGCCAGGGCGAGGCGCGGCCGTATGTGAATCGCGCTATCGATCTGAATCCCACGCGTGCCCTGGACGGCTCGGAGATCCCGGCCTTCGCACCCGCCACCGCTGTTGCGGCGGCGGAGGGTGTGATCGGTGAGGAACGGATCAAGCAGATCGTGGAGATCCTGCGGAAAATCCCGGCTGGGGTGTCGGTGGAGGATCGGGAGCACGCGGAGACAACTCTCGCCGACCTCGCCCGAAAGGCCGGACCCCAGCAGGTGTCGGACCTCGGAGACCAGCTGCTGGGCTGGCTCGACCCCGACGGCAAGGAACCCAAAGATCCCGAACCTGCCCAACCCCGTCGCGAGCTGACGTTGGAGCGCCGCAAAGACGGGTTCTGGAAACTGAACGGTCTGCTGGATGACGAGTTGGGTGCCCGCACCGCTGCCGTGCTCGAAGCGTATGCGAAGCCGCGTCCCGTGGATGAGTTCGGCCAAGCCGACCTGCGGACCAAGGCCGAACGCCAAGGCGATGCGTGGGCCGAGCTACTCGATCTGGCCATCGCGTGCCCGGATCAGCCCGGGACCAGCGGCTACCGCACGTTGATCCACGTCACCATCGGCCTCGAGGAGTTGATGTCGGGGCTGGGTACGGCGTGTGTGGATTTCGTCGGAAAGATGACCGCCCGCGAGGCGCGGACGGCGGCCTGCGACTGCCTCATGTTGCCGGTGGTGATGAACGCGGCTGGTGAGCCGCTGGACGTGGGACGGCTGAGACGGTTCGTCACCCCCGGCCAACGCCGTGCTTTGAACATCCGGGACGGGGGCTGCGCGTTCCCCGGCTGCCATCGCAAGCCGAAGAACTGTCACGCCCACCACATCCACCACTGGGTAGACGGCGGACCGACAGATCTCAGGAACCTCGTGCTGCTCTGCGGCTTCCACCACCGCCTGATCCACCACGGCGACTGGCAAGTCCGCATGGCACCTGACGGGCTACCGGAGTTCGTCCCACCCCAGTACTTGGATCCGTTACGAAGACCCCGGCGTAACTGCACTGTGTGACCCGAGGAGCCCGCCAGCCACACCGGCGACGGGCCCCTCGGCATGCCCACATCACGCAAAACCCGGGTAAACGGGGCAACGCCAGCTCGTCAACTTTCAGTGGTGCTGGTCTTGCGGGGGGCTAGTGGCAGAGCGCGAAGGCGCCTTCATCCAGGCAGCAGATTGCCGACGACAAAGGAGCCACGCCGGCCCAGGTCGGTCTCGCCTGGGTGCTGGCGCAGAAGCCGTGGTTCGTGCCGATCCCTGGTACCACCAAG
The DNA here is from genome assembly GCF_046549035.1 of Amycolatopsis sp. lyj-90. NCBI lineage: Bacteria > Bacillati > Actinomycetota > Actinomycetes > Pseudonocardiales > Pseudonocardiaceae > Amycolatopsis > Amycolatopsis sp. lyj-90. The sequence goes on from NZ_JAJPWP010000001.1 coordinate 212,035, forward strand.
CCGCAACGTCTGGAAGAGAACCTGGGCGCACTCGACGTCGAGCTGACAACCGGCGATCTACATCGGATCGAAGAGGCCGCGGCCGACATTCGGATCCAGGGCGAACGTGTCCCTGAGCAGTCGCAGTCACGGTTCGGCCACTGAACCCCTGCGAGAACACCCGCCCTTCACGGCTAGATCTTCTTGTGAAAGCACACCCGATCATGACCAGGCCCGTCGTAGTCGCCGTGCAGGGGAAGCCCGTCGACCATCCGGTCCCCGGGTTCGAGCGCGAACCCCATGGCGCGGTGAAAGGCGATCGATCCGGTGTTGCCCGGCGAGGTGATCGCCCGCACCTCCGTCCGGCCGGCCTCGGCGGCACGCTGGAAGAAGGTCGTGTACAGACGGCGAGCGGTGCCCTGTCCGCGAAGCTTCGGGTCCACTCCAACGAAATGGATGTACGCCTCCATGTCATTGTCGGCGGCGTAGAAGCCGACAAGGAAAGCCCTGATACCGGTTTCGTCCTCCATGACCAGGCTCGTGCCGGAGAAGAACTGCAAGAACAGCTTGGGGAGCAAGAGGGAGAGTTCTCGGGCCTGCGCGGGAGTGCGTGAGTCGCCCCACCACCGGTGCACCCGGTCGACGATCGCGCCGTGGTCGGTCACGCGGGCTTGCCGCAGCTCGGACATGCCGCTCCCTCTCGGAGATGATCTCGGCCGACACCGTTGTACCAGGGACCATAAATACGGCGACGTCCGCGTTCTTCCCGGTGACAATGGCCGTCATGGCGGAGGTCGAGGTCGTTGTCGCACACCACGAGTGCGCGACGTTGCGGGTCGGTGAGCTGTTCCTGAAGATCGACACCGATCAGGCGCGCGCCGATGTCGAGGTCGAGGCGATGAGCCTGGCGCCGATCCCGACTCCGGAGGTGCTGTGGCGGAAGCCGCCCGTGCTCGCGCTCGCCGCACTTCCCGGCAGGGCGCTCGGCCGTCTCGGCGAGCCGTCCACCGCGTCGCCGGAGGCCTGGGCCGCGGCGGGGGCCGCCGTGCGGAGGGTGCACGACGCGCCCTTGCCCCCGTGGCCGGGCCGGAGTCCTGGCGATTTCGCGGCGGACCTCGACAGGGAATGCGAGTGGCTCGTCGCGAACAGCGTCCTGCCTGCCGACCTGGTCACGCGCAACCGCGAGATCGCCGAGGCCGCGCTCCGGCCTTGGACGCCGGCGTTCATCCACGGTGACCTGCAGATCGCGCACGTCTTCACCGACGCAGACGAGATCACCGGCGTGCTCGACTGGACCGAGGCCGCCCGGGGCGACGCGCTGTTCGACCTCGCCACCTTGACGCTCGGACACGAGGAGCACCTCGGCGACGTGATCGACGGCTACGGTGCCGACGTCGACCTCGACGTGATCCGCGCGTGGTGGTCGACGCGCAGCCTGCTGGGGATCCGCTGGCTGGTCGAGCACGGCTTCGATCCGGCCGCGCCGGGCTGCGAGATCGACGTCTTGAAATCCGGAATGTAGCTGTACCGCCATGGCGTCTCGACTTTGTTCCCGTGATCACCTGAGTATCAGGGGATGGGTGGAGGATTCTGGCGGGATCTGGGCGCATTGGGCAGGTCCGCGGGGCTGGCCGGTCCGGTGCGGGGGGTCCGGCGCCGCGCGGCGGAGTACGTCGCGGCGTATGGCGGCGTGGTCGCCCCGATCGTCGATGCCGCGGTGGGCGACCCTGGGCTGCGTGAGCATGTGGGACGCTCGCTTTGTTCGGCGGGCGCCAAGGCCGGTTTTCTGATCCAGGGATACACGACGATGGCCGGGGTGCCGTTCAGAGCGGATTTGGCGGTACTCGGAGGCGCGGTCGCGCGGTTGTACGACGACCTGCTCGACGAGTTCGGCTCCGAGGAGCTTGTCCGGAGATTGTCCGTGCTGTTCGACGGCGGCCCGTTCTCGCCACGCAACGATGTCGAGCGGCTCTTGTGCGAGCTCTATCGCGAGGTGGAACGGCGGCTCGGCCGTGGCCGGGACGATCCGATCTTCGCGGCGTTGACGGCGGTGCACGAACATCAGGCACGATCCCGCCAGCAGAGTGATCCGGCGATCCCGGCGTTGACGCTGGCGGAGATCACCGAAGCCAAGGGCGGGGCGGCGATCGTCGTGCTGTTCGCGTTGATGCGGCCGTCGATGAGCGACCGCGAAATGTCGTTGATCCGCGACGTGGGCGGTGTGCTGCAGCTGCTCGACGACTATCAGGACGTGGCGCTGGACCGGCAGGCCGGGGTGGTGACGGCCGCTGTCCGCGGCGAGGTGACCTTGAGTGACATCTGTCGGCTGTTTCGGGTGATGCGGAGGCCGCTCAGCGACTACTATGGGCGCATTCGACCCTTTTCCGCGGTGCTCTACGCCATTCTGTGGATAGCCTTTCTCCGGCTGCACTGGCCAGGATTGGGGGTCGGCGGACCGCCCGCGTCCACGCCGTTCGGCGTGCTGGTGCGGCCGGGCGACAATCTGGTGCAGAAGGCAGGACAGCGGCGACACGGGAATTGATCAGCGGTTCGACGGTCGGAGGATGGTGAGAATGGTGCCGGACAGCGCCCCCTTCGAACCGATTACGCTCCGTCCCGATCTTGTGATACCGCTGCCGCCTTCCCGCTGGGGAACCGATTCCCTTCTGCGGAGCTTGACGATGCTCCGGGAACCGGCGTTCGCGCGGGCGCATCGGCAGACTCTCTGGCTGGTGACGGCGGCGGTCGCGCTGGTGGCGATGGGGCAGTTCGTGGTCGCCGGCGCCTTCCGCGAGGCGTTCACCGTAGGCGGCGTCGCGCTGGTGGTGTACACGGCGTTGCGGGCGATGGTGCTGGTCGCCGACGAGCGACGCCAGTACGCGTTCGAGCCCGTGTGGCTGGCCGAGCGGTCGGCGTCGTTACGGGACGGCCGGTTCGAGGTGATGCGCGTCGTCGTGGACGGCGAGGTCCGCGACCTCACGGATCCTGAAGACGTGCGGGACCTGCGGCGCCGGTACGACGACGCCCGGGTCAAGCTGGACTTCGTCTATCCGGCGGCCGGCTGGGAACGCGTGTACCGGCGGCTGGGGGATCTGGAGTTCCGCCGCACCTTGAAGCCGGGGGCGCAGGCTCAGGTGCGGTTCCCGCAGGCACGGTACGGCCTGCAACCGTCCGGCAGGCGGACGTATTGGCTGCTGGGCACCCCTGTGGTGATCACCGTCGCCGCGCCAGCCGGTCACGAAGCAGCGCGTGCCGGAACTGGTAGTACGGACCGACCTGGCGCAGCACCCCGAGACGGCGTGCGTCGTCCAGGAAGGTCATGAGCCGCAACGGAGTGACGCCCCACAGGGCCAGCCAGACCCGCGTGGTGGTGGAACGTCCCGACGCGCTGGTGGACTGAACGATCAGAGCCAGGCCGAAGGCGCCGAGCAGCGCGCCGACCGCCGCGCCCAGCAGGCCGACCAGGACCGGATTGTCGATCGGGACCACCAGCCCGCGGGTGGCCGCGCCGACCACTCCGCCCATGAACGCGCCCACCAGGGCACCGACCAGACCGCCGAGCCCGGCGGCGTACAGGACGGCGAATCGGTCGCTTCGCATCACGCTGGCGGGGGTGACGGCCTCGCGTGGTTCGGTCGGCTCGGTGAACCGGCGGACCACACCGAAGGCGATCCCGAAGACCAGGCCGATCGCGATGCCGAAGCCCCCGCCGTAGAGGATCCCGACCACCAGCCCACCGACCACGGCGCCGATCAGGCCGAATCCCAGATCTCTGGTGAGCTCGCTGCGGCGCAGCATCCGCGGGACGAACCGTCGCGGCGCCTCGGTCGGGACGAGTCCGAGTGCCAGACCGCCGGTGAGGCCGACGGCAAGCCCGAGCAGCGCGCCGAAACCGGGACGGCCGAACAAACCGAACATCAGCCAGCCCAGCAGGGTGCACGCGCCCCCGCCGACGAGCATCCCGGTGCCGATGAACACCGCTTTCGGAACCGCGCGATACAGCCGCCACCAAGCGATGTCGCCCTCGGTCATCCGGGCGAGAGCGGCGAGCCAGCGCTCGGCCTTCGCCGGATCCCAGTGCCGCGACGGACGTGACGCGGTGGCGAGAGCGGAAGGCGGCCGGTAGGCGAACACCTGCACGGCGAAGGCGTCGAGCAGGTGTTCTTCGACTTGCCGGGCGTCGGGAAGTTCCAGCAGTTCCGCCGGAGTGGTGCTGGGATCGGCGTAAGCCGTGCGGGCGAGATAGAGCATCAGTGGCGTGCGGAGTGCTTCGGCGACCGGTCCGCCGTCGTCCTCGGTGAGCTGGGCCAGTACCGGGTCCCACCGGTCGAGTTTCGTGGTGGGCGCGACGTCGAGCAGGTACTCCGCCGCGATGTCCGCGGTCAAGGGCAGCAACCGCACCACCAACGCGTCGCGGACGATTCCGGTCGCTTCGAATTCCGCGGTCCGGGACGTCAGGACCAGCGGCTCGCCGCTGCGGCGATCGAGCCCGATCGTCTGCAACGCGGCCGTCCGGCGGTTCTCGGCCATTTCGTCCAGCCCGTCCAGCACCGGCAGGATCCGGTGCTGCGCCAGGAGATCCCGGACGGCGGTGGCCCCGTATCGCGCCTCGTTGCCGAGGAACGGGTAGAACTCGAGGATGCTGCGGATGAGCCAGGCGTGGAAGTCGTCGGACGGATTCCAGGAGGAGATCTGCAGCAGTACCGGCGCCCGCGATGGTGACGGCCGGCGCAGCAACTCCAGCGTCAGCAACATGCACAGGCCCGTCTTGCCCGATCCGGGCTCACCGATCACCACGAGCCGTCGAGGGGCGTCGGCGTACGAGGTGACGAGCTCGGCCAGATCGCCGGTGGCCGAGCCGTTCTTCGCCTCCCAGCGCAGCGGCAGCCCATCCGCCTCGTCGAGAAGTCTTCGGCCGGCTTCGGCTTCCCACTGGGTGCGAACCTCCCAGGCCAGCGCCTCGGCGGCCCGGTCCAGCTGCTCCGACGTGCTCGACGCGTCCTGTCTGGATCGCCAGCGCAAAGCGGTGACGAGCTGCGCCAACGCGGCGCCTCCCGAAATGATGGTCAGCAACGTGGTCGCCGTGGCGGCGCCGTAGCGGCTCCACATGATCGCGAGCCCCAACGCCAGCGCCACCCAGAGGGCCGCCCGCCCCAACACCGCCCGTCGAGACACCGGCGCCCTCCTCGCGTCGCGAACCAAAGTACGTATCTTGTCACGCGCCGAGGGGGCGGCGGGACGACAAATCCAGGTACATCAATCTGCGTTGATGTACCCTCCCTCTCGTGACGATCACCGGGATGTCCGAGCCGCCGCCGTTCGTACGGCTGGCGAGTGAACCGCTGCGCTGGCGATTGCTGCGCGAACTGGCGCACGGCGATCGCCGGGTGCGGGAACTGGTGGAGAGCGTCGGGCAGCCGCAGAACCTGGTGTCGTACCACTTGCGCAAGTTGCGGGCAGCGGAGCTGGTCACGGCGCGGCAGAGCAGCTTCGACGGCCGGGACACCTATTACCACCTCGATCTCGAACGGTGCGCGGATTCGTTGGCCGAGGCGGGGAGCGCGCTGCACCCCGGTCTCGTGCCGAACCTGGAGAGTGAGAAGCGAACGGCGTCCCGGCCCAAGGTGCTGTTCGTGTGCACCGGCAACAGTGGCCGGTCACCGATGGCCGAGGCGTTGCTGCGACATCGAGCCGGTGGGTCGGTCGAGGTGTCCAGCGCGGGAAGTCATCCGAAACCGTTGCATCCCCACGCCGTGCGTGCTCTCGCCGAGCGCGGCATCGCCTTGACCCACGAACCGGCCTCTGTGGACGGTCTTCGTCGCCACCGTTTTCAGTGGGTGATCAGCCTGTGTGATCGTGTCCGCGAGGTCTGCCCGGAATTCCCCGGCCATCCGCGCGTCGTCCACTGGAGCCTGCCGGACCCGGCCAGGGAAGCCGACGAACTGGGGGAGACGTATCCGGCGTTCCGCCGCCTCGCCGTCGAGCTCGACCGCCGGATCGGGTTTCTCACCGCCCAGCTCGGTTCGCCCGCCCGATGACGGAGGAGCCCGGGACGCCGGGAAAGTCCACAAAGGATGAAACCGCCGCGCCGAGCCTCGGGAAAGTGCTGAAGGAATGGGGCAGGATCGGGTGCATCGGCTTCGGTGGCCCGCCGACTCACATCGCGTTGCTCCGGAAGTTGTGCGTGCAGCGCCAGAAGTGGTTGTCGGACCACGAATTCGAAGACGCGATCGCCGCCTGCAACCTGCTGCCCGGCCCGGCGTCGACCCAGCTGGCGATCTTCACCGCCTGGCGGGTGCGCGGACGCGTGGGAGCGCTGGTCGGGGGCGCGGCGTTCATCGTTCCCGGTCTCGTCGTGATCTTGGGGCTGGCGGCACTGTTCCTCACCGGGTCTCCGCCTGCCTGGGTCCGTGGGGCCGGAGCGGGCGCGGGCGCGGCGGTCGCCGCCGTCGCGGTGCACGCGGGCGCCGGCCTGGTCCCGGCGGGCTGGCGGCGTGCGGCCACCACCAGCCGGATTCGCTGGGCCCTGTACGTCCTCGCGGGTATCGCGTCGGCGGCCACGCTCGGTCCGTGGCTGGTGCTGGTCCTGCTCGGCTGCGGGCTGATCGAACTGACCGTGCACCGCGCGCGGACCGGTGAAGCGGGTACGGCGCTTCTCGCCGTACCCGCCCAATCGTGGGTCACCGCGGTCGCGGGCGCCGGTGTGTTCGCGTCCGTGGCGTGGGTGGCCCTCAAGGTCGGGATGCTGTCCTACGGCGGCGGCTTCGTGATCATCCCGCTCATGCAGGACGACGCGGTGAACACCTACCACTGGATGAGCGCCGGGCAATTCCTCAACGCGGTCGCCCTCGGCCAGGTCACCCCGGGGCCGGTGGTGCAGACCGTCGCCGTCGTCGGGTACGCCGCGGCCGGGCTCGCCGGTGGCATCCTGGCCGCGCTGGTCGCCTTCGCCCCGTCGTTCTTGTTCGTCTTGTTCGGTGCCAAGCATTTCGACCGGCTCCGCGGCAATCCGAACGTGCGGGCGTTCCTCGACGGCGCGGGCCCGGCCGCTGTCGGCGCGATCCTCGGCTCGGCGATCCCGCTCGCGCTCAGCCTGACCCAAGCGTGGCAGTACGCCGTCCTCGCCGGAGCCGTGATCCTGTTGTTCGCGCTACGGCGTGGCGTGGTGACCACGATCCTCGCCGCGGCCGGCGCCGGGACGGTACTCGCGCTCGCCGGTCTGCCCTTGCCGATTTGAACGTAGTGAGGAAACGGGCAAACGTGGCGTGCTCACGACCAACCCGACCCATAAGCCTCAGCCGAGGCAGGCTCGGACCGCCTTGGTCAGGTTCGCCGCCCTCGGGTCGTCGGGCCGGAAGTTCCAGAGGTTGGTGACGTAACCGAAGCCGACACCGGCGTCGGGATCCGCGAAGCCGATCGATCCGCCGGAACCCGGGTGCCCGAACGATCCCGGCCCGGTCATCGGCATCGGCGGGCAGGCCCTCCAGAACCCGAGCGACATGTTGAAGGAGCGGTCCGCCGGGATGTCCAGTCCCGGCGGCAGGCCGTGCATCGGTGTCCTGTCGGTCTGGACGGCGGTCATCTTCTCGACCGTCGCCCGATCGAGCAGCCGTACCCCGTCGACGGTGCTCACCGTGGCGGCGTACATCCGGGCCAGCGATCGTGCGTCGGTGAGCATGTTCGCGGCCGGGAACTCCGCCGCGCGCCAGGCGCGGGAGGAGAAGTAGTCGGTCGTGGGGTCCAGGGCACCGCCCAGCTCACCGGCTCGGGCCTGCACGGAGCCCGGGGCCCACAGGGCGGTGACCCAGCGGGTGACGGTGTCCGCGTCGAGTCCGGTCACCTTGATCATCCCGGCGATCAGCTCTTCCAGGGTGAACGGTGCGGCGTTGTGGATCTTGGCCACCCGGTGCTCTTGTCTCTCCGGCAGCCCGATCCAGGCGCTGAGCCCGAGCGGGCGGGCGACTTCGTCGGCGAAGAACGTGCCCAGTGACTTGCCTGAGATCCGGCGCACGACTTCTCCGACCAGGAAACCGAAGGTGACGCTGTGGTAGACGTGTTCGGTTCCCGGTTTCCACAGCGGCTTCTGCGCTTCGAGCGCCCGGATGACCGGATGCCAGGCGCAGGCCTGCTCGAAGGTCAGCGGCCCGTCGACGAGCGGCAGGCCCGCCTGGTGCGACAGCAGCCAGCGCACCGTGATCCGCTCCTTGCCCGCGGCGCCGAATTCGGGCCAGTACCGGGCCACCGGGGCGTCCAGATCCAGTTCGCCGCGCTGTGCCAGCAGATGGGCGCAGATCGCGGTGGCGCCCTTCGTCGTGGACGCGACCTGGACGATGGTGTTCCTGCGCCACGGCCGGTGGGTATCGCGATCGGCGAGACCGCCCCACAGGTTGACGACCGGGCGGCCACCGACGTAGACGCTGCACGCCGCGCCGACTTCGCCGGGGCCGTCCTTGAAGTTCCTGCGGAAGACGTCGGCGACCTTTCCCCAGCCGTGCTCGACGTCGTCGCCACCATGGCCGCTCTCCGCCGCGTTGCCGCGCCCCGCGAGACCGGCGAGCGCACCGGCGGTGAGCGCTCCGGTCAACACTGTCCTGCGCCGGACGTGCCCCTGCTCGGATGTTCCGTCCACCATGTCGCGTCCCTCCTGGTGAAGCTCGGATGACTTGTCCGAGATCACGGTGGACGAGTGCGCTGACGCGGTGCTGACACCGCCCTGACACGGCCGCCTTTGTCTTATCCCTCAGGAAGTCCTCGGGTGGTGACGACGCGCGCGCTGCCGTCGGCGAGGTGGTAGGAGAGTCCGGCGATGGCGGCTTCCCCGGCGTCGATCTTGTCGGCGAGCAGCCGGGAGCGGTCGGCCAGGAGGTCGACGGTGTTGCGGATGTGCTCGTCGATGATGTCGTCGTCGCCGGTGAGCCCGGCGGCGTGGGCGGCGAGGACACTCGGGGTGACCCGCTCGATGACGTCGCGGACGAAACTGTTGGTGCCGAGCCCTTCGGTCAGCGCCGCGCGGGTCGCGGCCACGGCGCCGCAGGAGTCATGGCCCAGCACGACGACCAGGGGACAGCCGAGGACGCTGACGGCGTACTCGATGCTGCCCAGCACCTCCGTACCGGCCACGTGCCCGGCGGTGCGGACGACGAACAGGTCGCCCAGACCGCGGTCGAAGATGATCTCGGCGGCCAGTCGCGAGTCCGAACAGCCGAAGAGAACGGCGAAGGGGCGCTGTACCGGGGCGGTTTCGGCCCGGCGGGTGGCGTCCTGGTTCGGGTGCTCCGGGGTGCCGGCGACGAATCGCCGGTTACCGGTGAGCAGAAGGTCGAAGGCCTCGGAGGGGGTCGGCGGCGCGTCGCTCATGAACCGGACATTACCGGCTGAGATCAAGATCAGCCGAGCGAGGTGACCGACCCCGCACCGGCCGCCGGCACGCGGTGTGCGGTCCGGCGTCCGGGCAGGCTAGTTTGCCCGGATGAGTCTCCTCGATGACGTGGCCGAACGCGACGGCTGGCGGTGCTGGGTGTGCGACGAACCGGTCGACCCCGACATGTCGGTGAACGACGCTCGAGGACCCAGCGTCGACAGCAGGACCGCCGATCGGAAGGCCAAGATCGCCGAACGGCTCGCGCATCGCGGATGCAACACCCGCAAGGGCGCCGTCAAGGTGGTCATCGCCTGGCCGGACCGGCTGCACGTGGTCGAACCCGCGCCGTTGATCACCGTCGCCGGGAGGCTGGAGCGCAAGGGCGGCCGCGAGATGGTCGCCCGGTGCCCGACCGAGCAGGACGCCCGCGAGGCCGCGGACTGGCTGGTGGACCGGTTCTCGCGGCTGGTCCCCGGGCTGCCGGTGACCGCGGCCGTCGAGCCGGGCGGCGGGCAGTTCCTCGTCATCCTGGCTGCCGGGCGCCGCTGACCGCCGGGAACACCCGGGCGGCCTGGGCCGCGACCCCGGGGATGCCGGAGGTGATGAACGGCCCGCCGCCCGCGAAGTCCCCGACGACGGCCAAGCGCGGATCTGCCGGGACGAGACCGCCGTCGGGATGCGCGGTGGCCAGGCCACCCGCGAGCAGCGACGCGGCCAGGGGCTCCGCCGCCCGCGGTACGGCGTGCGGCGCCGGATTCACGGCGTTGACGACGACGTCCGCACTCGACGTCCCCGCGGCACCGTGCAACCTGAAACCCCCTTGTGCGGCCTGGATTTCCCGGATGCCCGCGGTGACGTGGAGTTGCCCGCCGTCCAGCAGCCGGAGCAGGATCGCCGCGTTCACCGGCACCATGGGCGAGACGAGGCTGCTCGCCAGGCGGGATCGCCGCCACAGCAGGGCACGGTCGGCCTCCGGCAGCAACCGCCAGGCCAAGGGGCCGACGGTATGCGCCGTCTCTTGCAGGACACGGCGTCCGAGCGCGGGATCGTCCACAGTGGCCAGTTGGCGCCGCAGGCGTTCGGTGGGCGGTTCGGATTCCGCCGCGAGCAGATCGGCCACGACGTCGTCGAAGTCCTCTCCGGTTTCCGCGAGTTCCGAACGCATCAGCCGGACGAGATCGTCGAGGGTGACCGTGCCGTTTTCGCGATGCAGCGCGGTCACCCGGTCCACCGTGACCTCTCGTGGGCGCCGGTCGAGCGGGCGCTGCCAGACGTGGGGGAGCAGACCGGTGCGCGACACCAGCGAGATCGGGCCCGTGTGCCCGCGCGCCGCGAGCGACACGACGACGTCGACCGCCGTCAGGCCGCTGCCGATGACCGCCACCCGGCTCCGGGCCGGGATCCGGTCGAGAGTGCGCGCCAGCGGGTACGGATCGGCGACGAACCCGGTGGCCCCACCGAGTCCGTAGTGGTCGTGTGGTGTCCCTCCGCCCACGCAAAGCGTCACCCGGTCGGCTTCGTGCGCTCGTCCGTCGTCGGTGCGCAGGACGAGCCGTTCGCCGGCGCGGGCGATCGCGGTGACACGCCGTCCGATCACCCGGACCGTCACTTCGCGCTCCCGTAGCGCGGCGATCGCCGCCTCCGCGGTGTGTTCCAGGTAGCCGCCGTAGAGCGCGCGGGGAACAAGCGGCTGTCCCAGGAGTTCATCAAGGTGGGAGGCGCCACGCTCGCCCAGCCAGGCGGCGTAGTGCCCGAAGTCCGCGTGGCGGATCGACATGAGGGCGGGTGGGGAGTTGACGAGCACGGTGTCCAGGTCCGGTCCGTACGGGCGGCCGCGCCACAACCGCGCGGACGGCTCGAAAACGGTGACGGTGGCGGGCCCGTCGGCGATGGTCGCCAGTGTGTCGAGCAGGGCGACCGTGGCGGCGCCCCCTCCGATGATTGCGATGTCCATGCCAGTGAGCCTCGCCGTGACGGGAGCCGTGCCCCATCCCTCGCCCGCGGCGGATTCGCCGGGCAAGACCCCCTCGAACGAGGGATGGGCCCGGAGCGGGAGAGCGGGCATCGTCACCGAAGCACCGATCAGCAGGAGGAAGTTCTCGTGAGCGATCCACGCCGTCATGCCGGCGTCGTAGCGGCGGCCGAGCGCGCGGGCGGCGCGCTGGACCTGTTCACCCGCGCCTCGGCCAGGCTCCGGCGGCTCGTTCCGTTCGACGCGGCCGTGTGGACGGCGACCGACCCGGAAACCGGCTTGGTCACCGCGCCGATGCTGGTGGAGAACCTGGGCTCCGGTGAAGGATGCGGCGCGTACTGGGAGAGCGAGTTCCTGGAGGAGAACGTCCTCCCGTTCCGCGACCTCACCCGCGCGGCCGTCCCGGCGGCGGCGCTGTGTGCGGCGACCGGTGGCGTGCCCGCGCGCAGCGCGCGGTATCGGCGCCTGCTCGGGGCCCAAGGCGTGGACGACGAACTCCGGGCGGTGCTGCGCGTCGGCGACCGGCCGTGGGGGCTGGTCAGCCTGTTCCGCATGCACGGCGGCGCCGAGTTCGCGCCGGACGAGGTCGCCCTGCTCGCCGGGTTGTCCGCACCCCTCGCGGGACGGCTGCGCCGGTTCGCTCGTCCGTCCGGATCGGACGGTGCGGAGGGCTCTTCCGCGCCGGGACTGCTGCTGCTCGACCCGGATGGCGAGGCGACCTCGATCAACGAAGAGGCGCGGCGGTATCTCGCCCGGCTGCCTGACGGCCCGTCCGTTCCCTCGGCGCTGGGCCTGAACCTGCCGATCTGGGTGGCGGGCGCGGCGCTGCAGGCACGGGCGATCGCGCTGGGCCGGGATCGCGGCAGCGCCCGGGTCCGGATCCGCACCGTCGACGGCGTGTGGCTGACCTGCCACGCCTCCTGCCTCACCGGCCTCGACGGGAAACCGGGGCCGGTGGCGCTGGTCATCGAACCCGCGGCCGCCGCCGACCTCACGGGCATCGTCGCCGAGGCGTACGGGCTGACCCGGCGCGAACTCGAAGTCGCCCACCTCGTGGCGCGGGGCCTGCCCACCGCCGAGATCGCCTCGGCTCTGTTCCTCTCGCCCCACACCGTCCGCGACCACCTCAAGGCTCTCTTCGGCAAGACCGCGGTGTCCAGCCGTGTCGGGCTCGTCGCGCGGCTCTTCGCCGAACAGCACCGGCAGGCGACGACCTGACCGTGGTCAGCCGAAGCGGACTTCGGGGATCGCCGCCATCAGCCGCTCCCACTCGGGATACCTGGCGAGCTTGCCTTCGTAGACGGCGGTGATCTTCGCGGCCAGCTCCGGATCGGGGTCGTCGGAGACGGCGAGCCCGACGTGCAGCTTGCCGTAGTGCGGCAGGATTTCCGGATCTCCGGCCAGATGGACCGGGTCGTACATGTAGCGCTCGAAAGCGTCGAGGTCGGCGAGGCCGAAGGAGTAGCCGTGGGTGTAGCCCTCGGCCGGATCGCCGAGGAGCCTGCCGACCGTGGAGAACGACAGTGACTCCACCGCCGCTGTCCGGCGGATCAACTCCAGGGCCCGGGCCTTCTGGTCCTCGGTGCTCTCCTCGCGAAACGCGAAGCGCATGAACTGGACGATCAAGACTTCCTCCCGTAGATTGAACTCACGAGTTCAATGTAGTGAACGGGCAGGTTCAGGTGCAAGACCGGATTTCGAAGCGCGAGGGGATCTTGGCCGTGGCCTTCACGGTCTTCGCCCGACGCGGCTACGCGCGAGCGTCCGTCCAGGAGATCGCGGACGAGGCGAAGGCCGCGAAACCCACCGTCTACAACCACTTCGGCGACAAGGAAACACTGTTCCGCGGCGCCATGGCGGCCGCCGCCGACAGTGTCGCCGCCGAGACGTTCGCCGCCATCGAACCGCTCCGCGACGCGGGTGCCGACGTCCGCGCGACCCTCGGCGCCGCGGCCTCCGGGCTGCTGCGGATCTGTGCCGGCGAGCGTTCGCACGCGCTCCGGTCGCTGGCTTTCGCCGAACTGGCCACGTTCCCGGAGCTGGCGGTCGCCATGCAGGAACGCACGTCGGTGCACCTGACCGAGGCGCTGGCCGACCGGTTCGCCCGCCTCGCCCTTTCCGGCGCGCTCCGCCCCTGCGACCCGGACACGGCCGCCGAACACTTCCTCGCCCTGCTGATCGGGCCGCTGGAATCACGCTCTCGTCTGGGCGCTCGCACACTCCCGGAGAAGGAACTCGAGGGCATCGCGGAATCAGCCGTCGACACCTTCGTCCGTGCCTACGGTTCCCAGGCCGGAACGCCGTCTTTGTCCAAAAAGGACTCGCCAGTGCCGGATAGCTCACAGTCCAGCTGGTGAGACGGAAGTGTCAAGGCTGGGTGCGGCGGTTTTCTTTCTTTAGGGTCCCTGATCGTCACCCGATCAGCTGACCCCGAGTAGGTGCTGTGCCCGATCCCTTGCTGCTGCCCGAAGGCGTCCCGCCGACGGCGGCGCGTTCACTGCCGTCCGCGGTGTGGCACGCGGTCCGGTCCAGTGGATGGACACTCGCCTGCGCGATCGTCGTGGTGCTGATCCTGGTCATGGCGGTGGCCGCGGACCTGCTCGTCCTGGTCGAAGGACAGAGCCTGACCCCGGACATCGCCAACCTCGGGCCGACCGGGTTGCCCGCCGGATCCCTGGGCGGCGTCAGCGGATCCCACTGGTTCGGGGTGGAACCGCTCACCGGGATCGACCTGTTCGCCCTGGTGGCCCACGGCGCCAGGACGTCGTTGCTGGTCGGGCTCGGCGCGACGGCGCTGGCCACCGCCCTCGGCGTGGTGATCGGGGCGGCCGCGGGCTACCTCGGCGGCTGGTGGGACCGGGTGGTCACCTGGACCGCCGACGTGATCCTGGGTTTCCCGTACCTGATCTTCATGATCGCGCTCGGCGCGATGGCGCCACCCGACTTCCCGCGCCAGCCCTTGCTGATCGTCGTCCTCGGCCTCTTCGGCTGGCCGCGGGTCGCGCGGATCGTCCGCGCGCAGACGCTTTCGCTGAGCGGCCGCGACTTCGTGTCGGCGGCCAAGGCGATGGGCGGGGGACCGTGGCACGTCTTCACCCGTGAGCTGCTGCCGAACCTGTGGGCGCCGGTCATCGTCGTGGCGAGCCTGTCGATCCCGTCGATGATCGGCAGCGAGGCGGCGCTTTCCTTCCTGGGGGTCGGTGTCCTGCCGCCGACCCCGAGCTGGGGCCGGACGATCAGCACCGCGATCGACTTCTTCGAGACCGATCCGCTGTACCTGGTGTTCCCGGGGCTGATGCTGTTCCTGGTCACCTTGGCGTTCAACGTCGTCGGCGACGCCGTGCGCGACACGCTCGACCCGCGGTCGGGAGGGCGGGACTGATGCGTGCCCTGCGCTTCGTGCTCGGCCGGTTCGCCGGCATGGTGCTCGTCCTGCTGATCGTCACCTTCGTGACGTTCGTGGTGTTCTACCTGCTGCCCGCCGACCCCGCCCGGATGGCCTGCGGTCGCCCCTGCTCCCCGGAAAGCCTCACGCTGGCAAGGGAGTTCATGGGGTACGACGCGCCGTGGTACCGGCAGTTCGCCGAATTCCTCGGCGGCATCTTCGCCGGGCGGACGTTCGGCACCGGTGTCACCGCGATCCAGTGCGGTGCCCCGTGTTTCGGCTACGACTTCCAGAACAACGTCGGGGTGCTGACGGAGATCGGCGAACGGATCGAGGTGAGTTTCTCGGTCGCGCTCGGTGCCGCCGCCCTCTGGCTCGTCACCGGCGTCGGCCTCGGCGTGCTGTCGGCGTTGCGCCGGGGGAGCGCGGCCGACCGGATCACCATGGCGGTCGCGATGGCCGGGGTCTCCCTGCCCGCCTACCTCGCCGGGATGATCGGCATCACGGTCTTCGCGTTCGCGCTCGATGTCGTGCCCAAGAACGGCTACGTCCCGTTCGGCGAGGATCCGGTCCAGTGGGCCTGGCATCTCGTCCTGCCCTGGCTGGTGCTGGCCTTCCTGCACGCCGCGATCTATGCGCGGCTGACACGGAGCCAGATGCTGGAGACGCTCGGCGAGGACTTCATCCGTACCGCGCGGGCCAAGGGGCTCACCGAGCGGAAGGTCGTCGGCAAACACGCGCTGCGCAACGTCCTCCTGCCCGTGGTGACCGTGTTCGGCGTCGACCTCGGCGCCCTGCTCGCCGGGACCGTGATCACCGAACGGATCTTCGGGATGGCCGGGGTCGGCAGGCTGCTGGTCGACGCCATCGCCGCGATGAACCTGCCCGTCCTGCTCGGCGTCACGTTGTTCTCGGCGGTGCTCGTGACGGTCGTGAACTTCCTGGTCGACCTGGCTTATGGCGCGCTCGATCCGCGAGCCCGCCTGATCTGAAGGGGAAACGATGAAACGCAAGCCTTTGCTGAAGGCGGTCGCGGGGGCGGTCGCCGTCACGACGGTGCTGACCGCCTGCGGCGCCAACGACAAACCGGCGCAGGCCGGGGGCGAGGTCAAACCCGGTGGCACCGTCCGGCTCCTGAACGACAGCGCCACCCAGCAGTACGACCCGGCCAAGAGCGGAAGCCTGGTGGTCACCGCGCTCGGCCTGGTGCACCGCAGGCTGACCTCGTGGAAGGTCGCCCCGGGGCAGGACACCACGATCGTCCCCGACCTCGCGACCGACACCGGCAGGCCGACCGAGGGCGGCAAGACCTGGACCTTCACCCTGAAGGACAACGTCAAGTACAACGACGGTTCGCCGATCAAGGCGCAGGACATCAAATGGGGGCTGGAGCGGACGTACGCCGCCGCGTTCTCCGGAGGCCTGACCTACCACAAGGACCTGCTGTCGCCGGGGCTCGCGTACAAGGGGCCGTTCGAGGGCGGCAAGGAGCTCGACTCGATCGAGACGCCCGACGACAAGACCATCGTGTTCCACCTCGCCCGCCCCTACGGCGACTGGAACTGGATCGCGAGCACGCCCGCGTTTTCCCCGGTACCCAAGGGAAAGGGCGAGGAAGCGGACTACGGCAACCATCCGGTCGCGTCCGGGCCGTACGTACTGGAGAAGTACGAGCGCGGCAAGGAGGCGAGGCTCGTCCGGAACCCGCACTGGGACCGGGCGACCGACGACACCCGCAAGGCCAACCCGGACACCATCGTGTTCCAGCTCGGCCAGGACACCAGTGTCATCTCCAAGCGGCTGATCGACGACAGCGGTGACGACCAGAGCGCGTTCAGCATCCCGTTCGCCTCGCCCGCGCAGCTGGCCCAGATCCAGGCGAACCCTTCGGCGAAGTCCCGGATCGTCACCTCGGAATCGGGAGCGCTGGCGTACCTCACGCTGAACACCCAGCGCGGCAAACTCGTCGATCCCAAGGTGCGCCAGGCTTTCCAGTACGCGGTGGACAAGGCGGCGTACCAGGTCGCCAGCGCGGGCAACGCCCAGCTCGCCGGGGACGTCGCGACCACGCTGATCACCCCGGGTCTGCAGGGGCGCGAGCAGTTCGACCTGTACCCGGCACCGGCGAGCGGTGACCCGGAAAAGGCGAAGAAGCTGCTGGCCGAGGCGGGCCTGCCGAACGGTCTCGACGGCCTGGTCCTGGCCACCCGCAACGAGAACAGCTACCCGGAGAAGGCCGCCGCGATCCAGGCCGCGCTGGCGAGGGCGAACATCAAGATCACCATCAAGGCGCTCGACGAGGACACCTACACGTCCGAAGTGGACACCAAGGGGATCTCGGACTACGACCTGACGCTGACCTCGTGGCAGCCGGACATCCCGTCCGCGAACGCCAACATCCAGCCGCTGTTCCAGTCGACCGAGATCGGCAACGGCGGGGTCAACGAGTCGCGGTACAACAACCCCGAGGTCGACCGGCTGATCACCGAGGCGCAGGCGACGCTGGATCCCGCCGAGGCGGGGAAGAAGTGGGCGGCGCTGGACAAGAAGATCCTCGGTGACTCGCCGGTGGTCCCGCTGATCTACACCCGGAACTCGTTCCTGCACGGCTCGAAGTTCGGCAACGTCGTGATCGGCCGGTTCCCGGCGTACCCGGACTACCGCCAGTTCGGGCTGATCCAGTGACGGGGGCCTCGCCGTCCGGTGGACGGGCGGTGCCGGACGGCGAGGCCGCCCTCCTGGAGTTGCGCGAAGTCAGTGTCTCTTTCGGACGGACGAAGGCGGCGCGTTCGGTCTCCTGGTCGGTTTCGGCCGGTGAAGTCGTCGCGGTGGTCGGGGAATCCGGCTCGGGAAAGTCGGTCACCGCGCTGTCGCTGCTCGGGTTGCTGCCGCCGGACGCGGACGTCTCCGGCCGGGCACTGCTGTCCGGTCGCGATCTCTACACGCTGACGCCGGACGAGTTGCGCGCCGTCCGCGGCAACGAGATCGGCATGGTGTTCCAGGAACCGATGAGCGCGCTGAACCCGGTGTTCCCCGTCGGGGAGCAGCTGATCGAGGCGATCCGCACCCATCAGGACCTGTCGCCGAAGGCCGCCCGGCGGCGGGCGATCGAACTGCTCGGCTTGGTGGGACTACCCGCTCCCGAACAACGGTTCCGGTCGTATCCGCACGAGCTGTCCGGCGGTCAGTTGCAGCGGATCGTGATCGCGATGGCGGTCGCGAACGAGCCGGAACTGCTGATCGCCGACGAGCCGACGACGGCCCTCGACGTCACCGTGCAGGCCGAGATCCTCGAACTGCTGCGGGATCTGCGCGACCGGCTCGGCACGGCGATCCTGCTGATCACCCACGACATGGGCGTGGTGGCCGACATCGCCGACCGCGTCGTGGTGATGTACGACGGCCAGGTCGTCGAACAGGACGGCGTGGAGGAGATCTTCACCGCGCCGCGCGAGGACTACACCCGGCGGTTGCTCGGGTCGGTGGTCTCGCTCGGCGTCGCGGCGACGGAGGGTGTCGAGCGGGTGCTCGCGGCGGAGCCGGTCCTGTCGAGCGGTCATCACGCCGCGACCGACCACCCCGCCACCCGGTCGGTGCCGGACGTCCCGGCGGTGGCGCCGTTGCTGGTACTGGACGACCTGTCCGTCACCTATCGCGGCCGTTTCCGGGCGATGGCGGTCCGGGCGGCGGACGGGGTGAGCCTGCACGTCGAACCCGGCGAGATCCTCGGTCTGGTGGGGGAGTCGGGGTCGGGGAAGAGCACCGTCGCCGGTGCCGTCACGGGTTTGATCGCGCCCACCTCGGGCACGGTCCGGATCGGCGGGACCGACATCGCCCGCGCGAAGGGGAGAGCCGCCAAGGCGCTGCGCCGCCGGATCGGCGTGGTCTTCCAGGACCCGCTGTCCTCGCTCAACCCCCGGACGACCGTGGGCGACAGCGTGGCCACCCCGATCCGGCTGCACCGCACCCACCGCGGGTCCGAAGTGGACGATCGGGTCGCCGGGCTCTTCGAGTCGGTACGGCTTTCCCCCGATCTGCGTGGTCGCTATCCGCACCAGCTGTCCGGAGGGCAGCGCCAGCGGGTGTGTGTCGCCCGGGCGCTCGCCCTCGATCCGGATCTGCTGGTGGCGGACGAGCCGACCAGCGCGCTCGACGTCACCATCCAGGCCCGGATCCTCGAGCTCCTGCGGACCTTGCAGAGCGAACTCGGTTTCGCCTGCCTGTTCATCAGCCACGACCTCGCCGTCGTCGAGCAGCTCGCCGACCGGGTCGCGGTGATGCACCGAGGCCACGTCGTGGAGCAGGGGCCGACGAAGGAGGTGCTCACCGACCCGGTGCACCCGTACACCCACCGCCTGCTGTCGGCCGCGCCGGTCGCCGACCCCGCGGCACAACGGCGACGGCGCGAAGCCTGGCGGCGGCTGACGAGAGGATCTTGACGCGCCGTACGTCCACGGCCGGTCGGCATCGGACGCGGTGAAGGACGCCCAGGGTCAGAGACCGTTCATGTACATCGCGTTTTCGGGGTACCGCTTGCCTTTCGTGATGCCCGCCGGGACCGCCGCGTCGAGCAGTGCCATGTCCTCGGGGCTGAGCCGCAGCGCGGATGCCCGGAGGTTCTCCTCCAGCGCGCACCGGCGTTTGGTGCCTGGTATCGGCACGACATCGCCACCCTTGGCCAGCAGCCAAGCCAGGCACACCTGCGCCGGGGTCGCGTCGACCCGGGCGGCAACGACCCTGACCACGTCGACGGCGGCCTTGTTCGCGGAGAAGTTCTCGCGCTGGAAGCGAGGGTCTCTCCTGCGATAGTCGTCCTCGGCGTACTCCTCGGCGGGTTTGGCGGTTCCGGTCAGGAAACTGCGGCCCAGCGGCGAATAGGCGACCAGGCCGATGCCCAGTTCGCGCAGGACGGGCAGTATCTCGGCCTCGATGTGCCGCTCCCACAAGGCGTACTCGGTCTGCAGGGCGGTCACGGGGGTGACCGCGTGCGCGCGGCGGATCGTGGCCGTCCCGGCTTCGGAGAGGCCGAAGTACCGGATCTTGCCCGCGGCCATCAGGTCGTTCGCGGCGCCCGCGACGTCCTCGATCGGCACCTTCGGATCGACCCGGTGCTGTGACAGCAAATCGATGTGGTCGGTGCGCAGCCGCGTGAGCATCGCGTCGACGGTGCGACGGATGTGCTCGGGCCTGCTGTTCAACTCGCCGCGGGTGCCGTCCGGCGCGTACACCCAGCCGAACTTCGTGCAGACGAAGGCCTCGTCACGGCGGCCGCGCAACGCGGCGCCGAGCAGTTCTTCGTTGACGAACGGCCCGTAGACCTCCGCGGTGTCGAAGAAGGTGCAGCCGAGGTCGAGTGCCCGGTGGACGGTGGCGATCGATTCGGCGTCGTCCGCGGCACCGTAGGCCTGGCTCATCCCGAAGCACCCGAGCCCGAGCGCGGACACGACGGGACCGTCGATCCCCAGGATCCGGGTGGGCAAGACATCGTTGTACGGCAACGGGGCCCTTTCTGAGCTGGAGCACGGCCGAAGGTCGGGGTCCGGGATTCGTCGTGCGCTTGCGGAAGGAAGTCCGGTTCTTTCCGGTGAGCCGTCACCGAAGCTTGGCCCCGTTGCGGACGACCGCGTCGAGGAAGTCGCCACGGGAGAGCGCGACGGCGAGCGCTCCGATGTCGTCGCTCAGATACCGGTCCCGGTCCAGGGTCGGGACCGTCGCCCGGACCTGGTCGTGGGTGACCCGGCCGAGCGGGCCGAGGCGTTCGTACCGGCCCGACACGTCGACAGCCTGTGCCGCGGCGAGCAGTTCCACCGCCAGGATCCAGTTGTTGTTCGCCAGTACCCGGCGGGCGTTTCTCGCTCCGATCAGTCCCATGCTGACCACGTCCTGGTTGTCGGCGTTGGCGGGCACGCTCTGGATGCTGGCGGGGCCGATCGTCCGGTTCTCGGCGACCAGCGCGCTCGCCGGGTACTGCGCCCCGGCGAGCCCGCTGTGCAGGCCGGGACTGCCGGCGATGAGGAACTCGGGCAGCCCGTCGTTGAGATGCCGGTTCAACAGCCGATGCGTCCGGCGCTCGGAGAACACGCCGAGCTGGGTGAGCGCGATGGTGCAGTAGTCCATCGCGAAGGCGATCGGCTGACCGTGGAAATTCGCGCCGTGGAAGATGTCTTCTTCGCCGTCCCCGCCGAAGAAGAGGGGATTGTCGTTGGCGGAATTGAGTTCGATCTCCAGGGTGGCCTCGGCCTGCCGCAGGGTGTCGCGGACGGCGCCGAGCACCTGCGGCACCGCGCGCAGGGTGTACGCCTTCTGCAGGTAGACCTCGCCGTCGCCGTTCTTGGCCTGTCGTGAGAGTTCGGAGTGCTCGACGGCGAGTCCGGTGCCGTTCAACAGCAGGCGCAGGTTCGCCGCGGTGTCGATTTGACCCCGGTGGGGACGGGCCCGCTCGTGCCCACCGGCGAGGAACGGGCTCGTCGAGCCGCGCAGCACCTCCACGACCAGCGCGGAGATGATCTCGGCCTGTCGCACCTGGTCCAGCGCGCGGCCGACCACCAGCGCGCCGAGCCCCGTCATCGCCGACGTGCCGTTGATCAGCGCGAGGCCTTCCTTGGCCCGCAATTCGAGCGGCTCGATCCCGTGCTGTTCGAGCACCGGGCCGGTCGGTGTCCGCTCACCGCCTTCGAGGACGTATCCCTCGCCGATCAGGGTGCCGGCGATATGCGAGAGCGGTGCCAGGTCCCCGCTGGCTCCGAGCGACCCGATCTCCGGCACGGCCGGGACGATGTCCAGGTTCAGGTACGACGCCAGCCGCTCCAGGACGACCGGGCGCACGGCCGAATAGCCCTTGGCGAGCGCGTTGATCCTGGCCGTGATCATCGCCCGGACCTCGTCCGCGGCGAACAGCGGGCCGACACCGGCGCTGTGGCTGCGGACGAGGTTCGTCTGCAGGGCCACCTCGTCGCCCGCCCCGACCGGGTGATGCACCAGTTCGCCGTACCCGGTGGTGACGCCGTAGACCGGAACGCCCCGGCTCACCAGTCGCTCGAACGACTTCCGGTTCTCCTCGACGGCCGCCAGCGCGGCCGGGGCCACCACGCACGGCACCTTGCCCTCGGCGATCCGGCGGACGGCCGCGAGGTCCAGGGCGCCGCCGTCGAGTTCGACCGGCTGGTGTCTCTTCGCCGTCACGCCTGTACTCCCGCCTCGATCGGTGTCCCGGAACGGCCGAGCAGCCAGCTCAGCACCGCGGTCGCCACGGCGAGCAACGCGAGCACCCCGCAGGTGACGACGAACGCGTCGCCGAAACCGTCGGCGGGAATCGACGCCGTGTCCTGCGGACTGTGTCCCAGCGCGACGCGGTAGACCGTGCCGATACCGGCGATCCCGAGCGCCATCGCGGCCTGCGTGACGGTGTTCAGCACGCCCGAACCCGACCCGGTCAGGTCGGCGGGCACCTGGGCCATGGCGATGCCGATCAACGGCGAGACCACCAGCCCCTGCCCGATCCCGGACAGCCCGATGGTGGCCGCGAGCAGGACCGCCTGGGTGTCGGCGCCCGCCTGCACGATGAACGGCATCGGCAGGAAGCTCACGGTCATCAGCAGCGCGCCGGTGATCAGCACGCGGGTGCCGTAGCGCTCGGTCAGCCGTCGCCCGGCGGACGAGGCCACCGCGAAGCCGACGCCCA
The DNA here is from genome assembly GCF_046549035.1 of Amycolatopsis sp. lyj-90. Taxonomy (NCBI): domain Bacteria; kingdom Bacillati; phylum Actinomycetota; class Actinomycetes; order Pseudonocardiales; family Pseudonocardiaceae; genus Amycolatopsis; species Amycolatopsis sp. lyj-90. Next base: position 234,413 of record NZ_JAJPWP010000001.1, read on the forward strand.
GCGGCACGAACACCACACCGGTGCCCAGCGGGTCCAGGTGCAGCGCGGACTGGAGGTAGTAGGTCAGCACCAGGAAGTAACCCGCGTTGCCGGCGAAGAACACCGTCACCGTGGCCATGCTGGTCGGGAAGCCGCGTCCCCGCAGGACGCGGGCGGGCAGCAGCGGATCACCGCCGCGCGCGGCCAGTCTGTTCTCGTACCGGAACAGGCCGGCCACGAGCAGCGCGGTGGCGGCGAAGCTGAACCAGATCCACAGTGGCCAGCCGTGTTCCGGGCCGAGCGACAACGGGATCAGCAGCGCGGGCAGCACGGCCGCGGTGAGGACCGTCCCCACCATGTCCAGCGGCGCGGTGACCTCGCTCCGGCTCTCCCGGACCGTCGGCGGCGCGGCCAGCAGGATGAGCAGCCCGATCGGCACGTTGATCAGGAAGATCGTCCGCCACTCGAGACCGGCGACATCCACTTCGAGGAGCAGCCCGCCGCCGATCAGCCCGGCGACGACCCCGAGCCCGATCACCGACCCGTAGGCACCGATCGCGCGCTGCCGGTCCCGCAGCTGGCCGAACGTGCCCTGGATGATCGACAGCACCTGTGGCATCAGGACGGCCGCCGCGGCACCCTGCACGACCCGCGCCACGATCAGGAGATTCGCCGTGGGGCAGAGCGCGCACAGCAGCGAGGCCACGGTGAAGGCCGCGACGCCGTACTGGAACACCTTCTTGCGGCCGAACCGGTCGCCGAGCTTGCCGCCGGTCACCATGCCCGCCGCGTAGGCGATCACGTAGCCGTCGATGACGAACTGGATCTGGCCGAAACTGGCGCCCAGATCCACTTGGATCGACGGGCTGGCCACGTTCACGATGAACATGTCGATCTGGCCCATGAACGTGGCCAGCAGGACTACCCCGATCCCGGCCCAGTCACGAGGGCTCGGCCTGGTCGAGGGTGTTGTGTCCGCAACGGCAACCATTCTCGCCTCTTTACCTGGTCGGGTGAGCGCCGCCGTTGACCCCGAGGGTCTGGCCGGTGATGTGGCGGGCGCCGGCGGAAGCGAGGAAGTACACCGTTTCGGCGATGTCGGCGGGGATCCCGGCACGGCCGGTGCTGGTCGCCTCGACCAGCTGCTCGGCCCGCTCCGTGGGGAGCTTGTCCCGGAAGAACTCGGTCTCGCGGATGTAGCCGGGCGAAACCACGTTCGAGGTGATCTTGCGGGCGCCGAGCTGCTTGGCCAGGTCGACGTTCCACGACGAGAGCCCGGCCTTGGCCGCGCCGTAGGAACCCGCGCCCTGGTCGGCGGCGATGGACCCGATGTGGATCACCGAGCCGCCTTCGGCCAGTTTGCCCTCGGCCGCGGTGGTGGTCAGCACCGCGCTGATCAGGTTCGCGTCCAGGTTGGCCCGCCAGTGCGCGAGGACCCCGGCGAGCCCGTCCTGCTCGGGGAGATCGAAGTCGGTGTTGCCGCCCGCGTTGTTGACCAGCACGTCGATCGGCCCGTCCAGCCCGTCCAGCGCGGCGGTCACCTGATCGGGATCGGTGCAGTCGCAGACGAGCGGCCGGACCGACGAACCCAGCTCGGCCGCGGTCGCGACCAGCACTTCCTTCCGTCGCCCAGTGATGTACACGACCGCGTCCGACGCGGCGAACCTCGCCGCGACGGACCTGCCGATGCCAGTGCCCCCGCCGGTGACCAAAATTGTCCGAATCATCTAGCCTTCCTTCGTGTCAGCCGGTTTAGACTCACGTTTAGGCCTAAATGATAGGCTGTGTGCCGTACAGCCGACAACCGAGGTGGAGGTCTGGGATGACTGCAGCGTCCGGGCAAGACCCCACGCTGGACGCCGCGGACGACATCGAGGCGGCCTGGAAACGCGAGCGTCCTGGCACGTCGACCGAGTCCATCGGCATCGTGACTCGCGTGTGGCAGCTGGCGAAACTGTTCGGTGAGGACCGCCGCCGGGTGCTGCTCGACTCCGATGTCGATTCGGCCACCTTGGACCTGCTCAGCATGCTCCGGCGCAGCTCCCCGCCGTATTCGCTGACGACGAGGGAGCTGGCCAGGCTGACCCTGGTCACCGCGGGAGCGATCTCGCAGCGGGTGGCTCGCGCGGAACGCGAAGGGCTGGTCGAGCGGCACACCGAGCCGCCGGGCCGCAGCGTGTACGTGACGCTGACCCCGGCCGGGCACGCCCTGGTGGAGGAAACCGTCGATCGGGTGCTCGCGAGGGAACTCGAACTGATCTCAGGGCTGAGCACCGAGCAGCGAAGCGAGCTCGCTTCGCTGCTGCGGGTGCTCCTCGGTGAGGTCCAGACGCGATGCAACGATCACGGCGTTTCGCACGTCGGCGATGTCGGTTCGGCGTTGTGAGCCCGATACGGGGCGGGCTCACAGCAACCGGGTGAAATGCCGGACGACCTGCTGCGCCTGAATCGGGTTCAGCCGGGGGTCGCAGGCGGACTCGTACCGGTCGAAGTCGAGCGAGCCGGTCAGGTCGGCCGTCGTGTCCACGCATTCGGTCACCGGGTCGGGGCTCACCTCGAGGTGGAGGCCGCCCGGGTGGACCCGCTGCTCGCGCAGGATCCGGCAGAAGTGCCCGATCTCGTCCTGGATCTCCGTCACGACCCGGGTCTTCTGCCCGGTCACGGTCTTCTTGGTGTTGCCGTGCATGGGGTCGCTGAGCCAGGCCACCTCGCCCGCCCGCGTGCCCAGTGCGGCCACCAGTGCGGGGAGCCGGTCCGCGATCTTTTCCGCGCCCATGCGGATGATGAGGGTCAGCCTGCCCCGGCGGTGCCCGGTGGCCAGGCGGTCGACGATGGCGATCAGCTCTTCCGGCGTCGCGGTCGGGCCGATCTTCACTCCGACGGGGTTGTTGATCTGCTCGGCGAGCGCGAGATGCGCGTGATCGAGCTGCCGGGTGCGCTCACCGATCCACACCATGTGGGCCGAGGAGGCGTAGGTACCGCCGCGGGCCGGGTCCGGCCGGAGCAGCGCTCGCTCGAAGTCCAGCAGCAGGGCTTCGTGGCTGATGTAGGTCGGCGCCAGCATCGAACTGATCCCGCTGTCGCCTTCGGAAAGGAGCAGCTGCCGCATGAACAGCGCGTCCAGGCCGTTCGCCGCGAGGTCGTAGGCGGTCAGCATGCGCGCCGGATCGGCCCGCCTGGCCGTGGCGGTGGGATTGAGGCCGTTCACCGCGTCACCGCGGTAGACCGGGATCTCCGTGCCGTCCGGCAGGGTTTCCGTGGCGCAGGAACGAGGTTTGGCGAACTGCCCGGCGAAGCGGCCGATCCGGACGGCCGGTATCCCGGCGAACTCGGCGGTGTCGCAGAGATGGTGCAACTGGGAGGCCTTGGCCTGGACCCGGTGCCGCTCCGAGTCGGAGAACAGTTCGGCACAGTCGCCCGCCTGGATCACCACGGCCTCACCGCGGGCGACGAACTCGAGTTCGCCTGCCAGCGCGTGACAGGAGTGCGCGTCGACGAGCGGTGGCCTGCCGAGCAGTTCGTTCCGGACCGCGGCCAGTTCGCCGGGGGTGGACCATTCGGGCTGGTGGGCGGCGGCGATTTCCAGTAGTGCGTGGGGGATCATCGCGGTCTCCTGGTGGGGTGGTGGGGCGTCACGCGGGGCGGAGGGCGGGTATTCCCAGCCGGAGCTGCACCCGCCGGGCCAGGTCGATCAGCCGTTCTTCGCTGCCGGGCGGTCCGACGATCTGCACGCCGAGCGGCGCGCGGTTCACCGGGCTGAGCCTGGCCGGCACGGCGATGGCGGGCAGTCCGGCGAAACTGGCGATCGGGGTGTAGCCGATCCGCCGGTCGTAGTCGGCTTCGCCGGGGGCGGGAATGGTGGTGGCGACCGGGCGGCTGGTCCGCAGATCCGGTGGGGGAGAGGGATCCAGCGGCAGCAACCAGACGTGCGTGCGGTCGTCGAACCGGGCGGCGTTCTCCTGACGACAGGAGAACATCGCGTCGAGGATTTCCGCGTAGTGGCTGTCGCTCACCCGTGCGCCGACCTCCAGCGCCTGCTCGGTGCTCGCGTGCAACGGCACGGTGATCCAGTGCCGCCAGAGCCGGTAGCCGTCCCACGCCTGCCGGGCGCAGAGCTGCCAGGCATCGCCACGGCGTTGCCAGAGGTTGTCCGGCACTCTCCGGTCGTTCACCTCGTGGCCGTCCTCGGCCAGCGCGGCGCTGACCAGATCCAGTGTTTCCAGCATCTCGGGACCGCATGAGCCTTCCCGGACGTTGGTGGGCACGCCGACGTGATACCGGGTGGGCAACGGCTGTCCGGTATCGCCGATCAGGGCGCGCAAACCCAAGCGCCGCCACAGGAACGCGAGGTCTTCGGCCGTGCGCGCCACCCAGCCGACCGCGTCCATCGGTGGTGACAAAGGGAAGATGCCGCGCAGCAGCCCGGGATCGTGCGTCATCCGCAGCCCGACGGTGCCGCAGTGCCCGGCGGGCCACCGTACCGAACCGAGGACGTCGGTGCCCATCGCGAGATCACAGAGATCGGCAGCGACGGCGACCCCCGCGCCGGTACTCGACCCCGCGGGGTCGATGTGCGGGAAATAGGGATTCACACAGCCGGAGCCGACTCCGATGTTCAGCTCGGTGCTCACGACCTTGCCGATCACCAGGTCTTCGACACCGTCGAGCCGGGAGAGCGCCGACGCCGACGCCGCCGGGTGATGCCGGTAATGGCGCAGGCCCAAGGTAGTGGGCAGGCCGGCGACGTCGACGGTGTCCTTGACGCCGACCCGGATCAGCGGCGTACCCGATTCCGGCTTCCGCCGCGTGGTGACCGCCCGGTAGCGGGCATCGGCCACGGAGTACCAGGTTTCGTTCTGCTCGGCCCATTTCCGGTCGTCCCACTCGCCCCGATCGTGCAGGTCGCACCGCTGCGCGAGCGGCAGTTCGAGCAGATCGGGCCGGACCGGGCGATCATCGGGATAGGTGATTCCCGCGTTCTCGATGTAGCCGGTCATCGACGTGGCGGGATCGGAGTGGAGCGGGCGGGCCGTCATCAGCTCGCCCCTTCCAGCGCCACGCGGGGTTTCTGTTGCGTGAGGGCGTACAGGGCGGTGACGGCGATCTTCCCGGTCGCGGTCCGCGGGATGCGCCGGACCTGGTGCATCGCCCGCGGTGGGGTGAAATCGTGCATGACCGACCGCAGCCGGGCGAAGATCTGCTGGCGGGAGAGGTCCCGGTCCAGGCTGTAGAACAGTTCGTAGTGCTCGGCGCGGACGGGATCGTGCACGGGCAGGCAGGCCACGTCCAGACCGTCGACCGAATTCCGCAGCGCGGTCGCGAGTTCTTCCAGGTTCACCCGCGCCCCGTTCACCTTGATCAGGGCCGAGGCCCGCCCCTTGAACTCGAAGGACCGGCCGTCGCGGTGGATCACGTCGGGCAGCCGCCACGATTCCGGTTTGAACGCCATGTCGCTGCGGCGGGCCAGCCGCGGGCTCCGGATGTGCAGCCACTGTCCCGGGCTTTCACCGGGATCGGCGAACTCGACGTCGGGCAGGAGCTGCCAGCGTCCCGCGTCGACGCCCGGCGGCGTGATCTCCCGGTGCGCGATCCCGCCGGTCTCGGTGGACCCGAACAACTCGAAGGCCCGGAAATCGGTGCTGGACAAGGCTTCCAGCACCTCACCGGTGGCCTGCACCGTCGGCCCGGTCCCGTGCAGCGCGACCGCAGAGGGCAGCGCCTTGAGCTGTCCGAGCAGATGACGCAGCAGCAGCCAGCTGGACGGCAGGCAGACGAACAGCGTCCGCTTCTTCTCCACCTCGGGCGGCAATCCGGCGGGCGCGTGGGTGAGATGGTGCACGGGAACGCCGCGCAGCTCCGGCAGGATCTGCGCGAACAGCTTGCCGAACAGATGCTCCACGGGAGCGAAGCTGACGATCTGCTCGACCTCGCCGACGAGCTCGTTCGCGATCAGCTCGGCTTCGGCGCGGAGTTGTTCCCGGGTACGAAGCCACACGGTGGGCGAACCCGTGTGCCCGGACGTGCGGAACTCGACTTCCCGCGCCGTCACCGGGGCCCTCCGAACGCGGCCTGGTCTTCCAGTTGGGCGTGCACGAACTCGGCGATGCGATCCATCTGCGCGAAGGTGTAGCGGACGTCGTGCTCGACGAAGTCGACCTCGATGCCGAACTCCTTTTCCATCGCGGTGACGCATTCCATCGCGCCGAGACTGTCGTAGCGGTCGCCGAGCGTTTCCGGGAGCGGCGCGTCGGCGGGCAGGTCGTCGATCTCCGGACCGAACAGACCGGCCAGCACAGCCCGGGTCCGGGTCCGGAGGGAGTCGAGGGTGGGCACGGAAGATACGGTCATCGGTTTCCCCTTTAGGTGGCGTCCGCGCGACGAAGTCGTCCCTGAACGCCGAAGTACACGGATTCCTTGGGCGTGGGCCGGAACTCCAGGTAGAGGAAGGGAGTCCCGGCGGTCATTCCGAGCGCGTCGGCGAGGACGGCGGCCAGCTCTTCGTAGAAGGCCTCGTCCCGCCCGACGGACACGCAGCAGACGACACTGGCGTGGTGCAGTCCTTCGTCCTCTTGTGGAAGGGCTTCGATCGGCAGGCCGCCGACGAACACCGTGCCCTCCTCGGTCCGCTCGAACCGCACGACCACATGCCTGCGGTCGCTGTCGTGGTCGGCGAACCAGCGGGTCAGCCGGACGGCGATGGCCCGGCGTTCGGTGGTGGACAGCGCCATGGTGCGAATGGTGATGGTGGGCATGGTTTTCCCCAGAATCGACGGTTTCACTCAGGACAGGGTGAGTGCGGGCAGTTCCGCCCGGTGCCCCGCGATGCGGTCGCGGAGCAGTACGCCGAGGCAGTCGGCCAGCGCTCCGCCGCCGGTCGGGGTGAGCGGTGTCCACGCGGTGCCGTCCGGGCGCCCGATCCGGTCGAGGAAGACGGCCAGCCGGGAGAAGTCCACGGGAATCCGCTGACGGTCCGCGGTCACCACCGCTTCGTAGGTGCTCAGCAGATCCGGCATGCGCGAACCTTCGTTGGCGAAGCCGCCACCGGTCACCCGGTGCTGGTCGAGCAGGATCGCGAGTTCGCCGGGTGTGGTCTGGCCCAGTTCGTCCCGGATCCGCAACGCCTGCAGCCCGGCGCGGAGCGTGGGTGGTGCCTCCGGCACGTGCCGGTAACCCAGCACGTCACGGCACCCCAGGACGAATTCCGCCAGCCGCGCGGGATCCAGCGCCCCGGAAAGCGGAATCCCGAGCAGCCGCAAGGTCTCCACCGCCGCCGCGGTGGAGACCAGATCCGATCCCCGGCCTTCCCAGTAGCCGAAACCACCGTCGGGATTCTGCAGTTCGCCCAGCCAGTTCGCGATCTCGCGAGGCGCGGTGGGATCGGCGCCCGCCGCGCCCGCGGCGACGGCCCACAGTGTGCACCGCACTTCGCTGCCCCGGGCGGGCATGTACATGATCCCGCCCTCGTTCGGCAGCCGGCACCCGGCCAGCCAGGTACGCCACTGGCTTTGTCGCGGGTCTTCGGGCGCTGACATCATCGCGGTCGCCGCGGTGCTCAGCGCGTCTCCGGCTCGATCGGGTTCGCGATAGGTGAAGCCGCCGCCGTCACAGGACATCGCGTGCAGCCTGCGCAGCACCGGACCGGCGTGCCTCTCGGTGTCCGCGCCCATGGCCCGCAACGAACCGATCGCGCAGAACGAGGCCCAGACGTCGGCGACGTCGTAACCGGCCCATCGGACGAACGAGCCGTCGGCCAACCGGCGGTCCAGGACCCAATCGACGCAGCGCTGCTTCTCCGCCGGGCCCGAGCCCAGCGTTTCGAGAGCGGCTGTCGCCCGATAGGTGGCCCACATGCATGACGTATCGGCCGACGGGCCGAACAGGAAACCGCCATCGGCCTGCTGCTGGTCCCGCAGCCAGCGGACCAGCGCGGGACCGTCCCACGGAAGCGCCAGATCCGGATCAGTGGCTCGCAGCGCCCGCCAGGACATCACTCCGTAGAAGCAGGCCCGGACGTCGGAAGCCGTGGTCGCGGCGTGCTCCGGCGACCAGCCGAGGCCGCCGTCCGGCGCCTGCAGCGCGCGCAGCCAGGTCAGCAGGCGACCCCGGTCCGGCGGGTCGTCGTGACACAGTTCGACCATGGTGCGCACCGAAAAGTGCGTGGCCCACACATCGGGGGCTTGGCCGGGCAGCATCGCGTACGCGTCGCCGGACCAGGTGCGGTGCAGCCAGTCCCGCGTCGAGCCGAGCTTGGGGATCTCGGCGCCGAGTTCGGCCATCGCCTGGGTGCAGTAGAACGTCGCCCACGCGTCGGACGCCATTCCCTTGCTCCAGGCGTAGCCGCCATCGCTGTTGCGGCGGCTGCGCAGGTAGTCGACGGTGGCCGCGCTACCGGGCAGTTCGCCGGCCTGGCCCAGCCACGCGGCGGTGCGGACCGCGGCGTAGGTGCACCACAGGTCGGCTTCACCGGTGGTGACGGCTGTTCCGACCGGCGCGTGGGGCGCCAGGTGCGCGATCATCCGCCCGCTCCCACGACCCGGAAGTTGGATCGCTTCCAGCTCTTCTGCGAAGCGCCGCTCTTGGTGCTCGCGGGCAGCTGGTTGACGAAGAGCACCTCGTCCCATTCCAGGCCGAGCACTTCGCGGGAGGAATGCTGGAGCCGGTCGGCCATCGTGGCCTCGCCGGTCCGGTCCCAGTGCACGTCCCGTTCCAGGATCAACCGGGCGAACGCGCCCGGCGCGTCGGTCTCCATCAGGTAGCCGGTCGCCTCGGTCTCGCCGTAGACCACTTCTTCGACCGCTCGCACGGTGAGTTTCGCGCCGCGGACGGCCACGGCGTCGGAACTGCGCCCGACGACCTCGATCACCGGGGCGCGGTCGCCGCAGTCGCAGCGGGCGCCCAACCGCACGTCGTCCCCCGTGTCCAGCCGCAGCACGCACCGGGCGTGCAGGTTGAGCGGGGTGACCACGAGTCGTCCGGCGCCGGATTCCGGCAGTGGACGGACGGTTCCGTCGTCATCGGCGAGCTCGAAGTAGTTGGTCGCGGTCAGCAGGTGCAACCGGTCCCGGGCGCAGCCGGCGGCCAGGGTGCCGGTCTCCGTGCTCCCGTAACTCGCGTCCAGCGCGGAGGCACCCCACCATCGGCCGAGACGGGTCCGGAACGGAGCGGTGCTGACCTCGCCGAGCAGCATCAGCCGGTTCACGCCGGCACTCAGTTCCGCCAGAAGCCCGCGTTGTTTGATCAGCCTGCTGAACTGCAGCGCCACCCCGGGAGCGGCGAAAATCACGGTCGGCCGGAAGGTCTGGCACAGTCCTATCAGCCGGTCCCAGTCGGAGATCCCGGTGGCGAACGGATAGGCCCTGGCATGCGGCCGCCCGAGGTACTCGCAGACACCGACGATAAGGTCGGCCACCGGAACGATGTCCGAGGGCAGCATAATCAATACGCGTTCATTTTCCGGCAACAGATCGCGCCAGGCTTCTGCCACCGAAACAGTGTTCCAGATTATGTCCTCCGCCAGTCGCGGAGTCGGCGTCGGCAGCCCGGTGGTACCGGTTGTTTCATAATATTTCGACGCCGCGTCAACTGGGGAAGCCAGGAATTCAGAAGGTTTTTTCTTGAGGTGCTGCTTGCTGGTGGTGCCGAGTGCTTCGAATTTGGCGAAGGAGTACTCCGGAAGGTTGGCGTAGGCTTCGGTGCGGCCGGCTCGTTGCCATGTTTCGGCAAGTTTCCGCAGGTAGAAGCCCTGACTGGGCATCTTTCGCTGCTGGTCGCAGATCTCGTCGCCTGCCTGGTTCAGTAGGCGCAAGCGATCGCTGCTATTGATGATCAAGGATAATTCCCTCCCCAGGAAATAGACTAAGGTCTATGATCTTCTTGAGGCCCCCGGCTATTCAATCGGAGCAAGTTTAGCACTAAACCTCGATACGTCGCAAGTTGTCCGACGAGACAACGACGTTCGTATCATTCGCGGCCGACGTCACTCTGGTGGCGGTACGGGCCCTGTCGGGCGCTGACGTACAGTCCTCGACCAGATGAATTACCGGCAGTCGTTGGCGTGCGTTCGTCTGCACTATATCGCCGCCATGGTCGGTGAAACACCCCCTTCCGTGCGCCTGGTCGCGAGTCAATAGCACGTGTCGTGAGGGTGTACGGCTCGTCAGTGCGGTGTAAGAGCCCATCAAGCAGACCCAGCATGCCTCTAAGACAGGGAGCGTCATGTGCGGAATCGCAGGCTGGATCAATCTCGAGCATCCCGTCGGGTGGAAGGAAGCGGACCTCGAACGCATGACCCGGACGCTCGCCCGCCGCGGCCCGGACGACGAAGGGCTGTGGACTGACCGGCACGTGGGACTCGGCCACCGCCGGCTCGCCATCCTCGACGTGCAGCGGGGTGTGCAGCCGATGGTCGCGGGTCCGCTCGACCGGCCGCACGCCGTCCTCTGCTACAGCGGCGAGGTGTACAACTTCCGCGAGTTGAGGGCGGAACTGGCCGGGCGCGGGCACGTCTTCCGGACCCACGGCGACACCGAAGTGGTGCTCAACGCCTACCTGGAGTGGGGCGAGAGCTTCGTCGAGCGGCTGAGCGGGATGTTCGCCTTCGCGTTGTGGGATCCGCGCGAACGGAAGCTGATCCTGGTCCGCGACCGGCTGGGCATCAAACCTCTTTACTACGCCCGGCTCGGTGAAGCGGTGCTGTTCGCTTCCGAGCCGAAGGCGGTGCTGGCCCACCCGGAGTTCACCGCCCGGCTGGATCACCAGGGGCTCGCCGATCTGCTGGGGCTCATCAAGACTCCCGGCGTGACCCCGTTCCACGACCTGTTCGAGTTGCCGCCCGGGCACGTCCTCACCATCGACGACAACGGCAGCCACCTGACCCGGTACTGGAGGTTGCCGACCGTTCCGCACGAGGACGACATCGCGGAGACGGTGAGCCACGTCCGCGAGCTGCTCTTCGACACCGTGCGACGGCAGCTGATCACCGACGTTCCGTTGTGCACCCTGCTTTCCGGCGGGCTGGACTCGAGTGCGCTGACCGCGATGGCCACGGAAATCCTCGACAGCACGGGAGAAGGCCCGGTCCGCTCGTTCTCCGTCGACTTCGTCGGCAGCGCGGACCACTTCCGCGCCAGCGATTTCCGGCCCGAACGGGACAATCCGTACGCCCTCCTGGTCGCCGAACACCTCGGCACGGCACACCGGACCATCGAACTGCCGGAAGACGCCCTCATCGAGGACGGCAACCGGAACGTCGTCCTCGGCGCGCACGATCTCCCGCTCACCTTCGGCGACGTCGACACCTCGCTGTACCTTCTCTTCTCGGCCATTCGCGACAAATCGACCGTCGCGCTGTCCGGTGAGTCCGCGGACGAGGTCTTCGGCGGGTACAACTGGTTCCACGATCCGAAGGTCGTCGGCACCGCCGACTTTCCCTGGCTCAGCACCATGCAGTTCGTCCCCGAGGGGATGCTGACCGCCGAGTTCCGTGAGCACACCCGATTCGGGGAGTACCGGGCCGACAGCTACCAGCAGGCGATCGGCGAAGTCGAGTACCTGCCGGGAGAAGACGCGCAGGACCGGCGGATGCGCGAGTTCAGCCACCTGCATCTCACGCGCTGGCTGCAAGTTCTGCTGGATCGGAAGGACCGGCTCAGCATGGCCGCCGGTCTCGAGGTGCGGGTGCCGTTCTGCGATCACCGGCTGGTCGAGTACGTGCACAACATCCCGTGGAAGATCAAGACCTACGACGGCCGGGAAAAGAGCGTTCTCCGTGGCGCGGCGGCCGGTCTGCTGCCCGATTCGGTGCTGAGCCGGAAGAAGAGTCCGTATCCCACCACCGGCAACACCCGGTACGAACAGGATCTGCGCCGCCGGGTCGGCACCCTCCTGGCGGAGAACCGCTCGCCGGCACTGGAGATCGTCGACCCGGGCGCCCTCCGCGAGTTGCTGAGCAGGCCCGACGGCTACTTCGACACCCAGCTCCGGCGCAATCCGCTGGAAACCGCCTTGAGTCTCGCGCAGTGGTACCAGGGTCAATGGAACTCGTGATCGCCGCGTCCGGCGGCCCGGGTCTCCCGAACGAACCGGAGGAATGATGGAGAACCTGTGGCTCGCCGACGTGCTCGCGAAGCCGGTGCCGGAGTCGGTGCGGTTCCTCAGCCGCGCCGACGTCGTGGAGTGCCTGGCGACGGTCGACGTCGTGGGCGCGGTCAAGGGCGCGCTGCTGAGCCATCACCACGGCCGGACGATCCTGCCCGGTGAGGCATATCTGTCCTGGACCAATCGGCTCGGCGCCTACAGCCGGTCGATCGGCATGCCGGGTGCCGTGCTGGAGCAGGGATCCGAGGGCGCCTACGGCATGAAAATCATCAATGCCAGTGTGTCGAACCCGGAGTTCGGCCTGGAACGGGCCGGTGGCCTGGGTCTCTGCTTCGACGCGCAGACCGCCAGGGTGACCGCGGTGATGGAGGTCGGCGTGCTCAGCGCCGTGCGGACGGCCGCCGTGACCGAGATCGCCGTCGACGCGGTCGGGTACGGGGCGGCTCGCTCGCTGGCCGCCGTCGGATGTGGAACCCAGGCGCGTGTGCACCTCGCGCTGCTCCTCGCGCGATGCCCGGAGCTCAGCCGGATCACGCTGTACGACGTGCGACAGCCGGTGGCCGAGAGCCTTGCCGCTGAGCTCGCCCTGCGGCACCCGGAGGTCTCGTTCTCCGTCGCTTCCACGCCGGCCGAAGCGATGGCAGACGCCGAGGTGGCGCTGTTCTTGACCACCGTGGCCGAAGGGTACGTCCAGCCGGAGTGGGTGCGACCCGGATCGCTCCTGGTCAACGTCTCGCTCGGCGACCTCACCGACGAGGTCCTGGTCGGCGCCTCCGCTCTCGTCGTCGACGACCTTCAGCTGATCATCGAGAATCCCCGGCGGCCGTTGGGCCGTCTGATCAACGACGGGCGGATCGCGGCGAAGGCCGACGAGGGCCTGCCCTCGGTCACCGCGACGATCGGCGAACTGCTCGTCGGAGACACGACCGTCCAGAGGTCCGACGCCGGCTACGTCGTCGTGAATCCTTTCGGGCTCGGCATTCTCGACGTGGCACTGTTCGGCGCGGTGCTGCGCCAGGCGAGCGGTGCGGGCGTCGGGCGGATTCTGGAGCTCAATTGAGCCGGGCGGTCGTCGTCCGGCGAAAGTTTCACTGTTGACCATTCACCGTCTTTGATTCAGGGAGTTCAGGTGCGGTTGCCCAACCATCGCGGTCCGGTGAGCGAGATCCTAGTGAACATCTTCCGGCGCCCGCCGGAGAGTGACGACAAGTCCGTCTTGGAGGCCATTTCGGCGACCGAGGTGGAGGCCATCTCCGACGAGGACCTGCAGCTGAGTTTGTTCTTGTGCTACGGACCCCAGTACTGCCTCTTCGGAGAGACGGCGCAAAATTGGGAGTGGGACGCCTCTCTGGTCGAGTTGCGCAAGCGGCTCGAAAACCGCTTCGCTCGCGAGCTCGGCGAAATCGCCGGCCCGCTCCCGGAGGTGGACGTGGAGAAGCTTCCCGAGTTCCTGATGGAACTGGGGAAACCGAGCCCGGGACGGTCTCTCTCGCGCTACATCAAGCAAGAGGCCTCCATGGCGCAGTTCCAGGAGTTCCTCATGCACCGGTCCGTCTACAGTCTCATGGAAGCGGACCACCACAGCCTCGTCATCCCGCGTGTGCGCGGCGGCGGGAAACCGGCCTTGGTGGAGATCCAGGCCGACGAGTACGGCGGCGGAATCCCGGGCCGTCTGCACTCCCAGTTGTTCGAACTGACCCTGGCCGAACTCGGCATGCTCACCGAATTCGGCTCGTATTTCGAGGATGTCCCGGCTTGTTCGCTGGAGACGGTGAACGTGATATCCTATTTCGGAACATACGGGCGTCACCGGGGTGCGTTGCTCGGAAATCTGGCGCTCACGGAAATCGGCTCACACTATGTGAACCGAAATTTCCGGAACGGCCTGCAGCGGTTGAACGGGTCCGACGATTCGTGGATCTTCTTCCAAGAGCACATCGTGGCCGACGCCGTCCACGAACAGCTCGCCGCCTATGACATGTGCGGCAAATTCGTACGGGAGAACCCGCGGGAGTTGTCCGATCTGGTCTTCGGCGCCGTCGTGACGGCCGAACTGGGAGCACGGGCGAACGAGAGCATGTTGTCGGCTTGGGAGCGTGGCGAATCCTCCCTCCGCGGCAAGACGTCCGTGGCGGCGAGCTGATGGACGGCCGGGAACCGGCAGGGGACACCGGCGCCGGGCCGGTGGTGCAGAAGCACGCTCCGGCCACGGTCGTGGTGTGCCAGGACGGGCCGATCATCATCCGCGGCGACTACGACCTGCGCAGCCAAACCGACGAGCCGATAGATCCACAGCGCAAGACCATCGCCATCTGCCGTTGCGGACGCTCCTTGATGAAGCCGTTCTGCGATGGCAGCCATATCTGGGCGAGGAACGGTGGCCATGGAGACCGGTCGGACCGGACGTAGTGACGATGCCTGTGCCAGGGCGTGTTTCACAAGCCCTGTTCGCGGTCTTCGCGCCCAGTCGCCCCCCGACGGCACGAACCACCTGGATCACGAAGCCCATCGAACAGACTTGGGAAACACGCCCTAGGGGAGGAAAAAGACGGTGCTGGTTGAACTGCACGGCCCTGTGCCGGGTAGAACACCGATGGTGAAGGCGGTGGTGGGCTATCACGGCAGAACGACGAATCTCTGGTTGAAACTGGAGCAGGAGAACCCGTTCGGGTCCATCAAGGACAGAGTGGCGTACTCCCTGCTCGGCACGATCTTCGAGACGGGACTGCTCTGCGGTGGGATCATCGAGTCGACGTCCGGAAACCTCGGGATCGCGTTGGCCAGGTACTCCCAGATCTGCGGCGTGGAGTTCACGGCCGTCGTCGACCCGCGGACGTCGCGCATGCTCGTGCGGCAGATGCGGAGCGCGGACGCGAAGATCGTGGAAGTGACGAATCCCGACGAGACCGGCGGATTCCTGCTGTCCCGGCTGGCCTACATCCGGGATCGGATGGCGGTCGAGGACACGCTCGTGTGGCCGAACCAGTACGAGAACCCGGCCAACCCTCGTGCGCACACCGAAGGGACGGCACCGGAGATCCACTCCGCCATTCCCTCCGACGAGCTCGACGTCTTCCTCGGCGTGTCGACGGGCGGGACCATGCGCGGGTTCACGGACTACGTCACGCGCAACAGGCTGCCCTGGCGGTGCGTCGCGGTGGACGAAGTGGGATCGATCGCGCTCGGCGGTCCGCCGGCGACCCGCAGCCTCAACGGAATCGGCGCGAGCCGGAGCTCGTCCTTCGTCTCCGGGCGCGACTGCCCGAACGTGCGGGTGACCGCGCGCGAGGCGGTGGCCGCGTGCGACTGGGTCGCGAGTGAGCTGGGCGTCCGTGTCGGCGGAAGCTCGGGGGCCGCCGTGGCGGGGGCGCTGAGATGGATGCGCGAGGGTTTCGGCGCCGAGCACATGGTCGTCGTCTGTCCTGACGGCGGCGAACGCTACGAGGACACGATCTATTCACAGAACTGGCGTCGAGCGAAGGACCTGACCGCGAGAGCGGACCTGGAATTTCCGGAAGTGCGCTCGACGAGTGTCGTGGACAATTCGCTGATTTTGACCTGACGACGGAGGACCGCATGGTTGGCTTTCTCTCTCTCGACGATGTCGACCCCGGCGAGCTGCACGAAATCGTCGGCAGGTCGGTCGACGTGCTCGCCCGGCCGGAGCGGTGGGAACAACGGCTTTCCGGCAAGGTGATCGGAACCTACTTCGCCAAGACCTCCACTCGCACGCGGACCGCGTTCACGACGGCGGCGTTGCGGCTCGGGGCTTCGGTCGTCCCGTACGGCCCCGCCGATCTTCAGCTCAACACCGGGGAGTCCCTGCACGACACCGGCCGGATGTTCGGCGTGATGCTCGACGGCCTGGTCATGCGCACCGCGGGCCCGCTCGAAGACATGCGGCTCGTGGCTCGCAGCGGTGACCTTCCCGTCGTGAACGCGATGGCCGCGCAAGAGCATCCGACCCAGGGCGTTTGCGACGCGGCGTCGATGCTCCGGCACTTCGGCGGCGTGGACGGTTTGTCCGTGCTGTACGTCGGTGAAGGCAACAACACGGCTGTGGCGCTCGGAAAGATCCTGAGCACTTATCGTGGTGTCACGGTGGTTTTCGCCACCCCGAAGGAGTACGGGCTCGATGCCGCGCTGCTCGGTTCGCTGCAGGAGAAGGCGGCGGCTTCGGGCTCCCGGATCGTCGAGACCCACGACCTCGATTCGGTCGACGTAACGGTCGACGTCGTTTACACGACTCGCTGGCAGACCACTGGTACGGCGAAACCGAGTGCGGATTGGCGGGAGGACTTCAGGCCGTTCTATGTGGACGACGCGGTGATGTCCCGCTGGCCGGACGCGGTCTTCATGCACGACCTGCCGGCGCACCGCGGCGACGAGGTCAAGGGTTCGGTGCTCGACGGAGACCGGTCGATCGCCTGGGAACAGGCGCGGATGAAGTACGGCAGTGCGGTCGCAATTCTGGAATGGGTCTACCGCGATTTCTAAAAGCAGCTTGCAAGTGAACAACGGGGGAGTTTTGACGATACTTACACTTCTTTCTTTCACAGCCGCGGCGGCGGTCGTCGTCATCGTGCCGGGGCCGGACCAGGCGTTGCTGCTCCAGACGAGCGCCGCGTCCGGACGCCCGGCGGCGGTGCGCGCCGCAGGAGGAGTGCTGCT
This sequence comes from Amycolatopsis sp. lyj-90, assembly GCF_046549035.1. Classification (NCBI taxonomy): domain Bacteria; kingdom Bacillati; phylum Actinomycetota; class Actinomycetes; order Pseudonocardiales; family Pseudonocardiaceae; genus Amycolatopsis; species Amycolatopsis sp. lyj-90. The sequence continues at coordinate 251,159 of NZ_JAJPWP010000001.1, forward strand.
CGGCATCGTCCTGTGGGGTATCGCCTCGGTGGTGGGGTTGTCCGCACTGCTGGCCAACGGCAGCGTCGCCTTTCTGGTCGTCTCCGTGATCGGCGCGGCCTACTTGATCTGGCTCGGGATCATGGCACTGCGTTCCGCGATGTCGGCCGCGGCGGGCGCCGCTCCGATACGCGACGCTCGCGGGAAGACGGGGTTCTTCATGCGCGGACTGCTGATGAATTGCCTGAATCCGAAGATCGGCCTGTTCTACCTGTCGATTCTTCCGCAGTTCCTGCCGAGCTCGGCGACGCCCGCCGTGAGCGACGAGCTCGTGCTCTTCGCCATCTACGTCACGGTGAGCGCCCTGTGGTTGTTCGGATTCGCGTTCGCGGCCGGAAGTCTCCATCCGATCCTGAACCGGCCGCGCGTCAAAAGATCTTTGGACTCGGTGGTAGGAGTGATTTTGGTGGGACTAGGCGTCATGGCTCTGGTGGGGGTGTGATGAACGGCCAAGTGGACACACTCGTCAAAACGGGCTGCGCGGTAGGGCGGGCTGTCGACGCCGTCGAGCAGGCCCGGGGCGAGCTGCGAACATCCGGTGACCCCTTGATGGCCGCGGTGGACAGCGCGCTCACCTGTGCGGTTTCCTTGATCGAGCTTCGGGAGCGCGGAACGGACTGCGACATCGACACCTTGCACAAGGCTCTGGCCGCGGCGCGGGCCTTGGTCGGCGAAGTCACCTTCGCCGTTCGCGACAGCTATCCGTGAGCATCCACTGAGGACACTGTCCTCAGTGGATGCTCGCCTTCGCGGTGTCGTAGTCCTCGCGTGCCCTCTGGACGGCACTCAACCGCCGGTCGGTCCAGCGGGCCAGGGCGCAGACCTGGTCCGCGGCCTCTTTGCCGATGTCGGTGAGGGAGTAGTCGACCCGGGGCGGGATCACGGGCTTGGCGTCACGGTGGACCAGTCCGTCGCGTTCCAGGGTCTGGAGGGTCTGGGCGAGCATCTTTTCGCTGACCTTGCCGATCTGACGACGCAGCTCGTTGAAACGGTAGGGACGTTCCAGGAGCGCGATGAGGACGAGCGTGCCCCACCGGCTGGTGACATGTTCCAGCACGAGGCGCTGGGGGCACATCGTGTCGCCGCCGGCGAGCCGGACGCGGTCCACGAGCGTCATCTCACTTACGTCCATGCCAGTACCTTACTTCAAGGTGGGTACTTCCCAAAGGAGAGTGTGCGGGTCAAGGTTGGGTGAACCGACCTTGAAGGAGAAAGTACGAGCATGAGCATCGTCGTCACCGGCGCCACCGGAAGCCTCGGCCGATTCGTCGTCGAGGGCTTGTTGGAGAAGGTCCCGGCCGAACAGATCACCGCTGTCGCCCGCAGCCGGGAGAAAGCGGCCGCCTTCGCTGCCCGCGGCGTGCGGATCGCGATCGCCGACTACAACGACCCCGAGACCTTCGACGGCCTGTTCGCCGCGGGGGACAAGGTGCTCCTCATTTCCGGCACCGAGTTCGACAAGGGCCGCGTCGGACAGCACAAGATCGTCCTCGACGCCGCGCGTGCCGCCGGAGTCGCGCTGTTCGCGTACACCAGCGCGCTCGGCGCTCTCACCGCCACGCTCGCGGACGACCACCGGGGCACCGAGGCCGCGATCCTCGAGTCCGGTCTGCCGTATGTGTTCTTGCGCAACAATTGGTACAACGAGAACTACACCGAGCGGCTCGCTCCCGTGCTCGAGACCTCCACCGTCACCCAGGCCGCCGGCGAAGGCCGCGTCGCCTCCGCTTCCCGGGCCGACTACGCCGCCGCCGCGGTCGCGGTGCTCACCGGTGAGGGTCACGAGAACACGGCGTACGAGCTCAGCGGCGACACCGCCTGGGGCTTCGCCGAGCTCGCGGCCGAGTTGAGCAGGCAGACCGGCGGTGAAATCGTCTACCGGCCCGTTTCGGTCGACGCCTTCTCCGACATCCTGACCGGCCACGCCGGGCTCCCCGCGCCGATCGCCGCGCTCTTGACCGGTATGGAGTCGGCCATCGAGAAGGGCGAACTGGCGGGCGCCGACGGCGAACTCGGCCGTCTGATCGGCAGGCCCACCACTCCGATCGCCGACTCGATCGCCCTCGCGCTGAAGGAGTGACCGGGTTGGATATTGAGGGGTAAGTCAACGGTGGCGTGTTCGCGGGCGAGGCTGGCGGGGTCCTTCGTCGCGTCCGATGTCGAGCAGTCGTGTCGCGAAAGCCACTTTCGGGACGTCTGATGTCGCGAAAGTGGCTTTCACGACATCCCGGGAGACTGGTGTGGCCCGATCGGTGGCTTCTCGGTCGTGAGTGGCGACTCAGCGTGTGCCGGGTGTTGATGGTGAAGGAATCGGGACGTTGAGTGTCCCGATTCCTTCACCGTCGAGGGGCCGAGCCGGTCTCGGAGCTTGAATCGACGGAGGATCGGGGACGTTGAGTGCCCTCGATCTTCCGTTGATCAAGACCGTGCCACCCCGCAACCCCGCGACCGGCAGCCGAGCGGGGAAGATTCCGGACGTTCAACGTCCCAAATCCTCCCCGCTCGCCGACATCGGCAGGCGAATACGGGACTACCAGAACCCGAAACGCTACTCACAACCTTTGTCGCAAGCGTGAGCTGGTCGACTTGGACTGCCAGGCGGTGTGGAGGGAAAACCCCAGCTCACTTGCCGCCGATTCCCCAGTGGTCGACGGGAACCGGGGTGAGCACGACCCAAGTGCTGTCCCGGATGGCGTCGTCGAAGACGTCGGCCACCGCGTCCGTCAGCTTCGCGATCAACGCCTGCCGGGTCTCCGGGGTCAGCCGCCGGTCGTAGATCTTCACGTCGATGAAGGGCATGCGAGTGCTCCGGTTCGTGGGAAGGCCACTGTGGACAGTGCTTCGCGCAGGGCGTCGATCAGGTAGTCCACCTGATCGTCGGTGAGGCCAGGGTGGCAGGGGAGGTTCATATGGGAGGAGAACCACAGCCGCTCGGCCACGGGACACTCGCCGATGGAGTGGCCGCGCAGTCGCCACTCGGGCAGCAGGTGTTGCGGGAAGTACCGCAACTGCACCTCCACTCCCCGTTCGTCGAGCGCGCGCACCAGGTTGTAGCGCACGTCCGGGCCGCCGGGAAGGAAGAACGTGTACAGGTGTTGCGCGTGTTCCAGGCCTGGTTGCGTGCGGTGGAACCGCACACCCGGGAAGTCTTCCAGCACCTCGTCGAGCCGGGAGGCGATCCACCGGCGGCGGGCGGTGAGCACCGGCAGCTTGTCCAGCTGGACGACCCCCACCGCGGCCGCCGCCTCGGACATCGTCGCGTTGGTGCCCGCGCCCGCGACCGAGCGGCAGGAATCCTGGTAGACACCTTCGGAGTACTTCATCCAGGGCAACACCCGTGGCGCCCGGTCGGCCAGGGGACCGGCCGGGGCGTACGTGCCATCGACCTCGTTGGACCGGATCCGGTCGATCCGCCTGGCCCACGTCTCGCGGTTCACCGTGATCATCCCGCCCTCGCCGAGGGTGGTGATGTTCTTGCTGGTGTGGAAGCTGAAACAGCCGATGTCACCGAGCGCGCCGGGCCGGCGGCCGTGGTAGCGGGCGCCGAGGGCGTGCGCGCAGTCCTCGATCACCGGGATGCCACGGCGCCGGGCGATCCCCATGATCTCCGCCATCTCGGCCGGGTAGCCGCCGTAGTGCACCAGGAGGACACCCCGGGTGCGCGGGGTGATCAGGGACCGGAGCGAGGTGGGGTCGATGTTGAGCGACTGCGGGTCGATGTCGCAGAAGCGGACCTTGATCTGGTGTGCCAGCAACGGTTGCACGGTCGCCTGGTAGGTCTGCGGGGTGGCGATGACCTCGTCGCCCGGTTGCAGGTCGAGCAGGCGGATCGCGATCTCCAGTGCCACCGTGCCGCTGGTGACCGACAAGGCGTACCGCGCGCCGACGTAGTCGCGGAACTTCTCCTCGAATCTGTCGCGGCAGGCGCCCGACGACAGCGCCTCGCCGGACCGCACCACCTCCGTCAACGCCTGGATGTCGTGCTCGTCGAGCACGCTGCCCCGGCGCGCGAAGGGAACCTTGTACGTCCCGTCCATCTTGTCCTTCCCCCTCACCAGGTCTCGGCCGGGCGCCGAGCCGCCACGCGTGCCAGTGCCTTCTTGTCCACCTTTCCCAGGCCGGTGAGCGGGAACTCGGTGACCACCTCGATCTCGTCCGGCAGCTTGAAGTCCGCCAGGCCCCGTCGGCGCAGGAATTCCTTGAGCACCGCGAGGGCCGGTGCGGTCCGGCCCGGCGTGACGATCAGGTACGCGCACGTCCGCTCGCCCAGCAACGAGTCCGGGACCGGCACCACCGCGGCCTGCTCGACCTCCTCGTGCGCTGTCAGGTGCGCCTCGACCTCGGTCGCGGACACCTTGTCGCCGCCGCGGATGATCACGTCCTTGATCCGGCCCTCCACGACCATGTTGCCGTCTTCGGTCAGCCGGACCAGGTCACCGCTGTGGTAGAAACCGTCCTCGGTGAACGCGACCGCGTTGTGTTCCGGCGCCCGGAAGTATCCGCGGAGCGTGTACGGGCCGCGGGCCAGCAGCTCACCGATCTCACCGGGACCGACGTCCCTGCCCGCGCTGTCGACGACCCGCACCTCGTCCGCCTCCGACACCGGCCGGCCCTGGGTGCCCACGATCGTCTCCGGCGGATCGTCGAAGCGGGTGAACGTCAGCAGCCCCTCGGCCATCCCGAAGACCTGTTGCAGCCTGCAGCCGAACGCGGGCTCGACCTCCTCGGCGACCTCGCGGTGCAGCTTCGCGCTGCCCACCTGCACGACCTGCAGGCTCGACAGGTCGTGCCCGGACCATTGCCTGCCTTCGAGCCACAGGTGGAGCACCGTCGGCACGACCGAGGTGAGGGTGACGCGTTCCCGTTCGATCAGCTCGAAGCATTCGTCGGGGCTGGGGCTGGCGGACAGCACGACGGTCCCGCCCGCGTGCAGGGTGCCGATGATGCCGGGGCAGCCCCAGGTGAAGTTGAACTCGACCGGGAGCACGGCCAAGTACACCGTGCCGACGTCGAGCCGGTCGATCTCGGCGGTGATCCGGGCTTGGTAGAGATAGTCGTCGTGAGTCCGGGGGATGAGCTTCGGCAGCGCCGTGGTCCCTCCGGAGAGCAGGAAGAACGCGACGTCCGAAGGATCGGGGTCGGGCAGGTCGGGCGCCGTACTGTCCACTTCGGACGGTGCCAGTCCGGACAGCGCGGTGAACTCGCCGGGGTCACCGTCGACGAACACGTTCTTCAGCTCCGGCCGGCTTTCCACGACCTGGCGAGCGAGCCTGCGGTAGTCGTAGCCGCCGAACTCGTCCGGAACGATGTACGCGACCGCTTGCGCGATGTCGCACAGGTGCCGCACCTCGTCGGCGCGGTACGCGGGCAGGGTGAAGACCGGCAGCGCGCCCAGCCGGAACAACGCGAAGCACACCGCGACGAACTCGGCGCTGTTGGGCAGTTGGACCAGGATCCGGTCGTGCCTGCCGATGCCCTGCTTGGCGAAACCCGCGGCCAGCCGGTCCGCCCAGTCGTCCAGCTCGGCGTAGCTGAACCGGCGGTCGTGGTCCACCAGCGCGGTCCGGGCACCGTAGGTCCGGCTCCGCTCGCGCAACAGCCGGCCCAGGGTGCGGCCCGCCCAGTACCCGGTCTCACGCAGCCGGGCGATCTCCTCGTCCGCGCGCGGTACGCAACCCTCCAGCATGGAGTACCCCATTTTCTCGGCGGGAACAATGCCGTGAGCGTAACCCCGCCGAGAATCGCGAATAAAGTACTCGGGGCCTTTCTTGCTCATTGCTTTAGCGCAACTTGTGCCAACGTTTAAGGGCAGTTACCGGGCGCCGGAGTAGAAAAGACTCCTACCGCGGCAGAGTCCCACGAGCGAGCACGCTGTTCCGTCCGGCGGAACCGCAGGGAGACATCATGGAATTCGGCCTCAATTTCTTCCCGGTCATGGCGCCCGGGAGTAAAAGCGCCCGGCAGTACTACGACGAGACCTTGCGGCTGTCCCGGCTGGCGGACACCTGGGGCTACGAGCACGTGCAGACGGTCGAACACTACGGCTCCGGTTACGGCGGTTACAGCCCGGACCCGGTGACCCTCTTGACCGCGATGGCGATGGCCACCACCCGGATCCGGATCACCACCGGGGCGGTGATCCCCGCCTTCACGCACCCGCTGAAACTGGCGGGCAAACTGGCGATGCTGGACAACCTCTCCGGTGGCCGCCTGGACGTCGGCTTCGGCCGGGGCTTCCTCCCCGACGAGTTCGACTGGTTCGGCGTTCCCATGGCGGAGAGCCGCGAACGCTTCGACGAGGGCCTGGAAGCCTGCCGCCGGCTGTGGAGCGAGGAGAACGTCGTCTTCTCCGGGAAGTTCTCGTCCTTCGGGCCCGTGAGTCTTTTGCCCCGCCCGGTCCAACAGCCGCACCCCCCGATCTTCGTGGCTTCCGCCACCAGCCCGGATTCGTGCGCGACAGCCGGAACCGCCGGTTATCACCTCCAGGTCGTGCCTTCGGTGACCAGCCGTGAGCAGCTGACCGAGATGCTCTCGGCGTACCGGTCGGCCTGGGCCTCGGCAGGCCATCCCGCCGGTGGGGCGAGGATTCAGATCAAGTACACGTGTTACGTCGACACCGACGGCTCCGAAGCCCGCGAGCGGGCGTCGCTGTTCGAGAACAACTACATCGAGCAGATGACCGGCGCGATCGCCTCCTGGGCGACGACCCGTTCGGAGGCGTATCCGGGGTACGAGAAGTTCATCGACAAGGTGAAGCAGTACTCGTTCGAGAATTCGTTGCGGGACAACAAGGTTCTGGCGGGTACCCCGGAGGAGGTGGCGGACCGGATCGCCGTGGTGGGGGACTGGTTCGGCGATGATCTCTGTGTGAGCCTTCAGTTCAGCCCCGGCTACCAGGAGTTCGAAGACAGCAGGCGGTCGCTGGAGCTGTTCACCGAGCGGGTGATGCCCGAATTCACGAAGTGATCCGAGTGGGGCACGGCGAGGGTTCCCCTCTGGTCGCAGGGCGCGTGAGTGACAATGAGGGTTATTGAGGGGAAGGGTAAACGTGGCGTGTTCGGGCGGGGTGTCCGTGAAGGACCCTTTACTGCGCTAGACGCCAGGGTTCCCCGCTGGTCACAGGGGTGAGGGAGTGGGCTCGTCATCCGTGGGCCTGACACGCTCCTCGAATGTCCACAGAGGACGTCTCTGGCGCATCTTTGCCCGATTTAGGCGTTTTGCGAGGGGGTCGTGAGCGGTAAAGGTCGTTCTAACGCTCTTTACCGCTCACGACCCCCATGTGAAAACGCGTAAAACGCTCGAATCGGGCATCGAGACCCATTCTGCGGTCTTCTGTGGACAGTCATCTGTCCCGTCTGGGGGTCCGGGTCGATCGCCGAGAACGACACCGACCAGCGGATAGCAGACTTTGCCGGAACCCTGAGGCCCGTCCGGTGGACGGGCCTCCTTCTCGCGCGGTCAGGTGGTCTCCGAGGCGACGATCAGGTCACCTGCCAGGCCGTCCAAACCCCCGAACCGGTTCGGGTCCGTGAACGACAGGTCGCACAACTGCTCTTCTCCCAGCACCATCCGGGCCAGCACCTCGCCGATCCCCGACGCGTGCTTGAACCCGTGCGCGTTGCACCCACCGGCGACGATCAGCCGCGGATCCCCGCCAGGGCGCCCGAGCACGAACTGCCCGTCCGGGGTTCGCGTCCACATGCACACCGCCACCTTGGCGGGCAACGGTTCCAGTCCCGGCACCGCGGTGGCCAGCTCGGCGCTCAGGGCGGACCAGTCCGCCGGGCCCACCGACCGGTCGTCGGTCAGCGGATCCAGCTCGGGCGGCGTGCCCGGCGTGTTCTCCAGGCCCAGCTTGACGTCGTAGCCGCCCTCGCTCCCGTTGCCCCACAGGATCAAGCCGTTGTCGCGTTCGCGCATGAACACCGGGAACTCCGCCAAGGTGAAGCCGTCGGCGACCGGCCGGTACCAGGTGATCGGCATTCGCAGTACCCGCAGCGGCAACCCCGGGACCAGCGAAGGCAACCAGCTCCCGACCGCCACCACCGCCTGACGGACCCGCAAGGTCCGTACCGGCGTGCGGACCTCTACCCCGTCGTCGATCGGTACCAGCGCGGACACCCCGGAGTCCGCGTACACCTCGGCGCCCAGACTCGAGGCGACCGAGACCGCGGCCAGGACGGCCGCCTCCGGCCGGATGATCCCGGCCGACGGTTCCCAGACCCCGATATGCCCCGCGGGAACGCCCGCATGCCGGGGGAAGCGTTCGTGCACGGAGATCTCCTCGACGGCGATTCCGTGCAGGTTCGCCGCCCGTACCGTCCCGCCGGCCACCGAACCCGTCGGCGGGCCGATCAGCAGTCCGCCGGTCTGCCACAACAACTCCTGGCCGGACGCCGCCTCGAGCGCGCGCCACAGGTCCAGGGAGGCGCGGGCCAAGGGGACCAGACCAGGATGCTCCAGGCAGGTGAGCCGGAACATCCGGCTGCCGCCGTGGGAGGCTCCGTAAGGGTGTCCTGGATGAAATCGGTCCAGACCTATTACGTCCACGCCTCGTGATGCCAGGCGCCAGAGGGCCGATGCTCCCCAGGCGCCCAGGCCGACGACGGCCACTTGCGCGTCCCAGCGCGTCATTTCTCTCCCTCGCCACTCGGTTTACCGGCGGCCCGAAGAGATTGTCAGTTGTGCATATGTCATTAAACGGACACGGGCAACTGATATCCCCCGAGCGCGCCCCACCGGGTCCGATTCGGCGTATGGTAGCACGGGAAACCGCACGTTTTTCTGTGGTGCCTTGACGTTTTGGTACGGACCCCGTGGCGGGAAATGTCGTGGACCGTGCGGGATTGCATCGGCGTGACGAAAGCCGAGGGGACGAACGGACGGACGCGCGGCCGGGGAATCCGCGCGCTGGACCAAGTCAGGGGGAAGTTGCGTGGAAAGTCCTGTCACCGGCCGAAACTTCGCTGGTCATCGTCGTGCGCCGGCCGCGCCACGGCAGTATCCGGCGGACAAAACCCGCTCCTCGCGGTTCTTCTGGGCCGAACTGCTCCAACCGGATACCCCGACCGCGTTCGACCTGGTGATGTCCGGTACGCGCGAGGTTGAAGAGTTCATCGCCGACGCCGGTCTGGCCGCCGCGGCGTGGGCCGCGGAAACGGCGCACGCGGTGGTCGCCGGACTCGCCGCCTCGTATGAGAGTGACAATCTTTTGTCCTCGGCCGAAACGCGTTTGGTGGAAGGCGCGGTGATGTGGACGCTCTACCGGTTGGTCCGTGACGAGCGGTTGCCCGAGTCCTTTCGCCGCGAACTGCGCCTGTGTGTCCGTGAACGCCTTGCCGGCGGTCTGAGCGCCGATGATTGGCTGCGGCCGTTGCACGACGGCTACGCGGTGTTGAGCGAACGGCTGCTGCACTCCGTCGCCGCAGGGCTGCCGCCGGACCGCCACGCCGAGGCCATGCAACGGATCTCCAGCACGCTCTACCGCACCATGGGTGTGCTCGCCGACGAGATCAACGTCGCGTTCGTGGCCGAGCAACGGCGGCAAAGCGGTGGTACGTCGGCCGAACGCATCAAGCTCGTTCGCGGAATCCTCGAGGGCGCGCGGGTGAACGCCGAACGCGCCGGCAGGCACCTCGGCTACGAACTGACCCTGCACCACCTGTGCCTCATGCTCTGGTACGACCCCGACGCCGTGCCCTGGTGCGACGACGACACCCTGAACTGGACGAGGGAACTGGAAACGACGGCCACGAACCTCCTGCACGCCGCCGGATGCTCGTCGACCCTGTTGGTACCAGGGGGTTCCGGCCGGTTGTGGGCGTGGGGTGGCCGCGTCAACGGGTTGCCGACCGAACTGGGCGAGCTGAGCCCCGAGCGGCTGCCCACCGGGCACGTCCACGTGGCCGCCGGGATTCCCGCCCCGGGCATCAGCGGATTCTGCCGGTCGTACGAACAGGCGGCGTCACTCGAACGGCTCAGCCGCACCGTTCTCGCGGGATCCGGGAACATCCACGACTACCGGACGCTGGAGTTGTTCGTGCTGATGAGCATGGACGTCCGGCAGGTGGCGGAGTTCGTCCGGCGGCAGCTGGGCGGGCTGGTCGGCACGGCCCGTTCGGTCGTCGCGCTCCGCGAGACGCTGAAGTGCTACCTGGATCACGAGCGGAGCGTCACGGCGACCGCCGCGCGTATGAGGATCGCCAAGAACACCGTGTCGTACCGGGTGAAGAAGGCCGAGCAGTCGCGGGGTTGCCCGATCGAGCAGGATTCTTTGCACCTTCATCTCGCCTTGCACCTGACCGAACGAATGGCACCCGGCTTATTGGCCGAATCCGGTGCCGAAACGAAACCGCGCCGCTGACGGCGCTTGAGTTGTTCCTGCAACATCCCGGCGAAAGTCTGGTTCCAGCGCCCTATCATCGCGCCGCCGTTTTGCCGTTAGCTGGTATCAGGCCGGCCCGCTGCCCGATGCGCGGACGGCCGTGACCGGCTGACCTTCACGGACGGAGCCGAGATGAACAGGGTTTTGATCGTCGACCACGAGGCGACGAGCGCGGACTCGCTGGCGTCGTCGCTGCGTGACCACGGGTTCAGCCCGGTCGTCACGAACGACGGCGCGGCCGGGCTCACGGAGTTCGGCCGCAGCGGCGCGGACTTCGTGCTGATGGAACTGAACCTGCCGGGTATGCCCGGCGCGGACCTGTGCCGTCGGCTGCGGGCCAGCTCCGGGGTCCCGGTGATCGTCGTTTCGGCGCGCGACAGCGAGGTCGACATCATCGTGAGCCTGGAACTGGGCGCGGACGACTACGTCACCAAACCGTTCTCGCCCCGGGAGCTGGTCGCCCGGATGCACGCCGTGCAGCGCCGCTGGCGGGCCGATCGGGAGCAGCCGCCGCATCCGGCGGAGCCACGGCCGGAGCTGGTCACGGCCGGTCCGGTCAGTATCGACCCGGGCAGGCACGTGGTGACCGTGCACGGCGACGAGGTGCACATCCCGCTCAAGGAGTTCGAGTTGCTGGAGTGCCTGATCAGGCACCCCGGCCAGATGCTCACCCGGACCCGGCTGATCGGCCGCGTGTGGGGCGCGGACTACGTCGGCGACATGAAGACACTGGATGTCCACATCGGACGGTTGCGGGCCAAGGTCGAGCGCGATCCGTCGCGGCCCCGGCATCTGCTCACCGTGCGCGGCCTCGGGTTCAAGTTCGAGCCGTGACCGTGGCCACGTGCTCCATCCAGGCGCCGAGCGTCGGGTGCGCGGACAACACCCGGAACTCCACCGCCAGGCCGGCCCGCCGAAACCGGTTGACCAGCCGCATCATCTCCAGCGAGCCGACGCCCAGGTCCAGCAGGCTGGTCGTCGGCGTGATGCCGGCCGGGTCGGCGCCGGTCATCGCCGCGACCATTTCCCGCATTTCGTCGATGCTCGGCACGTCCGTCATCAGCGCTCGCTTTCCTCGCTCTCGGCGTTTCCGCTGACTGACAGCATGACCCGGGCCAGGACGCGACGGGTAAATGAGGTTCAACCATCGCTGGAATTGTGCGGCCCGTCGTTCATCGATTGTTGTGGGAAACGCGGACGTGGGTATAGGGAGCCCCGGCTAGCTTGGCTTTGTCTCAAGACAACCGGCAGCGCCCCGCCGGGTCCGGCCCCTCGATCCGAACAGTCAGGGAGAGTGACGCAGTGAAGGTCAACGATGTCTATTTCGCGGGCATCGGTACCGCGGACACTGACTTCGCCGAGACCTCCCACGCGGTGGAGCGCGGGTGGTACGAGGCCGAGGAACGCGAGCGGAGCAGGCTGGTCTCGATCTCCGTCGCCGGTACCCGGCCCGCACCGGACCTCGCCGTGGAGGCCGCGCAGCGCGCATTGGAGGTGGCCGGGCGCAAACCGGCCGAGTTCAGCGGTGTCTTCCACACCAACGTCCACCCGCAGGGGCCGGACGGGTGGTCGGCGCCGCACTACATCAACCGCCTCACGGTGAATCAGCCGGTCACGTCCCTCGAGGTCCGCAACGGCTGTCTGGGTTTCTTCGCCACGCTGAACCTGGCGACCAGCTACCTGCGAGCCGACCGGAGCCGTGTTTCCGTGTTGCTGACCGCCGGCGACAACTTCGGCACCCCCGCCGTCGACCGCTGGCGTGCCACCACCCTGTTCGTCCTGGCCGACGGAGGCGGTTCCGTCGTGCTGTCCAGGAAACCCGGGTTCGCGCGGCTGCTGTCCGTTCATTCCGTCTCCGACCCGGAGCTGGAACTGCGTGACCGCGTCGGCGAGGAGCTCTTCCCGCCGAGCCTGACGATCGGCAAGGCACTGAACTTCGACGAACGCTGGGCGAGGTTCGGCCAGCTGCAGATGGAAGGCACGCTCCCGCCGATGGGTGACTTCGGCGGCGTGATGATCGAGGCGTCGAAGACGGCCATGGACGAGGCCGATACGTCCCTCGAACAGATCGCGAAGGTCGTACACGACGGCTTCACCTGGAACGGCCTGCGGGACGTGTTCCTGGACCCGATCGGGGTCGAGGAGCAGCACGGCATCTGGGACTTCACCCGGCGGCACGGGCACGCGGGCCCGGTGGACGCGATCCGCGGCCTGCAGCACGTGTGGCGGACCGGCCAGGTCGAGCCCGGCGACAAGGTACTGCTCGTCGGCGGCGCGCCCGGGATGGAGGCCGCTTGCGCCGTCGTGGAGATCCTTCAGGCGCCCTGACCCGATACGGAAACCAAGACACTTCGCGAGGAGGGGTCACCATGGCCGCATCGCCGACCGTGCGCGTGGGCGAGAACCGGGCCGCGCGCATCGCCACCCGCAGCCGGGACGAGAACTGGACCAAGACGCCCCGCCGGATCGAGTCTTCCGAATGCATCGTGTGCGACACGTGCCTGCGCAACTGCCCGCCGGAGTTCGGCGCCATCTTCGACAACGGGATCGACGTGGTGATCGTGCCGGAACTGTGTTCGGGCTGCCCGGCGTGCGTGCTGGTGTGCCCGGTGGACTGCATCTACGTCGACGAGAACTGGTCGTCGACCGGCAACGATCTGTGGGGGCACGTGGAACTCACCAGTCCGGTGGGGGACCGAGGATGAAACTGACCACACTGCGGACCGCGTCTTCGTACCGGGAAGCGATGGCGGCGGCCCGGCTGAGCCGCCGCCCCAGCAGGCTGGGCGACAAGGCCGGTACGGCGGCGGAACCGGACAGCGTCCTCGCCCCCGACGACGGTTTCCCCGGCCTGCTGGAAAGGGCCTGGAGGGCCGCCGTGGCGGCCCCGGATCCGGCCGGGGCCGTGGACATCCTGCTCACTTTGGACGGTCACGTGCCCGCGGACGTGCAGCTGAGAGCGTTACGCGTCCCGGAGAAATGCGCGCTGAAGGCGTTGTTCGGACTGTCCTGGCAGGACGGTGCCGACCGTGCGGACGGCACCAGCGCGGACGAAGACCCCGCCTACGTCGGCGAATTCGGGCTGACCACGGGGGGCCGGGTCGCCGTGCGGGCGCCGTCGCAGCGGCCGTTGTCCGACGACGAGGACCTGGTCGACGGGGTTCGCCGGGTGCGCTGGACCAAGGCCGCGCTCGACCACTACCGCGACGAGCTGCGGTTCGAGCAGGCCCGTGCCGACGAGTCCACAAAGGATTGCCGAGACTGGTTGGAGGGCCTCGGTCCGGCCGGCCGTGACGAACTGCTGGACGAGCTGAAGGACGCGGCCCTGCGGACCGCGCCGTTCGTGCTGTACCAGGACACCAAGCGGTACACGAACTTCCGTGAACGCAACACCCTGACCGGCAAAACGCTCTGGCCGGGCCATCCGGACTGCGCGCTGACCGGCCTGCAGGGTTTGGACCTGGAACTGTGGTCGGACAACGACGCCGTCCTGGTCGTCTGCCTCAAACTGCTCATCACGTCCGTCGGCTACGGCCGGGTCGAAGAGGCCAACAGCACCCAGCTGACCGTCGAGCACGTCGCCGCCCTGCTGGACCGGGTCCGGCGCAAGTACAACCGCGCCCTCGGCGCCCCTCAGGTGCCGCCCGCGAGCTCCACCCGCGTCGTCGCGCTGCTGGAACACGCCCGGCAGCTCCGGGTCCAGCGCCAGGCCGTCAGCGGGAAAACGCAGCTGTACCGGGAAATCCACGGCCCCTTGATGCACAAGATCGAACGGATCGCCGCGCCGCGCGGACCACTGGCCCTGGCCCGCGAGGCCGCGCTGGCCGAGCAGTTGTCCGATCGTCTGCCCCTCCGCGGTGACGACCTGCGGAGCCTCACGGCGGAGCTGGATTCGTCGCCGGGCTGGTTGACCGAACCGCACGGGGACTTCGGCACCGGCCTGGAGGCGCTGATCCACACGACCGTCGCCGCCGCGGTGACCGGCTTCGACGCCGATTTCGCGATGAGCCGCGGCATCCGCTCCTTGCCGATGCTCCTGGGGGCCCTGCGCGCGGAGGACTGGTCACGGATGGTCCAGTGGGATCTGCCGGACTACTTCTGCTGTGTGGTCCCGAATCCGGCGGCGGCCCGGCATTTCGGCGGGTCACTCGCGCGGCTCGCCGACATCACCTGGTCGATGTCCGCGCGGATGCAGTACAACTCGTGGCACTTCCTCGCGGGCAACCTGCCGAAAACACCGGAAGTGCTGGCGCGGGACTACTTCGTGCCGCCGATCATCCCGGACATCGCCTACTACTCCGACCAGCACCACCGTGGTCACGTCGCCGCCAAGGTCCGCTTCAGCATCCGCAGTCCCCAGGCGGTGGAACTGCTGGGCCGCCGGTTCGCCGGGTTCGTCGACCTGCGGTTGCTGCGCTGCGCGGGCCGTCCCTTCGACGAACAGGACCTGCTCGCCGCACACGAGGCGTCCCGGTTCGTCGCGCACGCCACCACCCTGGCCGGTGCCGCCGTCGCCGAGGGCGCGACGTGCGCGGTCACCGCGTTCGACAGCCGATGGCACTGGACACGGATCGCGGGCGAGGAGGCGCCTGAGCGGCCGGGGGAGGGAACTTGAGCGTCCTCGACGCGCACGGCACCAGGGAACTCCTCCGCAAGGGAACGATGTCCGTCACCGACCACGTGGCGGGCACCCTGGCCGCGATAGACCGGCTGGACCCCGTGCTGGGCGCGTACGTCGCTGTCGCTCGCGAAGACGCCCTTGCCGCCGCTGAGGCCGCCGACGCCCTGATCCGCCGGTCCGGCGCGGACGCCTGGCGGTCCTGGCCGCTGCTCGGGCTGACCGTGTCGGTGAAGGACCTGATCCAGACCGAGTGCCTGCCGACCAGCCGTGGTTCGTTGCTGGAGAACCGCCGTCCCCGGGTGGACGCCCCCGCGGTCGCCCGGCTGAAAGCGGCCGGCGCGATCGTGATCGGCAAGACGACGACGTCCGAACACGGGTGGAGCGCGAGCACGGTCAGCCGGGTCGCCGAACCCACGCGCAATCCATGGGCGCCGCACCTGACGGCCGGCGGGTCCAGCGGTGGCGCGGCCGCCGCGGTGGCCGCGAGGTTGTGCGATCTCGCACTGGGGACGGACGGGGCCGGGTCGATCCGCATCCCGTCGGCTTTCTGCGGTGTCGTCGGATTCAAGCCGTCGTTCGCTCGGATTCCGTACGTGCCACCGTGCGCGGACCGGCTCGCGCATCTCGGGCCGATCGTGACCAGCGTCCGGGACGCGGCCGAGGTCTACAAGCACGCGTCCGGCGCGCATCCCGGGGACCCCGACTCGTGGGGGGTGCGGGAGATGCCCCGGCGACGGCGGGCGGCGCTGAGGGTGGGATGGCTGGAGTTCCCTGGCACTTCGGCGGAAGTGCGGGAGGTGTGCGAGCGGGCGTCGGGGATCTTCGCCGCGTCCGAATACCAGCTGGAACGCGTCGATGTCCCCTTCGAAGACACGTACCCGGCACTGGTGGATCTGATCGCGGCGGGCGAAGCGGCGGGAACCGACCCCTCGGACGAACAGTGGTGTGATCCCGGCAGGCTCGCGATCGTCCACTACGGACAGACGGTGACGGGCAAGGCCCTGGTCCGCGCGGCCGAGAGCCACCTGCGCCTGCGGGCCTCCTTGCACGCGCTGTTCGACCGCTACGACCTCCTGGCGATGGCGACCGTGCCGATCGAACCGTTCGATCCCTACGCCGTCGGGCCCGCCTGGGCCGCCGAACCGGCCGACCTGCAGTGGCTGGGGTGGGCGCCCGCGGTGCATCCGTTCAACGTGACGGGTCACCCGGCCGTGTCGTTGCCAGCCGGGCTCACAGCGGCCGGGCTGCCGGTGGGAATGCAACTGGTGGGCACGCTCGGCCGGGACGAAATGGTGCTGACCGCCGCGGCGGGGATCGAGGCCGAGCTGGCCTTCCGGCAGCACACCCCGGTGGTGCCGATCGAGGAAAGGGTGCAGTGACTTGACATCCCGACAGTGGTCCAATCCCTGCCCCGGCAGCAGCGTCGGGCTGCCGGGGTTCGTCGCCCGGCACGGACTCTGGGACGACGAACAGCAGGCCGCCGCCGAGCGCGTCGAAGCCGCGCTGGACGGCGTCGAGCACGTCCGCCTGGTCTTCGCCGACCCCCATGGCCTGGCCCGGGGCAAGATCCTGCCCCGGGCGACGTTCAGGTCCGTTCTCCGCAACGGCATGGACTTCAGCGCCGGGCCGTTCGTCCTCGACACCGGGCACGGCATCGCCGTGGACTTCCTTTCCGACGACCCCGGCGTCGGAGTCGGCGAGCTGGCCGGTGCCGGTGACTTCGTCGTGGTCCCCGACCCGCGCACGTTCCAGCTCCTTCCGGACGTCGAACCGGCCACCGCCTGGGTGCTCGGCGACGAATACCTCCGCGACGGCTCCCCGCATCCGCTCAGCTCACGGGCCGTCCTCAAACGCGTGGTCGAACAGTTCACCCGCCGCGACCTGACCCCGGTCGTCGGTCTGGAGGTCGAGTGGTACCTCACCCGCCGGTTGCCGGGGCACCCGTCCGCCGCGGGCAACGGGTTCGGCGACCAGGCGCAGGCGCCCGCGGTCGCCCCCATCGACGCCGGCTATCAGTTCAACCTGGAGAGCGGGCTGGACCGGGCCGCGGAGATCACGGGCCCGTTGTCGGCCGCCGTCGCCGAACTCGGCCTGCCGCTGCGGTCGATGGAACTCGAGTCGGGCCCGGGTCAGCTGGAGTTCACGTTCGACCCGATGACCGCGTCCGACACCGCAGACGCGATGCTCCTGTTCCGCACGGTCGCCAAGCAGCTGTGCGCCCGCCGGGGCCTGCACGCGTCCTTCATGGCGTTGCCGGGACTGCCCGGGTTCGACCCGAGCGGCTGGCACATCCACCAGTCCGTGCTGGAGACGAGGACCGGCCGGAACCTGTTCGCCTTCGAAACCGACCTGCTGTCACCCGACGGAGAGCGCTACGTCGACGGCATGCTCGCGCTGACCCGTCAGCTGTGCCTGCTGTCCGTGCCCACGGTCAACGGCTACCGGCGGCTCCGGCCCGGGCCGGCGTTGTCACCGTCCTGTGTGGACTCGCGGACGGAGAACCGCAGCGCGCTGGTCCGGATCCTCGGCAGCGGTCCCTCGGCGCACGCGGAGAACCGGATCGCCGAACCGGCCGCCAACCCGTATCTGGCCATCGCGGCCCAGCTCTACGCCGGTCTCGCCGGATTGGACGGCGACCCGCCCGGTGGCGGCACCGAACTGCCCGGATCGCTGCGGGACGCCCTGGAGTCGTTCCGGGGCAGCAAAGCCGCGGACGACCTGCTCGGCACGCCGCTGGCCGCGTTGCTGACGAAGCTCAAGGACAGCGAGCTGACGAGGTTCGAGAAGGCAGCCGGAACGGGCGAGGACCTGCTCGACGGCGAGGTCACCGACTGGGAGCACCGGGAGTACTTCGATGTCTACTGAGGGAGCGGCCACGTGATCCCGAGGTACTCACGTCCCGAGATGGCCGCGCTGTGGACCGACCAGGCCCGGTACGACCTGTGGGCACGCGTCGAGGTTCTCGCGACCGAGGCGCAGGCGAAGCTGGGCCATGTCCCCGGGGAGGCGCTGGCGGACATCCGCAAGGCACCACCCCCGGCCGCGGCCAGGGTCGCCGACTGCGAACGTACCCGCGACCACGAGATCCTCGCGTTCCTCGCGGCCTTCTGCGAGCAGATCCCCGCCGACTCGGCGCGCTGGGTGCACCTGGGCATGACGAGCTACGACCTCGTCGACACCGCACTCGGCCACACCCTGGCCCGGGCAGGCGACGTCCTGCTGACGGCCACCGGACGGCTGCGCACGGTCCTGGCGGACAAGGCCGTCGAGCACTGGGACACCGTGTGCGTCGGCCGTACCCACGGCGTCCACGCGGAACCGACGACGTTCGGGCACAAACTCGCCGGGTACGCGTTCGCGATCGACCGTTCGGCCAGGCGGCTGCGCGCGGCCCGGGACGCCGTCGCGGTGGGGACGATCTCGGGTTCGGTGGGGACGTACGCGCTCATCGATCCGGCCGTCGAGGCGTTCGTGTGCGACGCGCTGGGGCTCGGTGTCGAGGAGGCGCCCAGTCAGGTCGTCGCGCGGGACCGGCACGCAGAGCTGGTGACCGCGGTGGCGGTGCTCGCGGCGTGCGTCGAACAGGTGGTGCTGGAGCTGCGCCTGCTGCAACGGACCGAGGTGCGTGAGGTCGAGGAGCGCCGGGCGAGCGCGTACCAGGGATCCAGCGCGATGCCGCACAAGCGGAATCCGACCACCAGCGAACGGCTCAGCGGCCTCGCGCGGTTGGTGCGCGGCTACGCGGCGCCGATGCTGGAGGACGTGGCGCTGTGGCACGAACGGGATCTGTCCCATTCGCCGGTCGAGCGGGTGGCGCTGGCGGACAGCCTCATCGCCTGCCACTACCAGGTGACCGCGGCCACCGAGGTGATCGAGACACTGGCGGTCTTCCCGGATCGCATGGCCGGAGCGGTCGACGCGACGCGCGGGCTCACCTTCAGTTCGGTCGTGCTCGCCCGCCTGCTGGCCGATGGGATGGACCGAGAGAAGGCGTACCGGCTGGTGCAGCGGGCCGCCGACAGGGTCGTCGAGGGAACGGGCGGGGATTTCCGGGCCGCGCTCGTCGCCGAGGGCGTCGACCCCGGGCCGTTGACGCCCGAGATGTTCCTGACCCGGCACACCGTCGTCCGAGAACGTTTGGAGGTCCTTCGTGGACTGGAAGATTGAACGGGTCCAGGGCGCCGATCTGGACCTGGACGAGGTGCTGGCCGTGTACCGGTCGTCCGGGCTGGGGGAGCGCCGTCCGGTCGGTGACCGGGAGCGGATGGCCACCATGGTCCGCGAAGCCAACCTCGTCCTGGTCTGCCGGGTCGACGGTGAGCTGGCCGGGATCGCGCGGGCCGTTTCGGACTTCTCGTACGTCACCTACCTTTCCGACATCGCGGTGTCCGGACCACATCAGCGGCTGGGGATCGGCAAGGCGTTGATCGACGCGCTGGGAGCGGAGGCGCCACGGGCGAAGATCGTGCTGCTGTCCGCACCGGCCGCGACGGACTACTACCCGCACCTCGGGTTCACCCGGCACGATTCGGCATGGTTTCGCAACCCGTGACAGACTCCGCTCAAAGAACGTCGTCCCGGTGGTGGACAGGATGTCCCACACCGGCGGGACACAGGAGGCTGTCGTGGGGTCGAAGCTGTGGGACCAGTCGGTGAGTGACCACCGCAAGGCAGTGGTGGAAGCGACCTTGGACAGCACGGCGGCGCTCGTGGCGCAGCACGGCCTGTCGGCCATCACGATGTCGTTGATCGCCAAGGAGACCGGCATCGGCCGGGCCACGCTGTACCGGCACTTCCCCGACGTCAACGCGATCCTGACGGCCTGGCACGCGCGGGAGATGGCCCGCAACCTCGAACAAATGGCCGCCGCGGGCCGCGGGGCGGGCGCGGCCGACAAGCGGCTGGCGGCGGTGCTGGAGAAGTACGCGACGATCTCCTTCGAGCACCACCGCACCGAACTGGCCGCGCTGCTGCACCAGGGCGAGCACGCGGTCCGGGCGAGCAAGGAACTCACGGACTTCCTGAGCGACCTCATCGCCGAAGGCGCGGGCTCGGGGAGCCTGCGCGACGACGTCCCCTCCGGCGAGTTGGCGCTCTTCTGCGTGCACTCGCTCGCGGCCGCCGGGGTGCTCAAGTCGGCCGCGGCGGTACGACGGCTGGTGCGCGTGACCCTGGCGGGCCTGCGTTCACCCTGCTGACGTTTCCGCAGGTGCGGGTGTTCTCAGCGCGGACAAAGTGTCTTGACCACGGACACTGTGTATCAGTATCGTCGAATGTGGCGAAGTCGAGTCATGTCCGCGCTCCCACCACGAAGGGACGTTCGTCGATGCTGCGTACCCAGGCGAAAGTGCCGACCCCGTCGGCAGGCCGTTACGCGAAACAGCTGTGCAGCCACTTCTCGCACAGGGTGAAAGCGGAATGGACCCCACCGAACGGCGTGATCGAGTTCCCCCGCGGCGGTACCTGTCACCTCCAGGCCGACACCGACGGGTTGCTCCTGGTGGCGGAGGCCACCTTCCCCGAACTGCTCGACCGGATCCAGGTGACGGTCGGCGGCCATCTGGAACGTTTCGCTCGCCGCGACGGCCTTTGCGTCAACTGGGAGTCCTGACAGTCCACAGTGGAATGATCTCGACGTGAAGCCTCGTGGGTGCCGCCGCCGGTTGGGGGACCGGCGGCGTCACCCACGACTCTTTGTTTGAGGGGTGAGCCGATGGTGGCGGGGTCGGCGGGTGTTGGCGGGTGTTGCGAAAGCCACTTTCGAGACGTCAGACGTCCCGAAAGTGGCTTTCGCGACGTCCTGGGAGGCTGATGTGGCCTTCGCCGTGTGGTTCTGGATTGCCCTGCGGGCGCCAGTCGTTCCCGGGTGGCCGCAGGGGACACTTTCGGCGGCTGAATGTCCGATTGATGGCAGATGCGCTTTTTCGAGAGGGTCGTGAGTGTCAAGGACGGTTAGTGCGGACCGGTATTTGCCTACTTACGCGTGACCAGGGCGAAGGTGAGGTGGGGTAGTCGAGTGGGTCGCTCCGGTCTTGGGGCTCGATGACACCGGAATTTCACCGCGGCAGGTTCGAGTGTGGAGGATTCGGGACGTTCAATGTCCTAAATCCTCCACGCTCGGTTCGCGTGGCCACCTGGCCAATACTGGGTTGCGGCTCGCGCGCGTGCCAGGTGTTGACGATGAAGGAATCGGGACGTTGAACGTCCCGAATCCTCCCCGCTCGCCCACCGAGCCGTGTCCTATATGGACACTCAGAGTGCGGCCGGTCCGGCACGACCCGCCCGTGAACGCGCCACGTTTGCCCTACCTCCCAGTAACCCTTTCAGCAGCTGAGGTACGGGGAAATCCAGTCTCCCCAGTCCCCGGCGGAGCCGTCACTCGCGTCATCCACGGCGAGCGCGAGTACCTGCACGCCCGTCACCGGCACGACGAGACGCTGCACGGCGTCCCCGTGCCGCATGTTCCCCGTGGCCTCCAGTTCGACGCCGTCGCCGAGTACTCGGAACCCGAGCGTCCCGTTCGGCCCGCGGTCGTCCACGCCGACGGTCGCGGTGAACTGCTTGCACTTGCCGCCGAGGTAGTACCGCACCACCGACGGCGCGTGCGCGCCCAGCCCGCCGCGTGTCTCGGTCTTGCCGTTGATCTTGAACGGGTGGCCGTTGTCGGTGCTGTCCCGTTCGACCGGGCCGAGGCCGTTCTCGGAGGAGATCCACGGCTGAGTGTTGAGC
This sequence comes from Amycolatopsis sp. lyj-90, assembly GCF_046549035.1. Lineage (NCBI taxonomy): Bacteria > Bacillati > Actinomycetota > Actinomycetes > Pseudonocardiales > Pseudonocardiaceae > Amycolatopsis > Amycolatopsis sp. lyj-90. Next base: position 272,932 of record NZ_JAJPWP010000001.1, read on the forward strand.
AACCCGTTGGTATAAGGCGGATTCGGCGCGAGCATGAGCGGCGCCTCGGCCGAAGTGGTCGCGGTCCGCGCGCCTTGCGTGGTCGTGTACGTCACGGTGCCCGGCATCTTGAACGGCTGGGTGGCTGTCGAAACCGGCGTCAGCGTCACCGGGGTCTCCCACGTGTCGCCCGGTCCGACGGTCTCGGTGGTCGCTTCGGCGGGGCTGTCGAACCGCCATTCCGCGGGGGCGGTCAACCGCAGGTGGGCGCCGGTGACCGGCGTCGAACCGGCGTTGGTGAACTTGACCGTGGCGGTGACCGGCTGGGACGGCGGCACGGAGTCGGGCAGCTCGACGGTCAGCGACGTCCGCGGCGCGGCGGTCGCGTTCGTGGGCCACACGCGCAGCACGGTGGCGGCGTGCCGTCCGACGGTTTCGCGGAGGGCACCGGTCGTTTCGGTCTCGTCGCCGGTCCACAGGTCGCGCACGCGATAGCCGGACGCGGCGGGGAGTCCGGCATCGGCCACGGAGGTGGTGATCGGCGTGGCCAGTTCGCCGCGGTTGAACAGCACCAGCACGGCCGAGCCGTCGGACATCGGTTTCGTCCACACCTCGGTCCAGCCCGTGTCGCGGACCTTGTGCCCGGCGACACCCGCCCAGTCCTGCTGGACGGCGATGATGTCGGGGTTCTTCATCTCGGCGGCCGGGAGCGTGGTGTCGGCCGCCAGCGCCATGTCGGCCACCAGCGGCGCGTTGAGCACCGCCCACAGCCCGAGCTTGGCCTGGCGCTCCGCGGTGCTGAGGTAGCTGAAGGTGAACGGGCCCGGCATGTTCCAGCCACCCGAGCCCTTGTAGCCGTCCAGCCCGTACTGCTTGTCGAGACTGTCCGTCGAGTACCCGAAGTTGAAGGTCGCGTGCTTGTACGTACGCCAAACCTGTGCGCCGGCGGCCCGTCCCCACAGCCATTGGCTCTGGTCGCGGTCGTAGTCGTCGATCTCGAGCGTGATGGGACGTCCGGTGCGCTTGATCGCGTCCGCCATCTTCTTGACCCGAGCGGGCGCGTCGCCGTTGACGCTGTGGCAGGTGTCGTAGCGCAGGTAGTCCGCGCCCCAGTCGGCGAAGGTCTGGGCGTCGAGGTCCTCGTGGTCGAGCGAGCCCGCCGCCTGACGGCTGCAGGTCTTCTCGCCGGTGCCGCTGTAGAGACCGATCTTGAGCCCGCGTGAGTGCACGTAGTCCACCAGCGCCGGGATGCCCGAAGGGAAACTGGCGCGGGCGGTGAGTTTCCCGGCGGCGTCGCGTTCGGCCGCCTGCCAGCAGTCGCCCAGCATGACGTACTCGTATCCGGCGTCCCGCAGCCCGGAGGTGACCAGCTGGTCCGCCGCGGCCTTCACGACGTCCTCGGTGAACCGGTTGTAGATGCAGTAGGGATCCCCGGTCGCCCAGGTGATCCCCAGCGGGGGTCTTTCGCCCGGAACCGGATCAGGGGGCGTATCGGCCGCCGCGGGAACGGCGGTCGCTGTCAGGAAAAGTGCGCAGAGCAGTACGAAGAGTCGTCGCATTGGTCCCCTCCAGAAAGCAGACAAGACTCCCAGGATCGCCTTGCCTCGCGACAAAGGTCAAGAGGGATGCGAGGCCGCGGACGGCTTGCGATCCTGGACGCGGCGGGCGACGGTGAGCACGATCGGCGCGGCGAGCCAGCACAGGTACGCACCGGTGCCCTCGGTCAGGAACGCGACGGGAATGGACAGCCCGAACACCGCGGCCAGGCAGACACTGCGCGTCAGGCTTTGGGCGAAGACCCGGGGCGGGCCGTCCGTTCCGTACAGGTGTTCGCGGCGGATCTCCCGGATGATCAGCGCGAACGACGCGGAGGCCAGGACCTGCACCATCGCGTAGAAGCCGAACCGGAGCGGGAAGGCGCCGTCGGCGGTGAGCACCCGCGTCGCGAACGGCATCAGGACCTGCATGAACAGCCAGGCCAGGGTGAGGCTGATCAGGCGGCCGCTCAGCGAGCGGACGTAGGGGAAGATCTCGTGGTGGGCGCGCCAGTGGGCGGCGATCACCACGAAACCGAGTGCGAAGGCAAGGTATTCCTTGCCGTGGTCCGCCACCGACCCCAGCATGGCGTCGGTGGTGTCGCCGTGGGGAATCGGGAGATCCAGGGCCAGCAGGGTGAGCGCGATCGCGATCACCGCGTCGACGAAGATGGTGAGCCGCTCGGCGGCGGCCGCGCGCGTCTTCCCGGACGTGTCGCCGGGGCCGGTGGGGGTGGTCATGCCGCGACTGGCTGACGGGTGGTGGTCGCGAGGCGCCGGGACCGCACGGCCAGGAAGATCATGACCGCCGGGATCAGGATGTCGGTGACGAGGACTCCGCCGGTGTTGCCGGGGGCGTGGTCACCGTTGGCGAACCACTGGTAGACGTGGCCGACGACGGCTCCCCAGAGGAACATCCCGCCACCGATGCCGATGGTGATGCGTTCGCGCGCCGACGCCGAGGCGGCCCGGAACCCCAGGATGGCCATGCCGAGGTTGGCGAAGGCGATTTCGAACAGGAAGGGGGTCCGCTCGAAGCCGATCGCCGTCGCCATGACGTCGGGGAAGGCGAGGAAGGCGATCGTCATCCACAGGCTGCCGAGGCCGAAGGCGCCGATGGCCCACCAGCGCTGCCAGATCTCGAGCCGCTCTTCGGCGGACGTGGCGCGGCGTGCGCGGATCGAGGCTCCGATGGCGGGCACCACGACCCAGACCAGCGGGAAGGCGGATTGGGCGAGGTAAGAGAAGTTGTCCATGGGCTCAGTCTTACCTAGTTAATATTAACTCGTCAAGACTCTGGTAAGGTGGGTCACGTGGACGATGGACTCGGAGACTTGTTGCACCGCGTGGTCATGCTGCTGGGCGAAGCGGCCCGCAGACGCACCGACGACCCCGGCGGTTTGACCTACAGTCAGATACGGCTTCTGGGCACGCTGGAGGAAGTCGAGCCGACGACGCAGCATCGGCTCGCGCAAGCGCTGTCGGTGTCCGACCCGGCGATCAGCCGGGCGCTGCGCCCGCTCGAGGCGGACGGTCTGGTGCAGATCACCGTCGACCCCGAACACGCGCGACGGCGGCTGGTCCGCCTCACCGAGGTCGGCCGGAAAGCCTTCCATGCCGCCGGAAAGCCGCTCTACGACGAGTTTCGCGCGGCGCTCGTCGCGGCAGGCTTTCCTTACGACCGCTACCTGGAAGACACCCTTCGGCTGGCCGAGATCCTCACGCCCGACTGAGGGTGTCTCAGTCCATTTCGGACACCACGCGCCCACCGACGACGGTCAGGTCCGAACGGGCACCGAGCAGTTCCCGCCCGCTCGCGGTGACCGGATCGTGGTCGAGGACGGTCAGGTCGGCGAGCCGGCCCGGCGCCAGGGTCCCCTTGCGGCTCTCGGCATGTTCCAGCCAAGCCGGGCCGGTCGTCCACAGTCGCAGCGCTTCTTCCCGGCTGAGCCATTTCTCCTGCGGGAGCAGGGAAAAAGGGTTGGGCCCCGGCTCGCCGGTGAACGTCGCGACCCCGCGTCGCCAGTCCGGTTCGGTCACCGGGGCGTCCGAGCTGTCGGCGACCATCACCCCGTGGTCGAGCAGTGTTCGGGCGGGAAACGACTCCTGCCAGAGATCCTCACCCACGATCCGGACCATCGACGGACCGCTGAAAGTCCGCATGAGCGAGCTGGTGATCACGCCGGTCCCGGTCCGGGCCAGGCGTTCGTGCACTTCCGGCGACAGGAAGGTGCCGTGGATGAGCACGTGCCGCGCGTCCGGCCACGGGTCGGCGGCCGCGGCGGCCTCGATGGCGTCGACCACGGCGTCGGCCGCGCGATCGCCGGTCACGTGGACCTGCACGCGCACCCGGCGCCGGTGGGCGACGGCGATCAGGTCGTGCAGTTCCCGTACCTGCTCCGGATCGCCGGACCCGGCCGTGACGAGACTTCCGTGTCCACCATCGGGATACGGCTGGTGCATCCAGGCCGTGCAGTGCGTGGGGACGCCGTCGGCGAACAGCTTGATCCCGCCGATGCGCAGCAGGTCGTCCCCGGTCTCCAGGTCCGTCGCGTCCAGTGCCCGGGCCAAGTCGGCCGCCGAAGTCGTGGGAGACGGCCAGTTCCAGTGCAGCAGCGCGCTGACCCGCAGCGTCATCCGGCCCGCCGCGTGCAGCTCCCGGTAGTCCTGCCACAACCCGGGCGGAACGATCGGATCGGTGACGCTGGTGACGCCCAGCCGGTTCAGCCGGGCCATCGTGCGCGCGGTCGCGTCCAGCCGTTCGTCCCGGGTCGGCTGCGGGAGCAATCCGGCCACGAGTTCCTGCGCGCTTTCCAGGAGCACTCCCGTCGGCTCCCCGGCGGCGTCCCGGACGATCTCTCCCGCCGTGGGATCCGGTGTCGCCGCGGTGATCCCGGCCCGCTCCAGTGCGGCGCTGTTGACCCAGATCGAATGGGACGAGGCGTGGTGCAGCACCGCGGGCCGGGTCCCGGTCACCTCGTCGAGCCATGCCCGCGACGGCGCGGACCGGCCGTCGGCGAACTCGGCGATGGTGGTCTCACGCCAGCCGCGGCCGACGATCCATTCGCCCGGTGGCGCGGCCTCCAGCGCCCGCCGCACCTCGGCGAGGCTCGCCGAGGCCGCGAGGTTCACGCAGAACTCCGGCCCGGCCAGGGCATACCAGGCCAGATGCAGATGCGCGTCGTTGATCCCCGGCAGCACCGTGCGTCCCCGCAGGTCGATCGACGGTGTCCCGGGGGCGGCCGCGGCGGAGACGGTGTCGTCGTCCCCGACCGCGACCACGCGGCCGCCGGAAAGCAGGATCGCCGTGGCGTTTCCGGGTTCGGCGTCGAAGGTGCGCACGAGACCGCCGTGCAGGAGCAGATCGGAGGTCATACCGCCGCCTTTTCCGCGGCGGGGACGGCCGCCTGATGTTCCGGATGCCAGGCCACGGTCACGTCGTCGCCGGGACGGTGTTCGTGTGCCGCGCCCGCGGCCAGCACCGCGCAACCACGCGCGCCGTCGGCGTACCGCAGCCAGATCCGGCTGTGGTCGCCCACGTAGACGATGTCGGTGACCTGGGCGCTGACCCGCTGATGCCCGGACGGCACCGGTTCGGCCCGGGTGTACAGTGTCAGCCGCTCCGGCCGCACGATGGTGACTTCGCCGGGCGTGAGGGACAAGGCGTTGGACTCACCGACGAACTGCGCGACGAACAACGTTTCCGGTCGCTCGTAAAGGTCTTCGGGTGTGCCGACCTGTTCGATCCGGCCTTCGTTGAACACCGCGATCCGGTCGGACAGGGTGAGTGCCTCCTGCTGGTCGTGGGTGACGAACAGGAACGTCATGCCCAGCTCGCGGTGCATCCGGGCGATCTCGCGCTGCAGCTGGTCGCGCAGCTTCTTGTCGAGGGCGCCCAGCGGCTCGTCCATCAGCAGCGCCCGGGGCTGGTAGACCACGGCGCGGGCCAGCGCGACCCGTTGCTGCTGACCGCCGGAAAGCTGACGGGGCAACCGATCCCGGACCGCGGACAAGCCGACCATCTCCAGCACCTCGGTGACCCGGCGGTCGATCTCCGCCTTCGGCCGTTTGCGCTGGGTGAGCCCGAACGCGACGTTGCGGGCGACCGACATGTGCGGGAACAGGGCGTACTGCTGGAACACCACCCCGAGATCGCGCCGGTGTGGTTTGAGCCGGGAGATCTCCTGGCCGTCCAGGGTGATCGACCCCTCGGTGAGCGGGGTGAAGCCGGCGATCATCGACAGCATCGTCGTCTTGCCCGAACCCGACGGGCCGAGGAAGGTCATGAACTCGCCGTCGGCGATGTGCAGCGAGACGTCGTCCACGGCGGGACGGTCGACACCGGCGTACGCCTTGGTCACGTGGGCGGTGGTGATACCGCGGTGGTCGTCAGTCATGGTGGCTCCGTCGGCGCAGGAACGTGGGTACGAACAGCAGGATCGTGGTGAACACGACGATCAGGCTCGACGCCGCGGCGATGGTGGGGTCGATCTCGAGGACGATCGACTCGTACATCTTCACCGGCAAGGTCTTGATGGCGGGCGTCTGCAGGAAGAGGGCGACCACGACCTCGTCGAAGGAGGTCGCGAAGGCGAACACGAAACCCGACAGCACGCCGGGAGCGATGATCGGCAGCACGACCTTGCGCAGCGTCGTGAGCTTCGGCGCGCCGAGACTCGCCGCGGCCTTCTCCACGACCGGGTCGTACCCGGCGAGACTGGTCTGCACGGAGGTCAGCACGAACGGCACGCCCAGCACGGCGTGCGCCAGCACGAAACCGAGCATCGTCCCGTTGAGCTGCCAGCGCAGGAAGACCCCGTAGACGGCGACCGCGACGACGATCCCGGGCAGGATCATCGGCGCCATCAGCAGTTGCCGCACGACGCCGCGGCCGCGGAACCGCGCGCGGTCGAGACCGAACGCGGCCGCCACCCCGACGACCGTCGCGAGCACCGCCGCCAGCAGGCCGACCTGGACCGAGTTGCCCAGCGCGGCGAGCCACTGCTTGCTGCCGAAGAACTCGCCGTACCAGCGCCATGACCAGTCGTCGGGCGGGAACTGGAAGGTCGAGCCCGCGCCGAAGCTCATCGGGATCACGACGAGCGTGGGCGCGACGAGCACGAACCCCACGACGGCGACCCACGCGCGCAGTCCCCAGCCGAGCGTCCGCTGCCGGAGCGCGGCCCTGGAAATGGACGGTTTGTCAGCCACGGTCGGCACCTCCCGCCGCGCTGGTCCCCAGCGGTGCGGCCACCCGGCTGAGCACGGCCAGCACCACGAGCGTGAGGACCAGCAGGATCGCCCCGAGCGCACCGGCCCCGGCGAAGTCCAGCAGATCGTTGACCTGGGTCCCGATCACCTGCGCGGCCAGCGCTTGTTGCGGCGTGCCGAGCAGTGCCGGGGTGATGTAGAAGCCGAGAGACATGATGAACACCACCGACACTCCCGCCAGGACTCCCGGCATCGACAGCGGCACGTACACCCGCAGGAAGGCGACCGGACGGGACGCGCCGAGACTGCCGGCGGCGTGCAGCAGGCTGCGGTCGATCCCGGTCATCGAACTGTGCAGCGGGAGCACCATGAACGGCAGCATCACCTGCACCATCGCGACGGTCACCCCGGCCACCGAACCCAGGAGCACCACCCCGTCGAAGCCGATCGAAGCGAGCACCTTGTCGATCACGCCGCCCCGCTGTTCGAGGACGTACCAGGCGAAGTTGCGGGCCATCACGCTGGTCCAGAACGGCATCAGGACCAGCAACGTCAGGACCGTGCGGGCCCGGCGCCCGACCAAGGTCATCGCGTAGGCGTACGGATAGGCGACGATCAGCGTGGCGACGGTGATGATCAGCGCGGTCCGCAAGGTCCGGAGCAGCACCCGGATCTGCACCTCGTCCCCGAGGACGGCCAGGTAGTTGCCGACGCCGAAAGCGGGTTCGGTGAAGCTGCGCCAGAGGATCGCGGCGAGCGGGTAGAAGAAGAACACGAGCACCACCGCCGCGGCGGGGAGCAGCAGCCAGGACGCGGACCCGGTCCGCCTCGTTCTCGGAACGGTGGTCATCCGGTCCTCCAATCCGACCAGGCCTTGACGAGCATGGTCCGGTTCGCCGCCCACCAGCGGACGTCGCTGAGCACCCGCAGGTCCTCCTTGGCGTCTCCCCAGATGTCGAGCTCGCGCCCGATCGCCGTGGCCGGTGGGGGCGCGGCGGTGTTCGCGGGCCCGACGCCCGCACTGGCCGCGAAGGCCGCCGCCTGCGCCGGTTCCGAGGCGAACCGGATCAGCCGCTTGGCCTCGTCCGCGCGCGGTGTCCCCTTGGGCACGACGAGCACGTCCCAGGTCACCGGCACGGGGATGCCGGGCACCACCTTCCAGTTCGTCGCGCCCGCTTTCAGCAGCGAGAACGCGCGGGCACTGACGATGAGCGCCATGTCCGCCTGCCCACCCGCCATGCGCTGCTGTTGGTCGCCGTAGGTGCTGGTGATGGTGAGTAACGGCCGGATCCGGTCGTACATCGACAGCGCGCGGGGGACGTCGAGCGGGTACAGGGCGTCGCGCGGGACTCCGTCGGCCAGCAGGGCGGCCTCGATCGTGCCCACACTCGGGTCGCCGCCGTAGATGATCCGCCGTCCAGGGAACTTCTGAGGATCGAAGAAGTCGGCCATGCGGGTCGGCGGGTGGTCGCCGTAGACCTTGGTGTCGTACATCAGCATCATGCCGAAGAAGGCGTCCGGCACCCCGCAGTCGGTCAGCGACCCTTTCGGGAAACCCGCCGCCAGCGGTCCCATGTCGATGGGTTCGAGCAGGCTGCCGCAGACCGCGGCGGCCGCGGAGGCGTCGGTGTCCACGACGTCCCAGGTGACCTTGCCCGCCTCGACCATCGCCTTCAGCTTGGCGTTGCTCGACGGGCCGTCGATCGTGACCGTGGTCCCGGTCAGCTTCTCGTACGGGTCGAGCCACGCCGAGCGCTGCCCCGCCTGGTAGGCGCCCTGGCCGTAGGAGACGAACACGAGCGAATTCGGGCCGCCCTCGGAAATGGCGCATCCGGTGGCGACGAGGGGAACGGTCAGCGCGGCGGACAACAGCGTCGGTATCCGGCGTCTCATCGGGATCCCCGCTCAGCTCGCCGCGGCCGCGACGTGGCGGCACAGCACGTCGGCCAGGGTGTCGATCTGCTCCTCGGTGATGACCAGCGGCGGGGACAGCACGATGCTGGTGCCGGAGGCGCGGACCACCACGCCGTCCGCGCGGCAGCCGGACTGCACCGACGCCGTCGGCACGTCGGTGAACTCGATGCCGAGCATCAGGCCGACCCCGCGGACCTCGCGCACGTGGGGGAGCTCGGTGAGCGGGTCGAGCCGTGCGCGCAGCCGGGCGCCGAGGACGCGGGCGCGTTCGAGCAGGTTCTCCCGCTCGATGATGTCGAGGTTCGCCAGCGCGACCGCGGCGCCGACGGGATGGCCGTTGTAGGTGAAACCGTGCAGGAACGTGGCGCCGTCGGCGAGGTCGAGCACCCGGCGGCCGATGAGCACCGCGCCCATCGGGACGTAGCCGCTGGTGATGCCCTTCGCGGTGACGATCATGTCCGGCTCGATGCCGAAGTGCTGACTGCCGAACCACTGTCCCGTCCGGCCGAAGGCGGTCACGATCTCATCGACGATGAGCAGGATCCCGTTGCGGCGCAACACTTCCTGCACGCGGGGCCAGTACCCGTCCGGCGGCGGCACCATCCCGCCGACGCCCAGCACCGGTTCGCCGATGAACGCGGCGATGCGATGCGCGCCGATCTCGGCGATGCGCTGTTCCAGCTCCGCGACGAGCACGTCCGTCGCGTCCGGGCCGTATTCGATGGCGTGGGGCTTTCCCAGCCATTCGATGTCGGGCAGCAACGGGCCGAACCCGGCGCGCAGGCCCTCGATCCCGGTGGCGGCGAGCGAGGCACCGCCCATGCCGTGGTAACCGCCGGTCCGGGCCAGCACCACCGTCCGCTCCGGGAAACCGGCGTGGTGGAAGGCGAGGCGGGCGAGCTTGATCGCGGTCTCGTTGCCTTCCGAACCGCCGTTGGTGAGGAACACGCGTTCCAGACCGGCGGGCGCGAGCGACAACAGCCGTTCGGCGAGGCGGATGGACGGCGCGTTCGAGTAGTCACCGAAGGACGAGTAGAACTCCAAGCGGCGGATCTGCTCGGCGGCGACGTCGGCGAGTTCGGTGCGGCCATGGCCGACCGGGCACTGCCACAGCCCGCAGGTGCCGTCGATGTACCGGCGGCCTTCGGTGTCCCACAGCAGGGCGCCTTCACCGCGGTCGAGGATGAGCGGTTCGGCCGGGGCGCCGATCGTGGTGTGCGGGTGGACGAGGGTGCGCCGGTCGAGGGCGGCGAGCTCGGTGGTGCTGGTCATGAAGGTCCTTTCTTTGCCCGGGCGCGCTCAGAACCGCAGCGCCACGGCCTTCGTCTCGGTGTAGGCCTCGATGCCTTCGGCGCCGCCTTCGCGTTCCTGGCCGGAGTTCTTCTGACCGCCGAAAGGCAGTTCCGGGCGGACCGGGGCCGGGTCGTTGACCCCGATCACGCCGAAGTCCAAACGGTCGAGCACCCGCCAAACGCGGCGCAGGTCGCTGCCGAACAGATAGGCGGCCAGCCCGTAGTCCGTGGCGTTGGCCAGGGCGATCGCCTCGTCGTCGTCGGTGAACGTGGCGACGGCCAGCACCGGGCCGAACGTCTCCTCACGGCTGATGAGCATGTCCGCGGTGACGCCGGTCAGCACCGTCGGCTGGAACCAGTGGCCGCGCAGCGCCGGGTCGCCGGACTCCCAGCGGCCACCGCCGATCAGGACCCGGGCCCCCTTGGCCACGGCGTCGGCGACCTGCTTCTCGACCTTCGCGAGCCCGGCCTCGTCGATCAGCGGACCGACCGTGGTGCCTTCGGCGTCTCCGCGTCCGAGGCGCAGCGCGGCCGTCTTCTTCTCGATCAGCGCGAGCAGGTCGTCTCGTACGCTTTCGTGGACGTAAAGCCGGTTCACGGCCGTGCAGCTTTGGCCCGCGTTGAAGAACTTCGCGGTGACCACACCGGCGGCGGCCGCTTCGAGATCCGCGTCGGCGAAGACGATCGCGGGGGAGTGCCCGCCCATTTCGAGCGACGTGCGGCGAAGCGTGTCGCCGGTCCGGCGCAACAGGCCGAGGCCGACCTCGGTCGATCCGGTGAAGCTGACCTTGCGCAGCCTGCGATCGGCAAGCAGCGCTCCGACGAGTTCCGCGGGGCGGCTCGTGGTCAGGGATTGCAGCACACCCGCGGGAAGGCCGGTCGCCCGCAGGATGTCGAGCAGTGCGGTGGCGATGAGCGGTGTCTGTTCGGCCGGTTTGGCGATCACCGGGCAGCCCGCGGCCAGGGCGAGGCCGACCTTGCGCAGCAGCATGCTCGCCGGGAAGTTCCACGGCGTGATCGCGAGGACCGGCCCGACGGGAGAGCGCAGCACCAGCCCGGGGCCCGCGGCGGAGGCGGGGGTGACCCGGCCGTAGGCGCGGCGTCCCTCTTCCGCGGCCCACTCCAGCATCCGCGCCCCGCTCGCGAGTTCGCCCGCGGCCTCCGCGAGGGGTTTGCCGTTCTCCCGGCTCAGCAACGAGGCGAGTTCACCTTGGCGTGCCCGGATTTCCGCCGCCGCGGTGCGAAGGTGACCACTGCGGGTCTCCGGGTCGGTGTCCGCCCAGCCACGAGCGGCGGCGGCCGCGGCGTCGAGCGCGGCGAGAGCGTGGGCGGGGTCCGCGTCGGCTGCCTGGCCGAGGACGTCGAGGCTCGCGGGGTCCACGACGTCGAACGTCGCCGGGGCGGAAAGCCGGCGACCGTCGATCAACAGGGTCGCGGCAGCGGTGTCGGGCATCGGAAGGCCTTTCGCTTCAGGGATGCGCCGAGTCTGACTCCCAAGTGTTGATTAAGTCAACACCTAATCGGTTTCGAATGTCTGAAAAGGACAGTCGGGAGTTGTTGCCCTGTAACGAAAACGGCAGTACTGTGGCCCGGTGTCACGCGGGGTGCGTGTCGCCGGGCGGCAGTACTGCCGGTCCTAGTTGTGGTTCGCCAGGATGGCGTGCAGGGCTTCGAGTGCCGGGCCGGGGTCGACGTCCGGGTCCGCCACCTGGTGCAGGAACATTCCGTCGAGGGCGTAGAAAACGAGCTGCGCGAACCCGTCGTCGGCGGTCAGTTCTTTGCCGACGGCGTCGAGGTATCCGCGGTAGAGCCGTCGGACCACGGGCCGCAACTCCGGTCGCCGTGCGGACTCGACGACCAGTTGGTACTGGAAGATCTGGATCTCCGCGCTGTCCTGGTATCGCTTCCGGACTTCCTCGCCGTCGGCGAACACTCCGGTGCGGGCGCCGATCAGGCCGTTCTCCGCGCTCTCTTCGAGCACCCAGTCCAATGAGGACTGGAGGAGATCGTCGATGGACGAGAAGTGGTGCTGGACCGCGCCTGTGGTGCAGTCGGCCGCTTTCGCGACCGCACGGTAGGTGAGGCCGCGGAGTCCTTCCCGTGCCACGACCTCGACCGCGGCGCGCTGGAGTGCCCGCTTCATTCCCGGAACCTCCTTGCGCGTCTGAGGGCTTGCGGGAGGAGGCTACATTACAGATGTAATGTCGCGCTAGCGTCGGGACTCTCCGTTGCTGAACCATGACCGGAACGAAGCTTGAAAAGGGGGCTGGACCTGCGGGTTCGCGGCCTGGCCCGAGGGACCTGCGGTTCGTCGGGCTGGGCTTGATCAGCTGGGTACAGGGTCCAATGACGACCGCGTTCATGACATCCACGGGCCTGTGGGCGTTCGGGGTCAAGGTGGAGTACGACCAGTAGACGCCGACTTCCCGGTACTTCTGCCCGAACGGTCGCACTTTTGATAATGGCGAGACTGTGCCGCCCCGACTGTACTGATTGTTGCGAAATCTTTCAGGAGGGGGAATGGCGTTGACGGTAAGAAAATTGTCTTTGCGTCTCGGAGCGGTGCTGCTGTCTGCGGTCGCCTCACTGGCTTTGGTGACCGGCCCGGCTTACGCGGACGTCGTGTATGACGACAGTTTCGAGGGTAACCCGGCGGATCGGTGGGGTGGTATTCCCTGGGGTGATGGGAGCAACGGCTTCGACATCGGGCGGGGACTCGCCCGGACCGGCGCGAACAACGGTTGGCTGCTGGCGGAGAACGGCGGGTCGGCGCTCGCCCATCATGAATACTTCCCGAACTCGGCCGGCCAGTGCGCCGCACAGATCTACGTGAAGCCGAGTTCCAACGACACATTCATGGTGCTGGAGGTCTGGGGGCTGGATCCCAATAGTTCGGGCGTGTACGAGTGGCGGCGCCGCAACTACAAAGAGCAACGGTTGAACTCCGGTAGCTACCAGGCCGTCGGATTCGGCACTACCGCGTCGACATTCGGTGGAACCCGCGAGCTGCACTACCGCGTTTTCCTGCATGGCGGTGGACCCGGTCAGCTCAAGATGGCCAGGCTCGACGACTTCTACGCACGGTGCTGGTGACTGGCGCACAAGCAGTGCCCGGACCACGTGGCCCCCAAGTGGCGCAGTGGCGTCCGCCAGTTCCGGAGTGTTCGGAGCGGCGCCGACTTTCTGCCCAAGTACCTGAAGGGGGCCTTCGTGTACTTACACTGGTGGACGACCGACGGCCGCGTAGCCGGAGGCACTGGGTCCGCAAGCGTCGCGGAAGAACGCATAGCCGACTTTCGGCAATAGGGCAAGAGCGGTGACGGAGAACCGACCGCACCTCGCCGATCCGACGACAACGGTGCCGCCGGTGGGACGATCGACAACCGCGCGTGACCACGAAGAACGCGTGGCCGATTTCCGGCAACGGGGTGGATGGTGGCGTTGCCCGAATCCCGGCCTGGCTCGTACGACAGAACCGGTAGCCGTTGTCCGGTAGTGGGGTTCAGAACGGTGGTGGTGGTTCGTCGGCGAGGGGTGTTCGCTCGCGGGGTTCGTGAAGAGGCGGGGGTGTGCTGTCGTAGGTCTGTCCGGTCGGGGTGGTGACGGTCAGGGTGCCGTCGGGGGCGAGGTGGTAGCTCCAGCCGGGTTCGTCTTTCAACCGGTGGTCGCGGCGGCAGAAGCTGACCAGGTCGGCGGCGTCGGTGTGGCCGCCGTGTTGCCAGGGCACTGCATGGTCGAGATCGCAGGCCTGCGCGGGCAGGTGGCAGCCGGGTCTTCGGCATTCACGGTCCCGGACCCGGACGTATTCATCGAGGCCCGCAGTGGGTCGGTACCGGTCCCGGCCCAGATCCAGCACCTGCCCGGACAGTGGGTCGGTGATTATGCGGCGCAGGACGGTGTTCGGTCCGGTCGCGATGTGCCGGGCCGGCGTGGCCGGAAGGCGGCCGTGTCCGGCGAGTTCCGCGGGGTCGTCGTTGAGGCCGAGGTAGGTGAACAGATCCACGTAGAGGAAGACTTCGGTGCGTTCACTGACCCCGCCCTGGCCGCCAAGGAGGAGGTCGAGTGCGACGTCGGCGCGCAATTGGTCCAGGGTGCGTGTCTCACCCCCGGTTTTCAGCGCGCGTGCTTCCCGGTCGATTCGGGTGTAGGCGGCGGTGACCTTTTCGACGGGGCCGTCCTCGACCTCGATCGACGCCACTCCGGTCTCGCCCTGCCGCATCGCCAACCGGCGGCCGTCGCGGTGGTGCTTGGCACGCTTGTCGGCGCCCTCCCGGTCGACCGTGGCCGCGGCGTGGCTCGCCGCCCGCCGGATCTGCTCGGAGTTCTTTCCCGGCAAGCGTTCTTCCAGCAGGGCGTCGGCGGCGAGGGCGTCTTCGTCGGACAGCCACGCGGTGGCGGCGGCGACCTTCATCGCCCCGAAACCACTCACTTTCCCCTGGTTCATCAAAGTCAGGGTGCAGGGGAGGCGGGTGGTCAACGCGTCGGCGGCAGCGACCATCGCACCCGCATGACTGTCCACAAGAGACAACGCGAACGCGACCTCCTGCACGACACTTCGCGCACCCTCACGATACCGCGACAGCTGTGCCAGGGCCCGGAACCGGATCGCTTCCAACCGTGCGATGCCCTCCGACGCCGCGACTGCCATAGCCACAGAATCCCTGTCATCCAAGAACTTCAACGAGGTATGGATGTCCTCCAGAACTCTCGGGTCGGTCGTCTTTTCGAGTAGCGCTACGGGCGCGGCTTTGTGAATGTCCACACCAAGAAACCTACAACCGGTCACCGACAGTTTTGGATCATGCGACCACGCTAAGACGTCGCCGTTTTCGGCGACATGAGTGGATTTCGGGTCATCCAACGCCCAAAATCCACACAGTCACTCCACCCACTAGCGCAGCCGGGCGACAGCCGCGTCGTACTCCTCCACGATCCGCCGCACGATCTCGCCCGCGGGCAGCACCTCGGTCACCAGCCCGGCCGATTGACCCGCTTCGACCTTGCCGTTTCTCAGGTCGCCGTCGAGCGCGGCGTCTCGCAGGGTCGAGGCGGTGAACACCGCACGTCGCCGTTCGACGTCGGCCGCGGAGTCCTCGAGTCCGGTCATCCGGTCGGTGAAGTCGTTGGCCAGCGCGCGGATCAGGCCGAGGTCCCGGCCGACCGTGCGGGTCGAGTCGATCCCGGCGGCGACCACGGCGGCCTTGTAGTCCGGGTGGACGGTGGCTTCGGTGCTGGCGAGGAACCGGGTGCCGAACTGGGCGGCGCCCGCCCCGAGCGCGAGCATCGCGGCGAGGCCGGCGCCGTCGGCCAGGCCCCCGGACGCGACGATCGGCGTGTCCGGGACAGCGGTGGCGACAGCGCGGGTGAGGACCAGCGTCGTGACGAGGCCGGGCGGCGGATGTCCTCCGGCTTCGGCGCCGACCACAACGAGCCCGTCGACACCGGCGTCGACGGCCTTCTTCGCGTGCTCGGTTCCGGCGACCACGTGCAGGCAGGTCGTCCCGACGTCGTGGAAGCGCTCTAGATAGCGCCGCGGACCGCCCTGCGAGGCGATCAGCACCGGCGGGCGGCGCGTGAGCAGCAACTCGATCACTTCCTCGGCGCCCGCCCGGTAGAGCGGCAGGTTCACCGCCCACGGCGACTCGGTGCCGTCGGCCACTTCGTCGAGGGTTCGGGCCAGGTCGGGCAGCCGCATCGGTCCCGCGGCGACCACCCCGAGCCCGCCGGCGTCGCTCACCGCGAGCGGCAGGGCCGAGCACGACGAGGCCCACGACATCCCCGCCTGCACGATCGGCAGCGCGATGTCCAGCAGTTCGGTGACCGGGGTGCGGATCCGCCTCATCGGACGGGCCCGAGCAGGGTGCGGGCGTGCTCCGCGAGCTGGTTCTTCCGCACCTTCGAACTCGCGGTCATGCCGATCCCCTCGAAGCCGTCGACGATCCGAAGATGGTGCGGCACCTTGAAACCCGCCATGTTCGCCTTCGCCCAGCGCAAGAGTTCCTCCTCGGTGACCGCGTCGGGTTCGCGGAGCACGACGAACGCGAACGGGACCTCGATCAGCCGCTCGTGAGGCACCCCGACCACCGCGGCCTGCCGGACCGCGGCATGCCGGTGCAGGACGTCCTCGACGTCGGCCGGGGCGACGTTCTCACCCCCGACACGGATGATGTCCTTGGTGCGCCCGGAGAAATGGAGCCTGCCGGACAGGTCGAGCAGCCCGACGTCCCCGGTGGACAGCCAGCCGCCGGCGTCGATCGCGGCGGCGGTCTGCCCGGGATCGTCGAGGTAACCCCGCATGACGTTCCAGCCGCGGACGAGGATCGCGCCCGGGGTGCCCGGCGCGCAGCCGTGGTCCCCGTCGAGCGCGCGGATGCGGACCTCCACCCCGGGTTCGACGGCCATCGCGCCGGAAGCCCGGATCTCCTCGGGCTCCCACCAGCAGGACTGCGCGACGTTCGGCGAAGCCTCGGACAGGCCGTATCCCGCGACGCATTCACGGGCACCGAGCTCGTCGATCACCCGCCGGATCACCGTCGGTGACGCCGCGACCCAGGCACCGCGCAGGTGGAGTTCCCGCGTCGCGCGGTCCGGATGGTTGAGCAACATCATCGCGATGGTGTCGTTGCCCGAGAAATGGGTGCAGCGCTCCTCTTCCAGCAGGCGCAGGGCCTCTCCTGCCTCGAATTTGGCCATGGCCACCAAGGTGACGGCGTGCTGCAGGCTGGCGAGCACCGAAAGCGTGCTTCCGGCGACGTGGAAGAAGGGACGGGCGCTGAGGAAACGGTCGGCGGGACGGAACCCGAGCCGGGCGCCCGAAAAGTACGCGTTGGCGCACATGCTCCGATGGGTGAGCAGGACACCTTTGGGTCGGGATGTCGTGCCCGAGGTGTACTGCACGAGCAGCACGTCGTCCGGTTCCGCGGTGGCCGGGGTGTCGCCGTCGGCCGCGGCGAGGAACGCCTTCCAGGACGTCACCCCTTCCGGCACCTCCGTGCCCAGCACGACCAAGGAGGTCAGATCGGGCAACGTGGCGCAGCGCCCGTCGGTCCCGAGGCCCAGCTCGCGAAGCATCGCGATGAAGTCGACGCGCAGCACACGGTCCGCGACGAAGAGCGTGGACACCTTCGCCTTGGCCAGCATGTACCGCACCTCGTCGGCGGTGCACCGGGTGTTGACGGGCACGGCGACGGCACCGAGCGAGCCGATCGCGACGAACAACGCGACCCAGTCGGGCCCGTTGCCGAGGCAGACGCCGACACGGTCACCCCGTCCGACGCCGTGTGCCGCGAGCGCGGACCGGATCCGCGCGACGTTCCCGGCGAGCTCGCCGTAGGTGACGCGGGATTCGGCGGTGACGACGGCCTCGACGTCCGGCGCGGTCAGCGCGGCGCGCTCCAGCGCCTCGTGCGCGGTGAGCGGGCAGACGGTACGCAGGTCCATCACTCTGCCTCCTTGGCGGTCGCGGTGGCCGAGAAGCGATCGATGCCGTCACGCCAGTCGCCAGTCTGCAGATTCTGCTCGATCGCGGCCATTTCAATGCGGATGCCGCGGTCGAGGTCGGTCTCACCGCCGAGATCCACCGCGCGTTTGGTCAGCGCGATGGATCCCGGCGGGGCCTTGGCGATGGACCGCGCCGTCTCGTCCCCGGCCCCGGCCAGCTCCGCCTGCGGGACGACGCGGACGACGAGCCCGAGATCGCGGGCCTCCTCCGCGCCCACGGGGCGATTGGTGAACAGCAGCTCCTTCGCCCGACGCGGCCCGATCGCCCTCGGCAGCCGTTGGGTGGCACCGATCGTGCCCCAGTGCGGCTCGGGGAACCGGAACGTGGTGCCCTCGGCGGCGATGGCGAAATCGGCGGCGAGAGCGATCTCGCCGCCCGAGCCGACGACGGCCCCGTGCACCAGCGCGATCACCGGACGGCGGCAGGCCGCGATCGCTGCGTAGGCGGCGAACGAGGCCACGCGACGGCGGCGTACCCACGCCGCGTCCTTGCCGGTGCGCTCCTTGAGGTCGGCGCCCGCGCAGAAGACCGGACCCTGCCCGGACAGCAGGACGACGCGGACCGACTCGTCGGCGTCGATCTCGTCGAACGCCGCGCGCAGCTGAAGACACAGGGGCAGGTCCACGGCGTTGCGCGCGGCCGGGCGGGCCAGTCGCAGCCGGGCGATCCCGGCGGTGACGTCGAGCAGGATCCGCTCGTCCACTCAGATCACTCCTTCGCCGCGCAGGGCGGCGATCTCGGCCGAACCGAAGCCCGCTTCCGCGAGCACACTTTCGGTGTCGGCGCCCAGCAACGGCGGGCTCTCCAGGTCATGTGGCCGTGCCCCGGTTTCCCGCAGGGGAGTGCGGATCGCGGGGAACTCGCCCTCGGTGGGATGCGCAAAGGTGCCGACGACGCCGCGCGCCCGCGCGTGCGGATCGTCCAGTGCCTCTCGGACACCCCGGACCTCGCCCACCGGCACGTCGGCCGCACGCAGTTCCTCGACCAGCTTGCCGCTTTCGCGGCACGCGATCGCCGTGCGCAGCGCGGTCATCACCCGGTCCCGGTGGGCGACACGACCGGCGTTGTGCCGGAGTTCGCTGTCGGACTCCAGGTCGTCGAGGCGGAGCACACGGCACAGCGGCTCCCAGTGCTGGTCGCTGCAGCTGATGTGCACCCAGCGGCCGTCCGCGGCCTCGAAGGCGGCGGACGGGACGCGACCGGGGTGCTGACTGCCGGTCCGCGCCGGATCCTCGTCGAGGGCGAACAGCCGGGCGGCGTTCAGCGCGTGCAGGCTGAGCTGGACGTCCATCATCGACACGTCCAGGTGGCGGCCGCGTCCGGTGGCTCCCCGGCCCGCCAGCCCGGTCAGCGCGGCGATGACCACCCAGAGCCCGGAGGTCAGGTCCGCCGCCGGGATCCCGGTCTTGACCGGCGGGCCGTCCGGTTCGCCGGTCATCGCCATGACTCCGGACAGGGCCTGGAAGACGGTGTCGTACCCCTTGCGGGCACGGTCCGGGCCGGTCTGCCCGAACCCGGTGGCGGACACGTACACCAGGCCGGGGTTGCTCTCTGACAGGTCCTCGTAGCCGAGACCGAGCCGGTCCATCGTGCCGGGCAGGAAGTTCTCCACCACGACGTCGGCACGGGCGGCGAGGCGGCGGGCGGCGTCGCGGCCGCGGGTGTCCTTCAGATCGAGGGTCACCGAACGTTTGCCCCGGTTGACGGCGAAGAAGTAGGCACTTTCCCCGGCGGGGAGCCGGGGTTCGAAGCCCCGCGTCTCGTCGCCGGAGCCCGGCCGTTCGACCTTGATCACCGTCGCGCCCAGCTCGCCGAGGATCTGCGTCGCCATCGGGGCGGCCAGCACCCGGGAGAAGTCGAGCACGGTGATGCCTTCGAGGGGCGGAGTCACCGGCGGAACCCCCGCATCAGGGCGTTCACGTCCTGGCCGGCGCGCACGGCGGCGTCGGTCGGCAGGTCGGCGACCCGGTAGAACAGGTCCTTGGCGGCGCTCAGGGCGCGCGGCTCCACCGCCGCCCAGCCCGCGGCGATCTCCAGCGCGGCGGAGAGGACGTTCTCCGGCTCGACGACGCTGTTGACCAGGCCGTGTTCGAACGCTTCGGCCGCCGTGAGCAGCCTGCCGGTGCTGATCAGCTCGAAGGCGAGTTTGCGGCCCAGGTGCCGTACCAGACCGGTCATCACCAGGGCCGGGACGAGGGAGTGCCGCAGTTCCGGATAGCCGAAGCGCAGGTCGGTGCCCGCGACGACCATGTCGGCGCCGATCGCGAGACCCGCTCCGCCGCCGACCGCCGCGCCGCGGACCGCGGTGACGACCGGGGTGCCCATCCGCTGCATCCGCGTCTGGAGCCCGGCGGTCAGCGCCGCTCGCTCCAGTACGGCGTCGGGCTGCTCCGGAGTGAGCGCGGAGAACTCGGAAAGGTCCGCGCCCGCACAGAATCCGCGGCCGCTGCCGGTGAGCACCACCGCGCGGACGGCGGGGTCGAGGTCGGCGTCGTCGAGCGCGTCCCGCAGCGCCCGGGTGAGGGCGGTGTCGAGCGCGTTGAGCTTGTCCGGCCGGTTGAGGGTGAGGACGCGGACCCTGTCGTGGTCCTCGGTGAGCAGGATCATCGTCGGCTTTCTCCTTGTGTGCGGGCGAAACCGGCTCGCGCGACCATGCTGTGCAGCGGACGGCCGAGTGCTTTCTCGCAGGCGGCGGACGACTCGGCGAGCGCGCCGGGATCCAGTCCGGTTCGGACACCCATCGCGTGGAAGAGGTCGACGAGGTCTTCGGTGCAGACGTTCCCGGTCAGCCCGGCGCCGTAGCCGATCGACGCCGGGTGGCCGCCGACCCCGCCCATCGCGCTGTCGAAGTGGCGGCAGCCCGCGTCCAGCGCGGCCACCGCGTTGGCGATGCCGGCGCCCCGCGAGTTGTGGAAGTGCGCGATCAGCGGCAGTCCGGGGTGGGCCCGGCCGAGTCGCTCGAACAGGGCTGTGACGGTCTTCGGCGTGGCCACCCCGGTGGTGTCGCCCAAGGTGACCGCGTCGGCGCCCAGGCCGGCGAAGCGGGCGACGTCCTCGGCGACCCTGCCCGGGTCGACAGCGCCTTCGAACGGGCAGCCGAAGGCGACGGACACGACGCCGATCAGGCGGAAACGCTTGTCCGCCAGGCGGATCATCTCCGCGACCCGGTCCCACTGGGCGGCGCGGGTGGTGCGCAGGTTCCGTTCGGTGTGGCTCTCGCTGGCCGAGACCAGCAGGCTGAGCTCTTGAGCCCCGGCGCCGCGATCCAGGTCTTCCAGCGCACGCGTCACCGCGCGGGGATTGGGGCACGTCGCTTTGAACGCCACGCCCGGCTGGTGGCCGAGGGAGGCGAGCACCTCGCTCGCGTCGGCGAACGCCGGGACCCGTTCCGGGTGGCTGTAGCTCGTGGCTTCGATACGGGTGAACCCCGCGCGGGCGAAACCTTCCAGCAGGGCGACCTTCGTCGCGGTGGGGACGAACGCGGGCTCGTGCTGCAGCCCGTCCCTGGCGAAGCACTCACAAATCGTGACCCCGTCGGTCATCGAGTCACCTCCTACGGTGACTCCAGAACTACCCGCCACGAGTTGATAATGTCAACACTTAGGGTTTCGTGTCACGCTCGCGCTCCTCCTGTTCGATGACGAGCGCGGCGTCGGCGAGCTTGTCCAGGGCGCGTTCGAGGATCTCGGCTTCGGTGGAGGTCAGGATGCCGAGGAAGGCGGCGTCGCGCTCGTTCGCCGCGACAATGAGACCCCGGTACACGGTGAGCCCGTCCTCGGTCAGCGCCAGGCGGGAAGTGCGGCCGGAAGCGGCCGTGCGGTTCACCAAGCCGCGCTCGACCAGCTTCGCCACCACCCTGCTCATCTGCGCTTTGTCCAGGCCTGCCCGCCGGGCCAGCCGGTTGAGCGTGAGCGTCGGATCCGCGGCGATGAGCGCGATCGCCCGCCATTCTCCGAGGCTCACGTCGAACTCTCGGCGGTAGCGCAGCGCCGCTGAGCGCGACAAGGCGGCCGACGTGCGGGAGAGTCGGTAGGACAGCAGCTGGGAGATCGGGACGAGCTCGTGTCCGTCCGGACGTTCGGTCATGCCGGGCATCCTACCCATCGGACACCAAGTGTTGACAGTATCAACACTGACGCGCATGCTCGCGTCGTCCCCGCCGCCGACAAGGGAGTCGAAGACCGTGGCCGATCCCAGTCCAGCCACCGAACAGTCCGCCGTGCCGGTCGACCGTCCCGCCACCTACCGGGCGATCGCGCTGCGGATCATGCCCTTGCTCGTGATCTGCTACATCGTCAGCTTCATCGACCGGACGAACATCGGGATCGCGCAGGAAGGCCTCAAACGCGATCTCGGTTTCGGCCCCGCGGTCTACGGCCTCGGCGTGACGGTGTTCTTCGTCGGGTTCATCCTCTTCGAGGTGCCGAGCAACGCGCTGATGGCACGGATCGGGGCGCGCAAGTCCCTGGTGCGCATCATGGCCTCCTGGGGCGTCGTGACCGTGGCGACGATGTTCGTCCAGGACGAGTACACGTTCTACGTGGCGAGGTTCCTGCTCGGCGTCGCCGAAGCGGGGTTCTTCCCGGGGGCGCTGTTCTATCTGTCCCGCTGGTTCCCGTCGGCGCGCCGGACCCGCATGACCGCGATCTTCTTCATCGGGGTGCCGGTTTCCGGGATCGTGGGTTCGGTGATCTCCGGCGGCATCATGCACAGCCTCGGCGGTGTCGCGGGACTCGCGGACTGGCAATGGTTATTCCTCGTCGAAGGCATCCCGCCGATCCTGCTCGCCCTCGCCGTGCTGTTCTGGCTCGCCGACGAGCCCGAACAGGTCCGCTGGCTCACTCCGGCACAGAAGGCCGCGGTCCGCGCCGACCTCGACGCCGATCAGCGGCTCAAGGGAGGCGCGGGCGGCACGCGGACCCATGCCGGGCTCCGCGCGGCGCTGAGCGACCCCAAGGTCTGGATCCTCGGGCTGTGCGCGTGCGGCGCGTACACCCTCGCGAACGCGGTTTCCTTCTGGGCGCCCAGGATCATCGCGGACGCCGGTGTGGGCGATGTGCTGGACCTCGGCCTGTTCTCCGCCGTGCCGCCGCTGGCCGGGATCGTCGCCATGCTGATCGTCGGGCGGCATTCCGACCGCACCCTCGAGCGGCGCTGGCACGCCGCCACGGCCTGGATCGTCGCGGCGCTGGCGATGTTCGCGATTTCCCTTTTCCACGGCAATGTCTTCGCGGTCGTGGTGCTGCTCGCCGTCCTCGCGGCGGCGCACTACTCGGGTCTGACGGTGTTCTACTCGATCCCGTCGATCTATCTTTCGGACCGCGCGGCCGCGACCGGGATCGCCGTCGTGACCTCGATGGGCTCCTTAGCGGCCGCCGCGTCGCCTTCCCTGCTCGGGTTCATCCAGTCCGCGACCGGGAGTCTCGGCCTCGGGCTGCAGATCAGCAGCGGGATGGTGCTGGTCGCGGTGATCGTCCTTCTCGTCGGCGTGAGGGCGGCCGATCTCAAGGAGAAGAAGTGAAGAGTCTTGACACTTGATCACGAAGGCGTCCTTCGCCGCGTCCCGGGAGGCTGGTGCGGCCTTCGCGGTGGTGTTGTGGCTGAACCCGCGGTGAGCGAAGGCGTAATCCGTCTCTGATCACACGGCCGGCACTTCACTCCACGACCGACGCCGACTCCGACTTCGGGTCTTGCAAGTTCTGCTATGTGGAAGCTAACCTCCGCAGACTGAAATTTCCCGGAATCGCTCGCTGGTGCCGAGAGGCGGATCCATGGTGAAGAGGACGCAGGCCGAAGAGGGTGTCAGGCCCGAGGACGAACGGCTGGGGATCGGCAAGAGCTTCACGTACGGCATCCAGCACGTTCTGACGATGTACGGCGGGATCATCGCGCCGCCCTTGATCATCGGCGGTGTCGCGGGCGTTTCGCCCGCCGAAATCGGGCTGCTCGTCGCGTCCTGCCTGTTCATCGGCGGGCTGGCGACGATCCTGCAGTCGTTCGGCGTGCCCTTCTTCGGCTCCCGGCTGCCGCTGGTCCAGGGCACTTCCTTCGCCGGCGTGGCGACGATGACGGCGATCGTGGCCGACGGCGGGCTCCCCTCAGTGTTCGGGGCGGTGATCGCGTCCACGCTGCTCGGCCTGCTCATCACGCCGGTGTTCTCGCGGCTGGTGAAGTACTTCCCGCCGGTCGTCACCGGGACGGTGATCACGGTGATCGGGCTCAGCCTGATGCCGGTCGCGGCGCAGTGGGCGATGGGGAACAACACCAAGGCCGCGGACTTCGGCTCGGTCTCCAACATCGGCCTGGCCGCCCTGACCCTGATGTTCGTGCTGGCGCTCAGCAAGGTCGCCGTCCCGGCGATCTCCCGGCTTTCGATCCTCCTGGCGATCGTGGTGGGCACCGTGCTGGCCGCCGTGCTCGGCAAGGCCGATTTCTCCCACGTCGGGGACGGCCCGATCTTCGCGGTACCGACGCCGTTCGCTTTCGGGGTGCCGACCTTCGACGTCGCCGCGATCTTGTCGATGTTCATCGTCGTGCTGGTGACCCTGACCGAGACCACGGCCGACATCCTCGCGGTGGGGGAGATCGTCGGGACGCGGGTCAGCAAGCGCCGGATCGGCGACGGCCTGCGCGCCGACATGGCGTCCTCGGCGATCGCGCCGATCTTCAACGGGTTCACCCAGAGCGCGTTCGCGCAGAACGTCGGCCTCGTCGCGATCACCGGGGTCAAGAGCAGGTTCGTGGTGACCGCCGGGGGAGTGGTCCTGCTGGTGCTCGGGATGCTCCCGGTACTCGGCCGGGTGGTCGCGGCGATCCCGTACCCGGTCCTCGGCGGCGCCGGTCTCGTGCTGTTCGGCACGGTCGCGGCGTCCGGGATCAAGACGTTGTCCAAAGTGGACTACAACGGCAACCTGAATCTGGTCATCGTCGCGGCCTCCATCGGTTTCGGCATGATCCCGATCGCCGCGCCGGACTTCTACCACCACTTCCCGACATGGGTCGGCACGATCTTCCATTCGGGCATCAGTTCCGCCGCGCTGATGGCCGTCGTGCTGAACCTGGTGTTCAACCATCTGAAACCGGGCAAGGCGGGCACCGACCCGTCGGTGTTCGCGACGGCGACCCGCGTGATCGACTACTCAGACCTCAAAGCCTTCTCCCAGCTGGAGGACGGCGACAGGATCGTCGACGGCAAGATCGTGGACGCCGACGGCAAACCGGTCCCGGTGCGGGGCGCGGACGGCCGCCCGGTGCAGTACCGGATCGGCGCCGAACCGGAAACGCACTGAGGCGGCACGTCGCGCTCAAGGCGCCGGAATCGCCTCGATGAGCCAAAACCCGGTGTCTCCCAGTGGACGGGCGTCCGTTGCCTCGAGGTTCGCCCGGTAACACAGGTTCTCGAAATCCGTCCGCGTCCGTTCGCGGCCGCCCACGTTCACCAGCATGTTCAGATCGCTCAAGTACAGCCCCGGCGGTGTGCCCGGCCGGACGACCTCGGGCAGCACCGGTTCCACGAGCAGCAGCCTGCCGTCGGGCGGCATGACCGCGCGGCAGTGCCGCAGGATCGTCGCGCACCGGTCGTCGTCCCAGTCGTGGATGATGCTCTTGAGCAGGTACACGTCGCTGCCGTCGGGCACCTCGGCGAAGAAGTCCCCGGCCAGGACCGACGTCCGGTCAGCCAGACCGGCCGCTTCGAACCGTCCGGTGGCCGCGGCGCCACCTTCGGCGGAGTCGAACACCGCACCACGCACCGAGGGGTGGGCTTGCAGGATCTCCGTCAGCAGCGTGCCGTCCCCGCCGCCCACGTCGGTCACGCTCGCGAACCGGCCGAAGTCGAAGGCCTGCGGGAGAATCCGGGCCACCGCACGCGAACCTTCGCTCATCGAGGCGTTGAACAGCGCAGACTTGGCGGGATCCTCCGCCAGGTGCGCGAAGAACGGCTTGCCGAAGACGTCGTCGAAAGCGGGCCGCCCGGTGCGGACGCTCTCCGCCATCCCTTCCCAGCCGCGGGTCATCACCGGGTCCGTGAACATCTCGACCAGAGCGGACTGCGCCCCCGGATGCCCTTGTCCCAGCAGGTGCCCTTCCCCGGTCACCGCGAAACGGCCCGTCTCCGGCTCGGTGAACAGCCCCAGCACGGTCAACGCGCGCAACAGCCGGGTGACCGTTTCCGCGGGAAGACCGAGCGCCGCCGCGACTTCCGCACCGGTGCGCGGCGCGTCGTCGAAGGCGTCGACGAGTTTCAGCTGGAGCGCCGCGCGGACGGTATACGTGGTCATGAACCCGAAGGCGAGCCGTCGCAGGTGTGAGCCGGGCGGCAGTGCTTCCGTCATCTGTCCTCCAGTGCCGTTAGGATAAGGCGAGCCTAACCTAAATTCCGGGCGGCGAGGTGGCCGCGAACGGGTTCTGCGCGACGACGAACGGGGTTGCCAGGTGGCGGTATCGACCGGGACGGCCGCCGCTGCCCACGTGCGGTGCGCGACCGGTTTGGTACTGGCGTTCGGCTTGCTGGCCGGGGCCGGGGTACTGAGCCTGCTCGTGGGATCGGAACCGGTGGGGATCGGACCGGTGCTGCGGGTGCTGTTCGCCGACGACCGCAGCGACGCCGCGGTGATCGTGCACGACCTGCGGATGCCGCGCACGGTGCTGGGAATCTGCGTCGGGGTCGCGCTCGGCCTCGCCGGGGCGCTGATGCAGTCGCTGACCCGGAATCCGATCGCCGACCCCGGGGTGCTCGGGATCAACGCGGGTGCGGCGCTGGGTGTGCTGGTCGCACTGGTCGGATTCGGGATCGGGACTTTCCGCGGCTACGTCTGGTTCGCGTTGCTGGGCGCGGCGCTGAGCACGGTGCTGGTGTACGCCGTCGCCGGCCGCGGCCCGACGGCGGGTGCTCCGGTCCGGCTGGCGCTGGCGGGCACCGCCGTGGGTGCCGCGCTCGTGGCCTGCGCCGAGGGACTCGTGTTCCTGAACCCGAAGGCGTTCGACGAGTACCGGTTCTGGATCGTCGGCGACGTCGCCAGACCGGGGATGTCCGTCGTCGTCCAGCTCCTGCCTTTCCTGTCCGCCGGGGTGATGCTGACGCTTTCCCTCGGCCACCGGCTGAACGCGCTGGCCCTCGGCGACGAACTCGGCGGAGCGCTGGGGGTCCGGGTGGCGCGCACGCGCGTGCTGGTCGGGCTCGCGGTGCTGTTGTTGTCCGGGATCGCCACGGCGGCGGCCGGGCCGATCGCGTTCGTCGGGCTGGCCGTACCGCATCTGGCCGTCAGGGTGACCGGTCCGGATCAGCGCTGGCTGCTGCCGTACGCGGGGGTGTTCGGTGGCGCACTCGTGCTGCTGGCGGACGTGCTCGGCCGGGTCGTCCTCCCCTCGGGCGAACTCCGGGTGTCGATCATGACGGCCGTCATCGGGGCCCCTTTCTTCGTGTGGCTGGTGCGGCGGGGAAGGTCCGCGTGAGCAGGGTGCGGGTGGTTCGGCTGGCCGGTCTGTCCCTGCGGGTCCGGCCGAGAGAGGTCGCGGTGACCATCGCGCTCGCCGTCGCGCTGGCCGTCCTGACCGGCTACGCGCTCACCGTGGGCAAGTTCCCCATCCCGGTTCCGGACGTACTGGGCCTGCTCGCGGGCCGTCCGGGACCACCCGGCGCGGACTACGTGTTCTGGACCGTCCGCCTGCCGCGGGTGCTCACCGGGCTGCTGGTGGGCGCGGCACTCGGGGTGAGCGGCGCGATCGTGCAGAGCCTGGCGCGCAACGCGCTCGCCAGTCCGGACGTGCTGGGATTCTCCGGTGGCGCGGCGACCGGTGCGCTCCTGCAGATCGTGCTGCTCGGCGGGAACGCCCTCGCGGTCGCGTTCAGTTCGCTCGCCGGCGCACTGGCGACCGCGGCGGTGGTGTACCTGATTTCGCGCCGTGCCGGGGTTTCCGGTCTCCGGCTGGTGCTGGTGGGCATCGGGATCGCCGCACTGCTCTCCGCACTGAACCGGTATCTGCTCATCACCGCCGAACTGGACGACGCCTTCCGCGCCGGGGTGTGGCTGACCGGCTCGTTGCTCAACCGCACGTGGGACCACGTGACCATCGTGACCGTCGCCGTGGCCGTGCTCGTTCCGGCGGCGACTCTGTTCGCCCGCCGCCTCGGCCTGCTGGAACTGGGCGACGAAACGAGTATCGGGCTCGGCGTACCGGTGGGGCCGACCCGGCTGGCGCTGTTCGCGATCGCCGTCGGTCTGGCGGGCGCGGCGACTGCGGCTGCGGGACCGGTGGCGTTCGTGGCCTTGGCCGCGCCGCATGTCGCCCGGCGCCTGCTGCGCACGCCCGGTCCCAGCCTGCTCGGCGCCGGTCTGGTCGGATCCGTCCTGCTGATCGGCGCGGACCTGGTGGGCCAAAAGGTGTTCCCGGTGAGCGAGCTCCCGGTCGGGGTGGCGACCGGTGCGCTCGGCGGCTGCTATCTGGCCGTGCTGATGGGCCGCCGGTGGCGCGGCGGATCGCTGCGCTGAGCCCTCAGGCGAGCTTGCCGACGGTGCGGTCGAGGTCGTCGAGAACCGCGTTCGCCGCCGACGTCGAACCGCCGTCCCACCAAGAGATCCTGGAGACCTCGAAGACCTTGCCGTTCCGCACGGCCGGCAGTCTCCGCCACAGGTCTCCTTCGGTGTACTTGGCGAAGGTGCTCGAAACCTGGCCGCCCTCGCTGGCGCCACCGCCGCTGAAGTGGATGATCGCGTCGGCGTCGGCGAGCCTGCCGACCTGTTCGGGCGACAGGGAAGTGTAGGTGTCGGTGGGCTTTCCGGGTGCGCTGGACGGTGAGCGGGTGACGCCCGCGTCGGTGAGGATCCTGGACGGGAAGATCACCGAATCGGTGATGATGCGCAGTTCCTCGGTGGTGAAGCGCAGCAACACGATCTTCCGGCCGCCCAGCAGCCGCGCGTGCCGTGTGCGGAATTCGCCCGCTCGCGCGCGGTAGGCGTCCAGCCGTTGTTGCTGTGCCTGCCGGACGCCGAAGATGTCGGCGACGGTGAGCGAGGCCTCGTGCCATTCGACCTTGTTCGCGGTGTTGGCGTAAGCCACCGTGGCGGCCAGCCCGGACACCGCCGGATACTTGTCCCGCAGGATCGTGGTGTGCCCGACGATCAGGTCGGGGCCGAAGCCCGCCAGCCGCTCGACGTCCACCTGGCCGAAACCGAGATGCTCGAACGGTTGCTTCGGCGGCGGCAGGTAGCCGGGCAGCGGCTGATCGGTCTCCAGCGTCGCCGACGCCACCAGTGGGACACCGTGCTCGACAGCGACCTGCATGGCCTGTCCCGGATCGAGGGTGATCACCCGCCGCGGGCTGATCGGCACCTGGGTCTCGCCGTACGGATGGCGCACCGGCTTGGTGGCCCCGCTCTCGCCTCCGCCGCCCTGTGTGCCGGGGCCACACGCACCGAGTCCGAGAGCGGCCGCGCCCGCGAGGAAAGCGCGCCGTCCGACCGGCGCGGGCTTGTGATTCATCGGTTCCCCCTCGGTGAGCACGACGAGTGAACAAGCGGTGACTCCGAGGCTACCGCTTCTCGTCCGCGGCCGGCGTCGTTCGGGATCCGGGCCGCATGGGGGCATCAATCGACCATCGAGCTGTCCAGAAGTGTCCCGTGTGGACAGTCCAGGTCCACGAGAGCGCGTCCGCGGCCGACCGGATCCTTCAGTCGCGGGCGGCCGGCGGCCGCAGTCCGTCCAGGACGAGGGTGATGACACCGTCGGTCTCGTCCCGCCAATCGGGGCGGTCATGAGCCGCGCCGATGCCGTGCAGCGCCATCATGATCGTGCCGGGAACCACGTCGTCGCGGATGGCGCCGTCCCGCACGGCGGCGGCCACCAGGTCGGTGACGGCCTGCTCCAGTGCCCGGCTGCCCTCGGCGAGGGCACCCGAGCGATCGGCCATGAGCGTGGCCAGTGTCCGGGCCAGGCCCTCGTGGGCGGCTATGTGGTCGACCATGTCGCGGAGGAAGGTCGCCAACGCCTCCGCCGCGGGCAGCGTGTCCTGGAGCAGGCGGGCGCGGTCGCACAGGGCGGCGACTTCCCCGTGGTAGACCGCCTCGGCCAGTGCCTCCCTGGTGGGGAAGTGGCGGTAAAGCGTGCCAATGCCCACGCCTGCCAGGCAAGCGAAGTCATCGAAGCGCAGATCGAAGAAGCATCCGGCCTGGAAGATCTCTCTGGCCTTGGCGAGCAGGGCCTCGCGCTTGCGCCGGGCGTCGGCTCGCAGCGGCTTGGGTGCGGTCATGCGCTACCTCGCGTTGACAAATGGAGATGACCTCCATATTTTCGATAAGTGGAGATTACCTCCAAATCGATCGTACTCCACGAGGTGCAGCGTGAAGATCCTGATGTTCGGGCGAGGCGTGATCGCCACCGTTTACGGCTGGGCTCTGGAACGGGCCGGGCACGAGGTCGAGTTCTACGTCCGGCCGGGCCGTGCCTCGATGTACGGGGACGCGATCGACCTCGACCTGTTCGATACGCGGCGCCGGGTATGGGGGCGGCGCGTCGCCGAGAAGTGGCCGGTGCGCTACCACGAGACGCTGGAGCCGGACCACGACTTCGACCTGATCGTGGTCAGCCTGCCGCACCACCGCCTGGCGGAGGCGTCGGCCTTCCTGGCGCCGCGCATCGGCAAGGCGACGGTGCTGGTGTTCGGCAACATCTGGACCGAGCCGCAGGACGCGATCGCCCCACTTCCCCTCGACCGGATCGCCTGGGGCTTTCCCCAGGCCGGTGGCGGTTTCGACGCGGACGGCGTGCTCCGTGGGCTGCTGCTGCCGTCGGTCGTCTTCGGGACCTTCGGCAGGCCCCCGACCGACCGGGAGCGCGCCGTGCGCCAGGCGTTCCGCGAGGCCGGGCTCCGGATCAAGGAGCGGCCCGACTTCCGCGGCTGGCTGTGGGTCCATTTCGTGTCGGATGCCGGCCTGCTCTCGCAGGGCTTGCGGCGAGGTTCCCTGTCCGAGCTGGCCGGGTCGGCGGGCGACCTGCGCGCGGGGTTGCTGACCGGCCGCGAGTTGCTGCCGCTCCTCGAGGCGCGCGGCATCGACCTGCGACGTCACCGGGTGGGTTTGCTGCCGTTCCGGGCGCCCACCTGGCTGACGGCTTCCGCTCTCGCCTGGCTGACCGCTCATGTCGCGGCGGCGCGCGTGAGTCTCACGGCGCACTCCGACCCCGACGCCGAGGAGCCTCGTGAGGTCTGCCGGGACACCCTGGCCGAAGCACGACGGTTGGGCATCTCGGTACCGCGGCTGGAAGCGGCGGAACCGCACTTCGGTGAACGCGCGTATTAACGGAAGCGGGTCCGATAACACGACTTTCCGCGCACGCCGGATTTTTCAACGACGAGAACCAATCCCTCAAGGAACCTTGACCGTATCCCTGTTCCGCCGTCCGGCCCAAATCCGGCCACCTCGTACGCGACTTTTCTTCCTTGTCACCCGATTGCGGGTCCTCACCCGCGAGGAGAAGCGGGAAGATCCATGCCGGACCGCGACGAAAGAGGATTCGGCGGAAATGAGTACCGACGTCGCCGCGGCGGTCGGTTTGACGGATCGCCCGAGCGAGCGAACCTGTTCTCGGCGAATGCGGGCGCCGCCCGGCCCGGACCGACCGCACGGCCCGGGTCGTCCTGGGCAACCGTCAAGCACCCCAAGGGGAACCATGAACCGCGTCACCACGCTCGTAGTAGACGATCAGCCCCTCATCAGATACGCGCTCAGCAGGCTGTTGCGGGATTCGGCGGGGGTGGGGGCGGTGGCCGAGGCCGCGAGCGAGCCGGAAGCGTTGTGGCAGTGCGAAAAACGTCATCCGGACATGGTCATCACCGAACTGTCGATCTGGGGTGAGCCCGCCGGGACCGCGATCTGCCGTTTCGTCAAGGAACATTTCGAGCGCGTGACCGTCCTGGTCTTCGCCGGTGACGCCTCGCCCTCGGCCATCGCCACGGCGCTGAACGCGGGCGCGGACAGCTTCGTGCACAAGTCGGCCAACGGCGGCCAGGTGATGTCGGCGGTGCGCTCCACGCTCGCCGGGCAGCGGGTGTGCCTGCAGGCGGGCGGATCCCCGCCGGTGGTCGGCGAAGCCGTGCGGTACGCGAGCGCGATGACCAGGCGGGAGGAGGAGATCCTCGCGCTGATCCTCTACCGGTGGTCCAACGACGAGATCGCCGAAGAACTGCACCTCGCGACGCAGACGGTGAAGAACTACGTCAGCCGGATCCTGCAGAAGCTGGGCTTCGGCAGCAGGCGTGACCTGTTCCGGGCACTGCGGTTCCGGCCGGGCGGCAACCCGTTGCCCCGGCTGGAAACGACCTCGCACGAGGGTGAGCCGTTCGCCGCGGACCGGCTGGCCGGGTACACGCCCTAGGCCGGTCGGGTGGGCGGCGTACCGGAAGTACCGAGACCGGACCAGGTTCGGTACCCGCCGTATCCTGTGCCGCCGAGATCGTTTTCCTAGCGTTGCAGGCATGACGAAGTCAGGTTTTCTGTTCCTGATCCTCGCACTCGCCGGAATCCCCGCTCCGGACGTGGTCCGGTCTTCGTCGGTCAAGATCCATGAGGTGCTCGGCGGCCCGGCTGGCTACATCGACCTGCGCAACACCGGCGCCACCACCCTCGACATCGGTGGCTGGGCCGTTCGGGCGTGCACGGGCGGAGCCGTGCCCCTCGAACTGGCCACCCTGCCCGCCGGGAGCGAGATCCCCGCCGGTGACCACTTCCTCATCACCGGACAGGGCTTCGGCGGGACCGTGCAGCACCTGGTCGTCGAGGCGATCGTCGGGGACGGCGAGATGCTGGTGGACCGGCGCGGAACCCGGGTCGACAGCGTCGGATGGGCGCCGTCGTCACCCTGCCGCGAGAACCAGGCCGCCGCCGGCTGTCCCGGCCTCGCCCAGGCAAGGGACGCCGTCAGCCGCGACACCGACAACAACAAGGCCGACTTCGGCTGTGTGCCACCGCTCGGCTGAGAGCCGGTTGTCAGTCCGTTTTGGAATCCGTGTGCCTGTACCAGAAAGGTGCGGTCGTGGCCGCGAACGGCGAAGGCGGGGACGTGACCCCGCTGTCCGAACTGCTCACCGAACAGCGAATCGCGAGAGGCTGGTCCCAGGGTGACCTGGTCGCGAAGTTGCATACCCACTCCGGCAACGACAGCGTCACCCGAGTGGAGATTTCCCGCTGGGAAAGGGGAAAACGTATTCCCGGGCCGTACTGGCGGCAGTGGCTCGGCGACGTGCTGGACACGTCTTGCCGGGAGCTCGAGGTCGCCGCCGCGGTCGCGAGAAGACGGCGGCGGAAAGACGCGCCAGGGGAGCGATGGACCTTTATCGACTGATGGGAAAGTACCGCGAAACTGGCCACTTCCCGGCGGCGTCCCGGTTCTCGGATACTTATCTGGTCGCCACCGGTCGAAAGGATTCCGGTCCGGCGAACAAAACCCCGGCAATCAAGCTGAAAGGAATTTCTCGTGCGACGAATTCTGGGCGTTTCGGCGGTACTGGCGATGCTGGCGATGGGGACGGCGGGCGGTGTCGCGAATGCGGCCGGTGAAGGCCACGAAACCGAGGCCGCGCCGCTGGTCTCGTCTTCCGTGGTCATCAACGAGGTTTCGACCCGCGGCGTGAACGGTCTGCTCGACGAGTACGTCGAGCTGCGCAACGTCTCGAGCCAGCAGCAGGACGTGAGCGGCCACGTCGTCCGCATCTACTCGCCGTCGAACGTCGTGGTCGACACGATCGTCCTGCCCGCGGGCACGATCCTGCAGCCGAAGGGCAACGCCGGCCAGTTCGCGGTGCTGATCGGGCAGAACTTCTCCGGCACCATCGCCGACCAGACGTACGTCATCCCGTTCACGCTGACCAGCGTCGAGGGCATCCCGACCCTCGGTGGTCTCTCGGTGCAGAACCTGGCCGGAGCGAAGATCGACGGTGTCGCCTTCAGCAACTCGGTGATGACCCCGCGTGAAGGCCAGGCGGCGACTCCGGAGAGCACCATCACCGATCAGCTCGACGCGGCGAACACCCGCAACATCCTGAGCACCGACACCGACAACAACCGGCAGGACTTCTCCCTGCAGCTGCGTTCCCCGGGTCTGTAGGACCGGAGAACCGACCCGCTGGACCGGGCCCGGGCCGCCGTCGGCGGTCCGGGCTCTTCCATGGCGGTATCTCGCCAACGGCGACATGCCGCCACCGAGAGTTATTTTCATCCAGGAAGTCCTGCCTCATCCTCGGGAAACTCCATCTTCGCGGCGGCCGTGACCACGGCCGCTTCTCACTATCCGAGGAGAGTCACTTGACGAGACGCCCACGGCACCCGTCGGCGATTCTGGCGGCCTCCGTACTGGTCGCCCTTTTCCCGCTACCGGTGACCACGACCGCCGCGACCGCTGCCCTGTCCGGACCCGCACCCGCCGCCGGGCGGCCGGACGTCCATCGCGTCACGTTGCTCACCGGCGACGTGGTGACCTACGAACGAGACGGCAGCGGGCACGAGACCGCTCAAGTCGAACCGGCGGTACGGCCGGACCGGCCGAGCCCGGCGTTCCAGATCACGACCACGGCGGCCGGGCTGATGGTGTATCCGTCGGACGCGCTTCCGTTCGTCGGCAAGGGATTGCTCGGCCGGGAACTGTTCAACGTCACCGTGCTCGTCGGAGACCGGCGTGACGACGCGGCGAGCTCCACGATCCCGGTCATCGTGGGTTACGCCGACCGATCGGGTCTGTCCGCGCGGTCCTTGGACGCGAAGGCG
Source organism: Amycolatopsis sp. lyj-90 (assembly GCF_046549035.1). Taxonomy (NCBI): domain Bacteria; kingdom Bacillati; phylum Actinomycetota; class Actinomycetes; order Pseudonocardiales; family Pseudonocardiaceae; genus Amycolatopsis; species Amycolatopsis sp. lyj-90. Next base: position 307,118 of record NZ_JAJPWP010000001.1, read on the forward strand.
AAGGCGCTTCCGCAAACCCGGCGGCCCACTCCGCTCGTCACGGCCAACGGGGTGGGAGTGCAGGTCAAGAAGGCGGGGACGGCCGAGTTCTGGCGTTCGCTCGTCGCGTTCGACCCAGGCGGGAAACCGGTGCTGAACCAAGGGATCTCGCAGGTCCGGCTGGACAGGAAGGTCCGGGTGGCGCTGGACAGGAGCACGGCCCAGGTCGGTGCGCCGTCGGCGTGGAGCGGCGGGTGGACCGGGAAGGGGACCACGGTCGCGGTGGTGGACACCGGGATCGACGAGAAACATCCCGATCTGGCGGGCAAGACGATCGCTTCGGCGGATTTCAGCGGAGAAGGCGACGTCGTGGACCGCCATGGCCACGGCACCCACTGCGCGTCGATCGTCGCCGGCACCGGCGCGGCCTCGGGCGGCCGGTACAAGGGCGTCGCACCGGACGCGAAACTGGTGGTGGCCAAGGTTTTCGACGCCTCCGGCGAGGGTGACACCGCACAGGTCATGGCCGGGATCGACTGGGCCGTCGCGCAGGGCGCGAAGGTCGTGAACCTCAGCCTCGGCGCCGGAGTCAGCGATGGAGCCGACCCGTTGAGCGAACAGATCGACACGCTTTCGGCGAAGTCGGGCACGTTGTTCGTGGTCGCGGCCGGGAACTCCGGGCCGGGCGACCGGACGGTCACGACGCCGGGGGCGGCGACCTCCGCGCTCACGGTCGGGGCGGTCGGCAGGGACAACGCGATCGCGTGGTTCAGCAGCCGCGGCCCGCGCCTGCGGGACGCCGCGGTCAAGCCGGAGATCACCGCGCCGGGCGTCGGGATCGTCGCCGCCCGGGCCGGGGACACGGCGATGGGCGAGCCGGTGGACGACTCCTACACCGCGGCGTCGGGCACTTCGATGGCGACACCGCACGTCGCGGGCGCCGCGGCGATCCTGCTGCAGCAGCAGCCGGGGATCACCTGGCGGGAGCTGAAGAACACGCTCGTCACCACGGCCAAGGACGTCGGCCTCCGGTGGTACGAGCAGGGAGCCGGACTCCTCGACGTCGCGCGGGCCGTCTCGCAGAAGGCGACCGGTACCGCGGTCGCGAGCTTCGGCCGTAACGAGCGGGCGGCGAACAGCGCGGCGCAGGTCGTCCGGCAGCTGTCCTACACCAACACCGGGGACCGGCCGCTGGCACTGAACCTGAAGCTGACCGTGCAGCCCTGGGACGGCGGCGCCAAGCCCGTCACCGGGATGCGGCTGGCGAAGACGGACCTGTCGATCCCGCCGAAGTCCAGCACCACCGTCGACCTCGCCGTGGACCCGCGTGAAGGGGTGGCGGGCGTCTACGGCGGCGCCGTGGTGGCCACGACCGCGGACGGGACCAACTCCGTCCGGACGGCCGTGAGCACCTACAACGCGGCCGAGTTGTTCCCGGTGACGATCCGGGTGCGGGACTCGGCGGGTGGTCCGGCCCAGGTCGCGTCAGCCCAGCTGATCGACGACGCGGCCGGTGCGGGTAACCGCAACGACCCGTTCCTCGACCAGGTCAGCCAGCAGATCGGCTTGGTCGACGGGGTCGGCCGGGTACTCGTGCCCGCCGGGCGCTATTCGGCTCTCGGCTGGGTGATGGAGCGCGGGCTGGCGGTGCGTCGCTGGTCGGCGATGAGCGCGACCCAGGTCTCGGTCACGGCCCCGGCCGAGATCACGCTGAACGCGGCGAGCGCCGTCCCGGCGGGGCTGGTCACGCCCACCCCCACCGACCTGCGGGACCGCACGGTGATGCTGCGGCGCGTGATCCCCGGCGGAGCGGGAGTGAACGGCTTCGTCGGCGAAGCCGGGCTGACCGCGGGCTCGGGCTGGGACGTGCGCGTGACCCCCGCGGCGGCCACCTCGGCGGGCGCGATTTCGCTGCAGGACAGCGCGACGCTGTCCCAGACCGCGGTCGAGATGCGGGTCATCGGTGGCTCGCTCGCGTTGAATCCCGCGTACGACGTGCCGACGTTGACGGCGAAGTCGCCCGGTGAACACACGCTGCCGGTCGTGTTCGGCGGCGCGGGTGTCGGAAGTGATCTCGCCGGTCTGGACGTCCGCGGAAAGGCGGTCCTGGTGCGGATCCCGGTCCAACCCGGGTCGCCGGATCCGGTGGGCGGCGTCTCCACCGGCATCGCGAACGCGGCACGCGCGGTGGCCGCCGCGGGCGGGGCGGCGATGATCCCGTACGCCGGTTCACCGGGTTCGCTGAGTGTTCCGGGGCTCAGCAGTGCGGTGGTGCCGACCTTGTCCCTCGGCTGGGACGAAGGAGAGGCGCTGCGTGCCGCGGGTGCGGTTTCGGTGCGGTTGCTGGTGCGCGCGGCCCCGGACGCGATGTACAACCTCAGCTACCTCGACGCCAACGGGGTGCCGAAGGATCTCGTCCGGCGTGTCGACCCGAAGTCGCTGGTCGCCACGAAGACCGGCTACCAGGCCGAAAAGCCGGGGCTGACCGGGCAGAAGAACTGGTACGCCTTCCCGACCGGCCTGTGGAAGACGCAGGCGGTGCAGGGCACCAAGATCCCTGTGCCGGGCACGTGGACCGAGTACACCGGCCCGGTGAACGATCGGCTGGTCTGGAAACGGGTGGTCACGCTGTCCGGCACCGACACCGCGGGCCGTCGCGCGGCGCTGAGCATGAACGCGCAGAACATCTACCGCGCGGGCGAGCGGTCGAGGCCGGACGAGTACTGGTTCCGCGCACCGATGCACAGCGGGTCGGTCGAACTGCCGTCCGACCATCCGGCTCGCTACCCGGCGACGGCCACCGGCTGGGCGGCGCTGTGCTCGCTGTGCCGCGGCGGCACGGACCCCGACCTGTTCGTCCCCGCGGTGCAGTGGATGGACGGCTCGTCCGGTGCCGGTTCGAGCGGGCACTACACGAATCCGTACGAGAACGCGCGGTACTTCGCGACGACCACGGTGCGGTTGTACCGGGACGGGACCGAGATCCCACGCTCCAATGTGGACGACCCGCTCGCGCTCGTCCCGGTGTTCCGGCTCGCGCCCGTTCCCGCCACGTACCGGCTGGACGTGACCGACGTGATGCCCGGCCAGGCCCAGGTCGGTGCCCCGAGCGGAGTGCTGTTCCAGAACGCGCCGCGGACCGACACGTCGTGGACGTTCGCTTCGGCGCGCTCCACCGCCGCGTCACCGCTCGGATTCAACTGCTATGAATCGGGCAGCGCGTGTTCCTTCCAGCCGCTCATCCAGCTGGACCACCGGCTGCCGCTGGACCTCGGCGGCCGGGCACCGGCGGGGCGCCCGTTCACCTTCGACGTGTTCGCCGGATCGCACAGCGGCGCACGGGGCGGCGGGCCGGTGACGCAGCTGCGGGTCTCGGCGTCGACGGACGGCGGGCGGACCTGGACGGCGGCGGCCGCCCGGCCGAACGGGACCGGGCTGTGGTCGGTGACGGTGACGCACCCGCAACTCGCGGCGACCGACGGGGCCGTCTGGCTGCGTGCGGACGCACGGGACGCCTCCGGAAACACCGTGACGCAGACGGTCCAACGGGCCTACGCGCTCACGGACGTGGCGAAGGTGAATCCGCGCCTTCGGTGACGTCCTCCTCACGCGGGGGCCGGGTCACGGGCAGGGTGACCCAACCCCGGGTGGCGACCTGAAGCCCGGCCTGGAACCGGGTGGTCGCGCCGAGCGCGGTCATGAGGTCGCGGAGGCGTCGCTGGAAGGTCCGGTAGCTCATGCCGAGCTGTTTGGCGATGCTCCGGTCGGGCAGCCCGGTGGTGAGCAAGGCGAGCAGGCGGGCGTCGTCGGAAGGCGCGACGTCCGCCTGCTCGGCCGAGCCGGGCAGGTACAGCGGAAGTCCTTTCTGCCAAAGGAAGGTGAAGACGGCGCTGAGCGCGTCGAGCAGGGCGCACGGATGGATCACCAGTGCCGTGTCGACTTCGGGGAGATCGGAACGCAGCGGCACCAGGCCGATCCGCCGGTCGATCACGATCATCTTCAGCGGGGCGGAGGTGACCACGCGGGCCTCCTCACCGAGGGCGAGGCCCGCCTCGAGGTCGGATGACAGGTCGTGCAGTTCCAGCGCGCTGCGCTCGTAGACCCCGCGAAACCGCACACCCCGGCCGAGGAGATCACGTTCGGCGGGATGCAGCACACTCGGCGTCCGCGCGTAAGGCGGTTTGTCGACGAAGGCGACCTCCTGCTCGGCCGAGCGCAGCAGTTGATCGGTCCGGTCGGCGATGAGGGCGTTCCCGTGGATCACCTCGATGAGATCGACCGGGCGTTGACCGGACGTCGCCCGGTACCGCTCGCGCAGCCTGTCGGCGACCAGCCGCGCACTCGCGAGTTCCTGCTCCTTCTGCCGGAGCATCGCCTCCAGCGCGATCTCCGGCCGCACCGCCGAATATGCCTCCGCCGGGCCGGGAAGCTTGGTGAGCAACCCTTTTCCGGTCAGCAGGCGCAGAACCCGAAGCAGTCGCTGGTGAGGTACTCCGGTTCGTTGCCGGATTTCGGCGACGGTCATCGAACCGGTGCCGGCGAAAGCATCGTAGACGTCGACGTCGATTTCACTCAGGCCGATGATGTCCAGCACTTGCTCTCCCGCCGCAGGCGCGGTCGCTTTCACCCGACCATACCGTCTTCGACCGGTAAAAGGGACCGCGCCTCATCGCGGGAGTGGGTCAACGGCGGCTTGATCAGTGCCGGATTGTCCTCACGTTCGCGCGGCGATGGGAATGGTGATGCAGGAGGGCTGTTCCACCGTGCTCGAAATGGTGAGCGTGGTGGTGTCCGCGTTGGCGTCGGCGAGGAATTTGTCCTTGGTGTCCACGACGAGTCGCAGGAAACGCCCGGCGCGGATGAGGTAATCGGTCAGTTGGAAAGGTACGTCGATCGTCACCGGAACGCCTGGTTCACGATCGAGGATGGAGTAGGCGGCGCTGGTGATGATGCGGTCGAAGTTCTTGCCCGGGGGGATGGTGAAGGGTTCCGCGGTCGCGTCGAACAGGTACGCGACAACGGTCGCGTCCTTGTTCTGCGGTGTCACCGTGAGCCGCATCCGCATTTCGCCGCTGATGCGCTGGTCGTCGCCGAAGGGCGGGCAACTCCAGATCGCGGCGTTCTTCCTGGAGATGTTCCTGGTGCCGTAGCGGCGGAACTGGGCGAGGCGTTCGCTGATTCCCCTCTGTATCAAGGTGTCGGCTATCTCGGCCGAGGTCTCCTCGACCTGGACGGTGTGGCTCCAGGAGGATCCGGTCCCTTGGGGGTCGAGGCCGCCGTCGGTATCGGGACTGGGGGCGTGGAGGTGGAACGGCACCGGCGCGTTGGTGAAGTCCTCCCAGGTGCGGTAGCGATGTGCGTCGGCGTAGGGATAGGGCATCGTCTCCACGACGACGGGATCGGTCTCCTGCTCGCCCTCGTCCCGCAGGTGCAGGTCGAACCAGTTCATGGCGGCGACGGTGGGTCTGCTGTACTCACCGGCGAGGCCGGTCCCCTCGGCGTTGCCGTGGTCGCCGACCTGGACGATGAGTTTCTTGGAACCGACGGTCAGGCTGTTGAAGAGATCCACCACGCTGTTGTTCGAGAAAATGGTTTCGTGCCAATAGGTGCAGAGCAGGATCGCCAGGTCCGGCCGGTTCAGTTCGTCGAGGAACTCGGGCTGGATCGGCGAGCGCTTGTCGGCGAAGGCCCGCAGTCGTCCGATCTCGACGTTGTCGGTGATGTGCTGGAAGACCTGTTCGGTTTCGGCGTTCAGCCTGCTCACCCCCGGCATCGGATCGGGCTGCGGCTGAGGCGGGAAGGAGGGGAGGGACGGTGGGCCCGGCCAGGTCTGGAACAGGCCTCGGAGCGCGTGGAAGGCTTTGATGTGCCTGGTCTCGTTCTCGTAGAGCGACTTGAACAGGTCGCCCCACGCGCTCATGGCGACGACCGCCTTCACCCGCTTGTCCTTGGCGGCGATCAGAAGACTCTGACCCGCTCCATACGAGGCGCCTGCCATGCCGACGCGACTCAGGTCGGCCGCCTGGATGTGCTCGGAAACCCAGTCGATCACCGCCGTGCCATCCGCCTGATCACGCGGGCCGGCGACGTCGATCTTCCCGCCGGAGTGGGAAAGGCCGCGCTCGCTGTAGGCGACGACGACGTATCCTTTCGCCGCGAGATTGGCCATGAAGCCTTTCTTCAAAAGAGGATAGAATACGGCGTAGGCCCGCCAGCCGATCGGCGCCAAGGGTGCGGGCAGGACGATCAAAGGATATTCTGCGGGCTGAGCATTCTCCGGTAAGGCGACGCAGGCATCGAGTTCCACGGCCCTTCCGGGAAATTCGGGGTCTTCGGCTACTTCGATCTTGACGGGATGGAAAGAAACCGGGATATCAGCCGTGGGTATTGTGCCGAACACCGCATCGAAATCGGACAAGAGTTTCCCCTTCGCTTCGTCACGCCCGTTCGAACCGAGAACTCCCATACTGGTCGGTGCTCGTCGCGACGGGCAAGGAACCGTTCGGGTGGCTTGCCGGTCAACGGTCAAGAGTGTCTTCGCAGGTGGTAATAACATTAATCGGCGTCGCTCCGGCCCGCTCCTGAAATAGATCGGGACGTGGATGCGGTCGTGGTGGCGGCCGGCCGGGGCGGCTCGGTCCGCGACTCGCCGCCGCACGCGCGGCCTCGGGGCGACCGGAGGCGGGATCGGCCCGATGCCGCGCGAACAACGACAGCGAGGTCGAGGATCTTGCCGTTCTTGTCGAAAAGTTCGTTCCGGACAGGGCGACCCCGCCGTCGATCCGGATGCCGCTCGCCGCTCGGATCATCCGGCGGAGTGACCTTGGCGCAGCACCTGCCTGCCCGTGGGTGCCGTGAGTGGCCTCGATCCGAAGTCAACGGCGGGATGAAGCCTTCGAAAACGAGACACGACATGTCGCCGTCGTTTTCCGAATCGCGCGGGCGCCTATTTACCAACGGACGACCCGATCGGCAAGCGACGATGGTCGTGTCACCGGCGCGGCCCATTCCGTTACAGGCAACCGGGTGAATATGGGAATTTCCGTTTTTCGCAAGGCTCGGAAAGATCAAAAGTCCACCGAAACCGGGTGTTTTCCGGGGTTGCACGGCCCGGTGCACGTGCGGACGGTCGTGCTGCCCGAATCGTGGGAGTTCGATCAGACAAGATCAAAATGCTGTTTTCGCAGTTAATGGCGCTGCGGACGGGAAGATGATGTTCCGTGCGTGCCGACGTTTGATATTTCGAGTTTGAGCCGCCGTGGCGGTGGGAACCAGCAAGCGCGGCCACTGAAGCGGTCTCCGTCATCAGGTGGCTTGAACAGGGAAAATTCGAAGAGAGGGGCTTTGCTTGATTGTTCTGCCGGGCCCGGCGGTCCGGCAGGTGAAACATCCCGGCTTCACCACTTCTTCACGCATCCGGCGATCGACGGGTGTGTTACTTCGACTACGCCTGCCTCGACCGTGATACGCGCCACCATTTCAATACGTGGAGCGAATTGACAGGCGTTCAAGGAATGACTCCGGCGATGTAGTCACCTTGCGTCACACGGGAGGCTTTTCGGTCGATCGGCGCTTCCCACCTTTGGCGGTACTGACGATCTCGGACGCCCGGCACCGTGTTGTTTCTGGCCCACTGTGGACATGAGCCACGGGGCGGGGGGACAAGGATCGTGAAGCGGGACAAAGGCCGCGGTCATCACTCATGAGTTCGTGTCGACTATGGAGGATCGTGTCATGACGCCTGTACGGGAAAACTACGACTGTTCGAGCCGGTATCCGGTGACAACGGGGCAGCTTCAGGATGTCCTGACCCGGCTGGCGTGTTCGTACGGTGTACCGGGGGCCCAGCTCGCGATGCTGCGCGACGGCCTGAAAACAGTGGTCCAGACCGGTGTCGAACACCAGGACAGACGGAGACCGATGGACACGGCTTCCGCCGTGCCGATCGGTTCGATCACCAAACTGGCCACCGCGACGGTCGCGATGGTGCTCGTCGCGGACGACGACCTCGAACTCGACCAGCCCGCCGGTGAGGTGCTGGGTGTCACCGGGCTCGACGACCGGTTCACGCCACGGCGCCTGCTGAGCCATACCAGCGGCCTGCCCTCCGATCCGGCCGACGTCACCGCGGCGTGCCTGCGCGAGATCCGCGCGGCGGAGCCGGTGTGCCCGCCGGGTTCCGCGTTCTCCTATTCGAATCTGGGCTACGCGCTCGTCGGCTCGCTGATCGAAGCCGTGACCGGGATGACCTGGCGCGAAGCCGTCGAGGCGATACTCCTGCGCCCGTTGGGGATCGAGCCCGCGTACGCGGACAGCCCCCGGACGGTTTCCGGGCACGCCACCGGACCCGGCGGCGCCCGGCCGGTCGAACAGGCCTTGCCGCCGCTGCTCGAACCCGCCGGCGCACTGGCGCTCAGCGCCGACGACCTCGTCGAACTCGGCCGGGTGCACCTGGGGAAGCCCGGCCTGCTCGACGTCGTGACCGCCGCGGACATGCACGGACGGATCCCGGGCGCCGAACCGTTCGGTCTCGCCGACGGCTGGGGTCTCGGCATCGCCCATTACGACGGCGAAGACGACGTCTGGCTCGGTCACGACGGCACCGCCGACGGCACTTCGTGTCACTTGAGGATCGATCAGGCCGGTGCCTGCGTGGTCGCGTTCACCGCGAACGGTGCCGCGGGTACCCGGATGTGGCAGGACCTGATCACCGAACTTCGCGCTCTGGGCTTGGAACTCCCCGCGCAGCGTCCTCCCGCGGCGACCCGACCGGTCCCGATCCCGGCCGGTGACTTCGGCACCTACCGCAACGGTGCCATCGACTACACGATCCAAGGCGACGAGAACGGCGGCGCGATTCTCGTCGTCGACGGTGAGATCTTTCCCGAGCTCACGCTCCACGACGACGCCACCATCGCGGTTCGCGACCCGGCCACCGGTGATGCGACGCCTTGCGGCCGGTTGCGCGGCGCGCCCGGCAAGGCGACCGCGATCGAGGTCGGCGGCCGTCTCGCCGGACGTCGCTGACGCGTTTCCTCCACCCCGTCCCCTTTGCCCACTTCGGTGGGATTCCTTGTTGTGCCTGGAAGGTGCGAAAGACGATGACCGTGCGAGACACGGCGGCCGCCACGGACGCCGAGAGAACCGCCGCCCTGCCGGAACTGTTCGCCGACAGGGTGCGTTCGGCCCCGGACGCCGTCGCCGTCGACGGCGAGGTCAGGCTGACCTACGCCGAACTGGCGGATCGCGCCGGACGGCTCGCCGCACACCTGCGACGGCTGGGCCTGCGGGCCGAGGACCGGGTCGGGGTGCTGATCGAGCGATCCGCCGAACTGGTCGTGGCGGAGCTGGCGATCGTGCTCGCGGGCGGCGTCTACGTGCCTCTCGACCGGCGGGCGCCGGACAGCAGGGTGCGGCTGACACTGGCCACGGCCGGTGTGTCGCTGGTGGTGACCGACCAGCCCGAGCGGTCCGCGAGCATCCACAGTGGACACGTCGTGATCGCCGGACAACCGCTTCCGGAGCCGGAATCGGCGCTGCCGCGGGTGGACGCCGACCAGCTGGCCTACCTCATGCACACCTCGGGGTCGACCGGGACGCCCAAGGGGGTGGCCGTCCGGCACCGTGACGTCGTGGCGTTGGCCACCGACAGCCGGTTCACCGGAGACGCGCACCGCCGGGTGCTGTTCCACTCGCCCGCCGCGTTCGACGCCTCGACCTACGAGCTGTGGGTGCCGCTGCTCAACGGCGGGACGGTGGTGGTCGCGTCACCGGGCGACCTGGACGTGGAAGCACTGCGGGGAACCCTGTCGCGGCACCTGGTCACCGCGCTGTGGCTGACCGCGGGCCTGTTCCGGGTCGTCGCGCACGAGGCGCCGGACTGCTTCCGCGGCGTGCGGGAGGTGTGGACCGGCGGCGACGTCGTCCCGGCCCCGGCCGTGCGGCGGGTGCTGCGCGCTTGCCCCGGTTTGACGGTGACCGACGGGTACGGCCCGACCGAGACCACCACGTTCGCCACGTCCCACCCCATGTCCTCGGTGGCCGGGGTCCCCGACGCCGTGCCGATCGGGCGCCCGCTCGACGGCGTTCGCGGACAGGTCCTGGATTCCGCGCTGAACCTGGTCCCGCCGGGAGAGCCGGGGGAGTTGTACCTCGCCGGGGCCGGCCTGGCGCGAGGCTACTGGGGCAAGCCGGGCGCGACCGCCGACCGGTTCGTCGCCGATTCCGACGTGCCCGGCGACCGCCGGTACCGCACCGGGGATCTGGTGCGGTACAACGAGAACGGTGAGCTGGAGTTCCTCGGCCGCGCCGATGATCAGGTCAAGGTCCGCGGCTTCCGGGTGGAACTCGGCGAGATCGAATCGGTGCTCGCCGCCGCACCCGGTGTGCAGGAGAGCGTTGTCGTCAGCCGCGAGGAGCGGCCGGGCGTCAAACGGCTGGTCGCCTACGTCGTCGCCCGTCCGGGCGAGGTGCTCGGGGATCTGAAGCAGGTCGCGGCCGCGTCGCTGCCGGACTACATGGTTCCGTCGGCGTTCGTCGTGCTCGACACGCTTCCTCTGAGCGCCAACGGAAAGGTCGACCGCCGCGCGTTGCCCGCGCCGCCGGAGGACCGGGTGGCCGGTGAAGCCGAGCCGCGGACGGAAACCGAACGCACCGTGGCCCGGATCCTGGGTGACGTGCTCGGGGTGAGCATCACCGCCACCGACGACGACTTCTTCGCCCTCGGTGGTGACTCGATCCTCGCCGTGCAGGCGTTGTCGCGACTGCGCCGGACTTTCGGTGCGAACCTGTCGGCGCGGGCGGTGTTCGACGCCCCGAACGTCGCCGGACTGGTGCGGCTGCTCGACGAAGCGCCCCGGAGCGACGAAATCGCGATCCCCGTCGCGGCGAGGTCGGACGTTCTCCCGCTTTCCCCGGCCCAGCGGCGGTTGTGGTTCCTCGACGAACTGACCGGTGGCAGCGCGGAGTACAACACCGCGGTCGGCCTCCGGTTGTCCGGTCCGCTGGATCTCGACGCCCTGCGCGGAGCACTGGCGGAGCTCTGCGCACGCCACGAATCCCTGCGCACGACCTTCGATTCCGTCGAGGGCGAAGGTGTCCAACGGATCGCGGACACGGGCGCGATACCGCTGCGGATCGCGGAGTCCGCCGCGGACGACGCCACCTTGGCGGAGGAGCTGAGTGCGCCGTTCGATCTGCGCACCGGCCCGCTGACCAGGGCCACGCTCTTCGCCCAGGGCCCGGACGAACACCTGCTCGTGCTGTGCCAGCACCACATCGTCACCGACGGCCGGTCGATCGGTGTCCTGACCGGCGAGCTGCTGGACTTCTACGCCGGGATCAGCCCGCCCGCCTTGACGCTGGGGTACCGCGACTACACGCTCTGGCGGCAGCGGTCCGGCAACGCGGATCAGCTGCGGTATTGGCGGGAGACGCTCGACGGCCTCGAGCCGCTCGCCTTCCCGGCCGACCGGCCGAGGCCGCCTCAGCGCGGCACCGAGGGCGCCGTGCACCGGCACGACCTGCCCGCCGAGCTGGCCGGAGAGCTCACCGCCGCGGGACGTCCGCACGGCGCGACGCTGTTCATGACGCTGACGGCGGCGGTGCAGGTCCTCCTGTCCGCTTACGGCGGCCAGCGTGACATCGCGGTCGGCACCGCGGTCTCCGGCCGGGACCGGCCCGAATGGGAAGCGCTGACCGGATTCTTCGTCAACACCCTCGTCCTGCGCTCGCAGGTCGACCGGACGCGGCCGTTCGCGTCCTTCCTCTCCGGCTTCCGGGAGACGGTGCTGGAGGCGTTCGCGCACGGCGACGTCCCGTTCGACCGCGTCGTCGACGAGGTGCAGCCTGAACGCGATCCGTCGCGAACGCCGCTGGTCCAGGCCGTCGTCGTCCTGCAGACCCCGCTCGTCAACCCGCGTGAGGTCGCGGGCCTGACGGTGAGCGAGTACGACCTGCCCCGGCCGTCGGCCCGGTTCGACCTGGTCATCGAGTTCTGGCCGCGGCCGGACGGCCTGCGGGTCACCGTCGAGTACGCCACCGCGCTGTTCGACAGCGAGACGATCGAACAGCTGACCGCGAGCCTGGAAGCCCTCCTCACCGGGATCGCCGCCGACCCCGGCCGCCCGGTGGGCGACCTTCCGCTGCTCACCGCGGCCGACCACCGGTCCCTGCCCGCGCCGGACCCCGCCCCGTCGATGACCATCACGCGGCTGTTCGACCACCACGTCGAGCAGCATCCGCACGCCCCTGCCGTGCTCTTCGGTGACGACAGCCTCGACTACGGCGAGCTGAGCGCCCGGGCCGATCGGCTCGCAGGACGGTTGATCGCGCTCGGCGTGCGCCCGGAAGACCGGGTCGGCGTGCTGATGGACCGCTCGGCCGACCTGGTCGTGGCGGTGCTCGGGATCCTCAAGGCAGGTGCCGCCTACCTGCCGTTGGACCTGCGCGCCCCCGCCGATCGCCTCCGGCTGCTCCTCGACGGCACGGCGGTCCTGCTCACCGACGTGACCTGGCACGACACCGCCGCCACCGTCCACAACGGACACATCCTGACCCTGCCCGCCACCGGGGACGCGGCCACGGTCGTTGCCGATCCCGCGAACCTGGCCTACGTCGAGTACACGTCGGGCTCCACCGGGGTGCCGAAGGGAGTGGCCGTCCGGCACGCCGACGTGGTGGCGCTGGCCACCGACCCCCGGTTCACCGGCGGTGCCCACGAACGCGTGCTGCTGCACTCGCCCCTGGCCTTCGACGCCTCCACCTACGAACTCTGGGTCCCGCTCCTGAACGGCGGCACCGTGGTCGTCGCGCCGCCGGGGGACGTCGACGCCGACGTCGTGCGGGAGCTGACCGCACGGCACGGCGTCACCGCGCTCTGGCTCACCGCGGGCCTGTTCCGGCTCTTCGCCGGTGACACCCCGGAATGCTTCCGGGGACTGCGGGAAGTCTGGACCGGCGGTGACGTCGTCCCGCCCGGGGCGGTGCGCCGGGTACTGGACAGCTGCCCCGGTGTCGCGGTCGTGGACGGCTACGGTCCGACCGAGACCACGACGTTCGCGACCTCGTTCCGGATGGCGTCCGCCGACGCGGTCCCCGAGACGATCCCGATCGGGACCCCGCTGACCGGCATGCGCGTCTACGTCCTCGACGAAGGCCTGCGCCCGGTCCCGCGCGGCGCGCTCGGCGAGATCTGCGTGGCCGGTCCCGGGCTCGCCCGGGGTTACGCCGCCCGGCCCGGCGCGACCGCCGACCGTTTCGTCGCCTGCCCGTTCGGCGCTCCCGGCGAACGCATGTACCGCACCGGGGACCGCGGGCGGTGGCGCGCCGACGGGACGCTCGAGTTCGCCGGCCGCGCCGACGACCAGCTCAAGATCCGGGGCTTCCGGGTCGAACCCGCCGAGGTCGAGAGCGCACTGAGCGCCGAACCCGAGGTGGCGCAGGCGGTGGTGACCGCGCGCACCTCCGGTGGCCGCAAACACCTGGTCGCCTATGTCGTGGCGGCCGACGGTTCCACAGTGGACACAGACGTGCTCCGCGGCACCCTCGGCCAAACCCTCCCGGACTACCTCGTGCCCTCGGCGTTCGTCGTCCTCGACGCGCTCCCCTTGAACGCCAACGGGAAGGTCGACAGGCGCGCCCTGCCGGAGCCGCGGTTCGAGTCCGCCGAGAGCGGGGGAACGGCGCCGAGGACCGAGCGGGAAGCCGTGCTCGCGGGAATCTGGGCCGACGTCCTCGGCCTGGACCGCGTCGGCGTCGAGGACAACTTCTTTGCCCTCGGCGGCGACTCGATCCTCAGCATCCAGGTCAGCGCGCGGGCTCGTCGGGTCGGGCTGGCGATCACCACGGCCGACCTGTTCCGCCACCAGACCATCGCCGCGCTCGCCCCGACCCTGACCGACGTCTCGGCGAAGCCGGACCAAGGGCCCGTGTCCGGGGACGTCGTGGCGACCCCGATCCAGCGCTGGTTCTTCGACACGATCCCCGACCCGGACCGGTTCGACCAGGCCATCACGGTCGAACTGGCCGCGGGCACCGACGAGGCCGCGCTCGCCACCGCCTTCGCCACGCTGATCGAGCACCACGACGCGCTGCGCACGAGGTTCACCCGCGACGGTGACCGATGGCGTCTGCACGTCACCGGTCCCGAAGCCGGGCATTCGCTGCTGCGCTGGTCGCTCTCCGGCCCGCCCGAGCGGCGTTTCCTGCACCTGTCCGCCCACCACCTGGCCGTCGACGGGGTGTCGTGGCGGATCCTGCTCGACGACCTCGACCGGGCGTACCAGCAGGCCGATCTCGGGCCGCGGACGACTTCGTTCCGCGAGTGGGCCGCACGGTTGTCCACGTTCACCGAAGACGGCGGCTTCGACGACGAACTGGAGCACTGGCGCGCGATCCCCGCCGTCGCCCCGATCCCCGTCGACGGGACCGGCGCCAACACCGTCGCCCGGACACGCGCGGTCACGGTCCGGCTGACCGCGGGGGAGACCAAGGCCCTGCTGCGGCAGGTGCCCGACGTCTACCGGACGCAGGTCAACGACATCCTGCTGACCGCGCTCGGCCGGACCCTGCGGGAGTGGACCGGCCAGGTGCCGGTGATCGATCTGGAAGGCCACGGCCGCGAGGAACTGTTCGACGGCGTCGATCTGTCGCGCACGGTGGGCTGGTTCACCAGCCTGTTCCCGGTGGCGCTCGACGTCCCGGACGACTGGGGCAAGGCGCTCAAAACCGTGAAGGAGCGGCTGCGGGCGGTCCCGCGACGCGGCATCGGCTACGGCGCCCTGCGCTACCTCTCCGGCACGGCCCCGGCCGTCGACCCGCAGATCAGCTTCAACTACCTCGGCCAGTTCGACCTGCCCGGCGAGCTCTACACCGGGGCGCCCGGCGAACTGTCCTTGGACGCCGACCCCGGCGGCGTCCGCCCGCATCTGCTCGACGTGGTCGGCCAGGTCACCGGCGACACGCTGGAATTCACCTGGCACTACGCGGAAGGCGTGCACGATCAGGCCACCGTGATCCGGCTGGCCGCCGGCATGCTGGAGAACCTGCGTGGACTCCTCGGGCACTGCGCCGAACCCGGCGCGGGCGGGCGGACACCGTCGGACTTCCCCTTGGCCGGCCTCGATCAGTCCACTCTGGACGGTCTCGTCGGTGACGGCCGGGACGTCGAGGACGTCTACCCGCTGACGCCGATGCAGGCGGGCATGGTGTTCCACGGGCTCGCCCAGCCTGGCGACCGGAACTACTTCGAACAGGTCTCCTTCGCCCTCGACGACGTCCCCGACCCCCACGCGCTCGGCGCGGCCTGGCAGCGGGTGGTCGAGCGCACGCCGGTGCTGCGCAGCCGGATCGTCTGGGAGGGAGTGCCCCGGCCGCTGCAGGTCGTGCGGCGCTCCGTCGAGGTCCCGGTGTCCTATCCGGACTGGTCCACAGTGGACTCCGAGGAGGCGATGCGACGGCGGCTGGCCGAAGACCTCGCCGAGGGCCTCGATCTGACCCGTGCCCCGCTCATGCGGCTGGTCATCGCCAGGGAATCCGCGACGTCGGTCCGCGTGATCTGGACCTTCCACCATGTGCTGCTCGACGGTTGGAGCGTCTTCGGGGTCCTCTCCGACGTCCTCGCCCTGCTGCGCGGCGACGAGCTGCCGACGCGGCGTCCGTTCCGCGACTACGCCGCCTGGCTCGCCGCGCAGGACGACGCGGCGGCCGAAACCCACTGGCGGGCCGAACTCGCCGGGGTGACGCCGACTCCGCTACCGGGTGACCGCGGAACCCGCGCTCACTCGGCCAGCTCGACCGCCCGGATCCCGATGGAGCTCGACGACGCCGCGACCGCCGGGATCCAGGCGTTCGCGCGACGGCACCACCTGACGCTCAACACCATCGTCCAAGGCGCCTGGGCGGTCCTGCTGGCTCGCTACAGCGGCGAGTCCGAGGTGTGCTTCGGTGCGACGGTGTCCGGCCGCCCGGTCGAACTGCCCGGCGCGGACGACATCCCCGGTCTGTTCATCAACACCCTGCCGGTGCGGGTGAAGCTCGACCCCGAGCGCGGCCTCGTCGACTGGCTGCGGGAACTGCAGTCGGCACAGGCGGAATCACGCCGCTTCGGTCACGTCGGCCTGCCGCGGTTGCAGTCCTGGAGCGACGACGGCGGCAGCCTGTTCGACAGCATCATCGTCTTCGAGAACTACCCGGTCGCGGATCTGGCGGGGTTGCGCGACGTCCGCGCGGACGAGCGCACCAACTACCCGCTCGGCGTCGTCGCGTACCCGGGCCGGCGGCTGTCCCTGCTGCTGACCCACGATCCCGCGCTGATCAGCCCGGAACTGGCCGGACGGCTCGCCGGGCACCTCGGAACGCTGATCCGCGGCTTCGCGGACGCACCGCACGAGCCGGTGACGCGGGTGCCGATGCTGGCCGAGCCCGAGATCCGGCACCTGCTCCGCGAGCGGAACGCCACCGCCCGGGAAGTGCCCGCCGGGACGGTGCCCGAGCTGTTCGCGGCGTGTGTGCGCCGGAACCCGGGAGCAGTCGCGCTGGTGACCGACGAGCGGACCGTCACCTACGGCGAACTCGACGTCCGCGCGAACCGGCTGGCGAACCGGTTGCGCGAGCTCGGAGTGCGGGCCGAAGACCGGGTCGCGGTGCTGATGGACCGCTCACCCGAGCTCGTCGTCGCCGAACTCGCGATCGTCAAGGCGGGCGGCGCCTACCTGCCGCTGGACCTGCGCGCGCCCGCTGAGCGGCTGCGGCTGCTGCTGAGCGAAGCCGGGGCCGACGTCGTCGTCGCCGACCAGGCTTGGCTGTCCACCGCCGAAGAGATCCACGACGGGGTGATCGTCACCGGCGCGGACGGCTCACCGGAGACCCCGCCCGCCGTGACGGCCGACCCCGAGCAACTCGCCTACGTCATCTACACGTCGGGTTCGACCGGGAAACCGAAGGGTGTCGCCGCCCGGCATCGCGACGTCCTCGCCCTGGCGGCCGATCAGCGCTTCGTGGCCCACGACCGGGTTCTGCTGCACTCGCCGCAGGCGTTCGACGCGTCCACGTACGAGCTGTGGGTGCCGCTGTTGAACGGCGGCACGGTCGTCCTGGCCCCGCCGGGCGACCTCGACGTCCACACTCTCGGCCGGGTGATCACCACGCACGAGGTCACCGGGGTCTTCATGACGACCGGTCTGTTCCGGCTCGTGGCGCAGGAAGCGCCGGAGATGTTCGCCGGCGTGCGGGAGGTCTGGACCGGCGGCGACGCCGTGCCCGCCGTCGCGCTGCGCCGGGTCCAGGACGCGTGCCCGCGCACCCTGGTCGCCGACGTCTACGGCCCCACCGAGACCACGACCTTCGCGACCGTGCACCCGCTGCCCGGCGAGATCCCCGACGTCGTGCCGATCGGGGCACCGCTGGACAACACCCGCGGCTATGTCCTCGACGACGCCCTCCGGCTCGCCCCGCCGGGCGCCCCGGGCGAACTGCATCTCGCCGGGGCCGGGCTCGCGCGCGGCTACCTTGGGCGTCCCGGGCTGACCGCCGACCGGTTCGTCGCGGATCCGTTCGGGCCGCCGGGGGAGCGGATGTACCGCACCGGCGACGTCGTGCGCTGGAACGACGACGAGGCCCTCGAATTCGTCGGCCGGGTGGACGAACAGGTCAAGATCCGCGGCTTCCGCGTCGAACCGAGCGAGATCGAGGCCGCGCTGGGCGAGCACCCGGACGTCGAACAGGCGGCCGTGCTGGCCCGCGCGGACGGCGGCGTGAAACGGCTGGTCGCCTACGTCGTCGGCGAAACCGAGGGACTCGGAGAGTTCCTGGGACGGACCCTGCCGGACTACATGATCCCGGCCGCCTTCGTACGGCTGGAGAAGTTCCCGGTCAACGTCAACGGAAAGCTCGACCGCACCGCCCTGCCCACCCCCGACTTCGGGGTCCGCGACCACGTGGCGCCGCGGACCGACCGCGAACGCGTGCTCACCGGCATCTGGGCCGAGGTGCTGGGCGTCGAACGGGTCGGCGCGACCGACGACTTCTTCGAACTGGGCGGCGACTCGATCCTCAGCATCCAGGTGGTGTCGAGGGCCCGCCGCGCCGGGCTCGAACTGCTCCCCGGCGACCTGTTCGCCCACCGCACCCCGGCGGCGCTCGCCGCCGCGGCGCGCACCGCCACGGAGGCGGTCGAACGCGGACCGGTCAGCGGCGACGTACCGCTCACCCCGATCCAGCGCTGGTTCTTCGCGACCCAGACCGCCGATCCGGGGCACTTCCACCAGTTCGTCCACTTAGGACCCGAAAGTATCGATCCCGCCGCGGCCCGCAAGGCCGTGGACGCGCTCCTCGAGCACCATGACGCCCTGAGGATGCGGTTCACCGACGACGGCCGGAGGCAGGAGAACGGTCCCG
The DNA here is from genome assembly GCF_046549035.1 of Amycolatopsis sp. lyj-90. Lineage (NCBI taxonomy): Bacteria > Bacillati > Actinomycetota > Actinomycetes > Pseudonocardiales > Pseudonocardiaceae > Amycolatopsis > Amycolatopsis sp. lyj-90. Next base: position 325,493 of record NZ_JAJPWP010000001.1, read on the forward strand.
TCGGCGCCGAGACACCGCTGATCCGCCTCGACATCTCCGAGGGCGACGTCACCCTCGCCGTGCACCACCTCGTCGTCGACGGCGTCTCCTGGCGAGTCCTCGCCGAGGACTTCGACCGCGGCTATGCCCAGGCGTTACGGGGCGAGCCGATCAACCTCGGGCCGCGCACGACGTCCTTCCGGGAGTGGGCGATCAAGCTCGCCGAGCACACCGCCGACGGCGGATTCGACGACGAACTGGCCTACTGGCGCGGACTTCCCGGCGACACCTCGATCCCGGTCGACGGCGAGGGAGAGGCCACGGTCGCCTCGATGCGCGAGGTCACCGTGCGGCTTCCCGAGGCGGAGACCGAAGCGTTGCTGCGGGAAGTGCCCGCCGCCTATCGCACGCAGGTCAACGACGTCCTGCTGGCCGCGCTCGGCCGCGTGCTGCGGGACTGGACGGGCCGGGTCCCGGTGATCGACCTGGAAGGACACGGGCGCGAGGACCTGTTCGACGACGTCGACCTGTCCCGGACGGTCGGCTGGTTCACCAGCGTCTTCCCGGTCGCGCTGGACGTCCCGGACGACTGGGGTGTCGCGCTGAAGTCGGTGAAGGAGGGGCTGCGGGCGGTTCCGCGACGCGGGATCGGCTACGGCGCCCTGCGCTACCTGGCCGGGACCGCACCGGAGATCGACCCGGCGGTGAGCTTCAACTACCTCGGGCGGTTCACCTCGGGCAGGCTGGAATCCGACGAGAGCGAACGTTCGGCGCGAGCGCATCTGCTCGACGTCGTCGGCCGCGTGGAGTCCGGCGAACTCGAACTGACCTGGTACTACACCGACGGCGTCCACCACGAGTCCACTGTGGACGAACTGGCCACGGCGATGCTGGCGGCGTTGCGGGAGATCGTCGCGCACTGCGCCGCCCCGGGGGCCGGCGGGCGGACCCCGTCCGACTTCCCGCTGATCACCCTCGACCAAGCCACGGTGGACGCCCTGGCCGGTGACGGCCGCGCGGTCGAGGATCTCTACCCGCTCACGCCGATGCAGGCGGGAATGGTGTTCCATTCCCTTTCCCAGCAGGAAGAACGGCTCTACTTCCAGCAGGTCGGGTTCGTCCTTGAAGGCGCCGGTGACGTCGGGGCGCTGGTCGGGGCCTGGCAACGGGTCGTCGACCGCACGCCCGTGCTGCGCACGCGGGTCGCCTGGGAGGGCGTGCCGGAACCCGTACAGGTCGTGCGGCGGAAGGTGACCGTCCCGGTCACCCGGCTCGACTGGCGTGGCCATACTCCCGCTGGACAGGAGCGGTTCTGGCAGGAGGTCCTGGCCGCAGACCGTGCCGAAGGGCTCGACCTGGCCGGGGAATCCTTGCTGCGGCTGACCTTGGCGCGGCTTTCGGACACGGAAGTCCGCGTGCTGTGGACGTTCCACCACCTCCTGCTCGACGGCTGGAGCGTGTTCGGGGTGCTGTCCGACGTCTTCGCCGCCTACGCCGGGAACGAACTGCCCGAGCGGCCGCCCTTCCGCGACTACGTGGCCTGGCTGGACCGCCAGGACGACACCGAGGCGGAACGGCACTGGCGCCGCGAACTCGGCGACTTCACCGCTCCCGCCCGGCTCACGGCTCAGGACCACACGAGCCGGTCGGCCGAGTGGCTGCGGGTGCCCGTCGAGAGCTCCGCGCGGCTCAAGGACGCCGCGCGGAAGGCGGGACTGACGATGAACACCGTCCTGCAGGGCGCGTGGGCGCTCGTGCTGTCCCGGCTCACCGGCGAACGCGACGTCTGTTTCGGCACCACCGTGTCCGGCCGTCCGGTCGAACTGGCCGGTGCCGACGACATCACCGGCATCTTCATCAACACGCTGCCGGTGCGGGTCGCCACCGAGCGCGCCCCGGTCGCGAAGTGGCTGGCGGAGTTGCAGGACAGGCAGGTGGAATCGCGCCGGTACGGGCATCTGCCGCTGACGAAACTGCAGGCGTGGAGCGGAAGCGACGGCGGTCTGTTCGACAGCATCGTCGTCTTCGAGAACTACCCGATCGACGCCGCGACGAAGGAGTCGGACGGGTTGCGCTTGCGCGACGTGGACGCGGCCGAAACGACGAACTACCCGATCAGCGTCGTCGCCTCGCCGGGGGAGCGGCTGACCCTCGACGTCGGCTACGACACCGAGGTCTTCGACACCGCGACGGCCGAGCGGATCACGCGGCAGCTCCTCGGCGTGCTCGACGCGTTCGCGGAGGACCTGAACCGCCCGCTCGACGGCATCGATCTGCTCACCGAGGCCGAACGGCTGCAGATCCTCGGCGACTGGAACGACACCGCGCACCCCCTGCCGGAAGGAAGTCTCGCCGAGCTCTTCGCCCGCCAGGTCGCGCGCACTCCCGGCGCGGTCGCCCTCACCGGCGACGACGTCCACCTGACGTACGCGGAACTGGACGAGCGCGCCGACCGGCTCGCCCGGCATCTGGCCTCCCTCGGCGCCGGTCCCGAAACGGTCGTCGGCGTGCTCATGGACCGCTCAGCGGACCTGGTCGTCGCCGAACTCGCCATCATCAAGGCCGGCGCGGCCTACCTGCCGCTGGACACCCGGGCGCCCGTGCCGCGGCTGACGATGTTGCTGGACGGCGTGCCGATCCTCGTCACCGACCGGGCTCGTACCGCTTCCGCTGTCCACAAGGGACAGATCGTCGTCCCCGACGGCCGGACCGCGGACGTGGCGCTCGCCCCGGCGTCGCCGGACAACCTCGCGTACGTGATGTACACGTCGGGTTCGACGGGGAAGCCGAAGGGTGTGGCGGTCCGCCAGCGTGACGTCGTCGCCCTGGCGGCGGACCGGCGGTTCGTGGCGCACGAGCGGGTCCTGCTGCACGCGTCGCCCGCCTTCGACGCCTCCACCTACGAACTCTGGGTCCCGCTGCTCAACGGCGGCATCGTCGTCGTGGCACCGCCCGGCGACCTCGACGTGGACACCCTCCGGCGCGTCATCGCCGGGTACGAGATCCACGGGGCGTTCTTCACCGCCGGTCTGTTCCGGTTGCTGGCGCAAGAGGCGCCGGAGACCTTCCGCGGCATGCGCGAGGTCTGGGCGGGTGGCGACGTCGTCCCGGCCGCCGCGGTCCGGCGGGTGCGGGAGGCGTGCCCGGGCACGGTCGTCGTCGACGGCTACGGCCCCACCGAGACGACGACCTTCGCCACCTCGCACCGCATCCCGGACGACGTTCCCGGCGTCGTGCCGATCGGGAAGCCGCTCGACAACATGCGCGCCTACGTCCTCGACGCGGAGCAGCGACTCGCGCCGCAAGGCTCGCCCGGCGAGCTGTACATCGCCGGGGCCGGGCTCGCCCGAGGGTACTTCGGCGATCCGGCGCTGACCGCCGACCGGTTCCGGCCCGACCCGTTCGGCCCGCCGGGGGAGCGGATGTACCGCACCGGCGACCTCGCCCGCTGGAACCCGCGCGGAGAACTGGAGTACACCGGCCGCGCCGACGAGCAGGTCAAGGTCCGCGGCTTCCGGATCGAGCCCGCGGAGATCGAAACCGCGCTGACCGCCCATCCCGGTGTCGGCCAGGCCGCCGTCCTGACCAGGCAGGACCAGGGCGTCAAACGGCTCGTCGCCTACTACACCGGCGACGCGGACGGCCTCGCCGGATTCCTCGGGCAGACCCTGCCGGACTACATGGTCCCGGCCGCGTTCGTCCGGCTCGGCCGGTTCCCGCTGACCGCCAACGGGAAGATCGACCGGCGCGCCCTGCCCGCCCCGGACTTCGGCGACAAGAGCGCCCGGACCGCGCCGTCGACCGAGGCCGAACGGGCCCTCGCCGGGATCTGGGCGGACGTCCTCGGGGTCGCGGAAGTCGGCGCCGAAGCCAACTTCTTCGAGCTGGGCGGCGATTCGATCCTCAGCATCCAGGTCGTGTCGCGTGCCCGCCGCGCCGGGCTGATCCTGTTGCCGCACGACGTCTTCCGGCATCCGACCCTCTCGGCGCTGGCCGCGCACGCCGGTGGCGACACCGGGCCGCTGGCCGAGCAGGGGCCGGTCACCGGGATGGCGCCGCTCACCCCGATCCAGCACTGGTACTTCGCCACCCAGCCGGAGCGGTTCGACCAGCGAGTAGTGCTGGAGTTCACCGAGGACGTCGACGAGGCCGCACTGCGCCGCGCGCTGGAAACCGTCTGGGCGCACCATGACGGGCTGCGGCTGCGGTTCGAGCGCGGCCAGGGCCAGCACGGCGAACCGGTCCGCGCGGTGGATCTGCTCACGGACGGGATCGCGTTCGACCTCGAACGGGGCCCGCTGCTGGCGGCGGTGCTCGACGGACGGCGGCTGACGCTGGCCGCGCACCACCTCGTCATCGACGGCGTTTCCTGGCGGATCCTGCTGGAAGACCTGGAAACCGCCTATCGCGGCGGCGAACTCGGGCCGAAGACGACGTCGTACCTGGCCTGGGCCCGGCGGGTCGCCGACCATGCCGCCTCGGGTGGTTTCGACGACGAACTGGCGCACTGGCAAGGAATTCCGGCGGTGCCGGCCGACGATCCGGCCAGGATCGCCGACACCGGCGAAGTGACCGTCCGGCTCACCGCCGAGGAGACCCGCGCGCTCCTGCGGGACGTGCCCGAGGTCTACCGCACGCAGGTCAACGACGTCCTGCTCGCCGCCTTGGGCCGTGTACTGCGGGACTGGACCGGGCAGACCCCGGTGATCGACCTGGAGGGCCACGGCCGCGAGGAACTGTTCGACGACGTCGACCTGTCCCGCACGGTCGGCTGGTTCACCAGCATGTTCCCGGTGGCGCTGGACGTCCCGGACGGCTGGGGCGCGGCACTCAAGTCGGTGAAGGAACAGCTCCGGGCCGTGCCACGGCGGGGGATCGGTTACGGCGCCCTGCGCTACCTGACCGGCACCGCGCCGGACATCGATGCCCAGGTCGGCTTCAACTACCTCGGCCGGTTCGACGACGCCGAGGAGGGCGCGTTCCGGACCGGCGCCCTCGACGCCGACGTGGACCCGGCCGCGTCCGCCGCCCACACGCTCGACATCGTCGGCCGCGTCGTGGCCGGGACGCTGGAGCTGACGTGGGCGCACGTCACCACCCGGCACCCTCGTGACACCGTCGAAGACCTGGCGGAACGGATGCTGACGGCCTTGCGCGAGATCATCGCGCACTGTGCCGCACCGGAAGCCGGTGGCCGGACCCCGTCGGACTACCCGCTGGCCGCCCTCGATCAGTCCACAGTGGACGCCTTGGTCGGCGACGGCCGCGCGGTCGAGGACGTCTACCCGGTCACGCCGATGCAGGGCGGGATGGTGTTCCACGGGCTTTCCCAGACCGCGCAAGGCATGTACGTCGAGCAAGCGACGTTCGTCCTCGAAGGTGTCACCGACCTCGACCGGCTCGCCGACGCGTGGCAGCGGGTCGTCGACCGGACGCCGGTCCTGCGGACGGAGTTCGTCTGGGCCGGGGTCGAGGAACCCCTGCAGGTCGTGCGCCGCGAGGCACGGCTCCCGGTCCGCCTGTTCGACGAGCCCGGTCAGGACCTCCAGCGGCTCCTTGCCGAGGATCGCGAACAAGGGCTCGATCTCGCGGCCGCGCCGCTGATGCGGGTGGCGCTGGCGCGGTTGTCGGCGACCGAGGTCCAGGTGCTGTGGACGTTCCACCACGCGCTGCTCGACGGCTGGAGCGTCTTCCACGTCCTTTCCGATGTCTGCGGTGCCTATGCCGGGCAGACCCTGCCCGCCAGGCCTCCGTTCCGCGACTACCTCGCGTGGCTGGACGGCCTGGACCGGACCGACGCCGAACGCTTCTGGCGCCGGACCCTCGCCGGCGTCGAGGGGCCGACCCCGGTTCCCGGCGACCGGGTGCCCGCGGCCGGGCACATCGCCTGTTCGTCCGACTGGCTGCCCGTCCGGCTGGACGAGGCCGCCACCGCCCGGCTCGACGCGTTCGTCAAACGCCACGGCCTCACCCCCAACGCGGTCCTGCAAGGGGCCTGGGCGCTGCTGCTCGCGGCCTACAGCGGGCAGGACGACGTCGTGTTCGGGTCCACCGTCTCCGGCCGCCCGCCCGAGGTGACGAACGTGGACGAAATCACCGGCATCTTCATCAACACGCTGCCGGTCCGGATCGGGATCGGCCGCGGCACCCGGGTCGCCGAGTGGCTCGCGGATCTGCAGGCGGGGCAGGCGGAGGCTCGCCGCCACGGACATCTGCCGCTCGCGCTGGTCCAAGGCTGGGCGGACCTGCCAGGGGGAGTGAACCTCTGCGAAAGCCTGGTGGTGTTCGAGAACTATCCGATCACCGACGCCGAAGCCGGGCACGGCCTGACCGTGCGCGACCTCTCGGCGCGGGAGACGACGAACTTCCCGCTCACCGTCGTCGCCTCGCCGGGCCGTGAGCTGACCGTCGACCTGGGGTACGACCCCGCCCTGTTCGACGCCGCCACGGTGACCCGCCTGGCCGGGCATCTGCTCACGCTGCTGCGGGAGCTGGTCGAAGACGGCGATCGCGCGGTCGCCGCGGTGTCGATGCTGAACCCGGACGAGGAGCTCCTGCTGGCGGAGTGGACGGAAACCGGTGCGGAAGCCCCGGCCCGGTCGCTGCCGGAGTTGTTCGCCGAGCAGGTCCGCGCCAGGCCCGACGCGGTCGCGGCCGTCCTCGACGGTGAGCAGGTCACCTACGCCGAGCTGAACCGGCGAGCGAACCGGCTGGCCAACCGCCTGATCGGGCTCGGCCTGCGGCGGGAGGAACCGGTCGGTCTCGCCACCGGCAGGGCGGGCACCGTGGTGGCCGAGCTGGGCGTGGTCAAGGCGGGCGGGGCCTACCTCCCGTTCGACACCCGTGCCCCGGCGGAACGCCAGAAGGCACTGCTGGACGGCGTCCGGTTCGTCGTCTCCGACACGGACCACCCGCACAGCATCCGGCTGTCCTCCGTGGACGACGAGCCGGACGGTGATCCTTCCGTCGTCGTCGATCCCGACCAGCTGGCGTACGTCATGTACACCTCCGGGTCCACCGGCACGCCCAAGGGCGTCGCCGTCCGGCATCGTGATGTCGCCGCACTGGCCGGGGACAGCCGGTTCCGCGGCGGGGCGCATGAACGTGTCCTGCTGCATTCCCCGGCGGCCTTCGACGCCACTACCTACGAAATGTGGGTGCCGCTGCTCACCGGCGGCCGCGTCGTCACCGCGCCGGAGGGCGACCTCGACGCGCACCGGTTGCGGACCTTGATCCGCGAGCACGGCCTGACCGGGATGTGGCTCACCGCGGGCCTGTTCCGGGTGCTGGCGCAGGAAAGCCCGGACTGCTTCACCGGCCTGCGCGAGGTGTGGACCGGCGGCGACGTCGTGCCCGCCGAAGCCGTGCGGCGGGTCCTGGGCGCCTGCCCGGGTCTGCGCGTCGTCGACGGGTACGGCCCGACCGAGACGACCACCTTCGCCACCGCCCACCCGATGGACGAGACGGTCCCGGACCGGATCCCGATCGGCAGGCCGCTGGACGGGATCGTCGCCCGCGTCCTGGATTCCGGCCTGAGTCCGGTCCCGCCGGGAGTGCCGGGGGAGCTGTACCTCGCCGGGGCCGGACTCGCTCGCGGATACCGGAACCGTCCCGGCCTGACCGCCGACCGCTTCCTCGCCGCCCCGGCCGGACAGCGCATGTACCGCACCGGCGACATCGTCCGCTGGACCGGCGAAGGCACTCTCGAGTTCCTCGGCCGGGCGGACGACCAGGTGAAGCTGCGGGGGTTCCGCGTCGAACCCGGCGAGGTCGAGGCCGTGCTGGCCCGGCATCCCGCCGTGACCCAGGCCGCCGTCGTGGTCCGCGAGGACCAGCCCGGCTTGAAGCAGCTCGTCGCCTACGTCGTCTCGGACGCCGGCGAAGAGACACTGCGCGCCTCCTTGGCCGGGGCGCTGCCCGATTACCTGGTGCCGTCGGCGTTCGTCGCGCTGGACCGGATCCCGGTCAGCGCCAACGGAAAGCTCGACCGGAAGGCACTGCCCGCCCCCACCGCGGCGGTTTCCGGGCACGTCGAGCCGGAAACCGAAACCGAACAGGCGCTCGCCGGGATCTGGGCCGACGTGCTCGGGGTGGACCGGATCGGCGCCGACGACAACTTCTTCGCACTGGGCGGGGATTCGCTGCGAAGCCTGCACATCGCGGCCAAGGCCAGCGCCTTGTTCGCCGTCCGGCTCACCCCGGCCGACGTCCTGACCGCGCGCACCGTCGCGGGACTGGCCGGAACGGTCGAGGAACTCATCTTGGGCGAGCTCGAAAACCTCGCCTCCGAAACCGAAGCGTGAGGACGCCACCATGACCTCGTCCAGACAGGACCGCATCGCGGCACTGCCCGCCCACCTGCGGGAGGCGCTGCGCGCGCGGATGGCGGGAACGGCCGCACCGGCGCCGGAGATCCCGGCCGCCGCCGACCGTTCCCGCCCGATCCCGCTTTCGTCCGCCCAGCGACGGCTGTGGTTCCTCAGCCGGTTGAGGCCGGACGACCCGGAGTACAACAGCGCGATCGCCCTGCGCCTGACCGGGTCGCTCGACCACGGCGCGCTGGCCACCGCGCTGCGCCTGCTGGTCGCCCGGCACGAACCGCTGCGGACCACCTTCGACGAGATCGACGGCGAAGGCGTCCAAATCGTCCAGCCGCCCTACGAGGTCGTGCTGCCCGTCGTGGACGTCACGCCGGACGACCTCGAGGACGTCCTGCGCGTCGAGTACACGCGGCCGTTCGACCTCCATCGCGGGCCGTTGCTGCGCGCGGTGCTGTTACGGCTCACGGAGACCGAGCACGTGCTGCTCGTGTGCGTGCACCACATCGCCACCGACGGCGCGTCGATGGGCGTGCTGACCGAAGAACTCGGCCTGCTGTACCGCGACGGCGAAGGCGCGCGCCTGCCCACGCTGCCGGTGCAGTACGCGGACTTCGCCATATGGCAGCGAAATCGGCCACCGCGCGGGGCAGGGCTCGATCACTGGAAGGAGCACCTCGCCGACGTCGAACCCCTCGACCTGCCCACCGACCGGCCCCGGCCACCGGTCCGGAGCACCGCGGGCGCGGTGCGGGAATTCAGCGTCCCCACGGACGTCGCCAGGCGCCTCGCCGACTTGGCGCGGTCGTCGGAGACCACGCTGTTCACCGTCCTGATCGGCGCGTGCCAGGCGTTGTTCGCCCGCTACACCGGGCAGGAGGACATCGCGCTCGGCACCGTCGTGCGGGGCCGCGAACGGCCGGAGCTCGAACGGGTCGTCGGCTTCTTCGTCAACACCGTCGTGCTGCGCTCGGCCGTGGACCGGTCGGCGTCCTTCACCGAGCACCTGACCCGCGCCCGCCAGACCGTCCTGGACGCCTTCACCCATGACGACGTGCCTTTCGACGCCGTCGTCGACGCCGTGCAGGCGGGCCGCGACCCCGGCCGCAACCCGCTGTTCGACGTCATGGTGCTGCTGCATTCCGTCACCGGTTCCGGACCCGGGTTTCCCGGGCTGGCCGTGGAACCGGCGGATGTCGCGCGGGACGCGGCGAACTTCGACCTCTCGCTGGAGTTCGAGGAATCCGGCGGCGAGCTCGCCGGGCTCGTCGAGTACAGCACCGAACTGTTCGACGCCGCCACGATCGACGGCCTGATCCGGCACCTGCTCCGCCTGCTGGCCGGGATCGCCGCCGAACCCGGCCGCCGGATCGCCGACCTGCCGCTGACCGACGACGCCGAAGAGCGCCGGCTGCTGTTCTGGGGGAGCAATGGGCTGGAGGTACCCGCGACGACCGTCGTCGACCTCCTCGACCATCAGGCGCGGACCCGGCCCGACGAGACCGCCCTCGTCTGCGGTGACGTCCGGCTGACGTTCGCCGAACTCGTCGCCCGCGCCGACGTCCTGGCCGCGGACCTGGCCGCTCGCGGAGCCGGTCCGGACCGGGTCGTCGCGGTGGTGCTGCCGCGGTCGGCCGAGGCGATCGTCGCGTTGTTCGCCGTGCTCAAGGCGGGCGCCGTCCACCTGTCGATCGATCCGGGGCTGCCGCCCGAGCGGATCCGGGTGCTGCTGGAGGACACCTGGCCGGTGGTCGTGCTCGACGACACCTTCACGGTCGCCTCCGACGGGCCGCGACCGGCGCCGCCCAGGCCTTCGGACGCCGCGTACGTCATCCACACCTCGGGCTCGACAGGCACGCCGAAGGGCGTCGTCGTCGGCCACTCGGCCCTGGTCAACCTGCTGGCCAACCACCGCAGCGTGTTCGGGCGCGACCGGATGCGCGTCGCGCTGACCGCGACCCTGTCGTTCGACACCTCGTGGGAAGGCCCGGTGCTGCTGGCGGACGGCCACGAACTGCACGTCATCACCGAAGAGACCCGTCTCGACCCGGCCGGACTGACCCGCTACGTCCGGGACGAGCACGTCGACTTCCTCGACGTCACGCCGTCCTACCTGCGCCAGCTGCTGCCCGCCGGACTGCTCGAAGGCGAGCACCGGCCACGGTTCCTGATGGTCGGCGGCGAGGCCCTCGACGTGGACCTCTGGCGCGAACTCGCCGCGTCCGAAACGGCCGTCCACAACTACTACGGACCCACCGAGTCCACAGTGGACGCGACCTGCGCGCCGGTCACCGGCGACCGGCCCCTGATCGGCAGGCCGCTGGGGAATGTCACGGCCTACGTCCTCGACGAGTGGTCACGCCTCGTCCCGGCCGGGGTTCCCGGTGAACTGTGCCTGGCGGGCGCCCAGCTCGCCCGCGGTTACCTCGGCAGGCCGGGCCTGACCGCGGACCGCTTCACCGCCGACCCGTTCGGCCCGCCCGGCGCCCGGCTCTACCGCACCGGCGACCGCGCCCGGTGGACCGCCGAGGGGCAGTTGGAACACCTCGGCCGCGTCGACGAGCAGGTCAAGGTCCGCGGGTTCCGGATCGAACCGGGCGAGGTCGAGGCCGTGCTGCGCGCGCAGCCGGACGTCTCGGACGCCGCGGTGGACGCGCGGGACGGCAAACTGGTCGCCTACGTCGTCGGCGACGCGAACCCCGCCGGGCTGCGGACCGCGCTGAACCGGATCCTGCCCGGCCACCTCGTCCCCTCGGCGTTCGTCGGTCTCGACCGGCTGCCGCTGACCCGGCACGGAAAGCTGGACCGGCGCGCCCTGCCGGATCCGGAGCAGGCCACCGCCACGCCGTACGTCGCACCCCGCGACGAGCGCGAGCGGCTGGTGACCGAGATCTGGTCCGACGTCCTCGGCGTCGAACGCGTCGGTGTCGACGACGACTTCTTCGACCTCGGCGGGGATTCCCTGCTCGGGATCCGGGTCGTCGCGCGGCTCCGGGACGCGCTGGGCGCCGACGTGCCCGCCCGGCTCGTCTTCACCGCGCCCACCCCGGCCCGCCTCGCCCTCGGGCTGCCCGAGAGCACGGCGCCGCGGGAGGCGATCCCGCTGCTGCCCCGCGACGGCGGCCGGTTCGAGGCACCGCTTTCCTTCGCCCAGCAACGACTGTGGTTCCTCGACGAATTCGAACCGGGCAGCACCGAATACGTGTCACCGACCGCGTTGCGGCTACGCGGTGAGCTGGACGTCCGCGCGCTGAACCGCGCCTTGACCGCGCTGGTCGCCCGGCACGAGTCCCTGCGCACGACGTTCGCGACCGTCGACGGCCGCGGCGTCCAGGTGATCAATCCGCCTTACGCCGTCGACGTCGCCGTCACCGATGGCGATCTCGACACCGCGCTGGCCGCCGCGACCGGTCCCGTCGACCTGCACACCGGCCCGTCGTTGCGGGTCGCGCTGACCCGGCTCGCCCCCGGCGATCACGTGCTCACGCTGGTGCTGCACCACATCGTCACCGACGGCTGGTCCTCCGGTGTCCTGCTGGCCGAACTGGCCGCGTCCTACAGCGCGTTCGCCCGCGGTGCGGAGCCGTCCCTCCCGCCCCTGCCGGCGCAGTACGCCGACTACGCCGTCTGGCAGCGGGAACGCCTGCGGGGCACCGAATCCGACGCCCAGCTCAGTTACTGGCGCAACCGGCTCGACGGCGTCCCGGCGCTGGACCCGCCCACCGACCGGCCTCGTCCGGCGGTGCGGACCAAGAACGGCGCACTGCACGAGTTCAGCGTGCCCGCCGGGACCACCGCCCGGCTCAAGGAGCTTTCCCGGCACCAGGGCGGCACCCTGTTCATGACCCTGCTCGCCGCGAGCAAACTGCTGTTCGCCCGCTGGTCCGGGCAGGACGACATCGCCGTCGGCACCGTCGTCTCCGGTCGTGAGCGCACCGATCTCGAGGGCCTGATCGGGTTCTTCGTCAACACCCTCGTCCTGCGGTCCACAGTGGACTTGAAGGTCGGCTTCGACACCTTCCTCGGCGATGTGCGCGACACCGTCTTGGACGCTTTCGCCCACCAGGACGTGCCTTTCGACCGGGTCGTCGACGATCTGCAACCCGAGCGCGACACCAGCCGCACGCCGCTGTGCCAGGTTCTGGTCGTCCTGCACAACACTCCGGACAGCCGCCCCACGATGACCGGCCTGGACGTCGAGGAGGTGGCCCCGCCGGTCGTGACCGCGGGCTTCGACCTCACGATCCACTTCCAGGAGACCGCCGGACGGCTCGACGCGCTCGTCAACTACAACACCGACCTGTTCGACGCCGGCACCATCGAACGGCTGACCGGCTGGCTCCGCCGGATGCTCGACGGCATCGCGTCGGCACCGGAGCGGTCTCTCGCCGAGCAGCCCTGGATCAGCCCCGCCGAACGTGACCGGGTGCTGCTGGAGTGGAACGGCAAGGCCGCCGCGGAACCGGCGCCCGCCCTGCACGAACTGTTCGCCGCGCAGGCGGCGCGCACGCCGGACGCCGTCGCCGTGACGAGCGGGAGTACCGAGCTGACCTACCGCGAGCTGGACCGGCGCGCCAACCGCCTCGCCCACCGGCTGATCGACGAGGGCGCCGGACCGGAAAAGCTGGTCGCGCTCCGCTTGCCGCGTACGGCCGACCTCGTCGTCGGCGTGCTCGCGGTACTGAAGACGGGTGCGGCCTACCTGCCGATCGACCCGGCGTACCCGGCCGCCCGGATCGAGGCGACGCTGACGGACGCGCGTCCGGTGTGCGTCGTCGAATCGGTCGAGGCAGGCGAGTGGCCGGACACCACGCCGCGGGTGCGGGTGGAGGCGGGCAACACCGCCTACGTCATCTACACCTCCGGCTCGACCGGCGTGCCCAAGGGCGTGCTGATCCCGCACGCGAACGTGACCCGCCTGTTCTCCTCGACCGACCACTGGTTCGGTTTCGACGAGCAGGACGTCTGGACGCTGTTCCACTCCTACGCGTTCGACTTCTCGGTCTGGGAACTGTGGGGCGCGCTGCTGCACGGCGGCAGGCTCGTGGTCGTCCCGCAGGACGCGGTCCGCGAACCGGAAGACTTCCTGGCCCTGCTCGCCGAACAGCGGGTGACGGTCCTCAACCAGACGCCGTCCGCCTTCTACCGCCTCGGTGCCCTGCCTTCGGCGGAGCTCAGCCTGCGGTACGTGATCTTCGGTGGCGAGGCGCTGGATCCGGCGCGGCTGGCGGAGTGGTACCGGCGACATCCGGACGGACCGCTGCTGGTCAACATGTACGGCATCACCGAGACCACGGTGCACGTGACCCACCGGCCACTGGAAGCGGACGGGACGGCCACCGTCGGCGTCCCGATCCCGGACCTGCGGACGTACGTGCTCGACGCGGATCTCGCCCCGGTCCCGCCCGGCGTGACCGGCGAGCTGTACGTCGCGGGCGCGGGTCTGGCCCGCGGCTATCTCAACCGCCCCGGCCTCACCGCGTCGCGGTTCGTCGCGGATCCCTTCGGCGCGCCAGGAACCCGGATGTACCGCACCGGCGACCTGCTGCGCTGGACCGCCGGCGGCGAGCTTGACTACCGCGGCCGGGCCGATCACCAGGTCAAGATCCGCGGGTTCCGCATCGAACCCGGCGAGATCGAAGCGGCTCTGATCGCCCACCCCGACGTCGAGACGGCGGCCGTCGTCGCCCACGGCACCGGGGACGCCCGGCGGCTCGTCGCCTACCTGACCGGCGCCGTGCCCGGGACGACGGCGCTGCGGGAGTTCCTCGGCCGCTCGCTGCCCGCGCACATGGTGCCGGCGGTGTTCGTCGCTCTGGAGCGGCTGCCGCTCAACGCCAACGGGAAACTCGACACCCGGGCATTGCCGGAGCCGGGCGCGCGGGCCGAAAACCGTTACACGGCGCCGCGCACCGACGTCGAGACGATTCTGGCCGGGGTCTGGTCGGAGGTCCTGGGCGTCGACCGTGTCGGCGTCGAGGACAACTTCTTCGGCCTCGGCGGCGATTCGATCCTCAGCATCCAGGTCGTCGCGGCCGCCCGGCAGGCGGGGCTGACGATGTCGTCGAAGGACCTGTTCCGGAACCAGACCATCGCCGAACTCGCCCACGTCGCCCGGCCCGAGGCGCCCGCCGAGCACGTCGAAGAGGAAGACCGCGGCCCGGCCCCGCTCGGCCCGATCCAGTCCTGGCTGTTCGAGCGGATGGACGATCCGTGGCGGCTGACCATGTCCGTGCACCTGGTGCTGTCCTCAGTGGACGTCCCGAAGCTCGTCTCCGCCCTGAACAGTGTCGCTGAACGGCACGATGCCCTCCGCATGCGGTTCTCCCGCGCGGACGGCGGCTGGGTGCAGGAACCCGCGCCCGCCGAAGCGCACGACATCCTCCGGCACGTCGATCTGTCCGAAGTGGACGACACGGCGGCCGCCATGCACACCGAGGCGGTGCGGGCGCAGACCTCACTCGACATCACCACCGGACCGCTGTGGCGCGCGGTGCTGTTCACCTTCCACGACAAGCCGCCGCAGTTGTTCCTCACCGCCCACCACCTCGTCATGGACGGGGTGTCGTGGCGAATTCTGCTGGCCGACCTCGAACGCGCGTACCTCGGTGAATCTCTCGGCCAGGTGCGCACATCGTTCACCCATTGGGCTCATTCTCTGGCCGAGAACGTGAAAATGGGACACCTCGACAGGGAAACCGCGTACTGGAAAAATTCTCTGCGCGGTGCGCGGGCGGATATTCCGGTTGACCGTCCGGGCCGTAACGCCGCGAAATCGGAGCGCGGTGTCTCGGTGTCACTTGGCCGGGCCGAGACCACCGCGCTCCTCAGCGACGTTCCCGGCGCGTACCGCACGGAGGTCAACGACGTCCTGCTGAGCGCGCTCGGCCGCGTGCTGACCCGCTGGGCGGGGTCGCGGGTCATGATCGCGATGGAAGGCCACGGCCGTGAGGAAATCGCCGGGCCGCTCGACCTTTCGCGGACGATCGGCTGGTTCACCGCGCAGTACCCGATCGCGCCCGCGGTGTCCGAAGGCGACTGGGGCGACGTGCTCAAATCCGTCAAGGAACAACTGCGCGCGGTTCCGAACAAAGGCGCCGGTTACGAGGCGTTGCGGTATCTGAGCGCCGAAGACGCGCCGGGTTCCGCGGTGCGCGCGATACCCACGCCCCGGATCTCCTTCAATTACCACGGCCGCTGGGACATGGGCGGTGCCGAGGACGGGTGGTTCCAGGGGCGGGGCGAAAGCATCGGGCACGACAGCGACCCGGAAAGCGTCCGCCCGTATCTGCTCGACGTCGTCGGCGTCGTCGAAGGCGGCGAATTGCATCTCACCTGGCAGTATTCCGACGAGGTGCACGAGGAAAGCACGATCCGCGCGCTCGCCGAAGACACGCTCGGCGCTTTGCGGGGCATCATCGCGCATTGCGCCGGGGCGGGCGGGCGCACACCGTCCGACTTCCCGCTGGCCAGGCTCGTTCAGGCCGATGTCGACCGCTTCGCCGGGGACGGCCGCGACGTCGAGGACATCTACCCGCTCACCCCGTTGCAGACGGGCATGCTGTTCCACAGTCTGGTCGACACCGGTTCGACCGCGTACTTCGACCAGTTCCGGCTCCGGCTGGCCGGGGTGAGCCGTCCGGAGGCGCTCGCCGAGGCTTGGCAGCGCGTGGTCGACCGCACGCCGATCCTGCGCAGCAGTACCGCGTGGGAGGGCATCGAGGCGCCGATCCAGCGAGTCCATCGTGAGGTCCGGGTCCCGGTCCGGCAGTACGACTGGCGCGCGCTCGCCCCGGCGGAGCAGCACCGGGAACTGGCGAAGGTGCTGGCCGAGGACGTGGCGGCGGGGATGGAGCTGACCGCGCCGCCGCTGATGCGCCTGGCGATCGCCCGGCTCACCGAGGACGAAGTGCAACTGGTGTGGACCTCGCACCACGTCCTGCTCGACGGCTGGAGCACGGCGCAGGTCTTCGGCGAGGTGTGCGAGCAGTACGCCGCCATCGTCGAAGGCCGGGCCGCGCGCCTGGTGCCGCGCCGTCCGTTCCGCGACTACCTGGCCTGGCTCGCCGACCAGGACCGCGCCGAGGCGGAGGACCACTGGCGCGCGGTGCTGGACGGGTTCACCACGCCGACCTCGCTGCCCTTCGACCGGCGGCCGAGGGAAGCGCATCGAGCCGAATCGGGCGAAGCGATCCTGGTCGAACTGTCCCCGGAGGAGTCCGCGCGGCTGCACGAGACGGCGAAGTCCGCGGCGCTGACGGTCAACACCGTCGTGCAAGGCGCCTGGGCGCTGCTGCTCGCGCGCTACAGCGGGGAAACCGACGTGCTGTTCGGCGCCACCGTGTCCGGCCGCCCGGAAGGAATGCCGGGCGTCGAGGCGATGATCGGCATGTTCATCAACACCGTCCCGGCCCGCGTGGAGATCCGCGGTCACCAGCCCGCCGTCGACTGGCTGCGGGAAACCCAGACGGCACAAGCCGACGCGCGCCGGTACGACTTCCTCGCCCTGTCCGAACTGCAGGCGTTCACCGGCGTGCCCGCCGGTACGGCCCTGTTCGACAGCGTGGTGGTGTTCGAGAACTACCCGATCGAGGACAGCGGTCAGGCCGACGTGCGCGTGCTGGACGTCGAGTCGCTGGACACGACGAACTTCCCGCTCAACCTCACCGCCTATCTGCACGACAAGCTCGGGCTCGAACTGTCCTACGACCCGCGGTTGTTCGACACGGCCACGATCCGCCGTCTGGCGGATCAGCTCGCGGGCTTCCTCCGCGCCTTCGCCGACGACCCGCGGT
This sequence comes from Amycolatopsis sp. lyj-90, assembly GCF_046549035.1. Taxonomy (NCBI): domain Bacteria; kingdom Bacillati; phylum Actinomycetota; class Actinomycetes; order Pseudonocardiales; family Pseudonocardiaceae; genus Amycolatopsis; species Amycolatopsis sp. lyj-90. Next base: position 342,585 of record NZ_JAJPWP010000001.1, read on the forward strand.
GCCGCGTCGACGCGCTGTCCCCGCTGTCGCCGTCCGAACGGCGCGAACTGCTGGCCTCGAGCAGCGGGCCGGTGATCGACGTGCCGTCCGGCACGGTCCTGGACGTCTTCGAAGCCACGGTCGCCCGTGTGCCGCACGAGACCGCCTTGGTCTTCCGGGACACGGCCTGGGACTTCGCCGAGGTCGACGCCCGCGCCACGCGGCTGGCGGGGGAGCTGGCCGCACGAGGCGCCGGTCCGGAATCGGTGGTGGCCGTCGCGCTGCCGCGGTCGGCCGAGGCCGTCGTCGCGATCCTCGCGATCTTCAAGGCGGGCGCGGTGTATCTGCCGATCGACCCCGGCCTTCCGGAAGAACGCAAACGTTTCCTGCTCGACGACGCGCGGCCGGTGGTCGTCCTCGGCGAGCCGGGGCTCACGTCGGCGACCTCCGCCGGGACGCGGGCGAGTGTGGACACCGCCGCGTACGTCATCTACACCTCGGGTTCGACGGGAACGCCCAAGGGCGTCGTCATCGAGCACCGCGGCCTGATGAACATGCTCGCCGCGCACCGCCGCGGTTTCCTCGGCGGGGAGCGCCGCCGGATCGCGCTCACCGCCTCGTTCTCCTTCGACACGTCCTGGGAAGGAGTGCTGGCTCTGATCGACGGTCACGAGCTGCACGTGCTGGACGACGACACCCGGCTCGACCCCCGTGCCGCCGTCGACTACGTCCGGCACCACCGGATCGACCTGCTCGACCTGACGCCGACGTATCTGCAGCAGCTGATCGAGGCCGGACTGCTGACCGGGGAACACCGTCCCGGCACGGTTCTCGTCGGCGGCGAGGCGACCGGCGAGCGGCTGTGGCGTGAACTGGTGGAGTCCGGGGTCACCGCGCACAACTACTACGGGCCCACCGAAGTGACCGTCGACTCCGTCCACACGCCGGTGACGGGGGACCGGCCGCTGATCGGCCGTCCGCTGGCCAACCTGCGGGCGTACGTCCTCGACGCGACCGGCGTACCGGTCCCGGCGGGGATGCCGGCCGAGTTGTTCCTCGCCGGCGTCCAGCTCGCCCGCGGCTACCTCGGCCGTCCGGGGCTGACCGCGGATCGGTTCGTGGCCGATCCCTTCGGCCCGGCCGGCACTCGCATGTACCGCACCGGCGACCGCGTGCGCTGGACCGCGGACGGACGGCTCGACTACCTCGGCCGCGTCGACGACCAGGTGAAGATCCGCGGCTTCCGGATCGAGCCCGGAGAGGTGGAAGCCGTGCTGCGGCGGCATCCCGCGGTCACCGACACCGCGGTCGCCGCGCGCGACGGACGCCTCGTCGCCTACGTCGTCGGCGACACCGAAGGCCTGCGGGACTGGCTGCGGGAGCGCCTGCCGGATCACCTCGTCCCGACGGCGTACGTCGCCCTCGACGTACTTCCCTTGACTCGTAACGGAAAGGTCGACAAGCGGGCGCTTCCCGCGCCTGGCCGCGACACCGCCGCGGAATACGTGGCGCCCCGGACCGAGACCGAACGCCGTCTCGCCGCGATCTGGGCCGAAGTACTGAAACTGGACCGGGTCGGCGTCACGGACAGCTTCTTCGAACTCGGCGGTGACTCGATCCTGAGCATGCGGATCACGTCGCGGGTGCGTACCGAGCTGGGCGTCGATGTCTCGCCCCGCGCGTTGTTCAGCGCGCCGACCCTCGGCCGGTTCGCCGCGGCGCTGCCGGAGCAGCAGGCCGGTACCTCGCCCATCCCGGTCGTCGCCCGCGACGGTGCCTTGCCGTTGTCGTTCTCCCAGCAGCGGTTGTGGTTCCTCGACGAGTTCGAATCCGGTGGCACCGAATACCTTTCACCCACGGCGTTGCTGCTCCGCGGCGAGCTCGACGTCGACGCGCTGAACCGGACGCTGGACTTCCTGGTGGCCCGGCACGAATCGCTGCGGACGACCTTCGACGCCGTCGACGGCCGTGGCGTCCAGTTCGTGCACGAGCCGTACCACGTCGACCTGCCGGTGGAGGACTTCGACGAGAACACTCTGGTGCGGGAAGCGTCGCGGCCGTTCGAGCTGCGCACCGGACCGCTGCTGCGGGCCCGGCTGTTCCGGCGGTCGGCCGACGAGCACGTCCTCCTGCTGGTGCTGCACCACATCGTCACCGACGGCTGGTCTTCGGGCGTGCTGGCCGCCGAACTCGACGACTGCTACGCCGCTTTCGTCCGTGGCGAAGAGCCGCGGTTGCCGGAGCTTCCGGTGCAGTACGCGGACTTCGCTTCCTGGCAGCGCCGGCTCCTCGACGGCCCCGAGCTCGCCGGGCAGCTGGACCATTGGCGAGACCGTCTCGCCGGGCTGGAACCGCTCGAGCTGCCCACCGACCGGCCCCGGCCCGCGGTGCGCACGACCGAGGGGGAGTGGGCCGGATTCGACGTCCCCGCCGACGTCGCCACGAAACTCCGGGAGCTGGCCAACGCCCAGGACGGCACCCTGTTCATGACCCTCGTGGCCGCCTGCCAGGTGCTTCTGGCCGGTTGGGCGGGTCAGGAAGACGTCGCCGTGGGTACCGTGACCTCCGGCCGGGAGCGCGCCGAACTGCAACGCCTCGTCGGGTTCTTCGTCAACACCCTCACCCTGCGGTCCACTGTGGACAGCGGACGGTCGTTCCGGGAGTTCCTGGCGCGGGTGCGGAGCACGGTGCTCGACGCGTTCGCCCACCAGGACGTCCCCTTCGAACGCGTGGTGGACGCCGTGCAGCCTGCCCGCGACCCGAGCCGGACCCCGCTGTTCCAGGCCATGGTGGTTCTGCAGAACACCGGTGACCGGCCCGGCTCCGGCAAGCTGGTCGCGGAGGAGGTCGCGCTGCCCGCGGTGTCGGCCACCTTCGACCTGCTCGTGCAGTTCGAGCAGGACGGCGACGCGCTGCACGGGGCGATCAACTACAGCACCGGACTGTTCGACGCGGCGACGATCGACAGGCTGATCGCGCGGTTGCGGACCCTCCTGACCGCGCTCGCGGCCGAACCGGATCGCCCGATGGCCACCTTGCCGTCGCTGCCCCAGGTCGAACTCGACCAGCTGCGAGCGTGGAACGACACCGCGCGCGACGTCCCGGCCGCCTCCCTGGCCGAACTGGTCGAGACACAGGCCCGTCGGACACCCACGGCGCCCGCGCTCCTGTCGGACGAGGGCTCGCTGACCTTCGCTGAACTGAACGCGCGGGCGAACCGGCTGTCCCGGCTCCTCGCGACGAGGGGCGCCGGTCCCCAGCGGATCGTCGCCGTCCGGTTGCCGCGTTCGGTGGACCTCGTGGTCACCGAACTGGCCGTGGCCAAGACCGGAGCCGCGTTCCTGCCGGTGGATCCCGGCTATCCGGCCGAGCGCATCGAGTTCATGCTGCGCGACGCGGACCCGGTCCTGGTGGTGGACGGCGCGCTCGACGCGACCGGGTACGACGACACCGATCCGGGGACGCCGGTCGATCCGGCGCAGCCCGCGTACGTGATCTACACGTCCGGTTCGACCGGGCGGCCCAAGGGCGTCGTCGTTTCCCACGCCGGGCTGGCTTCCTTCTCCGCCGCCGGAATCGAGCACTGCGAGGTACGTCCGGGGGATCGCGTGCTGGCGTTCAGTTCGCCCAGTTTCGACGCGTCGATCCTGGAACTGTGCCTGTCCCTGCCCGCGGGCGCCGCGCTCGTCGTCCCTCCCGAGGGGCCGTTGCTCGGCACCCAGCTCGCCGAGGTCCTGCGGCGGCGGCGGATCAGCCACGCCCTGATCCCGCCGATCGCGCTGGCCACCGTTCCCGAGGTGGACCTGCCGGACTTCCGCACCGTGCTCGTCGGCGGGGACTCCTGCCCGGCGGCGCTGGTGGACCGATGGGCGCCGGGCAGGCGGATGATCAACGCGTACGGGCCCACGGAGTCCACCGTCGTCACCTCGTGGAGCGCGCCGCTGACCCCCGGCGGCACGCCGCCGATCGGCGCGCCGATCCCGAACACCGAGGTCCACGTCCTGGACACCGCGCTGCGGCCGGTGCCGATCGGGACGACCGGCGAGCTGTTCGTCGACGGCGCCGGTCTCGCGCGGGGATACCTGAACCGGCCCGGTTTGACCGCGGACCGGTTCGTCGCGAACCCCTTCGGCACGCGGGGAAGCCGGATGTACCGGACCGGTGACCTGGTCCGCTGGACGGTGCCGGGTGGGCTGGAGTTTGTGGGACGCGTGGACGAGCAGGTCAAGGTCCGCGGCTTCCGGGTGGAACTCGGTGAGATCGAAACGGCGCTGCGCCGGCATCCCTCGGTACGGGACGCCGTCGTGGTCGCCCGCGAGATCGCCGGCCACAAACGGCTCGTCGCCTACGTGGTTGGCGAGGCGACGGACCTCCGGGCCTTCCTCGGGGAGACGCTGCCGGACTACCTCGTGCCGTCGATCTTCGTCCCGGTGGACGCGATCCCGATCACCGCCAACGGCAAGGTGGACCGCGCGGCGCTCCCCGCCCCGGATCCGTCTCTGGCGCAGAGTGCGGACTACGTGAAGCCGCGCACCGAAACGGAAGAGACCCTGGCGAACCTCTGGGCCGAAGTCCTCGGCCTGGACCGGGTCGGGGCCACGGACAACTTCTTCGATGTCGGGGGCGACTCGATCCTGAGCATCCAGGTCGTCCACCGTGCCCGGCAGGCGGGCCTGGCGATGCGGTCGAAGGATCTGTTCACCCACCAGACGGTCGCCGAGCTGGCGACGGTGGTGAAACCGGTCGACACGGCGGCCGAGGATCGCGAGGTCGTCGTCGGTGACGTTCCGCTGACGCCGATCCAGCGGTGGTTCTTCGCCTCCGAACCGGCGAATCCGGCGCACTTCAACCAATCGGTGGTCGTCGAACTGGCCGGACCGGTGGAGGAGGAGTCACTGCGGCTCGCGCTCGACGCCGTCGTCGCCCAGCACGACGCGCTGCGCCTGCGCTTCGAGCGGACCGCCGCCGGGTGGACGCAGTACAACGAACCGGCCGAGCCGAGGCCGGTGCTGAAGAGGGTGCCCGCCGCCGATCTGGAGAGCGAGGCCGAGTCGGCGCAGGCGGACTTCGACCTGGCCCGGCCACCGCATCTGCGCGCGCTGCTGACCGAACCGGCGGGGACGGAGAATCCCCGACTGCTGCTCGCCGCGCACCACCTGGTCGTCGACGCGGTGTCGTGGAGCATCCTGCTCGAAGACCTCGAACGCGCGTACCGGCAGATCGAAGCCGGGGAGAAGGCGGACCTCGGGGCCAAGACGACGTCCTTCCGGGACTGGGCGCACCGGCTGCGCGAGTTCGTCGCGGAGGGCGGTTTGGACGGTGAACACGCGCATTGGGCGCGTGAGCTGCCCGGTCGCACGATCCCGCGAGATCAGACCGGCGCTCCGCCCGCTCCGCCGGAATCGGTGACCGTCGAGATCGACGAGCGGGACACCGACGCCCTGCTGCATCTGGCGCCCGGCGCGTACCGCACCCGGATCAACGACGTTCTGCTGACCGCGCTGGCCCGGGCGCTCACCCGCTGGACGGGACAGCGAGCCGTCGCCGTCGATCTGGAAGGCCACGGACGCGAAGAGATCCTCGACGACGTCGACCTTTCGCGGACCGTGGGATGGTTCACCACCCTGTTCCCGGTCGGTCTCACGGTCGAGGACTCCCTCGGCTGGAGAGAACTGGTCAAGGCGGTCCGGAAACAGCTGCGTGCCTTGCCGGGCAACGGTTTCGGCTATGGCGCCCTGCGGTACTTCCGGTACCCGGAGCTCGGTGACACGGCGTCGGAGGTCGCGTTCAACTACCTGGGCCAGGGCGATCACGCGGGGGAGGGGAGCGGGCTCTATCTCCGGGCCCACGCGCCTCTCGGCCGCGAGCAGGACCCCGCGAACCGCCCGCCGCACGTCCTCGAGGTGGTCGGCGGTGTGCGTGACGGCCGTCTGGAGTTCTCCTGGTACTACCAGCCTCACCTGAACACGCGGACCACGGTGGCGGCCGTCGCCGCGGACTTCGCCGAAGCCTTGCGCGCCATCGCGTCGGACTGCCGGGGTGAGGAGGCGTGAGCGGACTGAGGAGCAATCGCGACTACCGGCTCCTGTGGACCGGGCAGGTCGTCTCCGAGGCCGGTTTCAGTACCACGATGATCGCGTTCCCCCTGCTGGTCTTGGCGATCACCGGATCCGGTGTGCAGTCGGGGCTCGTGGTCGGCTCGGTGGCGATCGCCCAGCTGGTCGCCGGGCTGCCCGCCGGCGCGCTGGCGGACCGCTGGCACCGCAAGCGGATCATGCTCGGCTGCGAGGCCGTGCAGGCGATCGCGGCCGCCGCGCTCGTCCTCGCGCTGTGGTGGGACGGTGCCGGAGTCGGCCTCCTGGTCGTCGTCGCCGTGGTGATGGGGGTGTGCCGTGCCCTGTTCGAACCGGCGGAGGAGGCGAGCCTGCCCCTCCTGGTCCAAGCCGGGGAAGTACCGACGGCGGTCTCGCTGAACGCCGCGAGGACCAGCGCCGGGCAGTTGTCGGGCACCGCGCTCGGCGGGTTCCTGTTCGCCCTCGGCCGGGTCGTCCCGTTCGTTTTCGACGTCCTCACGCATCTTTTCGCGTTCGTGGCGCTGCTGTTCGTCCGGCTGCCCGCACGGCCTGCCGCGGTTTCCCGGCCGCCCGCGCATCTCGGCCGGGAGATCGTGGAGGGGCTGAAGTGGGTGTGGGGGCAACCCCGGCTGCGGGTCACGACGTTCTGCGTGGTCAGCCTGAACCTGTTCTTCTCGGCCTACTACCTGGTGATCATCGTGCTGGCCGACCGTCGGGGCATGCCCGCCGGCGAGATCGGTGTCATGGCGGCGATGCTCGGCGCCGGCGGGGTGCTCGGCGCCTTCGCCGCGCCCGTCCTGTATCGCAAGATCAGCCCGTACCTGTTGATCACCGGGGTGTTCTGGGCGCTGACCGTGCTGACGCCCATCGCGATCTTCGTGCACAGCGGTTATCTGATGGGACTGCTGTTCGCCGCGATCGCCTTCCTCCCGCCGTCGGTCAACACCGCCATCAGCACCTACCAGCTGTTGAACACGCCCGACGAGCTGCGTGGCCGGCTCGGCGGCGTACTGGGGGTGACCGGCGGCCTGGCCGCCGCGCTCGGCCCCGCGCTGGGCGGCTGGCTGGTCGAGGTGCTGACCGGACCCGCCGCGGTGCTCGCGTGCGCGGGCGCCATCGCGGTCGTCACCGTGTTCACCACGCTCAACCGCACCCTGCGCGGCCTCCCCGCCGCGTCCGAACCACTCGAAGCGGAAATCACCGGAAAATAAGGAGAGAAACCCGATGGACGACAACACCACCTTCCAGGTCCTGATCAACGACGAAGAGCAGTACTCGCTTTGGCCGTCGGACAAGGAGGTGCCGGAAGGCTGGCGCCCCGACGGCAAGACCGGCAGCCGCCAGGAGTGCATGGATCACGTGGACGAGGTCTGGACGGACATGCGCCCCCGGAGCCTCCGGGAGCGGATGGCCGCCGAGTGACCGGTCCCCGGGGACGGTGGCCCACCGTCCCCGGGAGCCAGGTTTCTCACTCTTCGGCAGCGGCGTGGGCATCGCTGAGCGCGTTGGCCTGGTCGATGCCTGCCATGTTCTCCTCGGCCCAGGTCCGGAGCGCCGCCAACGGGACTTCGAGGGACAAGCCCAGGTCGGTGAGCCGGTAGTGCACACGCGGTGGCACGGTGGGCTCCACGCGGCGGGCGACCAGGCCGTCGCGGACCAGGCTGTGCAGGGTCACCGACAGCATTTTCTGGGAGACACCGGGAATCCGGCGCCGCAACTCGGCGAAACGCACCTCGTTCGGGGCCGCCTCCGCGAGCACCTTGACCGCCATCGACGTCCATTTCGTGCCGATGCGGTCCAAAAGCCGCCGGGTCGGGCACTCGGGGTCGAACAGATCGCCCTTCTTGGGGGTCACCTGGAGCTCACCACCTGAGGGGAAAGTGCCGTCTTGGCGGCACCGCGGAAGTTACCTACGGTTTTCTGGTAACCAATGGTAACCACCGTGGAGGCACCGTGCCCGGCACACTGCGACAGATCACCGTCAACGGCATCCAGACCACCGTGGCCACCGCCGGTTCCGGACCCGCGGTTCTGCTGCTGCACGGGTTTCCGCACACCTGGCGGCTCTGGACCGAGATCATCGGGCCACTGGCCGATCATCACCGGGTCATCGCCCCGGACCTGCGCGGACTCGGCGACGGCACCCGCGCCGCGGAGGGCTATGACGCGGGCACGCTGGCCGCTGACGCCGAAGGCATCCTCGACGCCCTCGACGAACCCGCCGCGGAGGTGGTCGCCATCGACGCCGGCACCCCGGCCGCTTTCCTGCTCGCCATGCGACGGCCGGAGCGGGTGCGGCGACTCGTGCTGATGGAGTCACTGCTGGGGTCACTGCCCGGCGCCGAGGACTTCCTCGACGCCGGCCCACCGTGGTGGTTCGGGTTCCACGCCGTGCCCGGCCTCGCCGAAACGGTCCTGGTCGGACACGAGGCGGAGTACCTCGACTGGTTTCTCGCCGCGGGCACCCTCGGTCGCGGGGTGCCGTCCGAGATCCGCGACGCCTTCGTCGACGCCTACACCGGACAGGACGCCCTGCGCTGCGCTTTCTCCTACTACCGCGCCATGCCGGCCACGGCCCGCCAGATCGGCGAGGCCGTGGCGGCGGGCAGGCTCACCATGCCCACGATGGCGATCGGCGCCCATCCGGTCGGCCGCGCGCTGGAACGGCAGCTGCGTCCCGTCGCCGACGACCTCACCGGTCACCTCGTCGAGGATTGCGGCCACATCATTCCGCTGGACCGGCCCGCGGAACTGCTTCGGCTCCTCACCCCGTTCCTCGCCACCGACGTCAGCAGAAGACCTCGGTGAGCAGCTTGCGGAACGCGTCGTTCGGGTCGCCCGCGGTCGGCGCGCTCGTGATCGAGAGCTCCAGCCGCTTCGCGGTGTCCGGCGTGGTCAGCAGCTGTGAGGAGTAGCCGGGAATGCCGCCGCCGTGGCCCCACACCTTGGTGCCGCACGGCAAGGTCTCCACCTGCAGGCCCAGGCCGTACTGGGGGCTGACCGCGGTGGTCTTGCTGATCTCCTGCTGCTGCGCGGGCCGGAGCAGCCTGCCGCTCGCCAGCGCCACGCCGAACGTGTCCAGGTCGCGGGTCGTGGAGATCACCTCGCCCGCGGCCCAGGCGACCGACGGGTTGATGCGGGTGACGTCGTTCGGCTTGCCGGCCACGGTCGCGTAACCGTGGGCGTGCGGCCCCCTGATGTCGACGTTGTCGCCGGGAACCTCGGTGTCGTCGAGGCGCAAGGGCTTCAGGATCCGCTGCTCGACCGCCTTCGCGTACGGCCTGCCGGTCAGCTTCTCCACCAGCAATCCCGCGACCACGTAGTTGGTGTTGGAGTAGTTCCACCGGGTGCCGGGATCGAAGTCGAGCGGCTTGTCGGTGGAGATCTTGAGCAGTTCCCGGGGACTCCAGTGCTTGTAGCGGATCTTCTCGAACTCGTCCGGGTCGAGCGGCAACCCGTCGGTGTAGTTGTAGAGACCACTGGTGTGCTGCAGGACCTGGCGCACCGTGACGCGGCTGTCGATCAGACCGGGCAGATAGCGGACGACCGGCGCGTCCAGGGCGACCTTGCCTTCGCCCGAGAGCTGCAGCAGGACCGTCGACACGAACGTCTTGGTGATGCTGCCGACGCGGAACCGGCCGTTCTCCGGCACCGGGCGGTTCGAACCCAGTTCCGCCTTGCCGGAGCGCGCGGTGAAGCGCTGATGGCCGTCGGTCACCCTGACCTGCGCGCCGAGCGCCGCGCCGCTCGCGGTGAGCTGGTCCAGCGCCTCCTGCACGACCTTGCGGTCGGCGCTGGTGTCGGCGAGCGCGGTGCCCGTGGTGGCGAGCAGTCCGGCCGCGGTGAGCGCGACCACGAGCCGAATCCTCTTCAAAGGCCGAGGCAATGTTCTTTGCATAATCGGAAAAACTCCCCTCGAAGCCCGAAGGCTCTCCCCAGGCGGCGGTCCACCGCCGGCCCGACCGACGCTAGCGTCCGGTGATCAGCACCCCCAGCACCGGAAATCACAACCACTCGAACAGAGCAAAACACCCGGCACCGGATGATCCAGCCGGCGCGTCCTTCTGCCTTAGCCGCGTCCGTCGGCGAACCGTAGGCCACCAGGGTGGTTTCGATCGGAGAGGTCGTGGCCGCTCGCCACGCATCGACCGCTTCGCGGCATGAGAGGACGAAGTGACCAAGGAAGGGCAAACGTGTCGTGTTCGCGAGCGGGTCGCGCTGGGACTCAAGGCTCCCTTCGCCGCGTTCGATACGCGGGGTCGTCGCTATCGCGGATCTGGACTGGCCACCGGGTCCTGACGCCCGATTGGAGTACTTTGCGCGTTTTCGTGCGGGGGTCGTGAGTGATAAAGAGCGTTAGAACGACTCTTACCGCTCACGACCCCCGCGCAAACCACCCAAATCGGGCCAACATGCGCTGAAGGTGTCCTCTGTGGACACTCGAGGAGCATGTCTGGCCACGGATGACGAGCCCACTCCGTCACCCTTACGACCAGCGGATAGCCGACTTTGCCGGAACCCCGGCGCTAGACGCAGTGAAGGGGTCCTTCACATACTTGGGGACGGCGTGAAGATCGACTTACCCTCGAAACGCACCCCGTCGTTCACGGTCCGAAGTGGACATATGAGGCCCAGATGGCCGGGTTGCGGGGAGCCGAGTCGCGCAAGGCACGCACGGTGCGGTGGAGCAGGTGGGCGGTGCCGTCGAGACGCAGGCCCGAAGGCCCGAGCAGCCCGCTGTACATCATCTTGGTCACCTCGACCGCGGTCCGGTCCGTGATGGTCCACAGGGTCGCGATCACCTGCCGGTAACCCGCGAGCTGGAGTGCCGCGGCGAGGTGGATGGCCTCGTCGGGCAGGGTCGTGCCACCGATCGCCGTGCTGCAGGCCGAAAGATAGGCGAGTTCGGCGTGCTCGAGATCCAGCTCCGCGACCTCGAGCACGGTCAACGGTTTGTCCCACAGGTAGAGACTGCCCGTCGATGGCTGTTGCAGGTTTTGCCCGCCATGGCAGGCGAAATGTGCGAGAGCGTGGGTGCGCAGGTCGGCGGTGATCGCGGCGTGAGTGGCGGTGTCGGCGACACGCGACGTGAGACCGAGGGGGAGCGCGTGAGAAAGGAACTCGGCTTCCGCGCGGGCGCAGGGCAGCGGGCCCATGTCCGGGGTGCCCGGAACCGGTGGGGTCTCCGGCATGCTGACCACGAGGACACGTCGGTCGGCGGGTTCGACGGCGTCGGCGGTGTTCGCCTTCGCCAGCGCGCGCAGGGTCGGCGTGTAGGACGACACCGCGCGGTCGATCACCGTGCGCCCGGCGGGGGTGTCGGCCGGGTCGTGATAACCGGCGGCGTGCAGCGGGAGCAGGGTCAGTGATCCGGTGGGGCACCACCACAGCCGTGGCAACGGCTCGTCGTGGCCGCGGTAGCCCAACCGGGTCAGCACCGGATCGGCGACGTTGTCCCACAACCATTCCAGGGTCGCGTGCACCGTTTGCCTGGCGCCGGTGGTGGCGAAATTGCCTGGCCCGCCGGGATTTTCCAGCAGCCTCAACGCCCGCAGGTACCCCTCTGCCCGCCGCCCGGCCTCCCCGAACGACAGCGCGGGCAGCGGAACGTGCTCGACGTCGCGGTCCCGGTGCACGATCAAGGCGTCACAGCGGGCTTCGTCGACGTTGAGCAGGACGATGGGACCGTCGGGCAGGCCCTCGCGCAGGGTGGCCAGCGGCGGGATCCGCAGGAGGTATTCCAGTCCTGGCAAGGCGCGTGCTTCGGTGAGCAACCGGTCCCAGTCTTCGGCCAGCTTGATTCGGTCGGACCGCATGCGCTGGCTCGGGTCGCTCCACGGATCGGTCGTGGCGGCGGCCTCCGGGATGTCGGGCACGGCCGTGGCCGCCAGCTTCGTCGCCACGGCGCGCAGCCGGTCGTGCAACGCGACGTCACGTTCCCGCAGCATCGACAGGTCGTCCCTGGTCTGCAACGCCTGCGACCACAACACGGAGCGGCCCTGCTCGAGCAGTTCCACGGCGCGGCCGGGGTCACCGGCCTCCAGCGCCGCGGCGGCGGCCATCCTCGCCAGGCCCTCCCACACCGTCAGCCTGCGCTCGCGCGCGTCGCGTTCGACGCCGTGCCAGGCCACCTGGGGTATCAGCGCGACAGCGACGCCGAACGCCTCCGTCGCGGAGGCCCAGTCGCGCTGCCGGACGGCCAATTCGGCCCACAATCTGGCCGCGGCCGCCCGGTACGCCGGTGCCGTGGCGGGAGCTTCGACCGCGGTCCGGTAGGCGGCGACCGCGGCGTCGAGGCCGCCCCCGCCTTCGACACGCCTGCGTTCGTGCAGCCTTCCCAGCGTCACCCAGGCCACCGCGACCCGGGGGTCACCGGCGGTCATGCTGTCGATCGCCCGTCCGGCCAGCTCGATCGACTCGGCGGCGTCCGCGTCGTCACCACCGCGGTCGTACCTGGTGTGCAGGGCGGTCGAAAGGTTGAGGACGCACAGCGGGTACATCGAGTGCGTCACGTCGGTGATCGCGATCGCTTCCCGGACGAGTGCGACGGCCCGGTCCAGTGCGTCCCGGCCCGGGCGCCGGTCACGGCGGGTGCGCAGCAGCCCCGCCAGGTTCATCAGGATCTCTCTCCGGTTCGAGCTCTGGGGTGTGCTGCGGTCCACCGCCTCGTTCAGGGCGGCGACCGCGGCGTCGAGGTCCGCGGTGTCGCGCCCTTCCAGGTACCGGATGTGCAGCGCGGTCCCGAGGTTCATCAGGCATATCGACACCGCCGGGTGATCCGGCGGCGCGGCGGCGACGGCCGATCGCCCGGCGTCCACGGCGGCGTCGAGGTCGGCGGCCGAGCCGAGCAGCCCCGCCCGCGTGCGTAGCGCGTTGGACAGGTTGGTCAGCATGATGGGCCGCAGCGTGTGCCCGGGGTGGGCGCCCTCCGCCGCCTCGAACAACGCGTCGACGGCGGCGTTGAGGTCGGAAACCGTTCCGGTCCGATCGAACCGGGACCACAGTGCCAGCCCCAGCGTCATCAGGTTGACCGCCGAGGCGACGTACCAGTTGGGCGAGCGTGCGCCCTCGCGGCCCAAGTCGATGGCGGCGTCGAGGTCGTCGAGATCGCCCGTGGCCAGCGATCTGGTCAGCAGGCCAAGGGCCAGCGCGGTGACATGGACACCCCGTTCGGCCGGTGTCGTGCCCGGCAGGGTCGCGGCGCGCTCGGCGGCCGCGATGGCCTCGTCCAGATCGGCGCGCTCCGCCAGGATGCTGTGCCGGCCACGCAGTGCGGACGCCAGCTCGGACAAGGCGTTCGCCGCTATCGCGTTGTTCGTGCCCGCGGCGGCCACCCCGCGGCGCAGCACCTCGATCGCCTCGGCCAGCACCTCGAGGTCGCCGGTCCGCTCGAACCGCAGGGCCAGCAGCGTGCCCAGCATGATCAGCGTGTGAGCCCGGTTGGCCTCCTCGTCCTGGGTGTGGGCGAGGACCGCTCTGCCGATTTCGATCGCTTCGGTGAGCAGAGGCTCTTCTCCGGAGTTGAGGAAACGCAGACGGAGCGTGCCCGCCAAGAGGATCCCGGCCGTGATCCGGCCCGGGCTCGCCACCGGTAGCCCGTCACTCGCGACTTGCAGCAGTTCACTCGCCTCGGCGAGCGCGACCGGGTCGTTCGACCACTGCCCGTGCAGCGACAGCGCGCCTCCCAGCATCAGGCTGAATTGGGCTGTCTGGTCGCGCGATCGGGACGAAGCGAGACCGGGCCGCAGCACCGCGATCGCCTCGTCCAGATCCGCGGTGGAGGCCATGGCCTGGAAGCGGGCCCGCAGGGCGAAGCCGAGATAGAACCGGAGCGTCGGCAGATCTGGATTGTCCGCGCCGGCCCGGCCGAGCACCGACCGCAGCGCGTCGACGGCCTCGGTGAGATCGGCGGGGTCGCGGGCCCACTCGTACCGGTCGGTCTGTGCGGCCGCGACATTTCCCGCCAGCAGCAGCGCGTCGGGGCTGGTCCGAAGGGCCGCCTTGCCGCTGTCGATCGCCTCGGTCAGTGCGCTTTGGTCGCCATGGCGGTAAAAGCGGATGCGAAGCACTTGGATGAGGTTGTTCACGAACATGGTCCGGTTCATTCCGGTGGCATGCGCCAACGCGGCCCGCAGTGTCGTGGCGGCCGCCTCCAGGTCCGCTATGGCACCGGTGTTCTCGTAGCGGGACATAAGCGCGTTGCCCAGGGTGAGAGTGACCGTCACCGTCGGGACCTCGCCGGGTGGCGTTGCCGCGTAGCAGGTTTCGATGGCTTCGGTCAGCTTCTCGGGGTCGCGCTCCGAGGTGGCCGTCGAGGTCAGGATCGCGGCCAGAATGCCGAGCATTCGATACCGGCTCGAGTCGTCCGCGCCGGTGGCGGCGAGCGCTGAGCGGATCAGCCGGGCCGCCGTCTCCCTGTCGGCCGGTTCGCCCCTGGCTTCGAAGCGTTGCAGGTGTGCCCACGCGGTGTCGGCCCGCAGGTCGGGCAGTTCGGGACCGTCGGCGGGCAGGGCTTCGACGACCCGGTGCAACACGGCGACGGACTCGTCGAGGTCGGCCGGGTCCGAATTCCGGCTGTACCGGAAACTGAGTGCGTTCGAGAGGGCGGACGAACACTGCGTCAACGCGGAGGCGTCGGGAGCCAGCGGCACCGTCGCCCGCAGCGTCTCGATCCGTTCGTCGAGGTCCGCCGCCCGGCCTGTGCGCAAGAAGCGCCACCGCAGCAGTTCCGCCAGCTGCCAGAGCTGCTGGCCATGGATCACCGTGTCACCGGGGATGCCCTGCGCGCCCGCTCTCGTCGTCTCGATGGCTTCGTCGAGCTCACTGTCATCGATCGCGCCGTCGGCGCCCGCCAGCTTGACCGCCTCGTACAGCACCATCGAAAGGGCTGTGAGCATCGGCGCCCGGCCGTGTGGACCGCCCGCGCCGGCCGTCTTCGCCTCACGAAGGACGTCCACGGCTTCCCGGAGGACCTCCTGGCCACCGGTCGCCCGGTACTGGCGGCGAAGTGACTCACCGAGGGACAGCAGTGCGGTCCCGCGAAGCGGACTGTCCGCGGGCAGTCCCGCCAAGGTCGCTCTCGCCGCCTTTATCGCCTCGGCAGGGTCCGTGTTGTCGGCTCGCAGCACGGTCGCCAGCGTGGCCTCGACCGCCCACCTCAGCGGGTGGCCTTCTCCGATGGCCGCGTCGGCCTCCCTGGCCAGTGCGATCGCTTCGGCCAGGTCGGCTTCGTCGGGACCATCAGGTGTGGAGAAGGCCGAGGCATACGCGAACCGGGTCTGGAGCGAGCTTGCGAGGTTGAGCAGCGCGGGGACATGGGACTCGCTGCCCTCGGGGAGGCTCCTCAGCGTCTCCCGCAGGTACCGGACACTGTCGGCGATGTCGGCGGGATTGCCCGTACGGACGAACCTGACCCGCAGGGCGCTGCCTCGCAACAGGAGCGCTTCACCGAATGCCGGGTCGTCCGAAGGGCAGTTCGCGAGGACTTCCCTGGTCACCTCGACGTACTCCTCGACCACGGCGAGCGGACCGCCGATATTGCACTGGGTTTCCAAGGCCAAGGCGAACTGCGACAGGAAGGCGACGCGGTTCGGGTCGCCGGTCGGCAGAGACGACACCACTTCGCGCAGGAGCACCGTGCTGTCGGTGAGGTCCTGTTCCTGCCCGCGGATGCCGAACCGGGTGAGCAGTGCGACCCCGAGAGGAAACCGGACCGCCGGGGCTATCGGGTGCCCGGCCGACTCGAGTGCCGCGCGGCCCGCCGCGACGGCGTCGTCCAGATCCGCCTCGGCGGTCGTCCATTCGAAGCGCTGGTTCAACAGCACCATCAGGTTGAACCGGTGCGCCGGACGGTCGACCTCGCTGCCGACGTCGACGGCGGCTCGACAGGCGGCTACCCCCAGGTCGGTCAGGACGGGATCCGCGGCCGCCAAAGCGACGTCGGTGATCGCCGACGCGTAGAAAGGTCCGAGCTCCGCGGGCGTGAGTCCCGGATAATGGTTCTCCTGAAGCCAGCTGAGCACCGGCGGTGGCACTACGCCAGGAAAGGATTCGGCGAGCGGGGCGAACAGTTCCGTACAGATCTGGATATCAGGCCCGACGCTGCCCGGCGACAGGGCACAATGCCGCAGCCAGTGCAGCATTCCGAGTTCTCGAAGCAACTCGGGAGGCAGGTCGGTACCGATGGCAGGCAGGATCAGGCGAGCGGCGTCCGCCACGGCAGCGGGTGTGGTGACCTCGTCGGCCTCGCCTGTTTCCAGACAACGGCGAATGCGTTCCAAGAGCGAGATGTCCACTCCTCCTTCGCCACCCACTACGGTGCGGTAGACGATTCAGGATGGCACAGGGGAGGGGCGACGTGGCGGTATTCGACGAGGGACAAGCGCTCGTTCTGTGGTGCACCGTCATGCCGGATCTGCGCCAGGCCGCCATCGCCGGCCGATGGACCGACAGGCTCGAACGCGCCGCCTCCCGAGTGCGAGAGGGCGGTTCGGCCTTGGACGCGTGCAGGCAGTTCGACCTGCTGGACGCCGAGTCGGCGGAGCAGACCAGGAGCGCGGGCACTCCCGACAGCATGCCCGTGTATCCCACACCGCGGAGCGCTCGCGTGCCACGGACCGGGCGTGGCGACTACAGCTGCCCGCGCAAGGTGTGCGCACGCCACGACCACCGGGACGACGCCGGGCATCCGCCCGTGTGCGCCTTGTTCGACGACGAGCCGATGCTGCCGACGGGCGCGACGCCGTGAACCCCTTCTTGTCGTCGCTGAGCGGCAAACTCGCCGAGCGATGGGTCGCGACACTCGTGCTGCCGGGGGCGTTGTTCATCGCCGCGGTGGTGTGCGCGGTCCGGCTGGGCCACCGCTCCGCGTTCGACCTTGCCTCGGTCACCGGCTGGATCGTGCGGGAGGCGCCGCGCCTGCCGCTCGCGGCGGTGGCCGTCTTCCTGCTGGTCGGTGCCACGGCGGCGGCCATGGCGGCGCAGGCGGTCGGCAGCCTCGCCGAGGCAGTCTGGACCAGACCGTGGCGCGGACCGGCGCGTCTGCTCGCGCGGGGGCTGGTGGCCTTACGCGGCAGGCTGTTCGATCGCGCGGCGGCCAGGGCGGGGGTGGACCCGGTAGCCGCCTACCGGCCACGACACCCGGCCTGGATCGGAGAGCGGTTCCGGCTGCTGAACGCCCGGATCGCCGGGCAGTACCACGGCCTCGATCTGGGCCTGGTATGGCCGCGTTTGTGGTTGCTGGTCCCGGAAACGGTCCGTACTCCGGTGCAGGCGGCCGAATCCCAGTTCAGGTCGGCCACCAGGCTCGTCGGCTGGGGCGTGCTGTACCTCGGTCTCGGGATCCATTGGTACCCCGCGGTGCTGCTCGGAATCGGCACCGTCGCGCTGGGGTGGAGCCGGGCCCGATCCGCCGCCGCGACCCTCACCACGTTGATCGAAGCCACGGTGGACACCCATCTCGACACGATCCTCACCGCTCTCGGTCACACCGTGCCGACCGTGGGCTTCACCGCCGAGCTGGCCCGCCGGATCAACGACCGGTTGGCCAAGGGCGACTGACCACCCGGTCTTGAGAAACACCGTGCGGTCACAGGAACAACCGGCTCGGCATGAGCGGGTGTTCGTGCTGCTGTGACAGGTGTCTGCGGGTGGCTTGAGCTGTGTCGTCAGGATTCGGTGGTGCCGGCGGTCCGGGGCTGGTCGGGGTTTCGGCGGAAGTGGTCGAGGATCTCGCAGTCGCAGGAGCCCAGCAGTTTCACCGCGGATCGGGAGAGCAGATCCCAGGACAATCCTCGGGATTCGATCCAGTTCCTGGTGGCGGGGAAGGTGAACCGGTGGTCGCACGCCGCGCTCGCCAGGCGTTCCCTCAGGTGCCCCACGAGGGCGTGGCGGTCGTCCGGCGCCAGGCCGAGCCGCCGGTCCGCGCGCCGGACCCGGTCGGCGTGGAACTCGTCCCTCCGGGCGCGGGCGGCCTGGTCGGTCAGCCTGGCGGTCCGCAGCCGCGCGTCGAAGACCTTCACCCGGAACCGTTCCAGCGACAGGATGGTGGTGAAGTGGCCGTCGGTGGGCAGGACGGCGATCTCGTGCCCCTCCCGGTGGAAGCGCTCGAACACGTGGTCCAGTAACACGTCGACGTCGACCGGGACCGCTGGACCGGCGTCCTCGAACCCCATCGCCTCGGCGGCCATCACGGCCAGCCGGGGGTGCGGCCACAACGGGACCAGGGCGTTGTCCTGGTCGTCGATCTCCAGCAGGCCGGTCTCGAAGTCCCACGCCCACACCGTCTCGGTGGCGGCGACGGTGGAGAAGAAGTACTCGTCGCGTCCGGGCCGGCCACCGGCCCACAGGTCCCGGGCCCCGTCATCCGACAACGAAGAGATCGTGGTCATCGAGCCTGCTCCTCATCATCCGCAGTGTCAGAGGCGAAGACTATCCGGACAGGGCAACAAGAACCGCCACTTCGAACTGTTCATTCCCCTCACGGCATGAGCGTGCACTCGGCTCGCCAGGGCCAGGTGCACGATCGATCAGCCCGACGTTCGCCGCTTCTGGAAGACTGAGCTTCGTGTGGAGGGGCAGATCTGGCCGGAAGTCGGTGATCGCGGACGCGGTCGTCGTCATCGTTCACGAATCGATTCTGGTCATGAGAGCGATGGCCCATCGACGCGAAAGCATGTGCGACGAGTTCTTTCCAGGTTTCGACTACCACCAGCAGATCCGCGAGCTGGCGGACCTGTGTGACAACCTCGTGCCCGGGTTGCGGCCGACCGGCCCACGACGCCCGCAAGACGCGTTGCAGTTCACCTGGGACAACCGAAGTCGGCACCAACAGGGCTGGATCCGTCACTGCCTCGCCACACGTGGGCTCCGTGTCGAAGATCTGGTCTCGACGGCACCTCATCGGCATCGGGTCATGCCCAACTGACTATCCCGGCGCAAGCGCAGTGTCGACGGGAGCGACCGATCAGCGGCATGAGGGGGCGGTCTCCATGCGGCGGATCGGGCTTCTACTGGATGCGCGCGCTGGACAGCGAATCCGTAGCTGGCTGTTCTAACGACGATTGAGGATGTGTTGGCCTGCTGGTGCAAGGTTGCGGTTCGGTGATGACGCGGGCCACGCGACGTCGTCGATGGCGAGCCACGGCGCGACGGCCACGACCGAGGGCGTGTGCCCGGTGAACACCTTGACCTCGCGGTGGAGGTGGGATTGGTCGGCGTAGCCGCACTGGGCGGCGACGCTCGCGGCGGTGTGACCGGCCGCGAGGAGGTGGGCGGCGTGGTCGAACCGCACCAGCCGGATGGCGCGTTTGGGGCTGATTCCGAGCTGGGACCGGAAGCGGGACCACAGGCGCTTGCGGTCCCAGCCGACCTCACCTGCCAGGCTGTCGACCTGTATCCGCCCTCGGGTCGTGAGCGTTCGCCGCCACGTGTGGGCGACTTCCGGTTCGACCGGGATGCGGGCACGCATCCTCCGGCCCACGAACTCGGCCGCAATCCTGAACCGTTCGTCCCATGACGCGGCGGCGCGCAACCGGTCTTCGATTCGCCCGGCGTCGCGACCCCAGACGTCTGCCAGGGGTGCCATCGTCCCGCTGAGATCGGGTGCCGCGTCGAGCACCGCGGCCGCCACGTCCGGCTCCAGCCGGATCTGGAGACATTCGCCCACCCGGCCACCCGCCCGCAGATCACCGGGCACGAGCCCGATGACGACACTGCCCCGCTCGCGCCGGCCGCGGCTGTCGCAGACGATGCCTTCTCCCTCGCTCAGATCGATGAGCACGGTGACGGTGGGATGCGCGACCATGGTGATGTCCACGGGGGCGGGGAGACTCTGGCGGAACCCGGCCATGCTGATCCCCGGCAGCCGATCCGACCGGCGCGGAACCGCGATGTCCACCGTGTTCCAGTCAGGCGGTGTTCCAGTCGAAAGCACACGACCAGTCTAGGGATCAGGGACCACGGGCGTCGTGTCCACGGCCCGTTCTCGCGAGGTCCAGCTCAGCAATAGCTCGCTGATCGCCTCAGGCGCCTCGAACATGGGAAGGTGCCCGACGCCGGACAGCAGTTCGATCCGCGCACCGGGCACCATCTCGTACTGGCGCACCGACGACGGGTCCCAGCGAGGGTCGGCGCTACCGAAGACCGCCAGCACCGGAACGGTGAGGGCGGCGAGACGATCAGGCACGCCGCGCTCGGCGATGTATTCGGTGTTGCGGCGCAAGATCGTTCTGAACGTGCCGTAGGAGATGTGCTTGAGATCGGCGACCGCGTCGTCGGGTACGTCCACCGGGCGAGAGGCCGTTGCCCCGATTCCCTTGCGGATGACCGCATCCGAACGCCTCGGCCAGATCAGCGGGCCGAACGGCGGGCCCAGCAGGAGCCGAAGGATCAGCGGCTGGGAAAGCAGCGCGCCGGGATACGGACCACAGCTGATCAGCGCGACCGACCGCACCAGGTCGGGGCGCTGTTCGGCGAGGGCGGTGGCGACGTAGCCGCCACTGGAGTGCCCGACGACGGTGACATCCCTGAGGCCGAGGTCGTCGAGTACCGCCGCCACTCGGCCCGCCTGCGCGGGTACGTCGTAAGGCGGCGAAGGTGGGGATTGGCCACAGCCTGGGAGGTCCACCCGGATGACGTGGTGGTGACCGGCAAGGGCCGGGACCACCTGGCTCCACGAGGCCCCCGAAGCCCCCGATCCGTGGATGAGCAACAGCGGCGGGGCCTGCCACGGACCGTCGTGCGCCACGTGTATTTCCTGCGAACACTCAACGCCGTTCTCACTCATGCGGGGAGCGTGCACGATCGCTGACCGCCAGTCTTGGACAAATGTCGTCGTGAGATTCTCACCACGCGCTCCGTATGAGCGAGCACTCGGCCGAAGGCGTACCCAACGTCCGCTCATCGGCATGAGCGGACGCCACTCACTGCGCGCAACCGGCCAACTGAAGCGCCTTGAAGTTCCGAAGAAGTGCGAGTGCCTGCTGGACGATCTCGGCTTCCATCAGCTGACCCGCGCGATCTCGTTCGTCAGCAGCCTTGGAAGTGCTTGTCGGCCGACCAGCCGGTGTTGGCCCAGCTTTCCGCCGCCGGGGGAGTGAAGCCCGGGATCACCGCGGCCAAACCGGTGAGCAGCCAGCTGGTGAAGCGCGCGGCTCCTTGAGGGCAGGTGTGGATGCCGTCGGCGCTGCGGTCCGCTTTGCCGTCCTTCGTCTGCTCGTAGGCGCTGCCCCACACTTCGACGGCGTCGAGCACGACGGCCTTGCCGCCGGATCCCGCCGCCACCGCGCGGGCGACGTCCGGGGTGCGCTCGAGTTCTGCCATGTGCGGCTTGTAGAAGTCGTCCGGTTTCAGCGGGGGCATGGTGACGAAGACCAGTTTCGCGCCGGCGCCCGTCGTGGTGCTCAGCAGTTTCTCGTAGGCGGTCTGCTGCTCCTGCCGGGTTCCCCAGTCGTAGCTGGCTATCTGGTAGACGACCACGGTGGGCTTGGCGGAGGTGATCTGTTCCGGCAGTTTCTTCCAGTTTTCGTCGGAGAAGGGGCCGACGACGTTCCCGCCGCCCTCCGCGGCTATGGAGGTGAAACCGGCTCCACCGGCCTTGAACGCGGCGGCCAGCGGCAGGGCCTCGCCGACGGCGATGGAGTCGCCGAGGAAGAGCACCTTGGCCTGCTCCGAGCTGACCGTGGCCGGGCCTGGGGCGGCCTGGGTCGAGCAGGCCGAGGTCGCCAGGACCAAACCGGCCAGGCCGAGCATGATTTTTCGGTTCTTGGTCATGTCCTCGACCGTGCCGACGCCGTGTCCCGGGCGTTCCGCGATCGTGTCCCGGTTGTGTCGCAGAAGATCGCCTGACCGATGAGACGGACCGGAAGAGTCCATAATGGACACGTGGTGGCGATATTGCTCATCGAAGACGATCCGCTGGTCAGGCGCGGCCTTCAGCTGGCGTTGTCCAGACACGGACACGATGTGCGGACCGCGGAGACCGGCGAGGACGGGCTGGAGCAGTTCCACGTGTCCGCGCCGGACCTGGTGGTGCTCGACTTGATGTTGCCGGGGATCGACGGATTCGAGGTGTGCCGCCGGATCCGGGCGGCGGGCGAAGTGCCGGTGATCATGCTGACCGCGCGGGGTGACGACTTCGATGTCGTCGGCGGCCTGGCGGCGGGTGCGGACGACTACGTGATCAAACCGGCGCGGCCCACCGTGCTGGACGCGCGGATTCGTGCGGTACTCCGCCGTGGAGCCGCTCCGGCCGAGGGCGTGCGGGTGCACCGCGACCTGCGGATCGACACCGCCGCGCTCGCCGTGTCCGTGCGCGGCGAGCCGGTCTCGCTGACGCCGACGGAAATGCGGCTGCTGTTGACGTTGTCCCGGGCACCCGGTCGGGTGTTCAGCCGTAGCCAGTTGCTGGAAGAGGTGTGGGAGCACGACTACCTCGGTGATTCCAGGCTGGTCGACAACTGTGTGCAGCGGCTGCGGGCGAAGGTCGAGGACGACCAGGCGAGTCCGGTGTACGTGCAGACCGTCCGGGGGTTTGGCTACCGGTTCGGGCCGGTATGAGTGCCCGCCGGCTGGTGCCGCGGGGGCTTCGCGCCCGCTTGCTGGTCGCTTTCGTCCTGGTCGCCGTGCTCGCGGCCGCCGCGGCCGCCTGGTCGAGCGCCCGGTCGGCGAGCGCCGCGCTGGTCGCCACCACCCAGCAGCGGCTCGCCGGCACCCTCACCGGCCAGATCGCCGCGCTCGCGCCCCAGCTGACCTACCCGCCGACCCGGGACTCGCTCGACCGGCTGCGCGCGGCCCTCGGCGCGAACACGCTGGTCACCTACGGGGATCTGCGCTCCGTGGCCGGGGCCGACCTCGCCACGGATTCGCTACGAGCGGCCGTGCGCGGCGAGAAACGGCTGGTCACGCAGCGGCTCATCGCGGGCGAGACCCCGTGGTTGCTGATCGGCACCCCGGTCATGCTCACCGCACCGGACGGCGCCCGTGCCCCGTCCGGTATCGAGGTGTACTCGGCGCACGATCTCACCGGAGTCGAGGAGCAGATCGATCGCCTCACCCGCTCCGCCGCGATCACCGCCGCGCTGGCGTTGCCGCTGGCGGTGCTCCTGGCGCTGCTCGCGGCGGGCAGTGTCCTGCGGCCGGTGCGGAAGCTCCGTGACACCGCGCGCCGGCTCGCGGCGGGTGATCTCGACGCTCGCACACCACCGCGGGGCGCGGACGAACTGGCCGATTTGACCGTCACCGTCAACGAGATGGCCGAGTCGCTGCAGCGCATGCAGGCCGACGCCAAGCGGTTCGCCGCGGACGTCTCCCACGAACTGCGCACCCCGCTGAGCACGCTGACCGCGGTGGTGGAGGTGATGGCGGCCACGGCGGACACGATGGAGCCGGACGCCCGGGAATCGGCGCGGCTCGCGATCACCGAAACCCATCGGCTGGTCCGGCTGGTCGAGGATCTGATGGAAGTGTCCCGTTTCGACGCAGGCACCGCCCGGATGCGGTGGGAGGAGACGGACGTCGCGGTCGCCGTGCGGGACTGCCTCCGGTCCCGGGGCTGGCTGGAGCAGGTCGAACTGCTGGTGCCGGAGGAGATTTCGCTGCGGCTGGACCGTCGCCGCCTGGACGTCGTCGTGGCCAACCTGGTCGGCAACGCGCTGCGGTACGGCGCGCCACCGGTGCGCGTGCGGATCTCGGTGCTGCCGGACCAGGTCCGCGTCGAGGTGACCGATCACGGCCCCGGTTTGCCGGAGCACGTGCTGCCGAAGGTGTTCGACCGCTTCTACAAGGCGGACACCGCGCGCACGCGAACCCCGGGCAGCGGGCTCGGACTGGCGATCGCGCGCGAGAACGCGCGCCTGCACGGCGGCGACCTCACCGCGGACAACACCGTCGACGGCGGTGCGCGGTTCGAGCTGTGGCTGCCACGGAACCTGGAGGACCGGTGAAACGCATCCGCCTTGTGGCGCTGGCCGCCCTGCTGCTGGCGGGCTGCGGAGTCGCACCCTCGGGCCCTGCCGCCGACGGTGACGCCCCGACCGGTGTCGCGCCCGGGGTGACGCTGTACTTCGTCGACGCGCACCGTCGGCTCCAGCCACAGCTCAGGGAGACCGGGCGACTCGGCACGATCGCCGAAGCGGTATCACTGCTGCTCAACGGCCCCGGTGGCTCGGGGATGGACACGGAGATCGCATCGACGCAGGTCACCCAGGTCGTGGTGACCACCGAACCAGGCCTCATCCAGCTTCTGGTGCCGCTGACCGACCGTGAGGTCACGCCACTGGGTATCGACCAGGTCGTGTGCACGGCGCTCGGCGTCCACGTGCAGAGCGGGGGATCGAGGGACACCAAGGTACGGATCAGTTTCACGCAGCCCACCCCGGAATCGGATGTTCAGCGGACCTGCCCGCTGAACACGTGATCAGCGGGCACTTCCGAGCCGGGTGATGTCGATGCCGGGCGGTCCGGGGGCGGGAAGGGCGAGCCACAGCAGGGCAAGGGCGACCATGAACGCCGCGAACGCGAGCACCCCGCTCCGGCCCCGTGCCCACTTCGCGCGGAACCGGATGGAGTCTTCGACCGCGTACTTCGACAACGCGGCCAAGCCGATCGACAGGACGCAGACCAGCACGGTCCGGGGCCATCCGCCGGTCCCGGTCCACTGCGCGGACACCAGCACGAAAACGGGCCAGTGCCACAGATAGAGGCTGTAGGAGATCAGCCCCATCCAGCGCAGTGGCCGCCAGGCAAGGATCCTGGCGGGCACCGTTCCCGGAGCCCGGACACACAACCCGATCAGCACCGCGGCGGCCAGCGAGTGCGCGAAGAGGCCGCCGGTGAACAGCCACGGCGAGCCCACACCGTCGGCGAACCACCACAGCACACCGATTCCGGCAGCCAGGAACGCCGGCACCACTCCCGTTGCCCGGGCCGTCAAGCGGGCCAGGACGTCGCGCACCGGGCCGCTGGCGACCATCGCGCCCAGCAGCAGGGAGAACGCCCGCGTGTCGGTGCCGGTGTAGACCCGGGTCGGATCGGACGGCGTCAGCAGCGTGATCATCAGCACCAGGGAGACCACCGAGGCCGCGAGCGTGATCACGGCGACCCGCCGGTGCAGTAGCCGTCGCCCGGCCAGGGCCAGGATCGACAGCAGAACCGGCCACACCAGATAGAACTGCTCCTCGACCGCGATGCTCCACAGATGCTCGAAGACCCGGGCCGAGCCGAAGCGGTCCCAATACCCGGACGACTCCGCGATCAGGTGCCAGTTGACCAGGTTCAGCTGCACCCAGGGTCCGTCCCCGAGCGTCGTCCGCACCACGTCCGGTGACGCCGCGAGCCACACCACGACGGTGACCACGGCGAGCATGGCCGCCAGGGCGGGAAGCAGCCGTCGGATCCTGCGGCCCCAGAAAGCGGTCAGTGACACCGTCCCGGTCGCCTCGGCCTCACGCAGGATCAGGTCGGTGATGAGGTAGCCGGACAAGGTGAAGAACAGGTCCACCCCGAGGAAACCGCCGGGCAGGAGATCGGTGTGGAACAGCAGGACGCCGAGAATCGCGATTCCTCGCAATCCGTCCAGCGCGGGGACGTGCGTCCCGCGTCCGGCGTCCGCGCGAACCACCGGGGCCTGGTCGATGTTCGTCATGAGCCCGACTGTGCTGCGGCGATGTCGGCCGCCGGTCCCGGGACTGTCGCAGTCTTGTCGCAGGCAGGCTCATCTCGAGTCGGCGGGCGGTCCGGAGAGCGCGTGGCGGCCTCCGGTGAGGAGGTCCCGCAGTTCTTTTCGTGAACCGAGCCCCAATTTCGCGTAGATGTTCCCCAGGTGGAATTCGACGGTCTTCACCGTCACGAAGATCTCCGCGGCGATCTCCCGGTTGGTCAGGTGTTTGCCGACGAGACGGGCCACCTCGCTTTCGCGGTCGGTCAGCCCGGCCAGCGCGGTCGGATCGAGGGAGACGTCGACCTGCGACTCGGTCAGGTCCGCGTCGGCCCGCCGTTCGAACGGGACCGCGCCCAAGGCGGCGAAGCGGATTTTGGCCGCATGAAGCCACTGTGCGCCGGGGACGGGTCTCGCCGTTCCGAGGAGGCGGCGAGCGTGCTCATGGAGCAGCAGGCCGTCGGCGAGAGAGACGCCGAGCGCGGCCGGGGTGGGGTAACGGTTTTCCACGCAGTGGAGGGCGGCGGCGTGGTCACCACGGGCGGCCAAGAACGACGCCGTCAGGCGGATCACGGTGCTTTCCCAGGAACCGACGCCGCTCGCCTTCGCCGCGAACACCTTGAGCTGCGCTCGTGCTTCGGCGATCCTGCCGGTGCCCAGGAGGGCTTCCACCAGGAGCGGGCGCCACCAGAGACTCCACCATTCGTGCGCCCCCGTCGCCTCGGTCAGGCCCGGGATGGCTTGGAGCGCGGAGAGTATCGCGGCCGGATCGTCTTTCGCCTGTCCGAGAACGGCTCCCGCGATTCCGGCGTACCGCAGGTCTTGGAGCGCGCCGGTCCGCGCGGCGGCCTCTTCCGCGCGACGGACGTGCCGGGCGGCCGTCGCCCAGTCGCCGCGTCCCGCGGGGACCAGGGACGCGGCGAAACTGCAGAGAGCCTGGTTCGTGGGCTGCTCTTCCGCCTGGGAGACGGACACGACCTGCGCGATGGTGAGCGCGGCCGCGTCCCAGTCTCCCGACTGGTAGTAGGCCGCCGTCAGATACGAGTAGGGGCAGGTTCCGCTGAGGAAATGCGCGCCGCTCCGGTGACGGCGCCGCACCTCGTGCAGATCCCGTTTGGCCTCGTCGAGCCTGCCGAGCACGGTGCGCAGCGCGCCGCGGCAGGCGAGTGAATCCAGCTGGGGGGTCGGGACTTCGGCCGGTTCGGGGGACAGGTGCCCGAGTTCGTCGAGGCCGCTCTCAAGCCCGTCGCGTCGGCCCCTGGCCACCGCGAGCAGCACCTTGGTGAAGTCCGCGAGGCCGGTCGGCACCTCACCGAGCGACAACGCGAGCCGCCCGTGCTCGATCACCGAATCGGACTCGCCGCGCCAGGTCAGCGCGCCCGCCAAACCCGCCGCGGCCGACGCGCGCACCCAGCGGGGCGCGTTCTCCGCCTCGGCCTGGCGCAAGGCGGCCGTCAGTTCCCGCTCGGCCCGCACCCGTTCGCCCGAGCCGAACAGGGAGACGAGACCCTCGCACAGGGAACGCAGGGCGGACCGGGCGCAGCGGGCGATCCGGGCCTGCGCTCCCGAGGCGCGCCACCGTTCCTCGCTGAGCAGCTGATGGATGACCGACGTGAGCAGCAGACGTTCGGCGTCCGGCCCGGACGGCGAGATGTCGGCGGCCCAGCCGAGATAGGTGGCGGCGGGTCCGTGCTCACCGCGGTCGGCCTCCTCCTGGGCGGCCTTCTCCAGCTCCCGCGCGAGGTCGCCGTCGGTCATGGTCACCGCCGCGACCCGGTGCCGCCACGAACTCGCCCGGTCCACGGTCTCGGCCGCCCGCAGGTGCAGCCTGCTCCGCCGGGTCGGTGTCAGCGAGAGATAGACGGCTTCCCGCTGCACGTCATGGGTCAGCTCGACCGGACTCGACACCTCGCGTGGCCACCACGTCACCAGACCCGCTTCGAGCGCCGGTTGCAGCGCCTCTTCCGCGTGCTCGATCGCGGCCACCTGCGCCACCCTCGCCAGCGGAGACCGGACGCCGAGCACGGCGAGCGCGGCCAGCAGTTCCCTGGTCTCGGCGGGCAGCCCGGCGAGAGTCCTCCGCGCCGCGACGACCGCCGAACTCGGTGCCGTCCGGAACAGTTCCCCGGTGGCCAGAGCCTCCGGCTCGACCTCCTTGAAGAGGGTGCGCAGATGCGCGGGGTGCCCTCCGGTGTAAGCACACAACCGCTCGACGACCTTGCCGGGGATGGCCTGCCCGAGGATCGTGCTCGCGAGGGTGGCCACCTCGTCGGTGGCCAGCCCGGTCAGTTCCACCCGTACCGCCGCCGGCCCCTCGCCGAGCGGGTCGCCCGCCCGGGTGCCGTCCGCGGCGGTACGGCTGAGGGCGACCACGAGCAGCTGATCGGCCCAGCTGCGCCGCAGCACGAATCCGAGGGCGGTCAGCGACGGCGGGTCGGCCCAGTCGAGCCCGTCCAGCAACAGCGCGACCGGGCTGCGGTCCAGCAGCCCGGACAGCGCGGCGTGCAACTGCTTCCCGACCGCGAGCGGGTCCACTCCCGCCGGACGCCGTCCGGACAGCAGCGGCAACGACTCGCCGGCGCCCGCGGGCAGGCACAGCGCGAGCTGGTCGACGACACCGAACTCGCTGCCGGCTTCCGCGGGGTCGCCGACCGCGCGCAACAACCGGAAGTCCGGCACGCCCGCGAAGAACCGGCGGGCGAGCGCCGTCTTGCCGATCCCCGCGAGACCCTCCAAACGGACGAGATGGTGAGTGCCGATCCGGACCTTCCCCGTGACGTCGGCCAGGAACGCGAGTTCGGCGGCACGCCCGACGAAACCGCCGGTGAACGGGGTGATGGCGCCGCGTTCCCTCACATCGCCCCCGCTTTCTCCGCAGACTCAGGCATTCTGCCCGCTATGGGACGAATGGACCAGAAGGTTGGGCCACCCGGGGTAACGGCGTTCCGGTCAGGCCTGCGCGTACTTGAGTTCGACGGCCGTCATCTCGGCGATCCCCTCCTGCAGCTTCATCATCTCGACGTTGGAGATCAGCCCGGGGTCGTGCGCCGGATCGACGAAGCCCAGAACCTTCACGACCACCGGCCTGAGGCTCTTCGCGATCACCCCGTCGATGAGCCACTGAGGAGTCAGGTAACCGCCGAGCTTGTTGGCCTTTTCGACCGACGCCGCCGCCGCCTTCAGGCCGAGGCCGGAAAGAGCGGCCGCGTGCTTCTTCAACATCTTTTCGCGGGTCTTCACGTCCTTGATCTGATCGAAGTCCGCGACGAGCAGGGCCACCTCGGCCTTCAGCTCTTCACTCAGTTCCGTTTTCGCCTTCACCCTGGTTCGGGCCTTTTCGATGAGCCTGTCGACCTCCGAGTCGTCGTTCAACGCCGACCACTTGGCGATCATGGTCTTCTTGAAGTCGGTGAGGTCCTTCCGGCCCGAAGTCTCTTCCGCCTTGCGCGCCTCCTCGTGCACGCCCTTGAAGAACTCCGTCACGAGGGTCTTCACCGTGGGGAACACGAACGGGAAGACGCATTTGGCGACCACTCCGCCGACACCGGTGAGGTCCAGTCCGTAGCTCGCGACCGAGAGGAATGCGGCCGCCGCGGGTTCGGCCCGGCACAGGGCCCGCTCGAGGTCGGCTTCGTTGCGCTCGATGATGTAGTCGAGGATCGCCAGGGGATTGTCCGCGAGAAACTTATCCGCCTCCTTCTTGTACCCCGGATCGTTCATGATCTGCTTGGCCCGGCGCTTCCGGTCGAGTGATTCCGCGATGGCGCCGAACTCGCTGATCATCACCCCGCCGATCAGGTTGGCCGCGCTCAAGGCCTGCGAAGTGCCTTCCTCCGGCACCGCCGAAGCGGCGACGCCGGCACCGGTGTTGGCGCCCTTGAAGATCTCCTTGGTCAGCTTGATCGCGCTGGTGACCTCGTCGCCGGTGAACTTCTTCCCGCCGACACGGAACTCGTCGTTCTCGGCCACCGCCGCGTACCGCTGGAGGCTCATTTCCTTGGCGACCATCTTACGGCAGGCAGCGAGATTCTCGACGATGTCGTCGATGCACTTGCGCATCCGCGTGTGCATTTCGACGACATCGCAATAGACGTCCTTGCTGATGGCCGCCGCCGCGTCGCCCTTGGCGTACTTGTGGGACTTGCCGTAGATCTCCTTCACGTGATGGCTTCGTTTGAGGGTGAAGGAGAGCAGGTTCTCGGCGTTGCTGAGAGTGACCGCAGAACATTTGTGATAGAGAGTGATGTTTTGCAGCGGGAAGGTTTTCTGGTGCAGTGAGTGGATGACACCCTGTGCCGCGCCCGCGTCGACGGCCATGAGTTCGATCTCCTTGCGCAGCCGGATCATTTCCGGGTTGTCCTCGCGCAGGGTGCCGAACTCGCGATAGTCCTTGGCGGCGGTTTCCCTGGCCTTCTTGGCGTCCGAGTGATGTTTGATCCGGACTCCGACGTGACCGACCCCGACCCGGCTCAGGCCCCAGATCGAAAGAGTGAGCGTCGTTCCGTAATCAAGGTCGAGATCCCGGACGGCCTGCTTCACGGAAGCGGCTGCCTTGGCGTCCTTCTTCGAGGACGGCGGCGTGCTCGTCGTCATGGTCTTCCTCCTGGTTCACGAATGATCAGTGCTGTTCGGGGAGAATCGCCTTGACTTTCCCGGACACGGCCTCGTTCGCGCTCAGGCCCCTCAGCTCTTCCGCCGATGCCTGGTCGGTGAACTCCTGAATTCTTCCGAGGATCGCCTCCTCCCAGAGCTCCTGGATCTCGTCCCCGGTCAGGCCCTCGAACTCCGAAAGATCCGCATTCTCCATGATTTCGGTGACGACCTTCTCGAAGAACTCGTCGTTCTTCTCGAATTCTTCGGCCGCCTGCCGCATCTGCTCCTCGGATGCCTCGACGAGCTCGGCCAGTTCCGCTTCCACTCGTTTGTCGCGTTCGGCGACCTTTTCGGCGATCTCGCCACTGGGCTCCGCGGGCTGCTCGTCCGGCAGCGTGATGCCCTGCTCGGCGAACGCGGCCCTCTTGTCCTCACCGGCTTCGACGAGGGCGAGGAACTTCCCGGCTCCTTCCCCGACACCCCGGTCTTGGGCGAACTTCAGGAAGTAGCGCTTGAACTTTCCCCAGTCGGCTTCCCGGCCGGACCAGCCGCCCCAGCCCTTGGTCAGGGTGGCGTACCAGGCCTTGGGCTCGTACTGCGACCAGAGATCCGGCGCTTTCGTCCGCGCGACGAGTTGCTCGTGCGTCGCGATGGCGATGCCGTACCCGGCGAAGCCCCCGATCTTGTCCGGCGCACGCTCGACGTCGTCCAGCAGCAGCTGCGCCTGGGGGCGGACCCCGGCCTGATCGGCGTATCCGAGGAAGAATGCCTTGAAGCGATCCCATTCCTCTTCCTTGCCCGACCAGCCGGGCCAGCCGTTGCCGAGCACCTGGGTGAGGTGTGCGTACCAGCGTGGGGCGACGGCGCTGTCCCACGCCGGCAGCGCGGCGTTCTTTTCCGCACGGGACTTCGTCACGAGATCGTCGAAGAGCTGCGGCAGGTCGTTTTCCCGCTGCTTCATCCTGGACAGGGCGTCCAGTTGATCGCTGACCCGGGTGTCCATGTACTCCACGAACGTCTCCAGCGCCTTGTCGGGCAGAGAGCGCTCTTCCACTTGGGCTTTCAGGAGTTCCTTGCACCGCGACCAGTCCTCTTCGGACGCCGCGTAAGCGGTGCACACCGCTTCGAACCAGGACTCCACCTCGTTGCTGCTGAGTTTTCCCGCGACCGAGACAATCGCCGCTTCCATCGGTTCCACGTGCCTCACCTCGTTTCGGATTCGATCGGTTTCAGCCGGCCAGTACGGTGCCGATGGCGACGACGGTCCCGGTCGGGGCGGGCGCCGGATCGTTGCAGTCGAGAACCTGATCCCCGTCGCGTGCCAGCGGTTTCCCGTTCACCAGCACGAGCGGGCTGCCCGCCAGCACAGTGCCGCGGTTGTCCGGCGGCCGCTGGAAGATGCCACCGGTCGGCACATGCGGTGGGGTGTTGATCGCGACGCTGCCCACGACCGCCGCGGGCTGCCCGCCGATGAGCACGTCGGTACTGCAGCCGAGCGTGATCTTCCCGGCGAACGGCAGCTGGGTCGGCGTCGGCACGGGCCCGCCCGCCGAAGGGACCATGACGACATGCGTGTCGGTCCCGGTGACGAGGTCACCCATTTTCGCCGCGGCCCTGCCCATCGCGCACCCCTTCCGTGATCTTGGCCGGCAAGCGCCGCATACCGCCGGTGGACGGCCGAGGTGGCCTTAGCGTGCGAGCGCCCAGATCGACCGAGTTCGGCGGCGGTGCCGGTTCGCCGGACTCCGGCGGGGCCAGCGGGGCGACGACCACCAGGTCCAGGCAGCCGCGCGCGACCAGGCCCAGTGCCGCCCAGATGTCCACCGGCGCACTCGAAAGTCCCGGCCTGGCAACGGAAACGGTGACCGGAGAGGTCGCCGCCGAGAGAGTTCCGGTGAGGTGAGCCGCGGAGAGCCGCGCGGTCCGGGTGCAGGCCGAAAGGACGGCGCCGAGGAGCAGATGCTCCCGTTCGATGTCGTCGGCCCAGGCGGTGACCAGATAGCAGAGCTCGTAGCGCCGTGCTTCCTGCGTACGCCGCACGACGCGGCCGTCCGGCGCGCGTTCGTCCGACCAGCCGATCGGCGTACCCGCCGCGACGTCTTCCCGCACCCGGTGCAGGAAGATGCCGACCGTTTCGGTACCGGAGCACTCGGCGATCCAGTTCTCGCCTGGCGTGTCGAAGCGCACGACGACTTCGGGAGGCAAAGACTCCCTCAGCAGCGACCGCAGCGCTATGTCGACTTCATCGAACATGGCGCCAGTGTGCAGAGAACCGGTGCCCCGGCGGCAGCGATCCCGGTGCATCGGAGCGGCCCGAACGGTCTACCCGATCGGGCAAGCCGGTGTGCCCCCGGGCTCGTGGTGCGGCCCCGTTCCGGCGAGCACTGTGATCGAGAAGCCCGCATCGTTCTCTTGGAGGCGCCATGCCGTCGTACCTGTCACCGGGTGTCTACGTCGAAGAGGTGTCATCCGGCTCGAAACCGATCGAGGGTGTCGGCACCGCTGTCGCCGCGTTCGTCGGCTTCGCCGAGACGGGACCGGTGGACGAGCCGGTCCTGGTCACCAACTGGACCCAGTTCACCCAGAACTTCGGCCAGTTCACGGAAGGCGCGTATCTGGCGCACGCCGTCTACGCCTACTTCGCGAACGGCGGTGGTGCCGCCTACGTCATCCGGGTCGGTGGCGGCTCGGCGGAACAGCCCGCCCCCACCGGCACCGAACTGCCGAGCGAAGGCGCCGGCAAGCCGATCGTCGTCCGGGCGCTGAAGGCACCGGAGCAAGGCAGGCAGTTGAGTGTCGAGGTGCAGGAAGCGACGGAACGCGGCGACGACGCGTTCAAACTCGTCGTCCGGTTCGGGGACGAGGAGGAGGTCTTCGACAACGTGACCAACCGCCGCGGCGCGACGAACGTGGCGACCGCGTTGCGGAAGTCCACTTTGGTCACCGTCGAGGAGACCAAAGGGGCCACGCTGGCCTTGCCCGCGAAGAACACCCGTACGACGATCACCGAGGCGCCGTCGGGCGCGCTGACCGTCCAGGACTACGTCGGTGATCCCGAGGAACGGACCGGATTCGGGACACTGGAGGCGATCGACGACATCACCATGCTGTGCGTCCCGGACCTCATGACGGCCTACGAGTCCGGGCAGATCGACATGGACGGCGTCAAGGCGGTCCAGCTCGCCATGATCGCGCACTGCGAGCTGATGGCCGACCGGGTCGCGATCCTCGACCCGCCGCCCGGACTGCGCCCGCAGCAGGTCGTGCGATGGCGAGAGGAAATCGCCGGCTACGACTCGAAGTACGCCGCGCTGTACTGGCCGTGGGTCAAGGTGGCCGATCCGCGCTCGGGCAAGCCGGTGTTCCTGCCGCCGAGCGGGCACGTGGCCGGTGTGTGGGCCCGCAACGACGACACCCGCGGCGTGCACAAGGCACCGGCGAACGAGGTACTGCGCGGGGTGACCGACCTGCAGTGCGGGATCACCCGCGGCGAGCACGACCGGCTGAACCCGGTCGGCGTGAACTGCATCCGGTTCTTCCCCGGGCAGGGCATCCGGATCTGGGGCGCGCGCACGCTGTCCAGCGATCCGGAATGGCGTTACCTGAACGTGCGGCGGCTGTTCAACTACATCGAGAAGTCCATCCTCACCGGGACGAGCTGGGTGGTGTTCGAGCCCAACGACCATTTCCTCTGGAACTCGGTCGAGCGGATCATCAGCATGTTCCTGCGGCGGATCTGGCGCAGCGGCGCGCTGTTCGGCCGGACCCCGGAGGAGGCCTTCTACGTCAAATGCGACGAGGAGAACAACCCGCCGGAGAACCGTGACGCGGGCATCCTCACCGTGGACATCGGCGTCGCGCCGGTCAAACCCGCCGAGTTCGTGGTCTTCCGCCTCGCCCAGTTCTCCGAAGGCGCGGAGCTGAAGGAATGACGACCGCCGCGTCCTTCGGCGGTATCCCGGCGCCCGCGGTGCTGAGCGCGCCCCGGTTCGTGATCATGTGCGAGGGCTGGGCGGCGGGGCTGGGGTTCTCGAAGCTCGGCAGCCTGCAGTCCGAAGTGGAGTTCCAGGAGTACTCCTACAACAGCAGGCTCGGGAACACGCACACGAAGCAGTTCGGCCGGGCGAAGCCGCCCTCGATCACCTTGGAACGCGCGCTGGACAGCCTCGGTTTCGCCCAGCTCTACGGCTGGCACCTGCTGGCCAGGGTGAACAACCCGCTGGCGAAACTGCCGGCGTCGTTCGACATCCTCACGAAGTCGGGGGAGCCGGTGCTCGCCTGCCTGCTGGAGAACGCCTGGTGCCAGAAGCTCGAAATCGACCAGACCCAGGCGGACGCCTCGGCGGTCTCGATGATGCGGGTCACCATCGTGTGCGACAGCATCCTGCTGCTCTGAAAGTCCTCGTGGCAAAGGAGTCCTGCTCATGACGTCCAGTCTCACCAGCCAGACCCAGGTGGTCAGCGCGGCGAGTTTCGTGGTGGAGTTCACCGGCTCGCCCATCGGCCGGATGGCGTTCTCGGAACTCGGCGGCATCACCTCGAAGGTGGCCTCCCAGGAGTACATCTTCAGCGACGCCACCGGAAAGGTGAACCACACCAAGCAGTTCGGCAAGACCGAACCGCCGACGATCTCCGTCAAGCGCGGCCTCGACCAGGCGGGCAGCAACGCCATCCTCGCCTGGCACGCGTTCGCTCGCAGCGGTGACAACAGCGCGCGGTGCCCCGGCACGCTCACCGTCTTCGACGCGGGCGGAACCGTCCAGGCGACCTACCATCTCGAAGAGGCATGGATCTCCGAAGTGAACATCACCAGCGTCAAGGCGGGAACTTCGGACGTCGCGATGATCGAATGCAAGATCACCTGCGCGTCGATCACCGGTGCGGGGAACCGCTGATGACGCTCGCACCCGATCTCTCGCGGGCCGAAGCGGGGCTGCGCACCGAGTATCCCTTCTGCCTGCCGCGCGGATTCGTCGACGAGCACGGTGTCCTGCACCGCGAAGGCGTCATGCGGCTCGCGACCGCGCGGGACGAGATCTCGACGCAGACCGACCCCCGGGTCCGGCAGAATCCGGCCTACCTGACCGTGCTCCTGCTCGAACGCACCGTCACCCGGCTCGGCTCACTGGCCACAGTGGACACACTGGTGGTGGAATGCCTGTTCGCTTCGGATCTGGCGTTCCTCCAGGACCTGTACCGCCGGATCAACCAGAGCGGGCACACCGAGGTCGACGTGACCTGTCCCCAGTGCCGGCACGACTTCGCCGTCGACGTGGCCGGTGATGCGCCGGGGGGATCTTGACGTACACGGCCGACCGCCTCTGGAAGGAGGTCGTGTACGTGGCCTACTACCTGCATTGGCCGTCCCCCGAGATCCTCGACCTGGAGCACCACGTCAGGACGAAGGTCATCGGGGAGATCGGCGGCATCCACACGGAACTCGGTCCCTGAACTCCAGGAGGTGAACCATGCGCTGGCCGTTCCGGCGGAATCGCCCGCCCGGCCGGGTGCCGAAGCCCCGGCGCCACTGGGCCCGGCTGCCCGTGCTCGGCACGACGGTCGCGCTCCGGCCGCCCTTGCTCAGCCCGCTCCACCGGCCTCCACCGGTCACGGGCGCGACGTCCCTCGTCGCCGATGCGGCGGTGGCCGTCCTGCTGTTCCCCGAGCCCCGGGGTGGCGCGCATCGCGGCCGGATGAACGGTCTGGTCCGGCTCATCGAGCCCTTGGAGGAGCCGCCTTCTGGAGAAGTGGGGGAGACGGTCGCTCCGGCCGTCACGGCGGGGGAGACGTTCGAGCCGGAACAGCCATCGCCAGTACGGCGACGGGCGTCACCGGCTCCCGCTCCGGCGCCGCGTCCGGTGCTCACCAAGGTGACGGAGGAGTCCGTCGGCGAGCCGACCGAACCGGCGCAGCCGTTTCGCAGCGTCACCGAGGTCGAGCGGCTGTTCGCCGAGTACGAGGCGAACGACGTCGCCGGATTGGCGGCACTCACCGGGTTCTCTTCGGTCGCCGGGCCGCCGACGACGGTTCCCGAGCCTCGACAGCCCGAGGTGCGACGGCTTCGACGCCCGACGCTGGGCCAGACACGCAGGCTCGCGCGGGCATCGTCCGCCGGGGAACTGGGTGCGCCGACCTCGGAGGAGGGCACGGCTTCGGTCCAGGATCGTGGTCCGGCCGAACCTCCCGTGGTTCCGGGTGAAGTCTCCGAGCCCGTCGTGGTCGAGTACGAGCCGCCTGCCGTTCTGGATCCCGATGTCGCTGTGCCCGTTGAGATGGCAGGTGATTTCGCTGTGCCGCCGGAGGTGGTGAGCCATCCGGATGCCGGTCCGGCGGTACCGGAATCGTCGGGATGGGTGGAGCCGGTCGCCGGTCCGGTTTCAGACACCCCTGTGCCTGTCGAGGCCGCAAGCGTTCTCGCTGTGCCGCCGGAGGTGGTGAGCCGTCCAGTCGCCGGTGCGGCGATACCGGAACGGCCAGAGTGGGCGGAGCCGGTCGTCGGTTCGGATTCCGGCATCGCTGTGCCCATCGAGACCGCGAGCGTTTTCGCTACGCCAACGGAAGCAGCGAGCGATGTCGCACCGGAGGCCGCCTCAAGCCTGCCTGTCGAGACGGAATCGCCGAGTTACGGCGACACCGCGAAGGAGACGAGTACT
Source organism: Amycolatopsis sp. lyj-90 (assembly GCF_046549035.1). Lineage (NCBI taxonomy): Bacteria > Bacillati > Actinomycetota > Actinomycetes > Pseudonocardiales > Pseudonocardiaceae > Amycolatopsis > Amycolatopsis sp. lyj-90. The sequence continues at coordinate 379,538 of NZ_JAJPWP010000001.1, forward strand.
TCCGAGTTCGTCCTGCCGGAGCCGATCCCTCAAGCCGACATGCCCCACCCGGCCGTCACCACTCGGAAGTCCCTTGTGCACGAGGAAGTGAGCCCGCACGTCTACCGCGCCGCGATCGCGCCGCTGACCAGCCCGCCCCCGCTCCTCGAAGCGGACCACCCCGAACGCTCGACACTGCAGGTGCCCGAGACGATCGCCGACTCGTTCCGCGCACAGTTCGGCGTCGACGTCGCGGATGTCCCGGTGCGGCGAGGGAAGGCCGTGAGCGCGCAGGCCGCCGCGATCTCCGCGCGGGCGTTCACGACCGGCGGGGAAGTCTTCCTGCCCGACGAGGCGGGCGCGCTGGACACCGTGAACGCCCGTGGCCTGCTCGTGCACGAGCTCACCCACGTCGCGCAGCAGCGGATGCTCGGGGCGGCCATGCCACCCGAGGTCTCCGCCGACGGCGCCGAGCTCGAACGCCGGGCGCTGGAGGCCGAACGCTGGGCACGCGGCGAGAACACGGCGCCCGAAGCGCTGGTGCATCGGCAGGTCGCCGCCGGAGCACCGCAAGCCGCACCGCCCGAGGTGGTGCGGGCGGAGGAGAAAGCACCTGATGGCGTCGCTCCTGTCCAAGCTGAGCCGGAGCAGGGGCTTTCGTGGTCGATCGACGACACGTTCCCGGACCGGGCCGTCGCCCCGGAACCCGCCGCTCCCGAGCGGAGCGACGCCGACCTTCTCACCCGGCTCGACCGCATGGACGCGGCGATCACCCGCCTGGACGAGCGGGACCGGGAGGTTCCCGCGCGCGAGAACCCCGATCTTCTCGCCGACCGCCTCTACCACCGCCTCCGGCACCGGCTGCGCGGGGAACTCCTTGTCGACCGCGAGCGCCGGGGCACGCTCGCCGACCGCTGGTGAGGACGCCATGCCATCGATAGCCAAACCGGGTCTTTCGACACCGGGAAAAGCGCTGGAGATGCTGACCGGGCAGGTCAGCATGAGCCACCACTTCGTGATCCAGATCGACCACGGGCAGTACGACTTCGGCCGGTGGGCCAAGGCGTCCGGGCTGAGCGTCAGCTGGGCGAAACACGGCTACCGGCCGGGGAACACCAACGTCGAACGGTTCCAGCCCGGCGTGCCCTCCTACGGCACCATCAGCCTTTCGCGCGCCGCGTGCACCGACTCGTCCACCGTCCAGAAGTGGCTGGCCACCATCGTCCGGAGACGGCAGCTGCTCAGCGGCGCGGTCTACCTGGTCGATTTCCTCGGACTGCCGATGATCACCTGGAAACTCAAGGAGTTCTATCCGATCGGCTGGAAGATCGGCGAGTTCGACTCGGGCGGCGCCCGGCCGGTGATCGAGACGCTCGAACTCGCCCACGGCGGCTTCCTCGACGACGAGGTGCGCAAGCCATGATCCACGGGAAGATCAACTCGGCGGCCGCCGCGGCGGGCTTGAGCCCGGCCAGATCGGGGGCGAAAACGCGGGCCGACCGCTACGGCATGACCATGTGGTTCAACGTGATCGTGCCGGACCTCGACGGCTCGGCGCGGACCGGTTCGCTGGGCCTGTGGTCGGGCTGTTCGGGGCTCGACGTGCAGTTCGCCCCGGAGGGCCCGCTCGACGAGGCGGGCAGCTACGACTCGCCCCGGTACCTGCCCGGCAAGATCACCTACGGCAAGGTGACCCTGGAGCGCGCCATGACGACGGCGGGGTCGCTGAAGGTCCGGCGATGGCTGCAACAGCAGGTGGCCGACTGGCTGGACGGCGGAGGCGGCCCCCGCCGGGACCGGCCGGCGATCACCGTCCAGCTGTTCAGCGGGCTGAGCCCGGAGGACCACGTCGTCCACACGTGGAAACTGCGGGACGCGATGCCCGTCTCCTGGTCCGTGCCCACGTTGTCCAGCTCCGGCGGCGGCATCGCGATCGAGAAGCTTTCGTTCGTGCACAACGGTTTCCTGGACACCGCCGCGGTCGCCGGTGGCCGCCCGACCGGGGAACGGGCACGGCTGCGGATCACGGAGGCGCAGGCCCCGGCCACCGGCGTGACGTTCCACTGCAGCCCGGCGAAGTTCAGCCTCAACCAGTCACGGCAGGTGAAACTCAAAGAGGGCAAGACCTACCGCGACGGCGCGAAGGTCGTCGACGACGACGCGCTCAGCCTCAAGCTCAACGACCTCCTCCTGGAAGGAACCGACGACGTCCAGGACGGGATCACCAAACTCAAGAAATGGCTCGAACCCCTTCCCGACGGGAAACCCGTCAGCTCCGTGCCGCCGCCTATCAGCAAGGACGCCAAACCGCTCAGCTGTGGACAGTGCGGCCAAAAACCCCCGCCGACCCGTCCGGAGGCCCGGTACGCGAACCTCACGCTCTCACTCGGTGCCGACGTCGCCTACCTGCCCAGCGCCGTCGTCCTCAAGAGCATCGACGTGAACTTCACCCGGTTCACCGCCGACGGCAAGCCCAGCCGGGCCGTCATCGGCCTGGTACTGCAGGAAAAACCCGGCACGAAGGGACGGCCGTGAGCACCCCGTGGCAGGACGACCCGGTGGCCTCGTCGATCCACATCGGACCGGCGAAGCGCCCGCTTCCGCCCGCCGTCGCGAAGTCCGTCCTGCGTGTCACCGTGGACACGCATCTGCACCTGCCGGACATGTTCGAGATCGTCGTCACCGACCGGGACGCGAGCGCGCAGGCGCTGAAGGTGCTGGCGATCGGCACGGAGGTGGCGATCGGCGGCGCGGCGCCCGGGCATCCGAACGATCCGCGCCTCCTGATGAGTGGCGAGGTGACGTCGATCGAGGCCGAGTACCACTCGACGGCGTCGATCGTCTTCCGCGGCTACGCGGAGGACCATCGATTGCAGCGGACGAAGCGGACCCGGACCTTCCTCGACATGACGGACTCGGACATCGCGCGGAAGATCGCCACCGAGGCCGGGCTGATGATCGGCGTGATCGAGCCGACGACGGTCACCCACCAGCACACCGGCCAGGTGAACCAGACCGATTGGGACTTCCTCGTCCGCCGGGCCGCGGCCATCGGCTACCAGGTCGGCGTCACCTGCGGCCGCTTCGAATTCCGCGCGGCCGCGGGCCCGAGCGAACCGGTGGTCCTGGCGCTGGGCGCGAACCTGCTGTCGTTCTCCGCCAGGGTCACCGCCGGGAACCTCGCCCCGTTCACGGAGGTCCGGATCTGGGATCCGCTGGCGGCGAGAGTGGTCAGCGAGCAGCGGTCGCCGTCCACCTCCACCGCCCGGCTGCCGGACGACGTCCCCGTTGTCGCCAGGCGCTTTTCGGGCATCGCTCCCGCTGCTCCGGCGGCGCCGGGCGGTATTCACGGACCGGCGCCGTCCGAGCAGGCGACCGTCGTCTCGGAACTGCCCTTGGGCTGGGGTGCGGCGATCGGCGCGGCCGCGAGGCAGGCGGCGGACGGACTGTCCGAGCGGATGTCGGACACGTTCGCCGAAGCCTCCGGTGAGGCCGTCGGTGATCCCTGGCTCGGCGCGGGGCGGATGGTCGAGGTCCGCGGGGTCGCCGCGACCTTCGCGGGGACCTGGCTGCTCACCCGGACGCGGCACCGGTTCGAGTTCGGGTCCTACCGGACGTCGTTCGAGGTCAGCGGCCGTCAGGACCGTTCGCTGCTCGGCCTCACCAACGGGGTCGCGGACACCGGTGAGCGGGTGCCCGGCGTGGTCTGCGGGATCGTCAGCAACATCAACGACCCGCTCCGGAAGGGCCGGGTCAAGGTGACCCTGCCGTGGCTCTCACCGCAGTACGAATCCGACTGGGCCTGCCCGGTACAGGCGGGCGCGGGACAGGCGAGCGGGACCGTCTTCCTGCCGGAGGTCGGCGACGAAGTGCTCGTGGGCTTCGAGTTCGGGGACATCCGGCGTCCGTACGTGCTCGGCGGGATCGTCAACGATCACAGCCAGGCCACCCTCGGCGGTGAACCCGTCCGGGTCGAGGGCGCGACGGCTTCGGTGGTGCGCCGGGGGATCGTCGCACCGTCGGGCTCCCGGCTGCTGTTCCACGACGAGGCTCCCGCGGTGTCACTGATCGAACTCGGCACCGGGGCCGCCGATCTCACCCTGCAGGTCGACCAGCAGGCGGGCACCGTCCTGCTGCGCTGCGATCCCCAGCCCGCGGCCGGCGGTGGCCCCGCCGTCGGCAAGCTGACCATCGAATGCGGCCCGGCGGGAACGATCGACCTGGTGGCCGGGCAGGGCGGAACGATCACCGTGGACGGTGGCGCGCAGCTGAATCTCACCGCACAGGCCGCGATCAGCATCGAGAGCGCCGGTGTCGTCGAGATCAAGGGCAATCCGATCAAGCTGAATTGAGGTGTCCGATGAGCGACCACGGGATCGCCTTCCCGATCGGCTTCACGCCGTGGGGGACCTTCGCGGTGGCCGGGCGGGCACGCAAGGTCGAACAGGCGATGGTGCTCGTCCTGCTGACCTATCCGGGTGAGCGCGCGCACCGGCCCGAATTCGGCTGCAGGCTGCGGGATTTCGTCTTCGAGCCGGTGACCCCGGACACCGCGGCCCGGCTCGCCGCCGAGGTGCGCCGCGCGCTGGAGGTGTGGGAGGAGCGGGCCGAGGTCCTCGCGATCGACGTCACCCCGGACGAGGCCGCGCACGGCCTGCTGCACATCGCGATCGGCTACCGGCTCACCGGGTCCTCCGAGCGGCGCGAACTGGTGGTCCCGTTCTCCGTGCTGCCGGAAGACAAGGTGTCCTGATGCCACTGCCCACCCCCGATCTGGACGACCGGCGGTTCGCCGACCTGGTCGAAGACGCGATCCGCCTGGTGCGCCAGTCCTGTCCGGAATGGACGGACCGGACCGCCTCCGACCCGGGGATGACGCTGATCGAGGCGTTCGCCGCGATGACCGATCAACTGCTGGGCAGGCTGAACCGGGTCCCGGACCGGCTGCACGTGAAGTTCCTCGACCTGATCGGGCTCCGGCTGGTCCCGCCGACCCCGGCCGGGGCACCGCTGACGTTCTGGCTGTCCAGCCCCGCCAGGACGACGATGACCGTGCCGCGCGGGACGGAGGCGGGAACCGACCGCACCGAAACGGCCGAGCCGATCGTGTTCACCACCACCGAAGAGCTGACCATGCCGCCCTGCGCCGTCGAACTGCTCCGGACCAGGGACCCGGACGAGGAAGAAAGCGTCCAGCGCGCCAGTGGCGCCGGGTTTCCCGCGTTTTCCCAGCCGCCCAAGGTCGGCGACGAACTGCTGATCGGGCTCGACCACGCGGTACCCGGTTGCGCCGTGCGCCTCGACTTCGCCTGCCGGACCGAAGGACTCGGTGTCGCCCCAGCCGACCCGCCGCTCGCGTGGGAGGCGTGGACCGGCGAAGGCTGGGCCGCCTGCGAACTGGACAGCGACACGACCGGCGGGCTGAACCAGGACGGCGCCGTCGTCCTGCACCTGCCCCCGGAGCACTGCTCCGGGACGGTGGACGGCGCTCTCGCGGCCTGGCTGCGGGCCAGGGTCGTTCCCGTGGAGCACGGCGGGCCCTACTACACCGCGCCGCCGGTCATCGGACGGCTCGGCGCCGGCACGGTCGGCGGCACGGTGGAATCCCTGCACGCGGAACTGGTCTTCGGCGAGGTGCTCGGCACCGCGGCCGGCGTGGCGGGTCAGGTGTTCGAGGTCAGGTCGCGGCCGCTGCTGGGCGGGGTGGGCGCGCCGGTCGTCGAGATCGGGTCGGACGACGGGTGGCAGGAGTGGACCGAGGTGCCCGACTTCGCCGACAGCGGACCGGACGACCGGCACTTCCGCCTCGACGCCGTGCTCGGCGAGGTCTCTTTCGGCCCGGTCGTCCGGCTGCCCGACGGCGGCCTCCGATGGCACGGCGCGATTCCGGCCGAGGGGGCGGTGGTCCGGCTGAGTGGCTACGCGACCGGCGGCGGCTCGGCGGGAAACGTGGCGCGGGCGGCGATCCGCGTGCTCAAGTCTTCGGTGCCGTTCGTGTCCGCCGTCGAAAACCGCAAGGCGGCCCAGGGCGGTACCGAGGGGGAGACCCTCGCCGAAGCCCGCGACCGCGCCCCGCTGCTGTTGCGGAGCCGGGCGCGCGCCGTCACCGCGGAAGACTACGAAGTCCTGGCCAGGCAAGAGGTTCCGGAGGCGGCGCGGGTCCGCTGCGTGACCGCCGGGGGTGAGGACGTGCCGGGCGGGACGGTGAAGGTGCTGGTGATCCCGGCCGCCGCCCAGGAGACCGGCCGGATCGTCTTCGCCGACCTGCTCCCGCCGCCCGCCATGCTCGACAGGCTCGCCGCACGGCTCGACCACGTACGCGTCATCGGCACGACGGTGCTGGTCGAGCCGCCGCGCTACCGGGGCGTGACCGTGGTCGCCAGGCTCACCACGCTGACGCGCGCCGACCGGCGGCGGATCTCCGCGGACGCGCTCGACGGGCTGTACCGGTTCCTGAACCCGCTGCCGGGCGGCGGCCCGGACGGGCTCGGCTGGCCGTTCGGGCGCTCGGTGCGGATCGGCGACATCTACGGCGTGCTGCAGGCCGTCCGCGGGGTGGAGTTCGTCGAGGAGGTGCGCCTGTTCACCGCCGACCCGGTGACCGGCAAACGCGGCACGGAGCAGCCGAACATCACGGTGGAGCCGAACAGCCTGATCTATTCGTTCGACCACCAGGTCCGGGTGGAGGAACGCTGATGCTGATCTGCGGGAAATGCGGCCATCCGAACGCGGATCCGGACACCTTCTGCGGCGCTTGCGGGAAGTTCCTCGAATGGGACGGCAAGCGGGTCAAGGTCGAGGTCGCGCCCGCGCTCATCGAGCAGGCGGAGGAGGCCGCGACCAAACGCGGTCTGCTCGTCCGGATCCGGCGCGCGGCACACGAACTCGTCGGCGGGACACCGCTTCCGGACTCGAAGCCCGCGAAGAAGCCCGAACCGGCCGAAGCTCCGCCGGCCGCGCCTCCCGGCCTCCCACCGGGACCGCCACCGGGAATGCCGCCCGGCATGCCTCCCGGGCTCCCGCCGGGGATGCCACCGGGTTTGCCTCCAGGACTTCCGCCGGGGATGCCGCCCGGGATGCCCGGCGAACCGGCCGGTCTCGTCGATTTCGCGGATCTCCCGGACGATCCGGCGGATCTGCCCGGTCCGGAACGTCATCTGGCGGCACCGGTGGTCGAAACCGAACCCCCCGAACAGAAGCCCCAGCCCGACCGCCCGCGAGCGGTGACGGTCAGCCGCGTTCCGCCGAGGACCAAGCCACGGCCGGGCGACCTCATCTGCGGTGAGTGCGGCGAGGGAAACCCTGCGCACCGCAAGTTCTGCCGCCGGTGCGGGGACTCGCTCGCCACCGCCGAGGTCGCGAAACGGCCGTGGTGGCGGCGGTTGCTGCCCCGGCGCCGGGTGCGGAAGGCGGGCAGCCGTCCGTCGAGACCGGGCGACGGCCGGGGACGGCGGGCCCTTTCGCTCGCCGCGCGGCGGATCCGCGCCGCGATCGGGGTCGTGATCCTCGTCGGTGGTCTGGTGGTGGGGCTCTACCCGCCGTTGCGCACCGCCGCGCTGCACCAGGTGGACCGGCTCAGGCAATGGGTGCTCGACACCGCGGAAACGGCACTGGGCCCGGTTCGCCCGTCCACTGTGGACGGTCCAGGTGGGTCGCCGGACCATCCGCCCAAAGCCGCTTTCGACACGTTCAAGAACACCTACTGGGCGACGGCCTGGGACGCCCAGAAACGACCCTCGCTGGTGATCAAGCTGAACGGCCCGGTCGCGTTGCGCAAGGTCATCGTGACCAGTGGCGCGAGCGACGCCTTCGCCGCGCACGGCCGTCCCGCGTCCCTCGAGTTCTCGTACTCGAACGAGAAGTCCGACATCGTCTCGGTGCGCGACAGCCCGCAGCCCCAGGAACTCGCCCTCACCAACGCCGTCGGGGTGACCGGGCTGAAGATCACCGTGTCGGCGGTGCACGCGGCGCAGGACGCCAAGGACGTGGCGGTCGCCGAGGTCGAGCTGTTCGGTATCGGTGGCTGACGGCAAGGGAGGACGGTCATGCGAGGTACCCCGTCCGGGCTCGGGACCCCGAGCCCGCTGGGCGAGATCCTGCCCGCGGTGTTCCAGGACGACGTGACGGTGATGATGCTGACCGCCGCGCTCGACCGGGTGCTGGCGCCGGTGTTCGCGGTGCTCGACTGCCTGCCCGGCTACCTCGATCCGGCGCTGGCACCGGAGGACTTCCTGGACTGGCTGGCGGGCTGGGTCGGCGCCGAACTGGCACCGTCCTGGCCGCTGGGCAGGCGCCGCGCCGTCGTCGCCGCGGCCGCCGGCCTGCACCGGGCTCGAGGGACGGTCGCCGGGCTGCGCGCGGATCTGGAGACGGCGACCGGCGGCCGGGTCGAGATCACCGACAGCGGCGGGGTGGAGTGGTCACTGACCCCGACGACGCCCGAGCCGGACCGGGCGCCCGAGCTGACGGTCGTCGTCGAGGGCGGTTCCCTGGACCTGGCGGCGGTCGAAGCGCTTGTCGCGGCCGCGAAGCCCGCGCACGTCCACCATCACGTCACGGTCACCGCCGCGAAGTGAAGTTCGGCGGCTGGTAGGTGCCCGGCTGGACCAGCAGGGGAGCCTCCGCGGTCAGCGGCAGACCCGGAACGGCCGCCACCACCCGCCGGTCGCCGATGTCCGTGTACGCCGGCACGAGCACCGGCGCGCCGAACGCCCCGTCCGCGCCGGTGCGCACGGTGGTGGTGAACCCGCCGAAGGCCACGGTGACGTCGTGCGCGGCGGGGAAACCGGAACCGGTCAGCTGGACGACGCGCCGGGGTCTCGCCACTGCGGGCGACAAGCTGACCGCGGGCGCGATCCCCGCGTCTTGAAGCGGTACGAGAAGCGAGAGTTCGGGTGGCACCGCCTGGATGAGCAGCGCCCCGATCCGCTGTCCCGCGCCGCGCGGTGAGGCCGTGACCTCGATGGTGCACGTGGCGCCGGGCGCGAGCACCGCCGGTGCGCAGGTCGTCGCCGTGATGGCGAAGTCCTCGGCGGAGAACCGGGGACCGGCGGCGATCGAAACCCGCTCGACGGTGATCGGGACGCCGCCGGTGATCCCGACGCGCAGGAGCCGCGGTCCGGCGGGGGACAACGCGAGGACCGGCTCACCGAAGACGACGGACGGCGGATCCACGGTGAGCCCGCCCCGCGGCGGTCCGGCGCCTCCGGTCAGGGCGATCGCGACCGGCGTACCGCCCGCCGTGACGACCAGTGCGGCGTCCTTCCGGCCGGGCGCCACGGGCCGGAAGGAAATCGTGACGAGGCAGGTTCCGGTCGTATGCAGAACCGCGCCCGCACAGGTCTCCGCCGTCGAGACCACGAAGTCCCCGGCCGATGGCCCGGACACGGCCACGCCGTCCACTTTCAGCGGCCCGAAACCGTTGTGGCGTACGGTGATCGTCCGCTCCGCCGACTCGCCCACGGTGACCGTCCCGTAGTCGGTGGCGTCTCCGGAGACGGTCGGACGAAAGGCACGCGCGAACACGGAACCCGCGCAGCATCCCGGCACGAGGTCGTCGGCGGCGGAGGCGAAGACGGTCACCGAGCCGTCGCTCGACAACGCGGGTCCCGTGCTCGGCCCGTTCGCGGGGCAGGTGCCGCAGGGGCCCGCGGACGGCGAGGCCAGCTCGGCGTCCAGACGGGGGAGACCCGCCTGTTCTCTCGCCGTGTCCACGGTCAGGTCTCGCACCAGGACCACCGTCGACGTCAGGAAGGTGAGGTATCTGCCGTCGCCGGAAAGGGCGGGTTCGGCGCTGTCCGTGGCGGCGCCGCTCGCGTCGCGGCTGGCGACGAAGAGGCGCGACGGCGAGTTCCGGTCGGCCACGACCACCTGGCCGGTCCCGTCCGGTTCCCGGTGCTCGAACGCGATCAGCCTCCCGTTCCCGGACACCGAGGGAAGCCGGGCGCGCCCGGAGAACGCGCCGGAGTCGACGCGGCCGGTCTTCGCGCCGCCGACGTCGTGGACCCACACCGAAGTGGCCCGGTCCTCACAGTCCTCGCACGAAGCCCGGCCGAAAACGACCTGAGTGCCGTCGGCGGACACCCGGGGGCGATCTTCGATCCCGACCGTGGCCTCGGGCGCCGGTCGCCGGTAGGTCGTCGGATCGGGTGGTGCGAGCGCACCCGAGGAGTCCTTGGCGAGCCGTGCGACGACCACCCTGGTGTCTTCGGAATCCGTTTCGTTCCAAGCGATCGTGGTCCCGTCGCCGGAGAGGGACGGCCGGTCGTTCCGGGTTTCGTTGGGCACACCCAGCGAGACGAAGCCGTAGTCCATGCCGCCGTCTGCGCGTAGTTCGTCGTAACTCCCGTCGCGGTCCGGGTCGCGGTCCGCGACGACGATGTGCCGCCCGTAACCTACGTAGCCGTCCGCGATGTTCGTCGCTTCGGTCGCGAACGCCACATACCGTCCGTCGGCGGAAATCGACGCGCTCCCGCTCGATCCGTTGGCGGGCGCCTCCCAAGGCGCGGCCACAGCGGAGAGCGTGAAAGCTTCGATCGGATAGCCGCGGCTGATCAGCACGGTACGCCCCGGTGCCGACCGATCGCGAACGTACACAGTGGACAGTCCGCTCGGCGCGGCGAGCGGGTCCAGCGGCGCCGTCGACGAGAAGGCCACGTAGCGGGCGTTCCCCGAGATGTCCGGGTCGAGCCCCGTTCCGGCCGTTCCGTCTTGGGCGACGGAGACGACTTCCGTACCGCCGGGGGAGGTGGCACCCCAGGCGGTCACCTCCCCGGTGAGCACCGTGACCGCGACCGCGAGCGTGGCGAACCGTCGTATTCCCATCGGCGTCCCCTTCTCGGAACCGGGTCCGACGTTAAGGCATTCCAGGCCTGCCGAGAGGGCAGTCCATGCCACCGCGGGGAGCGCACTTCTTGCCCGATGAGGCCGCCGTGCGTGCCCTCGCACCACTGGGGCCGCGGGTCCGGCCGCGGGAACACTGGACGGATGGCATCCACTGTGTCCTTCACCGGCGACGCGCCCACGGTCGTACCCGGCGAAACGATGACGTGTGCGGTGAGCATCGCCAACACCGGCGACCTGGTCGACCGGTTCACCTTCACCGTGGTGGGCGAAACGGCCGCGTGGACCTCGGTCGAACCCGAGTCGGTCAACCTGATGCCGGGAACGTCCGCCGTCGTCACGGTGACGTTCGAGCCACCGCGCTCGCCCGAGGCGATGGCCGGGGAGCATCATTTCGGGCTGCGGTCGGAGTCCCGGGAGGACCCCGAAAGCTCGATCGTCGAGGAAGCCGTCCTCACGGTCGAACCGTTCACGGAGATCGTCACCGAGCTGATCCCGGCCAAACGGCAGGCCAGGCGCAAGGCGAAGTACCGGCTGGCGATCGACAACCTCGGCAACACCACCACGGTGGTCGAAATCCTTCCGGAGGACCCGGACGGCGACCTGCTGCTCCACGCAGACCCCGCCCTCGTGCGCACCGAGCCCGGCACCGCCACCTTCGTGACGATCAAGGCGGCGCCACGCAAGCGATTCCTCCGCGGGCAGACCCGGATCCTGCCGTTCCAGGTGATCGCCACCCCCGTCGAGGAGGATCCGCACACCGAGGACGCCGTCCTGCAGCAGGAGCAGCTCATCCCGAAGTGGCTGCTGCCCGCGCTGCTGGCGCTCGTCGCGCTCGTGGGCGCGGCCATCGCGTTCTGGTTCGCCGTCCTGAAACCGGCTGTGGTCTCGGTCGCCACCGAACAGGCGCAGAAACAGGTCGAACGCGCCGAAAGCGCGGCGAGCCGAGCGGACGACTCGGCGAAGGCCGCCGGCGCGGCGGCGTCGACGGCACAGGCGGTGAGCGGCGGCACCAGCGCGGGCCAGTCAGGGGCGAAGCCACCGACGAGCCCGCCGCAACCTTCCGGTGAGGCCCGTCCCGGTACCGCCGAATCGGGCAAGAACCCGGTCAGCTTCCGGGTGCAGACGGACGCCGCCCCGGTCACCGACGGGTCGTTCAAGGAATTCACTTACCGTGTACCGGACGGGAAAACACTCGACATCGGTGACCTGGTGCTGCAGAACCCTAGGGGCGACACCGGGATCCTGCGGATCGCGCTCGGTGCCGACGTCGTCCTCGAAACCGGTCTCGCCAACTTCCGCGACCTGGACTACCACTACCTCGACCCGCTGCACGCCGTCCCCGGGACGTCGGTGATCGTGTCCGTGAACTGTGCGACGCCGGGACCGGGCGCCGCGCGGTGCACGCCGTCGGTGTCGTTCTCCGGCAAGCTCAGCTGATCGCTTCAGCGGGTCCGTGTGGATCGTGTCGGTTCCCAGGGGTCTCGTGAGGGCACTAGGGATCTTCCCTAGTGCCCTCGGGTGCGTGGGTGCGGCATCGTTCGTGGTGCCGTCACCGTGCGAACCGGAGGTGCCCATGGGAAGTCGAGTGCCGGTCTACGCGTTCGCCGCCGACCCGATCTCGCGGGCCGGGCTGGAAAGCCAGCTCCGTTTCCAGCCGAGCCTGGTCCTGATGCCGGAGGAGCGCCGCGCGGACGCGGTGGTGGCCGTGGTGGCGGCGGAAACCGTGGACGACGCGACGATGCGCACCCTGGGCGACCTGAAACGGCACGGCTTCGAGCGGCTCGTCCTGCTGGTCACCGCGGTGAACGACAACGACCTGCTCACCATCATCGAAGCCGGCGTCTGCGCCCTGATCCGCCGGAACGAGGTCACCGCGGCGAAACTGGCCGCCCTGATCGAGAAGGCCGCGTCCGGTGAGGCGGCGATCCCGCCGGACATGCTCGCCAAACTGCTCAAGCAGGTCTCCCATATGCAGACCGAAGTGCTCACCCCGCGCGGCCTGCGACTCGCCGGGCTGACCGAACGCGAAGCCGCGATCCTGTCCTTGGTGGCCGACGGCCTCGACACCGGCGAGATCGCGTCCGAACTCTGCTATTCGGTCCGGACCGTCAAGAACGCGCTCCACGACGTGACCATGCGTTTCCAGCTGCGCAACAGGTCTCACGCCGTCGCCTACGCGTTGAGAGAAGGACTCATCTGACTCGCCCTTCATCGAGACGGCACGGGCAAAGCCCAGCACTCTCTGATCTCTGCATAGCCGTTGGCGACCGCGGTGCCCCGGCTGGGATAGTCCGCTTGTGCCGAACCTCGACTTCTACGCCGTTGGCGACGATTGGGCCGCGGTCCTTGAGACCGTCTTCGGTCTCGGTTTGTTCCGTGTCTTCGAGTCGGACTCGGAGCCGGACCGTGAGCTGCGCGAGTTCCACGCCGCCGCGGAGGTCCCTGGCGGCCGGGCGGGACGAAGTCTGGCGTTGTTCGTCATCGGGTCGGGGCCGGGGCCCCTCGCGAAAAGGATCGAGTTCCTTCCAGGAGTGCATCCTGACGCCACTTTTCGGTACTGCTGCGAGGGTTGGGGGCTCATTCAGCTTCACCATGGCTGGGTGGCCGGGACGCAGCAGTTGCGGTGGAGTCATACGAATCACAACTCGGAGAAGCGGGCTGCGGCCTGGTCCACGACCTTGCAGCGACTCGGTGACCCCGCCGAGTGGAACTGGGCGACGGTCACCAGTGCCTCCGGCCGGCTCAACCGCGCCCTTCGCCGGATGGCCGTGACCAAGATCGGCTCGCACCCGGTCCTGCCGGACGCGGCGCGTTTCATCGACCACAACGGCTTGCGCTACGAGTACGGCACGGGCATCCACGCGACTCCGGCCGCCGGCATGAGACGGCCGTGACGGGCACGTCTGCTCATGCCGATGTGCGAGCTTTCCGGCACGAGGCAACGACGGAACGCGACGGTGAGATCGACGGCGTCGAATTGATCGGCGGAACGCGCGCCGCAGGGGGCGACGTACATCTCTTGCGAGCACTGGCACCGTACGTCGACGCCGGCGGAGAACTCATCTGGCTGGGCAAGATGACAAGCTGCAGCGCGGGTTCAGGACCGGCAGCTGGAGTTGCCTCGGTGATGCGACATGGGGTTTCGCCTCGTGGCAGGCCATGGGCTCCGGATCGTGGTGCCGATCTCGGTTCACGCGAACGAGTGAAAGCTCGTCAGGCTGTGTGCGGCTGCCGGGAGTATGGCGGGATCTTTGACTGAGTGACGTGATCCGGGGAGGTTTCGTGTCGCCTGATGCGCTGCATCGCACTGTTCTGGTTGTGGACGTGGAGAAATTCAGCGGCCGGAAGAACCCGGAACAGAGAAATGTGCGCTACGCCGTCTATGCGGCCTTGGCTCATGCGCTCGGCTCGCACTGGAGCGCCTGTCATCGCGAAGACCGGGGTGACGGTGTGCTTCTTCTGGCGCCGGCGGCTGTTCCGAAGCAACTGTTCGTCGAGCAGGTGCCCGGTCGCCTGGTGAAAGCGTTGAACAGGCACAACCGGGCGCACGGGACCGGCGAGCAGATCCGGTTGAGGATGGCGGTGCACGCCGGGGAAGTTCTGCTCGACGCGTACGGCGCGACCGGCGTCGCGATCAACCACACGTTCCGGTTGCTCGACGCGTCGCCGTTGAAGGACGCCCTCGCCGGGTCGGGCGGTGTGCTCGCGGTGATCACCTCCGACTGGTTGTTCCGTGAAGTGGTCTGGCACAGCGCTGCTGATGAGACCCGCTATCGGCCCAAACGCGTCCGGGTCAAGGAAACGGAGACGGTGGGGTGGATCTGCCTGCCGGACGACCCGTACCCGCCCGACGTCAGCCAGTCGGAGTGGCCGGAGGACGTCTGCCCCTATCCGGGTCTGCGTGCGTTTCAACCTGACCAAGCGCGTTGGTTCTTCGGCCGCGAGGCGACCTTGTCGGTGTTGATGGACAAGATCGATCACCGCAGTGGACCGGTCTTCGTCGTCGCACCGTCCGGTGTTGGCAAGTCGTCGCTGCTTCGAGCAGGCGTGACAACCGCGGTCGCCGACAGTGGACGCCCATGGCTGTTGCTCACCCCGGCAAAGGAGCCTTGCGAGACACTGGCACAGCAGGTCGCGCAGCTCATCGACGGCAGCGTGGATGGCGTGCTCTCAGCAGTCAGATCTGATCCTGCCCTGCTGGCAAGCATGCTGCCTGACGGGACTGTCATCGTGGTGGATCAGTTCGAAGAGGTGTTCACCCTGTGCGCCGGCGAGGCCGAACGGCGGCGTTTCATCGCCGCACTGATCGCGATGCGTGCGGTTCTCGGGGTGCGGGGCGACTTCTACGACCACTGCCTCGCTGACGAACAGCTCGCAACGTTCCTGCCGGCAAGCCAGTTCAACCTCCAGGCGATGACTCCGGACGGGTTGCGAGCGGCCATCGAGCGGCCGGCTCGGCAGATCGGCGTCGACGTCGACGTCGAGCCGAGTCTGGTCGAGATCCTCCTGCACGAGATCGGGACGGATGCGGGCGGGCTCCCACTACTGGCCCACGCATTGGCCGTCACCTGGCAGCGGCGCGCGGGCGACAAGCTGACCTTGGCGGATTACGATCGGACCGGGCGGATCCAAGGCGCGATCGTGGCTACCGCGGACGAGGCCTACGCGCGTTGTTCCACGGCCGAGCAGCGTGTGATTTTCCAGCACATCCTCATGCACTTGGTCGTGGTCAGGCACGACGCGCCGCCTGCCAGGCGGCGCGCGGATCCGGCCGACCTTGTCAAGGGTTTCGAAGCACCGCGGACCGCTGAGACAGTTCTCGGCTGGCTGATCGAGAAACGTCTGGTCACGCTGGAGGACAACGCCGTCGAGCTTTCCCACGAAGTGTTACTGCGAGCGTGGCCGCAGCTCGGCGCCTGGATCGAGACGGGCCGCAACGATCAGGTCATCCGGCAGCAGTCGATCGAGGCCGCCGAACAGTGGGAGAGAGAAGGGAAACCGGTCGGATCGCTGTATCGCGGCGATCGGCTGGCCATCGCGAAGGGGTGGCACTACAGGAGTGAGCACCGCGCCGCCATCACGCCGCTCGGAGCGGCCTTCCTCAGCGCGTCGACCCGGCACGAAAGCCGGCGGGCCAGAGTTCGTCGAACCGCGGTCACCATGCTGGCCGTTCTCGGTCTTGTCGCGTCCAGTGCCGCTGTCTACGCCTTCCAGCAACGCGACATCGCCCATGAACAACGTGACGCCGCGATCTTCAACAAGGTCACCGCAGAGGCGAACCGGATACGGACCATCGACGTGTCGCTGGCGGCGCAGCTCGATCTCGTCGCCCACCGCATGCGCCCGGCCGATCTGGACACGGGCACCCACTTGATCGTTGACGCGAACGCGCCGCTGTCCGCCACATTGCCCTCGGGCGCCAAGGACGTCAGCGTGGTGGCGTTCAGTCCCGATGGGCGAACGCTGGCCACCGGCAGCGGCAGCGGTGACAGACTCGTGCGGTTGTGGAACGTCGCTGATCTGGCCCGCCCGGTGCTACTGAACGAAACCATCAGTCACGGCGAAGCAACTCGTGCGCTGGCGTTCAGCCCGGACGGACGCACTCTGGGCACCGGCGGCGCTGACAACAGAGTGCGGCTGTGGAACGTCACCAACCCGGCCCGCCCTGAGGCGCTCGGCCTGCCGATTACGAGGCACACCAAGACGATCCGGTCGTTGGCGTTCAGTCCTGACGGGCGGACGTTGGCCAGCGCGGGCGACGATCGGACCGTACGGCTGTGGAACGTCACCGACCTCACTCAGCCCACGGCCCTCGGCCCACCGATGGCCGCGCACACCGACACCATCTACTCCGTGGCGTTCAGTCCTGATGGCCGGACTCTGGCTACCGGCGGCGATGACCGGACAATGCGTCTATGGGACATCGCCGCGCCGGACCGGGCCAAACCCTTCGGGCCACCGTTGACCGGACATACCGGGGCTGTCCATTCGGTGGCGTTCAGTCCCGATGGACGGACGCTGGCCAGTGCGAGCAACGACCGGACAGTGCGGCTGTGGAACGTTGCCGACCCGGCTCGCCCGGTGACGCTGGGCCGGCCGATCACGGGGCATGCCAGCGCAATCCGGTCGTTGGCGTTCGGGCCCGACGGGCGGACGCTGGCCACCGGCGGCGATGACTACACCGTGCGGCTGTGGGACGTCACCGATCCAGCCCGCCCGGCGCCCATCGGCGCGCCGATCACCGGGCATGCCGACGGCGTCCGGTCGATGGCGTTCAGCCCGGATGGCCGCATCCTGGCCACCGCCAGTGGTGACCGGTCGGTAAGGCTGTGGAACATGCCCGACACTGTCCTAACTGGACATACGAGAGAAGTCAACGCGTTGGCGTTCAGCCCGGACGGGCACATCCTGGCTACCGGCGGCGGCGACCGGACCGTCCGGTTGTGGACGCTGGCCGATCGACGGCAGCTGGGCCGGCCGCTCACCGGCCACCAAGACGACATCAACGCCTTGGCGTTCAGCCCGGATGGCCGCGTACTGGCCACCGGCGGCGGCGACCGGACCGTGCGGCTGTGGGACGTCAGCGATCCAGCCCGCCTGGCGCCCATCGGCGCGCCGATCACCGGGCATGCCGACGGCGTCCGGTCGATGGCGTTCAGCCCGGATGGCCGCATCCTGGTCACCGGCGGCGATGTGAAGGACGAGAACACCGCGCGGTTGTGGGACGTCGCCGACCCGGCCAAACCCGTGCTGCTGGCCCAGATCGTGATCGGACCGGACGCCAATGCCCTGGCGGTGGCGTTCAGCCCAAACGGAAGAACTCTGGCGACGGGCGCCGAATACAGCGACGTCGCCGTGAGGTTGTGGAACGTTTCTGATCCGGCCAAGCCCACGTTGCTGGCCGGACCCCTCAAAGGGCACCAGGACGATATACGCCAGGTCGCGTTCAGCCCGGATGGGCGGACATTGGCCAGCGGCAGCGACGACGAGCAGGTGCGGCTGTGGGACGTCACCGATCCTGCTCACGCCACACCGCTCGGTGAACCCCTTGTCGGCCACACCAACCCCGTCTTGGGGGTGGCGTTCAGCCCTGATGGACACACGGTGGCCAGCGGCAGCGGCGACAACACCGTGCGGCTCTGGCGGACAGCCGACCGGACGCAGTTGGGTCAGCCGCTCACCGGACACCAGGCCGACGTCAACACGGTGGCGTTCAGCCCCGATGGCGCCACCCTCGCCACCGGCAGCCATGACCACACCGTGCGGCTGTGGGACATGACCGTGCCCCATGCCATGCACAGCATCTGTGCCATCACGGGGAACACACTCACTCGCGAAATGTGGGACAAGTTCGTGTCGGCTGAGCTGCCGTACAGTCCGCCGTGTTCCTGAGGCAGGGGTAAACCTGGCTCAACTCCAGCGGTCACGGAGCGCGAGACCGACCACGTTTGCTCGCGATCCGCGCCGACCGGGCGCGTCTGCTGGGAAGTCTTCCTGACATTGGCGTGCACCGCATTCGAACCGAAGGCGCAGGCGTGGCCGAGGGTTCTGTGGTGCTGGCGAGCGGGCTCGGTGATCCGGAAGATCGTTCGTCTCGCTCTTCCCTGATCCGCCTCGTTGCTAATGTGGCCGAATGGGAATTCTGGACCGGATGCGCCGTACCCGAACGCGATCGGCCGCGGCCGGCACCACGAGTCCGTCGCCGTCGAGTCCGGCCGAACCGTCGATCGACGACCTGTATCTGACCCTGCGGGCTCCCGTCTTCCGTGACCCTCACAGCGGCGACCCCGGCCCGCTCGACCCGCACGGCGACCTCATCAGGACCGCGGTGCTCGGGGGCGACACCGCGGCGGCTTGGCGGTTCCGGCCGGAACTCGATCTTTTCCAGCCGTGGCTGGTCTTCGAGGAACCGACCGGTGAGAACCATGTCGTCATGCCGGAACTGCTGGAGAAACTGGGCGCGGACCGGGAGACCGTGATCGAGCGGGCGCGGGCCACCACCGCCGGACTGCTCGGCGGAACCGGCGGGGCCGAGGTGAAGATCGGTGACGGCGGTCCGGCGAAGAGCTTCGCCGTGCGGTCCGTGCGAAGTTCCCGTCGCACCATTCCGCTCGTGGCCCCGGCCCTGCTGGAGCCGTGGCGGAATCGGGTGCCGGGTGAACTCCTCGTCCTGCCCGCCTGCGACGACGACATCATGATCATCGGTGCGGACGGCGAGTATCTCGAAATCATGGTGAGCAGCGCGATCGACCACTTCCGGTCTTCAGGAAACCGGCGGCTGTCTCCCGCGCCCTACGCGATCGTCGACGGCGCACTCAGCCCTTGGCGGCCACCGGAGGATTCACCGGCGTACCCGACGGTGCGCGAAGCCGAGGTGATCCAGCGGGTCGTCGCATACGCCGACTTCCTCGAATACCTCCGTGAGCACCTGCACGGTGTCGAAGCGGACGTCGCGGCGGCGCAACGGGGCGAGAACGCGAAGACCTCGCTCCCGTTCAGTTACAGCTCCACGACCCTGGTCGGCCCGACCCAGTACCTTCCGTTCGTCGAGTACGTCGGGTTCGAAAACCTGGACCCCCAGCAGGACGACTGGGCCTGGATCCCCTTCGACAGGCTTCGCGACCTTCCCGGCGCGACGATGACGCCCGCCTGGCAGTACGGCCTGCCGGTCGTCCGCTTCGAGCCACCCGCGGACCCCGGTACCCGGCGGCAGATTTCGGCCGCGCTTCGCGAGTACGCCGAAAATCCTTGGTGACGCCGGAGGTTCATGCCAGTTCGTTGATCGTTTTGCCGTCCCCGTCAAGGATCTTGATGGTCGGCCGGTCGTTCTCGTCGACCTGGAGCACGATTCTCGGACGTCCTTGTGAATCGCACAACGCCAGTTGCGCGCCGAAGGTGGTGTGGCAGCCGAAGAGCGCGCGCGGCGTGGCACGGACGCCGGGCCCGGCGTCGGGATCCGGGATGCCGTTGATGGTCAGGCCCGCGCCACCCACGCCGTCCTTCGCGGACAGGCTGAGATTGATCCCGTCCACCGCGTGCGGATAGTCGAAGGCGATGCGGCCGCCGGTGGGGTGGACGAGCAGGCCGCCTTTTTCGTCACCGGTCTCGTCGTTGAAAATCAGATAGGAGCCGTTCTCCGGCCCGGAGCGTCGCTCGGGCGGGAAGGTCTGACCGTCGATGATCAACGGCGGCTTACGGCTGTCGAGCAGGAACCGCTGACGCCCTCTCTTGTCCACCACGGTGAACGACGGGCTCACCTGCTTGCCGTTCACCGTGGACTCCGCCGCGCCCGCGGTGCCACCGGCCAGCAACGCGCCACCCGCAGATGCCGCCACCCCAAAGGCGGCCCGCCGCCCGAGATCCCCTGCCATCGTCCAGCCTCCTCAAGTCGATTTCCCGGACGCTAGCAAAGATCATCAAAGAGTGTGACAGATCGAGGTAATATGTCACTCTGCTGGAGCAGTGCGGTCTGTCTTGCGGCCAAGCGCTACACCAGTGCGAAAACTCCAGCCCGTAGCAAACGCCCTCTCATGCCGCAGAGCGGTCGTTCCTGTGAACGCCCGCTCATGACGATGAGCTGACGGCCGCCGAGCTCATGGAGCAACGTTGGTCGATGAGCTGTATCCGTCGACGTCGACGGAGGACGTTCGTGGCGAAGAGCCGTGACTCCAGGACGGGATCAGAGCCACTTAACCTTGATCCCCCTGCCTGCGCCCACGATTCTGTGTCGGTTCGGATAGGCGCGAACCGTCAGTTTGACGTCGCCCAAACCGGACAGGTCGATATCCCGCGGACCGTCGAGACCCGACAGGATCACCAGCGTCGTCAACCGGGTCAGTCGGCTGATCTGCGCCAGATGTTCTGAATTGACTGGAGTCACCATTTCGAGACGTCGGAGGCTTCTCGCAGTGGCGAGCGGAGTGAGACTTTCGACGTGACAATGACGGATCGACAGCTTCTCCAATGCAGCGAAGTGCGCGAACTGGTCAAGGTCCTCCAATGGGCGGACGTAGAGGAACCCCAACTCCCTTACTCCAGGAATGGCTGCAGCCAATTGGCGCAAGCCGCCGCGGACACCGAGCCCAGCCCCGTCCGGTGTACGTCCGATGTCCAATTCCTTAAGGTCCGCGAGGTTGCCGAGAAGCCCGAGGTCGGTGCCATCCGGGTAGCCGTAGAGGCTCAATCGAGTCAGCGCCTGCATATCGCCGAGCGGAGAAAAGTCGTCCACCTCCCCGAGCCCTTCCAGCCCCAACGAGACCAGTCCTGTCATGGATTTGAAAATCCCGAGATCCGTCACGGACACGATGCGGGGGTAGAAGAACAGATACCTCAGAGCGGGCAGACGGACCAGGACGCTCGGATCGACCGCGCCACGTGGCGCCAATAGCAACGATTCCAGTTCGGCACAGTGCGCCAGCGGAGCAAGATCTTCGAAGTCGCCAGCGAGCTGAGCACCGCGCAGACATGGAAGTCCCGTGAGGAACTCCAACTCTGTGAGATCACGGAGATCGAGTCTTAATTCGCTAAGGTTGCGCAGTCTGCTAACAGCGGGCAGGAGTGCCTGGTCATCGATGGTCGCGCGCCCGTCGAGCAGAGGCGCGTCGGCAAGCACACGTGCGGCGTACTCGTCGGGATCGAAGTACCGCCATGCCTCGATCAGCTCCTTCTGCACACCGGGTCGTGGATCTCGGCTGAACTTCTCCAGTACCGGCCAGGCTTCCGGGCCGTTGATCAGTGCAGCTGTCCGCACAGTGGCCGCCGCTGCGGCTTCCGAAAGGTTCGCGGTCTCCTGAAGACGTGGCAGCAAGAGTTCTCCACCACCGGCAAGGGACCGCGCTTCTGCTATCTGCCTTGGCGGAATCAGGGCAGCTATCGCGCGTTCCATGCGTTCAGCAAGTTCCACCGTCAGGGCGGGCGCGGACTCCATGGCCGCGGCGGCGAGCAAGTGGAGCTTTCGTCGTGTCCTCGGTTCTGCATCAGCTCGGTCGAACAGGCCCTTGAACAGCTCCTGCCGCAGTGGCGCGTTGGCCAGGCCCGCGGCCATCACCACGATGTCCCGCCACTGGTCCAGATGCGCGTTCTGTACTAGCAGGCCGATATCGCCCTGATCCGCCGCCTCCTCCGCCGTTAGAAACTCCTGGAACGTGCGGTGGACGAAATCGATCCTGCCCGTCGTCGGCTCGCGCACGATCCCGCTGCGCTGCACCAGGTGCTCGAGCAGACGCTCGGCCGTGTGATCGACTCGCGGCATTGCCGCGAGCCGCTCGACGAGGCGCCGGATTGCTTCCTCCCTGCTCAGCTCGGACCGGCCGTTCACGGACAGCCGCCACGCGAGGTGTCGGAGCAGCTGGCGGCCGTCCTGGCTGGCGAGTTTGAGCGAGTGCGGAATGCGCCGCTCAGCGTCGCGGCGTTCCAGCAGCACCGACAGCGCAGTGACGTAGAGTTCGAGCCGGTTGCGCGGGAGGAACGATGCGTGGTCGAGGTTCAATGCGCACAACATCGCACACAACAGCGGTGTCGTCGCGAGCGCTCTCAGGTGGGGGCTGCCGTCCAGACGACCGAGCAGCACACCTTCGTAGCGGGGCAGATCCTCCTCGGCACAGGGCAAACTTCCGGCATCACGTGCGGCCTTGTGCCAGTGTCGGATCAGAGCCCGCACGTCAGTCTGGGTCATGTGCTCGATCCACGCGGAGCTGAACCCTTCCACGCTTAACCACGTCTCGGCGGCTCCCGCTGGCCTGGAGGTGATGACCAGCCGAATGTCCGGAAAGGCGCGCGACAGGTCACCGAGCCAGGTCCGGACCGCGCCACGCTCGTCAACTGGGAGTTCGTCGACTCCGTCGACCAGCACGAGCGCGCGCCCCGAAGCGAGTTGGCGGTGGACATAGGCGGACGGCATCAAGGCGGTCACTGGCTGGGCTGTCCCGTCGAGGAACTCTTCTGGCGAGGGAAGCGCGCGACCGGAGTAGCTGCGCAGCTTGATAAGAAAGGGGATGTGCCCGTTGAGAGCGGTCAGCTCATCACGGAACGTCCCTCTGGCGGCGTTGACCGCAAGCCAACGCAAGAGTGTCGACTTGCCCGAGCCTGCCTCACCGCGGATCAGGATGCGACCGGATCCCGCTAACGCTCGCTCTACCCGGACGGCGCTATCCTGACTCTGCACCGAGTCTGCCCGCCACGAGAGCATCTCGTGAGCAGGTCCAGTGGAATGAACACCGGTGTGTCGGCTGCGGACTGTCAGGCTCACGTAGGCGACGCTCAGTGTCGTCCGTGGGCGGTAGCGGGTGCCCACTCCGAACAACTCGATGTCGTCCAAGGTCTCACTGACCAGACGCAGGTATTGCGAACGAAACGCCGTGTCCGATCCCGTGCCATCGGGAGCCATCAACGTCGGCGCAGGCATCCTGTTGAGCACTCGTTCAAGTTGTTCAGACAGACCGGAGACCCGACCGAGCAGTTCCGCGCTGGCCCTGGCCGCGAATGGAGTCAGGTGCACGACCAGCCGGACATAGTAGACGCAGCATTCCTCGAGGACGCGACGGTAGAACCAAGTCGCGGCATCACCAAGGCCGGCACGTTCTGGCACATCCGGCAGGTTGGCGCGCAGCCGACGA
Source organism: Amycolatopsis sp. lyj-90 (assembly GCF_046549035.1). Taxonomy (NCBI): domain Bacteria; kingdom Bacillati; phylum Actinomycetota; class Actinomycetes; order Pseudonocardiales; family Pseudonocardiaceae; genus Amycolatopsis; species Amycolatopsis sp. lyj-90. Next base: position 402,976 of record NZ_JAJPWP010000001.1, read on the forward strand.
GCTAGTTTCGACGCGTCGACGTCGACCTCGAACAGATCGGCATCAGCAAGATTTGCCCGCTCGAAAGCGGACGCGACCTCCGCCAGCGCGGCCAGCCGTTCCCCCTCGTCGAGATCTGGAATCTCCTGTCGGCACAACAGCACGAGCCGCTCGGAGACCACGTCGACCAGAGCTTCGACCTCACGATCGAAGCGCCTCCGCGAGAAGCCGACGCCCATACGTGTCTGGACCAACTCCGCCAAGGAACTGTCCTGCTCGGCCGTAGCCCGGCGGTTGGTCAGCCACGATTTCACAGCGGAACTGACAACCGCCGTGCCCACCCGCAGGACTATCGGTTCCATACATGGCGAGTCGCCCCGGCACTACCGACCGTTACGGACGACAGAGGCCGGAAGTCCACCACCCAGAACGGGACTGATTCCGGAGAGACCGTGACAGCTCGGAGCGTCCGCTCATGCCGAATAGCGGACACGCCCGCGAAGAGTCATGCATCTTAGCGCACGCGATGGTGGCTGTATGGCCTCTTGTGACAGATTAAGCGGGGCTTCACGAAGATCGTCTAGGTGACGGTCACCGGGGACATCACGGACCCCCAACGGCGTGAGAAGCCGCAGCGGGCTGGATGTCTCACCGAGGCAGGCAGTACGCGGCTCGATACCTTCAAACAGATGCGGACCGCCGCGCTCCCTCAATTACCGGCTGGCGCTCATTTCAACGGGCGTTGCCGGTCTAGGGCGTTGACGATCCCGCCTGCGGGGAACGACAGCCTGCCGACCGCGACCACCCATTCCGCCCAGGCGCCGATCGGCTCAGCCAGCGGCAGGTCCCGAAGAGCTGCTTCCTTTCCGGCCGCGCGCAGACCGTCGAGCATCGCCTGCCACTGCTGCGCTCGAGGATGCTTCATCACCGGTTCCGCAGGGTTCTCCCACGCCGTCGTCCGGACCGGTCGCAGCGTGTCGAGGAACGCTGGCCACGACATGCCGGGCCGCTCGGCTGCGGTGTGATGTAGGTGTACGAGGAACGATGGACCGAGCGCCGGGTACGCGACGAGCACGGCCAGCAGCACGAGCCCCACCCGGTAGGGACGGTAGGCCACCCCGTCAATCGTCGTTTCAGCTAGGTCTGTGTGTCGGTGGTCCCGGCGGATGGCGGTCAGCAGGCCGTAGCTGTTGGCGAGCCGCTTGACGGCGCGGGGCGTTGCTACAAGCAGCGGCGGGCCGAGGATGTCCAGCAATGTCAGCTCTTCGGGCTCCAGGGTGAGCGGGTCGACGCGTTCCACCGGCCGTGCGGCGGGCAATTCCGCCACGGCGGCAGCGAGCACATCGTCGTTGTCGGCGATCTCGGTGTGCTGTGGAAAGATGCCGGTCCGGGCGGACTGCTCGGGCTCGACAGTTGCCGGCCGGTCGGCGCGCGTTCCGACGAGCGTGCGCAGGAGCCGCTGGTAGCCGGCGGTCTCCATGGGTGGCAGGGTCAGCACGACCTGGAAGATCTTCTCGAGATACTGCGCGGGCGAGGACTGCCGAAGCGCCTCGTCGTCCGAGTCGGCACCAGGCTCGTCGAGCAGGTCCCGGTAGTGGGACGTTATCGCCCGCAGTAGCCATCGGGGGTCCACAGCGACAACGACCACGAACAGGTCGACGGCGAGCAGAAGGTGAATCGCCTCCAGCATCTCCACCACGCGCTGCGGTGGGCATCGGTCGAGGTCATCGATATAGATGATGATCCGGTCGATGCGCGGCAGCGTGTCGCCCGCCTCGTCGCGGTCTGCTTCCTCGTCGTCGGCGGACTGGGTCAGAAGGGTGGCCATGCGGTGGAAGTCCTCACGGATCCGCGTCATCACCCCGAGCCTGCCGCGGTAGTCGGTGTCTTCGGCTCGATCTGTAACCAACCCGGCCAGCTGGCCTGCCGCGGTCAGGTTCTGCTCCTCCCGCGCCAGTTTGGTGACCTCGGCCGCCGCTCGATCAACCGCGGTACGCAACCGATTCTGCTGGGCCTCGGCGGCGCGCACCGCGAAGCTCCATGCCGGCGCGGCCCTGGTCTTCGCCGTCGTGCGCAGCGCCACCAGCAGGGCGACCACGGTAGACACTGCGGGCAGTCCGGCTACCACAGGCAACAGGACGAGCACGGCTGCGGTCACCAGGAGCCCGAGTACCAGCACCGCCCAGGTCACCGGCCGCAGGCTACGCAGGAACCGTTGCCACCTCTTGGTGCTATCCCCCGCGAAGGCGATGGTCCGGGCCGCGTCCCGGTACACCGACTCCGCCCGGTCACCCGCCAGGATCTGTAGCTCCGTGCGCTGCTCGTCGGACAACCCGGCCCACGACCGCTGGTCGTCGCGTTCCGCCTTGGCAAGCTGCGCTCGGAGCGCCTCGTAGCGGGCACGGGCTTCCTGGTGCCGGGCCCGCACCCCATGATCGGCCACTAACTCAGCGGCCAGCCGTGAGTGGCGACGCTGTTCCGCAGGCGCGTCACCGTCCGGCGGCGATGCCAGCTGTGCGAATAGTTCAGCCACGAGGCTCGCCCACAGGTCGGTCTCGGCGTAGTGCCAGGCGTTGAACCGGATCTGGCGTACCGCGCTGTGCGCGAGAGGGTTGCCTGACCTCGCGGTCGCGTCCACTTCCTGCCACAGCAGCGACAGGAAATGGCTCTTGCCCGCACCCCAGTCGCCGAACAAACCGACCGCGAGCGGCGGCTGCGCCGTGCGTGCGGTGATCAGCTCGGCGAGCGCGGTCGCGTCGGTGTCGCGGGACAACTCGTCTGCGGCGTGGGCGGAGTCGGACTGGTAGGCCGGGAGCCTGGGCACCGGCCGATCGGTAACGATCTCCCACAGCCGCACCGTCGGCTCGAACCCGCCCGACGCCAGCACTGGTTTCCCGTCCACCGCCTGCCAGCCCAGCCACTCTACGGCGTGGGTGTGTCCGGTGAACGGCTTCGCGATCTCGGTGTGCGTGAACGGATCCCAGAGCCGCACGGTTCCGCCGGCGTCGCCGGTGGCGAGCACGAGCCTGCCGTCAATCCGTGCCCACGCCCCGCACCGAACGGCGCTGGTGTGCCCGGACAAGGTAGCGAGGAGATCACCCGTCTCGCCCTCGATCAGCACCACCTTGCCGTCCGCGCCACCGGTAGCGAGTATCGGCAGCCCTGCGACGGTCGTCCAGGCACCCCACCACGACGAACCCTCGACAACGACCCTCGACAGCGTTGTGCCGTCCGGCCGCCACAATGTCACGGAACCGCTCTCGTCACCAACAGCGAGCACCGGCGATCCTGGTTCCGGGGCCCACACGCCCCACCGGACAGCCGCGCCAAGGTCCACAGACACGGGGTCGGAACCCGCGCCCCGGAACCACAGGCGTGCCACCTCGTTGTTCCCGCCGGTCGCGAGAACCGGCTGCCCGTCGACTCGTCCCCACGCTCCCCACCGGACACCCAAACTGTTGGTCTGCAGCGGTGTCTGCCTCGATGGCGTGGCGGGGTCCCACAGCCGCACGGATCCAGTACTGCTCCCGGTCGCCAGGAGGGCCCGGCCGTCGGCCTCGCCCCAGGCGCCCCACCAGACCTGCCCGTTGTGGCCGGTCAGTGGTGAGCCAATCGCCGTGCCTGTTACTGGGTTCCAGAGGATCACCGTGGCGTCGTGCGAACCCGTGGCCAGCACCGGCTCGCCGTCGACCTCACCCCACTCGCCCCAGGACACCCAGTCCGTGTGCCCGGAGAGGATCGTGGCTTCCCCAGTGTGGGGGTCCCACAGCCGCACCTGTTCGTCGTCTCCGCCGGTCGCCAGCACCGGGCTGCCGCCGACCACACCCCACCGGCCCCACCACACCCTGCCCTGGTGGCCAGTGAGCGGAGCACCGAGTGGCAGGCCGCGCAGGTCCGCCCACTGCGGGGCGGGCTCGGGCACGGACAGCCACGCCGTCGCCGCTCCGTTCCCGATCTCGACGGAGTCCCACGCCGACTCGTCGCGTGCCCACGGCAGTCGGAATGTAGCGGCCGACACGATCACGCTGAGCCCGCCCTCGATCGTGTGCGATTCACCTGCGGCGGACAGCCATGTCATCAACGCGTCCGCCTCATCGGTGTCTTGCTCAACGTGGACCGCGACGACTACCCCGGATCGTCTGGAGCGCGTTTCCGTGCGGTACGCCCGCGCCAGTGCCTCGGGGAGCAAGCCAACGAGCACGCCGAGATCCTCCGGCGCGGGCACCGCGATGAAACCCGGCGCGCTGCCGTTGTCCCGTACCGTGTGCAAAGGCAGCCCCGCCTCGTCGAAGGCGCGCAGCACCGCCCGCCACGAGACTCCCGGCATTGACCCGGCTCTGCGCCCGACGACGCTGACAGCAACATAGGCCGTCGAGGTTGGTGCCACGCTCGCGTTCCTCTCCTGGACCAGGCATCACCAGCGGTTGTGCGGTTGGTCTGTGGAATTGTAGAACTGGATTTCCTCGTCGGGCAGGAACGACGGTGGTGACGACTCATACCAGCCTTCACCATCCCCGGATCCTGAAACGGGTTCGAAGTACCACGTATTGCCGGAGTGGCGGACACAGACGAAGATTCCGTCGCTTTTCACCCGGGTGAATCGGGCGCCCTGCCGGACGAGTTCCGTGAGCATGCCGAGGTCCTCGCCGAGGGAGACGTTCTGGTAGCCGGCTGACCGCTGCCATGCGGATCTGGTAAACGCCAGCGTGCCGCACACCACGCTGTCAAGGTAGTTCAACCGAAGCCGGACTGCCTTGCGCCAAAACCGGCGGGCTGGCACGTCGTACAGGTAGTCCCAGAGCAGCGCCGACACCTCGGCGTCACCGCAAGCGATCGGTTCGATCTGTCGTCGTAGCCGGTGGCTGCCGTACCAGTCGTCGTCATCCCACTGCACGAGGATCTCACCACCCGCAATCTCGCAGGCGAACTGCCTTGTCCAGCCGATGCTTCTGCGGACGTCCAGCCGGTGGTACCGGACGAGATCACCGGCAGGAATCAGATCGGCGATCGGGTCTGTCCCGCTATCGACGACGATCAGCTCGCGGTTGCAGTAGTCCTGATTGAGGAAGTGGTCGATGGCACGCCGGGCGAGCTGCCGCCTGTCAGCAGTCGGCATTAAGCAGGAAACTGCCGGGAGCCGGTTCCCAGACTGGCCCGGGGCGCCTGCGGTCTGCACAGTGGTACTCCGCTCGTTCGCGCAGCGTCGACAACCGCCATCGTGGGCTCGGCATCTGGAACTTGACGGGCGCCGAGTTGTTCATGCAAACCAACCCAGTGCGGAGTTGCTTGCCGAGATTTTCGGGTCCTCGTCCGTCCTTGCCTGGACAAGCTCGGCTACTGCTTGCCCCCCTATCGATTTGAGCTGACCCGCCGCGATCTTGGCTTGGTGAATTGTCGCTTGGTGCCGCAACCTTGTTACACGCTCGGTCTACGACCGCAAACGTCCGCTCATGCCGTCGAGCGCACATTTCGGCTGGTCCACTGGCGTGCCGATGATCGAGCACATGCGAGGATCTACGTCTGTGGAGGCAGAGAGCGTTTCCCGTGCGATGGCTGCGGCGACGGCACTGGCCAGAGAGCTGCGTCTGCGGGTCGACGACGCCGTCGTGATTCATAATTCGAACAGGCTCGCCCTGCATCTGTTGCCGTGTGACGTTCTCGCCCGAGTAGCACCGGCGGAACATGAGGTAGCCGCGCTTGAGGTCGAAGTCGCTCTGCGACTCGGTGACACCGCGAGCCCCGTCGCGGCGCTGGAGCCTGGGGTTGAGCCGCGGGTCTACGAACGTGACGGTTTCGCCGTGACCTTGTGGACTTACTACGAGGTCGTGCGTCCTGACCTGGACTTCCCAGGCGCATACGCAGGCGTACTCCACCGTCTGCACACCGGCATGCGCAGCGTCGAGATCGCAACCACGCACTTCCTGGACCGGGCCGCAGAAGCTGAACGGCTGGTCATGCACCGAGACAAAACCCCGGCGCTCGCCGAGGCCGACCGGCATCTCCTCCTCAGCACGCTGCAGAGTGCTCGTGAACAGATCAGCAGCCGTGGTACTGCCGAGCAGTTGCTGCACGGCGAACCGCATCCAGGCAACCTTCTCAGCACCCGTGACGGCCTGCTGTTCATCGACTTCGAAACCTGCTGCAGCGGACCCATCGAGTTTGATGTGGCTCACGTGCCAGAGGAGGTCAGCACGCGTTACCCGGACATCGACCAAGTTCTGCTCGCGGAGTGCCGGCGGCTCGTGCTAGCGATGGTTGCCGCCTGGCGCTGGGACATCCGCGATGAATTCCCGGATGGACATCAGCACGGCCGACACATTCTGTCCTTGCTCCGCCAAGGACCGCCGTGGCCCGCACTCGGTCCTCTCATCGCCAAGTAGCGAAACGCACTCTCATGCCGCGAGGCGGTCGTTGTGCGGCGACCGGGCGCGCGGTCAACCGAGGAGCGGACGTCCGCCGTGAATCAGCTGGGCCAGCGGGCGCGGACGATTCCGTCGTCGTCCGGTCGCACGGCCACCAGCAGCGGGTTGTGGTCGTCGGTGGTGAGCGACAGGAGGCTGGCCGCGCGGGCGCCGGCGAACGCTTCGGCCAGGCCCGCCCGGTCATGGCCGTCGGCGTGGAAGCCCTGGATGCGGCCGTCCGCGTGCTCGATGACGGCCCAGCCGAGGAATTCCGGCGACATCGTGCGCAGCACTGCTGGGACATCGGTGGACAGGTCCGGCCACACGTTCAGCAGGGCGCGTGGGCCCAAGGTCGGCACGGTGCCGGCGGTGAGCCGATGCCAACGGGAATGGTTGCCGACGACCTGCTCTTCCAATAGGACCCCGCCGCGCTGCGCCACGAGTGCCGCCACCTCGGTCCAGAACGCCGCGTCCGCCGGACGCGATTCCCACGGCTCGCCGTCATCCGGGTCGTAGGGCGAGCCGTCCACCGGATCGGCGAACAAACCGTCCGCGATGGTCAGCGCGACCGCACGTCCGCACGGTTGGTCGCTTCCGATGTACATGTATTGGTCGTAGCCGACATGGACGAAGAACCGGTCTTCGGCCTCGAGCCGGCACCAGGCGCCGTTGTCACGCAGCATGGCGCGCACCAGTTCACGCCCGACGTCCAGGGTGATCTGTGCGCCGTCGTGGTAGCCGGTGAGGTCGGAGGGGAAGAGCCCGTGCAGTCCGTGGCCGTCGATGGGCGGCTCTACTCCGAAGTGGACGAATCCAGTGACCGCGGGGTCGCGGATATTTAGCAGGGTCACGCCGGTGTCCTCGGCGAAGGCCGTCACGGCGGCGAGGTAGGCGCCCTCCACCGGACCATGGTCGCTCGACACGTCCTCGGACCCGCGGTACACGCCCCGGTCGTCGCGATCGGCTGGGTCGTATTTGGTGATCCGGTGGACGTACGACGTGCTCATGATCGGCTGGGCCGTCCTTCGAAGCGCGGATGATCGATTCGGCCACGTTAGCCGCGCCACCACGCCGACAGCGACCCGATAAACAGCAAGCTCCGAGTCCTGTCGTGCCGACGAGTCACAGCCGGGTGGGAAGAAGAAACCGGCCGACGGCGAAGTGGTGGTGAAAGCTGACCGTCGACGGGAAGGATCCACATGTCAGAGGCGGACATATGACAGCGGGAACGGGCGAGCAGGTGACCGATGCCGACCTGGCCGCCCGGTTGCCTCAGGACCCGGAACTGTTCACCGAAGTGCACGATCGCTACTTCGCGGCCATCTACCGGTATGTGGCCGGCCGGCTGGACGCGCAGACGGCGGAGGACATCGCCGCGGAGACGTTCCTCGTCGCGTTCGACCGGCGCGGCACGTTCGACGCCGAACGCGGTGAGGTGCGGGTCTGGCTGTTCGGCATCGCCACGAATCTGGTGGCCAGGCACCGCCGCAGGGAGGCTCGCCACTATCGGGCGCTGGCACGGGTGAGCGTCGCACCGGTGGTCGAGGGGCACGAGAGCAGGGTGGTCGCGTCGGTGGCCGCCCGGCGGCTGCTTCCTCAGCTCGCGAACGCGCTGTCGCGGCTGTCGGCCGGGGAACGGGACGTGCTGCTGCTCGTGGCGCTCGGCCAGCTCGGGTACGAGGAAGTGGCCACGGCGCTCGGTATCTCCTCCGGCACGGTCGGTTCCCGGCTCAACCGTGCACGCAAGAAGCTCAACTTCATCCTCACTCCGGAGGCACTCGATGAATGACCTGCAGATGCTGCGCGCCGCGCTGGCCCCGGAAGAGCCGTCCCAGGACGTGGTCGACCGCAGCAGGCACCGGCTCCAGAACCGGATCAGCGGCGGCCGGGTCTCCCGGCGGCGGACCGGATGGCTGATCGCGGGGGCCGGACTCACCGCCGCCGCTGCCGCCGTGGCGATCGCGGTCATGCCGGCCGCACCGGTCGACGGTCCGCCGGTGCGAACGGTCAGTGGGCAGGAGATCCTGCTCGCGGCCGCCACCGCCGCCGAGCGTTCTCCCGAGGGGTCTGGCACCTACTGGCACGTGAAGGTGACCGGGGTGGACGGCGCCGCTGCTCCGGGTGGGTACGAGTACTGGATCAAGCCGGACGGTCAGTCGTGGACGCGGGGAGCGAAGACGGGAGGCAGGGTCTCGCCGATCGGGGCGCCTTCGGCCACCCCGTTCTCGCTGGGCGCCGTCGATCTGACCCTCGAGCAGCTGCGTGCCCTGCCGGCGGACCCGGACGCGTTGAAGGCCTGGATCGCCGAGGCCCTCGAGCGCAGCGACGCCAGGACGAGCGCGGGCAGCTTTACCGCGAGCGACCGGGAACAAGCCGGCTTCCAGTCGTTGATCTCACTGGTGTCCACCCTGCCGGCCACGCCGGAGGTCCGGGCCACGGCCTTCCGCTTGATCGCCGGCTATCCCGGTGTCCAAAACCTCGGCACGGTGCCGGGCGGGCATGGCCTGTTGCTGCCCGAGGGTGAGCGGCTCGTCGTCGATCCGGCGACCGGACGGGTGAACGGGACGTCGGTCTTCATCACCATGGACGGTGCGGCGTACGTGGTGGCCAACCCCGACGGCGCCAGGATCAACGCGGAGTGGACCGACATCCTGCCCGCGTAGCGGATCGGTGGCCGGGAGCGTGTCCCGCTCCCGGCCACTTCCGTGCCCCATATGCGAAATGAGTTTCCTCCCCGCGACGCGGTAAGTGAAAATGGTCGCTGTTGTTGTACTTTCTCATCATGGACCTCATAAAGTCGTAGGCGAAATGCCGTAGTAGAGGTTCGAGAAGTTGGCCCATCAAAGATGCTTCTCCTGTCGAAGTATGATGCGCCAGAGTGAACTTTCTCGACAGTAGACCGGCCATGACGGACAATCGGATCCGCGCGGCACCCTGCGGCAAGATCTTGTTGCGCTCAGTTCCCGCTCCCATCATTCGGCGAAAAGGAAATGTATGCATGACGATGATGAGCCGGTAGGCCGCGTGCTCGGTCGGCGGCAGGCGTTGATTCTGCTCGGCGCCGCTGGTGCGACACTCGCCGCCGCTGGATCCGCGACGGCCAGTGCCACCACCTCCACCACGGGCGCACCCGAGATCTGCACGCTGGACTGCGTGGTCAAGCCAGAGCAGATGGAGGGCCCGTACTTCGTGGACGAGCGGCTCAACCGCTCCGATATCCGCAGCGAGCCGTCCACTGGACAACTGGTTCCCGGCACCGCGCTGGCAATCAACTTCACCATTCAGCAAATTCGCCAGCAGGTGTGCACGCCACTGCCGGGAGCGATGATCGACCTCTGGCAGTGCGACGCGTTCGGGCTGTATTCGGACATTCCGTCGCAGGGGAGTTCCGGTCGTCGATTCCTGCGCGGCTACCAGAATACCGACCAATCGGGGGTTGCCCGGTTCACCACCATTCTGCCAGGCTGGTATACGGGACGTACGCTGCATATCCACGTCAAAATTCGCACCGTCGGAACCAACGGCCGGCCGTACGAGTTCACGTCGCAGCTTTACTTCACGCCCGAGTTCGGCGCGGCCTATCTGCGGACCGAACCGTACCGGCGGAAAGGTCCGGCCGACACGACCAACAGCCGCGACTCGATCTACCGCAGCGGCGGAGCTCAAATGCTGTTGCGTCCACAGCAGGTCGGAACCGGCTATACGGCGGACTTCGCGATCGGTCTCGACCTGGCGAACACCCAGGTCGGCCGTCCCGACTAGCGCAAGTCCTGCTGCTCTGCGCCTGAGAGAATGCCGTCCGCCGCGTCAGCCGGTGGCTGCGTGGCGGACGGCATCGGACGAGACTAGGCGAGGGCTGAGCGTCGCACCGGCTCGAACAAGGCGGTGACCGTCGAGGCGAGGTGGTCGACGTCGACCGCGTCCGGGTCCTCCAGCAGCAGGCGGCCGAAGTATTCACCGATCGCGACGAGGGAGTGTGCGACGACTCCCGCGTCGATCTTCGATCCGGCCTTCCGCTCGGCGACGGACATCTCGACGATGGTCTGGATCCGCTCGCGGACGAGGTTCCGGTTGCGGTCGATCCGCTCCCGGACGACCGCCGGTGCCTCCACCGAGATCAGGAAGACCGGCTTCCAGGTGAGCGGATCCGAGGTGACCATCGTGGCCAGGGCGGTGATCGTCCGGTTCAGGTAAGCGGCCGGATCGAGCAGGTCGACCTCGGTCGAGATCGTGGACAGCAGTTGCTTGACCACCCGCCGCTCTTGGCGTTCGAGCAAAGCCCTCAGCAGGGCGTCGAGCCCGTCGAACGCGTTGTAGACGACCGGCCTGGTGACGTCCAGGTCGCGTGCGATGCGGTCGATCGACACCGCCCGGTACCCCTCGCCCGCGATGATCCGCAAGGCCGCGTCGAGCACCTGCGTCCGCCGCTCTTCGATCGGCATCCGCGCCGTGTACGGCCGCCTGCCGCTCATGTGAGGGACCCGAGGATCGGTTCCGACTCGACGAGGCCGGCGTCGCTCGGCTTTTGCTTGGCGCCGAAGACCTTTTCGTGTTGCTTGGCGCGCCACTCGAGATGCGCGTCCGCGGGTTTCGGGTAGCCGTACTTCTCCCGCGCTTCCGCCGGGGTGAGCGTGACCGGGTTCAGCGGCGGGATCCCGAGCAGGACGGGGGCCGCGACGGGCACGGTGGCGGGGGAAAGCCGTTTGAGCAGCGCCACCTTCAGCCGGCGGTTGAACTGGGGGAGCCGGAAGGCGATCTTCATGACCGGGGTGATCAGCACGTCGAGCAGACGCCCTTGGCGCAGCCCTGACATCTCCCTCATCCACCCGGGCATGGTCGCGATCGTACCGATCCGCAGCGCCCGCGCCACGAGCCAGGTGATCGGCCGGAACACCGCGGGTGTCGGCGGGAGCATGACCTCCGCGTGCAGCAGATGGTCCATCGTCGACCGCGCGACGTCGGAACCGGCCAGCCGCGGCCGCATGTGGTCGAAGTACGCCTGAATCCCGGCGCGGTCACGCGGGATGTCGGCGACGTCGCAGGTCTGGAACTCCGCGGCGACAGCGCATTCCCGCCAGTACTGCTCCTCCTCGGCATCGCTGAGCCTGCCCGGCCCGTACTTCTCGTAGGCGTAGAGGATGGAATGCCAGGCCGTCAGGTGGATCCACAGCTGCGACTTCGGATCGTTGGCGTCATAGGGTTCGCCGGAGAGCGGCTCGATCCCGATCCCCTTGGAATGCACCTTCACCAGGATGTCCGCGGCCTTCATCATGTCGCGCGAACCGGCGAAGACGACCATCGCGAAGTACCGGAGGGTCCGGTCGTAGCGGGTCCGCGGCCGGTCGCGGATCGCCCGCGTTTCGTCGACCGACGCGACGAGTGCCGGATCCAGTTCCTCGATCACCACGGCACGCTGGAAGCCGACCGTCAGCGAGGTCGGATAGCCCCACACCTTCCAGGAAACCGAATCCGGACCGAAGAACCCGTAGTCCTCGTGCGGTGCGATCTCCGCCGACCCGCGCTTCCCGACCTCTTGCCCGACCGCCATCGTCGCCTCCGAGTCAATGTACAGGACTGTAGTAATCAATATACAGAGCTGTAGTAATTGGGCAAGCCCTTGCCGGAAGGCGGTTTCCGGGGCTGTCAGGGTTTGGGGGAGAGGGTGGCCAGGTGTTCGGTCAGCATTCGCCGCGACCGCCGTCGGACGTCGCCGAGCAGTTGCGGGGCGCCGCCCGCCATGAGCCCGAGCCCGCCGATCATGACCTGCATCCGGTCGCTCTCGTAGCGCGGATCGAGATCCGGCGGCAGTTCACCGGTGGCCACGGCGTCGGTGAACGCCTGGACGAGCCAACCGCTCATCGCGCCGTATCCGGCGGCGGCCCCTTCGCGGGTGACGAGCCGATGGGCTTCGTGCTGTCCCCAGAACGCGAGCCAGACCGTCCACGACTTCAGCCTGTCTTCGTCGAGCGGCAGCATCGCCTTCGCGAACTGGTCGATGGCCTTCAGCCCGCTCTTGCCCGCGGTGGCTTCGAGCACCCGGTTCGCGGCGAGCTTGTTGTTGTACCGCAGGACCGAGGCCATGACCTCGGCCTTGTCCTCGAAGTAGTGGGTCACCGAACCGGTGGTCACCCCGGCCTCGGTGGCGATGCCCCGCATGGTCGTCGCGTGCACTCCCTGCGCGGCGACGAGCCGCCAGGCCGCGGCGATGACGCGCTGGCGGCTTTCGGGGTCTCGGATCCGGCGGGCCACGAATTCATCCTAGCTTCCGTAACGCGTGTTGCGTAACCTGCGTTACGTTCACTCGTTTCTTACCGACAGGTAGGTAGCCGGACGCAGGCAAGGGGGCCGCATGACCGCACCGGCGCGGTGGCGTACCGGCTCGGTGGCCGAAATCGGGATGCTGTTCGGTTTCGCCGCCGACACCCTGGCCGCGAGCTGGTCGTCGGTGGTCCGCCGCCGGTTCAACGTCCGCGAGACCCTGAACCAGATGTGGTTCCTGGCCGGGGTCACCGCGCTGCCCGCGGTGCTGGTGATGATCCCGTTCGGTGTGGTGGTCGCCGCCCAGGTCGGCTCGCTGACCGCGCAGATCGGCGCGCAGAACTACAGCGGCGCCGTGGTCGGGCTGCTGATCGTCGGGCAGGCCGCGCCGCTGGTCTGCGCGCTGATGATCGCCGGGGTCGGTGGTTCGGCGATGTGCGCCGACCTCGGCGCCCGCACCATCCGGGAGGAGACCGACGCGCTCGAGGTGATGGGGCTGCCGGTACTCGAACGCCTGGTGGTCCCGCGGATCGCCGCCGCCGTGGTGATCACGATGCTGCTGGACAGCCTGGTGATGGCTGTCGGGATCACCGCGAGCTTCCTCTTCCAGATCGCCGTCCTGAACGTGAGCGCCGGCAGCTTCCTGACCACTCTGACCGACTTCGCGCATCTCTCGGACTTCCTGGTCTCCCAGCTCAAGTCCGCGGTGTTCGCGGTGCTGGCCGCCGGGGTCGCCTGTTTCAAGGGAATCACCGTGAAGGGTGGTCCGGCCGGGGTGGGCAACGCGGTGAACGAGGCGGTGGTGCTCGCGTTCCTGCTGGTGTTCCTGGCCAACGTCGGGATCGGCGAGCTCTACGCCCTGGTCTCTCCTCCGGACGGGGGTTTCTGATGTCCGTCCCGTTCGTCGGCTCGCTCGGCCGCAGGCTGGTGCCCTGGTGGCACCGCGGGATCGCGGGCTTCGCCGAGGCAGGCGCGCAGTTCACCTTCTGCCTCCGGGTGCTGATGGAACTGCCCGGCGCCGTGGCCAAGCATGGACGGCACATCGTCCGCCTGGTCGCCGAGATCAGCTTCGGCTCGGCCACGCTGCTCGCCGGGGGCGGCAGTGTCGGCGTCGTCTTCGCGATGAGTTTCGTGACCGGATCGCAGATCGGGTTCGAGGGTTTCCGCGGTCTCGACCTCGTCGGCCTGTCGCCGTTGTCCGGTGCGATGTCGGGGCTCGTGAACACCCGCGAGCTGGCCCCCGTCGTGGCCGGGATCGCGCTCGCCGCCAAGGTGGGCACCGGGTTCACCGCCCAGCTGGGCGCGATGCGGATCGCCGAGGAGATCGACGCGCTGGACGCGATGTCCATCCGTTCGCTGCGGTTCCTGGTGGCGACGCGGATGATCGCCGCGTTCATCGCGGTCGTCCCGCTCTATCTGGTCGGCCTGTTCGCCTCGTACGTGGCCACCCGGCTGATCGTGGTGAACGCGAACGGCCAGTCCGGCGGCAACTACGACTACTACTTCCACCTGGTGCTGCCGCCCCAGGACATCCTGCTGTCCCTGGCGAAGGCCTTGGTGCTGGCGATGATCGTGACGATGATCCACTGCTACTACGGCTACACCGCGAGCGGCGGTCCGGAAGGCGTCGGCAGGGCGGCAGGCCGCGCGCTGCGGACCAGCATCGTGCTGATCATGGTGGCCGACATCCTGCTGTCGTTCGCCTTCTGGGGTGTCTTTCCCACCCTGCCCGGCACCGGAGCGAGCCGATGACCCGCCCCGCGGTACTCGCTTGGCGCGGTGTCGCCGGTCTGGTCGCCGGGGCGGTGGTGATCGTACTCGTGATCGCTTACGGCGCCGGGACACTCAGCGGCGACCCGTCGGTGACGTCGGAGGTGCCGGGGCAGAGCGTCGGCATCATGGAACGGTCCACAGTGGAGTATCGCGGGGCGGTGGTCGGCACCGTCGAGGAGGTGCGCGGCGATCAGCACGCCACCCGGCTGACCCTCCGGATGTTCCCGGAGCAACTGGAGAACATCCCCGCCGGAGTGCGGACCCGGATCCTGCCGCGCACGCTGTTCGGCGACCAGTACGTCGACCTCGTCCCGCCCGGACATCCCGGCGGGGGACGGCTGGACACCGATCGGCCCATCCCGGCGGACACCTCCGGCGAGACCATCGAGCTGTACACGGCCTTCAAGCGGCTGTTCACCGTGCTCCAGGCCGTGCAGCCGGCGAAAATCAACGCCGCGCTGACAGCGGTGAGCCAGGCGCTCTCCGGCCGGGGACAGCAACTCGGCGAACTGATCGACCAGGCTTACGACCTCACCTCGGACGCGCCGGGACTGCTCGGCACCTTCAGCGACACCCTCGGTTTCGTCGCGAACCTCAGTCAGCAACTCGGCGATGTCGCGCCGGAAGGCATCCAGGCGCTCAAGAACGCGATCGTCCTTTCGCAGGATCTCGTGCGGCAGCGGGGGAACATCGAAGCGCTGCTGAGCGGTGGACTCGACCTGATGGGGCAGGGGCGGCAACTGCTCGGTGACAACTCCGATCGCGTCATCAGGCTCGTCGGGAGCGGGGAGAAGGTCACCGGCGCGCTGGCAGGCAACGCGAAGGGCATCACCGACCTCTACGGGAGCTTCGGCATGCTGATGAAGAACATCGCCGGGGTGGTCGGTGACGGCCGCACCCTGCCGGTGGAACTCGACGTGACCCTGGACGGGACGCGTCCCTACACCTCGGCCGACTGCCCGCGTTACGGCGAACTGGGCGGCCCCAACTGCGGCCCGGCCCCGGAACGACGGCAGGAACAGCCCGCCCCGGCGGCGGTCGTCGCCCCGCCGTCCTTCGGCGGCACTTCCGGGCCGGTGGGCAGCGACGCCGAAGCGAGTGCGCTCGACCGGTTCGCGGACGGGCTGGCGGGACAGCCCAGGCCGAACCCGGGGAGGGGCGCGGGGATCCTGGGCGTGCTCGCCGGTCCGATCCTGCGCGGCGCCGAGGTGCTGACGCGATGAGGGCGCTGCGCGGGATGACGCCGACCTTGGTCAAACTCGGCGTGTTCGTCACGGTCTGCGCGCTGTGCACCGCGCTGGTGTCGAACACCCTTCACCGTCCTTTCGGGACACCGACCGCCGGATTCGGCGCGGTCTTCACCGACGCGCTCGGTGTCAAACCCGGGAGCGACGTCCGGATCGCCGGTGTCCGGGTCGGCAAGGTCGACGCCGTCGAACTGCGTGAAGGCAAGGCGATGGTGTCCTTCGAGGTGACCACGGACCAGAAACTGCCGTCCGGCACCGGAGCCGCGGTGCGCTACGCCGATCTGCTCGGCGCGCGGTACATCGCGCTGACCACCGGCGGGGGTGGCACGCTCGCCGAGGGGGCCACGATCCCGGTCGAGCGCACGACTCCGGCCCTCGACCTCACCAAGCTGTTCAACGGCTTCAAACCGATCTTCGACGTCCTCCAGCCCGCCGACGTCAATCAGCTCGCCAAGGAGATCGTCGCGGTCTTCCAGGGCGAGGGGCCGACGATCAACGCGCTGCTGACCAGGATCGTCTCCCTGACCGACACGTTCGCCGGGCAGGACAAGGTGATCGGGCAGGTACTGGCCAACCTTCAGCCCGTGCTCGACAGCACCATCGCGCACGGGCAGGACTTCAAGGACCTCGTCGCCGGTCTCGGCGCGCTGGCGAGCGGGCTGGCGGGGAACCGCGGGCTCGTCACGGACGCGCTCGACAGCGGCGCCCGGCTGGCCGGGACCGTCGCCGACGTCGTGCGGCGAACCCAGCCCTCGATCGACCGTGACCTGCGTTCGCTGTTCGAGCTGTCCGGAAAGCTCGACGCGAACCGGAAACCGCTCGTGGAGGCGCTGCACGATCTGCCCAAGGTGCTCGGCAAGGTCGACACCATCCTCGGGTACGGCGGCTGGGTCAACATCTACTTCTGCAACCTCGGCCTCGAAATCGCCGGTCCGCCGATCGACATCGGGAACGGCCCGCATTCGGCGGTGTGCCGATGAGGAGGCGCTTCCGCGACCGCGACCCGGTCAAACTCGCCGCCGCCGGCACGGTCGTGCTGCTCGGCATGGTCGGGTTCGCGATCGGCCTGCCGCAGGTGGTGTTCTACCAGCGCACCACCGACTACGCGGTCGAACTGGCCAACGCCTCCGGGCTCCGGCCGGACGACCAGGTGTTCATCGCGGGGGTGCCGTCGGGGCGGGTGCGCACCGTCGACCTCGCCGTGGACCGGGTGCGGGTCGGGCTCCGGCTCGACCACGACCAGGCGCTGGGGGAGGAGTCGACGGCGGGGGTCAAGGTGCAGACCGTCCTCGGGAAGCGGTACCTCGACGTCCAGCCCCGGGGCGGTGGCCGGATTCCCGCCGGTGGCACGATCCCGCTCGCCCGTACCTCGGTGCCGTTCTCGCTGGACGACCTCGGCCGTTCGGCGGCCAAGACCACCGAACAACTCGACCTCGGCGCACTCAAGCAGATGATCGAAACCCTGCGGGCGAACACCCCCGACGCGAACCTGGCCGCGCAAGCGCTGCGCGGGGTCGGGGCGGCGACCAGCGTGTTCGACAAGTACAGCGAACAGCTCAAGGGGCTCCTGGAGGGGGCCCGATCGGTGACCGCGACCCTGGCGAGCCAGCAGGACAGCCTGGTCAGGCTGCTCGGGGAGACCGATCTGATCGCCAAGGCCCTCGTCGAACGCAAGGCCACGCTGGAGAAGCTCATCACCGATCTGGCCACCCTGAGCTCGCAGGTCCGGTCCTTTTCGGACACCAACCGGCCCCTGGTGAAGCCGTTGCTCGACAGGCTGCAGACGGTCGCCAAGACGTTGGCGGACAACAAGGACCAACTCGGCAAGACCCTCGACCTGCTGGCTCCGACCGGCCGGTACCTCGCGAACGCGGGAGGCAACGGGCCCTGGCTGGACGTCGTCGGCCCGGCGGGTCCGGTGCCGGACGACCTGCTCTGCCTGTTCGGCGTCGTGAAGGGGTGCAAATGAACGCCGCCGCCCGGGTGCTGTCCCTGCTCTGCGTCGCCACCCTCCTGGTGGCCGGTGCGTTCCTCGTCCTGCGCCCGGCGCCCGCCTACACCGTGGTCGCGGAATTCCCGCAGGCGGAAGGCATCTACCCCGGCAGCAAGGTCGGGGTGCTCGGCGTGCCCCTCGGCGAGGTCACCGCCGTGGAACCGATCGGCGCCAAGGTCCGGGTCAGCCTCTCGCTCCCCGAAGGCACCAAGGTGCCCGCCGACGCGCAGGCCTGGGTGATGTCGCCCGCGGTGATCAGCGACCAGTACGTCGAGCTGACCCCGCCGTACACCACGGGACCCGCCCTCGGCGACGGCGGCGTGATCCCGGTCGGGCGGGCACACGCCCCGGTGAAGTGGGACAAGCTGATGGCGTCGCTGAACACCCTGCTCACCACCT
Organism: Amycolatopsis sp. lyj-90; assembly: GCF_046549035.1. Classification (NCBI taxonomy): domain Bacteria; kingdom Bacillati; phylum Actinomycetota; class Actinomycetes; order Pseudonocardiales; family Pseudonocardiaceae; genus Amycolatopsis; species Amycolatopsis sp. lyj-90. The sequence goes on from NZ_JAJPWP010000001.1 coordinate 421,026, forward strand.
TCGGGCCGGAACCCGGGAAGACGGACGCGCCGCTCGGCGATCTGCTGAACTCGGTGGCCGATCTGCTGCACGGCAACGGTCCCGCGTTCAAGGACGCGGTCACCCGCGTGGCGCAGGCCAGCGGGTTCGTCGCCGGGGAGCTGCCGGACGTGGCCGCCTTCCTGGAGACGCTCAAAGGGCTGGTGAGCACGCTGGCGAAGAACAAGAACACGGTCGACTCGGTGACCGGTTCGGTGAACCTGGCCGCGGCCGAACTCGGGAAACAGCAGGACACCATCGCCGCCACGATGTCGGATCTCTCGGTGATCCTCACCGACGTCGCCCAGTTGGTGAAGGACAGCGGCGGCACCTTGAACACCACGTTGTCCCAGCTGAATTCCGTGGTCGCCGAGATCGCCGCGCGCGGGCCGCAGATCGCGGAAACCCTCGACACCCTGCCGTTGGGCGCGCAGAACATCAGCAGGGCGGTGTCCGAGGACGACCGCCTCCGTGTCCGGCTGGACGTGTCGACGAATCTGTCCCAGTTCGCCGCCGGGCAGAAACTGTGCGAACGGTTCCCGATCCCGTTGTGCTCGGGTGCCGGGCTGATCAACCCGGTCCGGTTCCCGCCCTCGGTGAACGATCCGCTCGGGTTTCCGACCACCGTCGTACCGAAGGGAGGCAAGTGATGCGTAAAGGAGCCGTCGCCTCGGTCCTGGCGGTGGGGCTGCTCGGCGGCTGCGGGGTGAGCCTCCAGAACCTCGACGTCGCCGGGGTCGAAGGCCCGTCCTACCGCGTCACCGCCGTCTTCACGGAGGTGTCCGGCCTGCCCGTCGGCGGCGAGGTCAAACTCGGGCCCGCCGCCGTCGGCAAGGTGGTCTCGGCGAGGTCCGAGAACTTCCAGGCCCACGTGCTGCTCGAACTCCGCGACGACGTCCGGCTGCCGAAGGGCACACGCGCCGAGCTGAAACTGAGCACGGCGCTCGGCGACCAGTACATCGACCTTCAGCCGCCCGCGCGTACGGGAGGCGAGACGCTGGCCCCCGGCGCCGTCATCCCCGCCGCGGACACCACGCGCGGACCGGATATCGAGACCACCCTCGCCCTCCTCGGCACCGTGCTGGAGAACAGCGGATTCGAGCAGGCGAGGACGATCATCACCGAGCTCGACACCATGCTCGGCGGCCGTGAGAGGAAGATCCGGGACCTGTTGTCCCGCATCGACGGCATTCTGTCCACATTGGACTCACGGACCGCCGACTTCAAGCGCACCCTGGATTCGCTCGGCAAACTGAGTAAGACCGCCGCCGACAACAAAGCGCTGCTGGACACCGCGTTCACACAGATCGGGCCCGCGGTCACCCTGCTGCGCGATCAGCAGGGCTCGCTCAACGCCATGCTCGCCGCTGTCGCTCCGCTCGCGAACGCCGCGGACGACACCCTGGGCCGTAGCAAGGACTCGATCACCCGGATGACGCGTGATCTCGGCCCGATCCTCGACGCGTTCAACGGGTTCGCCGGCGACCTCGGCCGGACCCTCGGCGCGCTGAAGACCGTCGGGGGAGTGCTGGACAGGACGATTCCGGGCGACTACCTGAACACCGACCTCGTCGTGAACGTCCCGGCGTCGCTGGCGTCGTTGTTCACCTCGTTCCTCGGCGGCCCGGCGGCGCCACCGGGTGCTCCCGTGCCGGGTGGCGCGGGCGGACCTCTGCTGGGAGGGACCCGATGAGGAACGGCCGCAGGCTACCCGTGGTGCAACTCGCGCTGTTCCTGGCGATCGGTGTCGGCTGCTCCGTCTACCTCGGCGTGACCGCGGTCGGCCCGGCCGAGTTCCGGGACGCGACGCGGGTGACCGTCCAGATGCCCGACGCCGGCGGTATCGCCCCCGGAGCCGCGGTGACCTATCTCGGGGTGCGCGCCGGGGACGTGGACGCCGTGCGGCTGCGCCCGGACGGGGCCGGAGTGGACATCGACTTCAGCTTCGACGGCCGGTTGCGGGTCCCGGCCGACACCGCGGTGGCCGTGGCACAGGACACCGCCGTCGCACTCAAACATCTGGACCTGCGCCCGGCCGCGGACAAGGCGCCCTACCTGGCCGACGGGGCGATCATCCGGTCCGGACAGACGGAGAAGGTGCTGCCGCTGCAGACGTTGCTGGTGAACCTGATGCGGCTCACCGACAGCGTCGACCTCGGCAAGGTCTCCGCGATCGCGGACGACCTGTCCGCCGGACTCGACGGGACCACCCGGCAGTTGCAAGACCTCATCGCCAGTGGTGGTCAGGTCGTCGAAGGCCTGAACGCGATGCGGCCCACCATCACCAGCCTGCTCGTCGACGCCGAGGACTTCCTCGGTCAGGGCACCTCGGCTCGGCTGCCCCAAGTGGTCAGCTCGCTCAACCGGATGACCGGCGTGCTGCGCGGTCTGGTGCCCGAGGTGACGCCGCTCTTGGAGAAGGCACCCGACCTGGCGGCACAACTGGTCCCGTTGCTGCGGACGAACCAACCGCAGATCAGCGCGCTGCTGGCCAACCTGGTGTCCCCGCTCGAAGTCACCGCCGACCGGATCCCGGCCCTGCGAGCCCTGTTCACGGCCGGGCCGGAAGGACTCGGAGACCTGGCGAGCGCCGCCAGGGACGGACATGCCGAATTCACTTTGGTGCTGGCACAGGGCGGGATCTGCTACTACCCGGTGGAGCGCCGCACGCCGACGGACACCAAGGCGCGGGAGCCGGGGCTCGACTTCCATTGCCCGGGCGGCCAGCGGGACGACTCCGGGGTGCGCGGCGCGGCGAACGCGCCCAGACCGGGCACCGGCTCAAGAGACCCCGCCGTGCCCCCGCCCACCGGCGCGCCGGATTCGTCAGCCGGTCGTGCTTCCTGGTCGTCCCTGTATCTGCAAGGAGCGCGATGATGAAGAACACGCAGGTCAAAACTGTTACCCGGCGGGTGGCGGGTCGCCCGTCCACCACCAAGAAGAGCGACCGCCTCGTTCCGTCGCCGGTGCCGAGGACGCCTCCGCCGGTCGAAGAGAAGCCCGAACCGGTCGTGGCGGCCGAAGATCCCGAGCGCCCGCGAAAAGTGGTCCTGCGTCCGCGTCGGATCCTCGCCGGAGTCTTGGTACTGCTTCTGATCGGCGCCGCCGCGTTCGCGGGCTGGCAGTGGTACCGGCACGAGCGGCTGGACAGCGCGCGGGACGAGGCTTCGGCAGCCGCGGGGAAGTACGCCGTCGAGCTGACCAGTTACGACTTCGGCAAGCTCGACGAGAACTTCAAGACCGTCGCGGGGAACTCCACCGCCGCCTTCGCCCAGCAGTACCAGGAAACCACGAACGGCATCAAACCCCTTCTCCAGCAGTACAAAGCGGTCTCGAAGAGCACCGTGCTGCAGAACGGGATCGTCGACGCGACGACCGACCGGGTGGTCGCCGTGCTGTTCGTCGACCAGACGATCACCAACACCAACAGCCCACAAGCCCGTGTCGACCGGAACCGCGTCGAACTCACCCTGGTCCACCAGGACGGCCGATGGCTCATCGACGGGCTTCAACTGCGGTGATACCGAGGTCGATCGCGGCAGAGGCCTGGAACCCCCTGACGCAGGCGTCCGGTCTGCGTGTTTTGGGACCGGGGCGTAGCGAAAGCCACTTTCGGGACGTCTGATGTCCCGAAAGTGGCTTTCACGACACGAGCGTTCAGCATCGGACGCGACGAAGGGGACCTTCGCCCGTCACCGGCCTCGCCCACGAACACGACCCGACGCGGTCTGGAGCGTCACGTGTGGACAAGCAGAGTGCGGCCGGCTTTCGCCTGCCGGTCCGATCGAGCGTGGACCGGGGCCTCGTGGGAAGGGCTGGCTCAGAACCAGTGAGCGCGGCCGCCCACCTTGCGTCCCGTGCCGCCGAGGATCGCGAGAACGACACCCACGACGGCGAGTACGGCGCCGATGGTGGTCAGCACGGGAATGCCGACGATCAGGCCGATCACGAGGATGATGACTCCGAGCACGATCATGGTGACTCTCTCTTTTCTTTGCGCGGCCGAAACGAATCTGCCGGCACGATTGGGGACCGTTGCCTACCTGTTCCCCTGCCTGTGCCGCGCCAAACATCGAAGTAGGAGGTTTCATCCGTCCGCCGATGGGTACGTGGCGAGGAGTCGTTGTGAAGGCTCGCTGGAGGAATCTTGTTGTCGTTTCGCAGGAAAGCGCTCGTACCCGTTGGTGATGTCGAGCGGGCGATCGCCGTGCTGGTCGCCCGTGGGGTCAGTCGTGGGCGGGCGGGTGCCGAGTTGAGGGAGATGGCGCGCCGGCGGCACATCTCGCTGTCACGTTGTGCGGCCTTGGTGGCGCGATCCTCGTGTGCGGTTTGAACCACTCGTCCCCGTGGTACTGAAGGAGATCATCGCTGTCTTCCTGCGGAGGGGTGCTCGTGCAGATCCAAGTCAACACCGACCACAACGTCCACGGCGGCGAACGCCTGGCCACCTACGTGAAGACGGATCTGGAGAGCAACCTGTCCAGGTTCGTAGGGTGGTTGACCCGGGTGGAGGTGCACCTCAGCGACAACGGGGGTGCGAAGTCGGAAGACAAGAAGTGCGTGATCGAAGCGCGCCCCGGGGGCAAACAACCCGTCGTGGTCACCCATCACGCGGCGACGGTGGACGACGCGTACGCCGGTGCGGCGCACAAACTGAGGAGCCTGCTGGATTCCCAGTATTCCCGCGCCCACGACCACAAGGGCAGCGAAAGCATTCGCCACATGGCCGCTCCCGAGGATCCTGAACAGGTCGGCGTGATCGAGAGCGAAACGCAGGCTACGACCACCAACTGACTTCACTGTTCACCGAGCGGGTGTGCCGGGATCCGGCGCACCCGCTCGGTCGTCCTCGGCTACCCATCTGAACCAGCCGCCCTGACGACGGCCCAGTGTCAGCGACTTCACCGATCAGAAATCCTCCGCCGCATCGTCGGTTCTGGTGGCTCTGTCACACCGGTGGAAGGATCGATGACCATGACCGACGCTGGACCGCTGGGCGCCGACGAGGCCACGTTCATCGCGGTGGCCCGCTCAGGCGATGCGGCGCGGTTCGCGCTCATCACGGAGCGCCACCGGCGTGAGCTGCAGGTGCACTGCTACCGGATGCTCGCGAACTACGAAGACGCCCAGGACATGACGCAGGAGACGTTCCTGCGAGCGTGGAACAAGCGAGAGTCGTTCAAGGGGCGCGCCGCGCTGCGGACCTGGCTGTACCGGATCGCGACGAACGTCTGTCTCGACTTCCTGGAGAAGCGCAACGACCGCACACCCGTACCGGCCGGGCTGTCGGACCCCGGCTCCGAACTGCTGTACCTGCAGCCGTACCCCGACCGGATGCTCCCCGCGGACCCGCAGGAATCGGCGGTGGCGCGGGAGACGATCGAACTGGCGTTCATCGTCGCCGTCCAGCACCTGCCGCCGCGGCAGCGGGCGGTGTTCATCCTGCGCGACGTCCTCGGCTGGCCGACGTCGAAGGCCGCCGACGCCCTCGAGCTGACCGTCGCCTCCGTGACCAGCGCCCTGCAGCGGGCGCGCGTGACGATGCGCGAACAGCTGCCCGACCGCCGCCTCGACTGGCGGAGCCCCGCCACCCACGAGCTGTCGGGTGACGAGCGCGGCGTGGTGAAGTCCTACATCGACGCCCACGAGCGCAACGACCTCGACGGGCTGATGTCCCTGCTGCGCGACGAACTGCGATTCGCGATGCTGCCCGAGTCGGGCACCGTGCTCATGACGGCCAAGGACGCGGTGGACGGCTGGGTCTCCGGTGGGCTCTTCCAGCGCGGCCACGACGACTGGCGCGGTATCGCCACGACCGTCAACCGCATGCCCGCCGCCGTGCTGTACCTGCGCACCCCCGACGAGCCGGAGCACCGGCTGTTCGCCATCGCGGTCCTGCGCATCGTCGACGGGAAGATCGCCGACCTCACCGGATTCGACGCCGCCGGCAAACCATGGCTGGGCTTGCCGCGGACACTGTGATCACCCGAGTCCTATCAGTGCCTCGTCTCGTATCGGGTCAACAGCACGCCGCCGGGAAACGTCCGGGTCTCCACCAGGTTCAGGTTCACCCAGCTGTCCAGCGCCGTGAAGAACGGCGTGCCGCCGCCCACCAAGACCGGCACGGTGACCAGCACGTACTCGTCGATCAGCCCGGCTCGCATGGCCGCCCCGGCGAGCGTCGCGCCGCCGATGTCCATCGGGCCGTCGTCCTCGGCCTTGAGCCGGGTGATCTCGGTGACCGCGTCGCCGGTGACCAGGCGGGTGTTCCCGTCGACCGTGCCGGTCGTCGAGGAGAACACCACCTTCGGCATGTCCCGCCAGCGGCGGGCGTACTCGATCACCGCCGGTGTGGCGCCGGGCTGCCGGTCGGCGGTCGGCCAGTGGGAACTCATCGCCTCCCACAGCTTGCGCCCGTACAGCGCCAGGCCCGTCGCCGCCACCCGGTCGGACCACCACCGGAACAGCTCGTCGCTCGGCGACGAGTCCGGGCCCTCACCCCCGCTCCAGCCGAGGTCGTCGCCGGGCGCGGCGATGTACCCGTCCAGGGTCACGTTCATGCCAAAGGTCAATTTCCGCATGCGTCAGCCTCCGTGAGTCGATCTCACCTGTACAGACGGGCGCGGCGCGAAAACCTGATCGGTTCTGCGGCGGAGATCCGGGAGGTGGGACTAGCGTAGAAGGCATGGCCGAGGTTCGTGTTGGTGTGGTGTTCCGTCCGCAGTTGCCGCCGGAGGAGCTGCGGGAGACCGTCGTGGCGGCCGACAAAGCCGGTATCGACGAGCTGTGGCTGTGGGAGGACTGTTTCCTCGAAGGTGGTCCCACCAGTGCCGCGGCCGCGCTGGCCTGGAGCGAGCGGCTCACCGTCGGGATCGGGCTGATGCCGGTGCCACTGCGCAACCCGGCCGTCGCCGCCATGGAGATCGCGACGCTGGCGCGGCTGTTCCCGGGCCGGTTCATCCCGGCCGTCGGGCACGGGGTGCTCGACTGGATGGCGCAGGTCGGCGCCCGGGCCGCGTCGCCGATGACGTTACTGCGCGAGCACGCCGACGCCGTCCGGCGGCTGCTGCACGGCGAGACCGTCAGCGTGACCGGGCGCTATGTGACCCTCGACGCGGTGTCACTGGACTGGCCGCCGGTGCAGGTCCCACCCCTGATCATCGGCGCGCGGGGGCCGAAGACCGTCGCGCTGGCCGGAGAGGTGGGCGACGGCGTGCTCCTCGACTCCCCGCTCGCCACTCCCGAGTACGTCGCGTCGGAGAAAGCCCGTGCCACGGAGGCGGCACGGGCCGCGGGACGGCCGGCGCCGCAGGTCGTCACCTTCGCGGAGATCGAGCAGGACGCGCCCGCCCTCGGCGACCGGGCACGCGCCCTGATCGCCGAGCTGGGCGCGGCCGGCGCCACCTCCGTCATCCTGCAAGGCACGTCGGAGCACCCCGACCCGGGCCCGCTCATCGCCGCACTGTCCCGCTGACAACCGACCCGCTGGGCGGGCGCACTCGTCGGTCACGGGTTTGCGCCGGCGGCCAACTCGCGGAGTGAGGGTGCGAGCCGCTCGGCGTAGTCCGGATCGACCTGCTGGGCCTCGGTCAGCAAAGCCTCGCACGCGGCGGTGAACGCCCGGCTCAGCTCGGCGGGGTCCAACGAGCGCACCAGCGCGTCCATGATCGGGTCGGCCGTTTCAGCAGGGAGATCGTCGATGCCCCGGCCTTGTGTGGCAGGCACGTCGTGGCGCAGACAAGCGAGATTGAACACCTCATCGCGCATTCCGCTGATCATGTGTTCCGCCTGCCGGACTCGACGCCTGGCGATGCTCGACCTGGCATGCAGCGCGTAGAGCCAAGCCCAGTCGATGAGGTCCCTCGCCACCGGCGGCCTTGTTTTCTCGACGTCATTCGCTTCACCGAAAAGCACTTCGAAGCGCGGACCGGTCGGGCCGAAGTCTTCGTCGTGCCAGAACGCGATATCGACTTGAAGAGTGCCGGGCAGCAAGAACACCCTGAACAACGTGTTTCCCGCCTGGACATCCAGATGGGTGATCGCATGGTGGTTCCGATAGAGCGATTCGGTCCATAGCGCGACGAATTCGTCGTAGTCGACGTCGGGAGCCAATCGCAGCGCCAGGTCGATGTCGGACCAGCGGTCTTCTTTGCCGTGTGCACTTGATCCGGCGAATCCCGCCGCCGTGATCCTTGGTTCGGCCTTCGCCGCCGCCACCAGCTCGTCACGGACACGGTCTCGCTCGGCTGTTGTGAACACGACACCGTACGTTACCAGTGACTTGCGAACAAACCATCCTGTCCTTGACGTGTCTTCCCTGATAACCAGAGAAAGACACGTCAAGGGTGGGATCCTGCTCGTTCAGGACTTCTTGCGGGGTAAGGGTTTCACTCCGCGACCGAACGCTATTGGCCGGTTTTCTCTTCCAGCGCACGGCGTCGAGCGGTCACCTCGTCGGGGTCGTCCCCGAGGACCAGTAGTTGCAAGGTGCTTTGCCGGATCGGATTGTCCGTGTGGCCGGTGTCATGACCGGCCACGACGAGCAGGCCACCGGCGGCCAAGGCCGGGCGTATCTCGGCGAGCAGGTCGGTGAGTGCGCCGGCGACGGTCAGCTTCACGGATTCGGCGGGGTGGTCAAGGGTGTCGGGGCGGGCGGACTGCATCGCCAGCAAAGGGATCGAGCCACTGGTGATCCGGAAGTTCAGATCGAGCACGACCTGCTGGCCGTCCCGGGTTTCGGCGCAGTCGAGGCTGCACAGGCCGCGGTAGCCGACATCGGCCGCGCGCTGGGTGATCGCCAGGCATTCGGCGAGCAGTTCGGCAGGAGGAGTGGTGACCGCACCGAATCTGCCGCCGGCATAGACCCCGATCGCGTCGACGCGTTGTTCGGTCACGGCCAGCAGGCGGGCCCGCGCGTCCGCTGCCACGTAGAACTGCAGGCCCCAGTTGCGCTGGATCTGCAGGTACTCCTCGACGACGAACTCGTTGAGAACATCGGTGAACGCCGGCAGCGTGATCTGCTCGTCGGCCTGGTGCAGATAGACATCGAGGCTGCCGCCGTGCGCGTCGTTGGTCGCGGCCTTGAGCACCCACGACTTCTCCGCCGGTGCCGCCTCCGCGAGTTGCCCGCGGGTCACGACGCTGCGGTGCGCTTGGAAACGCGGATCGACCAAGGTGGTGATGCTGGCTTTGTTGTTCAAATAGCCGACGAGTTGCGCGCTTTTGAGCGCGCGTTCGTCCGGGCACAGCGTGGTCGGCTGCGGGTATTCCATCGACATCAGCAGGCCGTCGGATATCGCTTCGGTCACGCGCGCGGCGAATTCCCTTTCGGTTCGGAACTCGCGCAGGTCGGTGCCGACAGGCAGGCCGCTGTCACGCAGGTGTGCCAGCAAATCCGGGTCCGTGCCACCGGCACTGCAGATTACGGGCATGTCGGCCGCGACAGCGATCGGTCGCGCGGAAACCACGTCGCGGGTGTGGCGGTGCCTGTTCACAGGTTCGGTGGCGGCCAGTTCGGGGCGTGCGCAGACGGCGATGCCGGGACCGTACACATCGGTGAGGGAACGAGGAGCGCTGACGGCGTACGGCAGAACGACGGGAACAGTGATGGAGGGTCTCCTGTGGAGTGAGTCGGACCGGTCAGAACCGGCTGTGGCATGCGAGGAGAACCGAAGAAGGATGACAGCGGCGGCCGATCGACCGCCGCCGCCTGATCACCATGCTACGTCTTGACCTGGTGTAGTGGGCAGGAGCGCGATGGGCACAAGTGGGGCTCGATCTGTCGAGCCGGTGTTCTCATGCCGCGGCCTTCTTGCGCAGCACGGTCAGTGCGATGGCCGCGCTGATCGCGGAGACGACGGCGCAGGCGAGGGCGATCGCGTTGAGTCCGCTGGTGTAGGCCTCCCCGGCGGCGGTCAGCAGCCCGGCGGCGGCATCGCCGGGCAGGGACTGGGCGGTCGTGACGGCGTTCTCCATGCTTTCCACGGCGGGCCCGCCGCCGGGTATCTCGACGACACCGCGGTAGACGGCGTTACCGAGGCTGCCGAACAAGGCGATGCCGAGCGCGGTGCCCAGGTCACCGCCGATGGACGAGAGGGCCGCGGCGGATCCGCCCCGCTCCGGTGGGGCGGATCCGACGACCAGGTCGGTGCCGAGCGCGCCGAGGGTGCCGACGCCGACGAAGACGATCACGAAACCGGTCACCAGCAGCGGCATCCCGCCCGGTTCGACGAAGGCGAGCAGCAGGTAGCCGACTACGCCGACGAGCAGGCCCGCCCCGAGGACGGTCCCGAGTGGATACCGCTTGGCGACGATCGGGGCCAGTTGCGCGGCGAGGATCGACGCGAGGGCCGCGGGCACCAGCCACAGGCCCGCGTCCAGCGGCGAGAGCCCTTCGACCATCTGGAGGAACCCGGTGACGAAGAGGTACGCCCCGCCGGTGCCGATCATCGTGACGACCAGGATCACCAATGCCGCGGCGAACGCGCTGATCTTGAACAGGCCCAGGTCCAGCAGCGGGTCCGCCAGTTTGCGTTGCCGCCTCACGAACACCGCGCCGAGGACGATGCCTGCGACGAGCGCGGCGACCGGTGTGGTCGCCAGGCCGTGGCGTGCCAGCTCCTTCAGCCCGTAGATGGTCAGCAGGATCGACGCCAGCGACAACACGACGCTGACCAGATCGAGTCGTTCGGCGTCGGGGTCCTTGTACTCCGGCAGCACGAGCGGGGCGACGATCAGCAGGATCACCATGACCGGCACGCCGATCAGGAACACCGAGCCCCACCAGAAGAACTCGAGCAGCGCGCCGCCGATCACCGGTCCGAGCGCGGTGCCTCCCATGAAGCATCCGGCCCAGACCGCGATGGCGCGGCCGCGCTGGGCCGGGTCGTGGAACAGGGTGCCGATCAGCGCGAGAGTGGAGGGCATCAGCGTCGCGGCGGCGATACCGAGCAGCGCGCGGGTGACGATGAGCTGCTCGGCACTGCCGGAGAAGGCGGCCAGCACCGAGGTGACGCCGACGGCCGCGGCGCCGATCATCAGCAGCTTGCGGCGGCCGACCCGGTCCCCGAGCCTGCCCATGGTGATGAGAAAGCCGGCGATCATGAAGCCGTAGATGTCCATGATCCACAGCGTCTGGGTGCCGGTGGGACGCAATCCCTCGGCGAGATGCGGCAACGCCAGGTACAGGACGCTCTGGTCAAGGGCGATCAGCAGGGTGGGCAGGGCCAGCGCGGCGAGCCCCAGCCATTCCCGGGTCCCGGCTTTCCGGATGCCGGTTTCCTCGGTGTTCGATGACATGCCCGAACGGTGCGCCGTGCCGCTCCTGAGCCGCTCTCGGTTCGCTCTCGGTCCGGGGGTTAGCCTGGCCGTATGCGTTTCGGAGTGCTCGGGCCACTCGTGGTGTGGGCGGCCGGCGGGGCGACGGTGGCGGTCCCCGGACGGAAGGTCCGTGCGCTGCTGGCCTGTCTCCTGGCGCACGCCGGACACCCGGTCTCCGCCGACCGGCTCGTCGAGTTCCTGTGGGGCGCCAAGCGGCCGGGTGATCCGCTCGCCGTGCTGCAGACCAAGGTGTGGCAGCTGCGGCGAGCGCTGGAGGACGCCGAGCCGGGCGCGCGCTCCCTGGTGGTGTCGGGGCCGCTCGGCTACGAACTGCGAGGTGGCACGGACGCGGACCACTTCCAGGAGCTGCTGACCCGGGCCCGTAAGGCCGTCGAGCCACGCGAACGGGCGGTTCTGCTCGCGGGCGCGCTGGCCGTCTGGCGCGGGCCCGCGTTCGCCGGCTTCGCCGACGAGGAGTTCGCGCGGGCCGTGGCCGCCCGGTGGGACGAGCAGCGCCTGACCGCGATCGAGGAAGCGGCCGAGACTCGGGTCGAGCTGGGCGAACACGCGCTGGTGGCCGACGAACTGGGAGACCTCGTCGCCTCGCATCCGCTGCGGGAGCGGTTGCGCGCGGTCCACGTCCGGGCGCTGTACCTGGCCGGACGGCAGAGCGCCGCGCTCGGCAGCTACACCGATCTGCGCACCCGGCTGGTCGAGGAACTGGGGGTGGACCCCGGCGTCGAACTCACCGCGCTGTACCAGGCGATCCTCACCCAGGATCCGGCGCTGGCCGCCCCGCCCGTCCCCGCGACCACCGTGGCCCGCCCGCCGGCCGCCCTGCCCGCTCCGCTGACCGGCCTCGTCGGCCGTGACGAGGCGATCGAGGAACTGCTTCCCCTGCTGAGCGCGCATCGGCTGGTGACGCTGACCGGGCCCGGCGGTGTCGGCAAGACGAGGCTGGCGCTGGCTGTCGCCGCGCGGCTCGGCACGGTGTTTCCCGGCGGCGTCCACCTGGCGGAGTTCTCCGCGCTCGATCCGTCGCCGGGGCGGACCGAGGTGACCGCGGTGGTCGACGCGGCACTCGGGGTCCGCGACGATTCCGGGAAGCCGTTGCCGTGGGCCGAACGCGTCGCACACGCCGCGGGTGACCGGCCCACCCTGCTGATCTTGGACAACTGCGAGCACGTCGCCACACCCGTCGCGGACCTCGCCGAGCAGTTGCTGAAGGTGGCGCCTGCCCTGCATTTCCTGGCCACCAGCCAGCTCCCGCTCGGTGTCGCCGGTGAACGGCTCAGTGAAGTGCCCCCGCTGGTACGACCGGCGGCCGAGGCGGGCCTGAGCGTCGAGGAAGTACGCGGGTTCAGTGCCGTGGAGCTGTTCGTGGCGCGGGCGGCCGCGGCCGCGCCACGGTTCGTCCTCGACGAGACCACCGTCGACGCCGTCGTCTCCCTCTGCCGCCGCCTCGACGGGCTTCCCCTGGCGTTGGAGATGGCCGCGACCCGGGTCCGGACCCTGGGCGTGCACGAACTGGCCGCCCGGCTGGACGACCGTTTCCGCCTGCTGGTGAGCACGCGAGGCGTCCCGGCACGCCAGCGGACGCTGCGGGCGGTCATCGACTGGACCTGGGAGCTGCTGGGCGAACCGGAGCGGGTGGTGCTGCGGCGCCTGGCCGTGCACGCCGACGGGTGCACGCTCGCCGCGGCCGAGGAGGTCTGCGCGGGGGACGGCGTGGACCGGGCGGAGGTTCTCGACCTCCTCGCCAGGCTGGTGGACTGCTCACTGGTCGTCCTGATCGACACCCACGACGGCGCCCGGTACCGGATGCTGGAGTCGGTCACCGCCTACTGCCTCGAACGGCTGACCGAAGCCGGCGAACTCGACGGGCTGCAGCTCAGGCATCGCGCGTACTACACGGAGCTGGCCGAGCGGGCCGAGCCGCGGCTGCGGGGGCACGGGCAGCACCGGTGGCTTCGCCTGCTGGACGCCGAGGCCGCGAATCTGCGGACCGCGTTGGAAGGCGCAGTGCGGGCCGAAGACGCCGGACACGCCCTGCGCCTGGTCAACGCGATGGCCTGGTACTGGTATCTGCGCGGGCGGAACGGCGAGGCCGAGCGGTCGCTGGCGCTGGCGCTGTCGGTCGGCGCCGACGCGCCGCCCGCGCTGGTGGCCGGTGCCACGGGCAGGTTGGGCGGCGTCCGGCTGCTGCTCGGCGGAAGCGCCGACCCGGTCGCGAAATGCCGCGAAGCGCTGCGGCCGTACGAGGAGATCGACGATCCGCTCGGCAAGGCCCGCGCCGAATGGTTCCTGGGGCTGAACCTGTTCGCCATCAGCGATGTGTCGCCGAGCCGGAAGCTGGCCGAATCGGCGCTCGCGACTTTCCGGTCGCTCGACGACCGATGGGGCACAGCCGCCGCGCTGAGCAGCCTGGCGTTCTACGCCATGCTGGTAGGGGACTTCGACGCGCTGCGGCGCCACGGTGAGCAGAGCTTGGAGCTCTTTCGCGAGCTGGGTGATCAGTGGGGGCAAGTGAAGGCCATGGAGCCGCTCCAGGCACTGGCCGAATCGACCGGCGACTACGAACGCGCCGCGCGGCTGTGCCGTGAGGGATTGCGCATGGCCGAGGAACTCGGGCTGTGGACGGAGGTGTCCTTCCGGCTTTCGGGGCTGGGCCGGATCGCCTTGCTCACCAGGGACTATCCGCGAGCCCGGGAGTTCCACGAGCGCGGGAGGCTGCTCGCGGTCGAGCTGTCGAACGTGGTCGCCGAGTTGTTCGCCGAGATCGGGCTCGGGATGGGGGCGCGCCGGGAAGGCGACCTCGATGCCGCGGAGACACACCTGCGGAACGTGCTCGACCTGCACCGGAAGATGGCCCACGAAACCGGTCTGCCCGCGTTGATCCTCGCCGAACTGGGATTCGTCGCCGAGCTGAGGGGTGAGGCGGCTTCCGCGCTGAAGCTCCAGCAGGAAGGCCTGTCTGTCGCTCGCAGTGCCGGGGATCCCCGCACGATCGCCCTGGCGCTGGAGGGCCTGGCCGGTGCACACGGACTGGCGGGCCACGCCGGGCAGGCGGCGAGGCTGCTCGGACAGGCCGAGGCGGCCCGGCGTTCGGTCGGGATGCCCCTGCCCGCCGGTGAACGGGACGACGTCGACCGCATCGCGGCGCGGGCGCGCGATGCCCTGGGCGAAGCCGCGTACGCCGCCGAATTCGCCCGGGGCGCCGACGAACATTCCTCGTGGTCGAGCGTGTGAGCCGATGACGTCGGCGGTTCGAACCGGCGGTAACAGGGCGCGGGCTGGGTGCGACTGGGGGAGGGGATCGTGTCGGGGAGGGGTGGCTGTGTATGGGCCTGGCTGTCGGGGGTGTCGGCGGTTGGCTGGTCCAAGCTTTGCCCGACATCTCCAGCAATCTGATCGCGGCGGCCATCGGGGGCGTCCTGGTCTGGTTGTCGACGAATGCGAGACGGCGCCTCGGCCTGGTCCGTGCGCGCAGGTTCTGGCGGGCGCTGGGTGGCCGTCATCCGTTGATCGTCCTGGGGGCTCATGACCTGGGGCAGCAACGGCGGTGGGCCAGGGCGGGTGTGGTGGGGATGGGGGATATCGGGGCGCTGGTGGAAATCGAGGCCCAGCTTCGGAAGCTGGGGTTCGCCGGCAGGATCGCGGAGTCGAGGCAGCTGTCGCCGCGTGAGCTGAGTTCGGACCTGGTCCTGATCGGCGGGCCGGTGGCGAATGCCGTGGCGAGGACGATGATGGAGAAGCTGAGCGGAGTGATCTCCTACGGTTTCGCTGAAGATCGGGACCATGAGGCGGCCGTGGTGCACGATTTGCGCACCGGCCGCGTGTTCGCGCCGCAGTACGACGAGTCAGGGTATCCGGTCAGTGACCACGCTTTGATCATCCGGACGCGAAATCCCTTGGCACCGGACACCTCGGAGATCGTCATCGTGGCGGGGTGCTGGGAACACGGCACCGCCGCTGCGGCGGAAAAGCTCGGAGACCGGAAGTTTCTTCGCACGATGAAGAAGATGGAGCACTTCGAGGTTCTTCTCGAGACCACGGTCGTGAACGGTGCCCACTACAACGCCAAGGTCGTCGAAACCCGGCGGATCCCGGCAGGGTGACGCCAGAGCCTCCGACAAAGCCGGGCCCGCCGTTGGTAGGGCCTGCACCAGTGGGATGACGGGGGTGTTCCCGATGGTCTTCGTCTCGCTCGGCCGACAGGCTGGCCGCATGTCGTTCTCTCCTTCTCGTCGCGGTTTCCTCACCATGAGCGCCACGGCCGCCATCGGTGTGGCGTCCCTGGGCATCGCGGGCACCGCGCAAGCCGCCGAGCCGGCGCGGATCAAACCGCTGCGGATCCCCACTTCTGCCGGGACCTTCGACGCGGTGGCCGCCGGTCCGCGACACGGCCGGAAAGTACTGTTATTGCACGGATTCCCGGAGTTCGGCATCGAGTGGGAGCATCAGTTGAGCGCACTCGCCGCCGCCGGTTACCGGGCGGTGGCCCCCGACCAACGGGGCTACTCGCCGGGCGTACGTCCTCTCGGGATCGAGAACTACCACCTGGATCACGCCGTCCGGGACGTCCGGGCGATGGCCGATTCCCTTGGCTGGCACCGGTTCGACCTGGTCGGACACGACTGGGGCGCGGCGGTCGCCTGGGTCGCCGCGGCGAAGTACGCACGCCGGGTGCGGTCGCTGACCGCTGTCTCCGTGCCGCACCTCGGCGCCTTCGCCGAGGCGCTGCGGACCGATCCGGTGCAGCAGGAGGCGTCCAAGTACATGGACGACTTCCGGGCGCCGACCCCGATCCCGGAGAACTGGATTCTCTCGGGCGGGCCGCCCAAGATCCCGGGCGCGTCGCCGGAGAAGTGTGCGGAGTACTTCCGTCGGCTTTCCGAGCCGGGCGCCCTGACCGCCGCGTTGAACTGGTACCGGGCCAACGATTTCACGGGGTACGAGCAGCGGGTCACGGTGCCGACGCTCTTCATCGCGAGTACGAAGGATCGCATGGTCGCCCCCTCGGGTGTGGCGGCGACCAAGAACTGGGTCACCGGGCCGTACCGCCTGGAGAATCTCGAGGGGATCGGGCACAACATCCCCGAAGAGGCAGCCGAGACCACGACGGCGCTGCTCCTCGCACATCTCGCTTCGGTGTGTTCCTAGGAAGGCCAAGGACTGCTGGCTGGATGTTCTATTGAGGGGAAGTCAAAGGTGGCGAGCCCGGTGACGGGATGAAGGTGTCCTTCGCCGCGTCCGATGCCGTGCGGCCGTGCCGCGAAAGCCACTTTCGGGACATCAGACGTCCCGAAAGTGGCTTTCGCGACACGGCCCGGAAAGACTGGTGTGGCGTTGGACTGAAGCCCGTGAAAACTCATACCGCCCGAGCACTACACTTTTGACCTTCCCCTCAATAACTCGCTTTGCCACTCACGACCCCCTTTGTGAAGCGTATAGGCATCAAGCAGACATTTAACCGTCTGGAAGTATCCCATGTGGACAGTCATGGTGTGGCCGGTTCAGATCCGCGACGCCGAAGGCTTCCTTCGCTGCATCGGACGCGATGAAGGGGCCTTCGATCCGGCACGCCCCGCCCGCGAAGCACGACACGTTCGCCCTTCTCCGCAATAGGTCAGTCGAAGTCGGCGTCGCCGTCATCGTCGAAGCCGATGTCACGGTCGGAGCGTTCGTTGCTGTCGTGCGGCCCTTCGGGGAATCCGGTGATGGCGCCGGCCACGGTCGTCAGCCCCAAGATGGTGTAGACCAGCCCGACCAGTATGCGGGTGATATCGGTGGTGGGCTCGCCCGCGCCGTTCAGGACGTCGATGTCGCCCTTCACGGTCAGCACGGCCAAGACTGTCATGCCGATACCGAACAGGGACCCGGCCACACGGCCCACCAGTCCCCAGAAGCTCAGAGCGGGCTTCTGTCCCTTGGACATGGTGACGACGCTACGTCGACTTCGACGCCTGGTGCACCGCTGACCGGAGTCCGAAACTGGGTGACCGAGTCGCGCTCATCCTGTGCTGCGCACGGCGACCGTTCGGTTTGGGGCATGATCGGTGACGCCGAACGAAGGGCGGTCATGGTTCAGAGCAAAGCAACGGCTCGAGGTCTGCGGCTCAGGGTGCTGGGGCCGTTCGAGGTCGAGACGGCCGCGGGGCCGGTGGACGTGGGCGGGCGGCAGCGGGCGTTGCTGGCATCGCTGGCGTTCTCGGCGAATCAGGTGGTCCCGCTGTGGAAGCTGATCGGTCACGTGTGGGACGAGGAGTCCCCGCTGGACGTGCGCAACGGCCTGCAGACCCTGGTGAGCAGGTTGCGGCGCACCCTCGGAGCCGATGTCATCGAGACGACCGAGGGCGGGTACCTGCTGCGTGCCACCGCCACCGAGCTCGACCTGCTCGCACTGCGCGAGCTGGTCGAGTCGGCGGCCGTCGCGGCGAGGGAAGGGGACACCGGCCGGGAATACGCGTCGCTGGCGTCGGCGGTCCGGCTGTGGCGTGGAGATCCGCTGGAGGACGTCGCGTCGCCGGGGCTGCGGGCGGAGGCGGGACCGCAGGTCGCCGAGCTGTGGTTCGCCGCCCGCGAGCGGATGCTGGACGTCGATCTGGAGCGAGGTCACGGGCAGGAGGTGATCGCCGACCTGCGGGACCTCACCGCGCGGCACCCGCTGCGCGAGTCGCTGTGGGCCAGGTTGATGCTGGCGCTGCACCGGTCGGGGCGGCGGGCCGAGGCGCTGGACGCCTATCGCCAGGTCACCGGCCTGGTGCGGGAGCAACTCGGCCTCGACGTGGGGCGCGCCGTCGCCGATCTGCATCAGGCGATCCTGCTCGACGACGAAGCGCTCGTGGTCGCGCAGCCCGCCAGGGCGCAGGTGCCTCGTCAGTTGCCGGGGGACGTGCGCGGGTTCGTGGGGCGCTGTGACGAGATGGCGGGTTTGGATCGGCTGGTGAACAAGGCCGACGGTCAACCGGTCGTGATCTCCGCCGTCGACGGGGCCGCCGGGATCGGGAAGACGAGCCTGGCCGTGCACTGGGCACATCAGGTCGTGCCGCGGTTCCCGGACGGGCAGCTGTACCTGAACCTGCGTGGTTACGGTCCCAGCGTGCCGGTCGAGCCGGCGGACGCGCTGGACATGCTTCTGCGTTCGCTCGGGGTGTCGCCGGAGCGCGTCCCGGCCGATGTCGAGGAGCGGGCGGCGCTCTGGCGCACCGAGTCCGCCGCGCGCGGGATGCTCGTCGTGCTGGACAACGCCCGTGACAGCGCCCAAGTACGGCCGTTGCTGCCCGGTGGGGGTTCGGTCGTGGTGACCAGCCGCCGCAAGTTACGCGGCCTGTCCGCCAGGGAAGGAGCGCGCCACATCACCCTGGGCCTGCTCTCCCCGGCCGAGGGGCTGGAGCTGTTCACCGATCAGGTCGGCCGGGACCGGGTGGCGGCCGAGCCGCACGCGGCGGCGGCGATCGTGGAGTTGTGCGCCCGGCTGCCGCTGGCGTTGCGGCTGGCCGCGGACCACGCGGCCCGGCATCCGGAGTGGCCGCTGTCTTCGTTGCGGGACGAGTTGGCCGACCAGCGTGGGCTCGAGGTGCTGTCGGTCGACGACGACCGCGACAGCGACCTGCGTTCACTGTTCGACTGGTCCTACGACGCGCTCGACGCGCAGGCGGCGGCGGTGTTCGACGTGCTCGGCCTGTTTCCCGGCGACAGCATCGGGAGGCACGCGGTCGCCGCATTGGCCGGGATCCCGCCGGCGGACGCGGGTGCCGCGCTGGGGCGGTTGGCGGAGGTCAGCATGCTCCAGCAGCGGCTGCCCGACCGGTTCGAGCTGCACGACCTGCTTCGGCAGTACGCGCGCGACAAGGCGGCGGTTCTGCCCGGTGCGACGGCGGCGGTCGAGAGGCTGGCGGCGCACTACGCGCACACCGCGGAACGGGCACGCGAGCAGCTCAGCGGCCTTCCGCACCGGATGCCGCTCCCCGTGGCCGGGCCCGATGTTCCGGTCGTCGACTTCGCTGACCACCATTCCGCGGTCGCCTGGTTCGACCGGGAGATCGACACGATCGCCAGGCTGGTCCTCGGCGCGGACGAGCACGGCCTGCACGCCCAAGCCGCAGCGCTGTTCCAGCTGTCCTGGCACTACCTCAACCTGCGCGGATACTGGCAACGGATAGTCGACATGGGCGAAGCCGCCGTCCTCAGCGCGACCGCCACGGGCGACCGGTTCCTCCAGGGCAAGTGCTTGAACGGCGCGAGCACCGGCTACGGCCGAGCCGCCGACCGCGACAAGCAAATCACCTACTGTCGCGCGGCGCTGGAGATCTTTCGCGAACTGGGCGACCTCGCCGAACAGGGCACGGCGCTGCTCAACCTCGGGTCGGCCCTCAACTGGCTGTGCCTGTTCGACGAGGCTGTCGAGCCGCTGCGCGAAGCGGTCCGGTTGTACGAGTCGGTCGGTGACGACCTGTCCGCGGCGATGGCACTCAACAACCTCGCGGACACGTTCGTCGGGCTCGGCCGCTACGAAGAGGCGAGCGGACCAGCCCAGCGAGCCCTCGACACCTTTCGCGACGGGACGGAACCCTCGCGGATCGTCGCCGGTTTGGAGACCATCGCCGCGGTACAGGCGGGGTCGGGTGATCATCGCAGGGCCGCCGCGACGTACCGGGAAGCCGTCGATCTCGTCGAGGAGTTCCACGTGACCAGGTTGGCAGTGCCGCTCCGGGTCGGTCTGGGGCACGCGCTACTCGCGGACGGCGACGTCGATCAAGCGCACCGAGTATGGCGGGAGGCGTACGACAGGTGCCTTCACGACGGCGATGAGACCGTCGCCGTCGAGATCCGGGCACTGCTTTCCGCGCACGGGTAGCCGGAGCCGCCTGCTCGCCCGGACGACAGCGCCGTGCAAGCGCGACGACAGAGGCCGTCGCGTTTCTCGCCTACGGTCCTGTTCGAGCGACGCGTCCCGCCCACGCAGGCGGGAGCACACGGTCGCACTTTCGCCGCTCCCGGACCGGGGAGGACGAGGACGGCGATGCGAAGAACGATCGTGCCGTTCATGGTGGCCGCGGTGGTGCCGGGTTTCGTGCAAGGGGGTGGCGCCACCGCGGCCGCGGCGCGCCCGGACCACGACGCACAAGCAGGGTTCCGGTGTCTCCGGCAAGTCCCGCGTGATCGGGAATCGTATTCCTGAATCGATTTCGACGAATTCGCCTGCCGGTTGTTTGTAGAAGCATTTCTCGCATGGTGTCGGTTAATATCCGACGCATTACCGGGTGTAGTCGATCAAGTGTCCATAGTGGTCGGAAAGTCGAGCGCGAAATGGCGCCTTGGCCGCCGATTGGGCTGGAAGACATGTGAAGCTGCAACATCTGGTCCAAGATCGGTAGGCCATCCGAACCAAATCGGAGGAATTCGTATTCCTTGGCGCGACAGGTCGCCTTAACCTTGCGTAATTCTTCACCTGAATGGTCACTGGGGAGCAAGATGAAGTCCACGCCGTTGTTGTCGCGCGCCCGAAAAACCTCGGAGCGACTGCTCGACGCCCGATGACACAAACCGGCTGCGTCAGCCGATTCGATGTGCACGCCCGGCAGTCGCCCGACCGGATCGCGGTCATCGAACACGGCACCAGGCTCACCTATGCCCGGCTCGCCGGACTCGCGGGAGGCCGCGCGCTGCGGTTGCGCGACGCCGGTGTCCTGCCGGGGGAGCGGGTCGGGCTCGTCACCGGGCACGGCAGCGCCGCGATCGCGGCGATCTTCGGCACCCTCGCCGCGGGCTGCACCTACGTCCCGCTGGACCCGACCTTCCCCCGGGAGCGTCTCGAATACCAGCTGGCCGCCGCGCGGGTGACCGCAGTGCTCGCGGACCCGGAGTACGTCGAACTGGCGGAATTCTTGTGCCGTAACGGATCCGCGCGGCTCGTGCGTTCGGGTACGGAGACCGCGCCGCTCCCGGTGCCCGAATCCGACCCGGACAGCCCGGCGTACGTGCTGTTCACCTCCGGGTCCACCGGCAGGCCGAAGGCCGTCGCGCAGACCCACCGCAACCTCCTGCACGTCGTCGACAACCAGATCGCCGCGCTCGGCATCACCGCGGCCGACCGGCTCAGCCTGCTCGCGTCGTTCGGCTTCGACGCGGCGATCCCGGACCTGTACCCGGCACTGCTCAGCGGCGCCGCGCTCGTGCCGGTCGACCTGCGCGCGCACGGTCTCGCCCACGCCGCGCGCGAGCTGGCCCGGCACGAGGTGACCGTCTACCACTCGACGCCCACGGTCTACCGGCACCTGCTCGACGTTCTCGATGAGACCGGCCTCCCGTCCGTGCGGACCGTGCTGCTCGGCGGCGAGCAGGCGACCCACGCCGACGTCCGCCGCGGCCGGTTCGCGCCGGATTGTGTGTTCGTCAACGGCTACGGCGCCACCGAGGTGACTTTCGCCGCGCAGTACCGGACGACCGCCGCCGACCTGGGCCCGGACGCCGACGGACCACTGCCGATCGGGCGCGCGCTGCCCGGGTTCACGCTCACCGTGCTGGACAGCGGCGAACTCGAAGTGCGCGGACGGCACCTCGTCGACGGCTACCTCGGCCAGCCGAGCCCGGCGTTCGGGGTGACGGCCGACGGCGGCCGTCGCTATCGGACCGGCGACCTCGGCAGGCTGCTGCCGGACGGGAACCTCGTCTGCCTCGGCAGGCTCGACCGGCAGGTCAAGGTCCGCGGTTTCCGGGTGGAGCTGACCGAGATCGAGGCCCGGCTCGCCGAACAGCCCGGCGTGGCCGAAGCCCGCGCGATCGTCCGCGACGGCGACCTGCTCGCCTACGTGACCGCGACCGGCCCCCGTCCGGACGGCCGGGTGCTGCGGGCCGCGCTGGCGGACGTCCTGCCCGGCTACTCGGTACCCGCGGCCGTCACGGTGCTGGACGGTTTTCCGCTGACCGTCACCGGAAAACTCGACGAACGGGCACTTCCGGAACCGCGGGCGGCCGCGACCGTCCCGGCCGAGCGGCTGACCCCGGCCGAGGAACGCGTGCACCGGATCTGGTGCGCGGTGCTCGGCCGTGACCGGGTCGGGCGCACCGAGGCGTTCTTCGACGCCGGCGGCGACTCGCTGCGGCTCGGCCGGGTGCAGGCGCGGCTGGCCGACGAGTTCGGGGTGGACGTCCCGCTGCTCGCCCTGTTCGAGCACACGACGATCGCCGGGCAGGCGGCCTGGTCCACGGAGTCCACTTCGGACACCCGGTCGCCTGTCACCGCGGAGGATCAGGCAGGGGATCTCATCGCCGTCGTCGGACTGGCCTGCCGGTTCCCCGGCGCGCCGGACGCCGCCTCGTTCTGGTGGAACCTCTGCGCGGGCGTCGACTCGATCCACGACTACGCCGACGACGAGCTGGCGGCGCTGGGCATCGGGCCGGGCCTGCGTGCCGATCCGGCGTACGTGCGGGCGGGTGGCCGGATCGAGGGTGTCGAGGAGTTCGACGCCGGGTTCTTCGGGTTCACCGCCGACGAGGCCGCGCGGACCGACCCGCAGCACCGGCTGTTCCTCGAAACGGCGTGGCGGGCACTCGAGGACGCCGGACGCGATCCCGCCGCCGAGACCGGGCCGGTCGGGGTCTTCACGGCCGCCTCTGTGAACCGCTACTTCCTGTTCCACCTGTTCGGCAATCCGGCGGTGACCGGCGACGTCGACCCGGACGACTGGGAGGGGCGGCTGACCGGCCGCCACCTGGCCGACCACCTGCCCGGCCAGGTCGCCTACCGGCTCGGGCTGACCGGGCCCGCGGTGGCCGTGCAGAGCGCGTGCTCCAGCTCGCTCGCGGCGGTGGCGCTGGCCGCGCAGAGTCTCATGGACTACCGGTGCGACGTCGCGCTGGCAGGCGGGGCGAACGTGACCTGGCCGCGGTACCGCTCGGGTGGGCTTGCCTCGCCGGACGGCCGGTGCCGCGCGTTCGACGTCGCCGCGGCGGGCGCCGGGTTCAGTTCGGGCGCCGGGGTCGTCGTGCTGCGGCGGCTGGCGGACGCGCTCGCTGACCGCGATCACGTCTACGCCGTGCTGCCCGGCTGGGCGATCACGAACGACGGCCCGGACCGCGCGGGCTACGCCGTGCCGGGACCGGCCGGGCAGGCGGCCGCGGTGGCCGAGGCACTGGCCGTCGCGGAGGTCGCCCCGGACGAGGTCGCGCTGCTCGAAGCCCACGGCAGCGGCACCCCGCTGGGCGACGCGATCGAGGTGGCCGCGCTCAACCGTGTCTACCGGGGCGCGCCAGCGGAAACGTGCGCGCTGGGCTCGGTGAAGACGAACATCGGGCATCTCGACGCGGCGGCAGGCGTCGCCGGGTTGATCAAGGCCGTGTTGTCCGTGCGGCACGGCGTCATCCCGCCGAGCCTGCACTTCACGTCCCCGCACCCGGAGGTCGACCTGGCGGGCGGCCCCTGGTACGTCCCGGCGAAGGCCGCCGACTGGCCCGCCCGTGAGCGGCGGGTGGCCGGGGTCAGCTCGTTCGGCCTGGGCGGCACGAACGTGCACGTGATCGTGGAGGAGGCCCCGGCCGCCCCACCACGGCAGGCGGCGAGCGGTCCGTTCGTCCTGCCGGTGTCCGCGCGTGACGCGAAAGCGTTGCGAGAGGCGGTGTCCCGGCTGCGCGAGCGGCTCGCCACGGACGCGCCGGACCTCGGGGACGCGGCGTACACGCTTTCGGTCCGGCGGGCGTTCGCGTGCCGGGCCGCCGTGGTGGCGGACTCGGTCCCGTCGGCGGTCGCCGCGCTCGATGCGCTGCTGGAGAACGGAACCGACGTCGAGGGCCCGGCCGGGGCGGTGCGGGACCTGGCTGTCCACTGGGCCGGGGGCGGCGACGTCGAGTGGGCCGCGCGGTTCGCGGGCGGTGCACCGGGCCGCGTCCCGTTGCCGGGTTATCCGTTCCAGCGGGAGCGGCACTGGATCGACCCACCGTCTCATCACACATCCGACCAGGGGAGCCTTCGGTGACCGACACCTTGCCCGTCGTGGGCGGCCATGGCCCGCCACTGTCCTATCCGGACACCACGATCACCGGGCTGATCCTCGCCCAGGCCACGCGCACCCCGGACGCCGTCGCCGTCCGGCAGGGTGACGCCCGGCTCACCTACCGCGAACTGGTCGCCGCGGCGACCGGCGTCGCCCGGCTGCTGTGGGCACGCGGCGCGGGGCCCGGCACCCGCGTCGGCATTTGCGCCGACCGGCGGCCGGAACTGATCTCGACCGTCGTGGGCGTGCTGCTGTCCGGGGCCGCCTACGTGCCGCTCGAACCCGGCGGCCCGAAAGCGAGGCTGGCCGAAATCGCCGCGGACGCCGGGCTCTCCCTCGTCGTCGGCAATTGCGCCCGGACCGAATTCGGTGCCACGGAAGGCATCGAGGCGCTCGACGTGCCCCCGCCCGCGGACGGGCCCGCCGAATGCCCCGCCGGACCGGACGACCTCGCCCACCTCCTCTACACCTCCGGCTCCACCGGCCGCCCCAAGGGCGTGCTGACCAGTCACCGCAATGTCGTCGCGTTCGTCACCGGGTTCGCCGCCGCCCTCGGGATCCGGCCCGGCACCCGGACGCTCGGCCTCTCCTCACTCGCCTTCGACGCCTTCACCATGGACGTGTTCGTCCCGCTGGCGTACGGCGGTTCGGTCCAGCTCGCCGGGGCCGCCGACCGGGCCGACCCCGAGCGGCTGCGTCGGTTCCTCGTCGAGCACGACGTCGAGTGGGGCTTCGCCACGCCGACGCTGCTGTCCATGGTGGACCCCGCGGCCGTTCCCGGCTGGCGCGTCGTCGCCTGCGGTGGTGAGCCGGTGCCCGCGGAGCTCGCCGCGCGCTGGCTGCCGGGCCGTCGCTTCTTCAACGCCTACGGCCCGACCGAGACCACCGTGGCGGTCGTCATCGACGAGGTCACCGGCATCCCCGCCGACCCACTGCCGCTCGGCCGCCCGTCGCCGAACCACCGGGCGTACATCGTGGACGCCGAGCTGCGGCCGGTCACGCCCGGCGAGATCGGCGAGCTGCTCATCGGCGGGCCGGGCCTCGCGCAGGGCTACCTCGGCAGCCCGGAGCTGACCGCCGAGAAGTTCATCGACGACCCGATCACGCCGGGGGAGCGGCTCTACCGCACCGGCGACCTGGTCCGCGAGCTGCCCGACGGCCGTCTCGGGTTCGCCGGCCGCGCAGACCGGCAGGTGAAGGTCCGCGGCCAGCGAATCGAACTGGGCGAGGTGGAGGCCGCGCTCACGGCCCACCCGGACGTCGACGCCGCGGCCGTGACGGCCGTCCCCGGGCCGGGCGGCACCCGGCTGGTGGCCTTCCTGGCACCGGCGTCCGCACCGTCCGATGTGGACGTACTCGGCCGGGACCGGCTCACCGCGGCGATGCGCCCGGCCGCGGTCCGGGTGCTCGACCGCCTGCCGGTCAATCCGGTCACCGGCAAGATCGACCGGCCCGCCCTGCGCGACCTGGCCGAAGCGACGCTCGCGGGACAGCGGGAGGACCTCGGCCCGCTCGGCACCCCGGCCGAACGCGCGGTCGCGGCCATCTGGCGGCGGGTGCTCGGCGACGGCGCGGGGACGGATTTCCTGGCCTCGGGCGGGAACTCGATCGCCGCGATGCGCCTGGTCGCGGCCCTGCGGGCGGAGCTGGCCGCGGACGTCGCCACGGAGGACGTGTTCGCGGGCGGCACGCTCGACGGGCTCACCCGGCGGGTCGCGGCCGCGCCGCCACTGACCGGACCGGGGCTGACCACCGGGCACGCGCCAGCGCTGTCCCCGCCGCAGCGGCGGCTGTGGTTCCTCGACCAGCTCGCCCCGGACGCCGCGCCGTACAACATCGCGATGGCGTTCCGGCTGTCCGGCGCGCTGGACGTCGACGCGCTGCGCCACGCGTTGCGCGCGGTCGCCGAGCGGCACGACGTGCTCCGCTGGCGCATCCGGTCCGTCGACGGCGCGCCACTGGCGGATCGCCTGCCGACGGCGGACGTTCCGCTGCCGATGGCGCCGGTGACCGAGGACGGCCTGCGGGCCCGGCTGGCCGCCGACGCCGCGACGCCCGTGCACCTCGACCGTGAGGCTCCCTGGCGCGTACGGCTCTACCGGCTCGGCGAGACGGAGCACGTTCTCGGCTTCACGCTGCATCACGCGGTGTTCGACGGCTGGTCGCAGGACCTGCTCTGCGCTGACCTCTCGGCGGCCTACCGGGGCGAGCCACTGCCGCCACAGGTGGCGTCCTACGCGGACTACGCGGTGTGGCGGGCCGGACGCGACGAACGCCGGGAGGCCGTTGATGTCGCCTGGTGGACCGGACATCTCGCCGGTGCACCCTCCACAGTGGACCTTCCGAGGGACCGGCCGCGCCCGGCCGTGCAGACCTACCGGGGCGCGAGCCTGCGCCAGTCCTTTCCGGACGGTGCCGCCGAGTCGGTCCGGGCACTGGCCGCCCGCACCGGCACGACGCGCGCCGGGGTGCTGCTCGCCGCGTTCGGCCAGCTGCTGCGGCGGCTCACCGGCGCGGCCGACCACCTGGTCGCCACGGTCGTCGCGGACCGGCAGCTCGCCGAGTTCCAGGAGGTCGCCGGGTTCTTCGTGGACATCGTGCCGGTGCGGCTGCGGGCCGACGACTCCGCAGACTTCGCGACGCACGTCCGCGGCGGCGGCGCGGAACTCCTCGCCGCGACCGCGCATCCGGCCGCGCCGGTCGAGCGGCTCGTCGAGGCGCTCGGCGTGCCCCGCGATCCCGCGCACGCCCCGCTCGTGCAGGTGATGTTCAACGTCCTGAACTTCACCGAGCCGCGGCTGGACCTGCCCGGTGTGCGGTCGGGGTGGCTGCCGGTGGACAAGCCTGGGTCGCCGTTCGACCTCACGGTGTACGTCCACGACGACGGCGTCGAACTGCTGTACAACCCGGACCTGTTCGACCACGCGCGGATGACCGGGCTCGCCGAGGACTACGTCGCCCTGCTCGCCGCGCTGACCGCGGCGCCG
Source organism: Amycolatopsis sp. lyj-90 (assembly GCF_046549035.1). Classification (NCBI taxonomy): domain Bacteria; kingdom Bacillati; phylum Actinomycetota; class Actinomycetes; order Pseudonocardiales; family Pseudonocardiaceae; genus Amycolatopsis; species Amycolatopsis sp. lyj-90. The sequence goes on from NZ_JAJPWP010000001.1 coordinate 448,345, forward strand.
GACGCGCCGGTCGGGACGAGCGTGCCGGAACTGCCGCGGGCGGGCGTCCGCACCGCCGCGCCGGACGCGATGAGCCGCGCACTGCCACCGCCACCGACGGCCGCGGCCGCGGACCCGGTGGCGCTCGCCGCGACCGAGGCCGTGATCGCCCGTGCCTGGTGCGACGTCCTCGGCGTCGCCGAAGTCGGGCACACCGACAACTTCTTCGACGTCGGCGGGCATTCGCTCGCGCTGGCCAGGGTGCACGCCCAGGTCACCGCCCGGCTCGGCCGCCGGATCCCGATGGTCGACCTGCTCAGCCATCCCACCGTCCGCGCCCTCGCCGCGCACCTGCACTCCGGCGGCGGAGCCAGCCCGGAGCTGGCCCGCGCGGCCGAGCGCGTCGCCGCCCGCCGCGGCCGCACCCAGACCAGAAGACCCCGCAGCACCGCCGGCCCGGCCGGCCTCGGATAGGAGCACCACCGTGACCCACCTTCCCGAAACCGGCGCCGGCGATCCCGGAGCCGAACCGATCGCGATCGTCGGACTGGACGTGCGCGTGCCCGGCGCGCGTGACGCGCGGCAGTTCTGGCGCAACCTCGTCGACGGCGTCGAGTCGATCGTGCCCGCCACCCGCGAGGAGATGATCGCCCGCGGCGCCGAAGAGGCCACTGTGGACGATCCGAGCTGGGTGAACGCCACCACCGTGGTCGACGGCTTCGACGAGTTCGACGCGGAACTGTTCGGCATGACCAGCCGCGAGGCCGAGATCACCGACCCGCAGCATCGGCTGTTCCTGCAGTCGTGCCACGCCGCGCTGACCGACGCGGGCTACGACCCGGCCCGCTTCGACGGCGCGATCGGCGTTTACGGCGGGTCGGGGGGCACCGGCTACCTGAAGGAGAACCTGCTGCGCAACGAGCGGATTCTCGCCTCGCAGCACGGCGGTATCGGCATTTCGACCGGCAACCAGCCGAGCTACCTGACGACCTCGGTGTCGTACAAGCTCGACCTGCGCGGCCCGAGTCTCGCGGTGTTCACCGCCTGCTCGACGTCCCTGGTCGCGGTGCACCTGGCCTGTGAGGCGCTGCGCAACGGTGAGTGCGACATGGCGCTGGCGGGCGGGGTCAACCTGGAGATGCCGCACGGCATCGGCTACCTGGGCGTCGACGGTTTCACCTCGCCGGACGGCCACGTGCGCGCGTTCGACGAAGGCGCCAACGGCACGGTCTGGAGCAGTGGCGCCGGGGTCGTGCTGGTGAAGCGGCTGTCGCAGGCGATCGAGGACGGCGACCACATCCGCGGCGTCGTGCTGGGCAACGCGATCAACAACGACGGCGCCACCAAGGTCGGCTTCTCCGCGCCCAGCGTGGCCGGGCAGACCGAGGCGATCGCGCAGGCCGTCGGCATGGCCGGTGTCGACCCGCGCACCATCGGCTACGTCGAGGCGCACGGCACCGGCACCGCGCTGGGCGACCCGATGGAGATCGCCGCACTGTCCACTGTGTACGGAAACGGGGTCGCGGACACCGGCTGGTGCGCGATCGGCTCGGTGAAGTCCAACATCGGTCACCTGTCGCAGGCGGCGGGCGTGGTCTCGCTGATCAAGGCCGTGCTCGTCATGGAGCACAGGCTGATCCCGCCGACCATCAACTACCACGAACCCAACCCGGGCATCGACTTCCCGGCGAGCCCGTTCTACCCGGCGCAAGGGGTGACGAAGTGGGAGGCGGCCGCGGCACCGCGGCGGGCGGGCGTCAGCTCGTTCGGCGTCGGCGGTACCAACGCGCACGTCGTGCTGGAGGAGGCGCCCGCCCCGCAGTGGAGCAGGGCGCCGCACCCGGCGCATCTGCTGCGGGTGTCGGCCAATACCGCGGAAGCTCTCACGGCCGCCGTCGACGGGCTGGCCGAGCGGCTGGCCGGAGACGTCGATCTCGACCTCGCCGACGTGGCCCACACCCTGGCCGCCGGGCGCACCGAGTACCCGCACCGCGCGGTCGTCGTCGCCCGTGACTCCGAGGACGCGGTCGACGGGCTGCGGGATTCCCGGCGCCTCGTGTCCGCACAGGCCGGGGAGCCGAACGTGGCCTTCCTCTTCCCCGGGCAGGGTTCGCAGTACGCCGGGATGGGCGCCGAGCTGTACGAGGCCGAGCCGGTGTTCGCCGCGGCCGTCGACGAGTGCCTGCGGCTGCTCGAATCCGAGCTGCCGGAGCTGCGCGACCTGATCTTCTCATCCGGTGGCGAGCAGGCGCTGCGGGAAACCCGCGTGACCCAGCCCGCGCTGTTCGTCGTCGAGTACGCGCTGGCGAAGCTGTGGCAGAGCTGGGGTGTGCTGCCCTCGGCGATGATCGGTCACTCGGTCGGCGAGTACGTCGCCGCCACCGTCGCCGGGGTCTTCACCCTGCCGGACGCGCTGAACCTGGTCGCCACCCGCGGCCGTCTGATGCAGTCGATGCCCGCCGGGGCGATGCTCGCCGTCCAGCTCGACGAGGAGAGCGTCACCACGCGGCTGCCGGGCACCCTCGCTATCGCCGGGGTGAACGGGCCCGGCACGTGCGTCGTGGCCGGTCCGCCGGACGCCGTCGCGGACTTCGCGGCGACGCTCAAGGCCAGCGGCGTGCAGTGCCGCGAGCTGGTGACCTCGCACGCGTTCCACTCGCCGATGATGGACCCGGTACTGGCCGAGTTCACCGCCGCCGTCACCGCCGTCGTCCGTACCGCGCCCGCGCTGCCGTTCCTGTCGAACGTCACCGGCGACTGGATCACCGACGCCCAGGCCACCGACCCCGCCTACTGGGCCTCTCACCTGCGCCAGGCCGTCCGGTTCGGCGACTGTGTCAAGAATCTGTTCGCGCGCGGTGGCCGCTGGGCGCTCGTCGAATGCGGCCCCGGTCACCAGCTTGCCGGGCTGGCCCGCGGCCAGGTCCCGAAGGGCATGCCCGCGCCGCAGCCGAGCCTGCCGGGCCGGACCGAGCGCATCGGCGACGTCGAAACGCTGTACGGCGCCGCCGGTCTCTTGTGGACGAACGGGGTTTCCCTGGATTCGCGGACGTTCGGCGCGCCCGGCCACCGGGTACCGCTGCCCGGCTACCCGTATGCGCGCACGCGGTACTGGGTCGATCCGGACCCGGTCACGGACGCCCGGCCCGCGCGGCGGAGCGGCCCGCTGCCCCTGTCCGAGTGGTTCGCGGTCCCGGCGTGGCGGCAGGCGGAACCGGACCTGAGACGCGAACCCTTCGCGAACGCGCTCGTCTTCGCCGCCGAGGACGTCCTGCCGAGACTGCTGCGTGACGCGGGTGTGACGGTCACCGAAGTGCGTCCCGGCAACGGGTTCGCCGTGACGGAAACCGGATTCACCGTCCGGCCCGGGGTGCGCGAGGACTACGACGCCCTCGTGGCCGCGCTGCCCGCCCGGCCCGAGCGGGTCGTGCACGCCTGGACGCTGACCGGGGACGAGCGCGGCATGGCCGCCCAGGATCACGGGTTCTTCAGCGTGCTCAACCTCGTCCAGGCCTGGGGCGAGCCGATGCGGATCGACGTGCTGAGCGCCGGCGCCGCCGACGTCACCGGTACCGACCTGACCCGCCCCGAGCACGCGACCCTCGCGGGTATCGCCAGGGTGGTGCCGCTGGAGGTCCCGGGCACGGTGGTGCGCCGGATCGATGTCGACGCGGACCACCCGCAGGACGCCGTCGCCGAGCTGTTCCGCCCGGCCGACGCGGCGGCCGAGGTCGCGCTGCGGACAGGCCGCCGCTGGGTGCTGGACCACACCCAGATCGAACTGCCCCCGGCCGCCGAGCCGGTGCTGCGCGACGGCGGCCGGTACCTGATCACCGGCGGGACCGGCGGCATCGGCATCACGCTCGCCGAGGACCTCGCCCGCCGGGTGCGGGCGAAGCTCGTGCTGCTCGCCCGCACCGCACTGCCGCCGCGGGCGGAGTGGGACGCGCATCTCGCCGCGCACGGCGGCACCGACCGCACCGGGCGCGCGATCCTCGCCGTGCGGCGGATGGAGGCCGCGGGCGCGGTGGTACACGTCGTGGCCGCCGACGTCACCGACGCGGCGCGCCTGCGCGAGGTGCGTGAGCTGGCCGAGCGCGAGTTCGGTGGCCTCGACGGGATCGTGCACGCCGCCGGGATGCCCGGCGGGGGCGTCGCCGAGGTGAAGGAGCGGGCCGCGGCCGAGGCCGTGCTGGCCCCGAAGATCGCCGGGACGCTGGCTCTGGCCGAGGCGTTCGCCGATCTGCCGATGGACTTCGTCGCGCTGTGCTCGTCGATCACCGCGGTGGTCGGCGGCATCGGGCAGGTCGACTACTGCGCCGCCAACAACTTCCTCGACGCCTACGCGCGGGGGGACCACGGCTGGCGGGCGCGGCTGGTCTCGCATGCCTGGGGTGGCTGGGACGAGGTCGGCATGGCCGCGGAAGTGGCCGCTCCGACCACGATCCGCACCGCCCGGTCGCGGGCACTCGGCCCGGTCGAACACCCCGTGCTCACCACGCGCTCCGAAGACGGCGCGCACGGGCTCGTCTCGGCGGCCACGCACTGGCTGCTCGACGAGCACCGGATCGCCGGGGTACCGGTGGTGCCGGGTACCGGGCACCTGGAGACCGTCCGCGCGGCGGTGGCCGCGGCGCTGCCGAAGCCCGGTGACGGGCACGTCGTCGAGCTGCGGGACGTCGTGTTCCTGGAGCCGTTCGGCGTCCCGGACGGCGCCACCGCGGAGTACCGCGTGGAGTTCGACCGCGACGAATTCACCGTGACCAGCCATGTCGCCGGTGCGAGCCGGACCCACGTGCGCGGATCCGCCGGCTGGGTCGCGGCCGTGCCGACGTCCACTGTGGACATCGAGGCGGTGACCGGGCGGACCGAACCGATCGACGACGGGCACGGCTTCGGCACCGGCCGCACCAGCATGGTCACCTTCGGCCCGCGCTGGGCGGCGCTGCGCGAACACCGCATCGGCGCGCAGGAGGAGCTGGCCACGATCACGGCTCCAGACGCGGCGGCGGGTGACGTCGGTACGTGGGGGCTGCACCCGGCACTGCTGGACGTCGCGACCGCCTTCGGCCGAGGCCGGGGGAGCGGCGCCTACCTGCCGATGAGCTACGGCCGGATCGTCGTGCACGACGCGCTCCCGGCGAGTTTCCGCAGTCACCTGCGCTACCGCGACTCCGGCGGCGACCAGGTGGTGGCGGCCGACCTCGCGCTGTGCGACGAGACCGGCCGCGTGCTCGTCACGATCGAGGACTTCGTGCTGCGCCAGGTCGATCAGGACGCCGTCGGCGGCGGCCTGACTTCGACGTCCACGGGATCCCAAGTGTCCACTGTGTCCGATTCGGACAAGACGTCGACCGGGATCCGGCCGGTGGACGGCGCCGAGGCGTTCGTCCGGGCGCTGGCCCCCGGCCTCGGCGGGCAGGTGGTGATCAGCACGCTCCCGGTGCGGGAGCTGATCGAGCACCGGGTCAGCGCCGAGGAGCTGGACGAACCCGGCGAAACACTGGTGAGGGTGTCGGAGGACGACTACGTCGCCCCGCGCACCGACCTGGAGGCCGAGATCGTCCGCCAGTGGACCGAGCTGCTCGGCGTGGAGAAGATCGGCGTGCACGACGACTTCTTCGCCCTCGGCGGCAATTCGCTGGTCGCGATCCAGCTCATCGCCCAGGTACGCAAGGCCACCGGCACCCGGCTGGCGATGAAGACGCTGTTCGAAGCGTCCACAGTGGCCACTCTGGTCGAGCGGATCGAGGAGCTGCGCGACGGCAAGGCCGAGGCGACGGCCGAACCCGCCCGGACCACCATCCCGAAGCTCGAGCGCTGAGAGGCCGTGACTGCCGTCATCCACCGGCAGGGGGTCGTGAGTGGCAATGGTCGTTCTAACCCTCTTTATCACTCACGACCCCCACGCCTCCTTGACTTACCCCAGAACAGGAAATCATGAGCGACACGAAGGAATGGACGTTCCCGGCCTCGTTCGGCCAGGAACGGATCTGGCTGTCCGGCCAGCTCGACCCGGCGTCCCCGGTGTACAACCTGCATTGCCGGGCCCGGCTGGATCGCCCGCTGACCGCCGCGCAGTGGCGCACCGCGCTCAGCGTCGTCGTCGGGCGGCACGAGGCGCTGCGCACGTCGTTCCGCATGGACGGCGGCGCGCTCATGCAGGTGGTGCACACCGAGGTGCCGATCGAGCCCGAAGTACACGACCTGCGGGACCTGCCCGCCGAGACTCGCGGTGACCGGCTCGCCGAACTCGTCGGCACTGTCGTACGCGGCGCCATCCCGCTCGACTCGCCGCCGCCGTGGCGGGCACAGGTGTGCCGGATGGCCGACGACGAGTGGGTCCTCACGTTCGTCGTGCACCACACCGTGTTCGACGCCCGCTCGGTGCTGGTGCTGGAGGCGGAGCTGAGCGAGGCGTGCGACGCCGTCTTCGAGGGCCGCGAGCCGAAGCTGCCCGAGCTGGCCATCCAGTACCCGGACTACTCGGCCTGGCAGCGCGGGCAGCTCGAAACCTCCCGCGAACAGCTGGACTACTGGCGGACGCAGCTCGCCGGGCTGCCGCCGGTACACGGCCTGCCCACCGACCGGCCGCGGCCGTCGGAGCTGACGTTCGCCGGTGACCAGGTGGACTTCGCCCTCCCGGACGGACTGATCAACCGGGTCGGCGAGCTGAGCCGGGAGCTCTCGGCGTCGCCGTTCATGGTGCTGCTGGCCGGCTACGCGGCACTCGTGGCACGATTGTCCCGAGTGGACGACGTCGTCGTCGGCGTCCCGGTCGCCGGCCGCGACCTGCCGGAGCTGGCCGACCTGATCGGCATGTTCGTCAACCAGATGGCCGTACGCGTCGACTGTTCGGGCGCGCCCGCGTTCACCGAACTGGTCGGCCGGGTCCGGATCACGCTGCTGGAGGCGATCGACCACAGCCAGGTGCCGTTCCAGGTGGTCGCCGAGGCGGCCGGGGCCGAGCGCGACCCCGGCGTGCAGACGCTGTACCAGCTCGGGTTCAACTTCCTGCCCGACTCGGGGCTGGAGCCGGTCCGCTCGGCCACCGCGAAGGACGACATCGCGATCGACCTGACCGCCGTGGACGGCAGGCTCGTCTACCGCACCGACCTGTTCGACCGCGAGACCGCCGAAGCCGTGGCCGAGCGGTACCTGCGGCTGCTGACTTCGGCGCTGGCCGATCCGGCACAGTCGATCGCGGACCTGTCGCTGCTTTCGGAGGTCGAGCGTGAGCTGGTCCTGACCGAGTGGAACACGACGGAACCGTCCACAGTGTCTAATTCGGACGCCACGACCGTGCCCGCCCGGTTCGAGGACCAGGTGCGGCGGACCCCGGACGCACCCGCCGTCGACTTCGGCGGGGTTCGGCTGACCTACGCCGAGCTGAACGAGCGGGCCAACCGCGTCGCACACCGGTTGCGCGAGCTGGGCGCCGGTTCCGGCACCGTCGTCGGGGTGTGCGTGCCGAACTCGGCGGACCTGCTGACCGGTCTGCTCGGGGTGCTGAAGAGCGGCGCGGCCTACGTCCCGCTCGACCCGGCCAACCCGGCCCCGCGGCAGGCGCTGATCCTCGCCGACGCGGGTGTCCCGGTCGTGCTGGTCGCCGGGGAGTCCACTTTGGATACCAAGACGCTGGCGCTGGACGACCCGGCCGAGTGGTCCACCGCGGCCACCGGGAACCCGGAACCGGCGGCCGGGCCGGGCGACGTCGCCTACGTGATCTACACGTCGGGCTCGACCGGGCGGCCCAAGGGCGTCGAGGTCGAGCACCGGGCCGTCGACACGTACCTGGCGTGGGCGCGTGAGGCGTACCCCGGTCTGGCCGGACGGGCGCTGCTGCACACGTCGCCGTCGTTCGACCTCACCGTGACGACGCTGCTCGGCACCCTCACCGCCGGGGGCGCGGTGGTCGACGGCGGCAGGCCGACGTTCGTCAAGGCGACCCCGACACACCTCGCCGTCCTCGCCGAGGAGCTGTTCCCGACGGGTGAATTGGTGCTCGGTGGCGAAGCGCTGACCGCGGAAGCCGTTCAGCCGTGGCGGGAGCGGCACCCAGGCACGCTCGTCGTCAACGAGTACGGCCCGACCGAGGCCACGGTCGGCTGTGTCGTGCACCGGATCGAACCCGGGGACGAGCTGCCGTCGGGACCCGTCCTGATCGGCCGTCCGGTGCCTGGTACCCGCGTGTACGTCCTCGACGAGCGGCGGCAGCCGGTGCCGCCGGGTGTCCCGGGCGAGCTGTTCGTCGCCGGGCCGCAGCTCGCCCGCGGCTACCTCGGGCTGCCGGACCTGACCGCCGAAAAGTTCACCGAGGGTCCGTCCGGCCGCATGTACGCGACCGGCGACCTCGTCCGCTGGCGCCGCGACGGCACGCTCGATTACCTCGGCCGCATCGACGAGCAGGTGAAACTGCGCGGCTACCGCATCGAGCCCGGCGAGGTCGAAGCTGCGCTGCGCGAGCTGCCGGAGGTGCGGGACGCGGCGGTGGCGGTGCGCGGCGACACGCTCGTCGGCTATGTCGTCGGCAGCTCCGAGGGAGCGGCCGAGACTCTGCGCAAGACGTTGCCGGAGTACCTGGTGCCGACCCGGTTCGTGACGCTCGACGTGCTGCCGATGGCGGCCAGCGGCAAGCTCGACCGGGCCGCGCTGCCGGATCCCGATCCCGGTGAGGCGGCGGCGTACGTCGCACCCCGGACCGCGGCCGAAGAACTCGTCACCGAGGTGCTCGGCGAGCTGCTCGACATCGGTGACCTCGGCGTGCACGACGACTTCTTCGCCCGCGGCGGCAACTCGCTGCTGGCGATCCGCGCGATGTCCCGGCTCCGCAAGCAGCTCGAAGTCGACATTCCGGTGCGGGGACTGTTCTCCTTCACCACCGTCGCCGAACTCGCCGCCGAGATCGAGCGGCGGCTCGCCGAGGACCTCGACCAGCTCAGTGACGAAGAGGTCCAGCGTCAGCTGGCCGAAGGTGAGCTCTCATGACCACGATCGACGAAACCAGTGGCGCGGCCGCGCGCCGCGCCCTGCTCGAACGACGGCTGCGACGGCGCACGGAGCCTGCCGCGACCATCACGCCGCGCCCCGGCGACGCCGTCGTCCCGCTGTCCTACCAGCAGGAACGCGTCTGGTTCATGGAGCAGTTCGCACCGGGCACCGGGTCCTACCACATTCCGGTGCCGATCCGGCTGACCGGACGGCTCGACGTCACCGCGCTTCAGTCCGCTTTGGACACCCTGCCGGTGCGGCACGAGGCGCTGCGGATGCGCTTCCCGGCAGGCGACGACGGACAGCCGACCGTCCACATCGAACCCTCGGTCACGGTCGGACTGTCCATAGTGGATGCCGGAAGCGAGGAGGCGGCCCGCGCCGCCGTCGACGCCGCCGCGGCCGAGACGTTCGACCTGGCCACGGGCCCGCTGCTGCGCGCGACCCTGGCCCGGGTGTCCGACGAGGAGCACCTGCTGGTCCTGTGCACGCACCACATCGTGGGCGACGGCTGGTCGGTCGACCTGCTACTGCGTGACCTCGCCGCGCAGTACCACGCCCTGAGCTCAGGCGGCACGGCCGAGCTGCCCGCGCTGAGCATCGGGTACGGCGACTTCGCGCATTGGCAGCGCCGCACGCTCACCGGTGACGAACTCGACCGGCAGCTGGAGCACTGGCGGGCACAGCTCGCCGGGGTCGAGCCCCTGGAGCTGCCCACCGACCGGCCCCGGCCCGCCAAACAGAGCTTCGACGGCGCGATCCACGAGTTCTTCGTCGAGCGCGAACTCGCCCGGGCTCTCGGCGAGCTGAGCCGCGGGCACGGTGTCACGCTTTTCATGACCTTGCTGGCCGCCTACCAGGTGCTGCTGGCGCGGTACTCGGGCCAGGACGACTTCGCGATCGGCTCGTCGTCGGCCGGGCGCGGCCTGCCCGAGCTCGAGGGCGTGGCAGGCATGTTCATCAACATGCTGCCCCTGCGGGCCCAGCTGGAGGGTGACCCGACGTTCGTCGAGCTGCTCGACCGCACCCGGCGGCACGTGCTGGACGCGTTCGACCACGCCGACGTCCCGTTCGAGCGGCTGGTGAACGCGCTCGGCGTGCCCCGCGACGTGAGCCGTTCGCCGGTGTTCCAGGCGATGTTCGTACTGCAGAACTACGAGATGGGCCGGATGGGTGCGGCCGGGCAGTCCGCTGTGGACTTCCGCTGGCTGCCGATGGACCTGCCCGCGACCCGGTTCGACTTCGAGTTCCACGCGATCGAGATCGAGAGCGGGCTGATCGGCAAGTTCGTGCACAACACGGCGCTGTTCACCACGGACACCATCGAAGGGATGGCCGGGCGGCTGGTCACGCTGCTGCGCTCGATCGTCGCCGATCCGGACCGGAGACTGTCCGAATTGGACATTCTCGACGCCGGGCAGCGTGAACTCGTCCTGGAGCGCTGGAACGCCACGACGGCCGAGTTCCCGCAGACCACGCTGCACGCGCTCGTCGAGGAGCAGGCCGCCCGGACGCCGGACGCGCCCGCGGTGACCTTCCGCGGCGCGTCGCTGACCTACCGCGAGCTGGACGAGCGGGCCAACCGGCTCGCGCACCGGCTGCGTGGCCTCGGCGTCGGACCGGGCGTGCTCACCGGGGTGTTCGCGGAGCGGTCGTTCGAGCTGGTCGTCGCACTCCTCGGCGTGCTGAAGGCCGGTGGCGCGTACGTCCCGCTCGACCCGGAGTACCCGGCCGACCGGCTGGCGTTCATGCTGCGGGACGCGGCCGCACCCGTCGTGGTGACGCAGTCGGCATTACGCGAAACGCTGCCGCCGGGCGACGCGACCGTCATAGTGCTAGACGACCCTGCCGAGACGGCGGAGCAGCCGGGCACCCCGCCCGAGCCGCTCGCCGGACCGGAAGATCCGGCGTACGTCATCTACACCTCGGGCTCGACCGGCCAGCCGAAAGGCGTGCCCAACGGTCACCGCGGCATCGTCAACCGGCTCGACTGGATGCAGCGCGCGTACCGCCTCGACGGCACGGATTCGGTGCTGCAGAAGACCCCGGCCGGTTTCGACGTGTCGGTCTGGGAGTTCTTCTGGCCGCTGATCACCGGTGCGCGGCTCGTGCTCGCCGAACCCGGGGGCCACAAGGACGCCGCGTACCTGCGTGAACTGCTCGCGTCCGAAGGCATCACCACCGCGCACTTCGTGCCGTCGATGCTCACGCTTTTCTTGGCCGAGCAAGGCGTCGAGAGCTGCACGGCGCTGCGGCGAGTCGTGTGCAGCGGCGAGGAACTGCCGCTCGACGCCGCCCGCGAGTTCACCCGGCGGCTGCCGGACTGCGAGCTGCACAACCTCTACGGCCCGACCGAAGCCGCCATCGACGTCACCGCCTGGCACTGCACGCCCGCCGCGCTCGCCGAGGTCGCGTCGGTGCCGATCGGGGCGCCGATCCAGAACATCCGGATCTACGTCCTCGACAGCTCGGGGCGGCCCTGCCCGGTCGGCGTGCCCGGCGAACTGCACATCGCCGGGGTCGGCCTCGCCCTCGGGTACCACAACCGCACGGAGCTCACGGCCGAGCGGTTCGTGCCCGACCCGTTCCACAGTGGACGGATGTACCGCACCGGGGATCTCGCGCACTGGCGCCCGGACGGGACGATCGCGTTCCTCGGCCGGATCGACCACCAGGTCAAGCTGCGCGGCCTGCGCATCGAGCTGGGGGAGATCGAGACGACCTTGCGCGCCCAGCCGGGTGTGCGCGACGCCGCCGTGATCGTCCGCGAGGACACACCGGGGGACAAGCGGCTGGTCGGGTACGTCGTCGGTGACGTCGAGCCCGCCGCGCTGCGGACGGCGCTCAAGCAGAGCCTCCCGGACTACATGGTGCCCCCGTCGTTCGTCCCGCTCGGCGAGCTGCCGCTCACCCCGAACGGCAAGCTCGACCGCAAGGCACTGCCCGCTCCGGTCGCGTCCCGGGACGCGACCAAGGAACTGGTCGCCCCGTCGACCCCGGTCGAGATCCTGCTGGCCGGGATCTGGCGGGACGTGCTCAAGGTGGACGAACTGGGCGTCGACGACGATTTCTTCGACCTCGGCGGTCACTCGATGCTGGCCACCCAGGTGGTGGCGCGGATCGGCAAGGCGGACGCCGGTCAGGTCGGCGTCATGGACCTGTTCCAGCACCGCACGATCCGCGAGCTGGCGTCCTTCATGGACGGTGACACCGCCGACCGGCCGCGCCACCTGCTGTACGAGCTGACCAAGCCGACGGCGCAGCGGACGCTGACCTATGTCTGCTTCCCCTATGGCGGCGGCAGCGCGATCGTCTACCAACCGCTGGCCGACGCGCTCCCGGAGGGCCACTCGCTCTACTCGGTCGCCATCCCCGGCCACGACGTCGGACTGACCGAGGAGGCCCTGCCCTTCGACGATCTGGTCGAGCGGCTGGCCGACGAGATCCTCGACCGTGTCGACGGTCCGCTGGCCATCTACGGTCACTGTGGTGTCGGCAACGCGCTCGCCGTCGGTGTCGCCCGGCTGCTCGAAGAGCGCGGCCGCGAACTGGAGGTCGTCTACATCGGCGCGATCTTCCCGTTCGCCCGGATGAAGGGGCCGGTGGGCACGCTGCGCACCCGGCTGGAGAAGCTGCGCAGCAACCGGTACTACTCGAACTGGCTCAAGGGCATGGGCGTCGACACCGACGACCTCGACCCGGCGCAGGCCGACCGGATCATCACGAACATGCGCGCCGACAGCCGTGCTGCCGAGGAGTACTTCAGCGGCCTGCTCGACGCCCGCGTGGCCAAGCTGCGCGCGCCGATCGTGTCGGTGGTCGGTTCCGAGGACCCGGTCACCGACTACTACACCGAGCGGTACCAGGAGTGGGAGTTCCTCACCGACACCACCGCGCTCGTGGTGCTCGACCGGGCCGGGCACTTCTTCCTGCGCTACCGGGCCGAAGAACTCGCGGAGATCGTCACGCGCGTGCACCCGGCGCTGGACGATCCCGGCGAGCTCGACGTCCGGGCCCGCGGCGAGGACGCGGCCTGGGCGGTGCACGAGACCCATCGGGCGGAGGTGGACGACAAACCCACGGTGCGGCCGAGCATGGCCCGGTTCCTCACGATCACGGTCGGGCAGCTGGTGTCCTCGACCGGCTCGGCGCTGACGTCGTTCGCGGTGCCGATCTGGCTCTACACCCGCACGGGCTCCGTCGCCGACCTCGGCCTGCTGTGGGCGCTCGCGCTGCTGTTCGGCGTGCTCGTCCTGCCGGTGGCCGGAGCCCTGGTCGACCGCGGCGACCGGCGGCGGATCATGATCGCGGCCAGCAGTGTCGCCGGCGGGATCCAGCTGGTCCTGGCGTTGCTGCTGATCACCGGGCACGTCCAGCTGTGGCTGTTCTACGTGCTGATCCCGCTCGGGTCGGTGGCCTCTTCGTTCCAGCGCATCGCCTATCAGTCTTCGGTGGCGCAGCTGGTGCCGAAGCAGTATCTCGGTCACGCGATGGGCCTCGCGCAGCTGTCCACCGGTTTCGCCCAGCTGCTGATGCCGGTGCTCGCGGCCGGGCTGCTGGCGGCGATCCAGCTGTCCGGGATCCTGATCCTGGACATGGTGAGCTACGCGTTCGCGATCGTGGGCCTGCTGTTGGTGCGGTTCCCGGATCTGCTGGGCTGGCGCCCGCGCGAGCCGCTGCTGACGGCGATCGCGGGCGGGCTGCGGTACTCGTGGAACCACCGCGGCTTCCGCACGATGCTGCTGTACTTCGCGCTGGCGAACGTCTTCCTCGCACCCGCGCTGGTGCTGGTCTCGCCGCTCGTGCTGTCGTTCGGCTCGGTCACCGACGTCGCGCAGGTGGCGCTGGCCGAGGCCCTCGGCGCGGTGGCGGGCGGGATCGGGATGGCCCTGTGGGGCGGTCCGCGGCACCGGCGGATGGTCGGCGTGCTCGCCGGCAACGTCGGGATCGCGCTCGGCAGCCTGGTGATGGGCCTGCGGCCGTCGCTGATCGTCGTCGCGGCCGGGGTGTTCCTCCTGGCCGCCGCGATGGCCGTGTCCCAGGGCATCTACGCGACACTGGTGCAGGTCAAGGTGCCGCAGCGGTTCCACGGCCGGGTGTTCGCGATCAACCAGACGATCACGTGGTCGACGCTGCCGATCGGGTTCGCCGTGCTGGCGCCGCTGGCCGTCGGCTGGTTCTCGCCGCTGCTGGCGCCGGGCGGCGCACTGACCGGGTCGGTCGGTTCCGTGCTCGGCACCGGCGAAACACGGGGTATCGGGCTCGCTTATGTCGTCTTCGCGCTGATCCTCCTGCTGATCAACGTGGGCGGGTTCTCGCTGCGGCTGCTGCGCCGGTTCGACACCGAGGTGCCCGATTCGCTGCCCGACGACCTGGTCGGGGCGCAGGAACGGGAGCGCAAGCTCGCAGGGAAGGAGGCCGCGTGAGCACGGCGGTGCTGGTCAGGGAGGCCCGCGGGCACTGGGTCGGCGAGGTCGCGCCAGCGATGCGGGCGGCCGGGCACCGGGTGGTGCTGCTCGCCCCGCCGATGGACGCGGCCGAGCGGGCCGCGCTGGCCGGCGTGGTGGACGACGTCGTCGCGCTCGACGACGTCCACGACCCGGAAGCCGTCGCGGCGAAGGTCCGGGAGATCGACGGCGGCGCGCTGGCCGGCATCTTCACCGGTTCGGACGGCGCCATCGCGAGCACCGCCCGCGCCGCGGAGCTGCTCGGCGTGGCGCGCTGCCCGGCGTCGGTGTTCGCCTTGTGCGCGAACAAGTTCGCCGTCCGGGAGGCCCTCGCCGCGGCGGGGCTGCCCGGGCCTGCTCACGCCTTGATCTCGTCGGCCGCCGAGGCGGCGTCGGTGGCTTCGGCGGTCGGGCTCCCGGCGATCGTCAAGCCGGTCAACGGGGCGGGCAGCAACCTCGTCCGCGTGGTGTCCACTGTGGACGAACTCGCGGCCGCGTACGAGCTGCTGGCCGCGCGACTGCCCGCGTCCGCGGATCCGCGCTACCACCGTCCACTGGGGACACTGAACCCTTCGAGGTCGTTCCTCGTCGAAGGGTTCCTGCGTGGCCCGGAGTACGCGGTGGACGTGCTGGTCCGCGATGGAGTGGCCGAGCCGGTCGAGATCCTCGACAAGCCGCTGATCGACGAGCGGAAGTTCGAGCTGGCGCTGTCGTGCCCGCCCGCCGGGCTCACCGGAGACCGGGCCGGACTGGTCACCGCGGCGGCGGTCGCCGCGGTCCGCGCGCTGGGGCTCGACAACACCTGCGCCCACGTCGAGCTGATCGACGACGTCGACCGCGGTCCGACGATCGTCGAGGTCAACGCGGGCAGGCCTGCCGGGTCGATCATGCCGCTGCTGGCGAAGCTGCGCACCGGCATCGACGTGTTCGCCGAGCTGGCGGCGCTCGCGGTGGGCGCTCCGCCGCCGGTACGGGAACCCGCGAAACTGCCGATCCCGCTGGGCATGCTGATCCTCTACGCCGCCGGTTCGGGCCGGTTGACCGGGATCGGCGGACTCGACGAGATCGCCGAGTTGCCCGAGGTGATCGACGTCGTCACCACCGTCTCGCCGGGCCAGATACTCACCGACGAGCAGGAGACCTACGCGGTCAACCTCGTCGTGGCGGGGTTCGCCGATCACGACGACCTCGCCGCCCTGCACGCGGAGGCGAGCAAGCTCGTCCAGCTGGAACTGGAGGACGTGTGAACACCGTGTTCGTGGTCCGGGAGACCGCCGGGCAGTGGATCGCCGACGTCGTGGCGGCCGTGCGCGCGACCGGGCTGGGGGTCGAGCTGGTCACCCAGCCTCTGGAACCGGCCGAGCAGGCACAGCTGACGGAACTGGTGGACGGCTTCGTCGTCGTCGACGACGTCCGTGACGCCGAATCCGTGGCCGAGGCGATCCGGGCGCGGACCGCGAGTCCGGCCGGGGTGGTGACCGCCGCCGAGGGGATCATCGCGAACGTCGCCCGCGCGGCCGAGCTGCTCGGCGTGGCACGCTGCCCGGCGTCGGTGTTCACCGTGACGCACAACAAGTTCGCGGTCCGGCAGGCGCTGGCCGCGGCCGGGTTGCCAGGGCCGCGCTGTGCCCTGATCTCCGCCGAGTCCGAGGCGGCGTCGGTGGCATCGGCGGTCGGGCTCCCGGCGATCGTCAAGCCGGTCAACGGCGCGGCGAGCAATCTCGTGCGCACGGTGTCCACTGTGGACGAACTGGTGGCGGCGTACCGGCTGCTGGCCGAGCGGTTGCCGCTGTCGGAGGACGCCCGGTACCACCGGCTCATCGGTGGCGGGCCGTCGCCGATCGACCCGGTGAAGGTGTTCCTCGTGGAAGGCCTGCTGTGCGGCCCGGAGTACGCGGTCGACGTCCTGGTGCGCGACGGCGTCGCGGAGCCGGTGGCCGTGGTGGAGAAGCCGCTGATCGACGAGCGCAAGTTCGAGCTGGGCATGGTCTGCCCGCCGCTCGAACTGTCCGATGAGGACAGTGAACGGCTGTTCGCGGCGGCGACGGCCGCCGCGCTCGCACTGGGCCTGGACAACACCTGCGCGCACGTGGAGCTGATCGACGACGCCGAACTGGGCCCGGCGATCGTCGAGGTGAACGCGGGCCGCCCGGCGGGCGGCGCCCAGCCGGTGCTGCTGAAGCTCGCGACCGGCATCGACGTCATCGCCGAGGCCGTTTCGCTGGCACTGGGCACGCCACCGCCCGCGCGAGGTGCGGGGCTGCCGGTGCCGGTGGGCTACCTGATCTTCTACGCCGAGGGCACCGGGCGGCTGGTCCGCGTCGAGGGCACCGACGAGGTCGCCGACCTGCCCGAGGTCCTGGAGGTCGTCACGATCGTGCGCCCCGGCCAACTGCTCACCGACGACCAGGAGATCTACGCGGTGAACGTGCTCGCCGCGGGGTTCGCCGACACCGAAGACCTCGCCGCGCTGCACGCCGAGGCCGCCAAGCTGATCCGATTCGAACTGGAGGAGTCATGACCGCCGAACTCGCGGCGAACCTCGGTCACATCGAGGGGAACGACCACACGAAGCTCACCGTGTACGCGGCCACAGGCCTGGACTGGGTGCGCGCGCACCGCGAAGTGCTGCAGGACCGGCTGCGCGAGGACGGCGCGATCCTGCTGCGCGGGATGCCTGCCGACCTGGCGGTGTTCAACCAGGTCACCGAGGAGATCGGCGGTTCGCTGCTGACCTACACGGAACGGTCGACGCCGCGGTCGGCGGTCTCGGGCAACATCTACACCTCGACGGAGTACCCGCCGGGCGAGTCGATCCCGATGCACAATGAGAACTCCTACTCGGCGAACTGGCCGGACCGCCTGTTCTTCCTGTGCGACACGGCGGCCGAAACCGGCGGCGCGACGCCGATCGCGGACAGCCGGGCGATGTACCGCCTGCTGCCTGCGGACCTGCGCGAGCGGTTCGCGGGCGGCGTCACCTACACGCGGGCGTTCCGCGAAGGTCTCGGGCTGACCTGGCAGGAGGCGTTCCAGACCGACGACCGCCAGGCGGTGGAGGACTACTGCACCGGCAACGGGCAGACCTACGAGTGGACCGACGAGGGCCTGCGCACGCGGCACGTGCGTCCGTCCTTCGTCACGGAACCGCACACCGGCGCGACGGTGTGGTTCAACCAGGCCAACCTGTTCCACGTCTCGAGCCTGGGGGAGGAGGTCAGCGAGGCGCTGCTGGACCTGTACCCCGAGGAGGACCTGCCCCGCAACGCGTCCTTCGCCGACGGCTCGCCGATCCCGCAGGCGGACCTGAGCACGATCAAGGCGACCTACGACGAGGTCAGCTACGCGTTCCCGTGGCAACCGGGCGACATCATGGTGATCAACAACATGCTGATGGCCCACGGTCGCGAGCCGTTCACGGGCAAGCGGCGGACCCTGGTCGCGATGACGTGACCCGGCTCGAGCTCGACGACCTCGGACTCGTTTAGCCCATTGTCCGGTGAGCCTGGGGACGCTGGTGGCCTCGGTTGATCCAGCTGCGCATGATTTCGGCGGCGAGCCAGTGCCCTCGGATCTCTGCCTCCTCGACGACCGGGATGCCGTTGCGGCGCCGGAGCGGGTTGGCGCCGCGAGCAAGCAGGAACGCTGTGGTGTCGGCGTGCAGCGGTATGCCGGTCTGGACGTGACCGTCGTATTCGACGTCGATCGCGTGACGCAGAAGGGTCAAGCCGTCGCCGTTGTCGTCCTCGATGTCGTGACCGGCATCGAGGAGGTCTCGGAGCCGGGGCAGGTCTTCGAGTTCGACGGCGTGGTGAGCTGGCGTCCAGGACATGGTCTTCCTCTGCAAGATCGATGCTGGTTTGTCGCCCGGCACGGTGACCGGTGTGGATTGGTCCGCTGGAACGCGTCGTCGCCAGGTTCCAGCGCAGGCACCGTGCGAGCGAGACCTGTCTGGCCGATGACCCGTCGAGTGACTGTCTGCTGTACTGAATCATGACGCTGCGAAAGCCACGCCGAGTGCCTCGGATTCGCCTCTGGAAGAGGACATCGAGACGATCCAACCCCCGGGGCGTTAACGACTCAGGCGGGGACAATGAGAGTCAGACGGTCGAGTACTGGCGACAGCGCAACAACGAGTACTTCGCTCGTCAGCGGCAGAGCAGGACGACTCCGCCGCCCTTACCGCCATCCGACTGCTGACCTCGAGCAGCGGAAACCAGAGGGTTTGAACCGGACGATCCGAGGTACTTCCTGCTCATGGGCGATGAAGTCGGGGTATCGACGGCCGAAGCGGCGATGACCGGGGCCGTGGACGAATCACTCTGGATCAGGCGTGTTCTCCTGGCCGTCGGGGCGGGCGGGGTGGTCGCCTTGCTCGCTTGGCTGGCGCTGTGGCTGGCCATCAACCTCTGACTCAGCGTGGTCGAGCCGCTGGTGGTCAATAGCTAAGGATCCTCATCTATCGCTTCCGGCCTGGCTGAGGCACCGCTGCCCGGCAAAGCTGGGATCGTGTCGAAGCGATTCGAGGATCCCGCGACCGTTGCCACCCTCGGGCCACATTACTTACGAGACCGCATGGTGGCCGGCGTGCTTCACCGGATGGCGGGCATGGCGGATGTTGCCCCCTACCTGCGAGGGCCGTCGCGCGTGGCGGCGGTCCGGCTGACTGGCGAGGTCCTTTCGCGCTGCCTCGACGCGCTCGAGCCGGAAGGAAGGCTCAGTGGCGGTGACGACGCGCTGCGGCCTCGTGCGGGGGAACCCGCCGCGGTCAGGACAGTGCTGGCCAGGGTGCTGGGCCGGTTCGCCTGGGAACAGCTGACCGAGATCATCGGCCCGTTCGAGGTGCCGCCGCTCGCCGTGTGCCGGTCCGCGGAGGTGCTGTTCGACAGTCTCGTCGAGCTGGCCCGCCCGGCGTCGCATTAAATGAGGGCCCTTAGAGAAATCGCGAACAAGAGGTTCGCGCTTAGAGTCGTTTCATGAACGGCGCGACAGCGGATTTCGTCGCAGGGACCGCGCGGGTGATCGCCCGGTGTCCCGCCTTCGCCGTGGTCGAGGGCGAACCGGGTGCCGGGCGGACGCGGCTGCTCGACGAGCTCACCCGGCGCGAGACCGAGGACAGTGCCCTGGTCCGGGTTCGCTGCGCCCGGCGCCGGCGGCCCGTCCCGCTCGGCCCGGTGCTCGAAGCGCTGAGCGCCGATCTCCGCCGGTGGAGCACGGTCGCTCCGCTCCTGTCGCCGCTCGCCGGTGTTCTCCGGCCGTTCCTGCCGGAACTGAGCCAGGTGCTCCCCGAGGTGCCTGCCGACACGACCGGTCGTCACCTGGTGTTCCGGGCGCTGCGGGAACTGCTGACCGCGCACGACCGCACCGTGCTGCTCGTCGATGACGCCGACGAGGCCGACGAGGAAACCCAAGACTTCCTCAGATTCCTGGCGGACCACCCCTCTCCGCGGCTGGCTGTCGTCGCCACCACGACGATCCGGGCGCATCGGGCCGTGGCGGGGGAGTCCTGGTGGCCCCCGAGGTCGGGAGTGACCGCGAGACTCACGCTGGCGCCGCTGGAGCCCGACGAGGTCGTATCACTGGCAGGTTCGCGGGAGCTCGGCGAACTGGTCCATCGCCGGACCGGTGGCGTGCGCGGTGCCGTGCACGCGGTCCTCGAAGCGCCTGGCACGCCCGTGCCCCCGGCCTGGGCCGCCGCTCTCGCGGCCAGGTTCGCGAAGGCGGAGCCGGGGTGTGCCGCGATCGCCGAGGCGGCCGTGGTCTTCGGCCGCCCGGCCGGAGGCGTCGAGCTGGCCGCCGTGTCCGGTCTGGCCCCTGACGCCGTCGACGACGCGCTGCTCTCCGCTCTCGACGAGGGATTCCTGCGAGACCTGGGAAGGGGCCGGTACACCGCACGCAGCCCCCTGGTGGCGGAGGTCATCCGCACCGCCGTCCCCGGCCCCCGCCGATGCCGCCTGCACGGTCGCGCCGCACGTTTCCTTTCCGGTTCGAGGGAACCGGACGCGCCGAAGATCGCACAGCACCATCGGGCGGCCGGAGAACTCGGCGAATGGGTGCGCTGGACCTCGGAAGCGGTCGACAGAGCGGTGGCCGAGGGCAAACCGGACGAAGCCTCTCGCCTGCTCGAAACCGCGCTCGGAGACGAGGGACTTTCCCGCGCGGACCGGGAAAACTTCGCGGTCAGGCTCAGCAGGGGGACGGCCTACGAGCTGATCAAGGAACCGACGGTCCGGTTGCTCCGCACGGCGGTGCGGGAGTGGCCGATGAGCAAGACCGCCCGCGGCGAGATCCGGATCAACCTCGGCCGGGTGCTGATCAACCAAGCCGGGCAGATCGACGCCGGCCGCTCGGAGATCCAGCTCGCCGTCGCCGACCTCTCCGACCACCGCGCGCTCCTCGCGCGCGGCCTGGTCACGCTGGCGCTTCCGCACCTCGGCGCGATCCCGGTCGAAGAGAACCTGCGCTGGCTCGATCAGGCCGAGCGCGCCAGCCAAGGCCTCCGTGACGTCGAACTGCTCGCCGCGGTCACCGCGAACCGGATGTCCAGCCGGATGCAGGTCGCCGATCCCGGTGTCTGGCAGGACGTCGGCACACTTCCGGACTCGCCGCGGTCGGCCGATGTGCGCCGTCAGGTCAGCCGGACCTACATCAACCTCGCCGACGCGGCCGCGTGGAACGGCTACTACCCGGTGGCCAGGTCGTATCTCGCGACGGCACGGCGGCTGATCCAGGACGAGCACCAGCCGTACCTGGAGGCCTTGGCCGCGGGCACGGATCTGCGGCTCGACGTCGTCATGGGCCTGTGGGCGGGAGTGGACACCGAAGCCCGTGAGCTGGTCGCACGAGTGGGCGAAGACAGTTCCCTGGCGGCCGAACCGTTGCTGGCACTGGGCTGGTACCACCTCGGCCGCGGGCGGCGGGCGGCGGCACTGCGCGATTTCGACGCCGCTTTCGGCCTTTCGGCGGGCAGTGTTCCCCTCCAGGCCTCGTCGTTCGCGGGACGGGCGGCGGTCCGGTTGGCCGCCAAGGATCTCCCCGGGGCGCGTCGTCTCGTCGAGTACGGGTTGGAGAACGTCCGCCGCAAGAACAACTGGGTGTGGGCGGCGGAACTGCTTCCGCTGGCGGTCCGGATCCTGCTCGGGCAGCACGAGACCGAAGCCGCCGAAGCGTGGCTGGCCGAATACCAGGAAGGGATCGCCGGTCGCGACGCGCCGCTCGCCCACGCGGCGGACCTGTTCTGCCAAGGTCTGCTCGCCCGGCCCCGCCCCGCCGAAGCCGCCGAACTGTTCAGTCGCTCGGCCCGGTCGTATCAAGCCTTGCCGCGGCCTTACGCGGCCGCGGGCGCGGAGGAACTCGCCGGGGAGTGCTACGCCGAACTCGGCGAGCACGAACGGGTCCTGGGTGCGCTCACCCATGCCGAGACGACCTACCGGGCGCTGGACTCCCTCGTCGACGCGCAGCGATGCCGGCGGGCTCTCGCGGCTCACGATCCGGACGTGCCGCGGCGTGGCCGTCGCGGCTACGGCAAAGCGTTGTCACCCCGTGAACTCGAGGTCGTCGTCCTGGCCGCGCAGAACCTCACCAATCGTGAGATCGCCGAACGCCTTTTCCTCTCCGCGCGGACTGTCGAGGTCCATCTCGGCCGGGCGTTGTGCAAACTCGATCTGCCCTCGCGTGCCGTCCTGAGTGAAGAATTGTTGCGCGACCGGATCGCCGCGTCGAAAACCGCCTGAATTGTGTGGTTCAATCAGGCTCGGTCTTTTCATGTCCGCGCCGATTGATGAGGGCCCGTACTTTTTCGGCATACGGGTCGAATTAATTCGAGCTTGTTCGTCCTGTCGCGACTTTCGGCAAAAGCGCAGGTGGCGGGCCTGTGAATTTAATGGGTAGTCCATCGTGGACGACCACTATTGTTCTCGCCCCCCGAAAAATTCACTGTTGTCACAGCGCCGTGGTCGCCCTCGCTCTCTCCCCGCCCGGCGCCGATTCCCCACCTTCAGGAGTATGCCGATGCGTGAACGTTTCCGTCCCCGGCGGACCTTGGCCTTGGCCACGGCCCTGTCCGCCGCCGTCCTCGTCCTCCCTGCCACCGCCTCCGCGGGCGAACAGGCCGTGCTGAAAGGTGGCCCGGACGCCATCCCGGGCGCCTACCTCGTCACGTTCGAACCCGGCCGGGCCGGCGCCGCCGACGCCCACTCGCTGGCCTCCGGCTACGGCGCACAGGTCACCCGCACCTACGACGCGGCCCTGCGAGGCTTCGCCGGTCGCATGACGGAGGCACAGGCCCGCAAACTCGCGGCGGACCCGGCCGTCGCGTCGGTCGAGCAGGACTCGACGGCCCGTGCCACCGACACCCAGAACGACCCCACCTGGGGCCTGGACCGGATCGACCAGAAGGACCTGCCGCTGGACAAGAAGTACGACTACGCCAACAAGGGCGACGGTGCCACCGTCTACGTCCTGGACACCGGGACCGACTACCGGCAGTCCGAGTTCGGTGGCCGCGCGAGCAGTGGCTACGACTTCGTCGACAGCGACAACGACGCCTCCGACTGCCACGGCCACGGCACACACGTCGCGGGCACCGTCGGCAGCACGACCTATGGCGTCGCCAAGGGCGTGAAGATCGTCGCCGTCCGCGTGCTCGGCTGCAACTCCAGCGCGCCGTGGTCGACGATCGTCTCCGGTATCGACTGGGTCACCAAGAACGCCAAGAAACCCGCGGTGCTCACGATGAGCATCGGCGGCGGCGCGACGTCCACTGTGGACCAGGCGGTGCAGGGCGCGGTCCGGGCTGGGATCACCGTCACGGTCGCCGCGGGCAACGAAGGGCAGGACGCCTGCAACGTCTCGCCCGCCCGCACGCCGGAGGCGATCACGGTCGCGGCCAGCGACGCGCAGGACAAGCGGTCGATCTTCAACTCGTCCCAGTCGTCGAACTACGGGACCTGCACCGACCTGTTCGGGCCGGGCAGCAACATCACCTCCACCCGCAACGGCGGCGGCACGCAGCAGATGAGCGGCACGTCGATGGCCACCCCGCATGTCGCCGGCGCGGCCGCGCTCTACCTGACCGCGAATCCGTCGGCCACCCCGGCGCAGGTCACCAAGGCGCTGCTCGACAACACCACCCCCGGCAAGATCTCCGACGTCAAGGGCTCGCCGAACAAGCTGCTGTACACCGGTTTCCTCGGCGGCGGCACGCCGAACCCGCCGTCCTGCGCGGGTGGCAGCAGCACCGACAACGTCGCCATCCCGGACGCCGGTGACGCCGTGTCCAGCACCGTGACCATCGGCTCCTGCGATGCCAAGGGCACGTCGGGCACCTCGGTCGCCGTGGGGATCAAGCACGCGTACTCGGGTGACTTGAAGATCGACCTCGTGACGCCGAGCGGCAAGGTCGTCAACCTCAAGCAGGCCGGTGGCGAAAGCACGATCGACCTGTCCAAGACCTACACCGTCGACACGTCGGGCGAGAACCGTTCCGGCGACTGGAAGCTGCGTGTCCAGGACGTCTACCGCTTCGACGCGGGCGTCATCGACAGCTTCGGCCTGACCTTCTGATTTCCCTCCCTGTGAAAGGAACCACCGTGCAGAGAAAAAGAATCCTGGGCCTGCTGGCGCTGGGTGTGACGGCGCTGTCGATCCCCATCGCCGGCGGAACCGCCGGGGCGGCACCCCAGCGGACCGCGTCGGCGATCGCTCCGACCGGCGACGTCCGGATCCCCGACGGCGCCCACGCCCAGGGCATCGGCGGCGTGCCCGCCTCGGTGAAGGACTACCCGTTCGCCATCGCGGCCCTGCGTGAAGGCGGTTCGCGCCCCAAGGGGCAGAGCTGCAGCGGCTCGGTCGTGGCACCCCGCAAGGTGATGGTCGCCGCGCACTGCAAGGAACTGGTGGGCGAGAAGTCCGTCCTTTATGGACTCGACGACCTGAAGAGCACCGGCGGCACGCAGCTCAAGGCCGTCGACTACAAGCTCCACCCGCGGTTCACCCAGCCCTGGAACGGTTACGACGTCGCGATCATCACCACCGACGCCGACATCCCCGTCCCCGCGGGCGGCTACGCCAAGGTCGCGACCTCGGCCGACACCGGCCTGGAGACCCCGGGCAAGGACGGTTTCAGCCTGGGCTACGGCAAGAAGACCCAGAGTGACAGCCCCGCCGACGTCACCCTGCAGAAGCTGACCCTGCCGATCGTCAACGCGAACCAGTGCACCGGGGTGGAGAACGGTGTCGACCCGGCGACGATGATCTGCGCGGGCTACTCCGACGGCCGCAAGACCGTCCTGCCCGGCGACAGCGGCGGCCCGTTCATCGTCAACGGTGTCGTCGTCGGCATCACGTCGTGGAGCCGCAGCGACTTCAAGTGGTACAGCGTCTACAGCCGCCTGAACAACGAGATGGGCGACTGGGTCAAGGAACAGATCGGCGAAGCCCCCAGCGCGGACAAGTTCACCCTGGCCGCGTCGCCGGGTTCGGCGAAGGTCGACCCCGGCAAGTACGTCTCGACGTCGATCACGAGCAAGCCGGGCAAGAACGGCGCCGAGGACGTCGCGCTGACCGCGTCCGGACTGCCCGATGGCGCCAAGGCGACCTTCCAGCCGTCGACCATCAAGTCCGGTGACACGGCGAAGCTGACGATCGAGACCGCGGCGAACACGCCCGAGCGGGACTACACGATCACCGTCTCCGGCAAGGGGAACACCGACACCGCGACCACCACGCTGACGCTGACCGTCGGCAAGGGCGGCAGCGAGCCGGGCGACCTCAAGGTGACGCTCAACCCCGCGTCGGGCACCGCGCGGCCGGGTTCCATGGTCAGCACGAAGGTCTCCGCGACCGGCGGCAGCGGCTCGATCACGCTTTCGGCTTCCGGTTCCGGCCTGCCGTTCGCACCGTTCTTCAACCCGCAGACCATCTCCAGTGGCGGTACGTCGACGATGCAGGTCTTCCCGCCGTTCCAGGCCGGGACGTACCCGATCACCGTGACGGCGAAGGACGGCTCCGGCAAGACCTCGACCGCCACGTACACGCTCACCGTCCAGTGACCACCAAGACCACGGAGGTGATCCACCATGCGTAACTCTCGAAAACTCCTGCTGGCACTGGGTGCCCTGACGCCGCTGCTGGCGCTCGGCGCCGGGAACGCCGTCGCCGCGGAAGCCGAAGGTGTTGTGGTGCAGGCGAAACAGCACTACGGCGACCAGTACATCGTGGTGCTCAAGGACGGCCTCGCGACCGCGCAGGCGTCGTCCGCCTCGCTGACCCAGCGCTTCGGCGGCGAGGTCCGGTCCACCTGGTCGGCCGCGCTGAACGGTTTCTCGGTCAAGAAGATGACCGAGAAGCAGGCGCGGCGGCTCGCGGCCGATCCGTCGGTCAAGGCCGTCTACCAGGACGGCACGGCCCGCGGCACCGAAACGCAGGCCAACCCGACCTGGGGTCTGGACCGCGTCGACCAGAAATCCCTGCCACTGGACAAGAAGTACACCTACAACAACAGCGGTGAGGGCGTCACCGCGTACGACCTCGACAGCGGCATCAACCCGGCCAACCCGGAGTACGAAGGCCGGGCGAGCCTCGGCAAGGACTTCATGGGCGGCGACGGCAAGGACTGCCACGGCCACGGCAGTCACACCGCCGGCACCCTCGGCAGCAAGACCTACGGGGTCGCCAAGAAGGTCAAGATCGTCGGGCTGAAGGTGCTGGGCTGCGACAACTCCGGGCCCGACTCGGGCATCATCGACGCCGTCGACTGGGTGACGGCCAACGCGGTGAAGCCGGCCGTGGCGAACATGAGCCTCGGCATGGACGCACCGGGGGTCGGCGACGACGCGGTCAAGAAGTCGATCGCGTCGGGCGTCGTCTACGGCGTCGCGGCGGGCAACGCCTCGACCGACGCCTGCAACACCAGCCCCGCGCGGGTGCCGGAAGCCATCACGGTGAACGCGACGGACTCCAGCGACAACCGTTCGTCGTTCTCGAACTACGGAAGCTGCACGGACATCTTCGCCCCGGGCACCAACATCACCTCGTTGAGCCCGAGCAACGGCGGGTCCGCCGGGATGAGCGGGACCTCGATGGCGACACCGCACGTCGTCGGCGCGGCCGCGCTCTACCTGGCGGCCAACCCGTCCGCGACACCGAAGCAGGTCCGGGACGCGCTGGTGAACAACGCTTCCGACGGTGTCGTCAAGAACCCGGGCAGCGGTTCGCTGAACAAACTGCTCAACGTCTCGTTCATCGGCGGCGGTGGCCCGGGGCCGAAGTGCGGTGCGAAGTCGAACACCACCCCGGTCAGCATCCCGGACGCCGGTGCCGCCGTGACGAGCGCGGTGACGCAGGACGGCTGTGACGGCAGGGCGTCCTCGTCGCTGCCGGTCAAGGTGGACGTCTCGCACACCTACACCGCGGACCTGGTGCTCGACCTGATCGGACCGAGCGGGAAGGCGTACCGGCTCAAGGGCTCCGGTGGAGTCGGTGCGGCGGGCGGTGTCCACGAGACGTACACGGTGGACGCCTCCGGCGAGAACGCCAACGGCACCTGGAAGCTGAGCGCCCAGGACGTCTACCGGTTCGACACCGGCTCGATCGACGGGTTCACCGTCACGTTCTGACCCGGGGGCGAGGAAAACGAGGTGGGACCGGACTTGGCGACCGGTCCCACCTCCCTGGGCACAGCCTTACCGCTTGTTCTCGGGCTACGACGCAGGTGTCCTTTCGCGGGTAGCGCCGGGTGAGGGGAACTTTGAGGGACCCAGAGTCCCTCAAGGAGTCCTTCACGGACTCCGCGGCCCGCTGGTCACAGGGGTGAGGAAGTGGGCTCGTCACCCGTGACCGGACACGCTCCTCGAATGTCCACAGAGGACACTTCCGGCGCATCTTTGCCCGATTTGGGTGGTTCGCGGGGAGGTCGTGAGCGTTAAAGGTCGTTCTAACGCTCCTTATCACTCACGACCCCCGCGCGGAACCCGCGTGAAGCACTCAAATCGGGCATCAGGACCCGTCCTGCAGCCCCCTGCGGACGGTCGCACCCCGCCAGGCGACAACCAGCCCGCTGGAAGCGTTCGAAACCTGACACGGGCGGAAAGCCGACTTTGCCGAGACCCTGGTGCTAGGCGCAATGAAGGGGCCTTCACGTACTGAGCAGCCGCGAGATCAGAAGATGACCTCACCGCGTCAGGCGCGGCGGAAGCTGTGCACCACGAACTGGGTCTTGGCGACCTGCTTGCCAGGTCCGAGCACGAACGACGGGCCGTTGCACGAGGAGCCGTTGTACATCCGGATGCTGTAGCCGGTGCGGCTGACCGCGGAGTTGTAGTGCTTGTCCGGGTAGCAGTGGGTGTTCTTGTCGAAGTACCCCGCCGAGCTCTTCGTGCCGGTGTAGTTGAGCCCCGACCACAGGCACAGATCCGAGGTGCAACTCGGCGCGGCCATCGCGGTCGCGGGCGCGACCACCGTTCCCACGAGCGCGATGCCGGCGGCCAGCAGGGTCGTCAGGCGATACTTGCGACTCATCGTCGTCCCTCCTGAGCGGGCACTTTGCCCGGTTCGGCAGGAGCGTAGCCGCGGCATCGCCCGGCGGGGCGGCGTAGTTGCCCAACGGTGACCTTCTCGAAGTTGTCAGCCGATCCGTCCCGGTACCGGTGGGCCGGTGAAGTCCACGTCGAGGTGGGTGATCAGGCCGTC
This sequence comes from Amycolatopsis sp. lyj-90, assembly GCF_046549035.1. Lineage (NCBI taxonomy): Bacteria > Bacillati > Actinomycetota > Actinomycetes > Pseudonocardiales > Pseudonocardiaceae > Amycolatopsis > Amycolatopsis sp. lyj-90. The sequence goes on from NZ_JAJPWP010000001.1 coordinate 476,451, forward strand.
CACACCGGACAGGTAGGTGGCCCGCATCGCGACGTCGGCGGTGTCGCCCGCCCGTGCGGTGCCGGGTCCGGGAATGAAGTCCGTGTCGTCCAAGGCGACGAAGCGCACGGCGAGGTCCGCCACGGTCTCGCTGCCGTCCGGGGAGATACGAACACCCTTCGGCACCAGCACCTCGAACAGTGCCTCGTGGGCGGTCCGGAACCAGGCGAGCGATTCGGCCTTGCCGGTGAGAGTGGCCACCGGGAACCGGACACGGATGTCGTCGGCGTAGAACTCACGGTGCACCAGGTCCCAGTCCTGGCCGTTGAAAGCCGCGACATAGCGTAGATACCGGGCAAGGTCCATCATGGCCTCCAGCCACTGTCCGGGATCCGCACGGTGAACGCGCCACAGCTGAAACTCAGCCCGAAGGCGACGACCAGTCCCGTCCCCGGCTCGCGGTGGACCGGGTCGGCGAACATCAGGGGCACCGAACAACCGAGAGTGTTCCCGTAGTCGCGCAGAATCCGGTAAGAGGACGCGGCTTCCGGCCCGTCCGGGGCGACGCCGAATTCGGTGCAGAGACCGTCCAGGATGCGGCGGCTGCCGGTGTGCAGGAGCATCAGTCCCGCCTCCGACGGCGAGGAGAGCCCGCTGGAGCCTCCGGCCAGCAAAGACCGCACGGTGCTGACCGCGTAGTGCGTCCCGCGCGGGGTGACCTGCTGGCTGAGCGTGTAGAGACGCCGCCCGTGCACGACCGGGATGTCCGAGCCCCCGTCCGGCATGGTGCCGAGTTCCGCGTCGTCCGGCTGTTCGTTCGTCAGATGCGCCACCGGCCCGAACGTCGGCCCCGCACCTTCGCCGCCCAGCAGCATCGCCACCGCGGCGTCACCGAAGAGGAAGCCGTGCATCGCGTTCACCGTGTCCTGGCGGTCCGTCACCTCGCTGAAGTGCCCGTACTCCCCGGGAAGCGGAGGGGAGAGCGGGGTGATCGCGTCCATGAAGCAGACCAGGACGCGCTTGCCGGGCTCGGCGTTGAGAAACCACCGCGCGGTGTCCACCACTTTCGCCACCGCAGAACAGCCCAGGTACTCGAGGCTGAGAGCGACAGCCTCGCGGGGGATCTCCGGGACCGAAGCGAACAGGTCGCAGACCAGGCTCGGCAGCAACCTCCCAGGGCTGCTGGTGACACCGAGCACCAGGCCGATGGTGGTGGGATCGATGTCCGCTTTCGCCAGGCAGTCCCGCACCGCGCGGGTGGCCAGTCCCGACGCGGTGATCTCGAATTCGGGTTCGGCCCCGGCGAAGAGCACGTCGGGGTAGTTCGCCAGCACCGAGTGCCGGGTCCGCACACCCAGGTCGCTCAGCATCGCGACCAGCCGGGGGCTGAAACGGTCACCCGCCGAGGCCAGCAGGTCGGCCGTGGACCACCGGGAGGACGGCAGTTCGGCCGAGACGGCCAGCAGGCACGGGTCGGGCATCGGGCGCCTCCACGAACAGCGGTGGATCATGGTCGGTCTCCGGGTCATGATGGACGATCCGGACGCGAGGACACGGCGCCTCACGCGATCGGGGCACTAATGGACACGGATTTCCTGTCCGCTGGTGCCTTCGGCGCGGGGGATCCGCGGTCCCGGTGAACGTGCTTCGATGTGGGCGATGAGGCGGATGGCGGGCGACGGTGAGGGCCGGCGGCGGGCACTGACGAGCTACGTCGGCCGCGCGGCGGACGAGGACGAAGTGCGGCGGCTGCTCGGCTTGGGCCGGTTGGTCACGTTGACCGGTGCCGGCGGCGTGGGCAAGACCCGGCTGGCCGCCCAGGTGGCCAGTTCGCTCACCCGGGGCTTCCCCGACGGCGTGGCCGTCGCGGAACTGGGCGAATTGCGGGACGAACGACTGGTCGCGCGCGCCGTCGCCGACAGCCTCGGGCTGCACGACACCGCGGGCCGGACGGACCTGGAGGCCGTGGTGTCGTACCTCCGTCCCCGGCGATCGCTGGTGTTGCTGGACAACTGCGAGCATCTGCCCGCCGGTTGTGCCGACCTGGTCGCCGCGCTGCTTCGCGACTGCCGGAATCTGGTGGTCCTGGCCACCAGCCGGTGCTCGCTGGGGCTCGACGGCGAGCACATTCTGGCGATCCAGCCCCTTCCCGTTCCACCCGAGGAGGCCCGCACGCCCCAGGAGGCACTCACGTTCGACGCGGTGCGGTTGTTCGAGGAACGGGCCATGAGCGTTCTTCCCTCGTTCGAGGTCACCGAAAGCAATGCCGCGTCCGTTGTCCGACTCTGCCGTCGACTGGACGGCCTGCCGCTGGCGATCGAACTGGCCGCGGCCCGCGTTCGCGTCCTGTCGCCGTCGCAGATCGCCGACCTGGTCGACCAGGGGTCGGGGGTGCTGGTCACCGGTCTCCGGCTCCCCGTGGAGCGGCATCGGACGCTGCGTGCCACGCTCGAGTGGAGTCATTCCCTGTGCACCGCCGACGAGCGGGCCGCCTGGGCTTGCTGCTCGGTGTTCGCCGGACACTTCGATCTGTCCGCGGCCGAGGCCGTCTGCGGCCGGTCCGGGAACGAGGTACTGGACGCCGTCGCCGGTCTCGTCGACAAGTCGGTGCTGATCCGCGTCGACGGGACGGACAAGGTCCACTATCGAATGCTCCGGCTGCTTCGTGAATTCGGTGGCGGGCTGCTCGCCGAATCCGGCGAGGAGCCAGCGGTGGCCGGCAGGCATCGTGATCACTACGCCGGGTTGATCGAGCAGGCCGCCGGCGCCTGGTTCGGGCCGGGGCAGGACGAGGCGTTCGAGCGGATGACCGCGGCGCACGCCGACGTCCGGGAAGCGTTGTCGTGGTCGTTGCGAACGCCCGGCGAAGGGAACGCGGCGCTGACGATGGCGACCGCCATGATCGAGTACTGGGTCGCCCGCGGAGCCGCGTGGGAGGTACGCGACTGGATCGATCGTGCGCTCGACGTGCTCCCTCCGGAGGCCCCGGGTCGTGCCCGCGGTTTGGCGATCGCCTCTCTCTGCGCCGCGCTGCACGCGAACCTCCCGCTCGCCAAGGAGCGGCTGACCGCGGCCGAGGCGGTCGAGGACGACGAGGCGGCGCCGTACATCGCCCACGCCCGGGCGTTCGTGCTGATGCTGTCGGCCGAGCCGGATTCGAGCGTCCACGCCGCGGCCGCGGTCCGGATCTTCCGCGAGCGGGGCGACGCACGACGTCAGATGCACCCCCTGTTCATCCAGGGTGTCGCTCTGGCCTATCGCGGGGAACTGCCAGGAGCGCGGGAACTGCTGGGTTCGATGCGCAGGCAGTGCGAGGAGGCGGGGGAGGACCGCTACCGTTCGATGGCCCTGTTCGGCATCGGTGTCGCGGAGGTCTGCTTCGGCGGCGACGTCGACGAAGGCGAACGATCCATCCGCACGGCACTGGAGATCGACCTTCGCGGGTCGGACGTGCTGTCCGCGGCATACCGGGTGGACGGTCTGGCCTGGGTTTCCGCACGACGCGGGGAGTGGACCCGGGCGGCGGGCCTGTTCGGAACGGCCGCGACACTCTGGGATCGCTGCGGCGCCGAGCCCGATGTGGCCGTGTCGACGGCTCACCGGGAGTTCCGCGAAGCCACCAGGAAAGCTCTGGGGGACGACAAGTTCGACGCCGCCTTCAGTGAAGGGCGGCAGCGGAGTCCGCACGACGCGCTGAGCGGAACGAGCACGCGCCGGGACGACGGCACCGAGGACGTCCTGCCGCCGCTGACACCGCGCGAGTCGGAGATCGCGCGGCTGGTCGCGGCCGGGATGAGCAACCGGGAGATCGCGGCACGGCTGGTCATCGCCCGCCGCACCGTGGAGACGCATCTGCAGCACATCTCGAACAAACTCGACTTCGCCAACCGGACCCAGCTGGCCGTCTGGGTCGAGAACCGGGCCCGTGGCGGGCCGCGGTGACCCGGAGGCCACCGCGGCCGGGGTGCTCAGGTGAGTGGGCACGTTCCCTGGTAGGCGGCGATCTTCGGGTCGTTCGCCGGGAGGGGGCACAGGAACTGGTCGTACCTGGTGTCTTCGTCCACGAAGCGTTTCAGCCACGAAATGCTGTATTTGGCGATGGTCACGTTCGGTTTCGTCGGCACCATGTGCCCGGCGCCCGAGAGCAGCATGTACGCCTTGTTCAACGACGCGGGAAGGCTTTGGTAGAACGGGCGGGAATGCGCACCGTCCGGCGCGATGAAATCGTTCTGGGCACTGACGACGAAGGTGGGGACCTTCAGGTCGGAGAAGATCGTGTTCGGATTCCAGCCCGTCAAGGGAATGGCCGCCTTCAGGGTGGGGGCCTTCTGCGCGGCGATCAGGGAACCGCCGCCGCCCATCGAATGCCCCATGACGGCCAGCCGGTTCGGATCCACCCGGCTCCTGGCCTGGCTCTTGTCCGTGACGTAGCGCAGGGCCGCGAGCAGCTGCTCCGATCGGACGTCCGGGGTGTCCCAGGTGCTCGTGGTCGAGAACGTGATGACCACGAAGCCCTGTGACGCCAGCCGCGGGCCGTACCAGGCGACGGCGGCCTCGGTTTCGAGAAAGCCGGGTGCGATCGCGATCGCACCGAAAGTGCCTTGGCCGGTGTCGGTCGGATAATGGATCGTCCCGCCGCCGAACCCCTGCCCGGACGGGACCTTCTCGGTCGCGATCCGGAACGACCCGAGGGCCGCCTCGACAGTGGCTTTCGTCGGAGCAGGCCCTCGAGCGTAAGGACTTTCCTCGGCGGTCGCCGCCGACGCGACTCCGCCGACGGGCAGACCCGATGTTCCCGGCACGGCCACCAGCAGTGCGATCACCGCACCGGCGATCGCGGCGGTCCATTGTGGTCGACGCTTCATTGCGCATGTCCTCTCGGAAGAACCGCTCCGACGCCGGAACGGAGTTCCAGGTATAGAGGAACGCATTCGCCTGAACGTCGTGGAAAACACGTACCGGCGGAAATCGGGTTCTCACGGTGGGGAATCGCGCGTCCGAGTGACAGTCCGCCCGGGAGGAATTGGCATTCAGGCGCGGTGTCCGCCCGGGTCGTTCACCTCGCCGTTCCTGTCGCCGTGATGGACGGCAACGCGCGGTCGGTTTCGGCGACCCTGGTGAACCTCGCCATCAGGGGTGCCAGTGCCGGTGTCATGAGTGCTTTGTCGGCCGCTCTGCGCAACGTCAGGCCGAACCGGGTCCGGGGGAAGGCGAAGGGTTTGATCCAGCGGGGGAGTCCCTGGACGTCGTCGACGAGTGGCCGCATCCAGTTCTCGTAGGCCGTGAGCCCGGGGGAGAGGGAGCCGGATCCGGTGCCGGACAGGCAGGCGGCGAGGACGTAGCCGCTGACGAGCGCGAGCGAGGCGCCGCCGCCACCCATCGGGGTCACGCACCAGGCGGCGTCACCGGCCAGGCACACCCGCCCGCGGTGCCAGACCGGCATGCGGATCTGGGTGAGATGGTCGAAGTAGACGTCGTCGGAGGCGTCGAACCCGTCCAGGATCCGGGGCGCTTCCCAGCCCACGCCGGAGAAGCGGTCGCGGAGCCGGGTCAGGGCCTCGGCCCGGTCGAGCCGGGTCGGGTCTTCGGCCTCCGTGCAGGCGAGGATGGCGCGCGTGGTGCCGTGGTGGTCCGGGCGCAGGTGGACCTGCCGTCCGCCGACCGTGGTGTACCAGCGCCATCGGCTGTCGTCGCCGGTGGTGCGCGGGATGGTGCCGAAGACCATGGTGATGCCCAGCGCGCGGCGGTCGACCTGGCCCTCGAAGAGCAGGTCGCGGGTGGTGGAGCGGACCCCTTCGGCGACGACCAGCAGGTCGGCCCGCAGGACCCGGCCGGCGCTCGTGGTCACGGTGACCGCGTCGGCCTCTTCCCGGACCGAGGCGATGGGGTCGCCGTACCCGATCTCGACTCCCTCGGGCAGTTGCCGCAGGATCGTGCCGGCGAGATCGCCGCGCAGGATTTCGAGTTCGGCGGTCGCGCCGTCGGAGGGCAGTTCCACCCGCACTTCGCCGGAAGCGTCCACGAAGACGGTGCCGGTCTCGGTGGTGTTCTGCGCTTTCACCGCGTCGGTCAGGCCCATCCTGGCGAGCACCTCGCGGCCGACACCGCGGACGTCGACGTTCTGCCCGCCGTCGCGAAACGCCGTCGCCCGTTCCAGCACGGTCACCTCCCAGCCGGTGCGCCGCAGCCAGAAAGCGGCTGAGAGTCCGGCGATGCTCGCGCCGGACACCACGGCATGTCGAGTGGTCATCCGAGTTCCCCTGTCAGTAGTGGTCGTAGTAGCTTTACTGCAAAGCTACTATGGTGCAAAAGGAGGTCGCATGGCCGAGGCCGACCCGTTGACCGAGAACTGGACACTGCTCCAGATCGAGGTGATGCAGCGGCTTCGAGACTGGGCGGTCGGCTTCGGTGAGATGCACCGGCATCTCGCCGTCTGGATGCGGCTGCCCGTTTCGGACGCCAACGCACTGGGCCAGATCACCTGGGCCGCCGAAGCGGGCACACCGCTCTCGCCGGCGGAGCTGTCCCGGCGGATCGCCATGACCACCGGGGCCACCACGATTCTGCTGAACCGGCTCGAAAGCGCCGGTCACGTCCAGCGCAGCCGTGAGAGCAGCGACCGTCGCCGAGTCACCCTGCGCCCGACCCCCGCCGCGCGAGAGCACGCCCGCCGGTTCCTCGCCTTCGCCGGGACCGAGATCGCGGCCACGCTCCGCACCGCCGACCCCGAGGAACTCCGTGTCGTCACCGCGTTCCTGTCGAAGATCACCGAGGCGACGGAGAACGCCAACCGGCGATTGGGGACATGAACGAGGGCCCCGTCAAGCCGCGGTTGGCGCCGGTGTCCTTCCGCGCCGTACTGTGAAAGTGCCGTTCGACCGAAGTGAGGGGACAAGATGTTCTGGACCATCCTGGGCTGGATTCTGTTCGGCCTGATCGCCGGGTTCATCGCGCGAGCACTGGTCCCGGGCAAGGACGACATCGGCCTGCTGCGGACCATCGTGCTGGGTGTGGTCGGCTCGGTCGTGGGCGGTCTGTTGTTCGGCCTGCTGACGGTCGGCATCCGCGGTTTCCAGCCCGCCGGGTGGATCGGGTCGGTCATCGGCGCGGTGATCGTGCTGGTCATTTACAACAAGGTGACCGGCCGCAAGAGCCGTCGCTCCTGACTGTCCTTAAGGGACACTGCTCGGTGCAGGTGCCTGGTTCAGGTGCTTCAGGGGCGGGTCGTGCCGGACTGAAGGCTCCCTTAGCCGCGTACGATGTGGTGAGGGGAGCCTTCGGCGTCGCGGATCTGGACCGTCCGACGAGAGTCGGCTACATCTCGAGCGTCCACAAGGGACAGTTTCAGTCGGGTAAATGTCTGATTGATGCCCATATGCACGCTTTGTGGTCGGGGTTGTGAGTGGCGATTTGGGTTCTGGTGGTCCGGTATTTGCCTGCCCGCTGGATCCTGATGTCATCTCGGTGAGCTTGTAGAGCTTGTTCTGGATGCTGTTGTGGGCGAGTGGGGAGGATTTGGGACGTTGAACGTCTCAAATCCTCCCCACTCGGCTGTCGTTCGCCGGGGTTGCGGGGGTGGCACGGTCTTGATCGACGGAGGATCGGGGACGTTGAGTGTCCCCGGTCCTCCGTTGATCAAGTGCCAAGACCGGAGCGCCCCCCGACGATGAAGGAATCGGGACGTTCAACGTCCCCATTCCTTCATCGTCAACGCCTGGCACACGCGTGAGCGCCACCCCGTCGAGTGTGGAGGATTCAGGACGTTGAACGTCCCAAATCCTCCACACTCGAACCTGCCGCGATGAGATTCCGGTGTCATCGAACTCCGAGACCGGACCGACCCCCTCGAAAACCGCACATCCAGCCATCAACCGGACATTCAGCTACCAGAACCACGCCACCAAGGCCACCTCCCGACCTTGAAGCCAGCGAAGGGATGGCGCGGCCCGCTTTCGTCGGCCGGTCCAGGCTGGCGCGTTGCACGACCGGACACTCTTCGGTGTCCGACAGGGCACCTGGCGGCGGCGGTCGTGCCGGAAGGTCGACGGTGACCTGCGATGTCCGGAGTGGACGTACGGCCGGTGTCGAGGTTGCGCGGAAAGCGCGCCTTCGCGAAAGTTCCCGGTGTCGGTGAGAATAGGACGATCCCACCGTTCCACAAAGGACCGAGGAGAACGCACGATTAAGCTTCGTACTTCGGCCAAGTTGGTCATGCTTCCCGCGCTGGTGGCGCTCGGTGCGGTCGTCCCCGCCCCCGCCGCCTCCGCGGTGATCGGCGGTTCGGTCAGCTCCTATGCGCCATGGGCGGTCCGGATGGTGGTCGACGAGACGCCGTTCTGCACCGCGACCGCGATCAGTCGTGAGTGGATCCTCAGTGCCTCGCACTGCTTCTTCGACGCGGGACAGCAGATCGACGATTCCCGCATCAGTTTCCGGGTGGGCGATCTGGACCAGCGCAAGGGCACGACCGTGCGGCCGGTGCCCGGCAGCACCCACGGCGTCGGGATCGCGGACATGATGCTGATCAGGGTGCCGCCGATGGACGTCAAGCCCGCCCGGCTCCCCGCTCCGGATTCCGTGCGTCCTGGGCAGATCGTGCGGCAGTACGGGTGGGGCGCGACGTGTCAGGAGGACGAGACCACCTGTCAGTCCGATGTGCTCAAAGAGGCCGTTCAGCGGGTGCTTCCCCCGGGCCAAGCGCGCTGTGAACGGTTCACCCCGCCGGGCGGCGGAGACGGCCGGGACCTCTGCCTCGGCCGGGTCACCGGCATCCCCGGTGGCGGCGACTCCGGTGGCCCGATCATGGCCACCGGACCGGGGCAGCGGGACACCATCGTCGCGGTGGAGAACGATTCGGACCGCGACCGCACCGCGGGTGCGGGCAACGTCTCGCTGGTGCTGGACGAAATCCACCAGGTGATCGGCGCCTGATCCGGACCGGGGGCCGCCTATCGCCGGCTTGTTCCGTCACAGCCAGCCGGCGCGGGCGGCGTTCAAGGCGAGTTCGAAGCGGCTGGTCGAGCCCGTGGCGGCCATCAGCCGTTCGACGCTGCGGGTCACGCTGCGCCTGCTGATGCCGAGGTTCCGGGCGGCGACCTCGTCGGTGGCGCCACCGGCCAGCAGGCCGAGCAGGCGCAGGTCCTCCTCGCGCAGGCCGTCCACCTTCTCGCCGTGTTCCGACAGCAGGCTCGCGCGATCCCAGACGGAGGAGAACAGCGCGCACAACGCGGGGAGCAGGCCACACTCGCGGACGAGGATCGCGTTGCGGTGCCGGTCGGCGCTCGCGGCGGTCAGGGAGACCAGGGCCGCGCGGTCGTCGACGATCATCATCTTGGCCGGGACCGTGCCCACCACGCGCGCCTGTTCGCCGGCCGCCATGCACGGGGCGATGTTGTCACGGAAGTATCGGGCGTCCTGGACCGATGCCCGCGCGTACACCACCTGGTAGCGGACGCCTCGTCGGAGGTTCGCCAGTTCGATCGGGTTGTCGATCGTAGGTGCGCCGTAGGGCGGGGTGTCCAGGAGGCGGATCCGCTCCGCGGCGCTGTGTTCCAGTTCGCACACCTTGTCCTGCAGGATCTCGTCGGAGATGAACTCGATGGCGTCCGGGCCCGCCGGTGCGGGGGAGTGCCTGAGATAACGCTGGTAGGTCTGCAGGGTGTCCTGCCCCGCCGCCGTCAGTTCGGCTTCGCGCCGCGCGGTCAAGAGTTTGACGGCGGCGGCAGGGTCGAGGGGCGCGACGGTTTCGCTGTCCTCGCCCAGCGCGCGGGTCGTCATGCCGAGTGCGGTCAGAGAGGTGAGCGCGGCTTCGGTCTTGGCGTGGTTCAAGTCCACCTGGGACGCCAGATCGGCGATCGTGGACGGGCCGTTTCGCAGCAGCGCGCCGTAAATCCGCGCCTGAGCCTTGCGCAGTCCGAGGCTGCGCAAACGTTCGTAGAGCGGATCGGTGTTCGGCATCGTCGCCTCCTCGGACAAGGGTGCCATGCACCGTAGCCGAGGAAAGGCGTTCGTGCGCCAGTGGCGCACAAACGCCGATCCGATTCGACTTTAGTCGGTTGATCGAGGGGAAGGGTCGGCCGAAACTAGGCGAACCGCGGTGCTCATTCCTCGAAATCCCTTATGGAGAAAAGAATGAAGGCGATTCGTCGTGCCGTCACCGGCACGTTCCTGATGGTGCCCGCGCTCGCCGCGGTGGTCGTGCTCGCCCCCGTCGCGCAGGCGAAGGACACCGGGCACCCCGGCGGCGTCGAAAGTTCCAAGGTCGCGGACAACACCCACCTGAAGATCGCGAGCGGCGCGGCGAAGGACGCCGTCGCGGCCAAGCGGGTCCTGCGCTACACCCAGCTGGAACAGAAGTACGACATGTGGTGCTGGGCCGCGGACGGCGCGGGCATCGAACAGGCGCTCGGTGCTTCGATCAGCCAGGACGAGTTCTGTGCCGAGACCAAGGGAACCGCGGTCGGATACTGTCCGAACGAAACGGCCTACATGACCGAGATCGCCCAGGGCTTCCGCAACACCGGGTTCCAGGCCACCTATGTGGACAGTGCGCTGTCGTGGAACGAGGTGCGGCGCCAGATCGACGCGGGGCAGCCGATCATGGCGGACATCAACTGGTCGAACGGCGGCTACCACGCCCAGACGATCTACGGCTACGACGCCGGGAACTCCACGATCAACTACGGCGACCCGTGGCCGTCGTATCAGCGCTACCAGACCCGTACCTACAACAGCTATCTGAGCAACAGCTCGTTCAGCTGGGCCGACACCATCAGCGGCATCAGGAAGGGCTGACCCGTCATGGCCCGTCCTGTTCGAGCGATCTCCCTGTCGGCGGCGATCCTGCTCGCCGTCGTGGCGTTCTCGCCCGCCGCCGGTGCCCGAAGCGACGAAGTACCGCGTCTCGACGCGGCCCGGCTCTCGGCCGCCGTCGCCGCCGCACACACCCCGGCTGCGGCGAGCATCGCCAGAACGAACCTCGAACAGGGCGGGCTTTCCGCACCGGGAGTGCTTGGGATCGCGGGAACGGGCATACCCGCCTACGCGATCAATCCGGATTTCGTCCGGGGGATTCCCGGTGCGCCCGCCGGAAGACTCGCCTATGTCGCCGTCGTGGTCACGGCTGCCGACGGCCGGAAGGCGACGCTTCAGGTCGCGCCACAGGGCGCTGACGGTTGGACGGCCGAGGCGGCGTTGTCGGGCGAGGACGAACGCGAGCTCGCGGAGACCCTCCCGCCGGGAGCCGCGCTACTCGGTGAGCCCCAGATCAACGGCTGGTACGCCCTCGAACCGGGCAAGGTCACGTTGTTGCGGGCGAGCCTGCCGCAGAACGCCGTCGGCGAGCCCGTCCCCCTCGCCGACTACCAGCGGCAGGTCGCGAAACGGTACGGTGACCGGCTTCCCGGTGGCCCGGCCGATCGGAAGGGGGAGCTCGGGTTCGTCCGCGACGATCCGAACGAGATGCCCGTTCCCGGTGTCGTCTGGGTGGCCGCTGGCATGCTCCTGCTCTGTGCGGCCGCGGTGGTCCTGGTGCTACGACGGCGCGCACGCGAATCTGGTATCGGCCGGCCCGGCACCGAGCGGGGCGCGGCCTAGCCCCACCCTTCGATGAGCCGGGCGAGCACCAAGGTCGCGATGGGAACCGGGCAAGGGCATCCACATCATGGACTCGTAGGCGCGCAGATCGTCCGAGCAAAGCCATGGATGTCACGATGCTCGCCGTTTGGAAGGCAGGGAACGCACCGAAGGCCGATACCGGGCGTTGCTCGACAGCGCCGGTTTCACTATCGACCGGATCGTGCCGACCCCCAGCCCTTTCGTCGTCCTGGAAGCGACACGGCTGTGATACCGGTGGCTGCCGGGCGGGGCCGGCAGCCACCGGACAAGGCGGTACTCAGGCATGCGGGATCCGGGGCAGGAGCAGGTACGGCCGCTGCTTCTCGTTGCTGTGCAGCGTGGTCCGGCCGTGGAAGGCCGGCCGGTCCCGGTCGCCGGGGAGCTCGTGCCAGTAGGCGCCGCTCCCGCGGATTTCACGACCGTAGACGATCTCGTGCGGCCCGGGGAGGTGGTGTTCATAGTCTTGGCCGCGCACGGACACCCCGAGGGTGTATCCGGCCGGGACGACGATCGACAGTGGCCAGATCTCGACGTCCACTTCGTACACCTGCCCGTGGACCAGCGGGGAGATCTCGGTGTGCCGCTGCCATGGCCGATACGGTCGCGACAGGTCCGGGTCGAGTTCGCGGTGCGAGACGCGCAGCCAGCCCTGGCCGACGGGGCCGTGGGGCTCGAAGGCGGTCGGGAAAAGCACTTCGGTGCCCTCGGGGTCGAACAGGTGCACCGTGGCGAACAGGTCAGCGTCCTCGGTGGTGGACGAGACGAAGAGTTTCAGCGCCGCGGGACCGGTGTACTCCATCTTCTGGTCGGCGGGCGGCAAGGTGAACATCAGTCCTTCCGACCGTGCGACGAACTCCGAGTGCTGCGCGCCGGCCGGAGCGCGGTCGATCAAGGTACCGGCGTCGAGGTCGAGGTGCAGTTCGGTCCATTCCGTGCGCGCGAGAGGCCATTCCCACTCGTGTCGCGGGAAGAAGCCATCGGGCGTGCGCACCTGCAGCTGAACCGGCGGCTGGTCGTCCCACCCGTTGGCCTCGCCTTTGAGGAAGTGGTCGAAGAAGCGCCGCTGCACATCGAGGCCGTAGTCGGTGTAGAACTCCGTCCAGTGTTCGAGCCCGTGCACTTCCAGCCACTTCCGCTCGGACGAAACGCGTTGGTAGCCCTCGAAGTTCCCTCGCGAGTGCAGGCCCATACCGCCCCAGTTGGCGGCGGTGAGCACGGGCACGGAGATCTTCTCCAGAACCGCGGTGCGGTCCCGGTAGTAGTCGTCGATGACGGGCCGGTCGAGCAGCACCTCGGAGATCCGGATCGCGGCCGCCCGCAGTTCCTCCTCCGTGCGCACCGGTTTGCCCGACACCTTGCGGCCGGTGTTCGGATTGACCGGCGCCTCCGCGCGGCCGTGCTGGATGCGCAGCACCTGGTGCGGCGCCCAGCCGGGCATGAACTCCGAGGGGATCCCGCCGTGGTGGGTGTACTCACGGAAGAAGTCGGACGCGCCTTCCCAGGGGCAGATGGCCTTGAGGTGTGGCGGGGACAGTGCGGCGGCCTGCCACTGGTTGGTCGCGAGGTACGAGATACCGAGCATGCCGACGTTGCCGTTGCTCCACGGCTGGACGCCTGCCCATTCGATCGCTTCGTAAAGGTCCTGTGTCTCACGCGGGGAGAAGAAGTCGATCTCACCCTCGCTGCCGCCCGTACCGCGCACGTCGATCCGCACGCAGACGTAGCCATCCGGGACCCACCGTTCCGGGTCCGGGTATTCCCAGACCTGGTACGCGCTGGTCGATTTCTCCGTCACTTCGGGGTGTTCACGCACGAGAGCGGAGAACGCGGACGCGAACCCCTCCGCGAACGCGAGTCCCTTGCCGTACGGGCTGGCCGCCAGCAGCACCGGGTGCGGCTCGTCGTCGTCCGGCCGGAAGATGTCGACGGCGAGCGTCGCCCCGTCGCTCATCGTGATCCGCACATCCCAGTCGATCCGCATGCCGTCACGCACTTCACTGTAGGGCTCGTAGTGCTGTGTCATGGCTTCCTTTCTTCTTCTGTCCTTTGTGGTCAGTCGCGCGCCTTGCCCATCGCGGCCATGGCGACGAGGCCGACGACCGGGATGGCGCACAACTGGATGACCCCGGCGGTTTGCCAGCCGAAGGCGGTTTTGGTGGCCGCGAAGAAATAGCCGGAGAAACTCGCCGGGATGTACATGGCCGCGACGAACAGGCCCGTCGCCCGGCCGACCTTCGCGCTGGGCACCGAACGCTGGATGAGCGCGCTGGTGTTGGTGTAGACGACCCCGGTGAAGGCGACCCCCAGCAGCAGGGAGAACACGAGCTGCGCGGGATAGGTCGTGCCGAGGACGAAGATCCCGGCCCCGCATCCGGCGATCGCGGCGAATCCGGCCACGTTGACCAGCCGCTGGTCGAACCGGTCGGCGAAGATGCCGCAGAAGACCGCCGTGAGCGCGCCGAGCCCGAACATACCGGCGGCGAGCGCGGTCTGGTCGGACGCGTAGCCGTGCGTCTCGCGGAGATAGGTGGGATACAGCCCGAGGTAGCCGTAGATGGTGAAGCCCGCGGCGACGGTGGCGATGGTGCAGCAGACGACGCGCCGGTTGAAGAATCGGACGGCATCGCCCGGTGCCGACGTGGTGCGCGGCTCCTCGTGGCGGCCGATCTCCGTCACCGACCGCGGCACCGCGAAGATGAGGACGACGAGGATCACGAGGCCGATCGCGCCGAACACGTAGAGCGGGACGCGCCAGTCGCCCGTCGAAGACAGGAGCGCGCCGCCGAAGAGCGGACCGGCGAACGCGCCGAGCCCGAACGCGGCGTTGATCGACCCGATCGCCACCGCGCGGTTGCGGTGAAAGTACGCGCCGACAGCGGCGTATAGCGCCGCGTTCTGGGCTCCTTCGCCGACACCGGACAGGATCCGCCACACGGTCAGGTCGACGAGCCCGGCTGCCGTCGCCTGGAGCGCGCAGGTGATCGAGAACAGCAGAAGGCTCGCAATGATGATCCGTTTCCGGCCGATCCGGTCGGCCAGATAACCGGCCGGGATACCGGCCAGGCCCATGCCGAGGGTGAAGATCGTCGACAGCGTCCCGGCCTGGTTGCCGGTGAGCGCGTAGGCCTGCTTGATATCGGGCAGCAGGATGGCGAACACCTGCCGGTCCATCGCGTTGACGAGGTAGGTCAGGTCGAGGACGAGCAGGATGAGCAGGGTCCGGAAGGTCCACTTGGCGGCGCCGGACGCCGGGGTTCTGCCGGTCAGCGTGGAGCCGGCGAGATCGGGGGTGGTCATGGCGGTGCTCCTCGGAGCAGGGGAGGGGTACGGAAAGTCGACGGCACGCGGGCACGTGCGGGCTGGCGAACGGGGGTTCGCGCCGTCCTCCGGGACGGCCGGATGGTGCCGGAACGGGATTCAGTACAGGGAGAGCAGCCGCAGGCCGTGCCGCACCTGTTTGAGCCGCTGGTGACGCTCGTGGCGGGCGGTGACCGCCTGGTCGAGTGACACCGGCACGAAGTCGACCGTGTCCGGTGCCTTGAGCTGGGCGAGCACGTCGAGGTCGGCGCTCACGACCGTGCCGATCGTCGCGTAGCCGCCTCCCGTCACGGCGTCGCGCAGCAGGCAGATGGCCTCCTCGCCGTTGGGTACCTGCACCGACCCCACCGGGTAGCCCAGGTCGACCACGTTGCTGGGGTTGTCGCCCGCGCCGAACGGGGCTTCACGGTCGACGAACCGCAGTGCCGGTCCGATCAGGCGGCGACCGGTGCGGTCGGATTCGGGCGAGACGGTGAACGTCGAGGAGAAGAACTCGCGGACGCTTTCGTCGGTGAACCGGTGACGGCACAGTCCTTCGACGAGCCGGAGGCGCTGATGCCCGCCCAGGACGGGACGCAGCCGGGGATCGACGGTGCTGCCCGCGCCGGGACGGAACATCCCGGTCTCGTCGCCGACCGGCAGGACGTCGCCGGAGACGAGCGCCCGGCCGTCGTGCCCGCCGATCGCCGAACTCTGGTAGGTGGACCGGCTCCCGAGGAACGGCTCGGTCCCGATCCCGCCGCGCACCGCGAGGTAGGCGTGGCAACCGGTGCGCAGCGCGCCGATCCGCAGCACCTGGCCGGGTTCCACGAACAGCGTCCGCCAGCACGACACGGTCACGCCGTCGATGTCGACGTCGGCTTCGCCGCCGGTGACCGCCACGGTCGCCGGTTCGGTGAAGTGCACTGCCGGTCCGATCATGGTGATTTCCAGCGTCGCCGCGTTCTCGTGGTTGCCGGCGAGCAGGTTGGCGCAGCGGTGCGAGTACTGGTCGAGCGCTCCAGAAGGGGGCAGTCCGATGGCGTATTGCCCGTCGCGGCCGAGATCCTGGACGAGGGTGCGGGCGCCGGGGGAGAGGACCGTCAGCATGACAACGCCGCCTCCAAAGTGCGCGGATAGCCTGCGGGGTCGGCGAGGAACTCGGCGAGTGCGAAGCGCACTGGTGCGCGCCGATACCGGTACCGGCCTTCGCGTGAGTCGGTGCGCAACTGCTCGTACTCCTCGCCGGAGACGGGCCGGAAGCGCAGCAGCGTCGAGATCGTGGCGAGCACCTTCGATGTCTCGAACCCGGGAGTCCGCTGGGTGAGGTCGGCGACCGGGACGGGGGAGCGGCCGAGCAGCTGGTAGCCACCGACCCCCGCGGTCGGGTACACGACGGTGAACGCGCCGCCGTGCGCGACCGCCCTGGCCGGGGTTTCCGTCCTCGGGCGTAGATACTTGGGCGCCTGGATCTGCCGCTCGCGCGGCACGAGCTGGACGCATTCGGTGTTGCCCGGCTTGAAACACGGGAAGGTGACGATGAACGGCGCCGACGTGTGCGCGGCGACGAGGTCGGCCACCGAGGCCAGCCCGTTGATGCGCGCGGTGTAGGCGATGTCCGTCTCCGTCGGCGATTGGTGCCGGTCCCGGAACTTCAGGCAGGTCCGCTCGGTCTCCGGATCCGCGTACCAGACCGGGATCTCGACGATCTCCGTGTCCAGCGCCACCGAGCCCGCCTCCTCGAACCGGTCGTGCAAACGGGCCAGCGTGCGCACGAGTTCGCGCGGGTGCAGCACGTCCGGGTCGGCGCGCACGAGATAGCTCGCGTTGGCCGGGGCGACGTCGAGGACGCCGGGCAGCTCGCGCCGGGCCAGCTCCCCGGTGATCGCCTGGATCCGCAGCGCTTGCGCGAGGTCCATCCCTTCGCACACTTCGACGAACACGAACTCGTCGCCACCGAAGCTGGCTCGTGCGCCGTCGGCGAAGAACTCGTAGGCGCTCATGGCGCCTGCTCGGGGGCGCGCAGGAGGAATCCCGCCGCTTCGAGGCGCCGTCGCACGGCCGCCGCGATCGCGACCGCGTTCGGCCGGTCACCGTGCACACAGATCGAGCGCACCGGCATCGGGATCACCGTCCCGCCGGCCGTGCGGACGGTGCCGCGCGCCATGTCCAGCGCACGATCGGCGATCGCCTCCGGGTCCTTGGCCCGCGGGACCGGCTCGACGATGTTGATCCCGTCCTGGTCGAAGTCGAGGTCGGCCGCGTTCTCCGGAATGACCGGCAAGCCCGCCGCGGCGACCGCGCGCATCGCCTCGGTGGGCGCGAACATCAGCGGCACACCCGGGAGGACCGGTTGGAGCGCTCGCGCGACCCTGGTCGCCAGCTCGGGCGAACGGCAGATCCGCCCCATGAGCGCGCCGTGCGGTTTGACATGGGTGAGGGGCACGTTCTCGACCGCGGCGAGCCCGGCGAGCGCGCCGACCTGGTAGAGGATGTAGTCGACCACGTCGGAGTCGGTCGCGGGCAGCGCCCGGCGGCCGAAGCCGAGCAGGTCCGGGTAGCCGGGGTGGGCGCCCGCGGCGATCCCCGCCTCCCGTGCGCGGATCAGGGACGACCGCATGGTCGCCGGATCGCCGGCGTGATAGCCGCAGGCGATGTTGGCGGTCGTGATGTGCCGGAACAAGGCTTCGTCGTCGCCGAGCGTCCACCGGCCGAAGCTTTCGCCGGCGTCCGCGTTCAGGTCGATCGTCGGTGCGGTCATGATCACCTCAGGAGGGAAGGATTCGGGCGGCCGAATCGGCGAAGCGTTCGAGCAGCAGTGCGGCGTCGGAGGCGTCGAACACCAGCGGCGGCCGGATCTTGATGACGTTGCCGTGCGGCCCGGACGCCGACACGAGCACGAAGTGTTCACGCAGATCGTCCACAAGGGACTGGGCGAGGACCCGGTCCGGCTTCGTGCCTTCCGGTGCGGTCACCTCGATTCCGAGGAACAACCCGGCGCCGCGTACGTCGGCGAGGCGAGGGTGGTCCGAGACGATGCGGGCGAACCCCTGCTTCAGCTGTGCGCCGATCTTGTGGGCGTTGTCGATGAGACCTTCGCCTTCGATGGTGCGGAGCACTGCCGCGGCCGCGGCGATCGGTACGTTGCTGCCGCCGAAAGTGTTGAAGTAGCGCACTTTCCGGCCGAATTCCTGGCCGACCTCGTGCCGCAGCACCGTCGCGGCCACCGGGATCCCGTTGCCCATCGGCTTTCCCAAGGTCACCAGATCGGGCACGACCGCATGCCTGCCGAAACCCCACCATCCCGTTCCCGTGCGGCCGAACCCCGCTTGCACCTCGTCCGCGAAGTAGACCCCGCCCGCCGCACGGACCTCGGCGGCGAGTACGCCGAGCAGATCCGTCGGAACCGGCTGCACGCCGTCGGAGGAGAAGATGCTGTCCACCACGAGCGCGCAGACCCCGAATCCGTGCCGCCGGAGATCGTCGATGGCCGCCCGGATCTCGGTGCGCAGTTCGGCCACCACCGAGGCGCCGTGCCGCAGGGGGTCCGGCGCGCTGATGGTGCGCACGTGCGGTCCCAAAGGCGAGGTCGGGCCGAGGGACGGGGAGAACGCCGCCACCTCGGCGGTCACCCCGTGGTAGGCGTTGCGCGTGACGATGATCCCGGTGTTGCCTGTGTGCGCCCGCGCGATGCGCAGGGCGAGGTCGTTCGCTTCCGAGCCGGTGCAGGTGTAGGTGACCCGGTCGAGTTCCGCGGGGAACGTCTCGAGCAACCGTTCGGAGAAGTCGAGCAGATCGGCCTGCAGGTAGCGGGTGTTCGTGGTGAGCTTCGACAGCTGCCGGGTGACCGCCTCGACGACGGCGGGATGGCAGTGTCCGAGCGAGACGACGTTGTTGTAGGCGTCGAGGTACTCGTTGCCCACGGAGTCGTAGAGGTGCACGCCCTCGCCGCGAACGACCTCGACCGGGTTCGTGTAGAACAGCTGGTATCCCGGCCCGAGCACCTTCTCGCGCCGGACGAGGAGCTCCCGGATGTGCGGCGGCTGCGCGGCCAAGGACGCGCCGGTGAAGCCGTTGACCATTTCCGGCCCGCGCGGGCGGCTCATCGCCGCGACTCCGCGAGTACCCGTTCGGCGGCGGCGTCCAGACCGGCGAACGTCACACGGGCCGTCGTCCAATCGCGGGAGGCGTGCGAGAGCACATACGCCGCGCGTGCCGGATCCCGCCGGGCCCGCCACGACGAGATGAGCGCCCGCTGTACCAGTCGTGCCGTCGCCAGCAGCGGAAGAAGCTTGAGTTCTTCTTCGGCGACCGGCCTGATCCGGAGATAGTGGCGTAGCCACGCGAGCGGGACCGCCCACGGGTCGGCGGCGTCCACCTCGAGAAGGTTCGACAACGCGATCGCGAGGTCGAAGACCACCGCCGTGCGCACCACGTCGCCGAAATCGAGGATCCCGGTCAAGGCTCCACGAGTGCCGACAAGGAGGTTGTGCGGGCTCAAGTCGTTGTGCACCACCTGGGTGTCCAGTCCGGCGGGCCGGACATGGAGCGCGAACTCGGCGAGTACGTCGCGCGCGAGCATCCGGTCCGCACTGTCCACTGTGTCCAGTACGGGAGCGAGAGCGCCGAGATGGCGCAGATCCCAGATCAAGGTCCGTTCCTGGTTCTCACCGCGGAAGCCGGCGAGCGCGCGGACGAGCTGTGCGTGGTAGCCCCCGAAGGGTGCCGGATCGGCCTCACTCCCGCTCAGCGGTTCGCCAGGGAGGTACGACAGGACCCGCAGCAGCCTCGGCCCGCTCGCGTCCAGTGGCGCGATGTCGTGCACGTCCGCTCCGTCCACACCGGACCGGACGACCGGGATCGGCAGACCGGGCGCGGTGCGCGCGAGGTGGCGCAGCACCGCCGTCTGCAGCGTGAGATCCTCGGCCGATTCGCCCTCGCCACCCACCTTCACCAGGTGGCGGGTGTCGGCCGTGTGCAGGACGAAGGTCTCGTCCTTCTCCGAGGCGACGCGTTCGAGCCTGCCGGACAGGCCGTGCACGTCTCGCAGCGCGGCGAGCACCAGCGTTTCGTCGAGGTGCTCCGTGACGGCGTCGAGACCGCTCGCCGTCACGAGTTCGCGGAAGCCGGGCATGGCGGGGCTCCTCACGAAGCCACCCAGCCGCCGTCGATCAGCAGGCTGGAACCGTGGATGTAGGAGGCGGCGGGGGAGGCGAGGAAGGCGACCGCCGGCGCGATGTCACCGACCTCGCCGACCCGTCCGGCGGGGGTGGACTCGAGCATCTGGCGCTCGTAGTCGGAGTCTTCGAGCAGGTGTGCGTTGATGCTCGTCCGCACGTTGCCGGGAGCGACGGCGTTGACCCGGACGCCCCGCGGGGCGAACTCGGCGGTCAGTGACTTGACCAGCAGCTCCACCGCGCCTTTGGTCGCGCAGTAGGCGCTGGAGTTCGGAAACCCGACGTGCCCGCAGATGGAGGAGACGAAGATGACGCTGCTGCCGTCACCGAGATGTCCGGCGGCCGCCCTGGTCAGCCGGAACGGCGCCCGGACGTTGGTCGCCCACTGGTCGTCGAGCTGCTCGTCGGTGGTGTCGGCGAACGGCGTCGGCAGGAAGATCCCGGCAGCGTGCACGAGCACGTCGATGCCCCCGAAGCGCGCGAGCGTGCGGTCGACGACCTTCCCGGGACCGGCGCCGGTCGTGAGGTCGGCGGCGATCGGCTCGGCCTCCGCGCCCGCCGCCCTCAGCTCCGCGGCGACCGTCTCGAGACGCCGCGCGTCCCGTCCCACCAGGGCGACCCGGGCACCGGTGGCACCGAGTTCACGCGCGATCTGCGCCCCGATGCCCGAACTCGCGCCCGTGACGATGGCGACCCGGTCGCGAAGCGTCTGTGTGCTGCCAGCCATGAATACTCCCTGGGCCGCTTAATGTAAGAAAACTTACGTTAACGAGGAGTATGCGCCAGGGGAACAGCTAATGCAAGATTTCCTGCGGTAAGGCTCAGGCCGTGCGCAGCGCCCGGTCCACCAGGGCGTCCAGGTCCTGGTCAGGGGACTCATAGCCGAAGACCGCGCGCAGGTAGATAGGTGCGAGCACGACATCGAAGATGTGGGCGACCGTCGGCGGCTTGCCCCCCGCCGCCTCGACCCGGTCCAACGCCCGCTGCATCTGAGTGGTGCGCTGCCGCAGATACCGGGCGGCGTCGTCAGCGGTCGGAGCGGGCTTGCCACCGGCGAGCGGGGAAGTGGCCGCGGCGAGCGCGTGGAACAGCGCGAACCCCTCACGCGTCTTCACCTGTCCGGCGACCGCGTGTGCCCAGTCGAGCAGATCACGGCGCAGGTCGCCGCTGTCCGGGAACGGCGACTCCTCGTTGAGCTGCGTGACCGCGACGTCGAGCACCAGCGACTCGATCCGCCCCCAGCGCCGGTAGATCGTCACCTCGTGCACACCCGACCGCTCGGACACTTCCCGCACCGACGGCTGGTCATGCCCCTCGGCGAACAACTCGCGCACCGCGGTGTGCACCGCGGCGCGCGTACGGGCCGTACGGCCTCCAGGGCGAGTGTCTGCCATAGAGCCAGGCTAACGCCCGCTGGCGGGGCTGTCGTTGGAGCCACGTCGTCTCCGATTGGGCTCCGTTGCCGACGTAGAGTGGTTCAGCGGCTGCCGAGTTCTCCCTTGGTGAACCCGTGTTTGCGTGCCACGAGCACAGTGGCGAGTGCAGGGACGAGCAGTGCGAGCGCGACCCAACTCAGCCAGGACGCATCCAATCCGCCGAGGACGAGGCCTCCGATGATGCCACTGCCGGCGATTCCGATGTTCCATCCGGTGGTGAGGAGTGCTTGGGCGACATCGCCGGCGTCACCTGCCGCTTCGGCGACCGCGGTCTGCAGCAGGGTGGAGGTGCCGCCGAACGCGAGCCCCCAGAGCGCTGCGCCGGCGTAGACGAGCGTAGGCACGCCGGAGAAGATGCCGAGCAGCAGCGTGCATGTCGCGAAGAGCGCACACGCGAGGATCATGAGGAGGCGCAGGTGCCGATGGAGGAGCGCTCCGGTGATCCAGATGCTCACCAGCGACACCAGGCCGAAGGTGAGCAGCACGGCGTCGACTTGACTTGCCATGCCGAGTGGCGTGAGGAACGGGGCGATGTACGTGTAGAGGATGCTGTGGGCGAGTACGAACGTGAGGGTCACGAAAAGCACGGGCGCTACACCGGGAATGCGGAAGGTGCGGGTGAGCGGGAGCCGTGAGCCCTTCGCCTGTCCGGGAAAGTTCGGCACCGCCGCGATGACCCACACGATCAACGCGAGCGTCAGGACGGTCATGATCCCGAACGCGTATCGCCACTCGATGAGCTTGGCCAGAAGCGCCGCGGCAGGAACTCCGATGGACAGGGCGACGATCGCGCCCGACATCGCGATCGCCATTGCCTTGCCGCGCTGATGTGAGGGAACCATCCGTACCGCGTACCCGGCCAGCAGCGCCCAGAGCAACCCGCCGACGATGCCGCCGAGGAACCGGGCGGCCAGCGTAAGCGCGAAGCTCTCGGAGAACGCGGTGACGGTGTTGGCGATCGCGAATCCTGTGATCGCCACCAGCAGCAGGTGTCGGCGCGGCCAGCCGATCGTCGCCTTGGTGAGCGGGATCGCGGCGAGGATCGCCCCGATCGCGAAGACGGTCACGCTCTGCCCAGCGGCACTCTCGCTCACACCCAGGTCTCGGCTCATCGCGGGAAGCACCCCGGCGGGCATCGTCTCGGTCAGGAGCGTGATGAACCCGGTGGTGGCCAACGCCAGAAGAGCCGCCAGCGGGAGCCGGGCGTTCGTCGTCGAGTGAGTTGGCAGAGTCTGTGGTCGTGTCATGGCCCTATGGTCAATGAGTGACATTAGTGTGAAGGTCAAATGCGGTATCCGCCGAGCCACAGAGAAACCAGCCCACAGAGGCGAGGAGAGGGACATGCGGATCGGTGAGCTGTCGACGCGCACACGGACTCCGATGAGGTTGTTGCGCTACTACGAGGAGCAGGGACTGATCGAGTCAGATCGACTGCCCAACGGATACCGGGACTATGAGGAGTACGTCGTCGACCGGGTTCTCCAGGTGCGAGGCCTGCTCGACGCGGGGCTGCCCACACGGATCATCAAGCAGATCCTGCCCTGTCTGAACACCCCGCGCACGATCCACATGCCCTACGTCACGCCGGACATGGTCGCCACGCTCGAACACGAACGCGACCGCATGGCCGAAAAGATCGAATGTTTCACCAAGAACCACCGAGCCATCACCGACTACCTCGACGCCGTACGCGGCGATATCCGAGTCTCCTGACCGATATCGGGCCCCCTGGTCAACTGCGGTCAGGTTCCCTCGTCCGGAGCGCCTCGTCAGAGGTGGACGTCGTGGCGGGAGGAGACGTTCAGTTTGCGGCGAACCTTGACCACATACTCCTCGACCGTGCGACGGGACAGGAACAGGGCCTGTGCGATTTCCTGGTTGGTGTGGCCGCCTGCCAGGAGGCGGGCGACGTCCTGTTCTCGCGGAGAGAGTTCGCTGCCGTATCCGCGTCTGCCACGAGGCGATGGGGTGGCCGTGCCGGTACTGCGGGCGCGATGGCGGCAGCGGGCGGCGTCGACCGTGGCACCCAAGGCGTCGTAGGACTGGGTCAGGGCTTCGAGCACTGCGGCGTCGGTGAAGGTTTCGCCCTCGGCCTGCTCGGCGAGTTGGGTGGCCCGGTAGGACAAGCCCAGGTCCCAGTGCTGGTCGATTGCTTCCCGGTAGAGCCGGCCTGCTTCTTGATGGTCGTTCGTGGCCGCGGTCAGCCGCGCGCGGCAGGCGGTCAGTCCCGCCTGGGCCAGTGGGGCGTCGACTCCTCGTAGACCATGGGCTGTTTCCGAGACGAGCAGCCGTGCCGAGTCGACGTCGTCGACTGCCAGGTGGTAGTCGACGGCCTGGGGCAGGATGTCGCCCGACCACATCCACGCGCCCTTGCTCCGCAGCATCATCACGCCGCATCTCACGTGTTCCTCCGCTGCGGCGGTCTCGCCCCGGCTGAGGAGCATGCCGGCCATACCGCCTGCCGCCGAGATGCCCACCGGGAAGACCTGCGCCGTCGGGTGCGGACCCGTCGCCGCCTGGAAAGCTTTCTCCGCCCGCACCCACTCGCCCCGTGCCGTGGCCAGCCAGCCTCGTGTGAGGTGCAGGTCCGTGGTCAGCAGCAGGTCTTCATAGCTTTCGATCAAGCGGTCGAGGCGCTGTTCCAGTCCCTGCCATCGTCCACTGAGCCAGTCGAGCCGGGCCGCCGTGGCCTCGGCGGTGCCGACGACGTAAGAGGACCCACTCCGCTTGGCCAAGGTGATCCCGCCGCGCAGGAACTCCCGGGCCTTGGAGTAGTGCCCGATCCACGAGCAGGCATCCGCCAGGTTGCAGTGGGCCCGAGCCAGATGGTGGAGTTCGTCGGGGTCGTGCACATCCGATGGCGACGGCAGCTGGGAGATGCGCCCCCAGGTGCTCGGGTCTCCGACGATCAGCCGCCCGCCGAGCGTCGTGGCCAGCAGTGCGGTGCACAGTGCCCGGGTGGGCAGGTGGTCGAGGGTCGCCTCGACCCGGTCGAGCGACTTCCGGTGCTCGGCGATGGACGCGGACCCCAGATACGGCCCGGCCATCGCCGCCATGCCGCGCACCGTGCATTCCGGCTGGTCGCCGAGCAGGCCGAGGGCGAGGGCGATCTCCTCGGCGCCGCGGTCGAGCGACCCGGTCTCCCGCTGCAGCAACAGCCCGAACCACAAATGGACCTGGGCTCGGACGTCCGGGGCTAGGCGCGGGTCCACGAGCAGGTTTTCGACTCGCGCGGTCATCATCCCGCCGGGTAGTCCCGTCAGGGCGTAGTCACAGAGCTTGGTCGCCAGCCGGTTCGCGACCTCGGGGCTGGTCTCGGCATCGCCCAGGACCTCGACCAGCACGTCGACCGCGGTGGACACGTCGTTCGCGTCCTCCGCGACCTTGGCGGCGAGTTCGCTGTAGCGCAGCCACTCGGCTTTCATACCTGCCGCTTTGGCGTGGGCGGACAGGCGGGCGACGGGTGCGTGGTCGAGGGCGGACAGCGCCGCCAAGGCGCGTACGTGCAGCTCCCGCTTTCGCGGACCCGGCAGCGACGCGTACACCGCGCGTCTGGCGATGTCGTACCGGAAACCGTATCTGTCGGCCGTTTCCTCCACGAGCACACCGGACTCCAGCGACGCGATCAGGTGCGTCGCGGTCACCTCTCCCGCCACGGCGCCCATCACCTCGGGCGTCTCCGGGACACCCAGCACCGCGGCGGCCTCGGTGAGGGTCCGCGCGGCGTCGGGCAAGGCACCCAGCCGCTCCTCGATCGCCTCCGCCACCGAGGCAGGCACGTCCATTCCCTCGAGGACCCGCCAAGCCAAGTCACCTTCGGCGCGCACGTCCCGCACCGGGTCGCGCAGTGCCCGCACCGTTTCCTCGACCACGAAAGGGATCCCCGCCGTCTCGTGCAGGACGGCTTCGGCGAACCGACGCGACGTCACGGTGGTTCCCACCAGGGCGTCGATCATGGCGCGCACGTCCGCCGCACCGAAGGGGCGCAGGACCAGATCGAGCCCCGTCACTCCGTGCGGCAGGTGGAAGGAGTGGCCGAGTGGTGCCACTGACGGCAGATCCTCGCGACGGTAGGTGGCCACGATCGACAAGTCCGGCGGCGGGTTCGCCAGCACGAAGCGCAACACCCGGCGGGTCTTTTCGTCCGCCCACTGCAGATCCTCGAGCACGAGCACGACCGGTCCCAGCGAACGCAGGAGATCGCGCACGGCGCGGAAGACCCGGTGCCGCTCGGCGCCGGGATCATCGAGGGCGCGCGGGGCCGGTGGCAGGCGGTCGGCGAGTTCGGGCAGATGGTCCCGCAGCGCACCGGTCACCGGGCCGGGCTCGACCAGCAGGTCGCCGCACTGGCTGAGGCAGTCGAGGAGCACTCCGTACGGGAACGGGTCGGGCAGCGGCTGGCACGAGCCCGTGATCACTCGCGGGGCACCGTCGCGGGCGGCCGCGGCGGCGAACTCGGTGACCAGCCTGGACTTGCCCACCCCGGCCTGGCCTTCCACGAAAACGGCCGACGGCGGGTGCCGCACCGCGGTGAGCAGGGCGGCGAGTTCCGCGTCCCGGCCGATCATCGGCGGGGAGCGGAATCGGCCGGAGAGAGGATCCGCGCGCCCGTCGACCATGCTCGCTCCTGTCGGTGATCCGTCCGCTGAGGAATGTCCGACATGGTAGGTCGGCGGGCACCGGTGCCATAACCCCGCGAGCTACGGCACTTGCGTCCACACGGGATCAGGTACCGGTACGGGTCGCGACCACACTTGTTCCCCCGCCCGCCAGGCCGAACTCTGATTCCCCGAGCGGCTCGATGTCACAACCCCCTACGGCCGCTCGAACGCGCGATGGAGGAATCGATGCGACAAAGCAGAACGAGCTGGATGACGAACCTGTTCACCGTCGCGGTCGCCGCCGCGGCAGTGGTGACGACCGCGGGCGTGGCCGTGGCGCAGGACACGGACGCGGCTGTCGTCCAGGCCGACCGGCCTTACCCCGGGCAGTACATCGTGGTGCTCGAAAGTGGCGCCCGTGCCGCGGCAGAAGGCCAGGCCTCGACACTCACCCGGCGCTACGGCGGAGAGGTGACCGACACGTACTCGGTCACACTGAACGGGTTTTCGGTCCGAGGCCTTTCCGAGCGGCAGGCGCGGCGACTGGCCACCGACCCGTCGGTCAAGGCAGTGCACCAGGACGGCACGACCAGGGCGGAGGGGGAGCAGCCGAACCCGCCGTCGTGGGGCCTGGACCAGATCGACCAGCGAACCGCCACCCTGGACAAGAAGTACACCTTCCCGAATTCGGGCGAGGGGGTGACCGCCTATGTCATCGACTCCGGGGTGCAGGCCCAGCATCCCGAGTTCGAAGGCAGGGCGAGCCACGGCTACGACTTCCTCGACAACGACACTGACGCCGGTGACTGCTACTGGCACGGCTCGCACGTGGCGGGGACGATCGCGGGCAAAACCGTCGGTGTGGCGAAGAAGGCCAAGGTCGTGGCCGTGCGCTCACTCGACTGCAAAGGCTCCGGCCCGGACTCGGCCACGGTCAGCGCGATGGAATGGGTGGCCAAGAACGCCGTCAAACCCGCTGTAGTGAACCTGAGCCTGGGCATGGATGTGCCCGGTGTCGGTGACGAACAGGTCAAAGCCTTGGTAGCCAAGGGAATCGTCGTCGCGGTCTCCGCAGGCAACGACGGCAAGGACGCCTGCGGCGTGAGCCCGGCGCGGGTCCCGGAGGCGCTCACCGTCGGCTGGTTCAACAAGGACCGCACCCGCGGCGGGAACCACGGCCGCTGCATCGACCTCTTCGCGCCGGGCGGCAACATCCACTCCAGTGACAACACCGGAAGGTTCCGTACCGCCAGCGGTACGTCCATGGCCTCCCCGCACGTCGCCGGCGGTGCGGCGCTCTATCTCGCCGCGAACCCCGGTGCGACCCCGCAGCAGGTCAGCGACGCGCTGGTGCGCGGCGCCACCCCGGACCTGATCACCAACCCCGGGACCGACTCGCCGAACAAGGTGCTCTACGTCGGTGACCTGGGTGGCGGCACGCCGCCCAGATGCGGGATCAAGGGCAACGACCAGGATGTGGCGATCCCCGACGCGGACGCCGCGGTGGGGAGCTCCGTGAGCCAGGATTCCTGCGATGGCAAGGCATCGGCCACGCTCGCGGTGCGAGTGGACATCGATCACGGCTATACCGGGGATCTCGCCATCGACCTGGTCGGGCCGAGCGGAACGTCCTATCCGCTCAAACGCGCGGGCGGTGTCGGCGAATCGGGCGGCGTGCACCAGAGCTTCACCGTCGACGCCTCCCGTGAGGACGCGAACGGCACGTGGCGACTCTCGGTTCGCGACACCTACCGATTCGACGTCGGCACGCTCACCGGCTGGTCGATCACATTCTGACCACTGTGGACGGACAGCGCCGCCCACTTTTCGGACTTCGAAGGAGAGAACGATGAGAACATCACGCTTCGCCGTAGCCCTCACCCTCGCGCTGGCCACGGCGCCCTCGCTCATCATGAGCACGGCGGCCGCCTCGCCGGCCGGCGAGATCAGCATCGCGGCGACCCCGACCGATCAGCTCCGCACGACGGGCGCGGGAACCCGGATCGTCAACGGGGAACGCACCACGGTCAAGGAAAACCCGTCCGTCATCGCGGGCATGCGTGTCGGGGGCGGAGGCCCGCAGGGACAGTCCTGCACCGCCTCCGTGGTCGGCAAGCGCAAGATCTTGACCGCGGCACACTGCATGATCGACACCACCGGCGCCAAGAGCTACCTCTACGGCGACGACGACCTGAACACTCCTGGCGACGAGACGTTCCGCACGGCCGTCGCCTCGTTCAAGGCCCACCCCCAGTACACCGGTTCCGGCGGCTGGAGGACGGGTTACGACGTCGCGGTGGTCACCACTGTCGACGACCTCCCGGTGCCGGAAAACCAGTGGGCCAAGGTGGCGGGCTCGGGAGACAGCGCGCTCACGCAGCCGGGCAAGTCCGGCACTTCTCTCGGCTACGGCAAGACGTCGGCGAGCGGCGGCTCCGGCGAGCTCCGCAAGACCACCATGCCGGTCAACGACCCCGCGGGGTGCCAGGTCTTCGACATCCGGGTCAACGGTGATCTGATGGTGTGCACGGGCTACAACGACGGGCGCACCGCCGACTGCTCGGGTGACAGCGGCGGTCCGTTCATCGTGGACGGTGTGATCGTCGGTGTCTCGTCGTGGGGCTCCAGCGCCTGCGACCGTTACAGCATCATGGCGCGCCTGACCAACGGGATGGGCGACTGGGCCCGCGCCGAGATCGGCGGAACCCAACCCGGCGACGGGAAGTTCGGCATGGCGTTGTCACCCTCCTCCGGCAAGGCCGAGTCCGGCAAGCACGTCTCCACCAGCGTCACCACCACGGCGGGCGACCAGGGCCCGGAAAAGCTGGAGCTGAGCGCGTCCGCGCTGCCCACCGGAACGACCGCCACCTTCCAGCCCTCGTCGGCCGTCGACTCCGGGCAAGTCGCCAAACTGACCCTGCAGACCGCGGCGAGCACCCCGGCGGGCATCTACAAGGTCACCGTCGCGGCCAAGGGCGCCTCCGGATCCAAGACCGCCGAGTTCACGCTCACGGTCGGCGACGGCGGTACCGGCGACGGCCCGAAGCCGTCCGTCTCGCCCGGCACCGGGACCGTCCCGCCCGGTGGCTACGCCAACGCGACGATCACCGTCACCGGCGGTACGGGTCCCATCCGGCTCAGCGGCGCCGGACTGTCCCACCCGCCGATGTTCTCACCGCAGACCGTCAATGCCGGCGGCACTTCGCGAATGACGGTCATGGGCCCGTACCAGCGCGGTACCCACAAGGTGACCATCACCGCGACGGACAGTACCGGGAAGTCCGGAACCACGGAGTACACCCTCACCGTCCGATGATCCACGGTCCAGCGGGTCCCTGATCCGGACTCTTCCCGACCCTCTGGAGCCCGTGACCGCCGATGCGGTCGCGAGCTTCAGAGGGTCGCTCCTCATGCGAGAAGGTGGGCTGGTCACGCCGTCCTCGCGGTTCCCGTTTGCTGCTCCGCCGCCCCGGCGGCGCCAGTGGCTGAGGTGCGGAAGCTGCTGGCAGAGCTACCGGTAGCGGTTCGCGGCGTTCTGGATGGCTGTGACCGGACAAGTTTCCGCATTGGAAGACGGAGTCCGGCAGCTGACAGGATCGCCCTCAGCGAAGCACACGTACCTTTTGAAAGGGTTGGTGCGCTGCGACATCTGCGCCTGGAAGATGCAGGGTGCGGCGATTCGGAAGGGCATCTACTACCGGTGCATCGCGCGGACGATGGCGCCGGAATCGCCGGTGCTGACCGATGATCCGAAGACGGTGAACCTTCGCGAGGACGTCGTGATTCCACCGCTCAATGCTTGGCTGTGCCAGGTCTTCGACCCGGACCGCCGCCCCGAGACCGTGGCCGCGATGGTCGGGGCCCGGCCGGGTGGGTCGGGAACGGGATGCGAGGCCGTTGAGAAGCGGTTGAAGGCCGCGGAGGCGCGGTTGCGGCGGCATCAGGCGGCGATTGAGGCTGGCGTGGATCCGGCGGCGCTCGTGGATGCGATGAACCTTGCTCAGGCGGAGCGCCAGGCGGCACGAGAGGAACTGGGGAACCTGCCCGAGTCCGCCACGATCGACGCGGCAGAGGTCTACGCCATGCTCGACTCGCTGGGCGATGTCGAAAGAGCGCTCAACTAGCGGAACCCGGACCGAGTCACGCAGGTCAACCGCGATCTCGGGCTGCAAGTGCTCTACGACAACAAAAAAGAGGCGGTCGTAGTGACCGCCTCTCCGCGTGTGGATAACGTGTGTGTCCGAGGGGCGAGTTGCTCACTAACCACACGCTTGAAGTTGTGATAGGTCAGTCGCTCGAGTCCGGGCACGGTCCGCGAGGCTTCGTATGGAAACCTCGCGGAATGGAACTGCTCGTGCTAGCGCGCGAAGTGCCGCAGGAATTCGTTGGTCTCCGCGTCCACGGAGTGCAGGCAGACGCCCTGCATCCCCCTGGTCATCAGGACCTTATAGGTGTTGCGGACCAGTCGGTCGAAGAAGCTGAGGGAAGTCCTCGACAGAGCGGGGTCTTTGGTCTTCCCCTGCTGCGCGCACCAGCCGTGCTCCTTCCGGAATACGAGGTCTTCGCCGAAGATGACTCCGGCCCAGTCGTACTCGAATCCTTGAGCCGTGTAGACGCAGCCGACCTGCCCGAACCCGCGCGGGTCGGATGCCCACAGTGAGGCGGGTGGTGCGTCGGGAACCGACACGCCGGGACGCGTGTTCCACGGGCGGCGCCACTCCGGGATGTCGATGTCCGCGGTTAGCACGAGTTTCCCGTTGTGCCGCTCCGGCTGGCTCCACTTCCAGCAGTAGCCGGCCGCGATCCTCGCTGATCCGCCGAACATCGACGACCGTTGAAGCAGCCAACTCTCCAAGGAGTTGGCTGTTGGCGCGGCGTGCACCACGTACTCGTCGCGAGTGCTCGCCACCAGGTCGGACCAGCGGATCGGCTCTTCTTCGCCGGGCAGCCCGAGCAAACGCACGACCCATTCGTCGAACAGCTTCGAACCCCCACATCGAAACTGGCCTTCGAGGTTAATGGTGTGGACCACGTACCCGCGTTCTTCCGCTGCGGCTTGGATGTTCCCAGGCGTTCCCCGTTCGTCCGGGCGCACGACCTGGTGCTCGTCGAGCAGGAAGACGGGTACCTTCGCGGCATCGATCAGCGAGTTGATCTGCCGGCGTTCGTACTCCGGCAATACGCGCCCGTCCGGCAATCCGCCGCGGATGCGGTGGGCTTCGTCGCACACCAGGACGTCGAGTTCGTTCTTCCGCCCTGAGACAGTGTTGAAGTAGCCGAACATGTTGCTGATGCGCGCATCGCCTTGAGCGACCCGGTGCCGAAGGGTTTCGGTGAACGCTCTGGAGCCGGTGGCGTGGAGGACCCGCTTGTCGCGTCGGGCCAGCCGGGCGAGCAAGGTAGTCGCGAGCGCGCTCTTCCCCGATCCGGGGCCGCCCCGGACGATGACCACGGTCTTGTCCTCGGGAGCCCAGTTGTCGCCAGCCTGCTCGGCTTTTGAGACGGCGTCCAACACGAGGTTCAACGCCACTTGCTGTTCGTCGAGGAGCACAAAGTCGTCGCGACGTTCGAACGCGTCCGCTGCGGTTCTAAGCAACGTCCTCGCAGGTGCCCGCTCGGCCGCAAGCAGATCATCGGCCGCCTTCACGGCCGCTGGGCGCGCATGCGAACTCGGATCTAGCAGCGACCTGAGGTGCGCGACCAGTTCTCCTTGCTCGTCCGCAGAGTAGAGGCGTGCCAATCCGTGCGGATCGTAGTTGTACAGGCTGTCGACGTCCGAGTGCCGGGCGTTGTGGAGGTATGCGATCGCCTGCACCGGCTCCGCCCTCCTTACGAGTGAAGGGGTGAAGTCGAGCAGGTGCTGGCAGTAGCGGCGGACCTGCGCGACGGGAGGCAGCTGGGGTTTCGTGACTCCCATGACCTGCACCAGCCCGTTGCCCACGGCCTTTGCCTTGCTCCACTGCTTCAACTCGATCAGGACGTACGAAGGCTCGCCCGACTCGGGGTGGCGGCCGCACAGCAGTGCGTCGACCCGCTTCGGACTGTAGGGGAGCCGGTGCTCGAGCAGCACTTCGACGTGACCGAGTCCGGCGTTGCACAGCAGCCTAAGCAGTACCGGAAGGCTGTTGCGCCATGCCCCGACTTCGCCGTAGTCGGCATTCAGGTCGTACTTGCCGCCAACGGCAGCGGCGAGTTCTTTCAGCAACAGTCCCTGCTCGGCTTTGGCGAGCAAGTTTGTTGCGCTGCTGCGAACGTGCCGCAAATGACCCCCAGCAAGATCACTCCAACGTGACGGTAGAGGTGATGATCTTACGCAGGGGTGGGTTCGGCACGTACTGGAACTCCTAGCGCTCGCTAACGGCTTCGTCCGTGTAGGCAAGCAGCGAGTCGACCGTGGACCGCCACTTCGCTGATGACGCGCAGAGCGACCGCAGCTATCCGGATCGATGTCGGCCGCCCACACGGTGGTGGTGGCGGACGCGGGCGGGACCCTCGGCGCG
Source organism: Amycolatopsis sp. lyj-90 (assembly GCF_046549035.1). Taxonomy (NCBI): domain Bacteria; kingdom Bacillati; phylum Actinomycetota; class Actinomycetes; order Pseudonocardiales; family Pseudonocardiaceae; genus Amycolatopsis; species Amycolatopsis sp. lyj-90. The sequence goes on from NZ_JAJPWP010000001.1 coordinate 509,057, forward strand.
GTGCCGTCGAAAGTCCCGGCCAGCCCGTGGGTCCCGCAATTAACCTCTGCTGTCGCGTGTTGACACGGTGCTGTGCTACGCGGAGCACAAGACCTTTGGCACGGCCTTCCGCTGGTGGTCGCGACGATCCGCGACGGCCAGCCCAGCGCGACCTGTATCGCGGAGCCGATGGAGGAGGTTCTGACGAAGCCGTCATACCGGCGATCGGCCGAGAGAGCGGTGGAGTCGTTCCGCACAGCGGTGCGGCGGCCGCAGAGCACCTGGAGCGGCTCGCCTTGGCAACGTCGTTCACTCTTGGCCCTGCTTGACCGACTACCTGTGGAAAGCGCATTGGACAACGGAGAACCCCAGGTGCATCACGAAGTGCGGAGCTTCCGCCTAGATTGTGCGCCAAGCGGAGGCTCAGCAGTTCGAGAGATCTGTAGCCCATTCGGCCCATGACAGTCGACCGACAGAGCGGGAAGAATCCGCCTCTGTGTGTCCAGATGATCGTAATGCGGGGGAAAGGCACCTATTCTCACCGGACGAAGTCGAGGAGCCTGGAGAGGCGTTCCTCGAGCGCCTAGGGGCGTTCATCGCGCCAGTGGCTGACAACCAAGGTGCAGTGATCAGGAACCCCGCTTTGCTTGCTTTTGCACAGGCGGTCTATGAGGTTTTCGGCGATCTTGACGGAACCGGCGAAGGGCTGACTGTCGAGCAGATCCAGGCTGGCTGCCCGACGACGGATCCCACCATGTTCGACAATCGGATCGCCTTGTTCAAGCAACTCAAACTACTCCGTCGTCCACACGGGCATGCGTACCAGCGCCGGTTGCTGTTCAATACGACGAGCGTCGCCGGATTGTTGGTGTTCGACAAGCTTCGCCGGGGCACCGGTATCCAGGAAATCCTGTTCCTGCTCGATGAGACGCGTCGAGAGATCCAGGCCGGACTGGTTACCCGTGAAGAGGTGAGCGAGCGGTTGACCACTTTACGCCGAGCACTCTCGATCAGCGCTGGCGAGTTGGTCCAGCTCCGTGATCGTCCCGTGGAGGAACTCATCCGGGAGCGGCGGAACCACCGCGCTGCGGACCGCCTACTGACAGAGGCCAAGGAACTCGTCCACGTCGTCGAGCGCAGGTTTCTCGAACTGAGCTCCGCGGGTGCGAAGCTCATCACTCAGGCGCTGCGCTATTCCGGGGCAGCCAACGACCTGGTGGACCGTCTGTTGCGAGCAGTCACCGCCGAGCGAGACTTCTCGATGCTACTGCCCGAGCAGTACCGGACAGCGGCGTTGCAGTCAGCGCCGGAAGCGTTGGCCTTGGTGTTCGCGAACATGGTCTTCGATCCGCCCGCAGCCTCCATCACCCCCGACGAGATCCTCGCGACCGTAGAACAGTATCGACCACGGGGGCCGCTTAGGCGCGCACCCCGTTCACCTGATCTGCCAGCCGATCACGATCCCCTGCGCCGGGCCCGCGAACAGCAAGATCGGCAACGGGAACGGCGGGAGGCTTCCTTGAGGTTGCACTTGCGGGGACGCTCCGAGATGGACTTGACCACGCACATCGAGTCGCTGTGCTGGCCGGAGGCGGCCAGGTTCGTGGCAGAGGTGCTCGCGGCATCGAGCGATCCGGAAATTCCCTTTACGGTGCGGCTGTCCGACGAACTGAGGGTGAATGCCGATGGTTCGGTAAGCTACGTCACCCCTGTACAGCTCATCGAGGATGGCCGGCGCGCTCGATGACTAACCCATTAATCGTTGCCCAGTTGCGGGTCTGGCGTCTGATGCGGATGCCGGAGGAGGAGACCGCTGTGGCCGCGCTACGCGCCGCCGCGACGGCAGCCGGGCGCAGATTGGTCGAAGTGCGCGGGTCAGCGGGTGTGCACGGGCTGACCCTCGCCTGGCAGCAGGAGAGCCCCTTGACGTCGAAGGACCCCGGCGGGCCACCCGGCGGTACCGAACGCGACATCATCGCCTTCGCCGCGTGCCTTCGGCTTTGCTGGCCCGACCCGGACGAACCGCTGCTGCCGGGCGTGGCCAGCACGGTGGGAGCTGTGCGAGATGCGCTGAAACCGTTGGGAGTTCAGCAGGTAGTGTCGGCAGTCAACCGCCTGAGCGCTTGGGGCTTCCTCGAGATGGACCTCGGCGACGGGACGATCAGGCTGGGACCGGCGGTGGCCACTTGGCCCGACGCGGAGATCGCGCAGCTGCGTCGGCAGCATGCCACATTGCCTGGCAACGGGGATGCGTGCCGTGAATGACGACTTGCTTGCTTCACTGCCAGCCGCGCGTCGTGGTGACGTGCTTGTGGCGATCGCTGCGGTCGAGGCTGCGAAACTCCCAGTGCCCGCGCAGGAGTTTCGCGCGCTCTTGGACCCGACCTTGCGACACGTCGTCGAGCAGGTGCTCGCTGCCGCCGGCCGGGTGTTGATCAAGGTGGGGTCCGGATACCTCACCGGGTATGCCGACGACATCCGGGGACAACTCGCCGATCTCGGCGTCGGAGTGCTCTCGCCGGAGGTGCGAGCAGTTTTGACCATGATCCTGATGTTCTCGGTCGCGATTCCCCGTGCAGAAGGACGGCTGGCCGCCCATGACTCGTGGACGGAGGGTGATCCGGTGCCGACGGCGTTACTGAAAAGTGGGCGGATCGAGCGCAAGAGCACCGTCGACGACGCCCTCAAGGAGCTGCGCCTCCATGATCTCGTCCAGCAGCGGCAAGGTGGCGTCGTACCAGGCCCGCAGTTTCTCCGGCTGACCGGGCGGGCTTGTTCCGAGCTCTTCGAGGAGCTCGTTCTGCTGGCTGAACCGCACGGCGATCTGGCGCTAGGCATCCGACGGCAACGCGAGATGACCGCGAAGAGCGAGAGTGGCCGGCACGATGACTGAACCGCCGGAAGTGCCGCGGGTGAGTAGCCGGGGGGCGATCGGCAGCAGGCACCTGATCGCTGTCCAGACGTTCGACGTCGCTCGCCTAACGACCCACCCTGTGCCGATCGTGCCGGGCACCTTCGTCGCGGTTTCCGGTGAAGGGCCGCGTGGAGACTCCAACGGATCCGGTAAGACGAGTTTTCTCGTCGCCGTCTCGATACTGCTGGGAGACCCACAGTGGCGGTTCGACACGGCGGGAGGCAAGGCTGCCGCAGGTGTCCTGTTCCGGCCCGATTCCGCCGGTGTCGACGTCAAGAAGGCCACCGCTGCCAGGAGTGGCTACATAGTCGGCGTCTTCGCCCATGAAGAACGACCACGCGAGTCAGCCATCACGGTGTGGGTTCACCTCGAAACTTCCAAGCCGTACCTCGAGGCGGTGTGGGCCGAAGGTGTTCATTTGGCTGACCATGACGACCTCGACGAGCGTGACCTGCAGGCCGATGCGATCTGGAAGTCACTCAAGCGGCGCGGCACACTGTCGGCCCGCCGCATGGCGGAGGTGCTCTATGGCGACGCACCACGTTGCCTCACTTACCTGGACACGCCGCTTCGGTCGCCTGTGCCATCGTTGCTGAGCCAGCAGATGACCGAGATGGAGCCGAAAGACATCGGTGAATCGCTCATCGCGTTGTCCGGGTCGAAGGCGCATCTCGACGCTGAACGTAAACAGCGCGGAGACGTGCTGGTGCAACGACGCCAACGAGACGATTCGCTGGAGCGGGCGGCCGTGCGTGAGCGTGAGGTGGCCGCCGAGCTCAGGGCGATCGAGCAACGCGATGCGGCGCGCGAAGCACTCACTGCGGCGGAAGCATGCTGGGACAGCTATGTCACAGCTCAGTACAAAAAGGTACTGGAGGCCGACGTCGTGGTCGCACATGAGATTCGTGTGTTAGAGGAAGACTACGAGGAAGCGAGCGGTCGCGCCAAAGCTGCGAAGGATGACCTTGACGGACTGGTCAGCGCCACGGATCTCGAGGCAGCCGAACGACGGGCTCACGAGCAGTGGCAGAAGGCACGAGAGCGAACGTCGAAGTTCCGAGAGCGGCGTGCCGCTCACAGCGCGACACAGAACGCCCTTGTCCTGGAGCGCAACGACCTGCGTCCCCGGGCGGACGGCTGGGATGGAAACAGCACTGCTACCACGTCCGACGCCGTGATCGCGGCCGAACGAGACTTACATCGGATCGAAGCTGATCGTGAAGCGGCCGACGCTGCTGTGAAATCCGGACGTGACGCTGCCGAACGGGCCGAAAAGGGCCGAGTCGGCCTCGCTGGCCTAGCTCTCGACGTCTTGGCAGATGCGGAGATCGCCGGTGCGGCGCTGTTCGACGTTCTCGAGCTGGACGAGCTCGCACGCGTTGCCTGGGAGCCCCGGATCAATCAGTACGAACACGCCGTTGTCGTCCATCACAGTCGAGTGTCCCAGGCCCGTGCTGCCTTGGCGACCCTGCCCGGGGTCGTCCTAATCGGGACGGACCAGGCGAGAACCTCTTTGCCGGAGGGCGTCCGGTGCTCGTGGGACGTCGCCTCGTTCCTTCATAAACTGGCGGAACGTCTGGAGCACCGCGCGGCCCCTGACCGCGTTCACGACTCTGCTCTGGCTGTCACGATCGTCGGCGGCTTCCCAGACCCGATTGCTGGTCGTGATGCCCTGCTCGCACAGCTGCGAAAACAACTGGCCGAGGCCGAGCGGAACGCTGCCGACGTCAGAGCCAAGCTGATGCTGGCTCAGTCCGCTGCCGCGCTCGCGACGAATCGGCACGAGTGTGCCGTCGCGGCCGAGCGACTTCGCACGGTGAACAAGCAGGAGCGCCATGTGACGGAAGAGATCTCGATGCTCGATGGGGAGATCCGCGCGGCGACCACACGGGAGGCGGAGACTCAAGGCGAATGGGAGCGCGCGCGGGACGCCGTGTCCCTGCGAGCCGGCCAGATCGAACTTCTGAAGGCTCAGTTCGCTAGATTTCGTGACACCGAACGGAGCCAGCAGGGAAAACTGAAGAACCGTAAGACGGAGCGCACGAACCTCGACGTGGAGCGATGGGGGATGCTTGCAGCCGCTTGCGTCCCAGCTGACGAAGCTGGCGAACAGACTGAGGTCCTCCAACTGAGCGGTCTCGGAGCCACACGGATCAAAGCCACCGAACACCTGGCCCACGCCATGCGGCTCTTCGGTTTCGACGAGGGGCAGGAGTCCCTGCCCAGCGAAATCCGCGAATCGATTCGTGCGCGGCAACAACTGGCTGCTGACTCAGGGAACAGTGCACCTCGGCTAGGGCTTCGCGAGATCGCCGACCCGTTGAGATCCAGGCTTGAATCGATGGCAGGACCGGATCGGGTGACCAAGAAACGGATCATCGAGGAACGCGTCGAGCAAGCCCTCATCCACGCGGGTCTTGAGGAGGAACTGCGGGATTCCGAACTGCGTCTCGAGGTGCTCCAGCACATGATCTCGCAGCGCATTGAGGGTGTCCTCGACCGGATCAGCGCCCGGTTCAGCCAGCTCGACTCCGATCGTGCAGGGAACGGTGCGGAACTGCATTTCACGCCGTCCCTTCCCCACGGAGCCGCTGAGTGGGTTTGGGACGTCACGCCGAGGTGGAAGCGGTCGCGCAGCGGTGGCATGGTGTCCTACCGGGAGATCGCCAACGGTGCGCAGGTCAAGGTTTATGCTGTGCAGCTCGTGCTGGCAGCGGTGCTGGCTGACGCGGAGACTCATGGGCGGGTGCTGATCCTGGACGAGCTGGGCAACAGCCTCGGCGAGGTCAACCGCAAGGACGTTTTGGGTGCGCTCAACCGGGTTGCCGAGAGTACGCAGGTCACCATCCTCGGAACCTGCCAGGACAGCGTGGTCGTGGATGCCGCCGATGTCTGCGGCGAGTTACTGTGGTTCGCTCATACGAGTGAGAGCGAGGCGTACAACCGGCCGACTCGAGTGTGGGGTTTCACGGAGAGCGGTGACCAAGTGGAGCTGACCGCCGACCAGATGCTGTCCGGCAGGCGGCCGCGAAGCCGTGACACATGACCGGCCGGTCGGTCGAATTTCTGTTCGGCGAGAGCGCGGGTCGCATCGAAGTGCCGCTGCCGGATCTTCCGAGCGGAGTCAAGGCTTACACGGTCCCAAAGCCACGTCCGGACGACGATCTCGAGTTCTCAGACGACATCGACCGTGTGCCACGAGACCGTCGAGGGCGAGTCAAGCCGAGGCAGGTCGACCTGCTCCCGGCGGCGCGCGCGGTCCCCTTCTGTCTACCCTCCACGCTGTCGAAGAGTGACCTGAAATGGGTTCTTCGAACCAAGAGCGGACGGTTGTGGACAGGTGTAGTCGCGCAGTTTGGCGACCGAGCCTGGGAGGCCGCAGCTGAGCTGGTGCGGAGCGGAGTCGCCGTGCTGCGGTGCAGCGTCGACGGCTTCGACTACCGGCCACACGTCCTGCGCCTCACCGAAGGATGGCAGGCAGCCCGCCTCGATCACCTGAACGAACTCACCGGCCGCCAAGATCCCGAGGTCGCCCGTGCAACCCTCGCCGAACTTCTCGAAGGTGTGCGAGAACTGTCCGACGAGTTGGGCCGCCTGAAGGACATCGAGCTCGGAGCCGCCTTACGAGCACCCGTGGGCTCCCGGACTGGAACAACCGTCTGGTCGGTGTTCGAGGACGCCGTACGAGGCGCCTGCTACTGGTACTCGCATGACGGCGCCAATACCGAGTTGACGGCGAAACAGGTCGCCAGTGAAGCCTTCCGTGACTCCAAACGATGGACACCGGAACGTGAAACGGCTTTTGCCAACCTCGTCGGCAGGTCGTTCACCGAAGCGGTGAAGGTCACCGACGTCGAGATCCTGATGCGCGGGCCGCTTCGTTGGCACGTTGGCAGCGTCATAGCCGACGCGCACTCGACCTGCCCGTGGATCGGCCTACCCGCAGGGGGAATCGAGCTTCTGGGCACCGTAGATCAGTCGGATGTTCGGGGTGTGTTCGTCATTGAGAATAAAGACGCTTTCGAGCAGGTGTGCACCAATACGGACATTTACCACCGTTGGCTGTGCGTGTGGGGTGCGGGCTATGCCAGCCGGCCACTCGTCACGTTCCTTTCCGCGTTCGACCAACTGCCGATCGCTGCGTGGTGCGACCTCGACGCCGATGGCATTGGCATCATCAACAACCTGTCGGTCCGGCTCGGCCGGGAGATTCACCCTGTCGCCATGGATGTCGAATGGTGGGCCGCTGGCCCGCATCGGCGGCAGACGCCGAGCGAACTGGAACGAGGACGGGCCAGGGCCGCTCGGCTTGCCATCGATGGGCCCGTTGCGCTGAGATCTCTGGCTGCTGCCATCGCCCCGACCGGCGACGGCCGGGAACAGGAGTCGCAGTACCGGGAGGTGCTGCCGATCTTGGGACCCGCGGTGATGAGGTGGGAGCCGTAACGCTCAACCCCGGATGCTTCACCGCACGTATTCCACCCGGAAATTCTGTAAGTGCTCGCCACCTTCTGTCATGGGATTCACTCAGCTCTTTCTGATCATTGGCTGGATGCCGCATCTCGGGCTGAGGTTGCTGGGGATGCAAATTCGGCTATGTTCATACGCGAATTGCTCAATATCTACACGTCACTTGATCATGTGACGTGTAGTGGTTGGTCGGAAGTGTCTGGGGATGAGCACTTGAGTGGCAGTGAAGGTCAAGCTAGGCCTTGACCAGGTTTTCCTCGGTTCAGGTGAAGTCAAGTCAACTTTATTGTAATTATCTTTCAATTCATGGCACTACCTTCCCTGCTGGCAGATGTTAGCATTTCCTTCGATTCTCAATCGCCTGTTTCTGTGGGAGTCCTTTCGGAAATAACGAAGATTGATGCGCCACCCGAGTTGGGCAGGTGGTATCTTACCCCTAGAGGGCTTGATGAATTAGGATCTTTCGCGCGCCGATTCATTAGTATGCGGGCGATGGGCCGTGATATTTTCGTATGCCACGGATGATCTGGTCGGGGAATCTTCCACTGCGCGCGGTAGAATCGGAACCAACGTGCGCGTTGAGGTAGAGATTTTCCGTCGGGTACTATCTGCCATCTTCGACCAATGTGGTCGACCAGGTGAACAAACTCAATCTTTATATGTGCCTCGTAATGAAGTCTTGCGTCATCCTGCGGCGGGTCCTCCAGCATGAGTCCACCTAATGGCACTGTTCGCTCCTCCTCTGCTTGAAGAAACTTCAGGTCTTGAATCCAGGAGAATCTTCGCCCGTCCCGCACTCTGAGTCGAGTAGCGGTGAGGGCCTCGTAGGCACTTCCACTCGGATCGGGAATCTGCCATAAGCAATTGGCGGAATATCCAACCTGAATAATCCGGAGATGCTTCTTTGAATCATTCTTTATGGTAACCTCAGGTTCGAGGTAATTGCCCTGTCCTGGACCTTCTTCTAAGCTTGAAATCTTTAAGGTTGCCCAAATCGAAAAGTTATCGACCTGTTCACGCTTCTTTTCGTGGTTTGCGCGAACAAATGTCACAAGCGCTAAAACTAGGGCTCCGGTAGACGCCCATGAGGGAACGTTGCCCCAATCTGGCCAACCCATGATTGATTGAGTTTCCTTTTGTCGTGTAACTGTGAATCCGATCTCGCCTTGAGGGTCAAGTCGAACTGATGGACGCTTCCGTTACAGTTGCCATGAACCGTGATCAGATTGTAACTTTCTCGGCGAGTGAGTAAGACATCGCAGTGCGTAGAAATATTGCCGGATGTGTACCTCACGTCGATCGTCGATCGCTCCTATCGCTCCTATCGCTCCTATCGCTCCTATCGGTGCTGGCCTTGCTGGCCGCGATCCGGCAGTTGTCACTGCGTGGCGCCTCTGCTGAGGTGATTCGGCCAACGGGCCGCCTGCTGCTGTTCTCGAGTCTTGTCACGCTGGCGTTGAACGTGGCTGAACCGCTCATTGCTGAAAAGATCCGTCGGGTACTGTTCGATGCAGCCAGCCCGCACCTGCTTATCGTGTGGGCAGATCTTTAGGGGGCGACATTAGCGGGGCTTTCCAAAGAGACGCGGCCTAGGTTGGGCCGTTCCCCTCCCTATGATCTGTGCCAGAGAGATCGTCCTCCCATAGGCGATAACTGCCGCCCTCGACCGAAAGATCAACTTCCCAGTCCTCAATTAAGGTCTCATCAAATTCGAACACCCCGATCGGGTCGTCCGGCGCCCAGGAGAGAACGAACGTGAACCGGCAAGCAACTGCGGCATCACCCTGGACGTACTCCAGTTCGCCGTTAAGTGGACTGTCGCGAGCGATCATGGTGCTGCCCGTGGCGTCGAACTTGCCTGTGAACTCGAATTCCAGCTGAGCTGGCGGGGTACTCTCGAACTCGATCCGGTCAATGGCGACTCTAGACCAGTCGATGCTGAAGGCGTCTACATCCGGAACTCCCATACGCTCGTTGTTCTCGAATGCATCGGCGACATCCGATGAGACGCGCCTTACCAGGTCAGATAACGGAGCGCTGAGTGCCCCACTCAGCCGCCCGCCAACCACTTTCTCAAGTACGGTCACTGCCCCTCGGCCACGCTCATTTAGCCGGAACCCGATCTTCCACAGCTCGTCGCCAACCTCGACCTCTTCGATCCTGAATGCGAAAAAGTCGGCTTTGCCTTCTCCTAGCTCGGCGAGTCTCTGGACGACCGCAGGGGCGAGCTGCTCGAAAGTATTTCGCGTTTCCGCGTCGCTGAGATCTGCCCCTGTGGCCTCAAGCAGGGCGCCCCCAAGTTTTGACGATTTACCGAACGCCATCACTTGTCGTGCCACGCCGGGGGAAAGCTTTGACGCTTTCGTAAGCGTCAATTTTACCAGTAAGGTTTCAGTGAAATCGTGATTACTCTTCATCTGGTTGCAGGGGCCGCAGATCGGAGCAAGATTGTAGAGCGCGTGTACGTCATAGTCATTGCGCAACCCAAACATTTCCTTCAAGCGAAGAAGTTCACTTTCTCCTGCGTCCTTGGGGAGAATGTGATCAATTTGTAGGTCAAGATAGCCCTTGTATTCCCGACACGAGTGACACTGCTGATCCCAGGCTCTGCATAGGATGTGCCTCAGGAACTGATTGCTTCCGTTATTCTTGTATCGTACCTCTGGCAATGCCACACTCCTTAATGTACTGCAAAACTAAGGCTAGTCGAGCACTTGTGAACAAAGTAGGGTCGTCCACTTAAATACGCTAGCCATGGTTTTGGCTCGTTCAGGATACCGGATGTCCCGAGTAGTCGCCGCACACTGACCTTAGCGTGGTCCAACGGCCTTCACTGACTTGGCAAAGCACGGCGGCTGAAGACCATAGGAGGACCAGCCATGCTCCATTGACATCCCCACATTTCGAGCCAGACGTGACGCTCGCCTATCGCCGTGCGGGCAGTATCGGCGATCCACAAGTTCGAGCTTGGGGCTTTTCCTGCGCATCACTACTACGGGAAAGGCTCTTCGTATCGCAGGGGCATAGCTTCAACGCGCACGGCACTACCGATCCACCAATGAGACACTCGCCTAGCGGGTTTGCTCGCGAGTGAAGCTTGACCTGCAATGTATTCGAGCCGCTGATGCCCGCGACTTAGTTTTTGGGGGGCTGTGGAAGTTCGTAGCGGAATCGGATGGGTTGAAGGGCGTCTTCGTTGGGTGTCCAGTTTTCGAAAATGTGAGTCTTTCCGCCGCTGGTTTCGTAGCTGTCGTTGACGATGATTTCGCTGACGACGAAGAGGTCGGTGACGTCGGGGCCGTGTGCGTGGTTGACTTCGTTGACAGTGAGCTCGACGGCGGCAGCGGCGCCGGTGGTGCCTTTGACCTCAACGTGTAGTTCTTCGCCTTTTCGTCGGCATTTGAGGTCATAGGGTTTGCCGAGTTCGGTGACGTGCCAACCGAGTTTCTCATAGTAGGTGGTCGCGGTCGTGACGGCGTGTTGCTCGACAGCTTTGCGTTTCTTGGGGTCCTGAAGTCGGCCGGGGCCCGAACTCGTAGTTGCGCGCCGGCTCTTGGCCCCAGGCTGTGGGAGGCGGGCGCCGGGAGCCCGGGCCAGTTTGATGGTGGGGTGCTGCTTCGGATCGTCGGGCAGGGTGACCGCGTCGGCGAGGTGCGCCGCGGTGAAAAGGTGGATTGGGTCGAAGTGGGCGATCTTACCGAAGCCGCGGTGTGTGCCGGAGACCTTGAGTTGCCTGCTGGCTTCGGCGGGGAGTGGCCCGTCGGGGCCAAGTGGGACGTCGGCGGCCGTGCCGAGGGGGATGATGCCGAAGTGGTAGGGGTAGATCAGCTGGTCTTGATCGAGTTCGTCGGGCCAGTGCTTGGCTTCGGTGGGGTAGAAACTGCTGGTGGCCTGGCAGATGTGCAGGTTCGCCGACCGGCTGAACCATTGCTCGTCGGTGACTCGTGGTGAGGCGCCTTCGGCGAAGACGACGAAGTCGAAGGTGGCGCCACTGAGGTCGTCGGGGAGTTCACGGAAGCCCCAGGTGCAGGTGTCGAGGCCGTGCTGGAGGTTCTCGAGACTGTCTTGCCCGACGTAGACCATGAGGACAGGACGTGTCGTTTCGACAGCGAACCCGAGACGCTCGAGGTGGCGCTTGACGGTGGCTCGTCCGCCGGTGAAGTCGCCCGGTCGCAAGGCGTGGCCGTCGATGTATCGGTGCGCCACTCCGACGATGGCTTTCGACGGGTATCGCTTGCCGTCGTGGACGAGCTCGTACTGCCTGGCCACGTCGAAGCCGTAGGTCGCGAAGAACGCGCCGGGGTCACTGTCGTACTCGGCGAGCGTCTTCAGGACGGCTTCTGTCGTGACGTCGGTGTAGGCCATGATCGAAGCTTAGGATGAGGTGCCGACAATTTTCGGCGGGATCAGCTGCTCGAGGTAGGCATGAGTGTCCGGATCGGTGGATTAGAGCCGGCAGCCCCGGCTGCCGCGGGTGAGCAGTACGCGGTAGACGTTGAGCGCCAGCTGCCGGTACCGGCCGGGGGTGACGTCGCTCATCGCGGGGTCCTTGCTGTACTCGGGATGTGCTTCCCCCTGACCGTTGCGGCGGACGAGGTCCGGACCCATGATGGCCGCGCTGTAGGGGTACTCGAGGCCCTGGAGTTGCCCCCTGGAGTCGGACACCTTGATTCCAGACACGGGTCTGGAGGGAGGATGTCCTGGTGTCCCGTAGGTCGAGGTATCCGGAGCAGCTCCGTCGCGACGCCGTCGAGCTGGTCAACTCCAGTGACCGGCCGTTGCGGCAGATCGCCCGCGAGCTAGGCGTCAACCACGAAACCCTGCGCTCGTGGGTGACTGCGGCCAAGCAGGCCGCCGACGTCGGGTCGGCGGAGGATCCGGCGGTCGCCGACGAGGTCCAACGACTGCGGAACCGGGTCGCTGAACTGCAGAAAGAGAAGGAGATCCTGCGCAAAGCAGCCGCCTATTCTGCGCGCGAGATGGATCGATGACCTACCGCTACCGATTCACCTCCGAACATCGCGCCGAGTTCGGTGTGAAGCGGTTATGCCAGGTCCTGGGGCTGCGCTGGCAAGGCTTCTACGAATGGGTCGTCGCCGAAACGGCCCGGCGGGCGGAAGTCGAGGCCGAACTAGTCGCGCTGATCACTGAGATTCATGCCGAACACCGTGGCGCCTACGGGTTCCGCGGATCACCGCCGAACTGCACCGCCGCGGCCTCGCGGTGAACCACAAGCGGGTCGAGCGGCTGATGCGTGAACACGGGCTGGCCGGGATCACCCGCCGCAAACGCCGCTCGACAACCCGGCCCGCGGCCGGGCCGGTGACACCGGCGGCGGATCTGATCCGCCGTGACTTCACCGCACCTGCGCCTGGTCGGGAACATCACCTGCCTGCCCGACTTCGAAGGCTGGCTCTATCTGGCCACGGTCATCGACCTGCACACCCGCGAAATCGTCGGGCACGCCATGGCCGAGCACATGCGGACCGACCTGGTCTGCCACGCCATCGACCTCGCCGCCGCCCGCGGCTTCATCGACGATGACGCGGTGTTTCATTCCGGCCGCGGCGTCCAGTACACCTCCGGCCAATTCCGGGCCGCGCTGGCCGAGTAGAAGACCCCGGGCGTCGGTCGGGCGGGCGGGTCGGGTCCTGCTACGACAACGCGGTCGCCGAAGCCTTCTTCGCCACACTGAAAACCGAGATCGGTACCACGATCTGGCGAACCCGCAGCGAAGCCCGCCAGGACGTGTTCACCTACCTGCACTACTACAACCACACCAGACTGCACTCCACCGTCAGCCAGAACACCCCAGCCGAAACCCGAAACAACCACTACGATCAGACCACTGCCGCCTGAAACCCCGTGTCCGCCTCACCGAGGCAACTCCAGGGCCGTTGAAGCTCTTCCGGCGGGACCGATGGCGGGCAGTTGAGTCTATGTGCGGACGTCCTTGCTCTCGCCTTCGCCACTTTCACCGCAGATCCAGAGCAGGTCATCGACGCGTCCGATGGCTGCCTGTTATCAGACGCGACAGATCCCCCGCCGCACCTTGCTAGCTTGGTCATCTAGCGTGGGCGAAGTCCCGTGGTCGTGATACGCGATCTGTCAGGTCTGAGGTGTTCGTCTAGCTGCGATTAGGCTTCGTAGAGGTGTCCTTCAGCTGTTGCAAACAACGTCTCCCTGTCCGCACAAGAGGAGCGCCACGTCGCATTGCAGCCTACTGCTGAAGAGCTAAAGCTTCCCGTAAAGCTAATGCTTCCGCAGTTCCCCACGTAAACAGCTTGATATCGCGCGTACTATGGTCGACTATGTGTCGATCGAAGGCGACCAAGCATGGCGAACGGCCTGGGAGGCGGAGCTCATAAACGCCTTCATTGCTATCCAGTCGTCTAAGCCAATCGCTAACAGCCATGTTGTTGATAACAGCCTCTGCGAGATCAGTTAGGCTCGCGCTAGGATGAAGTTCAGGGACCGACAAGGTTTCATCCTCCGCATCGGAAAGCCGCACTGCGCCGCCTGTCGCTTCTTGAACCTTGTCCCGAATGTCCCGTACTCCTGCAGCGATTGCTGCTTTCGTCTCGGATGAAGATCGGGCCATGGCCGCGGTTTTGATAGCTTGCTCGGTCGCTGCCAATACTGGCTGCGCGTCACCAACGATGTCGGTGAAATCTCCAAAGTCGCTCTTGATCGAGGTATAAATACTTTGCTCAACAGTGTCGGCATAAAAGTAATTGCTGATTGTTACAATCTCAAACTTTGCGCCGATGCGATCAACGCGACCGATACGCTGCTCGACCCGCATGAGGTTCCACGGCATGTCGTAGTTAAAGAGTCGTCCGCAGGTTTGAAGGTTCAGACCTTCGCTCATGCTGTCGGTGCCTAGTAGTATGCGGATGTCGCCATCGCGAAACCGCTGTTTCAGCTCTGCCTTTGTGATTTTTTCCCAAATTTCAGTGATAGGGTTCCATTGTTCGCCCCCGCGTCCTGAATAGCACGCAACACGCTGATAAGGGCCAGCCAGCAGGTCTCTCAGGTAATCCATCGTGTCTGTATATTGTGTGAATATGACGACACTGTCATAGCCCTCTCCTATCGCCTGAGCTAGGTCGCTATAGAGTCGGTCGGCCTTGCTGTCTTGTCCGGTGAGGGCATTAATTTCGGAGATGAACGAGTCAAGTTCAGCGATCTCTGCCGACAGCAAATCGGCACTGATCATCGCCTCCGCTGCGACTGCCTCTTCCGCAATTCCGGCGTCGTCATCCTCGGTCGCATTTTTATCGTCAGCGTCAAACAGGTCGGCGAGCGCAAGCCGACGTCCAGTTGAAAGCCCTTCTCGACGGCGTTCAAGTGAAAGTCGGACCGCTTGAAAACTGCTTGTGAGGCGGCGGCGGTAGACTGTCATAATAAAGCCAAGCGCGCGATTTGCGGAGCTATCCCCAGCTGTATCCATATAGGAGTTATAGAAGCGGCTGATGTACGCCTCTATGCGCAGGTAGAGTGTTCGCTCTGTCGGCGAAAGCTCAATGAACTCATCTCGAATGGTACGTCGCGGGATAACTAGGTCGTCGGGCAGAAGCCCTTGCTGTTGGTAGCGGCGCATTGTCCCGCGAGTGTGGCGGAAAACGCGGTCCCGCATTGGTGTGTGTGCCCTAAGCCACGCATCCGCAAGCTCATTTTGCGTAGATTTCCAGCCCATGATGCGAGAGCGTGTTGGAACTGGCGGTTGATGGAGCCTCAGTACCGTACGGGAAACGACAGGCCCAAGCTGATCGACGATCCGGGTTCTAAGCCCTTCATCAATAGGTGCCCCAGGCGCATCGAGTTGGTCTCGTAGCATCCGGGTTAGGAGGAGCCAATCACGTTCCTCTGCCGGTCGGCGAAGCTCTGAGAAGTAGCGTATGAACAGGTCTGCCGACTCTGCCCACGCTCCTTGAAGGCCAAATAGCTCAACGAGATCCCACGCTTCGTGAGGTGCCATCTGCATCGGAGTTGCGGATGCCAGGTAGAGGGACTTCCACGACCCGGACCGCTTCATTAATTGAAGCAACTCGAGAAGCGTGTTGGGGGTGCCGTTGCTTCTAAGTCCGCGTCGGCGAGCATGGTGGGCCTCGTCCACAAATACGAGGTCCCAGGGGCCCGCAGCCAGAATCTGTTCCCTGCGGTCAGCGCGTCGAGCTAAGTGCGATGAGGCAAGAATAATAGGGAAAGCGGCCCACGGATTTGCGCTTACGTCGCATTCAATCTGGTTGTTATGTCGATCCAGAAACATCCCGCCCTCGTAGCGAGGCACGTCTAAGCAAATCTTTTCATGTAGTTCTTCCTGCCACTGGGAAAGTAGGCTTGCAGGAACGAGAAGTAGAGCTGTTTCGGCTCGTCCTGAAAGGATGAGTTCCCGCAAAATTAGTCCAGCCTCTACCGTTTTTCCTAGACCGACTTCGTCGGCTAGTAAATAGCCACGGGGGAAGGTCTCGACTGCGCGGACCGCAATGAGCTGCTGATGAGGAAGCGGTTCTACGCCGGCGCTCGCTATACCCACCATCGTGCGAGTAAGGGGAGCGTTTAAAATATCCAGCAGTCGTTCTCGGTCCGCAGAGACTGCTTCCGGTGCGCAATCTAAATCGTCTGAGGGACCAACTTCGTTAGCGGCTGTTGAAACGGGACCGCCACCAAGCGGGTTATCAGGTACGTCGTAGTTGCGTAGTCGTGGATCAGGGTCTTGTGATGGAGGTGCCCAACCTGCCGGAACGATGTTGATGAGCTCATCCCGAAGCGCACTAGGTACAGGCATGACGACCCAGCCGGCGTCCGGCGTCCCGTTCCAGTGCTGCTCGAGTCGTCGGATGATGTCTTGGCCGTATAGCGGCCATACAGGTTCGTGCCAGGACATGTAAACATGGAAAGTTTCGTGGTTTCCTGTCCAGCCTGCAATCGTCTCGTTGTCACTGCCGGAGAAGGCGACTTGTCGGCCAAGAGCATCAGTGAACAGACCGTACTTCGAGTGGAAGTATCGGCGTGCTTGCTCAGGTCGAAGTGGTTTTCCGAGAGAGTCGACGGGTACGCCGACTCGTAGCTCAAGCAGACCTTCGCGAAGCATCCATGCGAGTAGGCGAAGATGCTCCCGTTGGACAATGTCCACGCCTTCAGTGAGTGGCTCGAGGCACAGACGCTCCACGACTACCTTGTCCAACGGCTCGCCCCGAATGACAGCGTCAACGTCCTCATCCGAGAGTTGCGCACCGACGACAAGCTGCATGGTGCCGCCTCGGGCAGCGAAGGGTGCGAATCCAGCCGCGGCTCTGGCGAGGATTTTAGCGCTGAAGTAACCAACTAACCGCTTGTATTCGGTGGCACGTGCAAGCAGTGGCACATAGAACCGGGTGAGCGGTTGCTCGCCGGTCGAGTAGGACACTTGTAGCGGAACTCTTTGGAAGTCGGAGTTTGGGAGCGACATTTTGGAAGGCGCGTCCTCTGGTGGCAAAGATGAAGGTGATGCCGTCACCAGTCGGCTCCATCGAACAGGTCGTGCTGCTCAGGCTTGGCAGAGTCGGTCATGTCGGGCGGGAAGGAGATCGTAGGCAGGTATGTGGTGGCTACACGGTCGAGGCTGCCAGCCAGAGGTATGATAAATGCCCCGTTTAGTCGCACTCGAGGAATCGCGTTCACCAATGCCTGAACTACGGCAATGAACCGAGAGTCTTTTGCAAGGCCAGTGCGGTCAATGAGTGCCTTCGCGTTGCCTAATCCGTCTTCGTCGGCCACGTGGCAGACCGTGTGCACGGCGTCAATGAGGTTCCCGAACGTTCCTGCCTGAGGACGTACCCCTGGAGATGTGTCCTCACCGACATGTGGTCGCAGCCGTTCGCTCGGCGCAAGCAGTCGCACTGTCCCGGCCTTCTTTTCCAGAATTTTGGATCGCTGCAACTCATCGATGTCGAGTCCGCCGACTGCGAGCGCCAGACGGCGCCCCTCGTCGAACGTGGCAACGCTGTCCTGGATGACATCCCAGAAAGCGACAGTGAAGTCCGTCAATGGATCGAACTCGATGGCATGACCAACGAGGCGCGCACGCTGGACTCTAACGATCTCGGCTCGTGCAACGCTTAGTGCTTCTTCCGGGCGAAGCAAGCGAGCGCGCCCGTTCTCGTCAGCTTCACTGACGTGTACCGGCCAATGCTGGCTGACGACGCTCAAAGTAGGGCCGTACGCAGAGAGAAGAAGGTCAACACCGTCAATCCCATCGTTCCGGAACCTGGCGACTGCTTCTCTCGCCGTCTGTCGCACCTCGCCCTCGATATCTTCCAGGTATACTCCGCGGGCAGCAGAAGAGGTACTATCGCGCTTGCGGCAGATGAGCATGATGGTACTGGCGGCCGAGTTGACGCCAGACTGATGCAGTGAATGCTCAGCTTCCGTGTTTACTGGCCACGACGCCTCAATTGTGAATCCCGCCGTAAGCAGGCCCATACCGAGGGTGTCCCATGCCTCGGCCCGCTTGTGCGTGAACATCACGGTTAGGACGCCGTTATCGCGGAGTATTCGACGAGCTTCGGTGAAGATGGCGGTCATCTTCGCTTCGTAGTCTGCATCTGCGAGTGCACGCATGCGTTTACCCATGTGTGCAAACCGTGAGGCGTTTGCAACCGCCTCATTGTCTTTGTCAGCAACATCGGCCGGAAATAGCTCAGGCGCGACCAATCCGACGGTACGCTTTTCCCAAACATAGAAGAAGTCGCTGAGCTCTGCATACATCACATTATCGTAATAGGGCGGGTCCATGCATAAATGAGTAACGCTGCCGTCATGCAGAAGCGGCATGTCGGCTGCATTCCCTTGACTGACTGTTATGTCTCGGCGAATCGATTCGCTAGTCAGAGGATCGTAGCCTGTCATTGTCATTAGATTTGAAAGACCCTTATATGCATCCAGTAGCTGGCTGAGTGCCCATGCATAAAGGGCGGTTCCTTCAAATTCAGCAAATGACCATTTGAACGAAAAATCGTGACGCGTAAAGACGTGAGCAATCTTTTGTCGCGTCTGATCCCATCCGGCGGACTTTGCGTTATAGTCGACCGCTTTGCCCTGCATAGTGCCAAGCAATGTCAGTATAGCCTTTGCGCGCTCGGCAGGCATCGACTCCTGAACTTCCGCGATCAGCTCGCGATATTCCTCAACAAAGACCCCGTGTACGAGTAGCTGCCGAGACGTGAACATCTCATCAAAGCCGCACATCCCGAACAAGCGTGGGCGCGAGCTGCGACCTCGATCGCCCTTCTCGGCTAGCTGCTCTGTCGGGAGCACATCTTTCGCTCGCCAAGCAGGTAGCGCTTCTTTCAAAGCGGCCTCCGCCTCGTCGAACGCCTGCAGGTCGAGCTCATTTGGCTCCCGGAAAGTCCGGGTTCCGTCTGCTAGTCGAACTGCGATAGCATACAACATTTGAGTCATGCGACCAGCTTGCGCCTCCTGCTTAATGTAGGCCTCGTCGATGACCTCGTCGTCCCAAGGGCTCAGGCCATCGCCGCGCTTAACCGTTCCGACCCTGGGGTCAAAATCGATCTGCCTTCCGTTGCAAATCTCGAATTCTGGCTCGGTTAGTTCTATTCCGTCTCGGCGTACGACAAGGCGAACAGCTACTTCCTTGCCCTTTTGGGACCTGAGTGTCCAGTCGGGAACGAGAGGCACTGGCTTTCCCGTTCGTGGACATGCGACGGTTTGAGCCCAGATGTACGTTGCCACTTGCTCTCCCTCGCCCGAAGGGAAGAAGGTGCTGATGCGTTTCTGGACCCGGGACGCAAGGATGCCGCCCCACTTTTCCAAATCTCCGAGAAGATCGAGTCCATACTGCGCTGGATACTGAACACCACTGCGAAGCACGGCGGCAGCGACACCATTAAGGTCGTTCGCATGTGTTCGTAAACCGAGTCGCGCCGCAGCAAAGGGGATACTGCCACCGCCAGCGGTAACATCGGCAACTAGTGGCGAAGAACCCCAGGTATGCTCCAAAATTTGCGAGAGCAACCTAAGGTCTGCACCGTCAGGATGATTTCTGAATGCCTGCTTGTAAGTGTAGGGATTCGGAATACGCACGCCACTGCTGACGGCGAGGTCGTATGCCTTACGTGCTTTGATCGGGTCGCCCCAAATCCCCGTCAAATGCTTGAGCCAGCCTCGGTAACGCTCTTCGGTGCTGACATGGCCAGCGCTGGGGAAGGCGGTTGCGAGTTCGGGGGTCCACGAAGGGAGCAACCCTGCGAGGACGACTCCCGCGGCTGCAACTAGTGGACGCCGGGCCCACCAAACGTGAAGAAATGAGAGTGGCGGCAACGCACTTGCTGCCGCCCTTTCGCGCCGAGACTCGATGCCGAGTTCGGCCATCGGAAGCCAGTCCTCAGCCAAAACTCGCGGGTTGTTCATCTTTTACTCCTCAGCCAGGAACAGTCTTAGTGCGCGCCGCACACGGTCAGCTTCGGGACCTACTGCCTTGGCGTACCAATAGTAGGTCTCTTCGGTGCTCATTGAGGCGACGCTCGCGATGATCTGTCTAATTCGCCCGGGTTTGCTGACGGGCCTCGCAGCGAGAAGCGCCAGCGCGAGCCGTACACCGGCGGCTTCCTCAAGGGGTATCGGCTTCTTTCGGGTTACAGATAGCACGCTGGCTTGGTGGCCACTCGCCCGCACGGCGCCCACGAGAGCATCAAGGACTCGGGAACACTGCAGAGGAGTGGCGGTGGCTACGACCGCCGCGAGTGTGCGCTGTCCCTGAGCGTACGCCTCTTCTAAGCGAATACCATATCGATCGCTGTCGCCCTTTCCAGGCGCCACAGGTTGCAGGATGAGTCTAAATGCCCGAATGCCTGGTTGAGGTCGGGCAGCGGCAATCGCTCCCGCACTTGCTGCGCGCCGGCTCACACCACAGTCCCTTCGACGGTCAACTCAGATGGGCCCAAGTTGCGAATGACTCCGTCGACATGCTGGAACGCAGCGCCGTCGTGCGCTACACCGTTTTCTCCGAAGTCGATCCTCAGGGTCAAAGTTCCTTGAACCTCGTCTGCTGACTTAAGAAGTGGCGCGAGCTTCGTGTTCGCCTGTTGATACCCTGATTTGTCACCTTCCAGGCGCATCTCAACGACCCCATCAAGACCTGGGAACGACGCAGCAATATCTAGCGCGACCGTCACCTGCTGCTTAGGCATCTGAGCTAAGGCCATGCCGAGAAGATCGAGGTCCTGCAAACCCAAGCCAGGCTCAGCCTGTACGGTCAGCTGCATTTCAACAAGTGGCTTGTCTTTATCGGCAAGATCATCACGGAAATTTGTTAGCGCGACGCCAGCTGGGCCAGTCTTCGCGTCTATTCGCTTAGATGCAGGCCTCGCGACAGCTGACTCGACGCCGATTCTGTCTGCCTCGGTCCTGGTTAAAATGTGAAAAGCGTCCAGGCTGCGCTCGCGGATCTCCTTAACGCCGAGTGCTTTGATTCCAGGTGCAGGAGTAGCGTCTGTGACAACGAGCTTGCCTTGTCGAAACGCCTCCGCGAGCAAGTCGGTAACCTGTGTCTTCGTCGGTTCTTTCTGGCACCGCGTCTCCAGTGCGGCTCGCAGCGTAGGTCCAGTGGTGGCGGGCGCGACACTCGCGAGCACGTCGCCGAGGGTTGGCGTCCTGCCGAAGATGCCGCGGGCAGTGGCCTCATCCGCCGTATAGAGTTCAACGGTGTCGGAGATCTGGACCGCTGGTGTCGTCGATGTGGCACTATATGCCTTTTCGGCAACAGTGTCGTAATAGACCCAGCCGTCGTTGGCAATGCCCTTCTTTATCGCGTCGGTCAACAACGTAATATCGAGCAGTAGCAGCGCTGACTGATCTCGCCAAAACCAATCGACAATCTTCTTTGTGGTGCTCGATTCTGGCTTTTCCCAGGCGCGATCACGGAGCCAATTCGTTGGAATTGGCTCCGTGCGAACTTTTCCTTCGTTTACGAGCAACTCGCGAACTGTTCGTACAACACTTTTGGCAGTGTCGCCTTTCTGTGCCGCGGGAAGCTCTCGGTGCGTCAAGTTTTTGCTACTGACGTCCTTCACTGGGTAGTACACGTGTTTATAGCAGCGAGTCACCGCGATGCGAGCATTCAGGCCGCTATCATCGTACATTGACTGGACTTTTTTCTTGACCTCGTCGGTGAATGTCGCGAGACGAGTGGAGTCCGCGATGAGTGCGGCAAGCGCGAGCTGTGCACGAACTCGATCTTTGAGATCATCGACCGCGTTGGTATCCGCGACTATGAATACAGCCGCGTTGCGATATGCGCGCAGGCTGCCTGCTGCGCCTGTCCTGTCCCGCATCTCAACAACCAGTGGAGGAGGTATCGCGGCATCTGTGCCTGTGGTTGAGATGTGGTCATAGTCAAACGCAACGACGCGCAGACGTGCCTCGTCTGGGATCTCAGCAGGGCTGCTGGGGAACACAACTGCGGTAATACCGGCGTCGCTAGTAAACGACTTGGAGATAAGAGCTTTGGTCTCCTCGGTCACCCGCGTGTTCGGAACATCTCGCTTGCCATCTTCGACGATTTTATTGACGTTTGGTTCTGTGTGGAAGCGCCACCTTGCGCCGTCATAGGTTAGATGCCAGCAAACGCGCTCAGCCTCGGATAGTGCTTCGTCAAATAGTTCCGGGTCCTCGCCGACGCGAAGTGTGCCGAGAAGATACTCACTGCGCCCCGCGCCGACGCCGGTTCGCATTTCCAATGAGTGCAAGAATACCGTCGTGGCGGTCCGGGTTGCGAATGGTGGCTTTCCGGCGAACCTTTTTGAGTCGACAGTGAAGCAATGGGCGTCGTCGCCGGCGAGGTCAACCTTTGCTACGCCGGCGAAGGCGGCCCTGTCGATCGCGACAGTCAGGTGATTAAGGATTGCCAATCGGTCGAGGTTGATGTCGGCGACATTGATAACCTCGACATCTTTTTCGCTGTCCCAAATATCGGCGACAACTTCAGCGAGTAGTTTCAATGCGCCGCGAGCGCGCTGAAAATTTGGTATACTGCCCAGTCGTTTGTCCAGTACCCGGATCACCTCTGGATGGAACGGATAGCTCGCGGCAACTGTGTCTGCGTACTGTGCCGGACTCTCAGCCCCTCCAGAAAATGTGACATTGTGACTGGCCTGCTCGTAGAGGTTTCGGTAACCGTTCGCGGCCTCTTGTGCTGCTGTCGTGTCAATGTTGCTAAACAGGCGCCGTTTGAGAATTTCGGCGATCTCATTGTCGGTCGCCGGCTGGATCACCTTGCCCGAGCGTGACAGGATGCTGGCGAGCTCTTCAGTCTCTTTAGCATAGGCGTCCCCCGCCGAAGCAAGGCTGATAATGAGCACGATGCCACGGTCGCCCATAGCGAGTTCGCAAAGGTTCTTTAGGAAAACAGGGACTTGCCCAGCTGACCTACGTACATCGTCGTTCCCTGACTCTGCGACCTGCCGCAGATACTGGGCAATTTCATCAATGATCACGATAGTGCGCTTGCCGGCGAAGGCCTTCCGAAGCGTCTCGGTCCCAGGCGCGGTGCGGTGCCGGTCGGACTCGGCGAGCACTGCGTGCGCTGCAGGTCCGAGCTGCGCCCCGATCTCACCCCAGAGAGTGAAGCTTCTGGCACCGTTAGTTTCAAGGCCGTTGACCGGGTCAAGTGCATCACCAACGACCGCTGCGATCTGGACAGGCGCGTCCGGCAGTATCGCTGGATCGAGAAAGTCACCCACGGAAGGCGGCCGAGCACCACGGGCCAGGTGGTAGACAGCCATCAAGCTGTGAGTCTTGCCTCCGCCGAATGACGTTTCAGCTCGAAGCACTCCATGGTCGCCATCATCCCCCCTAGCCTCACCGAGCCTGCCGAAGGTCTTGGCGAGGAGACTCTTAAGTCCGGAGGTGGGGTAGGTCAGCTCGAAGAACGTATCTGGGTTCGCGTACACCTCATAGCCGTCGGGGTCGCGTACGACTTTGTCTAGCTGAGCGGCGAACTGGTTGTCGCTCATACCACCAGCGAGTACATCCGGACGGGGCTCACATGTCGTCTTGATGCTCCGTAGGGCATTACCCACAGTGGTGCACTCCTCACGATACGTCCCAGGCATGTCGGAGTCTCAGCCTACCGACTCGCGAGCCCCGCCGAGATCCGGTTCACTTCGTGCGAGTCGCCGGTTCGCCGTCGATCTCCCGTGTTTCTCCTTCACTGCCGCAGCTGAGCCTCGGGCAGACTGCTTGGCCGTCGAAGAGGCGACACGCCGTGCTGCCTTCGTCACCCAGTCCGCGAGCCCTGTGACCTCGAGCAACGCGAGGCCACACTTGTTGACCGGTATCGCCAGCACTTCCGCAGCGAACGGCGCACCGTCACCCGCTTCCGCGCGCCCACCCGGCGAAGCTCCACCGCTCGACATCGACCTCTGGGGTGAAGCCACGCACGAACTCATCGCAGCAAGTGCTGCGTTACACGCGACCGGCTCCGTCTTGCCGTCGGACGACTCCTCGACTATAGCCACCTCACCGCCGCCCTCGACTTCGCTCGCCACTCGTCTGTAACGACCTCTGCCCTGCTAGTGGCACCGTGATCTACCCATGCAAGCGCGCCCATGGGTTTGTTCGCGCTTTACAGGAGGGGATCGCGGAGGCTCAAACAAGCACCTTGCTGCGCAGCAGTCGAGGTGACCGCTGACCGGGAGCCGGAACCTACTAATCAGGAACGCCGGAAACACCGATCACGGGGCAGGTACATGCTCTTCCATAGCTTGCTCGTAGGGATGGCTCAGTCGATAGCTGAGCTGCCACCCGACTTAAACTTTCGCCATGACTGACGATCGTGGGTCATGGAAGACGTTTGGTGAGCGGCTGGTCTACGACAACCGGTGGGTTCAAGTCGGGTTGACCGACGTCGAGGCGCCGAACGGTGAGCGCTGGGATCACCACGTGGTGCATCTCGCTCGGATGGCTATCGCGTTGATCGTGAACGACCAGGACGAGGCTTTGATGTTGTGGCGCTACCGGTTCGCGACGACGCAATGGGGCTATGAACTGTTGGGTGGAATGGTCGACGCTGGCGACGACTCTGTCGGGACGGCGGCGCGGGAAGCTGTTGAAGAGTCCGGCTGGCGGCCGATCGGTGAACCGGAGCATCTGGTCAGCTTCGAGCCATTGCCGGGCCAGGTCACGGCGCCGGTGGATGTGTACCTTTGGCGCAAGGCCGAGCACATTGGTGAGCCCACTGACGCGGAAGAGGTCGGTCGGGTGGAGTGGGTGCCGTTGTCGCAGGTGAATCAACTTGTGCAGCAGCAGAAGTTGCTCGGAGCGGGCACGTTGGTGCCTCTGCTCTACTACCTCAACTCACGATCGGAGTAATCGATCTGGACGAGAGATGCTCAGCTGGCGGTGCCGGTGATCAAGTTCCAACTCCAGCTCGGCCAAGTGACTCATGAGCCGTTCGCGGGTTTGTTCGCAAGTTAGGGCCTCGCAGGCGAGACGTTCAAGCTGACCTTCATAGAAGGCGACGTCATCATCGTTCTCGAGGAACAGGCTGGTTGTGGGCTGTTGGTGATGAACGAGTGGAAGGTGCTGATCGTGTCGATACAGGGTGAAACCTGTCTGGAGGCTGGCCGGAGCGAAGTGATCGGCTACGAGGTGGATGTGGTGATGAGGTAGCGACGACATGATCAGCAGGTGCAGTATCTGCTCGTGTTTTACGACGGGGTCTTCATGGTGTGCAAGCAGCGTGGTTTCGTGCAGGTAGATGGTGAAGGGCCCAGGTGTCCGGAGAGATGCTGCCTGGCTGGCGAGGCGCGTACGCACTGCCGTATCGAGAGCGGGACCGTTCGCATGCCGGTTCCTGGCGAGGGCTTCGCGGATGTACGGCTCGATCTGGAGTTGCCGTGGGATTTCGGCAGGGTTGTAGGTCGTGATGGACTGGCTGCCGCTGTCGAGCACTTTGATGAGCGGAAGGTCATCGGGGAAGCCTGCAGGGTGGCTTCTGACCTGGTAGCCGTTGTCGGGGAGGCGGTCTAGGGCCACGAGGTCGTCGAGTTCATGAGGGGTTGCCTTCGCGCGGGCGAGGTAGATGGCGACGTCGCCGGCTTGGTAGTTGCGGAGGCCACTTTCCAGGCGCGAGATGGTGGAGGCAGGCCAGCCGAGCACGCGACTCATGTCAGTTGCGAGGTAGCCGGCGCGTATGCGGATCCGCCGTAGCTCGACGCCGAGCTCCCTCTGCTTTGCGGTCGACAGCTGCTGTGTCTTCTTCGCTTTCACAGGCTCCTGCTTAAGGTCGTTACGTGAGGCAGGCCGTTCCAAGACTGCTTGTGCCGTCACGGGCGCTGTGACGGCGCGAGATAGCGGCCTACCTGCGGAAACAGCGTTTGTGACGTCTGCGTCGGCTTGCTTCGCGTCGTCACATCTGCCGTGAATCGGCCACGGGAAGGGCGGTAACGAGAGACAACGGTCAGCCGTCACGTCGGCGAACGAGGAGCGCCGTGTCGTGTGGTGACGAGTAGTGCGGCTGTGCTGGCGACCTTCTGGAGGGCCGTTACGTGTCCGGTCAGTCGGTCGAGTCCGAGCGGGGTAAGGCGCAGCTTGGCGAGGCGACCTGCGATCCGGACGGACACGTAGCCAGCCGCGGCGAGGCGCTCGACGTGGAGCGCGACAACGGTTGGCTTGACACGCAGAGCGTTCGCCAGAACCGCGTCTTCGTACCAGTGCAGGTCAGCGAGAAGACACATCATGAACAGTCGGATCGGTAAGAGGAGTAGCGGGTCGAGGTCGCGGTGAGAGGACGGAACCGCAGGGCGTGCTGGCTGCATTACCACTCGCCGTCCGCCGGTGCGGCAGAGTCAGGGTGGCAGTCGCGGAGCGCTGGGGACGATCCGCCTGGGCTTTTCGGCAGCTCAAATGTGCCTGGGACGAAGGGGTCGCCGCGGTGCGTGGCTGCGCTCTGCGGTGCGACGCCACTCCGAGGGAGCTGGCGCGCAAAATATTGGGACTCAATTGCGGGGCCGGGCTGTAGCGCGATGATCAGCTGGTCTGCCGTCGGGCGCCCTGCTGTGCATGGTGAACAGCGGGTGCGATGTGCTCCTGCGCTTGTCGATGTAGTGGTCCGGCCGTCCCGCTCGGGGGTAGCACGCGCGCGTTGACGTGGGCGCGGCTGCGGGACGGCCGGAGTCTGACGGCGGCTGAAGAGACGGCACAAGCGGTAAGCCTTCCGGCGTCGTCTGGGCTCAGCCATGGGGCTGGTGGGACGGTTGAGTGTCCGGAGTACCGCGACGCACACGACGCATGGAGGGCCAGGCGGTACGAGGCACGAGCCGATGAGGACGACGTGACCGCAGACCGCTAGGTAACAGCCCTCTTGGAGTTCAAGCCCCTGGGCGAACGCTTCATCGGTGACGGCGTGATCGAGGCTGTCGCCTGTGCAGCGGTACCAGCGAACGTAGAGGCGGGGACGCCGTGATCTGCTTATGCCGCTCATCTCGCCCGCTCCTGAGTCCGCTCGTTGTGTTGAAATCATCAAAGTGAGATCAACGGCGAGAGACCAGGGCGGAAGTGTCGGAGTTTAGTGACAGGACGGTGGCATACTTCAGCACCACCTGCATATATGACTGATATGCTGAGTTGCAAATCAAGCCACGCGAGGTGAACGATGGTCGGCGTCCGACGACGCGATGGGCTGGTTTCAGCTCGTAAGACTGCGGGGCTGAGCCAGGAGAAGCTCGCCGAGATCATGGACGTCGATCGGCGGACGGTCATCCGCTGGGAGGCGGGCGACTTCGCGCCCCTGCCGTTCCAGCGGCCGAAGTTGGCGAGAGTGTTGGGACGCTCCCAAGAAGAGTTGCGCGTGCTGATCGACGGCTCGCCGACGGCTGATCTGCCGTATGAGCTTGAGCCTGCGTTCAGCTGGCTGGATCGTCGTGTGGGTTGGAGTCCCGGCACTACGCGTGAACGGGTAGGGGCACGTGTATCGCCAGATCGGCAACCTGGACCGCGGGTCGATCGGAACCAGGCTGCCGACGCGTTGGCGAGCTATTACGGCGAGCCGCCTGCTGGCTATGCGCTCTACCAGGCGCGTTACGGAGAGAAAGACGTTCGGACCAGCATTCTGAGTCGGTCAGAGTGGCTGGACTTGAGCTGTGAGCTGACGCCGGAGAACGATCAGCTGGTTTTGCGACCTGGCCTTGAGAGCTGTTCCTTCGGCATCAACGAGAACGCGGCCGTTGGAAGACTCGCCGAAGCGGCTGAAGGCGGCGTTCGAGTGGCTGACGTGCCGATCTACCGCCTGGCGGAGTTTGATTTGGGTGGCGGCGCTCTATCCGGCAGCTTGGACGTCGTGCCCTTCGTCGAGTACGCCTTGACCTTGGATCTGCTTGAGCGCGAGTTGTCCGAGATGCTGGCGGCAGGTAGAGGACTGCGTCCTGGTCACGCGCCCCTGCGGGACAAGTACTTGCCGGACGTCGCGACGGTGCTCGACCTGGCCGACCGGTTGTGCGCGGGCGGCGTGCTCGCCTTGACCGCGATCGCTCGGCCTGCGGATCCGTATCGAGGTGGTCGCGACTACCTGCTGCTCATCCAGGAGCGGTCCAGGAACGTGCTGAACGCAGCCGGCAGCTTGGCCGTGATCCCGAAGGCGTTCCACCGACCATCGACTGATCAACGCGCGGATGCCCGGATTGGCGCAACCCTGCGGCGTGCGCTGGAGAACGAGCTGTTCGGACGGGTCGACGTCGACAACACCGCGGGCAGTCAGCGAGCAGCTGATCCGATGCACCCGCACAGGTTGTCCGCGCCGATGAGGTGGCTGACCGAACAACCGGGACGCCTGCGGATGGAGTGCACCGGGTTCGGCCTCAACCTTGTCAGCGGGAACTACGAGCTTGCCAGCTTAGTCGTCATCGACGACGAAGAATTCTGGTCCCGCTTCGGCGGCGAGGTTGAGGCCAATTGGGAGTCGACTGAGTTGCGCTCGTATTCGACACTCGATGGCGATTTGATCGACGGACTGATTGCCGATGAATCGTGGAGCAACGAAGGTTTGTTCGCGTTGCTCCAGGGGCTGCGCCGACTCGCAGAAATTAGCGGTGAGCGGTTGGCAATCCCGAGTATTGAACTATGTCGCTGAAGGCCACCGCACGGCCAATACGACAGAATCCGATATGGCTTCCCAGGAATGGTCGATACCTGGCCCCCACATGATGTAG
The DNA here is from genome assembly GCF_046549035.1 of Amycolatopsis sp. lyj-90. Classification (NCBI taxonomy): domain Bacteria; kingdom Bacillati; phylum Actinomycetota; class Actinomycetes; order Pseudonocardiales; family Pseudonocardiaceae; genus Amycolatopsis; species Amycolatopsis sp. lyj-90. Next base: position 537,629 of record NZ_JAJPWP010000001.1, read on the forward strand.
TCGCCTTGATGTGTCATAGTTTTGCCGCCGCCAGTGACATCGACGCGAAAGTGGCCGGAGATGAGAATCACGAGCGTCGTCCGCTGGTCATCGGAGGTCCACTCCGGGCGCTTGTCGCCTGCAGGATGGTTGGCCCACTTGACTTCCACGTCTTTCGATGAGCGGACGCCATGGGAGGGGTCGATGAAGTGCCCGACTAGCCAGCTGCGGGTATCTACTGCGTCTTCATTGGCGTTTCCGGCGGTCCAGCCGTCGTTCACTTGCTTATTTCCCATTCTATCGGCGGCAACTTCACGCGCTCTCCTCCGATTTCCGCCAGCCGTCGCAGGCCCTGCATCATCGCAAAGAGTCCTTCGTTGCTCCATGCTACATCACTCAGGAGCTCGGTGACGAGCTCTGTATCGGTTGTCGAATACTGCCGAAGTGTCGCTGATTCCCAGTTCGCTTCGACCATGCCGCCGTAACGTTGCCAGAATTCTTCGTCGTCGATGACTATCAGGCTTGCAAATTCGTAGTTTCCGCTGACCAGGTTCAGGCCGAAGCCTGTGGACTCCATTCGCAAGCGATCAGGTTCCTCCGCAAGCCAACGCATCGGTTCAGAGCGGCGCGCTGGGTGCATGGGGTCCGCAGTCAGCATCTCGTCGAGTGTGTTGTCGATATCCGGCCGCCCGAACAACTCCTCTTCCAGCTCTCGTCGGAGTGTTGCGCCCACCTGGGCATCTCGGCGGACGTCGGTCAGCGGCTGATGGAAGCCCTTCGGAATCACCGCGAGTCGTCGCGCAGCGTTTAGGACGTGACCTGAACGCTCCTGTACGAGCAGGAGATAGTCCGCGTCGCCCCGGTACGGGTCAGCCGGGCGCGCGATGGCGGTGAGTGCGAGTACGCCTCCCGCGCAAAGCCGGTTGGCGACGTCGAGCACTGATCGAAGATCAGGTAGGTGTCGGTCGCGAAGTGGCATGGACGATGAGCCGGCCGCGAGGGCGTCCATGAGTTCGCCTTCGAGCAGGTCCATCGTCAGCGCGTAGTGCGCGAAGTGAGTGACGCCGAACGAGCCGCCGAGCTGGTGTTTGCGGATGTCCGTGCCGAGCAGGCGGTAGATCGGACTGTTCACGAGACGGGTGTTCATGGCCAGCGTCTCCGCCAGGCGCTGAACGGCGAGACTCGCCGCGCGTTCATCGAGCTCGAGGCTCGCGTCCGGCCGGGTACTCGTCGCCGTGAACCGCTCTTGCTCTGGCCGCAGCTCGCAGGCCACATCCAGCCAATCGACGCAGGTCAGGACGCTGGTGTTCACGGTGTCAGCGCCGATTCGTCCGCAATACAGACCGTGATTCTCGATTTGATGCCCGTAGTACTGGCGGAGAGCGTCGACGACCTCCCGCTGGCTCACCCAACTCCGTCGGGTTCCGCGGTTGTGGAGGTCTTGGACGGTCACGTCGGCGAGGCGCGCAGCGACCGCGCGGCGGGCTGTGCCGGGAATCCAGCGGGCTGAGCGGTCGAGCCATTCGAGGGCTGCGCCGATGTGCGGATCAGTCGTAAGCCGCTCGTCCTCGGTGATGCCCGATACCGCCTGAGCGGCGGGCGCTTCGCCGACCAGCTCGGCGAAGCGCGCACGCTCCGCCTCCGACGCTTGCTCAAACGCGGTGTCGAGCACCTGTTGCATCTCGGACTGCTGGACCAGGTCCGGCTTCTTGCGCCATGACGCCACGGTGCGTGCAGCGACGCCCAGCTTCTCGGCGAACCGCTCATTGCTCAATCTCAGTGCGGCTTGAAGTGCCGACGCTGATCGGCCGGTCCATTCGCTGGCCCGGCTCATTGACGCGCCAAAAAGTCGATGTGCAGCGGATTCGCAGTGGTTGTGCAGTGCCCCCGCACTGGTTGTGCATGGGATCGCGAGCTGATTCGGCCTTGAATTCTAGGTATGGAAATCACCTGGATCGCCAGCCCGAATCGCCCGCCCTCAACGCTTCGAGCGGACATGCTCGACCACAATCGCGAGGTTCGACTGAACGTCTTCGAGACGCTCGGTGAGCTCAGCCAGCCGCTGTTCGAGCGCGTCCAGTCGGGGCCAGAGATCGTGCCCATCGTCGGTCGGCTCGTCCGGGTGTGGCGGAGTACGATTTTGCAGAACTGCCAACAGATGCTGCGGGTGCCAGCCCAACGTCGTCGACAGCGCTTCGAGCGTGCGGGCGCTCCGGCGGCGCTCCACAGTGTGGTGCTGCAACTCGCGCACGATCGCCTGCGACACATGCGACCGCTCGGCCAGCTCGCGTTGCCGCCAGCCGAGTTCGTTGACGCGCATGCTGATCGCCTTCGCGACTGCCGCCCAGTCTTCCGACACGTATCCCTCCGCGCTCCGCCTCGGCGCTGAGATTAGCGGCTCATCGCGCTTTTATCGCGTCGCCTAGCGCATTAGCGGCGGCGCGTCGGACGAACGCGCCATTTGAAGCGCTGAAATCAACAGCATAGTCTTGAAATCATCAGATTGGTCTTTCTTATGAACTCGCAAATGACTTTCCACACCATTCAGCAGGCCGCCTGGATTCTGGGTGTTCCGCGCTCGGCTGTGAGCCGGGCGATCCGTACCGGACAGCTGAGGGCGATTCGCTCGCGGTCCGGTCTGCGGGTGTCGTCGACCGAACTCGTTCGGCTGCTCGGCACCACGAAGCAGGACGGAGGTGCGGCATGCACGCCGATGACCTCCGGCTGATCGGGATCGCGTGGCGGCTGGACCGCCTGCGGTGGATCCCCTCGGACGTCCTAACCGCCATCGTTACTAGCGAAGGGGTCTGCATGTGGCCATCGGCGGAGGGCGAACCGCCGCTGGCGCAGACCGATCAGCAGCTCGCCGACCGACTGTGCGGAGGATGTCCGGTCCGGGACGAGTGTCTGGAACTGGAGTTGCGCACTGCCGGGACGGAGACAGCCGGCGTCTGGGGCGGGATGACCGACGACGATCGTCGGGAGCTTCATCCGCACTGGCTTCGACGCGGTGAACGGATCGAGCGAGGTGCGCGATGAACGGCCTCACCTTGACGCCAACGCAGATACTCGCCGGAGTCGGCGTGCTGGTCGTGCTGTTCTGGGTTTGGCGGGCCGGCGCTCGCCGGGCGAAAGCCGCGGCAGAGAAGACGCGCAGCGGTGCGCGCCTGGTCTCCTTGGCTGGCCGCGTTCTTTTCAACGCTGGGTTGATCGTGGCTGTTCAGTGGGTTGTCATCTCGCATCCGAGCAGCACGTGGCTGCGGCTCGCGGTACTCGGACTACCCGCGCTGTTCGCATCTCATGCGCTGACTCGCGCTATGACCGTGACGACCGTCGACACCTCGAAGCGGGGTGGTCGCCGATGACACGAGCGCAACAGCTGGCCCAGGACGCGGCCGAGGCCGCAGAGGTACGGGCGTACGAGACCGATCCGGACGTTGTGGCGCTCCGGATAGAACGGGTACGTCGGCAGGTCGACTGGATGTGCTGGACGGGGATTGTGCTCGGGCTGGCCTTCACGATGACGAACGTTCAGACCTTCGCCTCGGCTGGGACCCGGCCGTGGTCGCTGCCGTGGCTGGCTGCGTGGGTCCTGGATCCGACGGTGTCTCTCGTACTGCTAGCGATCCTTCGCGCGGAGCAGGTGACTGCCCGGTACCAGGTTCGCACCGGTGGATGGGTTCGGCGGGCGAAGTGGTTCACGCTCGCCGCTACCTACGTCATGAACACGTGGACGTCTTATGCGAATGGAGATCCAGCGGCGATCGTCCTGCACTCGGTTCCTCCGCTGGTCGTCTTTGCCGCGGTCGAGGCGATCACTGATCTGCGCGACAAGCTGACCGATGCTGCCATCGTGGCTGCTGGTGAACGGCGAGGTGTTCAGGGCGAGCCCATGAACGCCGGGCGCCGGAAGTTGTTTGCCGATTACCTGGCCGACGCTCGGCGACGCTGGACACCCGATGTCGACGTCACGCCGGCGTGGATCCGGCAGGCGACCGGATGTTCGCGCGGGTTGTCGCCGCGGTTGGCGCGTGCGTTGCGCGCGGAGGTGGCCGATGACTGAGCCAGGCGGACTGCCAGTGAAGGCAGATCCAGTGCTGGACGGCGAGCTGATCGATGACACATTGCCGCAACCACGTCGCCGCACACGTCGCAACCGGCTGGTGATGTGGTGGCTGCACTCGCAACGCGTGCCGTTTTGGCTCAAGAGCAAACCGCAAGCGGTTCAGGCCGCGAAGGACACGGTTGTCTGGCTGGTCATGTCACCGGTGCGCTTCCTCGGGGCGGTTGTCCGCGGGGTGGTGGTCGGTGTGCGGTGGTGGCGTGGCTGGGTGACGGTGCGGGACTACCGGGCTGCTGCGGAGGAGTCCGAGAAGCTGGCGGACAAGTTCACTGAGATTCGCGGGCTAACGCTGTTCCGCTGGAAAGTCACGGGCTTGGTGCTCGTCGTCGTCGCTCTGGCGGTCGCGATGGTGGATCTCCTGTACGGCGCCGATCCACTGTGGATCGCGGGGGCTGGTACATCGGTCGCCTTGGCGATTCTCGGTCGACGTAAGGACGGGAGTCCGGGGCGGAAACCTGCGCTCGCTGGTCCGCGCACGCTGACGTGGACGATGGACCCGCAGGTGCTGGTGGACGCGTTTCGGGATGCAAAGCTCATCGGCAAGGACGAGTCGCTGAGGCTCGTCGAGCGGGCAACGCGGGTCGGTGATGGCTGGGCCGTCACAGTCGACCTTCCCGCCACCCGCAAGGCCGCGGATGTCGTGAAGAACCGGGACGCACTCGCGTCCGCCTTGGCGGTCGATGAGGTGCAGCTCATCGTGGAACGCGTCCGAGGCAACGGTGGTCACGCTGGCCGTGTCTCGATGTGGGTTGCCGACGAAGACCCGTACGCGTCGCCACCGCTACGGACGCCGCTACTAGGGGCGGCCCAGTGGGATGCGTGGCGTCCGGTTCCCTTCGGGCGAGACGCTCGGGATCGACGGATCGATCTCCCTCTGGTGTGGACGTCGTTGCTCGTGGGCGCGATTCCGCGGCAGGGCAAGACCTTCGCTGCCAGGCTCGCTGCTTCTGGACTCATCCTGGACGCGTGGGTACGGCTATACGTCGCGGACTTCAAGGCGGGCAAGGACTGGGACTCGGCCGGCAAGGTCGCGCATCGGTTCATGGCGGGCGACGAATCCGAGCATGTCCTGGCCCTCATCGGCTGGCTCGCCGAGCTGGTCGCAGAGGTTCAGGCGAGATTTCGGCGGATGCGGGATCTCGATGACCTGACGTGCCCGGAGTCGAAGGTCACGCCGGAGATGTCTCGCGACAAGGCGCTGGACATGCCGATTACGGCGATCTTCATCGACGAGGTCCAAGTCCCGCTTGAGGACCGCACATCTATTGAGGTGCAGGGGAAGAGACTGACGGCGGGCGAGTACGTCGGCGAGCTGCTGACGTGGTTGGCGAAGAAGGGGCCAGCTGCCGGGATCGTGCTCGTACTGGCGACACAGCGGCCGGACTCGAAGACGATTCCGTCCGGCCTACGCGCGGTGCTTGGCTCGCGGTTCGCGCTCCGAGTGATGGATTGGCGTGACTCGAACATCGTGCTCGGCGAGCAGATGAACACGCGCGGGTTCGATTCGTCTCGTCTGCTGCCGTCGCACAAGGGCGTGGGCATCCTGCGCCCGGACGGTGACACTGCTGCCGGCGCCGATGTGCTCGCAATGACCGTCCGGACCTATTACATGCCGAACGAGGACTGGCGGACGATCTGCGAGCAGGGACGGGCGCTGCGTGAAGCAGCCGGAACGTTGACCGGGCACGCCGCTGGCCAGGACGTGACGCCAGTGCTCGACCACGCTGCGGTAGTCAAGGAGATCGGTGCAAGTGGCGCAGGTGACGCGGTTGGCGAGTTGCCTGAACCGTTCGCATCGATCGTCGACTACTTCGGCGACGACCTTGGTCCGGAGGGTCGCGACTTCGTGCCGACTGCGGAGCTTTTGGACGCGCTGAAGATCGACCGGATGACGCTCGCGCAGCAGATGAGCGAGGCGGGATGTCGGCCGACGCGGGATCGGATCACGACCGAAAGCGGCGAGATGCGGCAGGTCCGCGGGTATCTAACAGCTGAAATCAAGAGTGCAATAGATGAGCTGACCAGGCGATATGGTAACGGCGACGAGGGCAGCCGTGCATGAGCGCAAGCCCTTCGAGTGTAGAGCCAGTTAAGGTAACTCTGCCAGGTGAGATGCTCGAAGTGACGCCAGCCGTTGCTCGTGTTCTTCTGGCGATCTTGATCGAGCTGAGCGAGGTTCAATTGCTGGACCGGACAGAGGGGGCCGAGCATGGCGGCTGATTTCATCAATGATCCGTGGGCGACACTGGACGAGATCTTGGGAGTCCAGGCTGTTGAGCCGGTCGACGACGGGATCGGCGCTGTCGCGTTCTACGGTCGATGTTCGACCGAGGACAACCAGGACCCGGAGACGTCTCTTGGCTGGCAGCTCGGTAACGCTCGAAAGTTCGTCGAGCCGATGGGCGGTCACATAGCGGCCGAGTTCTTCGACATCGGGCAGTCGCGCTCGGTGCCGTGGGAACGACGACGGGAGGCTTCGCGGCTACTCGCCGAGCTGAAGGAGCCGCGGCGCAGTTGGAACGCGGTTGTGGTCGGTGAGGGAACGCGGTGCTGGTTCGGTAACCAGTTCTCTCTGATCGCACCCCGATTCGCTGCCTACGGGGTCGAACTGTGGGTTCCTGAATTGGGTGGGAGGTTCGACCCGCGGAACCCTTCACACAAGATGCTCATGAGCGTGCTCGGAGGGATGAGCGAGTCGGAGCGACAGCACGTTCAGGCTCGTGTGAGGGCGGCGATGGACGCCCAGGTGCTCAACGAAGGGCGCCATCAGGGCGGGCGAGCGCCGTACGGATACGTCGTGACCGATGCCGGTCCGCACCCGAACCCGAGGAAGGCAGCTGAAGGCTTTCGGTTGCGAGTGTTGGTGCCGGACGAGTCGGCTGACGTTGTTCGTCGAATCTTCGAGGAGTATTTGAATGGCAAGGGGGATCGGGCGATCGCGAACGGGCTCAATCGCGATGGCGTGCCGTGTCCCTCCGCGCGGCGGCCGGATCAGAACCGTCATCGACTCGCTGACGGCTGGCAAGGAAGCACGATTCGGTCGATCCTGGAGAACCCCCGGTACACGGGATACGCGTTCTTCGGGCGATGGTCCCGGCAAGAGATGCTGTTGAACCCGGATGATGTCGCTGCGGGCAACGTGACCAGGTTCCGGAGGGCGGCACCGGATCGTGTCGTGCGTTCGCGTAAGCCGGCGCATCCCAAGATCGTCTCGGTCGAGGATTTCACTGAAGTCCAGTTGCTCAGGAGGTCACGGGCGGCGGGCGGCCTGGCTGCTCGCCGGAAGCTGGAGCGCGGACCGCGGCCCACGAAGTGGGTGTACGCGTTCCGTGGCCGGGTTCGGTGTGGGCACTGTCTGCGCAAGATGGAGGGGACGCCCCGCGAGAGCCGGATCTACTACCGGTGCGCGGCGCGGACACTCGTACCAGGCTCGTCGGCTCTCGCGGATCACCCGAAGAACGTTTACATGCCTGAGGCCGCCGTCATCGAGCCGGTCAACGGGTACATCAGCCAGGTCTTCTCTCCAGAGCAACGGAAGAAGACGGTGCTTGCGATGCTCGGGGTGGCGGGGGAGGTGGCTGTGAATCCGGAGCGATCCGAGGAAGCGCGACGGCGGCTCTCGCATGCCAAGACGCGACTCGCAAGACTTCAGGAGGCGATCGAAGCGGGTGCGGATCCTGGAGCCCTGATCGAACCGTTGAACCGGGCGAAGGAGGAGCGCGACGCTGCTGAAGAGGACTTGGCGCGTGCTCCGGTTGAAGAGTCGATCGGCAGAGCCGAACTCGAAGCGATGGTCGATGCGTTCGGTGAGCTGGGAAGGCAGGTCGGGAACGCGAGTCCAGGGAGACTTCAGGAGCTCTACGGCGAGATCGGCCTGGAGATGGTCTATAACGCAAAAGAGCGGACGGTCGATGTGACCATCCGCCCACCCCGTAGGGTTAATGCGTGTGTCCGAGGGGGGACTTGAACCCCCACGTCCGTTAAGGACACTAGCACCTCAAGCTAGCGCGTCTGCCATTCCGCCACTCGGACTTGCTGATGAGAAGAGACTATACGTCACCGGAGAGGTCCGAATCAGGGGGGTCCGTATCGTCACGGAGACGCACCTTGAGATCATGATTGGTTACCGTCCGGCAGATTCTCGACTCCGTCCTGGGTGGCCATCGCGTGTGAGTCCGCAGGTCAGTAGACATAAATGCGAGATGTGAGCAGTAGGTAACCTGGAGTGACAGTCGATGGGAGTGAGCCGTCGATACCGAGGGAATCAAACCCGGTCACTCAGCGCTTACACGTCCGTGAAGAAGATTGGTTTCCTCTCGTTCGGCCACTGGTCGGCGAGCGCGCACTCCGAGACCCGGTCCGCCGCCGACTTCCTACATCAGTCGATCGACCTGGCCGTCGCAGCCGAGGAGCTCGGCGTGGATGGCGCGTACTTCCGCGTACATCACTTCGCGCGGCAGGCCGGGAGTCCGTTCCCGTTGCTTTCGGCGATCGGTGCCCGGACCTCGAAGATCGAGATCGGTACCGGCGTGATCGACATGCGGTACGAGAACCCGATGTACATGGCCGAGGAGGCGGGCGCCGCCGACCTCATTTCCGGCGGCAGGCTCCAGCTCGGAGTCAGCCGGGGATCCCCGGAGCAGGTGATCGACGGGTGGCGGTACTTCGGGTACGGGCCGGCGGAGGGGGAGACGGCCGCGGACATGGCCCGGCAGCGCACCGAGGTCCTCCTGAAGCTGCTTGACGGGGAGGGCTTCGCGCAGCCGAATCCGCGCCCGATGTTCGCGAATCCGCCCGGGCTGCTTCGGCTCGAGCCGTACTCCGAGGGGTTGCGCGAGCGCATCTGGTGGGGTTCCAGCTCCAACGCGACCGGTGTGTGGGCGGCGAAGCTGGGCATGAACCTGCAGAGCTCCACGCTCAAGGACGACGAGACGGGTGAGCCGCTGCACGTTCAGCAGCGCAAGCAGATCGAGGCCTACCGCGAGGCTTGGAAGGAAGCCGGTCACGCCCACGAGCCGCGGGTGTCGGTCAGCCGCAGCATTTTCGCGCTGACCGACGACCGCGACCGTGCCTACTTCGGCCGCGACCGCGAATCGCGTGACCAGGTCGGCATGATCGACGAGACGACCAGGGCGATCTTCGGGCGTTCCTATGCCGCCGAGCCGGATGAGCTGGTGCGCGAACTCAAGGCCGACGAGGCGATCCAGGCCGCGGACACCCTGCTGCTGACCATCCCGAACCAGCTCGGGGTCGAGTACAACGCGCACGTGCTCGAGAGCATCCTCACGCACGTGGCGCCGGAGCTCGGCTGGCGCTGAGAATGCGCGATTCGGCCGATGGGCAGGGGTGCCGGGCCTGATTAGGATCAGGGCATCCCCTGGCCACCGGAGGGTCACATGAGACTGCTCGGCCTGGTTCTGGCCTTCTGCCTCGCTTTGCCGCCCACGGCGCAAGCAGCCGCTCCCGCCCCGCTCGGTGGCGGGAGCGTGCTGCAATCCGGCGCTTCGTCCCGGTGTACCGCCGGGTTCGCCGCGGTCTCGGGCAACGTCGGCTACCTGATCGCGAGTTCCGCTTGCGGCAGGCCCGGCGACACCATCCGCAGCGCGGGTCGCGTGGTCGGGGTGGTCGCGGCTGCCCAGATCCCGCCGACCGGCGCGATCGTCATCCGCGTGACCAATACGACCGACTGGCGGCTGGTCGCGTCGATCCCGCCCGTCGACAGCCGGGTGACGATCGGCGGCGCGGTCGAGGCGCCGGTCGGCGCCTCGGTGTGCAAGTACGGGTCGACCACCGGCTGGCGGTGCGGGACCATCCTGGCGAAGAACGTGTCGATCACCTTCCCCGAAGGTACTTTGACCGGTTTGACCCGCACCTCCGTCTGCGCCGAGCCCGGCGACAACGGCGGGCCGTTCGTCAGCGGGACGCAGGCGCAGGGGGTGCTGATCGGCGGCAGCGGCAACTGCTCTTCCGGCGGCTCCACCTACTTCCTCCCGGTTAACCGTGTCCTGTCCGCCTACCGGCTGACGATCCTCGCCGGGACCTAGAACGGCAGGATCCGCGGATACGGGGGAGGGGAGTGCCGCGCGAATCGGGCGAGATAAGCGACCGCGGCTGGATCCGCCGGTAGCCGACACCCTCGTCCAGCTCGGTTTGCGGCCCGCGCGTAACCCTGTGCCAGCAAGGAGGTCTCGGTCGCGGGTTGTGAGGTCAGGGCGATCCGGTCTGGCTCCGGATAGGCCAGCGAGTACTCGGCTAGCTGAAGATCACCGAGCGCAGAAGGAGCCTGTCGGAACCACGGCCACCGTGGGGGCGCAGCGAAAAGTAGGAGTCGCTCTTGCAGTCGTCGTCCAGGAACACCGCTGCCCGTGAATCGGTGTCGTTGCGCGGACGGAACGCGTCGACGTCCCAGTCGGCTATTTCCGGGATTTCGATGCATTCGCCGCTGGGAGGATCGACCAGGATGCCGATCTGGATCTCTTCGTCCGCGTCGTAGTAACGGTAGGTGAATTCCCCTTCGGCCGCGGAGGCCACCGCCGGAATCGAAAAACACAGGGCGACGGCACTGGCGACGGCGAGAAAAGCGGTACGGGTGCGCATGAGACGACGGTAGGGCGATGATCAAGTTCTCCGATAGATCTCCCGGCCAGGTCCACCCGAGGGAGTGGACCGATCCACGCCGGTGATCGATAGTGAGGGGCATGTACACCGGCAACCCCGACGTCCCTGACGACGTCTTCGCGGACGTCCTCGGCCAGATCAACGACTTCGTGCGCACCCGCGTGATGCCTCGTGAGCTCGAGATCATGAACACAGACGCGATCCCGGCCGACCTGCGGGCGCAGGCCGCGGAGATGGGGCTGTTCGGCTACGCGATCCCGCAGGAGTGGGGCGGCCTCGGGCTCGACCTGGTCCAGGACGTCGAGGTGGCGATGGCGCTGGGGTACACGTCCCTGGCGCTGCGGTCGATGTTCGGCACGAACAACGGCATCGCCGGGCAGGTCCTGGTCGGTTTCGGCACCGAGGAGCAGCAGGCCAGGTGGCTGCCCGGCATCGCGTCCGGTGACGTCGTGGCGTCCTTCGCGCTCACCGAGCCGGGTGCCGGCTCCAACCCGGCCGGACTGCGGACCAGCGCGAAGCCGGACGGCGACGGCTGGATCCTCGACGGCGGCAAGCAGTTCATCACCAACGCCACCGAGGCCGGGTTGTTCGTGGTGTTCGCCCGCGTCCGGCCCGCGTCCGAATCCGGGACGGGGATCGCGGTGTTCCTCGTACCCGCCGACGCGCCGGGGATCCAGGTCGGCGCGAAGGACGCGAAGATGGGGCAGGAGGGTTCGCGGACCGCGGACGTCACGTTCTCGCAGGTCCGGGTGGGTCCGGAGGCGCTGGTCGGCGGGGATGGCGACGTCGGCTACAAGGCGGCGATGACGTCGCTGGCGCGCGGCCGGATCCACATGGCGGGTCTGGCCGTCGGGGCCGCGCAGCGGGCGCTCGACGAGTCGGTTTCCTACGCGGCGACGGCGACCCAGGGCGGCACGCCGATCGGGGATTTCCAGCTGGTGCAGGCGATGCTCGCCGACCAGCAGACCGGCGTCCTCGCCGGACGTGCGCTCGCCCGTGAGGCCGCCCGGCTCTACGTGACCGGTGAGGATCGCCGGATCGCGCCGTCGGCGGCGAAGCTGTTCTGCACCGAGATGGCGGGCAAGGCCGCGGATCTCGCGGTGCAGGTCCACGGCGGCAGCGGCTATATGCGCGAGGTGCCGGTCGAGCGTATTTACCGCGATGTCCGGCTTATGCGGCTTTACGAAGGAACCAGCGAGATCCAGCGCTTGATCATCGGCGGCGGCCTGGTGCGGGCCGCGAAGAAAGCGGGCGCTCCTGGATGAACTCCAGGTTTACGATCAAGATCATGCGATTCGCCATCAAAACCTCACCGCAGGACACCGTTTGGTCCGACATGCTCGCCGTTTGGCAGGCCGCGGACGAGATCGAACTCTTCGAATCCGGATGGACCTTCGATCACTTCTATCCCATTTTTTCGGATTCGACCGGTCCGTGCCTGGAAGGGTGGGTGACCCTCACCGCGCTCGCACAGGCCACGAAACGGCTCCGGCTGGGCACGCTGGTCAGCGGGATCCATTACCGCCACCCCGCGCTGCTCGCGAACATGGCCGCGACGCTCGACATCGTTTCCGGCGGCCGCCTGGAGATCGGGATCGGCGCGGGCTGGAACGAAGAGGAATCCGGCGCGTACGGCATGGAGCTCGGCACGATCAAAGCGCGGAGCGACCGGTTCGAGGAGGGCTGCGAGGTCCTCGTCGGGCTGCTGACCCAGGAGACCACCACGTTCCAGGGTGAGCACTACCAGCTGACCGACGCCCGCTGCGAACCGAAGGGCGTGCAGAAGCCGCATCCGCCCATCTGCATCGGTGGCAGCGGCGAGAAGCGGACCCTGCGCACGGCCGCGAAGTACGCCCAGCACTGGAATTTCGTCGGTGGCACGCCGGAGGAGTTCGCGCACAAGCGCGAGGTGCTGCACCGTCACTGCGCGGACATCGGCCGGGACCCGGGCGAGATCACCTTGTCCTCGCACGTCCGCCTCGGCGCGGACGGTGACTACGCCAAGGTCGCCGCGGAAGCCGAAGCCCTCGGTGAGGCCGGGCTCGACCTGGCGATCATCTACCTGCCGCCGCCGCACACCCCCGCTGTTCTGGAGCCGCTGGCGAAGGCGCTCGAACCGCTGCGCTGACGGCCTGGGCGGCTTCTCCTCGCGGAGGGGCCGCCCTGGGCGTTGCGGAACCGGCCGGTCTCGCTATACGGTGACGGAACTAGAACAGGTTATAGTTCTGGACGGCGGGCGGACCGAGGAGCGGAAATGGCGAACAAGGCGCCGCGCGGCGACGAAGCCGACTACGTGGTCGTCGGATCGGGTAGCTCGGGGGCCGCGATCGCGGGCAGGCTGGCGGAGTCCGGTGCCAGCGTGATCGTGCTCGAGGCGGGCAAGAGCGACGAGAAGCTGCTCGTCAAGAAGCCGGGACTGGTCGGCCCGATGCACGCGGTGCCCCAGCTCAAGAAGCCCTTCGACTGGGGCTATTACTCGGTGCCACAGAAACACGTTCTCGATCGCCGGATGCCGGTGCCGCGCGGCAAGGTGGTCGGTGGCTCCAGTTCCATCAACGGGATGGTTTACGTCCGCGGCAACCGCGCCAACTTCGACTCCTGGGCGGCCGAGGGCAACAAGGGCTGGGACGCCGACAGCGTCAACGCCGCCTACAAGCGGATGGAGGACTTCGAGGACGGCGAGAGCGAGTTCCGGGGCGCGGGCGGGCCGATCCGGGTCACCCGCAACAAGATCCCGCAGGAGGGCACGCTCCAGTTCCTCGAGGCGACCGCCGGAGCGATCGGCTGCGAGATCCTCGACGACTACAACGCCGAGTCGCAAGAGGGCGTCAGCCGGATGCAGCAGAACGCCGCCGACGGCCTGCGCTACAGCGCCTCGCGCGGCTACATCCACCACCTCGCGCCCGCGACACTGCAGGTCCAGTCCGGAGTACTGGCGAAGAAGGTGCTCATCGAGAACGGCCGCGCGATCGGCGTCGAGGTCGTCGACGCCGACGGGAGCCGCCGCACCCTGCGCGCCGGCAAGGAGGTCATCCTCTCGGCGGGCTTCGTCGGCTCCGCGCAGCTGCTGATGCTGTCCGGGATCGGCCACGCCGAACACCTGAGGGAGCACGGCATCGACGTGCTCGCGGATCTGCCGGTCGGCGACAACCTGCACGACCACATGTTCCACGCGCTGACCTTCCGCGCGTCGTCGAGCAGGAACAAGGGCACACCGCCGTACTTCGCGAGCGGCCTCGTCAAGGAACTGATGCGGCCCGGCACGACGTTCCTGGCGAACTCGGTCTTCGAGGCTGTCGCCTTCCTCAAGACGTCCCAGGCCACCGAGGTCCCCGACCTCCAGCTGCATCTCCTGCCGTGGGCGTACGTGACGCCCAACCAGGACGCGCCGATCCGGCACGACGTCGACAAGCGGCCGGCGCTCACCGTGCTGACCACGCTGATCTACCCGAGGAGCCGCGGAACCCTGCGCCTCGCCTCGGCCGATCCCACGGCGGCGCCGCTCATCGACTTCCAATACCTGTCCGACCCCGCCGACCTCGAAGTGCTCGGTGAGGGGTCGGAAATGGTCCGCGAGATCTTCGCCTCGGGGGCGTTCAACGGCTCGATCAAGGAAGAGCTCCACCCGGGCAAGGGGTTGCGGGGCCAGGAGTTGCGCGACGCGATCCTGAATCGCGCGACCTCGGTGTACCACGGCGTCGGGACCTGCCGGATGGGCGTCGACGAACTCGCGGTCGTCGGTCCCGACCTCAAGGTCCGCGGGGTCGAAGGCCTGCGGGTCTGCGACGCCTCGATCATGCCGTCGATCACCGGCGGCAACACCAACGCGCCCGCGATCATGATCGGCGAGATGGGCGCGCAGCTCGTCCTCTCGGACAACTGACGGAAAGAGGGCCATGACCGTCACACCGCTCGCGCTCACCCGTCCGGCGTCGGTGACCGACGCGTTCCTGCGACGGCTCGTCGCCCGGGTGCCGGGCTCGTCCGGCGCGACCTGGAAGCTCACCGAGGTCTACACCGGCGAGGTGCTCGTCGAGCTGCCCCAGTCGTCGCCCGCCGACATCGAGCAGGCGTTCGCCACCGCACGCGCCGCGCAGGAGAAATGGGCTGCCACCCCGCTCAAGCAGCGGCTGGAGGTGTTCAAGCGGGCGCACACGCTCTTCGTCGACAAGGCGCCGATCGTCACCGATCTCATCCAGGCCGAGAGTGGCAAGAACCGCCGGATGGCGATCGAGGAGACCTGCGACCCGGCGATGGTGATGAGCCATTACCTCACGCGGGCCGCCAAACTCCTGGCGCCGACCAAACGCGGGGGACCGGTCCCGTTTCTGACGACGTCGACCGAGATCCGGCAGCCCAAAGGCGTGGTCGGCATCATCGCGCCGTGGAACTTCCCGTTCGCCACCGGCATTTCCGACGCCATCCCGGCGTTGATGGCCGGCAACGCGGTGGTGCTGAAACCCGACAACAAGACCGCGCTCTCCCCGCTCTACGGCGTCGAGATGCTGGAGGAGGCGGGGCTGCCGAAGGGCCTGTTCCAGGTGGTGTGCGGCGAGGGCCCGGACGTCGGCCCCACGCTCATCGACCAGGCGAACTACGTGATGTTCACCGGGTCCACGGCGACCGGCCGGGTGATCGGCGAACGGGCGGGCCGGAACCTCATCGGCTGCTGCCTCGAACTCGGCGGCAAGAACCCGATGATCGTGCTCGAAGACGCCGCACTGGACGAGGCCGTACAGGGCGCGATCTTCGGGGCGTTCGGCAACACCGGGCAGATCTGCATGCACATCGAGCGGATCTACCTGCCGGAGTCCCGCTACGACGAGTTCAAGAACGCGTATGTGGCCAAGACCGAGGCCCTCGACGTCCGCGCCGCCTACGACTTCGGCCCCGACATGGGCTCGCTCGTCTCCCCGGACCACCTGAGCCGGGTCAAGTCGCACGTCGACGACGCCGTGGCCAAGGGGGCGGCCGTCCTTTGTGGAGGGAAGCCGCGGCCCGACCTCGGCCCGGCGTTCTTCGAGCCGACGATCCTCGAGGGCGTCACGAAGGACATGCTCTGCGGCGTCACCGAAACCTTCGGACCCGTTGTCGCACTGCACAAGTACCGCACCGTCGACGAGGCCGTCGCGCTCGCCAACGACACCGAGTACGGTCTCAACGCCTCGGTCTGGGGCCGTGACGTCGGCGCCGCTCGCGTGGTGGCGTCGCGGATCGAATCCGGCAACGTCAACATCAACGACATCCTGGCCACCGCCTACGCCGCCAAGGGAACACCGTCGGGCGGCGTCAAGAGTTCGGGCGTCGGCGCCCGCCACGGGGACCAGGGCCTCCTCAAGTACACCGACGTCAAGAACCTGGCGGTGCTCAAGAAACAGGTCATGGGTCCCCGTGGCGGCCAGACCTACGAGAAGTACGTCGAAGGGATGCTTTCCGGACTGAAACTCATGCGGCGTCTTCGCATCCGCTAGACGTCGTCGGCGTGCTGGGGAGCGGCCAGCACACAGGCGATGCTGAGCACGCACATGCCGATCAGCAGGCCGATCGCGGGCCAGACACTGCCGGTCGCCTGGAACAGCAGCGTCGACACCAGCGGCGAGAGACCGCCGAAGAGCGCACCCGCCAGCTGGTAGGACAGCGAGATGCTGGTGTACCGGGCCCGCGGGCGGAACATCTGCGACAGGATGGCCGCGATCGGGCTGTAGGTCGCCGTCATCGCCAGGCGCATCGCCACGAACGCCGCGATGATCAGCACCGCGTTCTTCGTCGAGAGCACCAAGAACTGCGGAGCCGCGAGCAACGCGACGCCGACCAGGCCGATGACGACAACCCGCACCCGGCCGAACCGGTCGCCGAGCCAGGCCGCGCCGAAGCTCACGACCAGTTCCACGAAGGCGGCGATGGTGAGCGCGTTGAGCACGAGCGATTCGGAGACACCGACCGCGGGATCGGTCGCGTACGCCGTCGCGAAGGTGGTGACGAGGTAGTAGCCCCCGACTGCGACGGGCAGGACGCAGATGCCGAGCAGGATCGGCTTCCAGTTCGTCCGGACCGCGTACAGGAGCGGGACGCCGGTTTCCTCGGTGCTTTCCTCGAAGACCGGTGACTCTTCGACCTTCAGGCGCACGATGAGCCCGACACCGATCAGCAGCACGGAGGCGAAGAAGGGGATCCGCCAGCCCACCGTGCTCAGCCATTCGGTGCCACCGGTGCTCAGCAGACTGAACAGGCCGGTGGCCAGCAACGCGCCCGCGGGGTTCCCCGCCTGCGCGAAGGCGCCGTAGAAGGTCTTCTTGCCCGGCGGCGCGTGCTCGACGGCCATGAGCACCGCGCCGCCCCACTCGCCGCCGACGGCGAGCCCTTGGACGAATCGGAGCACAACGAGCAGGATGGGCGCCCAGGTGCCGATCTGGGCGTACCCGGGCAGGCAGCCGACCAGGAACGTCGCCGCGCCCATCATCGTGAGGGTCACCACGAGCGCCGTCTTGCGGCCGACCCGGTCGCCGATGTGCCCGAACACGATGCCGCCGAGCGGCCGGGCGAAGAAGCCGACCGCGTACGTCGCGAAGGCCGCCGCGACCCCTGTCAGCCTGTCGCCGGTTTCGGGGAAGAACACGGTGCCGAAGACCAGGCTGGCGGCCGTGGCGTAGACGTAAAAGTCATACCACTCGATGGTGGTGCCGACGAAGGCGGCGAGTCCAGCCCTCCGGGCCCGCCGGAGTGACCGGGTGTCGGTTCGGACGGTCATCGGGCCACCTCGCCGTCGATCCAGGTTTCCAGCACGCGGATTCCGGCGATCCGGCTCGGCTCGCTGGTCAGGGGATTCTCGCTCAGCAGCACGAAATCGGCGCGTTTACCGGGCGTGATGGAGCCCAGGTCGCGCTCGCGGCCGAGCACCCGGGCGCCGGCGATCGTGTGCGCGGCGACGGCCGACCGGACGTCGATCAGCAGGTCGTCGCCGCCCAGCCGGTGGCCGCGCCGGGTCATCCTGGTCACTGCGGTCTGGATGGCTTCGAGCGGATTCGGTTCCGCGACCGGGGCGTCCGAGCTGAGCGTGACCGGCACGCCCGCCGCCTGGAACTCGCCGAGGGGGTTGAACCGCTCCCCGGGGGTGCCGACGGCGTCGGTGACGCCTTCGCCCCAGTTGTAGTAGTGCTGCGGCTGGTTGACCGGGTGGACGCCGAGCGCGGCCATCCGCTCGATCTGCGCCGGGGACGGCAGCCCGCAGTGCTCGATGCGGTGCCGGGCGTCGGGCCGGGGATTCCGCCGCTGCGCTTCCTCGATGGCGTCGAGCACCATGCCGATCGCGTCGGGGGACTGGGCGTGGGTCGCGGTCTGAAGCCCGGCCTCGTGCGCCTTGCCGATCAGCGCGGAGTAGTCCTTCGGATCGTGGTAGAGCTGCCCGGTGCGGCACGGATCCCCGACGTAGCCGTCCGGGAAGTACGCGGTCCACCCGCCGAGCGTGCCGTCGGCGTAGAACTTGATCCCCGCGAAGGAAAGGCGGGGAGTGCCGAAGGCGCCGTGCAGGCCCATTTCGAGGCTCTGGTCGAGCAGGTGCGACAACAGGTACATGTGCACTCGCGTCTTGAGCCGTCCGGCTTCGTCGAGCCGCAGGTACATGTCGAACTCGCGACGGGTGACCTGGGCGTCGCCGATCGCGGTCACCCCCGCGCCGAGGAACTTGTCCTGCGCGGCGGCGAGTTGCCGTTCGTGCTCGTCCGGCTCGTCCTCGAGGTGGAAGTTCGGTCCGTGGTGGCCGACCTTCACCCCGGAGACGCCGGTGAGGATGTTGCACGCCGCGTCCGAGAGTTCCCCGGTGAGCTCGCCGTGCGCGTCCCGGAAGAACACCCCGCCGTCAGGGTCCGGGGTGTCGCGGGTGATGCCGTTGCGCCGCAACGTGTAGCTGTTCACCACGCCGCCGTGTCCGCTGGCGTTCATGAGGTAGACCTCGCGGTCTTCGGCGACGGCGTCGAGTTCTTCCTTGCGGGGATGGCGTTTCTCGGCGAGATTGCGGTGTTCGTAGCCGTAACCTCGGACAGGCCTGCCCGCCGGAGCGCTCTCGGCCGCCTCGCGCAGCAGCGCGACGATGCCGGGGATGGTCGAAGCCCGCTCGGGACCGCAGTCCACCCACGTCATCATCTGCCCGTACATCAGGGGATGCGCGTGCGGATCGACGAACCCGGGCAGGAGCGTGCCCGGCAGCCGCCGCACCTCCGGCGAGGGATGACCGAGCCCGGCCGCGCGGGCGCGGCATTCG
This sequence comes from Amycolatopsis sp. lyj-90, assembly GCF_046549035.1. Taxonomy (NCBI): domain Bacteria; kingdom Bacillati; phylum Actinomycetota; class Actinomycetes; order Pseudonocardiales; family Pseudonocardiaceae; genus Amycolatopsis; species Amycolatopsis sp. lyj-90. The sequence continues at coordinate 556,606 of NZ_JAJPWP010000001.1, forward strand.
TCCACCGAGCCGACCGCGGCGATCTCCTCGCCGAACACGAGCACCGCGGCGGCGCCTTCGGCGGCGTCGTCGACGGTCACCAGCGCTTCGGGATGCAGGATCGTCGCGGTCGCGTCGAGGACTGAACGATCTGGGGGCAACTGGCGCATCGCGGCGGACTCCTGGGATTCGGCGGTGAAGTGGGGCGAAGGTAAGCGAGGAGGGCGGCTCAACGCAATCAGATCACTCGCACACGGACCGTGCTCACGATCGATATGTCATCTCCAAAGGTCAGAACCCTTTATTCACGCTGCGCAGGAGGGCTTGAGGCGAGTGATATGTTTCCCTTTGTCGGCGGAAACTCAGCGGAGGAGAAACTGCCGTGGACGACGCCTTGGTCGCGGCTTTGCGCGCGGACGGCCGGATGAGCGTGGCCGATCTGGCCAAACGCCTCGGCGCGTCACGCTCGGCCGTCTCTGCCCGCCTGGAGCAGCTGAAGGCCGACGGTTCGCTCAACGTGGTCGCGGCGGTCCATCCCGAGTTCCTCGGCCTGACCGCGTACGCGCACCTCGCGATCCGCACGTCCGGCCGGTCCCAGGCGACGACGGACGCCATCGCGGCACTGCCTGCCGCGGCGTTCGTTTCCGCGGTGAGCGGGGAGTACCAGACCGTCGCCGAGCTGCGCCTGCCCGACTCCCCGGAGCTCTACCGCACGGTGGCGGACATCCGGGGCCTGCCGGAGGTGGAGCAGGTCAACACCCTCGTCTACGTGGACGTGGTCAAAGGCCTGTTCATGCCGGGCCGCCCGCTGCCGCCTTGGCTGCGGCTGGACGATCGCGATCTCGCGATCATGCTGCGGTTGCAGGCCGACGGGCGGGAGAGTTTCGCGCGCATGGCCGAACACGTCGGGCTGTCGGCGTCGGCCACCCGCACCCGCGTGCGGTACCTCGTCGAGCACGACGTCATCCGGATCGCGCCGGTGCTCAGCCGTGCTCGCCCGGACGCCGGCCTGGTCTGCGGGATCGGCCTGAACGTGCGGGGTGCAGGGGACGCCGTGACCGCGGCGCTCGCCGCGCGCGACGACACCGAGTTCCTCGCCAGGACCATCGGCCGGTTCGACGTCGTCGCCACCATCGCGGCGCAGTCCGCGCGAGACCTCGACCGGACGCTCGAGGAGATCAGCGGCAGGCCCGACGTGGTGACGGCGGAAACGTGGGTGCACCTCCGCATCGCCAAGGAACGCTACGAGTGGCCCTTGCCGACCGCCGAAGAACTCGCGCGGCGTTAGTCGTTGTCCAGCAAGGCTTTCCGGATCTCGGTCTTGAGCACCTTGCCGATCTTGGACCGGGGGAGATCCGGCCAGATCAGGACCTCCTTCGGGGTCTTGACGCTGCCCAGCCGTTCCTTGACCGCGGCGCGGAGCTCGTCGGCAGACGCTGTCCTGCCCGAATGGAGCTGGACCACGGCGGTGATCTGCTCGCCCCATTTCTCGTGCGGCAGGCCGATCACAGCGCAGTCCTGCACCGCCTCGTGGGCCATGAGCGCCTGTTCGACCTCGGCCGAATAGACGTTGAAGCCGCCGGTGATGATCATGTCCTTGGCGCGGTCGACGATGTAGAGGTAGTGATCCTCGTCGAGGTACCCGATATCGCCGGTGTGATGCCAGCCGTACGCGCTCGCTTCCGCTGTCGCGTCCGGATTCTTGTAGTAGCCGGGCATCACCAGTGAACCGCGGACGACGATCTCGCCGCGTTCGCCCGGCGGCAGGACCTCGCCCTTCCCGGACATGATCGCGACCCGGGTCAGCGGTGTCGGCCGTCCGGCGGAGGTGAACCGTTCCGTGGCGAGCGATCCGTCGGCGTGGACGTGGTCGGCCGGGGCGAGGGTGGAGATCATCATGGGGGCTTCACTCTGCCCGAACAACTGCCCGAAGACGGGGCCGATCCGGGTGATCGCTTCCGCGAGTTTGGTGGCCGACATCGGTGCGGCGCCGTACCAAAGGCATTGCAGCGACGAAAGATCGGCGCGGTCCAGCGCCGGATTGTCGAGCAGGAGGTAGATCAACGTCGGTGGCAGGAAGGTGTGCGTGATCCGGCGGCGTTCCACCAGGGCGGCGAACTCGCCGAGGTCGGGAGAGGGCATGACCACGATCTCCCCGCCGAGCGTCATGACCGGGAAACAGAGCACGCCCGCCGCGTGGGTGAGCGGCGCGAGCGCCAGGTAACGCGGCCGCCCGGTGAACGGGTAGCTCATCAGTGTGAGCGCCGACATCGTCTCGACGTTGGTCCCGCTGAGCATCACCGCCTTGGGGCGGCCCGTGGTGCCGCCGGTGCCGACGAGCATGACCAGGTCGTCCGGCGGTGTCTCCTCCCACGGTTCGGTGCCGGCGCCGTCGAGCCACTCGGAAAACGGGACGGCGCCGGGCATCGAGCCGTCGAGACAGACCACGGTGGTCAGCTTCGGCAGGTCGGGAAGCATCCGGGAGACGAGCGGTGCGAAGGACTCCTGCACCAGGAGGCAGGCGCAGTCGAACAGGTCGAGCAGTTCCCGGTTCTCGGCCGCCTCGTTGCGCGGGTTGACCGGGCACCACACGGCACCGGCCCGGCTGATCCCGAAAACGCAGCCGAACGACAGGGGATCGTTCCCGGACAGGATCGCCACCTTGTCGCCGGGCCCGATGCCGGACCGGGCCAGCGCCTGCCCCACCCGCCACGACAGATCCCGCACGTCGCCGTAGCTCAAGGAGTCGTCGCCCATGGTGAGGCAGGGCGCCGCCGGATCGAGTGAAGCGCCCTTGTCGAGGTACTCGGTCAATCGCACGCGCTCGTCCTTCCGGTCAGCTGTGAACGGTCATGACCGGATTCGACACCAGTCCGAAGCCGCGCAGCACACCGAGCAACTCGCGGTGGCCGAAAGCCTGGCATCCGGAGGCGAACCCGACCCGCTTCGGCGGCTGCTGAAGCAGTGAGTACGCGCCGTACGCCTGCATCAGCCCGGTCTGCTTGTAGTTACAGGTGCCGTGGATGACGCAGTGCGCGCGGCCCAGTGGCCCGGACGCGTGCACCGAATCCAACGAGGTGTTGAGCCGCTGGTTCTCCCGGGGCGGCATCTCGTCGCGGACCGCGGCCGCCTGTTCCGCCAGCACGCGGAGTTTTTCGTCCAGCGGCAGGTCTTTCACCTGTTCCAGCACGGCCGCGACGATCTGCGGCACGCCCTGCATCAGGGCGCGGTCGAAGACGCCGCCGACGGCCTTGACGTTGGCCACGCGCGCGTCGCTCTTGAACCAGACCGGATGGGACGTGCCGCCCCAGGGCAGGGCCAGCCCGGTTTCGTGATGGCCGGGCACGGTGACGTCCTGCAGGCCGCCGTCCGCGGGCCAGGGCAGGTACTCGTTCTGTTCGAGGTAGTACGCGGCCGACAGCGCGGCGTTGACCAGGATGGTCTTCGTCGAAGCGACCGTGGGATAACCCTTCCAGAACACCAGGATGTCCAAAGTGTCCAGTCCGGGGGTCTCCAGGCAGAGGTTCGCCGCGATCTCGCCGGTGGTGTACATCTGCGCGATCCCGGGGGAGAGCAGAAGGCCCTTTTCCGCCATCTGCGCGCCGTAGCGTTCCTCCGAGGAGATCAGCCAGTCCTGTTCGCCGGTGGTGTCGAGGTAGTGCGTTCCGGTACGCAGGCAGGCTTCGACGACCTCGTGGCCGTACTCACTGAACGGGCCGACGGTGTTGCACACGACCTTGGCGTCGCGGAACAGCTCGGTGAGCGCTTCGACGTCGTGCGAGACCTCGACGATCTCGTGGTCGACCGTGTCGAGGCCGGGAACGCCGTCGATCGCTTCCTGGAGGCGGGCCTTGTCCCGGCCGGCGGCGATGAACGGGACGTTGTACTCGCGCAGGTACTCGCAGATCAGCCGTCCGGTGTAGCCGGAGGCGCCGTAGACCACGACGGGTTTGGGGCTGCTCATGGTGATTCCTTTCGATTCGTCCGAGGTCACATGCCCATGCCGCCGTCGACCGGGAGTCCGGCCCCGGTGATGAAGCGAGCCGCATCGGAGGCGAGGAACACGACGGCGTCGGCCATGTCCGCGACCTCGCCGAGCCGTCCGGCCGGGGTCTGCGCGACGACCGCGCCGATGGCGTCCTCGACGCTGGGGAACAGGCCGACCTCGACGACGTCCTGGGCGAGCTGGCTCCCCATCTGGGTGGGTACGAGACCGGGGTAGACGCAGTTGACGCGGACGCCGTAGCCGAGCTTCCCGGCCTCCATCGCGGCCACCCTGGTGAGGCGGTCGACCGCCGACTTCGTCGCCGAATAGCCCGCGATACCGGGGAAGGCGATGGTCGCGGCGACCGAGGAGATGTTCACGACGGCGCCACCGCCACCCGCGGGGCCGCCGGGCCGCATCGCGCGGAAGGCGTGTTTCACGCCGAGGGCGGTGCCCAGCACGTTGACGTCGAGCATCTTGCGCACGTCGGCGGGGTCCAGCTCGGCGACGAGCCCGGTGATCTCGACACCGGCGTTGTTCACCACGATGTCCAGCCCGCCGAGCTCGTCGATGACCGAGGCGATCGCCTGTTCCCAGCTCTGTTCGTCGGTGACGTCCAGCCGGACGAAGCCCGTCGCGGCGCCTTTCTGCTTGATCTGGTCGGCGGTGGCGCGCCCGAGCTCCTCCTGGACATCGCCGATGACCACCGAGGCGCCTGCCAGGGCGAGTGCTTCGGCCATCCCGGCTCCCAGGCCCTGCGCTCCGCCCGTGACCAGGGCTTTCCGGCCCGAAAGGTCGTACGAACCCATGGACTTCTCCTCCTTGAGACGGTCCGCAGTTGCGGTGTGGGTCACATCCTGAGCCAGTTTTGGACAGTCGTCAAGATTTTCTTGGACAGTCGTCAAGAATTCCGCGAGGCTAGACTGTGGGCCCCGCGGCAGGCGCGGGCTCCCGGACCGGACAGGAACTCGTGGTGACCGAGACGAGCGAGCGGATCGCACGCCGGAGCGTGGACAAGTTCGCCCAGCGGCGGGCGGAACTGGCGGAATCCACGCTGCAGGCGCTGTCCGAGCTGGGGTACGCCAGGACGAGCCTGCGGGAGATCGCGCAGAAGTCGAACTTCTCGCACGGGGTGCTGCACTACTACTTCACCGACAAGGTGGAACTGCTGACCTACGCGGTCCGCAAATTCGAAGAAGTGTGCGTGACCCGCTACGACGAGGCTGTGGCCGCGGCGCGGTCGGCCGACGAACTCAAGCGGGGCTTCGGTGCCGCGATGGCCGGGACGTTGCGGGCCGATGCCTCGATGCACCGGCTTTGGTACGACCTGCGGAACCAGAGCTTGTTCGAGGCCGCTTTCCGCGCTGATGTGCTCGAGATCGACACTCAGCGGCAGGCGATGATCTGGCGGGTCGTGGAGCGGTATGCCGAGCTTGCCGGTGGGTCTGCGGTTGTGACGCGGCAGGTTGCTTATGCGGCTTTCGATGGGGTTTTTCAGCAGGCGTTGTTGCATCAGCTCGCGGGGGAGGAAGGTGCGAGTGATGCTCTTTCGGAGGATGCCGGGGCGCTGCTGGGGCGATTGGTGAGTGGCGGCTGAGTTCGGTCTTGAGTGGCGTTTCGGGTTAGAACCGAATCGGTATTCGGTTACCTGCGCCTGACCAGGGCGAACGGGAAATGTCAGCGGCGACATGGTGAGCGTGGAGGATTTGGGACGTTCAACGTCCCAAATCCTCCCCACTCGCTCACATCGTCATCCAGAACAAGCTCACCGAGCTGACATCAGGACCAGTAGGCAAATACGGGTCCATCAGAACCCGAATCGCCACTCACGACCAACCCGACCCACCTGCCTCACGGCTCTTACCGACCACTCAACAGAACGATCTGATTCCCCCTGACCGAACCCCTCCGCGCCTGAGCCATCAGCCCGGCCACCGCAGCCGAACCAGCCGCCGTGGGCCGCACCCCATACCGCGCCAAAAGAGCTTGCGCGGCAAGGAGTTCGTCGTCGTCCACGGCGTGCGCCGCGCCGCCGGAGCCGTCGATCGCGGCCAGCGCGTCTGGGCCGTGCAGGGCGTGCCAGTTCACCAGGGGCTCGTTGTGCTCGGTCGTGACGACGGCGTCGCGTGCCAGCACCCGGTACGGTCCCGGCCAGCTGGTCACGATCGGGTTGTTGCCTGGGGAGCCGACGCCGTGAAGGGCCACCGGCCAGCGGAGTGCGCGCAGTCGCCGATAAGCGGCGACGAGCGTCGTGCCGTTGCCGACCGGGATCCACAGGGACACCGGGGTGGGGCCGAGCTCCCGGTGCAGGGCGTCGACGACGTGACCGTGTCCTTCGAGGATCACGTCCTTGTACGGTCCGTCGACGTTGCCGTCCATCGCGCCTTTCGCGCGAGCCAGGTGGTGTGACTCGTCGACAGCGTCTTCGTAGCCGCCGGGGACGAAGTGGACGTCGGCGCCGGTCGCGGCGGCGAAGGCGCCACCGTCGCCCCAGTCGGCGGGCAGGACGACGGTGCAGCGCAGACCCGCCGTGGCGCAGGCTGTCGCCATCGCCCGTCCGTAGCTGCCGCAGGAGCCCACGACGACCCGATCGTGGCCTTCGGCGATCGCCCGGGCCACGATCGCGTGGGCGGCGGGTTCCTTGTGGCTGCCGGAGGGGTAGTGGGTCTCGTCCGCGAGGAACACGCGGATTCCCGGCAGCAGGTCGTCCGCGGGGACGAGAATGGAAGTCCGAGACAGCACGGGACCGTTCCCCTTCACCGAGTGTGGGCAGCGAGCAGTTCGTCGGCCTCGCGCTGCAGGTCGTCGCGGGTGCCGATGTTCGCGGGCGGGACGGCGTCGGGCAGCTCGTCTTCGATCAGCCGGAGCCGGGGGTTGAGCCAGCCGCGGACGGCCCACGCCAGCTGCAGCAGTCCACTGAGGACGATCAGCAGGGCGAGGCCCCGGCCCGGGGAATCCAGTAGTGGCTGGACGAACCGTTCGGCCAGCGGACCGACGACGAGGTAGCCCAGCGGCATGGTCAGCATCATCAAGGTGATGAACAGGGAGAGGACCCGACCCTGGAGTTCGAGGTTGACCTTGCCCTGGATGATCGCGATCCAGTGGCCGTCGGCGAGGGATTCGCCGAAGCCGACGAGGAACATACCGACGATGATCAGCGCGGGCGAAGTGGTGAGGCCGACGAGGATCATCGCGACGCTGCCGACGCCCATCGCGATGAGCATTCCGTGGCTGCGCCGGGTGGTCCCGCCCCAGAGACCCATCACGACGCTGCCGGTGAGCGCGCCGACGCCGCCCGCGCCCAGCGCCATGCCCAGCACCGAGGCGGGTTGCTCCACCAGCAGCATCGGCGTGATCACGGCGAAACCCAGGGTGTAGAAGACGTGGTCGACGACGAAGAACCGGAGGGCGGCGCGCAGGCCGGGACGGCGGGTGATGAACTGCCAGCCGGTCCGGATCTCGGTGCGGAAGTTCTCCTCGCGCCGCCGGAACAAGAGGTTCGGGAAGCGGACGAACAGCAGGGTGAGCGCACCGGCGGCGAAGGTGCCCATGTCGACGAGCAGGACGCCGCTGATCCCGATCGGGCCGATCAGCGCGGCGCCGAGCATGGGGGAGAACACCAGCCCGACGCCGACACCGAGTTGCCCGATTCCGCCGGCGTGACCGAGATAGCGCTTCGGGACCAGCTGGGCGACGGCCGCGAGATAGGCGGGCCGCTGGAACGCGCCGGCCACCGAAGTCACCGTCACGGCCAGATAGACGTGCCAGAGATGCAGGCCGTCCGACAGCATCAAGAAGGCCAGCGCCGCCATCGACAGCCCCGCCATGCTGTCGCTCACCAGCATGACCTTGCGCCGGTCCCACCGGTCGGCGACGGCACCGGCGAGTGGCCCGGCCACGATGCCTGGTAGCAGGCCGATCACGCTGACCAGGGCGAACGACGTGATCGAGCCGGTCTGCTGGAACACCCAGATGCTCAGCACCAGGGTGCTCAGCCCGCTGCCGACCATCGACAGGAGCTGGCCGAAGGCGACCACCGCGAACTTGCGGAGGTCGGGTTCCGCGCTGACGACCGGGGCGGGTTCCTCGGTGGCGGGCCGTTCGGAGACGAACTCGACCAGCGCTTCGGCGAGCGGTTCCGCGTGGCTCTTGAGGAAGAAGTGTCCCGCCTGTGGCAGGACGGCGAGGCCGACGTCGCCTTCGGTGAAATGCCGCCATTCCTGACGGCGTTCCTGGTAGTGCTCGGTGACGCGGTCGCGTGCGCCGACGACGGTGAGCACCGGCGCCTTCAGCGGCTCGAAGCTCCCTCGATACGCGGCGGTGAAGTACTCCTCCGCGTCGCGCGCGTCGTGGCGCACGTTGCGGAGCACGAAGGCCTTCTGCCCGTCGTCGTCGAGATCGGTGAAGCCGCCGCGAGCACGGAGATACGCGAGATACTCCCGGTCCGAGGTGAAGCGGTCCACCGGGACGTGCCGGTAGATCCAGTCGAAGAACCGCCCCGGCAGCCGCGCGGTGGGGAATCCCGCGCCGAGGGCGACTCCGGCCACGGGCAGGCCGGCGGCTTCGGCACGTCGTGCCACCTCCACGGTGAGGGCGACCCCGAGGCAGTGTCCATAAAGGAGGATCGGGCCGTCGATCGACCGCAGTTCCTCCACGATGCGGCCGGAAACGACGTCGATCGGCTCCAGCTCCTCATCGGATCTGGAGCGGTCGTGGCCGGGGAGTTCCGCCGCGTGGAGTGCCCAGCCCGCCGGGAGAGCGTCGGCGAGTGGCTGGTAGGCGACGGCGCTGCCGCCGGAGTAGGGCACCGCCACGACCGTGTGCCCACCGCGGGCCGGGTCGGCGTCCGTCGCGGTCAGCCGGTGCAGCAGCCGTCGTTCGGCGGGCTCTGCTCCCGAACGCGCGTCGAGATGCGCGGCCAGCCGCCGGATGGTGGCGTGCTGGTACAGCTCGACCAGGCTGGGGGAGGGCTCGATCCGCCGGACGACCTTGAGCGCGGCGAAGGAATCCCCGCCGAGGGCGAAAAAGCTGTCGTCGATGCCGGGATCGGTGACCCCGAGGACGTCCGACCACGCCGCGGCGATCCGCTTCTCGGTGGCGGTCCTCGCCACCGTCCCGGTGGATCGCGGGCCGCCACCGGACGGCGCGGGCAGCGCGCGCCGGTCGAGTTTCCCGTTGGGGGACAGCGGAAGAGCGGGCAGCGTCAGGATGCGGGCGGGGACCATCTGCGGCGGCAGGCCCGCCGCGAGCGTCTCGCGGTAGACGGCTTCGTCGGCGTCGGACCCGTCGCGGGTCACGACGTAGCCGACGAGCTGCGAGCCATGAGGAGCGGCGGCGCACGCCACGACCCCGGGCAGCGCGCCCAGGGCGACTTCGACCTCCCCGAGTTCGATCCGGTGGCCGTTGACCTTGACCTGATCGTCGAGCCTGCCGAGGAAATCGACCGTACCGTCGAGGTGGAACCGGGCCGAATCACCGGTGCGGTACATCCTGGCGCCGGGCGCGAACGGGTCCGGCACGAACCGGTCCGCGGTCAGCCCGGGCCGTTCGTGATAGCCGGGGACGACACCGAGACCGCCGAGGTACAGCTCGCCGACGACGCCCGCGGGCACCGGCTGGCGGTGGGCGTCCAGGACGTAGACCCGGTTGTTCGGGAAAGGCCGTCCGATGGGCAGGGGCGCGTCGTCGGCGAGATGGTCGACAGAGCCTTCGAAGCAGACGTTGTCGACGGTGACTTCGGTGACACCGTAGGAGTTGACGACACGGTTGCCCGGCCCGACGAGGCGCCTCGCGAGCCGGAATTCCTTGACGTGCCACTTCTCGCCGCCACCGATCAGCAGGTCGACGAACCCGAGATCCTGCCCGCTGCTTTCGGTGTGGTCGAGCAGCGCCCGCAGCACCGCGGGCACGAGTTCGGTGCAGTTCACCCGCTCGGTCTTCATCAGCGCGAGGAGATCGGCGGGATCGAGCAGCGTTTCGCGGGGTGCGACGACCAGACGGCCGCCGCTGAGGTGCGCCCGCAGGGTCTCGCCCACGAACATGTCGAAGGAGAAACTGGCCGCCTGCAGGTATGTCCATTCAGGACGGAGCCGGTAGGCCTGCTGCCACATCCCCGCCGCGTGCACCAGGTTTCCGTGCGTGACCACGACTCCCTTGGGCCTGCCGGTGGATCCCGAGGTGTAGATGACGTACGCCGGATCATCCGCGGTGGTGACCGGCGGCAGATCGGTACCGTCCGCGGGAGGGTCCCCGGCGAGGTAATCCGCGTCGATGACGACCGTCGGTCCGCTGTCGGTCAGCATGTACTCGAGGCGATCGGCGGGATAGGCCGGATCCAGCGGTACGTACGCGCCGCCCGCCTTGAGCACCGCCCACATCGCGGTGAAGAGCGCGGTGCCGCGGTCCAGGGTGATCGCCACCCGATGGCCGGGCCGCACACCCTCGTCGCGCAGTCGCCTTGCCAGCCGGTTCGCCCGGTGGTTGAGCTCGGCATAGCTGACGGTGTCGCGGCCGACGGTGAGCGCGGGCGCGTCGGGTGTCGCGAGGGCGTGCCGCTCGAACAGCTGGTGCACGGCGATCGCGTCCGGTATCGGAGCGACGATGTCGTTCCAGTCGTCCACGATGCGACCGCGCTCGACGTCGGTGAGCATCGGGAGCCGGGTGATCGGCGTGGTCGTGCCGGTGGTCGCCGCGTCCAGCAGGGTCAGCAGGTGGTCGAGGATCGCCTCGATTCGCGCGCCCTCGAAGAGTTCGGTGGCGTAGTCGGCGTTCAGGACCGCGCCATCGGCGGGGAAATCGAGCCCGATCGCCAGATCGACCATCGTGGCGGACGGCGGCAACTCGCCCGCGTAGCGCAGGAGCGGGTCACCGGGCGCCGGAGTGTTGTGCACCGTCAGCATGACCGGACTCAACCGCTTGGCTCCGGCCAGCGCGGTCACCAGATCGGGTAACGCCAGCTCTTGGTGGTCCAGGTCGCCCAGGACGGCGTCTCGCACTCGCGCGACGAGTTCGGCGAACGACGGCTCGCCCGTCACGTCGCCACGCAGCGGCAGGACGTTCAACGCCGGGCCGATCAGCGACGCCAGTTCGCCCGTCGACCGCCCGGCCACCGGGGACAGCACGGTGACGTCGGTGTGGCCGGTGTACCGCCGCAGAACGGTTTGCAGACCGGCCAGGACCACCATGAACAGACTCGCCCGCTGTTCACCGGCGTACGACCGCAGCCGGTCCAGCAGAGCGGGGTCGATCCGCCGGGTGACCCGTTCGGCGGCGTAGGTGCGGGCCGCCGGACGCGGCCGGTCGGCGGGGAGTTCGAGGTCGAGATCGGCACCGTCGAACCGGTCCCGCCAGTACGAGACGAGCGGCCGGTCGGCCTTCGCCAGGGCGGCACGCGCGGCGAGATCGGGCACGGGGACGACCGGCGCCGGATCGGCGCCTGAATACAGCGCGGCGAGTTCCTGGCCGAGCACGCCCGCGGACCAGCCGTCGAAGGCGAGGTGGTGCACGATCAGGACGAGTTCGTCGTCGTCGAGGAACGCGTGCGCGACCGGGCCGTGCCGGTAGTCGATGCCGTCGCGATCCGGCTCGTTGAGCGTCAGCGGAATCGTGGCCGCGGGCTCGATGACCATGCTCGGTTCGGTGCCGTCGTCGGGGAAACGCGCTCTCAGCAGCGGATGCCGCCGCGACAGTTCGGCGAGGGCGGTGGTCAGCGCGGCGACGTCGACCGCTTCGGCCCATCGGTACCGGATTCCCAAGGTGTAGACGGGAAGTTCGGCGCACAGCTGTTCGGCGATCCAGTAGTCGCGTTGCATCGGGCTCAGCGGGTGCGGGACCCCCTCGGCCAGTCCGGCGACGGCGGTTTCGGTCGCCCCTGTCGCTCCGGCGATGACTTCGGCGAGCGCGGCGACGGTCGGATCCGCGTACCACCGGGTGAGGGTCAGCTCAGCGCCGTGCCGCACACGCAGGGCGGCGATGAGCCGGACAGCGTCCAGCGAATCACCGCCGAGGGAAAGGAAATCGTCGGCCGTGCCGGTGACGGCGCCGCCGAGGATCTCTTCGAACAGCGTGGCCGCGGATCTTTCGTCCGCGGTGAGCGCGCTGTCGTGGCCGTGCTCGGACGGAACCTCCGCCGCCAGCGCGGTCTTGTCGATCTTTCCTTGCGGTGTCAGCGGAAACCGGGGATGCCGGAGCAGGACGGCCGGGATGAGATGGGCGGGCAGGACGTCGCCGAGCGCGTTCCGGACGGCCGCGAGGTCGGTCGTGCCGGTGACCAGGTGCCCGATCAGCCGGGCCCGGCCGGTCTTGTCGTCGACGAGGACGACGGCGTCGGTGACGCCGTCGAGCTGCCGGAGGGCGGCTTCCACCTCGGCCGGTTCCACCCGGTGGCCCCGGATCTTGACCTGGTCGTCGAGCCGCCCGAGGAACTCCAGCTGTCCGTCATCGGACCAGCGGACCCGGTCGCCCGTGCGGTACTCGCGGCCGTGGCCGGGTGTCGTCACGAAGCGTTCGGCGGTCAGCTCCGGCCGGTTCAGATAGCCCTCGGCCACGCCGATGCCGCCGATCAGCAGCTCGCCGTCGTCACCGATCCGGCAGGTCACGCCGGGATGCGGGACGCCGATCGGGACCACGTCGCCCGACCATTCGGTCACGTCCGTCGCCGTGGCGCCCACCGTGGTCTCGGTCGGCCCGTAGCTGTTGAACAGCCGGGTCGCGCCGCCGACCGCGGCCTGCCACCGGCGCACCGCGTCGGGTCGCGCCGTCTCCCCGCCGATGATCACGCAGCGCACGCCCGCCGGAACGGAGGTCTCGCCGCGGTCGAGCGCGGCGACCAGCTCGTGCCAATACGCCGTCGGCAGGTCCAGCACCGTGATGCCGAGCGCGTCGCAGCGCTCGAAGAACAGGTCCGGCCTGCTGATCATGTCGTCGTCGCGCAGGACGAGGGTGGCCCCGCGGATCAGCGGGCAGAAGATCTCCTCGACGCTGGTGTCGAAGCTCAGCGACGCGAACTGCAGGATCCGGTCGCCTGGGGCGAAGGCGAACCTGTCCGCGAAGGCGCCGGTGAAGTCACGCAGCGACCGGCGGCCGATCAGGACGCCCTTCGGACGGCCCGTCGAACCCGAGGTGAAGATGACGTACGCGGGATCCTGCCGCGGTACGCCGCCCTCGAGAGGGAACACCCCGTCGCCCGTGATCAGCGCGCTGGGCCGGGTCTCCTCGACCATCATGGCCAGCCGGGCTTCGGGATAGGCCGGGTCCAGCGGCACGTAGCCCGCTCCGGCCCGCAGCACCGCGAGGATGGCCACGATCGCGTCCCTGCCGCGCGGCAGCCGGATCCCGACCAGGTCGCCCGGCCGCACCCCGGCTTCGGCCAGCCTGTCCGCCGTCCCGGCGGCCATGCCGACAAGGGTTTCGTAGTCCAGCTCGCCGTCGGCGTCGGCGAGCGCCACGGCATGCGGCGTCCGGACGGCCTGCGCCGCCACGGACGACCAGACGTCGCCATCCACTGTGGACAGCGGCGGTTCGTGGGTTCGGGTCACCGGTTCTCCTCGGTATTCACATCGACCAGTGCGTGGGTTTCCGGTCCCAGCGATGGGCGCGCAGCGCGTCGATCAGCTCCGGCGGCAACGGCGCGGCTCCGGAGACCGCCAGGTTCGACCGCACGTGCCCGGGACGGCGCATCCCCGGGATCACCGCGGAGACGGCGGGGTGGTGCAGGATGAACCGCAGCGCCAGTTCCGGCATGGTCATGCCGTCGGGGACCAGGTCCCGGAGCGCGTCGACCCGGTCGATCGTGGGCGGCAGGTTCTCCGGTCCGAAGTAGACGGCCCGCCAGTCCTCGGGCGGGAAAGCGGTGCCGGCGTTCAGGTTCCCGGTCAGCGATCCTTCGTCGAACGGGACCCGCGCGATGATCGCGATGTCCTCTTCGAGGGCGCGGGGGAAGAGTTCGTCCTCGGGGGCCTGGTCGAAGATGTTGTAGATGACCTGGATCGCGTCGACCAGGCCGGTGTCGAGGGCGGCGAAACAGTTCGACGGCTCCCACCGGTTGACGCTGATGCCGAAACCGTCGATCAGGCCCTCGTCCTTGAGTCGCGTGACGACCCGCTGCCAGCCGGGTTCGGCGGCCCAGCGGTCTTCCCAGACGTGGAACTGCAGGAGGTCGATCTTGTCGACGCCGAGGTTGTCCAGGCTGCGACGGGTGTAGTCGAGGACGTGATCGACGGGGAAGACGTCTTCTAGGGTGTCCTGCGGGCGCGGCGGCCATTCGCGATTCAGCGGCGGGACCTTGGTGGCCAGCCGCATCTCGGCGTCGGGACGGCGGCGGCGCAGCTCGCCGAGCAGGCTCTCGGACTTGCCGCGCCCGTAGACCCAGGCGGTGTCGAAGAAGGTGCAGCCCAGTTCGACGGCGAGGTCGAGGGCGTCCGGCGCGATGTCGTAGTTCCAGCCGGTGAACCCGCCGGGACCACCGCCGATTCCCCACATGCCGTAGCCGACTTCGCCGACCTTCCAGCCGAGCCGTCCCATGGTGCGCTGCCGCATCCGTGTCTCATTCCTCTCAAGCACTGGCGGGTTCCTTCGGCCGGGTGGCGGAAGTGGTGAACAGTGCCGGGTTGTCCTGCAACAGGTTCTCGAGCACTTCGCGGACGGCGTCCTCCTCGGCGGCACGCCCGCCGGCGCGGTGTTCGACGATCGCCAGCAGCAGACCCAGCTCGACGTCACCGGTCGCCGCCGCGGATCGCAGACCGGCGAGGAAACGCAGGCAGGACACCCGATCCGCGCCCACGGGCAGCTCGTCGAACCGCACGCTGCCCTCGTGATAGACGTGCAAGGCGCGCCCCAGCACCGTCGGGTCCTGGACGGCCTCGACGACGATCCGCGCCACCGTGTCGACCGGGCTGTAGTCCGACCGGATCGCCGCCGCGGGCACCGTTCCGAGCCGGTCGAAGGCGGTGAGCAGCAGGTGGGTCAGCGCCGCCGGATTGGGGACGGCGACGTCCGTCGCGGGCATGACCTCGCCGAGGCGCAGCACCGTCACCGGAAGGTCGACGGCGGCGTCGACGAGCCGCTCACCCGCCCATTTGGACAGGCTGTACCCGCTCGACGGCGGGGTCACGGCGGTGATGTCGACGTCTTCGGGTACCGGACGGCCGGTGCGCAGGGCGTGGTCGTACAGCACGCCGAGCGTCGAGACGTAGTGCAGCGGGATGCCGCCCGCGGCGCGGGCGAAGCGGATCACCTCCGCCGTGCCGAGCACGTTCGGCTCGCGGTGCATGCGGTAGTCGTAGAGCAGGTTGACCAGGGCACCGGCGTGGACGACCAGGTCGCACTCTTCGGCGAGTGATCGCCACCGGGGAGCCGTCAGCCCGAAACCGGGTCTGGCGAGGTCACCGGCGACGACGGCGATCCGTGTGGCGTGGCCGTCGTGCTCCAGCTGTTGTGCGGCGAGCGCAGTCAGAAGACGTTGCCGTGCGTGGGAATCGTCGCGGCCGCGGATCAGGCAGCGCACCGTCAGATCGGTGCTCGCGAGCAGTTCGTGCAGCAGCCGGGCACCCACGAACCCCGTCGCGCCGGTCAGCAGGACCGTACGCGGCGGCCGGTCCCGCTTGTCGCGCAACGGTGTCCGCGCCGTGCTGAGGCTGGCGAGGTCGGCGGCGACCAGATCCGACGAAGCCGGAACACGGTCGCGCCGGGCGATCAGGTCACGCAGACCGGCCGCCGTGGGATGGCCTGCGAGGTCGCGCACTCCGACGTCCACTCCGAACCGGTCGCTCAGTTCGACCACGGCCGCGACGGCTTGCAGCGAGTTGCCTCCGGCGGCGAAGAAGTCGTCATCGGCGGTGAAACCGGGGTACCGCAACACGGTGCGCAGGACGGCGAGCACGGGATCGGCGCCGGTGTCGGAAGCCGGATCCGCGGGCCGCTCCGCCAGGGTCGCCAGGCGGCGACGATCGATCTTGCCCGCCGCGGTCAAGGGCATCTCGGCGACGACCACTCCGCGCCGCGGCAGGCTGCCTCGGGGCAGCTTGCCCCGCAGGTGGGAGAGGACCGCCCGGGAGCTCGCCGTCCCGGTGGTCACGAGCACGAGTTCACGGTCCACGACGAGCGCCGCCGCTTGCAGCACTCCGTCGCAGGCCAAAGCGGCCGTCTCGATCTCGCCGGGCTCGACCCGCATTCCGTCGATCTTGAGCTGGTGGTCGATGCGCCCACCGAAGTGGAACCTGCCCGCGGCGTCGACGTGTCCGAGGTCGCCGGTGCGGTACATGCGGCCGGACGTCGGGGAACTGAAGAAGCGTTCGGCGGTGCGGCCGGGTTCGCCGTGGTAGCCGATGCCGACGCACGCGCCGCCGATGACGATCTCGCCGGTGGCGCCGGGAGGCAGCGGCCGCCCGTCGACGTCGACGACGATCGCGACGCAGTTGTCGATCGGCCGCCCCAACGGCACGACATCTCCGTCGCAGGCCTCGACCTCGTGGAAGATCATGCCGATGGAGGCTTCGGACGGACCGTAGGCGTTGCTGATCCGCAGCCCCGGCAGGAGTTCCCGCAGGCGGTGGACGTCGAGTGGGTTGATCTGTTCGCCACCGACCACGAGGTGGCGCAGCGAACGCAGCCTGCCGACAGTGGACGGCCGCTGTCGCAGGAGGGTCAACAGCGCGCTGAGGACCGCGGGCACGAAGTCCGTGACGGTCACCTCGTGGGCTTCGATGAGGTCGATCGTGTGCTGCAGGTCGTGATGGTCACCGGCGGCGGGCACCACCGTCGCGCCGCCGGTGGTCAGCGGCCAGAAGAGCTGCCAGAACGCGGAATCGAACGTGTGCCGTGTGTTCTGCAGGACCACTTCGCGGACGGCGGGCGGGCCGAACCAGCGGTCCATGAACGCCAGCCGGTTCGCCAGGCCCCGGTGCAGGTTGACCGCGCACAGGGGTGTCCCGGTCGTGCCGGAGGTGTACACGCCGTAGACGACGTCGTCCGGTCCTGGGCCGGGCAGGTCATCGGGTTCTCCGGCTTCGGCGAGATCGACGGGGATCGCCCGATCGCGGTGGGCTGCGGGTATCGCCGCCACGTCGGCGCACAGCACCACGGGAGCGTCGAGCAGGTCGAGGACCTGCGCGATCCGGCCCGTGGGCCAGTGGGGGTCGACGGGCACGTACCCGATCCCGGCGATCATCGCGGCCGCCCAGGACACCGGCAGCGCCAGGCCGTCCGCGACGAGGACGGGGATCAAAGCCCCGTTTTCCTTTGTCACCGCACGGATCCGGACGGCCAGCGCGTCGGCGTGACTGAGGAATCGTTCGTAGGTCAGCGTTCCGTCGGCGGCGTACACCGCCACGGTGTCCGGCGTGGCCCGGGCGACCGAGCGGATCCGCTCCGGGACACTGAGATAGGGACCGTGGTCGACCTCGGTCCCGGCGAGCGGGCCGAGCACCGCCGCTTTCGTGGCCGCGGAGAGCCCGTCCGCTCGGCTGAGATCCACCGCCGGATCGGTCAGCACTGCGCCCAGCAGTTCGGCGTGCATCTCCGCGACGGCCGGAGCGGCGCGCTCCCAGAGGTCGCCTGGCGGGCAGCGCAGCTCGACGGACAGGAGGCCGGGGGAGCCGATCCACGCGTGCGCGACGGGTCCTGCGGAGCCGTCGGAGACGTTGTAGGCGTGGACGGCGACGCCCGTGCGGCCGAAGGTCGTGGAAGACAGGGTGAGGTCCCGGTCCAGTCGCCGGGCCACTTCGGTCAGTGCGTTGGCGGCCGCGTCCGTCAACGGGACCCCGGGTCTGAGCGGAGCGTGACGGCGGTGACTGCCCCATCCGAGGGTCATGTCACTCAACCAAGTGATCTTAGGAATCCGTTACGCGGACAGGAGACAACGCTTGTCCGAACTCGACCTGAACGATGATCGCGATGCCTGTAAGGTCACCCATTCGTTGGTCGAAGATGCAAACTTGTGGATCTCAGCGCGCGGACGAGCGCGGCGAAGGCCGCCGAGAAGTCCGGTGTCCGGATAGTGGCCTTGGAATCGATGGCGAGCGCTTTCGCTTGCGAACGGTTCCTGTGCGAGGTGTGGCGGACCGGTCCGGACCATCCGCCGATCGCCGCGGACGTCGTCAAGGCGATGGCCGACGCCGGGAGTTACGTGGTGGGCGCTTTCGATGAGGATCGCCTTCTCGGCGCTTGTATCGGCTTGTGGGGCCCGCCCGGGCGGCCCGGGATGCACAGCCACATCGCGGGCGTCCACTCCGAGGCCCGCGGCCGCGACATCGGCTTCGCCCTCAAACTGGATCAGCGGGCGCACGTCCTCGAGAACGGCGCCGACCTGATCAGCTGGACCTTCGATCCGCTCGTCGCCCGCAACGCGCACTTCAACCTGCGCAAACTCGGTGGCACGGCGGACGAGTACCTGCCCGACTACTACGGACCGCTGTCCGACGGGCTGAACAACGACGACGAGTCGGACCGCCTCATGCTGCGCTGGGACCTGCGCGGGGAACGGGCCAGAGCCGCCTGCGACGAGGACGCCCTGCCTGATTCCGGCGGACCGGTTCCGCGGGTATTGCTGGACATCGAGGACGATCGGCCGGTTCCCCGGTCGACGAGAGGGGAAACGGTCCTGATCGCCATCCCGCCGGACATCGAGCTTCTCCGCACCCGGAAGCCGTCGATCGCGCGGGACTGGCGGCTGGCGGTCCGCGACACGCTGGGCGCGCTGCTGGCGGACGGCGCCCGGCTGACCGGCTTCGACCGGGGCGCGTGCGGCTACGTTCTCAACCGAAGCGAGGGACGATGAGGATCGAACGCGTCGCACTCCGGCGCATCGCCCTGCCGCTGGTCAGCCCGTTCCGTACTTCCCTGGGCATCGAGTACGAACGTGTCGCGCTTCTGGTGCAGGTGACCACACCGGACGGCGACGGCTGGGGAGAATGCGTCGCCGGAGCCGACGCCAGCTACTCCTCGGAGTACGTCGAGGGGGCCGAAGACGTCCTTATGCGACATCTGGTGCCGCCCTTGCTGGCCGCCGGAAACGTGACCGCGCAGACCGTCGCGCCGCTCCTCGCCGGGGTCAAAGGCCATCGGATGGCGAAGGCCGCGCTGGAGATGGCGGTGCTGGACGCCGAACTCCGCGGCCATGGCCTGTCTTTCGCGGCCGGTCTGGGCGCCACCGCCACCGGTGTCCCGAGCGGCGTTTCGGTGGGGATCATGGACTCGGTGCCGGAACTGACCGACGCCGTCGCGGGTTACCTGGCGCAGGGGTACCGGCGGATCAAACTCAAGATCGAACCCGGCTGGGACGTCGCACCGGTGCGGGCGGTCCGGGAGAGATTCGGCGACGAGCTGCTTCTGCAGGTCGACGCGAACGCCGCCTACACCCGCGCCGACGTCCGCCACCTCGCCCGCCTCGACGACTTCGAGCTGCTGTTGATCGAGCAACCGCTCGACGAAGAGGACCTGCTCGGCCACGCGGCCCTCGCTCGGGGCCTCAGCACCCCGATCTGCCTCGACGAATCCGTGGTGTCGGCCCGGTCCGCCGCCGACGCCATCGCGCTGGGCGCCTGCCGGATCGTCAACGTGAAACCCGGCCGCGTCGGCGGCTACCTCGAGGCACGCCGCATCCACGACGTCTGCGCCGCGGCCGGTGTCCCGGTGTGGTGCGGCGGAATGCTCGAAACCGGGCTGGGCCGGGCGGGCAACCTCGCGCTCGCCGCGCTGCCGAACTTCACCCTCCCCGGCGACGTCTCCGCCTCGGACCGGTACTACGAAACCGACATCACCGAACCGTTCGTCCTGCGGGACGGGAACCTGCCAGTTCCGGCGGGGCCCGGTCTCGGGGTCGCGCCGATCCCGGACGTGCTGGACGCGGTCACGACGTCGGTGCGGGAACTGAGCCGCGGATGACCACCTCGGCGAGTTTCGGCGGCGCGCCTCCCGGCGTCCAGAGGAGCCGGACTCGATCGGTCACGACGTCCTGAGCGGGCAGTTCCGTGTAGCCGCCCGTCATTCTGCCGATCGTCCGCCAGCCACCCGCCGCGTCCGCGACCTGGACGTCGGCACCCGCGCCGGCTTCCGCGGCCAGGATGACGACCTCGCCCACCGGCACAGGCGTGGCGGCCGCGACGACGAGCGCGTCACCGGGTACCGGCGCCGATGCCGCCGTGTACACCGAATCCGCGTTGTTGTCCGCGGCCGCGGCGAGGTTCGATCCCGCCGGTGTCCCGGTCACGGTGTACTTCGGACTGTCCGGTGTGGACACCGTGAACTCCCGGACAACGACCCAGAAGGGCTGCGTGCCGGCTATCCGCACGCGCACGAACCGAGCCTGCGCGCCCTCGGGTAAGTCCGCCGAGAGCACGGGCTCGGTGACCGTCTTCACCGTCGTCCACTGCTTGCCGTCGGCGGAGTATTCGAGGACACCGTTGTGGACGAAGTCGTCCGGACTGGTCGGTTTGCCCATCGTGATGTCCACATGGGACACCCGCTGCGCCGTGCCGAGGTCGACGCCGATGGCGTCGCCGACGCGGGGCGCCCAGTCGCTCCAGTAGTAGGTCTCGGGGTCGCCGTCGACCATCCGGGCGGGCACGTTGTCGGTGTAGGTCCCCAGTGACGTCGTCGGCTGCGGCCGGATTCCCGGCAGGCCGAACCAGCGGTCGGCCGTGGCGAGCGCGCTGTTGAGGAACGGCACGCAGACGTCCGTGCAGGTGCTCGGGTTGCGCGGCCCCCGGGCGGTCTGGACGCGGATGTCCTGCGCCTTCTTGAGCGCGGCGACGAGCTCCCCGCGTTCCGCCCACGCCTTCGCGCCGTCACCGTCGTACTGTGCCAGCAGCATTTTCACCGCGTGCCCGCCTGCTTGACCGTAGAGACCGACCTGGTCGAGCCACGGTCCGACCTCGGCGAGGAACTTCGGATTCGACGCCATGCCGCGGCGCAGGTCGTCGGGATCGGCGGCCATCGCGGTGAGATAGCGATCCAGTTTCGCGGCGGCGTCCCAAGGATCCTTCTTCTCCAGCGCGGACCAGAACGCGGCGAGCAACGGGCGCAGTACCGGGGAATCGAGGTCCGGCTTCCCCGTGTCGAGCCGGACGAGCAGACTCGAATAGTTGTTCTCCGCGAACACCTTCAACGCCGGCGCGGACGGACCGGCGAGATCGGCGATGGCGGCGAGCCACGACTTGTCGGGGTCGTACGCCTCCGGGTTCCACAGGAAGTCGCCCGAGGTGAACTCGGCGATCTTGGACGCCTCGGCCTGCACCATCGGATTCGCGGTGATGCCCGAGAGGAACTTCGCGACCCCGGGCTCGCGGCCGATGTACGGGCCGAGCAGCAGCCGTTCGGTGATGTAGTCGTTGACCGGGTAGTTGTCCCAGATGAGGATGTCGTGTCCGAAGACCTCTTTCGCCTGCCGGGCCTGCTTCTCGGTGATCTGCCCGGCGATCACGCCGACGCCGGTCCATTCGACGATCACCGCCTTGTCGAGCTGGGTGCGCAGCGCGGTCTTGTACGGCGAGTCGGCGAGGTCGTAGTACTCGGTCGGGACGGTCTGCAACCGCTCGGCACCGGGATGGGTGGCGATGAAGTCCTGCTGCACCCGATTGAGCAGGAACGACTGCGCGGCACCCGCCGCCGCGCCGCCGGTGCCGAACTTCGCGGCGTCGGCGTCGCAGTTCCAGCGGGTGTAGGAGATGTCGTCGAGCGGGATCGCGAACGACCGCACCCCGATGTCCCACAGGGATTGGAACTTCGTGACCAGCGCGGCCTCGTCGGTGTCCGAGGAGTAGCACACCGAAAGACCGGGGGAGAGGGCATAGGTGAATTCGACGTGGTTCGCGGTGGCGCGGGCCACCAGCTGCGAGAGCACCGCGAGCTGCTCGGGCGGGTACTGGTCGCGCCAGCGGGCTCGCAGGAACGGGTCGTCCTTGGGAGAGTAGACGTAGATGTTCTGCTTGGTGCGGCCGTAGAAGTCCAGTTGCGCCAGCCTGTCGGCGTGTGACCACGGTGCGCCGTAGAAGCCTTCGATCACCCCGCGCAGCGGTGCCGCGGGCCAGTCGCGCATGCTGAAGGCGCGGCTCTTGCCGGACGCGAAAAGCTGCCGGAACGACTGCGCGGCGTAGAACGTGCCCGCAGTGTCCACACCGGACAGTGCGATCACGCCACGGTCGGCGGCGAGGACGTAACCCCCGCGAGGCAGGCCGTCCGGCCCCTGGACGCGGAGCGCGGCGAGCGCGAGGGCGGTCGCCCGGCTTTCGGTGGGGCCACCGACGAAGACGACAAGCCCGCCTTTGCCTCGCTCCCGGTCGACAGCGGCTCGGTCGTCGTCGGTGAGCTTGACGATGGTGCTCGCACCCGCGGTGCGGAGCACCTGGTCCACGACGTCGAGCGCGGACGGATCGGTGTCGCGGCCGACGACCTCGACGACGGTGCGCGGGATGGTCACCTGTCCTGGCCGCGTCGTCGTCTGCTGGGGTGTCGGCAACACCTTCGCGAGAGGCGGGGAGTCGGCCGCCGCTGTCGCCGGTGCGGGGACGGCGACCGCCACCGCGGTCGCGAGCAGCGTCACCGGAATGAGTCGGAGTACCCAACGGAAGGACATCGGCTTGCCCCCAAAGCGTCGGTTGACGACGTTCTGTGAGACAGCAAACACCCGATGTGATTACCTGGGTAGAGCGATATGGGTGATTTTCCGACAGCTGGCGCGCGTGGTGGGGGCTCACGAGACTCGGCCCGCCACGCCACTGTCTCTCTAGCTCGCCCTTGCGGTACATGAAGGCCCCCTTCCTTGCGTCTAGCGCAAGGAAGGGGGCCTTCATGTACTCGGGGAAGGTGCCCCTTCGCGCGCCGCCGTGACTGCTGGGGCTGGCGGTATCGCTGAGGCTGCGGAAGGCGATCGCGTAGTCCGTGAAGGCCTCCTTCACTACCTTCAGGGTAGGCAAGGAGGCCTTCACGGACCTGCAACCAACTCCAGTCGCAAGCAGCAGGTACCTAAGACCCCTTCGGCTCTAACCGCCCTCACCGCTCACGAGCGGTTCGCTACGCCCCATCGGCCAGCGCGGCCGCGGTCTGCGTGAGATGCCGGGTCAGCGCGTCTTCCGCCGCGTCGGCGTCGCGGGCCAGTGTCAGTTCCTCCAGCAGGCGGTGTTCGGCGTGATGGTCCCGGCCGGGCGCGCGGTGCGCCGCCCAGCGGCGAGCCAGTTCGCTCGCGGTCCACATCCGGTCGAAGGTCTCCAGCAGGACGGGGTTTCCGCAGCCCTCCAGCAGGGTGCGGTGAAAGACGCGGTGCGCTTCGGACCACGCCCCGCTGATGTACTCGCCCTCTCCCGGCACGAACGCCGGCGTGCGGCTCAGCCGGTGGTGGGCGGCCCGGACGCGGGCCTCCCAATCGAGGTCGCCCCGTTCGATGGAGAGGCGCAGCACGAGCGGTTCGATGGTCCGGCGGGCCTCGGTGATCTCCTGCCAGCGGCGATCGGAGAAGGCCGGGACGGCGAAGCCCCGGTTGGGCAGCCTGTCGGCGAGGCCGTCGCCGACCACGCGCACGAGGGCCTCACGGACGACGGCGAGGCTCACGCCCTGTTCTTTGGCGAGGTCCTGCGGTTTCAGTGCGGCGCCGGGGGCGTGGTCGCCGCGCATGATCGCGTCCCGCAGGCGGATGTACACCTGCTCGGAGAGCATCTGCTTGTCCGGCGACGGCGAAGCTGGGGGCATCGACGAAGTATAGACGAACCGGTAGATAATCGATTATCTGCGTTATGGTCGATTCATGACCACCGTCAATGACCCCTTCGCCCGCCTGCCCGAGGCGGCTTCCTTCGTCGTCACCAGTACCTCTGTCGCCGACGGTGCTTCCTGGTCGCCCGATCAGTGGGCCGGGAAAGACGTTTCACCGCAGCTGAGCTGGAGCGGTGCCCCGCTGGGCACCAAGAGCTACGCCGTCACCGTCTACGACCCCGACGCTCCCACCGGCTCCGGTTTCTGGCACTGGGCGGTCGCCGACATCCCCGCCACCGTCACCGAGTTGCCCGAAGGCGCCGGCGACGACAGCGGATCGGGGCTGCCCGAAGGTGCCTTCCAGGTGCTCAACGACGCCCGTGTCGCCCGCTTCCTCGGCGCCGCTCCGCCTGCCGGGCACGGCGTGCACCGCTACTTCGTCGTGGTGCACGCCCTCGATGTCGAAACGCTCGGCGTCCCGGCCGACGCCACGCCCGCCTTCCTCGGCTTCACGATGGCTTCGCACGTTCTCGGCCGCGCGGTCCTGATCGCCACGGCGGAAACGCCGGGTGCCGAGCGCGTCGAGGTTTCCCGGCTGATCCCCGCGTCCGCGGACGTGATCTTCGCGGTCCTGAGCGACCCGAAGGGCCACGTGGACATCGACGCCTCGGGAATGCTTCTCGATGCGGAAGGGGAGCGCGTCGAGAAGGCGGGTGACCGGTTCCGGGTCCACATGGACCGGGAAGCGCTCGGTGACGTGCCGCTCGGCAAGTACGACGTCGAGGTCGTCATCACCAAGCTCGACCCGGACGAGGAGATCGCCTGGACAGTGGAAGGCCGGATCCGCCCGCACGCCCGCCACATCTACGGCTACCGGCTGGAGCCCGTCGAGGGCGGCACTCTCGTGACGTCGTACTACGACTGGTCGGAAGTCGACGAGGAGTGGAAGGAGCGCCTCACCTTCCCCGTCGTCCCCGAGTCCGCGCTCAAGGCCACCCTCGGGATTCTCGAGCGGACGGTCCGGCGACGAAGCTGATTTCCCCCACGCGGGGACGCCGAACGCGACAGAATGTCTTCCGTGCGAATCCTTTGCGTTGCGGCTGCCCTCGTTCTGCTCGGTCTCACCGGGTGTCAGGCCGATGTTTCCGGCCATCCCGAGCCCGATGGTGACGGATTCGTGGTCAAAGACGGAACCCGGTTGCGGTTCCGGCCGGTCGTGGCCGAGCTCCCGCCGGGCCCGGCGACCGGCTCGGCGACCAACCGGCAGAGCACGGATCCCGCCGAGCAGCAGGCCGCCGCGGCGGCGCTGGACTGTGCGAAGGGGCCGGACCCCTTGGACGGCCGCGACGATCCGGCGCTTCCCCTGGTCAGCTGCGACCGCGTTCAGGGCACGAAGTACCTGCTCGGTCCGGCGTTCCTCACCGGAGCCGACCTCAGCCGGACGAACGCGCAAGTCGATCCCCGATCGGCGGGCTCGATCATCGAGCTCAGCTTCACCACCGCGGGCGCGAAGACGTGGGCCGACTGGACCGCCGCGAACGTCGGAAAACAGGTCGCGATGGTGCTCAAGAGCCGCGTTCTGACCGCGCCGACGATCCAGTCCGCCATCACCGGCGGGGAAACGCAGATCTCCGGGAAGTTCACCCTGCCCGAGGCCCGGGAGCTGGCGCGCGACATCGCCGGCGGCTGACCCCGGCGACCGCCCGGAATACGATCGGCGAGACAGACGTTTGAGCGTTCAACTACTTTGAGGAGTTGGACAATGGGTTACGAGATCCTGGGCACCCGGCAGGCGCCGTCCTTCGGCCTGGACACCTTCGGAGACGTCGAGAACGGCGCGGACGGTCAGCCGGTGAGCCAGGCCGAGGCCATCCGCCAGGTCGTGGCCGAGGGCGTGCTCGCCGACCAGGTGGGGGTGGACTACTTCGGCGTCGGCGAACACCACCGTGCGGAGATGGCGGTGTCCTCGCCGGACGTCGTGCTGGCCGCGATCGCGGGCCGGACCGAACGGATCCGGCTCGGCACCGCGGTCACGGTGCTCAGCTCGGACGACCCGGTGCGGGTGTACGAGCGGTTCGCCACGCTGGACGCCGTTTCCCGGGGCCGCGCCGAGGTCACGCTCGGCCGGGGTTCCTTCACCGAGTCGTTCCCCCTGTTCGGTTATTCGCTGGAAGACTACGAAGCGCTGTTCGCCGAGAAGCTCGACCTGTTCACCCATCTGCAAGGCGAGAAGCCGGTCGACTGGGCCGGGACGGTCCGTCCCGCGCTGGAGGGCGCGCAGGCCTTCCCGGTCACCGAATCGGGCAGTCTGCCCGCCTGGGTCGGAGTCGGTGGCACGCCGCAGTCGGTGGTCCGCGCGGCCGCGTACGGCCTGCCGCTGGTGATGGCGGTGATCGGCGGATCGCCCGAGCGGTTCGCGCCGCTGGCCGACCTGTACCGGCGTGCCTT
The DNA here is from genome assembly GCF_046549035.1 of Amycolatopsis sp. lyj-90. Taxonomy (NCBI): domain Bacteria; kingdom Bacillati; phylum Actinomycetota; class Actinomycetes; order Pseudonocardiales; family Pseudonocardiaceae; genus Amycolatopsis; species Amycolatopsis sp. lyj-90. Next base: position 582,698 of record NZ_JAJPWP010000001.1, read on the forward strand.
GAAGGAGGCGGGCCACCAGGAGTTGCCGATCTCCATGCACAGCCCGGGCCACGTCGCCGAGACCGACGAACTCGCGGTGGCGCAGCACTTCCCGCATCACCAGGCCGCCTACGCCAAGATCGGCGCCGAACGGGGCTGGGGCCCGATGTCCCGTGCCGACTACGACGCGATGGCCGGACCGCACGGCGCGTTGTTCGTCGGATCCGTGGAGACCGTCGCGCAGAAGATCGCCTGGGCCGTGCGGACCCTCGGGCTGTCGCGATTCCAGCTCAAGTACGGGGCCGGCGCGCTTCCGCACGAGCACCGGATGGACTCGATCCGCCTTTACGGCGAGCAGGTCGTTCCCCGGGTGAAGCAGTTGCTCGGCTGACCTCGAAGCCCCCGGCGGCGGGACACGGATCCGTTGGCACGGAACGTATCGCGCACGCCGGGGGAGCGCGTGGTTCTTCGAGCGGTATCTCCGCCGCTTCATGCGGGACATGGCGGCGAGGCTCGCCGCCGGCTCGCCCTAGTGGTGGTGCGTCAGCTCGGCGGCTTCACGGTGGAAGCCGGCGATCATCGCTTCGGTGCTCGGCGGGTTGAAGGGCTGCCCGAGCGTGCGCATGAGCGAGTTCACGCTGGGGCGGTACATCCCGGTCTTGCAGTACCGGGAGCCTTCGAAAGCGCCGACCGTGCCGCCGTCGGGGGAGGGCTTGCCGAGCCAGGTGTGCCACTTGGCGCGGCGGTCCCGCATCTGCGTCGCCGTCAGCGCGGACGCGTTGGGCTCCCGGGGTTCGCGGGTTTCGCAGGTGCCGTAGTCGTATTCGTCGGCCAGTCCGCCGATGGAGTGCCCGAGTTCGTGGGCGACGATCTGGCTGGCCTGGAGGTTGCCGCCCGAGGAAGTCGCGACGCCGCCGCCCGCGCCACCGTATTTGGTGGTGTTCGCCAGCATGATGACCTGATCGACGTCCGGCGCGGCCGCGGCGTACTGGTTCGCCTTGGTTTCGTTGACGCACAACAGCCGTTCGATGCCACCGCACCAGAAGTAGGAGCCCAGTGCGGTGTTGCGCCGCACTCCCTGGGTCGGGTCGTTGGTGACCCCGGACTGGGCGGACACGACGTCGACCTGCCAGAGGTTGAACTGTTTGCGGTAGCTCTTGTACGGCTCGATGGCGAACAGCGCCGCGATGCTGGAGCGGACGTGCTGCGAGTACGTGCCCAGCTGCGTCGAGGTGTAGCCGTCACCGACGAAGACCAGGTCGAAGGTGGTCTCGCTGGGGCCGTTGGTTTCGATCGGCGTCACCGCCGCGGCGTTCGCGATGCGCTGTGGCGCGGCGGTTCTGTCCGAAGCCGGTCGGCTGACGTCGACCCGGGTGATGGTTCCGCCGGGTTCGAAGGCCTCCATCGACGTCGTGAATCGGGGAGCCGCCGACGCCGTCGCGGGAACGAGGCCGGTGACGAGGGTGGCGGTCAGCGCGAACATGAGACATGCGCGTCGCATGCGTACTCCTTGCGGGGAGGGAGGGGAGTAGGAAAAACGATCCCGACTTTCGACGGCTTCCGGCACATCCCAAGTGGCCATAAGGTCCGCGTGATGGATGTCGAGTTACGTCATCTGCGGGTGGTGTGCGCCGTCGCGGACGCCGGCAGCATCACGCGCGCGGCGATCGGCATCGGGAGCAGTCAGCCCGCGCTGACCGCCGCCCTGCAACGGATCGAGCGCGCGTTCGGCGGAACGTTGTTCGTCCGCAGCCGGGACGGGGTCTTCCCCACGGCGTTCGGCGAATGCGTCCTCGTGCGCGCGCGGGCCGTCCTCGCCGCGGCGGACACGATGCACCAGGACGCGGCGCGCTGGCTGGCGGACGGGGAGGAACGTCCTGTCGCGCTGGGTGGGATCGGCGGTTCGATGGTCGTCGAGCTGGCGGACCGGCTCGGTGACCCCGGCCGGGCGCAAGCGGTTTCGGTGACCACCGAGTTCTCGCCCTTGCGGCTGCTGGATCTCGTGGCGGGCGGGCAGCTCGACGCCGCCGTCGTCGCCGACTACCCCGGTCACTCCCTGCCCGCGGCACCGGGGGTGGCGCTGCGGCCGCTCGCCGCGCAACCGGTGTTCGTGGCGATCGCCGCGGACCATCCGGCCGCCCGCGGCGCCGAGATCGACCTCGCGGACCTCGCCGGGGAACGCTGGGTACTCGGGCCGTCCGACGGCGCGGGCTGGCCGGAATGCTTCGAGGAAGCCTGTGCGCTGGTGGGATTCCGGCCGCAGGTCGCGCACCGGAGCACGGAACTCCGGCCGTTGCAACGGTTGATCGCGGCGGGCCGGGCGATTTCCCCGTGCCAGGTCACCTTCCCCGCCGCACCCGGGATCGCGATCCGCTCGCTCGCGGGGGATCCGCTGTGGATGCGGTACCTGATCGCCTGGAACACCGCGGGAGCCTTCGGCGGGACCAGTGACGTCCTGATCGCCGCGGCCGAGGCCGCCTACCGCTCCGACACCGACAGCAGCCACACCTACCGGCACTGGCTCGCCCGCCGCGGCGAACCCGTCACCGGACGGCGTGCCATCGGGTGACACCTGGTCGGGGAATTCCCCTTGTCGGGCAGTGGGTCCTAGCCTCGGAACCTCACCGACGAAGGGTAAGAAATTGCGTCTGCGCGCCCTGCTGGCCGCTGCTGTCCTGACCATCACCACCGCTCCGGCCGCGCTCGCCGCGCCGGACATCGCCCACGGCACGGACGTCCCACCAGGACAATTCGGGTTCGTCGCGAAGATCGCGATGACGAAGATCCCCCGCCCGGACGGTTCGACCTACAGCAGCTACTGCACGGGCGCGCTGATCGCGCCCGGCTGGATCATCACCACCGGGCACTGCTTTCACGACGCGAACCGCAAACGTGTCTCGGGCAAGGTGCCGTATCCGACGACGGTGACGTTGGGCCTGGTCGACGAAGCGACCGAATCAGGTGTGGCCCGCAAGGCGACCGAGGTGCTGCAGGCGAAGGAGAACGACGTCGCCCTCGTCAAACTGGACACCCCGGTGAGCACGGTGGTCCCGTTGACGGTGAACCGCGTGCTCCCGAAGGTCGGCCAGCAGTTGACGCTGGCGGGCTGGGGGAGCCTGACCGCCACCAACCCCGCTCCGGCGACGCGCATGCAGCAAGGGACCGTTCAGGTGGCGACGGTCGCCCCGACGACGGTGGGCGTCCGCGGCGCGGCTCCGGCGATCACGACCAGTGCCTGCACGTACGACTCGGGCGCCCCGTACTTCGTCCCGGGAGGCAAGAGCGGTTCTTTGGTCTCGCTGGAAGCCACCGGACCGAACTGCCCGCACGCCGGGATCGAGACGACCTCCCGCGCGGACGTCATCGCGGACTGGATCTCCACCCATACGGCGTAGCGGATCGTTTCGGCCGCCGGCGGAACGGGTAGCCGCGTGATCAGGAGGTACTGCGATGACGAGTGCTCGAATGACCGCGCCGCCGGCGCCGCCGAACCCGATGCCGCCGGACCCGGGTGTGCCCGATCCCGGTATTCCCGAGCCGGTGCCGGACCCGGGCAAGCCCGAGCCGCTCCCGGACCCCGGGGTCCCCGAGCCGCTGCCCGAACCCGGGCCCGCACCTCAGCCGGGAACGGCCGGGCTCACAGGCTGAAAGCGAGCCAGAGCGCCAGCCAGGCGCAGGCCGCGACCGCTACGACGACCGCGAAAACCCGCAGGCCCGCAGCGGCGATCCGGAGCGACGCCGTGCCGTTGTGCTGTCGGTGGTTCCCCATGATGCCGCCCTCCTTTCAAGATCACCTTCCGCTTTCCCGGCGCTCGCCGCAGCGGGAGCGGTGTACCCGGGTGACCCCATCCGGGTGAGGGTGACCCGCGTCCAGTCCTCTTGTTGCGGTAGTTCGTGTCGCCAACTACCGCAACAAGAGGACTGAACGCGGGGATCAGAGCCAGCGGTTGTGGGCGGCGAAGACCCCCAGCTGGAACCGGCTGGAGACACCGGCGCGGTCCATCAGGGTTTCGAGATAGCGGAACAGCGTGCGCCTGCTGACGCCGAGTTCGGCGGCGATCTCGTCGTCCTTGCGCCCGGCGGCGAGCAGGGTCAGCAGCTCCCGTTCGATCGGCCGGATCGGCTGCTCGGTCGCCTCGCCGCTCTGATCGAGGGGGAGCGCCGCGGCCCAGGAGGTTTCGAACAGCCCCTCCAACGCGGAGAAGAGACTGCAGGGCCGCACGATGACGATCGACTGGTTGCGGTCGGCCTCGCGGATGGTCAGCGCGATGGTGGCCGCCCGGTCGTCGAACAGCGTGAGTTTCACCGGGAGTTCGGGCAACAGCCGTGCCTGCTCACCGGCCCGCAGGCACGGAAGGATGTTCCCGGTGAGATAGCCGGGGTCGCCCAAGGACGCTCCACTGTAGACACAACGGTAGGAGATCCCGCGCCGCAACTGGTCTTCTTCGAGAAGATTACGGCGGCCGCCGGTGAAATAGGGCGGAGAATCGAGACGGCGCACCTGGTGCCGCACCATGGTCGCGAGATGCTGCAAGCGGGGAACGATGGCGTCGCCGGTGACCACTTCGAGCAGATCCTGCGCGTGCGGCATCCCCGTATGCGCCCGCCGGAAGGCCCGGTACGCGGTCTGGACCGCGAGCCGCGCGTCGTGCAGCTCTGCCTGCCGTCGCGTGGTCAGCGCGGCCAGCGCCTCACCGGGGTTCGCGGGGAGGAACTCGGTCCCGTCCACTCCGGACGACACCGCGAGGCCGGCGTCGGCCAGTTCCTTCAGTGCCAGATGGACGGTCTCCACGTCGCCGTCCCGCCAGGACAGTTCCTCGGCGGTCACCGGCGCGCTTTCGAGCATCCGGCGGTAGATCCGGGCGGCGGGCTCGCCGAGGCCCAGCCTGGTCAGCTGCGCGCCGAACCCGTCCGGGGGAGTCACCGATGCCACTCTGCACCTGCCTCTCAGCGGTCCGGGAGCGGTGGCGCCACCGCTCCCGGACCGGTTCACCCGAGCTAGACGCCCGACGTGTCGCGGATCCAGGTGCGGTTCGACGCGATGCTGGTGTGCGTCGAGCTGTCCACCTTGTTGCCCGCGATGTGCACGCCGACCTGCTTGCCGCCGACGAAGACCGGTCCGCCCGAGTCGCCGCCGTTGGTCAGCCCGTTGCCCCGGCGGGCCTTGATCAGTCCATTCCCGACACTGGTCACCTTCATCTGGGCGACCTTGAGGTAGCGCTGCAGATCGCCGTCTTCGTTGTAACCCCAACCATAAACGTATTCGGTGTCTCCGGTGGCGACGGAAGTGCCGAGGGACGAGTACGTCGTGCTGACCGAGCGGTCGAGCTTGAGCAGGGCGATGTCGGCACCACTGGAGGGCGTGTGGATGGCGGTCACGACGGCATAGGTCCCGGCCCGGTGATCGACGTCGCCGACGCGGACCGAGTACTCGGCACCGGGTTCGTCGATGCAGTGCTGGGCGGTGAGTACCCAGCGGGCGCTGATGATCGAACCGGAGCACCACTGCTCGCCGTTCTGCTCGATCATGGCCGCCCATGGGCCGGACTGGGCGTATCCGCCGTCGATGATGGGGGCCGCGCCGGCGGCGGGCGTGACCGTCGTGAGCCCGGCCGCGCACAGCAGTGCGGTGAGGAGAACTCGGATGCGCATGGGTGCCTTCCACTACAGGGAACTACAGAAAGAAATGGGGAAATCGACAGGGCGCCCATTGCCGGCCGTGGCGGGATCGCCAGGGGTCACCCGGCCGGATCCGATGCCGGTTTTCCCATGCTAGGCAGGCGGATACGACCGTTGATAGCGACTAAAGACGGGAGAAGGCCGCGGTGGGCGGCGTCGATCCCGGTCTGTCGGCACGAGAGTGCCGATGGCACCGATGGGTCACGGGCCGACGGCTCCGGACGTCAGGAAAGGGGCTTTCCCGACGAGATTCGTCAGGAAAGCCCCTTCATGACACTCCCGAGGGGAGCCGCGACCAGGAGGCTAAAAGCGGCGCTTCCTCGGCGGCGCGGGGTCGAGCAGCTCTTCGGCGATGAGGATCGCCCGTTCCGACAGCGTGACGGACAACCGCTCCACCGAATCGCCGATCCTGTTTGCTTCCCGGCGCACGCCGTCGCCCACGGGCGCGCTGTGCCGATCGGCGAGACCGGCGAGCCTGCTCCCGGAGACCAGGACCAGATCGGCGAGCCGCTCGCCCAGTTCCGTCAGCCGGTTCGCCGTCCTGCCCGCCCGGCGGGCCACCAGGTCTTCGGTCTCCCGTCGCAGCTCACGGACCGCGGACCGCGACTCGACTGTCGTCCCGGTGAGTGCGGACCTCAGGGTTTTTGTCACGTCCATCAGGAATCGACCTCCACGCGGCTTGCCTGCGTTTGAGTGTACGCCCGTACTCCCGATCTATGGAATACGAGGTTCTGAGTTCCTTTGTGTCACAAGAAACCGAGAAAATTCAGTGCACAGGTATGAGCTGACTGGGGCGCGGCCTCGCCCGGTGATCGACCACAGTATGGCCGAGAGGTGCGCCTGGCGTCTCCGCCTGCGCAAGCAGTCGCAAAATTTCTGAAACGTGTCAACTTCTTGCATTTTGTCTCCGGGTTGTTGCATGCTCGTAACGCTCTGGCTCCCTCCCCGCTGTCTCAAAGAAGAGAAGACGCCATGACACGTATGCGCCTGTCCCGGCTCATCGCCGGTTGCCTGGTCACGGGGCTTTCCGTCGCCGGACTCTCCCTCGCTTCCGCCGCGAGCGGGCCACCCCCGGACCCCGCCGCCCCACCCGGACCGGCCGCGCTCGCGGAGGTGCCGTTGACCCGGACGGTGTCGGCGAGCAGCGCGCTGCCCGGTTATCCCGTCGCGAACGCCGTCGACGGAAACCAGGACAGCTACTGGGAATCGGCCAACAACGCGTTCCCTCAGTGGATTCAGGCCGACCTCGGGGCGGCCAAGACCCTCTCGCGGATCGCACTGAAACTGCCGTCGGGCTGGGAGGCCCGCACCCAGACGCTGACCGTGCGCGGAAGCGCCGACGGCACGGCGTTCACCGACCTCGCCGCGCCCAACGGCTACGCGTTCACCCCCGGCGCGAACACGGTCACCATCCCGCTCGCGACGTCGGCCCGCTACGTGCGGTTGCAGGTCACGGCCAACACGCGCTGGCCCGCCGCGCAGCTTTCCGAGTTCGAGCTGTACGGGCCGGACACCGGCGACACCCAGGCACCGAGCGCGCCCGCGAACCTCGCGCTGACCGAACCCGCCTCCGGCCAGGTCCGGCTGACCTGGTCGGCCTCGGCCGACAACGTCGCGGTCACCGGCTACACCGTCTTCCGCGACGGCACGCCGGTCACCACGATCACCGGCACCACGTTCACCGAGGCCCGGCCCACGGGGACGCGGGCCGAGTACTTCGTGCGGGCCAAGGACGCGGCGGGCAACGAATCCGGCGACAGCAACCACGTCGTGCGCTCCGGGACGAGCGCGGGCGTGAACCTGGCGGCGGGCAAGCCGATCGAGGCCACTTCGGTGGCTCACTCGTTCGTCGCCGCCAACGCCAACGACAACAACACCGCTACCTACTGGGAATCCGCCGCCGGCCACCCGAATTCCCTGACGGTGAAACTGGGGACCGACGCGGACGTCGACTCGGTCGTGGTGAAGCTCAACCCGGACGCGATCTGGGGCGCGCGGACGCAGAACTTCGAGATCCTCGGCCGTGAGCAGGGGGCCACCGCGTTCACGTCGCTGTCGGCGCGGGCGGATCATCGCTTCGATCCGGCGGCCAACCAGAACACCGTGACCATTCCGGTCAGCGGCCGCGCGTCGGACGTGCGCCTGCAGTTCTTCGCCAACTCCGGCGCCCCCGGTGGTCAGGTCGCGGAGTTCCAGGTGCTCGGCACCCCGGCACCGAACCCGGATCTCGTCGTCACCGGCACGACCTGGACGCCGTCGAACCCGACGGAGACCAGCCAGCTCGCCGTCTCGGCGACGGTCAAGAACGCGGGTACCGCGAACGCGGCCGCGACGACCGTGAACGTCAGCCTCGGCGGCACCGTCGTCGGTAACGCGACTGTCGGGGCGCTCGACGCCGGAGCGTCCACCACGGTGACCGTGAACGCGGGAACACGGCCGCAGGGCACGTACACCGTGGCCGCCACCGCCGATCCCGCGGGCACGGTGCCCGAGCAGAACGAAACCAACAACACCCACACCTCCCCGACGCCGCTGGTGATCGCGCAGTCGCCGGGACCGGACCTGGAGGTCACCGGCATCACGTCGAACCCGCCCAACCCGGCGGCCGGCGCGGCGGTGTCGTTCACCGTCGCGGTGCACAACCGCGGCACGAGTGACGCGGGTGCCTCGGTGACCCGGCTGGTCGTCGGCGGCACCACGCTGACCGGCGCCACCGGCGTGATCGCGGCGGGCGCCACCGCGAACGTCGCGATCTCGGGGACGTGGACCGCGGCCAACGGCGGGGCGACCCTCACCGCGACCGCCGACGCGAACGGCACGGTCACGGAGACCAACGAGTCCAACAACGGGCTGTCGCGGCCGATCGTGGTGGGCCGCGGCGCGGCGGTGCCGTACGCCGAGTACGAGGCGGAAGCCGCGCAGTACCAAGGACAATTGCTGGAGGCCGACCCGCTGAGGACGTTCGGGCACACGAACTTCGCGACCGAGTCCTCCGGCCGCAAGTCCGTGCGGCTGGCGAACCAGGGCCAGTATGTGGAGTTCACGTCGGCGAACCAGGCGAACTCGATCGTCGTGCGCAACTCCATCCCCGACGCCGCGGGCGGCGGCGGACAGGACGCGACGATCAGCCTGTACGTCAACGGCACCTTCGCGCAGAAGCTGACCCTGTCGTCGAAGCACAGCTGGCTCTACGGCAGCACCGACGATCCCGAGGGCTTGACGAACACCCCGCAGGCCAACGCTCGACGGTTGTTCGACGAGTCGCACGCGCTGCTGTCGCAGTCGTACCCGCCGGGCACGAAGTTCAAGCTGCAGCGCGACAGCGGGGACAACGCGGCGTTCTACATCGTCGACCTCATCGACCTCGAGCAGGTCGCTCCCGCGTCGGAGAAGCCCGGGAACTGCACGTCGATCACGGAGTACGGCGCGGTGCCGAACGACGGGAACGACGACTCGGCGGCGATCCAGCGCGCGGTCACCGACGACCAGAACGGCGTGATCGGCTGCGTCTGGATCCCGGCGGGGCAGTGGAGGCAGGAGAAGAAGATCCTGACCGACGACCCGAACGTGCCCAACGGCGGCGGCCAGTACAACCAGATCGGCATCTCCAACGTGACGATCCGCGGCGCCGGGATGTGGCATTCGCAGCTGTACTCGCTGATCGAGCCGCAGAACGCGGGCGGCATCAACCACCCGCACGAAGGCAACTTCGGCTTCGACATCGACAAGAACACCCAGATCTCCGACATCGCCATCTTCGGTTCCGGCCGGATCCGCGGCGGGGACGGCAACGCCGAGGGCGGAGTCGGTCTCAACGGCCGGTTCGGCACCGGCACGAAGATCTCGAACGTGTGGATCGAGCACGCGAACGTCGGGGTGTGGGTCGGCCGGGACTACAGCAACCTGCCGTCACTCTGGGGTCCGGGCGATGGCCTGGAGTTCAGCGGCATGCGCATCCGGAACACCTACGCCGACGGGATCAACTTCACCAACGGCACCCGGAACTCGAAGGTGTTCAACTCGTCGTTCCGCACCACCGGTGACGACTCGCTGGCGGTGTGGGCGAACCAGTACGTGAAGGACACGTCACAGGACATCGCGCACGACAACGTGTTCGCCAACAACACGATCCAGCTTCCGTGGCGTGCCAACGGGATCGCGGTCTACGGCGGCTACGGCAACAAGATCGAGAACAACATCGTCCTCGACACGATGAACTATCCGGGCATCATGCTGGCGACGGATCACGATCCGCTGCCGTTCTCCGGGCAGACCCTCATCGCGAACAACGCCCTGTACCGCTGCGGCGGGGTGTTCTGGGGCGAGCAGCAGGAGTTCGGGGCGATCACGTTCTTCGCGCAGGGCAAGGACATTCCCGGCGTGGTCCTGCGGGACACCGAGATCCACGACTCGACCTACGACGGTGTCCAGTTCAAGACCGGCGGCGGTGTCGTGACGGCGGCCGTCACAGGCGTCAAGATCGACAAGTCGAACAACGGGGCCGGCATCCTCGCGATGAGCGGCGCCCGCGGCAGCGCGACGCTGACGAACGTGACGATCACGAATTCGGCGACCGGCGACGTCGTCCGCGAGCCGGGTTCGCAGTTCGTGATCAACGGCGGGCCGGTGCCCGCGGTGGTCTCGTCGGGCCGTCGCGGCACGCGGTAACCCACGGACGCGGGACGGGGCCGGGGTGGGCGACCACTCCGGCCCCGTTCAGTTCCGCGGGCTCAACCCCGCCACCGTCAGCCGGAACAGCCGGTCCGCCCGCGCGGCCGGATCGGGATGGTGCTCGGTGGCCAGAACGATGCCGACGATGACGGCGATCAGGTCTCCGACAGTGACCTCCGGTGCCACCACGCCGTCTCCTGCGGCCCGGCGCAAGAGCGGTTCACCGGCGTTTTCCAGCGCCGACGAGCAGGAATTTTCGTGTACCGGGCCGTCATAGGCGAGGGCGGCCGCCAACCCCCGGGCGGAGACGCAGTAGGCGACGACCTCGTCGAGCCACTCCATGAGCGAGGCCCTGCTGTCGCCCTTGCCGGTCAGTTCGGCGGCGCGGGCGCACAGTGCCTCGATCCGGTGCGCGGACACCGCCTCCAGCAGGGCGCGGCGAGTGGGGAAGTGGCGGCGGACCGTCGCCGAACCGACGTTCGCGGTGCGGGCGATCTGTTCCAGTGAGGCCCCGGCGCCGTGCGCGGCGACCTCCTCCTCGGCGACCGCGAGGATGCGCGCGTAGTTGCGCCGCGCGTCGGCGCGCTGTCCGTCGGACATGCCTTCACCTCGTTGGTTGCGTAAGTGGCGGGCCCCGCCATATCGTAGCGGACGATAAGTGGCGGACCCCGCCACTTACCTTCGCGAAGGAGCGATCATGTCCGCAGAACCCGTTCTGGTCACCGGTGCCACCGGCAGGCAGGGCGGCGCGACCGCCCGTGCCCTGCTCGCGGCCGGCGTCCCCGTCCGTGCCCTGGTGCGCGATCCGGCCAGGGCCAGGTCCATCGAAGCGCTCGGCGCCGAACTCGTCGTCGGCGATCTCCACGACATCGATTCCCTGGTCCGGGCTGTCAAGGGCGCTCGCGCCGTGTTCTCCGTGCAGATGCCCGGTATGAGCGCGGAAGGCTTCGACTTCGCCGGGGAAGTGACTCAGGGGGCCAACCTCGTCGAGGCCGCGAAAGCCGCCGACGTGCCGCAGTTCGTGCACACGTCCGTTTCCGGTGCGGGTCAGCACATCGAAGCTCCCGGCTGGGCCGAGGGACGCTGGGCGTCGATGGAGCCCACGCTCGGTGCCAAGGCCGCGATCCAGGACCGGGTCCGGGCGGCGGGCTTCGCGCGGTGGACCTTGCTCAAGCCGGGGTTTTTCATGGAGAACTTCCTGCCGTCCATGAAGTTCCTGTTCCCGCGAGGCATCGACGGTGGTCTGGTGAGCGTCATCAAGCCGGAGACCCGCCTCTCGCTGGCGGCGGTGGACGACATCGGCACCGCGGCCGCGGCGGCCATCGCCGAGCCGGAGCGTTTCGACGGCGTCGAACTGGAGCTGGCGAGCGACTTCCTGTCGATGCGGGAGATCGCCGAGATCCTCTCCCGCGCTTCCGGTACGCGACTGTCCGCGCCGGACATGACGGTGGAGCAGGCGCTCGCCGCCGGAATGCCGCCGATGGGCGCTTCGCACGAGTGGCTGAACGTCGCCGGGCAGCCGGGGCGCCCGGAGTACGCGAAGGAACTGGGGCTTCCGCTCACCGGTTTCGACGAGTGGACGCGGAAATACCTGCGTCCCGGGGCCTGACCTGTGTGATCGTCGACGCATGTCCATCGAGCCTCTTCTGGATCACCTCGACCGCGAGAATCCCGGTGACGTCATCGGGTCCTATCTCTACGGTTCCGCCGTGGCCGGCGGGCTCCGGCCGGACAGCGACGTCGATCTGCTGCTGGTCACTCGCAGGTCGCTCACCGGTCCGGAGCGGGCGAGTCTGGTCTCGCTGCTGTTGGGTGTCTCGGGCTGGCGTGGTCACGCCGCACGCTTTCCCGAAGTCGCGGATCGCCGTCCGATCGAGCTGACCGTTCTGGTGGCGGGCGAACGGTTTCGTCGCGATTTCCAGTACGGCGAGTGGCTTCGCGAAGACTTCGTGGCCGGTCGTCTTCCCGGGCCCGCCGAGGATCCCGACGTCGTGATCCTCGTTGCCGCCGCTCATGCGGCACATCGGGTCCTGCGAGGTCCGGCACTCACCGAAGTACTCGAACCCGTTGCGGGCGAGGAGCTGCGACAGTCGGTCCGTGCCGTCGTCCCCGCCCTGATCGAGGAGATCGACGGCGACGAACGCAACGTCCTGCTCACCCTCGCCCGGGTCCTCGTGACCCTGGAAACCGGCGAGGTCGTTTCCAAGGATGCCGCGGCGGCCGCTGTCGCGCCGACGCTCGACGGCGTGGATCGCGAGTTGCTGGAACTCGCGCGAGCGGGCTACCTGGGTCTCGTCCGGGACGACTGGGCTGGACTAAGGACGGAGGCGGCCTCGCTCGCAGACCTTCTCGCGGGCCGGGCGAGGGGCGTTTGACAAAGCGGAACGGTGCTCCGTATGTTTGTGGAACATCGTTCCGCTTAGTCTTCCGTTAAGGACCAGTCATGAGCTTTTCGACCACCGCACCCGTCCTGTCGGTCAGCCCGGTGGTGCTGCCCACGCCGGATCGTGCCGTGGATCTGCAGGTCAAGGTCTCCGTGCCGGTGGCAAGAGACGGACTGCCGATCATCCTGCTGTCGCACGGCCAGGGGCCCTCGAACCATCTGTCGTCACTGAACGGCTATGCCCCGCTCGTGAATTTCTGGGCGGCACACGGGTTCGCAGTCCTTCAGCCCACTCATCTCAGCTCCAGGACGCTGAACCTGGACTCCGGAGACCCCGAAGCGCCGCTGTACTACCGGTCGCGTGCCGAGGACATGATCCGCATCCTCGACCGGCTCGACGAGATCGAGACGGCCGTGCCGCACCTTCGCGGACGCCTGGACCGGGGCAAGATCGCCGTGGCCGGGCACTCGATGGGCGGCCACACCGCGAGCCTGCTGCTCGGCGCGCGATACACCGAGCCCCGCGACGGAACGGAGGTGAACCTGGCCGATCCCCGTGTCTCCGCCGGAGTTCTGCTCGCCGCGCCCGGACGCGGTGGCGACGCCGTCACCGGGTTCGTGGCGGAGAACTACTCCTTCTTCCTGAGTACGGACTTCTCCGCGATGACGACGCCCGCGCTCGTGGTCGCCGGTGACAGGGACGCGTCCGCCCACCTGACGGTGCGCGGTCCGGAATGGCACGCCGATCCGTACTTCCTTTCGCCGGGGCGCAAGACCTTGCTCACCCTGTTCGGCGCGGAACACGGGCTCGGCGGGATCTCCGGCTACGACGTCGCCGAGACGACCGACGAGAATCCGGAACGGGTGGCCGCGGTGCAAAGGCTCACGTGGGCCTACCTTCGCAGTGAGCTCTACCCCGGCGATTCCGCTTGGCGGGAGGCGTCCGCCGAATTGACCGGCGGCTCCGACGCGGTCGGGCGGGTCGACGTCAAGTATTGAGGGGTAAGTCAAAGGTGGCGGGCTCGGTGGCGGGGGCAGGCTCCCCCGGGAGATCTGAGGAGCCTTGACTGTCCTTAAGGGACGAATTCACGGTGTAGTTGCCCAGTTTGGGCGCTTTGCGTGCTTCGTGAAGAGGGTCGTGAGTGACAAAGAGGGTTATTGAGGAGAAGGGCAAACGTGGCGTGTTCGCGGTCGGGTCGCGCCGAGCCTTCAGCGGCGCGGATCTGACCGTCCGACGAGAGCCGACCGCATCCTGACCGTCCACAGAGGACACCTTTGGGCGAGTTGATGTCTGATCGATGACTATTTGCACGCTTTGCGGGCGGGGTCGTGAGTGGTAAGGCGCGTTCTAACCCTCTTTGCCACTCACGACCCTCGTTGCGAAGCGCGCATATGGTCATTGATCAGGCATTTGCTCGCCTGAAGATGTCCTCTGTGGACAGTCGGAGTGCGATCGACTCTCGTCGGCCTGTCCAGATCCGCCCGGGCACGACCCGACCGCGAAACATGATGTCGCGAAAGCCACTTTCGAGACGTCAGGTGTCCCGAAAGTGGCTTTCGCGACATGGCCGCTAGGCATCGGACGCGGCGAAGGACGCTTTCATTCCGTCGCCAGCCTCGCCCACGAACAAGCCACCTTTGACTTGTCCCCAATAGATGTCAGCTCACCGCCGGTTCGACGGTGAGCGTTCCCGACTCCGTGTCCAGGACGGCGGCCGGTCCCAGGGGGAGGGAAAGCGGGTCCGGGCCATGTCCGACGTCGAGTCCGCCGAGCACCGGCACCCCCAGCGAGCCCAGTCGGTCCTTGAAGACGTCGACGAGAGTCCACTCGCGATCGATGTAGCCCTCGAAACCGGGAAACCGGCCGAGGGCGACACCCCGCACGCCTTGGAGTGAGCCGGATCGGATCAACTGGGTGAGCTGGCGATCGACGTGTCCGAGGCCGATGGTGCGCTCGGCTTCGAGGAACAGGATGGTTCCCGCCAGGGAAGGCAATCCGACGCCGACGGCGTGGGCGATGGTGCCGAGGTTGCCCCCGACAAGGTTGCCGGCGACGATGCCGGGTACTTCGGCGGCGACGGTCATGGCGCGCGGGTCGCGGTGCAAGGTGATGGATTCGCTGCTCATCAGCAACCGCCGGGTCGCGTTCGCGGACCGGGAGCCTGCCAGGAAGCCATGGATTCCGGCCAGTCCGCACTGCCGCCAGAGCGACAGGTGCAAGGCGGTGATGTCGCTGAAACCGACCATCGGCTTGGGGTCGGCCCGGACCGCGGCGAAGTCGATCTCGTCGGCGATGCGGTACGCGCCCGCGCCACCGCGGGTGGCGATCACCGCGCGGACACCGGGATCGCGGAACGCGTCGTTGAGATCGGACAGGCGGTCTTGGTCCCGGCCCGCCATGTACCCCCACTGGTCGAGCGCGTGCGCGCCGACTTCGGCCACCAGGCCCCAGCCTTCCAGGACCGCCCGGACTCGGCGAGCATCCGATGATCGTGTCAGAGCACCGGGATCTCCGCCCACACCGTTTTGTACCCGGCGCCGGTGTCCACACCCCAGGTGGTGCTGATCGCCTCGACCAGCGCCAGTCCTCGCCCGTGAGGGCTCGCCGGATCGTTCTTCGTCACGCGGCGTGGCTTCAGCCGCGGGCGGCGATCGTCGACTTCGACGCGGACCACGTCGCGGCCGGAGGGGACGGACACCCTCAGCTCGGCGACGCCGTCCGCGTGTTCGTGCGCGTTGGTGAGCAGTTCCGTGGTCAGGAGTTCGGTGTCCGCCATGGTGGTCCGCCCGACGCCGTCCAGCTGATCTCGCAGCCAGGCCCGGACCTGTCCCAGCGGCGGGGCGACGCCACTGGGGAATTCGTAAGCTTGCCTTGTTCCGGTTGTACCCACGCGTGTCTCCTTAGCGGGTTTCCCAGCTGGGCCAAGAGCATGGGCGCAGTGGGGGAGTACCCAAGGAGGACGGGGTTCACACGCGGGCGGGATCGGCGATCGCGGTGACCCGGATCTCGACTCGCATCTTCGGGGCGCCGAGGGCGGGAACGCCGATCTCCGTCCAGATCGGCGCCCGGTCGCCCATGTGCTCGCGGAACTGTTCGACCATGACCCGGTTGTGGGTCTCGCCGATGAAACCGGGGGACTCCGGGACGTGGTACGAGTTCACGGCGATGACGTCACGCCAGGTGGCGCCCGCCGTGGCGAGAGTCCGTTCGACGTTCTCGAAGGCCCGGACGATCTCGTCCTCCAGTGACTCCGGGAAGGTGAGGTCGTCGTCCCAGCCGCCCTGTCCCGAGATCTCGATGCGATCTCCGACGCGCACCGCTTGGCTGTAGCGCATCTCGGCCAGCTGCCGGTCGCCGTATCCGGGGGTGGCGAAGAACTCCGGCTCGGTCATGGTGGATCCTTTCGTTGACTTCATGCTTGAAGTCAACGTAGCACGGAATGACTTCACGTGTGAAGTTGCGCGATCCTGGGTAAGGTTTCGCCATGGCCACTTCCGACCAGGACGACGCGTTGTGGCTGAACCCTGCCGAAAAGGAGGCTTGGACCGGGCTGGTCTCGCTGGTCCTCCTGCTGCCGGGGAAGCTGGAGTCGCCACTGCAGCATGACGCGGGGCTGACGCTGTTCGAATACCTGACCCTCAGTCATATTTCGGAGGCTCCGGAACGGCGTCTGCGGATGAGCGAGCTGGCCTACCTCGCCAACGGTTCGCTCTCGCGTCTGTCCAATGTGGTCAAACGTTTCGAGCAGCGGGGGTGGGTCGAGCGCTCGCCCGATCCCGACGACGGCCGGTACACCCTCGCCGCGCTCACCGACGACGGTTACGACGTGGTGGTGGCCGCGGCGCCCACGCACGTCCGGTCCGTGCGGGACCTCGTGCTCGACCCCCTGACCGCCGAAGATCAGCAGGCGCTGGCCCGGATCGCCGCCAAGCTGCGGACGAGGCCGGTCGACCTCGCCTAGGGCCGACCCTCTTTCCAGGAGGAACGTGTGACAGCCGAACCGCGTGAAACGCCGCTACCGTCCGCTTTGACCCATGCCGTCCGGCGATGGCGGGACCACGGCGAACCGTCGCAGCCGGCTTCCCGCTGGTCCCGCGGTTCCTGGCTCAAGCGGTTCCCGGAGCATCATTCGTTCCTCGACGCCCTGCCGGAGCACATCGATCGGGCCGAAGCGACGCGGTACGCCGAGCGCGCCACCACACCGGAGGGCGCCGAAGGGGCTTTCCTGGTCGCGATGATCTGGGGATACGGATCGGTCGGCTACGGCGCCTGGCGCACCGCGCGCGTGCTGGCCGAGAACCCGCACGCGGTCGATCGGCTGACGGAGGTGGCCCTCGTCGCTCGAGATCGCGGCGGTGTCGCCGCGTTCCACGATCTGGCGGCCCGGCCGCTGCGGTATCTCGGTGTCGCCTTCGGTACCAAGTATCTCCGGTTCGTCACCACCGCACTGGCTCCCGCCGACGCCGGCGCCCCGATCCTGGACGCCGTCGTCCGTCGCTGGCTCGCCACTCACGCCGGCTTGCGCCTGGACATCGACGCGTGGCGGCCGGCCGTCTACGAAAAGTACGTCGCGTTGCTGGGGTCGTGGTCGGAGAAGCTCGACCTGACCGTGGACACGGTGGAGCAAATGATCTTCCGGTCGGCGATCAGCCAGGAAGGGTCGGCTCTGTGGGGTGAGCAATGGGCGAGCTCCGACGAGTCGGTGACGCCACCGTCGCCCATGCAGATGGCGGAAGCCGCACTCCTCGAACTCGAGAGGCTGTTCGACACCGCGGACACCGCACGCGCGCAGGAAGCCAGGTCCCACTTGGACGAACTGGCGCGGATCATCCCGAGGGGCTGGGCGCCCGAGACCCGGCAACCGCCCCGGGACGTCTAGCATCCGGACATGGACAGGGCTGGGGAAGACGACCTCGTCATCGAATTCGTGCCGCCTTTGATCGCGCTGCTGCTGGCCGCGGAGCGCTCGAAGGGAGGTCCTCTCACGGAGGAGGAGGTCCTCGAAATCCGTGACGGGGCAACATGTATCCGCTCGCCGAAGTCTCTGTCCGAGGCGATGGCGGAACAGCGCGGCTACACCGACCTCGACCCTGAGCGGTGCTGGGAGCAGTGGCGGTCCGTGCGGACCGAACTGGTGGAGTGAGCGCTTCGGCCACGGAAACAGGATGTGACCGCTTCGCCGATCAGGCACCCTTTGCCGCATGCCGGAGTGGTGGTGATGGCCTATGAGCGTCTCTCCCGTCCACACCCACCTCGTACCCGCCGACCTGGCTGACCGCGTCAGCCGGGTGTGGCGGCGCAGCGGGGAACTGCCGCCCGCGTTGCCGCAGCCGTCCGTGGACCTGCTCGTGTTCGCGGACGGGTCGCTGTGGTTGGCCGGGCCGGAGACGGAAGCCAGAACCGGGAGACTGACCGAGCCGTTGACGGGGGTGCGGCTGCGGCCGGGGACGTGTGCCTCGGTGCTGGGGATCGCCGCGGACGAGGTGCCTTTGGCGGGGATGCCGTTCCCTGGTTCGGGACTCGACGCCGGGCTACGGGCGTTGCGGGCACCGGCCCGTCCGGCCGATCCGGCGATCGGCCAGGTGCTCGACGCCATTCGCGCGGCCCCCGGCGCACCGGTGTCCCGGCACGCGGCCGCGGCCGGGTTGTCCGAGCGGCAGTTGCGGCGGCGATTCCTGGTGGCCGTCGGGTTGAGCCCCAAGGCCTACGCGCGAGTCGTCCGGTTGCATCGGGCGATGGCGCTGGCCCGGTCGTCTTCGGTCCCGGACTGGGCGGAGATCGCAGTCCGCAGCGGTTTCTACGACCAGCCGCACATGATCGCGGAGTTCCGGCGCGCGGTCGGGGCGTCGTGTGTCCGTTTCTTCCAAGCCGCGGCCGCGGGCGGATAGCACTCTGTGCGGATGTCCCTTGAGGAGATCTTCGCTTTCCACACGCAAGAGGTGGGTCCGGTGCGGTTCGCCGAGCCCTTCGGCGGCTGGGTGGTCACCCGGTACGCGGACGTGGACAGAGTGCTGACCGATCACGAGGTGTTCTCCTCCGACGAGCTGCGCTACAGCGCCCGGCCGGTCCCGCACGGCTCGAACCCGTTGTTGCGAGGACTGCAGGCGATCGATCCGCCCCGGCACCATGTGTTGCGCCGGATCGTGAGCCGGGTCTTCACTCCCCGGGCCATGTCGTCGCTGGAGCCGTCGATCACGGCGAGGGTCGACGCCCTGCTCGCTGCGGCCGGGCCGAGTTTCGACCTGCTCGGAGAGCTGGCCTACCCGTTGTCGGTGCACACGATCGCGGGTCTGCTCGGCGTGCGGCCGTCGCGGTGGCCCGATTTCGTCCGGTGGACCGAAGCCATCACGTCGTTCTTCGGCAGGTTCACCGAAGACGAGGCCCGCCGGACCGCCTTCCACGAGGCACTGACGGAAATGGGCGGCTACTTCCGAGAAGAGTTCGAACGCCCGGCCGGCATCATCGCGACCCTGATGGCGTCGGATCTCACCGAGCGCGAGCTGATCGACTTCTGCGCGTTGCTGCTGATCAACGGCCACGAGACGACCAAGACCCTGCTCGTGAACGCCGTCCTTTGCCTTGCCGCCCAACCGAAACCGGCCGACGTCCGCTCGGCCGTCGAGGAGGTCCTCCGCTACTTGCCGCCCACGGGCGGGACGGACCGGTTCGTCACCCGGCCCACCACCCTCGGCGGTCGGGAACTCCGACCGGGCCAGAGAGTCGTCGCGATGATCACGGCGGCCAACCGTGACCCCGGGGTCTTCACCGACCCGCACACCTTCGATCCCGGCCGGACACCCAACCCTCACCTGTCCTTCGGTCACGGCATCCACTTCTGCCTGGGCGCCCATCTCGCCCGGATGGAAGTCCGCATCGCCCTCGAAGCCCTGCTGGCCCGCACCTGGCGGATCGCCGACCTGGACACCCACCGCACCCCGGTCGGCATCGACGTCCTGAAAGCCACTCTGGCGATCACGTCGTGAAGCGGACATCCGGCCGAAGGTGACCGGCCGCTCACGTGCGGTTTACGCCGGGCTGTGGACAGGAGCCCCGCGGACGTGTTGGGCTGAGACCCGGCCGAACCGGGCCTGGTCGGTTGTTTTCTGCCCTGCGATGTCGAGGAGCGGCGCCCTGAGCCTGTGGGAGTACCTCCGAGAGAACTGGATCGACGTCGTGAACGACGCGATCCTGCACGTGGATCTCACCCTGGCGGCGATGGCGCTGGCCGTGCTGGTCGGCATGACGATCGGCCTGCTCACCTACCGGCGGCAGTGGCTCGGCGCGATGGCGACCACGACGACGGCGGCGTTCCTGACCATCCCGTCGATCGCGCTGCTGGGCATCCTGATCGGCCCGTTCGGGCTGGGGCTGACGAATGTCCTGTTCGCACTGGTGCTCTACGCGCTCCTGCCGATCACGCGCAACACGATCGTCGGGCTGCGTGGCGTCGACCCGGCCGTGGTGGACGCGGCACGAGGGATGGGGTTCGGCCGCACGCGGCTGCTGTTCCGCGTGCGGCTGCCGCTCGCCTGGCCGGTGATTCTGTCCGGTATCCGGGTCTCGACGCAGATCACGATCGGGATCGCGGCCATCGGCGCCTATGTCAAAGGCCCCGGCCTCGGCAACGAGATCTTCGACGGGCTCGGCCGGTTCGGCTCGGTCAACTCGCTGAACCAGGTACTCACCGGAACGCTCGGGATCATGGTGCTGGCGCTGCTGTTCGACCTGGCCTTCGTGGTGGTCGGCAAGCTGACCACCCGGCGACGTCCCCGTGCCCTGAGAGCGGCGACTTCGGCTGCGCCGGGGGGAGTGGCCGGAAAGGGCGGTGAGACGATCGAGCTGCGGGACGTCGGCAAGCTCTACCCCGGACGAGCGGTACCGGCGGTCGAAAGCCTGACGATGCGCATCCCCGCGGGCGAAATCGTCGTGCTGACCGGTCCGTCGGGGTGCGGCAAGACGACCACCATGCGGATGATCAACCGGCTCGTCGAGCCCACCGCGGGCGTCGTCACGATCGGCGGCACCGACGTGTCGGCGCTCGACCTCGACGAACACCGGCGCAACACCGGCTACGTCATCCAGCAGATCGGGCTCTTCCCGCACCTGCGAGTGGACGCCAACATCGGTGTGGTGCCACGGCTGCTCGGCTGGACTCGACGCCGCGTCTCCGACCGTGTGCGCGAGTTGCTCGACGTCGTCGGCCTGACCCGCGAGCACGGCGTCCGGTATCCGCGTGAGCTTTCCGGCGGTCAGCAGCAGCGCGTCGGGGTGGCGCGGGCGATGGCCGCGGACCCGCCGGTCATGCTGATGGACGAGCCGTTCGGCTCCACCGACCCGATCACGCGTGCCCGGCTGCAGGACGAATTCCTTCGCCTGCAAGGGGAAGTACGCAAGACGATCGTGTTCGTCACGCACGACTTCGACGAGGCGCTGAAGGTCGGCGACCGGATCGCCGTGCTGCGGCCGCGGTCGGTGATCGCTCAGTACGACACGCCCCAGGCGATCCTCGCCGCGCCGGCGGACGACTACGTCGCGAGCTTCGTCGGCTCGAAGCGGAATTTGAAGCGGCTCGCGCTGATCCGGGTGGGTGACCTGGACCTCCAGCCGTCGGCCGAGCCGGACGACCTGCCTTCTGTCCGCCCCGATGACACTCTGCGGGACGTGCTGGACGTGATGGTGCGGACCGGCAGCACCGCGGTCGTGGTCACCGAGGACGGCACCGCGCAGGGGGTGTGCGACGTGCCGCGTCTTGTCGCGGCGCTCCGGCCTACCGAAGAGGCGCCCGCGCCCGCGATCCCGGACGCGGTGGAGGCGCCCGGGCCGGACACGACGGTGCCCGCGCGGCCTCGCCGACGACGGCTCGGCCTGCTGGTGCGCCCGGTCCTGCTGGCCCTCGCCTTACTGGCGCTCTTTCTGATCGTGCGTGCGCAACCGCTCGACTCGATCGAACAGCGCTTTCTCAACCCCGGCGAGATCTTCACCGAACTGGGCGCGCACCTGCGGCTCACCCTGATCTCGACGGTGTGCACCATCGCCATCGCCCTCCCGCTCGGCATCCTGCTCACCCGCGCCGGCGCCCGCTGGGCCCGGCCCATCGGCCTGGGGCTGGGCAACCTCGGCCAGGCGATCCCGTCGATCGGGCTCGTCGTGCTGCTCGCGCTCTGGATCGGCACGGGCACCGCGACGGCGGTGGCGGCGCTCGTCGTCTACGCGACCTTGCCGGTGCTGCGCAACACGATCGTCGGGCTCGACGGCGTCGACCCGACCCTCGTCGACGCCGCGCGCGGCATGGGCATGGGCAAGGCGGCCATCCTGTGGCGGATCGAACTGCCGCTGGCCGTCCCGGTGATTCTCGCCGGTGTCCGGACCGCGCTGGTGCTCACCGTCGCGAGCGCGACGCTGGCGACGTTCATCGGCGCCGGTGGTCTCGGCGGCGGGCTCGTCGCCGGGATCGGGCTGTACCGCCCGATCCTGAGCCTGACCTTCGGCATCATCGTCGCCGCACTGGCGCTCTTCGTCGACTGGCTGGGGCTGGTCGCCGAGGAGGTCCTGCACCCGCGCGGCATGTAGCTCGACCGACTTCAAGGAGGACCAACCCATGCGGATGCTCCAGCGCACGACCGCTGCCGTGCTCGCGCTCGTCGTGACAACGGCGCTCGCGGCAGGCTGCACGATCGGCAAGGACGAGACCGGCGCCCAGGTGGGCGCGGGGTCCATCCAGAAGATCGACGCGCTGAACGGCGCCAAGATCCGCGTCAGCTCCAAGGAGTTCGACGAGCAGCTGCTGCTCGGCCAGATCGCCCTCGTCGCACTGCAGGCGGCCGGGGCGAGCCCGGAGGACAAGACCAACATCACCGGCTCGAGCAACGTCCGCCAGGCGCTCACCAGCGGCGCTGTCGACCTGTACTGGGAATACACCGGCACCGCCTGGATCAGCTACCTCAACCAGACCAAGCCGATCAGTGATCCGCAGGCGCAGTACGACGCGGTCAAACAGGCCGACACCGCCAACGGCGTCACCTGGTGGGCACGCTCGCCGGCCAACGACACCTACGCCCTCGCCGGGAACCCGGCGACAGTGGCCCGGACCGGCGTCAAGACGCTGTCCGACTACGCGGCCCTGGTGAAGCGGGACCCGGCCGCGGCCGCGACCTGCATGGGCCCGGAGTTCAAGAGCCGGGACGACGGGTTCCCCGGCCTGGCGAAGACCTACGGGTTCACCCTGCCCGACCCGCAGGTGCACCTGCTCAACGACGCCGTCGTCTACCCGAGCATCGGCAAGGGGGATCCGTGCGGCTTCGGCTCGGTCGCCTCCACCGACGGACGCGTGGCCGCGCAGAACCTCACCGTTCTCGAGGACGACAAGCACTTCTTCCCGACCTACAACCCCGCGATCAC
The DNA here is from genome assembly GCF_046549035.1 of Amycolatopsis sp. lyj-90. Classification (NCBI taxonomy): domain Bacteria; kingdom Bacillati; phylum Actinomycetota; class Actinomycetes; order Pseudonocardiales; family Pseudonocardiaceae; genus Amycolatopsis; species Amycolatopsis sp. lyj-90. The sequence continues at coordinate 605,809 of NZ_JAJPWP010000001.1, forward strand.
GATCGCCACGCCGATCGCTCAGAAATACCCGCAGCTGGAACAGGTCTTCACGCCGATCGCCGCGAAGCTCGACACCGCGACGCTCACGGACCTGAACAAGAAGGTCAGCGTCGACGGCCAGAAGGCCGCCACGGTCGCCCGCGACTGGCTCAAGTCGGCGGGTTTCATCAGCTGACGTTCCCGCCGGCGTGCGGAGGGCCCACCAGCGTGACGTCGCGGGGCCGGTAGCCGTCGAAGTAGGGCATCGGCGGGTGGGTGAGGATCAGCAGGATCACGGCCAGCGCACCGAATCGCGGCAGGTCGAGTTCCCGGCTGCCCAACCGGAGCCACAGTACGAGGACGAAGTTCGTGATGAGCAGGAATCCCCAGCGTGCCTCGTCCCATCCGCCGAAGGCCAGCAGCACCGGCGCCACCACCGCGGCGAGCGACAGCAGGGTCGCCGCCGAAGGCCGGTGCAGCATCAGGAAACCGGCCACCACCACCAGCAGGGTAGGCAGCAGGTAGAGCAGGACGCCGGTGATCGAGTAGAGCTGCCAGCTCTGCGCCTGGGTGCGGTCGAACAGTTCGAGCGCGTCGGCGCGGTAAGGGAAACCCGCGTTCGCCAGAACCTGCCGGAACTTCTGCACCGCACCCGCCTCGGCAGGCGGCACCGCCAGCACCACCAGCCCGGCGGCCACGGACGGCGCGAGCACCGCGCAGGCTTTCCGGAAGGGGAGCTTCCGCAGTGCCACGAAGCCGAAGACCGGAACCACCGTGAGCAACGCGATTTCGTGCGTCAGCACGGAAGCCGCCAGCAAGGCACCGGCGGACAGCGGCCGGTTGCGGTGCAGCGCCCACAAAGCGGCGAACAGCAACAGGTACACCACCTGGTCGAGGTAACCGACCTCATGGAACAGGTAGCCGCCGGTCGGCAGCAGCAGCCAGCCGATGACGAGGAATCGCCTGCTCACCGAAGAAGCGCGGAAGAACGCGACCACCAGTGCCGCCAGCACCATCAGCAGCACGGCGAAGCCCGCGACGGCGTACACCACGTAGTGGTACCCGAACAGCGCCGCGAACGGCCGCAGCACGGTGCCGACGAGGAACCGGCGGTGAAACCCGTCGGTCAGCGAAACGGATTCGAGCGTGACGGCCCAGTCCGAAGGCGATCGGAAGCCGGTGTAGCCCGCGAGCAGCAACACGACCACGAACACCGCCGTGGCCACTCGTCGTGGCCCGTTCGCGAGCGGGAGCGCCCGCGATCGTGGTAGATCGAGTGACTGCAATCGGGCGTGAGAGGGCGCCACAGGAATGGTGCTCATAAGAACAAAATCCTTGCGTGAGAAGAAAAAGATACCGAGAAAACTCAGCGATTCACGACGGTCCGGCGGTAGTCACGGATTCCGGTGACGGTCAGAGCCGCCACGACCAGCCCGGCCAGGCTGACTTGGGCGATCGTAAGCAGGTCGAAAGTGATGATCCCGCGCTTCAGCACCAGGGTCTGCGCCACCACCAGCGCGAGGCATACGGCCAGCGCCAGCGTCCACGCCGCCGCGCGCTGGTCGATGCGGCGCCGGAGAAGCAGGTATCCGGCACCCGAGAGCGCGCACAGCCAGACGAGCGGGGACAGCCCGGCGAGCCCGCTGAGGTCGTCCGCGAAGAGGTACCCGGTTGTCACGGCGGCGACCAGACTTCCGCCGATGGCCCACCACCACGGGCGTGCCGGCGGCAGTGGGGCGTCGGCATGGAAGGCCAGCAGCAACAGCACCAGGGGAAGCCACTGCGGGGCGTAGTTCACGACCAGATCCGGGCCGAGGCTGAGCGAGTACCTGGTCAGGCCCCAGAGCGCCCCGGCGGCCAGAATCGCCATTGCGGCGATCCGCGCCGCCCGGCGCCACCCGTCCACCAGCAGGGCGAGCGGGACCAGGGCGACCGCCAGCAGGACGAGATGCCTGATCAGGTCGGACCTCAGTGCGGAGTGTATGAACGGGGACAGGTCCCCGCCAGGGTGCGCGAGCACGAGCGAGAGCCGGTCGCCCGCGTAGCCCGCGGATCTGAGCACGCCCCAGAGTAGGCCGAGGAGCACGCCCACCCGCGTCAGGTCACCCAGTGCGACCGTGCGGGCGGGTGCCGCCCGGCCCGCGAGCCGCGTCCGCACACCCAACGCCAGCAGGGCCCACAGTTCGCTCCACAGTGCCGCGCGCGCCCGCTCTCCGTGCAGGTCGAGCAGGGTGCCGACCATCTCGTCGCCGCGTTCGGCGCGGTACCAGGCCGGGAGCACCCGCACCAGCGTGCGGTACTGGGTCTCGGCGCCGATCATGCCCGCAGCTCCGCCGCCTGCGGCCACTGGCCGCGGGCCCGCAACACCGTGCTGGCGGCCTCGACGTTCGCGGCCAGCCTGCGGGTCTGATCGGCCAGCGCCGCGTCGCCCGCCCCGGTCAACCGGTAGTAGCGCCGGAGCCGGCCCTGGTGGATCTCCTCCCGGTCGTGCTCGGCCCAGCCGTCGGCGACCAGCCGGTCCAGCACGCCGTAGAGCGTGCCGACCCGCAGGCGTACCCGCTCCTCGGACAGCTCCTGCACCCGCTGGACGACTCCATAGCCATGCCGCGGCTCGTCCGCCAGCGCGATCAGCACCAGGAACGTCTGCTCGGACATACTTCGATCCGCCATGAGCCCATATATATCACAAGCCGATATATAGCGGCGGGCGTTGCTTCGTCATGTGGAGCCGGTTCGCCGTCAGGTCACGACCGGCAGTCGGGCGCCAGGTCCGCGCCGTCATCCTGCTCGTCGAGCACGACCAGGCCGGAATCCGCGCTGTCGCCGGACTCGCTGACCGGGGAAAGCTCCGCGCGCACGTCTCCGGCACCTTCCCCCTGGCCGAAGGCGCCCAGGCTCACGCACTCGGAGAGACCGGCCACACCACGGGCAAACTGGTCATCACCGTGCGCTGACCCCGATGGCCCGGCCATCGCCACCATCGTTTCTTGCGCTACTAGGGTTCTGGAACACGGCGACTGTCGGCAAAGGGGTGGGGATGGCCATCAGGTGGCTGAAGCGAGAGGGCTGTCGCTGCGATCCACAGTGGCCGTCGCTGGTCACGGAGCAGTACGGCTACTCGATGCCCGCAATTCCTGATGAGCACGGCAGTCCGTGGACCCGCGCGAATGATCTTCGTGCGCGGTGCGGAGTCTGCGATGCCGCCTACTCCGGGAACTTCGTGATAGCGCCGGGGACGCCGCCGCCGTTCAAGTGGGCGAGAGAAGCAGAAAATTAGGGGCATCCACGGCTACTAGTGGGCGGTCATGCTGAAGGGCGGTGCCCCCGGCTGGGATAGTCGGCTTGTGCCGAACCTCGACTTCTACGCTGTTGGCGACGATTGGGCCGCGGTCCTTGAGACCGTCTTCGGTCTCGGTTTGTTCCGTGTCTTCGAGTCGGACTCGGAGCCGGGCCGTGAGCTGCGTGAGTTCCACGCCGCCGCGGAGGTCCCTGGCGGCCGGGCGGGACGAAGTCTGGCGTTGTTCGCCATCGGGTCGGGGCCGGGGCCCCTCGCGAAAAGGATCGAGTTCCTTCCGGGAGTGCATCCTGACGCCACTTTTCGGTACTGCTACGAGGGCTGGGGGCTCATCCAGCTCCACCACGGCGGGGTGGCCGGGACGCAGCAGTTGCGGTGGAGTCATACGAACCACAACTCGGAGAAGCGGGCTGCGGCCTGGTCCGCGACCTTGCAGCGACTCGGTGACCCCGCCGAGTGGAACTGGGCGACGGTCACCAGTGCCTCCGGCCGGCTCAACCGCGCTATTCGGCGGATGGCCGTGACCAAGATCGGCTCGCACCCGGTATTGCCGGACGCGGCGCGTTTCATCGACCACAACGGCTTGCGCTACGAGTACGGCACGGGCATCCACGCGACTCCGGCCGCCGGCATGAGACGGCTGTGACGGGCCACGTCTGCTCGTGCCGATGGGGCTATCGCCCGAACTCATGATCCGGCCGTTCTGGCAAGGCAAGGTCGGCCGCGTCGAGAACGGTGTGGACCGGGACGACTCGGAGTTGACCCAGCGCAGGACCCATCCGTGCTGCGGCCGGACATGATCCGAGCATCGCACGTCCTCGTATGCCGACAAGCGGGATGCTCAGCCTTGGCGAGCCGGTCGAATGGTCAGGTCCCCGATTTCGACGTCCTCGGGCTGGTCGATCGCGAAGGCGATCGCCCGCGCCACCGCCGTGGGGTCGATCCCGAGATCGGCCATGCTCTGCCGGACCTGTTCGCGCACAGCCGGATCCTCGACGGCGTTGTCGACGAGCTCGGTGCGGACGTAGCCCGGGGAGATCGACGTCGTCCGCAGAACGCCGTCGGTGCTCTCCTGACGCAGGCCCTCCAAGAGGGTGCGGACGGCGTTCTTCGTCCCGGCGTACACCGCTTGGGTGGGGACGATCTTCAGCCCGGAGGTCGAGACGACGGTGACGAGGTGGCCACTGCCTTGACGTCGGAACACCGGCAGGGCCGCGGCGATGCCGTGCAAGATCCCCTTGACGTTCACGTCGACCATCGCCGACCAGCCTTCGACGTCCAGGTCGGCGATCGTGCTGATCTTGCTGATCCCCGCGTTGCCCACCAAGACATCCAGGCGGCCGAAGCGCTCGACGGCGACGTCCACCAGCGCCTTGAGATCGCCGGGATCGGTGACGTCCACACGAGTGGCGGCCGCCTTGCCGCCGGCGGCTTCGATTTCGGCGGCCAGCCGGTCCAGCCGGTCGGTGCGGCGGGCGCCGAGGACGACGGCCGCGCCGAGTGAGGCGAGGTGGCGAGCTGTCGCCTCACCGATCCCGCTGCTGGCGCCGGTGATGGCCACGACCTTGCCGTGAATGGTCACGAGGGATCCTCCGCTTAGAATGGACACATGTCCGATTACCCCGGCGAGCTTAGCGGACACGTGTCCGCTTCAGTCAAGAGCGGCGGTCCGCTGCGTGCGGACGCGCAGCGCAACCGCGAACGGATCCTGCGAGCGGCGCACGAACTCGTGCGGGAGCCGGGGGAGCTGAAGCTCAACGCGGTCGCGAAGGCCTGTGGCATCGGGCAGGGCACGCTGTACCGGCATTTCCCGACCCGCGAGGACCTTCTCGTCGAGGTGTATCGCCGCGAAGTGGACGACCTGGTCGCCGCGGCTCCGCGTCTGCTGGCCGCTCACAAGCCGGTGGACGCGTTGGCGGCATGGTTCGACCGGGTAGCCGCTTATGCCAGGGTCAAGCGTGACGTGTTCGCCGCCGTCGAGGCGGCGACGTGGCGTGACCTCGCCGCCCACAGCCTCGGCCCGATCGGTGAGGCGATCGAACTGCTGCTGGCCGCCGGGCGCTCGGCGGGCAGTGTCCGCGACGACGCCGAAGCCCGCGACGTCATCGTGCTCATCAGCTGGTTGTCACGGTTGGACGACGCCGAACTCGACGCGCGAGGGCCGCGGTTGCTGTCGATCCTTGTCGGCGGTCTCCGCCCGCATCACGACCCGGGCGATGCCGCCGTCCAGTCGCGGATCGCGGCGACGAACTCCTCGGGCGCGTCGGACTCCACGTAGAGGCCCGCGCCTTCGACGATCACGGTCTTGTGCTCGGGAAAGGACGCTTGCAGGCGCTCACGTTCCTGGGTGCGGAACCCGACTTGCGCGTCACTCCACACGATGAGGGTCGGCAGGTGGGCGAGATCGGCGAGACCTGCCTCGACCTCGGTGAAGAATGCCCGGCTGCCGATGATCTGGCCGGGAAGTACGGCGGACGCCTGACGCCGCCCGGGGGTGTCCATCGCCCGGCGGTAGTGGGTCATCTCGGCCGCGGTCACCTTGCGCCTTCGGTGGCCCAGGGGGACGAACGCTTTGACCACGAGGTTGAACCGCCGTGCCAGGAAACGGATCGGAGGTCCGCCGGCGATGCGGGAGAAGGATTCGAAATGGAGGATCCCGTTGACCGGCCAGGCCCAGCTGTTGGCGAGCACCAGCCGGTCGAAGACGCCCGGCCGTCGTCGCGCGGTGGCCAGGCCGATTGGGCCGCCCCAGTCCTGCCCGACCAGGGTGACTCCGTCGAGGCCGAGTGTGTCGACGAACCCGGTGACCACGTCGGCGTGCTCCGCGGGCAGATACCGGTAGCCGGGTTTCGGCGTCGACAACCCGAAGCCCGGATAGTCGAGGGCGACACACCGGAAGTCGTCGCGCAGCGCGCTGATCACGTCGCGCCAGAGGAACGACCAGGTCGGATTGCCGTGCAGGAGCAGCAAAGTCGGACCTGAACCCTCGTCGACGTAATGCACGGTGTGCCCGTCGATATCGACGAAGCGGCTTTCGAACGGGAACAGGCTGTCGTCGACCCAGGAGGGTCGCGCGCTCTCGGCCATGGCGGCCCCCTCTTGGCTCGGCCTTCCGGTAAACTTGAGCTTGTCACGCACACTTGAGATAATCAAGCAGAGGGAACCATGCGTAGTTACGGCCAGTACTGCGGGCTCGCCCGGTCCCTCGAACTCGTCGGCGACCGGTGGAACCTGCTGATCGTCCGCCAGCTCCTCATCGCCCCCGCCCGGTACCGGGACCTGATCGACGGACTCCCCGGCATCGCGACCAATCTGCTCGCAGACCGGCTCCGCGACCTCGAGGCCGCAGGGGTGATCGAGCGGCGGCTGACAGGCGAGGGGAGTGTGGTCGAGTACGCCCTCACACCGTGGGGTGCCGAGCTGCGCGAGCCGATCGAGAGCCTGATCCGCTGGTCCACCCCGCTGATGGTCCGCGGCCCGGAAGGTGACTCCTTCCGCCCGGAGTGGCTCGCCCTCGCCGTCCCCGCCCTGCTCGACACCCGGGTCAAGGTCCGCACCTCGGCGACGATCGGCCTCGAGATCGGCGACCCGCCCTTCCAGCTCCGCGCGACACGCTCCGGCTTCGAGGTCGTCCCGCAGGACGGCCGCGCCCTCGACGCCACCGTCCGCGCCGAACCCGCCTACGTGCTCGCTCTTGCCGCCGGCGCCCTCACCCTCGGCGACGCCCGCGCCCTCGGCGTGGTCCGGATCGAGGGCGACGAGTCCGTCGTCCGTACCGTTTTCGCCGCCTGAAGGCGATTCAGGGCAAGACCACGTCGACCCGCAGACCGCCGTCCTCACCGGGAACGGCGGTCACGCGGCCGTGGTGCGCGGTGGCGATCGAGCGCACGATGGACAGTCCGAGGCCGGCTCCGTCGCGGTGGTTCGTGCGATCGGCGGTGAGGCGGCGGAAGGGCTGGAAGAGCGAGCCGACCGCTTCGGCGGGCACGTGCTCGCCGGAGTTGCGCACGCTCAGCGCGGGTTCGTCCCCGACTATCACCTCGATCCGGCCGCCCGGCCGGTTGTACTTGATCGCGTTGTGCACCAGGTTGGCGATCAGCCGTTCCAGCAGGACGGCCTCACCGGACACGGTGCGCTCGGCGATCTCGCGGCGCAGGGTGAGCTCGTGCTCGGCCAGCCGCCCGTCGAACTGCGTGAGCACCGAGTCCACCAGTTCGTCCAGCCGCACCGGCACGCTGCCGGGCAGCCCGCGGTCCGCCTCGGCCAGCACGAGCAGTCCTTCGATCAGCCGCTCGTTGCGTTCGTTGACCACCAGCAGTTGCGCCGCCAGCCGCTGGACGTCGTCGCCCCCGCCGGTGACCATCGCGACCTCGGCGAGCGTCCTCTGCACCGCGAGCGGCGTACGCAGTTCGTGCGACGCGTTCGCCGCGAATCGGCGCTGCCCCTCGAAACCGGCCGCCACCCGGTCGAGCATCCTGTTCACCGCGTCCGCCAGCGCCCGCACTTCGCCGTCGGTCTGCTCCAGCCGCATGCGCTGGCCGAGGTTCTGCGGCCCCAGCAGTTCGACGGTGGCGGTGAGCTCGGGCAACGGCCGCAGCACCCACGACGCCACCGGACGCCGTATCCAGATCAGGAGCACGGCCGTCGCGACGAGCGGCAGGCTCCACAAGAGCCCGCCCGCCACATCGGCGCAGCCGGTGTCCCGCGGGCAGAAGTCGTGGTCCGCAAAGGTCCCGAGCACCATGCCCGCAGACTTGGCGAGCGGGTAGCCCAGCAGCAGGAGCGCGAGCAGGGCACCGAGGAAAACCAGTTCGACGCGGCCTCGCACCGACGCCCGTGCTCGCCTCAGGTACCCAGCCGGTAGCCCGCGCCGGGAACCGTGTGGATCACCTGTGGTGCGCCGAGTTTCTTCCGCAACGTCATCACCGTGACCCGCACCGTGTTCGTGAACGGGTCGGCGTGTTCGTCCCATGCCTTCTCCAGCAGCTCTTCCGCGCTGACAGCCCGTCCCTCGGCCCGCAGCAACACTTCCAGGACGGCGAACTCCTTGGGAGACAACGACAAGGGCCGCCCGTCCCGGGACGCGAACCGTTTCGCCGGGTCCAGTTCGACGCCGGCCCGGTCCAGCACCGGCGGCAGCGCCGGACGGGCTCGCCGGGCCAGCGCGTGCACCCGGGCGACGAGTTCGGCGAAGGCGAACGGCTTGGTGAGGTAGTCGTCCGCGCCGAGGCCGAGCCCGTCGACACGGTCACGGATGCCCGCCGCGGCCGTGAGCATCAGCACGCGCGTCTCCCCGTCGCCTCCGGCGATCTTCCGGCAGACCTCGTCGCCGTGCACCAGCGGGAGGTCACGGTCGAGCAGCACGACGTCGTACCGGTGGACCGCGACGCGTTCGAGCGCGGCATCGCCGTCGTAGCAGACGTCCACCGCCATGCCCAGATGCCGCAGACCTTCGGTGATGGAATCCGCCAGCATCCGTTCGTCTTCGGCCACGAGTACGCGCATCAACCATTCCCCACGTGCCTCAGTAGAACGCCGGACGGATAAAGGCCCGATAAAAGTCGATCTTAACGGCCCGGGATCACCGGCTGGCTAGACCTGCCGCATGATCTTCAACGGAAGGAGCGTGGGGGCGGCCGGGTCCGTGCTGATCGCGCTCGGCGCGTTCGGGGCTGGTGCGACCTTGCGGCACGGTCCCGTGCTGTCTGGGCAAGTCCGGACTCTCGCCACCGCCGTGCTGTACCTCGGTCTCGCGCTGCTGTTGATGGCATGGGTCCGGTTAGGACACTCGACACGCGCGGGCCGGACGAGCGCTCGTGAGGTCGTGCGGACGGCCTGGCTGTGGTGCGTCCCGCTGTTGTGCGCGCCGCCGTTGTTCAGCACCGATCTGTACACCTATCTCGCGCAGGGTGCGGTGGCACACGCCGGCCTCGATCCGTACACGCACGTTCCCGCCGAGGTTCCCGGTCCGATCACCGCCAACGCCACCGGCGATTGGTCGTACATTTCGTCGCCGTACGGGCCGCTGCACCTCCTGATCGTGAAGAGCGTGCTCGCCGTGACCGGGGAGAACCTTGCCCTCGGTGCTTTCCTGACCCGGCTGGCGATGGCGGCAGGGTTGGCCTTGCTCTGTTTCGCGGTGCCTGTCCTGTGCCGGCATCTCGGTGCCCGGCCGGAAGGTGCGCTGTGGCTGACGGTGGCGAATCCGCTGCTGGTGCTTTGCGTGGTTTCGGGCGGGCACAACGACTTGCTGATGGCCGGACTGCTCGCGGCAGGCACGGCGTTCGTGCTTTCTCATACGCCGGTGGCCGGGTTCGCGGCGGTCGCGCTGGCCGCGGCGGTGAAGGTTCCCGCGGCTGTGGCGTTGCCGTTCCTGGTGTGGGTATGGGCGGCAAGGCGATCAGGCGGACCGGTTTCGCCGCGTGGGTTCTTCGCCGTGTGCGCGGCCGCGGTGTCCATTGTGGTCGTCACGTTCGGGTTGTGCACCGTCGTCGCCGGGGTCGATCTCGGCTGGATCCGGGCGCTGAGCGGGAATTCGCGGCTGGAACCCTGGCTGTCGATCCCGACCGCGTTCGGCAAGCTCGGCAGGGCGGTGCTGCCCGGCTCCGTGGACGCCGTCGCGGCGTGCCGGATCGCGGGCTGGGTCGCCCTCGCCGTTTTGGTGACGTGGCTGTGGTGGCGTTCTCGGGCGGGCGGTGCGGTGGCGGTCCGAGGAGCCGCACTGGCGCTGCTGGCGACGGTAGTGCTGGCGCCGGTGGTCTTTCCCTGGTACTTCGCCTGGCCGTTGGTGCTCGGGGCAGCGGCCGCGTGGACGGTCCCGCGTATCGCGGTCGCATCCGCCGTCTCGACGTGGCTCGTCGTGAGCACCCACCCCGACGGAGCGACTCTGCTGCCGCCTTGGGGCTTCGCGGTGCTGGCGGTGGTTTCGGCGGGCGTCGGCGTGCTGACCGCGTATGGCCCGGAGAAGCGGACACGAACTGACCGCTTCTCCTGCGATAGTTTGTCGCAACCCCTTCGACGGTGAGGAATTCGTGACCCGATGACCGTATTGGACACCCGGGCGCTCAACCGGGCGACGCTGGCCCGGCAGCTGCTGCTCGATCGCGCCGACATGCCGGTCCTCGACGCCGTCGCGCACCTGTGCGGCCTGCAAGCGCAGGAGCCGCAGGAACCGTTCGTCGGGCTCTGGTCGCGGCTGCGCGCGTTCGACCCGGCGGCGCTCTCGGACCTGCTGACCGGGCGGCGGGTGGTGCGGACCCATCTCATGCGCCGCACCGTGCACCTCCTGACCGCGGAGGACGTTCTCGCCTGGCGCGCTCGCCACGATCCCATGCTGCTTCAGCGGGTTCTCGGGGTCTATCGCCGCGAGCTCGACGGGGTGGACCTCGACGAGCTCGCGGAAGCGGGCCGCGCGGTGCTGGCCGACGGCGAGCCCCGGTCGATGGGCGAACTCGCGCGGGCGGTGGCCGAACGCTGGCCGGAGCCGGGGACGCGGGCACTGGGGGAGGTGCTGGTCGCCGCGCTCATCCCGATGGTGCAGCTGCCGCCGCGCGGACTGTGGCGGACGAAGGCGGGAGTCCGCAACGCCATGGTGTCCTCCTGGTTGGGGCGCGACGTCGATCCGGCCTCTTCGGACGATTCCGACCCGGTGGGCCAGGCGTTGGTCCGGCGTTATCTGGCCGCGTTCGGTCCCGCCGCCTCGGCCGATCTGCGTGCCTGGTGCGGCGTGGCCGGGTTGCCCGCCGCCGTGGCGGCGATGCGGGAAGAGCTGGTGTCCTTCCGCGACGAGCGCGGCCGGGAGCTGCTGGATCTGCCCGGCGCGCCACGTCCCGGCGCCGACATCCCCGCCCCGGTGCGGTTCCTGCCCGCGTTCGACAACGCGATCCTCGGCTACCACGACCGCGGCCGGATCATCGACGACGTCCACCGCGGGCTGTCGGTCGCCGGTGAACGCGTCGTCCTGGTCGACGGCCGGGTCGCCGCGAAGTGGACGGTCGTGGACGGCACCGTGGTCGTCACCCCGTTGCGGGAGCTGGCCCGCGCCGACCGCACCGCGATCGCGAAACAGGGACAGGAACTGGCGTCGTTCCTCTCCGACAAGGACAGTGACCGCGTCGAAATCGTGTCTCGCTGAGATATCGGCGGGCGGACGACATTGCGACATTCGGTGAATACTCGCCGGTGAACTCCGGACGAACGCGATTTTCGTCCGGCGAGGTGATCACGGAAAACGCAGGAACATCCGGCGCCTCTCACACCAAAGAGTGAGAGGCGCCGAAAGTCCTTCAACAGGACGGCGCAGTGCGGACATGGTCTGCGTGGCCCGCGTTCACGCCGATGACTCGTTGAGCGCCTTGACATACGGCGCTCCGGGTGACATCCGGGTCAGGCGCTAACGAAAAGCCGGGTATTCCGTCTTTCTCAGGCAACCCACAGGAATTCCGGCCGCCGCCGGTTCTCGAAAGGGAAGTCCATGACGCGAAGACCACTGCTCGTCGTTTTGACCGCCGTGACGGCGATGCTCGCCTCCACCGCGGTCGCCGCCGCGGCCCCGCCGGGGGTGGACCCGGCCACGGTCGACCTCACCCTCAACGCGGGGCAGAGCACGACCGTGACCAAGAACGTGACGACCTCGGCGGTGCCGCCGAACCCCGACCTGGTCCTGCTCGCGGACACCACGGGCAGCATGGGCGGCCCGATCGGCAACGTGCGGGCGAACGCCAACGCCATCACCGGTGACGTGCTCGCCGCACAGCCGACCGCGCAATTCGGCGTCGCCGAGTACAAGGACTTCACCGACTCGGTGCCGTTCAAGGTCAATCAGGGGATCACCGGGAACACCGCCGCGGTCCAGGCGGGCATCAACCAGTGGGCGGCGTCGGGTGGCGGCGACACACCGGAAGCGAACCTGAACGCCCTGTTCCAGCTGGCCACCGGCGCGGTCACCTTCCGGCCGGACGGCACCCGCATCATCGCGTGGTTCGGCGACGCGCCGTCGCACGATCCGAGCGGCGGGCACACCCTGGCGCAGACCATCGCGGCACTGCAGGCGGCGAAGATCCGCGTGGTCGCCGTCAACGTCGGCGGCCTCGACGCCACCGGGCAGGCCAGCGCCATCACCTCGGCCACGGGTGGTGTGCTGCTGAACAACGTCCCCGCGGGTCAGGTCTCCCAGGCCATCCTGGACGGCATCAAGTCCATCGAGGTCACGGTGACCCCGACGGTGACCAGCTGCGATCCGGAGCTCACCGTCACGAACGTCCCCAGCAGCGTCAAGGTGACCAGCGGCGACGTCGCCACGTTCACCGAGACGATCGCGGCGTCGGCGAGCGCCGCTCCCGGCACCTACCACTGTGTGGTCGACTACCAGGTCGACGGCATTTCGCGCGGGTACATCGAGACCACGACCGTGCGCGTGTTCGGCTTGAGCATCAACGACGTGACGGTCAACGAAGGCTCGGGTGGAGCGCCGGTCCCGGCGACCTTCACGGTCTCGCTGCTCGGTGGCCCGAGCCCGAACCCGGTGACGGTCCAGTACTCGACGGCCAACGGCACCGCGACCGCGCCCGCCGACTACTCGACGGCGAGTGGCACGGTGACCTTCGCGCCCGGTGAGACGACCAAACCGGTGACCGTCCAGGTCGTCCCGGACACCGTCGACGAGCCGAACGAGACGTTCACGGTGAACCTCTCGGCCCCGTCGGGCGCGGGCCTCGTCGATCCGATCGGCGTGGGCACGATCCTCGACGACGACCGTGACGGCGTCTTCTCCTGCACGGGTACCGCGGCGAACGTGCTCGGCGTGGTCGCGGCGCAGGCCAACCCGGCGAACCTGCCTTGTGCCGACGACTCCCGCACCGTCGCGGCCGCGACGCTCAACGCGGGCCTGATCAAGGTGGAAACCCAGGTGCTGACCGCGTCGACCGATCTCACGCCGGACAACCAGTCGGTGGCCCCGGCCGTGGGCGATCGCGCGCTGGCGTCGGCCAAGATCGACAAGACGGTGATCAGCACGCTCGGGCTGACCGTCGAACTCGGCGTGATCCAGTCGCAGGCCACGGCGACCTGTCAGCCGGCGCCGGGCGGTCTCGCCCCGGTCCTGGCGGGCAGTTCGAACGTCGCTTCGCTGAAGATCAACGGTCAGGCGATCACGGTGGGCTCGGCCCCGTTGACCATCCCTCTGGTCATCGGTTCGTTGAAGCTCAACGGCCAGACCGTGGCGAACGGCGTCGTGAAGCAGCAGGCCGTCGCCCTGGAAACCGTGCTCACGACGATCGTGCTCGCGGAATCCCAGGCCGACGTGCACGGCACCGCCGCACATCCGGCTGGCAACCCTTGCCGCCGCTGATCCGGTGAAGCCGGCCGGGGCGGACGGGAATCCTGTCCGCCCCGGCCGGTGTGTCAGGAAAGCGCCTTGACCGCCGCGGCCGTGGCGTCCGCGAGGAGCTTGTTGTCGATCTTGGCGTCCGCGGTGGCCCGGTCGGTCAGGACCGAGATGACGATCGGGGCCCGGTCCGGCGGCCACACGACACCGATGTCGTTGCGTGTTCCGTAGCCCGCCGTGCCGGTCTTGTCGGCGACCGGCCAGCCGGGGACCCCGGCGCGGATGTTCGTGTCGCCGGTGGTGTTGGCGCGCATGATGTCGACGAGAACCTTGCGTTTGTCCTCGGGAAGCGCGTCGCCGAGGGCGAAGGCGCGCAAGCTCACGGCGAGAGCGCGAGGAGTGCTCGTGTCCCGGAGATCACCCGGAGCGGTGTCGTTGAGCAAGGGTTCGATCCGGTCGGCGTGGCTCGTGGTGTCGCCGATCCCGCGCAACACCGCGTTGAGGCCCTCGGGGCCGCCGAGTTCGCGGAAGAGCAGGTTGCCACCGGTGTTGTCGCTGTAGCGAAGGGTGGCGTCGATGACGGCGCGCAGCGGCATTCCGGTCGCGACGTGCTTCTCGGTCACCGGCGAGTTGGAAACCAGGTCCTTTTGGCTGTAGGTGACCGTCCGGTCCAGATCGGCGAGTGGCGTCCGCTGCAGGACACCGCCCGCGGTGAACACCTTGTGCGTCGAGGCGTAGGCGAACCGCTCCTCGGAGCGGAAGGCGACCTCGCGGCCGGTCGCCGTGTCCACCGCGTACACCCCGAGCCTGGCGGTGAAGGCGCGTTCCAGCTGCTCGAAGTCGGCTCGCCCGTCCGCGGCGACCGGGGTGGCGGCGGGGGCGGCAGACGGCTGCGCGGGAGTGGGAGTGGAGCACGCGGCGAGTGGCACGACCGAGAGCGCCAGGAGCGCGGCTCGGCCTGCCCACCGGCGAGAAGTGACGGACACGGTGATTCCTTTCAAGATCGTTCGATGTCCGCAGTCTGGCCACCACCGTTCATGCCGTCCAAGACATGAATGACCTGTTCCATGCGAAAGCCGCATAGTATGTGGTCGTGGACTTGATCGGCAGCTGCCGGGCGTTCGTGAGCGTGAGTGAGGCCGGGACCTTCACCGCGGGAGCCGCGATCGCCCGCATCCCCCAACCGGTGGCGAGCCGTCGGATCGCCGCGCTGGAACGGCATTTCGGCGAGCGGCTGTTCGACCGCTCCACCCGGCGCGCCCGGCTCACCCCGTTCGGCAGGGACATGCTGCCGTCGGCGAAACGGCTGGTCACCCTGGCCGACGCCATGGAGCACGATGCGCAACGAGCCAAACTGCGCCCGCTGCGGCTCGCGATGCCGGAAACCTGCCCCACTCGCGAACTCGCCGAACTCGACGCGGCGGCGCGGGCACTGGACGTCTTCCTGGAATTCCGGCAGGCCCCGCCGCGGGAACGAGCCGAACTCGTGCGCACCCAAGAGGTCCGCGCGGCTCTCGCCGCCGTTCCCGCCGAAGAGGGCGTGTGGCGCGTCCCTCTCGGTGTCGCCGGTGGAGGCAGGCCGCGAACGGGTTCGTTCCACCTGGAAACACTGCGTGTCGGCCGGTCCGGCCGGACGCCCCGGCGGGTCTGGATCCAGCCGGAGGACGACGTCCCGCATCTCCGCGACCGCCTGTTCCGGATTCGCGACTCGGTGGGGTTGCGCCCGGCGCAGGTCGCCGTCGCCGATTCGCTCACCGCTGCCGCGGCGGCCGTGTACGGCTCGGACGATCTGCTGCTGTGTTCGACGGCCCAGGCCGTCGAACTCGGCCTGGCCTGGCAGCCCATCGGGGAGATCCGGCTCGCCCGCGGTTTCGAGATCGCGGCGGGGCCCGGCGAGGACGCGCAGCGGCTCCGTGCACGATTGTGGTCCGACATCGCCCGGTGTCTCGGCGCGGACGAAACCGAGGAGACGACATGAACGCGGAAACGCTGCTCTCGCGGTTGCGCGCCGAACTGGACGACGGCGGCCTGCGGGGCTCGTTCCTGGTACGCGACCTGCGGACCGGGTATGAGATCGGCATCGACCCCGACCTGGAGTTCCCGAGCGCCTCGCTGGTGAAGATCCCGCTCGCCGCGGCAACCCTGGAGCGGATCCGCCGGGGCGAACTCGACGGTTCGGCGCCGATCGACGTCCAGCCGGGCCGCGCCACCGCGCCCGGGCCGACCGGGCTGACCCGGTTCCGGCATCCGGCCAGGGTGGCGATCGACGACCTGCTTTACCTCAGCATGGCCATCAGTGACGAAACCGCGGCCGACACCCTCTTCGCGCTGACGCCACCCGCCGAAGTCACCAGGATGACGCGCGACTGGGGAGTTTCCGGGATCACCGCGCGGCATCCGGTCGCGGACCTCAGCGACACGCCCGCGGAACGTTTCGACCCCACCGACGTCCACCTCGCGCATGCCCTCGCGATCAACGCGGGCACCGCGGGGCAAGGACATCCCGTTCCCCAGCTCGACGTCACGCGCGCGAGTTCCGGCTCGGCCCGCGCGTTCACGAGCCTGCTCGAAGCGCTGTGGACACCGTCCAAAGTGGACGACGGGGTGGCGTCGAGGGTGCGTGAACTGATGGGGCTCAACCTGTTGCGTCAACGGCTGAGCCCCGACTTCGTCTCCGACGCCACGAAATGGTCGTCGAAGACGGGCACACTGCTGAACCTGCGGCACGAGGTCGGGGTGGTCGAACACGCCGACGGCGGGACCTACGCGATCGCCGCGCTGACCGAATCCCGGGTGCCCGCGGCGATCCAGCCGGAGGCCGAGGTGCTGATGGCCCGCGTGGCGCGGGCGCTGCGCGACCACCTGCGCGCGGGCCACGTTTGCGCGCTGCCGGACACGGGTATCAGCGGCATGTGCTCGACCCATCGCCTGATCTCGCCGCGCACTTCCCGGAACTGAGGGACCAACGCCTCGTCGTCGACTACGAGGACGCCGACGACCCGGTCCTGCGCCGCCCGGACGGCTCCCCGATCGACACGTGGCGGGAGAACTATCCGTACCCGGCACGGATGTCGCGCGAGGAATACGACGTGGTGAAACGGTCGCTGCAGATCGAACTGCTGAAGCTGCAGTACTGGATCAAGGCCACCGGCGGCCGCATGGTGATCCTGTTCGAAGGCCGGGACGCGGCGGGCAAGGGCGGCACCATCAAGCGGTTCACCGAACATCTCAACCCGCGCGGCGCGAGGGTGGTGGCACTGAGCAAACCCTCCGAGCGCGAGCAGGGCGAGTGGTATTTCCAGCGGTACGCGAACCATCTGCCCACCGAGGGCGAGATCGTGCTGTTCGACCGGTCCTGGTACAACCGCGCCGGCGTCGAACGGGTGATGGGGTACTGCGCGGACGACCAGTACGAACGGTTCATGCGGCAGGCGCCGACCTTCGAGCGGATGCTCGTCGACGACGGGATCATCCTGGTGAAACTGTGGTTCTCGGTGTCGAAATCCGAGCAGCGCACCCGGTTCCTGATCCGGCAGGTCGACCCGGTGCGCCAGTGGAAGCTGAGCGCCAACGACGTCGAATCGCTGGACCACTGGGACGCCTACACCGAGGCGAAGGTCGCGATGTTCCGTTCCACCGACACGGAGATCGCGCCGTGGACGGTGGTCAAGAGCAACGACAAGAAACGCGCGCGCGTCGAGGCGATGCGCAGCGTGCTCGCGCGCGTCGACTACGCCGACAAGGACAAGGACACCGTCGGTGAGCCGGATCTGAAGGTGGTCGGCGCCGCGGCGACCCTTCTGGAGGAGGGGGAGGACGAAGCGTCGCTCAGTCCGACCCCGATCGCGCGGCTGGAGTACCCCGATCACGGGCCGGGCCTGCATCCGGAATCGGACGAGTCTCCCTAGGTAGCGGCGTGCGTCCGGTGTGGCGTGGGTCAAGCTCCGAGACCACTCCGACCCCCGTCGACGATGAAGGAATCGGGACACTCAACGTCCCAATTCCTTCATCCTCCACGCTCGAACCTGCCGCGGTGAGATTCCGGTGTCATCGAACTCCGAGACCGGAGCGACCCCCCTCGACTACCGCACTACACCTTCGCCCTGGTCACGCGTAGGTAGGCAAACACCGGCCCGCTCCAACCCGAATCGCCACTCACGACCACCCCGACCCAGTGCCCTCCGGCGCCGCGCTGCTGTCTACGGACCACGGTCCCGACCCACGCCTCACCGGTCATCCCGCCCCGGCAAACGTGAGCAGCCCCGCCCCGCCAGCCGCGCAAGCCCTGGTCCGGACACCTCCCGCGAGCCGGTGAAAGCGAGTACCCAAGAACTGAGGAAATGCTCATAATTGTGTCATGACCTGCGAAAACATCTGGGGGCCGAAGTGATCCCACGCCTTCAGGCCCCGACCTCGCGCAAGATGATCACGCTGGAAGTGAAGGAGCGCGTCAGCCTGAGCCCGAACTTCGTGTCGGTCACCCTCGGCGGCCCGGCGTTGAAGGATCTCGTCGTGACCGGCGCGGATCAGACGGTGCGGCTGTTCTTCCCTCGCGAAGGTCAGGACCGCCTGCGGATGCCCACCTTCTCGAACGAGGCCTGGATGCCGCAGGTGATGCTGCTGCCCAAGTCGGTCCGGCCCTGGGTGCGCACCCTCACCATCCGCCGGGCGAGGCCCGCAGACGACGAGGTCGACATCGAGTTCGCCCTCCACGGCAGCTCGCCGATGAGCGATTGGGTACGGCGGGTGAGGCCAGGGGATCCGGCCGGCATCTTCGACATGGGCACGACCTACCGGCCACCGGACGACGTCGGCAGGCAGCTGATCGTCGCCGACGAGAGTGCCCTTCCCGCCGCCTTGGCGATTCTCGACGACGCCCCGGAATCCCTTGCCGCGGAAGTCTTCCTGGAAGTGCCGACCGCCGCCGACATCCGCCGGTACGACAGCACCGACCGCGTCCGCATCCATTGGCTCGGCCGGGACGATCCGGGACGGCGTCCGGGAAGTCTCGCGCTCGAGGCGGTCCAGCAGGCGTCGCTGCCGCCCGGCCGGTTCTACACGTGGGTCGCGGGGGAGTCCCGCCTCGCGACAGCGGTGCGCCGCCACCTGGTGTCCGAGCGGGGCGCGGCTAAAGCGGACATCTCCTTCGCCGGATATTGGCGACACGGCTGGTCCAGCCCCGGGTGAACCGGAGGTGTCGAGATCCTGCCATGTCGGGTATCCGCCATCCCCCGGCCGTGTAGGAAAGCTGATCACCGGTCTTTACTTCACGTACGGACGTCGGGGGCTCCTGTCGAAAGGGATCATGGTGATCAGTAGTACGAGAAAGACGCGGAGAGGCACGGTGGCGGTGATCGCCGGCGCCTTCCTGGCTTCGGGCCTGGTGCTGGCTCCCGCGGCGGGTGCGGCTCCTGCCGCCAAGGCCGACCCGGACACCGCGGCGCTCGCGGGCGCGCTGACCAAACAGGCCGTGGCCTGGGGCGAGTGCTCGTTCCCCTCGGTCGCCCCGGCGACGGAAGCCGCGCTGAAGAAGGTCAAGGGGTTGGCCTGCGCCACCGTCCAGGTGCCGCGTGACTGGCACAACCCGCAGGACGGCAACACCATCGGCGTCCGTGTCTCGAAGACCGCGACCGCGTACCCCGGCACGGGCCGTCAGGGCATCGCGCTGGTCAACCCGGGTGGACCCGGCGGCGAGGGCCTGCCGTGGGGCGCCGCGATGGCGATGCGCAGCCCGGTGCTGGCCTCGCAGTACGACTTCGTCGGCTTCGACCCGCGCGGCGTCGGTCAGAGCACCCCGCTGACCTGTACCTACACCGTCCCGGACAGCACGGATCAGAACGTGATCAGCCGGGCGAAGGTCGACGGCTGCCTGAAGAACCCGCTGACGAAGTTCATCACCACCGAGCAGACCGCGTACGACATGGACTTCATCCGTGTGCTGCTCGGCGAGAAGAAGACCAGCTACATCGGTTACTCGTACGGCACGTGGCTCGGCACCTGGTACGCCACCACGTTCCCGAGCAAGGCGCACCGGTTCCTGCTCGACTCGTCGACCGACGCGAGCCGCTCGACGCTCGAGAAGACCTGGGACCTGCAGCCGCGCAGCCGTGACCGCCAGTTCCAGGAGGCCCTGCTGCCGTACATGGCGCGCAACGACGCCAAGTACAAGACGGGCACCGACCCGCTCGAGATCCGCCGTAACTGGGAGAAGGCCGGTGGCACCCGGGAGTTCGCGGGCATGCTCTACGCCGCCTGGTTCATCATCCCGGCGATGTACGACACGACGCAGTACCCGTCGGCCGCTTCGATGGTCGCCGCGCTGGCCAAGAAGCCCGCGACCACCGGAACCGACGCGGAGAAGCTCGAGCGGGTCGTCGCCGAGGCGCTGACCACGCCCGGTCTGACCGACGCGAACAAGGCGTTCCTGAACAAGGCCAAGGGCAACGCGCTGGAGGCCATCGCGAAGAAGGACTCGGTCGAGCGCAAGGCCTCCTACCAGGGCGGCGCCGAAGTCGAAACCTGGGACGCCGCGTTCGAGGCGATCCGCTGCCAGGACGGCCAGTGGAACCAGAACCTGCACTACTGGAATTTCTGGCAGGCCGATCTGACCGTGAACGCGCCCTTCATCGCGCCGATCATGGCTCAGTCGGGCGCCCCGCTCTGCGCGTTCTGGCAGACCACCAACGCCAAGCCCGCCCCGGACGCGAAGACGTTCCCGAAGCTGCTGATCGCGCAGACCGAACTGGACGCGGCCACGCCGTACGAGGGTGCGCTCGCCACCGCGAACGGCCTGCCGGGCGCCAAGATGATCAGCGTCGACAACGAAGGCAGCCACGGGATCTTCCCGTACAACACCGACTGCGTCGACGACCCGATCGTCGCCTACTTCCAGACCGGCCTCACCCCGAAGAAGAAGTTCACCGGCTGCCAGGGCCTGCCCCTGCCGGGTGAGGACAAGACGGTCGAGGTCGGCGGCAACCTCGGGCACGACGGGAAGATCAAGATCAAGATGATCACGCCCCAGGTGCGCAAGGCGAACGAGATCGTCCGTGAACTGCTCGAAGGCACCGCCACGCCGGAGGCCGACGAGAAGGGGATGCCTGCCAACAGCTAGTCCCCGAGGGCGCTGAACGAGGCTCCCGCGAGCCGTACTGGTTCGCGGGAGTCTCTTCGGCGTGGATCTGTGATCCTTTCGTTACCGGTTCAGGCGCACGAACCCGGCGCTTTCCCCCTCAAGAACAGTGAGCGGAACAGTGGTTCCGTGAGGCTTGACATCGATGTCAAGCGGTTGAGTCCTGGGGTGGGGGAGGAGAAGCGTCATGCTCGCCGAGTCGCGGGGCCTGTCGGTGGAGGCCGAGCAGCTGTATCGGGCCTTGCTGGACGGGCGCCCGATCACGCCCGGCGCCGAGCTGGCCGAGCTTGAGCGGTTCGGCCTGGTCCGGTCCGGTGCGGCCGGGGTCGAGGTGTGCCCGCCGCGGGCGGCGCTGTCGGCGTTCGCCGCGCAGCATGAGGCCGCGGCCATCCGCGCACGGGAAGCGGCCGAGGTACTCGGCGCCGCGTACTCGTTGAGGACGGGCAGGGACGCGGACTTCGTCGAGGTGCTCCGCAGCCGGGACGAGGTGATCGCCACCTTCGAGGCCATGCAGACGCAGTCGGGCGTGGACATCGTCGCGCTGGACCCCGGGTCGTACATGAGCCCGAAACCCGAAGTGAGCACGGTGCAGCCGGGATCGATGGCGCGAGGCATCGGCTACCGCGTCGTCTACGACTCGTCCGTGCTCCAAGACGACGACGGCTTCGCCCAGGTGCAGTCGAGTATCGCCCTGGGGGAGCAGGCCCGGGTCTTCCCCCGGCTGCCCTTGAAGCTGGTGATCGCCGACAGCAACCGCGCGCTGATCGCCGTCCCGAACTCCGACGCCGGTGACGTGCTGGCGCTGCTGATCCACCCGTCGATGCTGCTGAGCGCGTTGATCGAACTGTTCGAATCCTTCTGGCGGATGGCCGTACCGGTCCGGGCGGGCGGTCCGGACGACGCGGAGGCGGCACAGGAGCCGACTCTCGCCACCCGCCGTCTGCTCGCCTTGTTGAGCGGGGGCATGACCGACGAGGCGATCGCCCGCGAGCTCGGCATCAGCGAACGCACGGTGCTCCGTCGGATCAGCCGTCTGCAGCAACTACTGGGCGCGCAGACCCGGTTCCAGCTCGGCGCGCAGGCGTCGCGTCAGCGCTGGCTCTGATCGTCCGAAGTGGACTCTTCCGGTGGGCGCGTGCCCAAGAGCTGGTGTGCCCGCAGGGTCATTTGGATTTCCAAGCGCTGCGCGGGATCCGCGAGGCGGTCGCCGAACAGGTCGCTCAGCTGGCTGACCCGGTAGCGCACCGTCTGCGGGTGGATGCCGAGCGCCTGCGCAATGTCCGGTGTGCTCCCGTTGTGCTCCAGCCAGGCCAGCAACGTCTCCGCGAGCCGGATCTGCTGTTTCACCGTCAAACCGGAGAACGGCGCGAGCACCTTGTTCGACACCTCGTCGAGCAGGAAGCGGTCGAGCAGGAGCCAATGGGTGGCGAGGTGGTCCGAAGTGCGGGTCACCGGCCGGTCTTCGAGCACACCCCGGCTCACCAGGTCGAGGGTGCTTCTGGCCCAGCGCAGCGAGTTCGCGGCGTCGGCCGGGTGGACCCGCGGGCCGACGGCGGCACGCCAGCCCGGCAGCCTGCCGTCGAGGCCGCGCAGATCGCGACCCGGATTCGGGGTGAGCAAACAGGGTTCGTTGCCCTCCAGATCGAGCAGGACGTCGTCGGGGACGCGCGGAGCGGGGATCTGGTGTTGTTCGGCGCGCGGGTCGAGCGCGACGACGCAGATCCATTCCGGCATCTCCCACTGCGCGGCCTTCGCCATCGTCGCGATGGTCGAGGGGGAGGACGGAGGAGTGGCGAGGAGCAGTTCGAGCAGCCGTCTCCGCCGCCGTTCGAGCGTGCCGGTCGCGGTCGCCTGCGCGAGGGTGTAGCCCTCCACCGAATGGGACGAGATCTCGTCCACATAAGCGAAAATCGCCTCCGCGCCGATACAGAGGACGGCCGGGGGAAGGCGGTGTGCCTGGCCGAACTTCGCCACGTAGCGAAGCGCGGCGCGACCGCCGGCGCGATAAGCGGCCTGCAGCGTGTTCAGGCTTCCGCCGTCGCGATGCACGCGCTTGCCGACTTCGACGAACAGCCGCACCCAGTCGTCCGGGGGCGAGCCGAGTCCTCCGATGCTGTCGATGCAGCTGACCACCGCCTGCTCGATCGCCCGCACGATGACCTTGCCGAACTCGCCGTCCAGGGGTTTCCCGTACTCGGGGACGGCCTCTTGGATCTCCTCGAGGATCCGCCGCGCGAGCGGATCGGCGTGCGGCCGGAAACGCCGGGCCACCTCGGCGGGCAGTGAGCACCAGAGCAGTTGTGCCTGCCCCGCTCCTCGGGGCCGCGGGACGAGATCCCGTCCGGGATTCGTGGCCGTTCGGGTCATGGCTACTCCTTGCCGCACGACGACGTACGCGCACGACATGTACTCACACGGGTGAGGAAGTTGGCAACCGCCGTAGGGGGTTTATGTCGCCGGTACGAAGAAGGACGGCGGAAATTGTCACTTGGGACAGGGGTCGCGTTTCGTGAGTGGTAAAGACGGTTCCAACCGTCATTACCACTCACGAGGTGAGAAATGATTCCGACGCTGGTCATGATCGCGCTCGGGGCGTTCGTCACCACCCTCGACAACACGATCGTCGCCGCTGGCGCGCCTTCGATCGCCCGTGACCTCGGCCTGGATCTGCCCGCCCTGCAATGGGTGAGTATCGGCTACATGCTCCCGTTCGCCGGATTGCTGCCGGTGGCGGGCACCCTGGTGGACCGCTGGGGACAGGCCGCGACCCTGAGGGCCGGGCTGCTCGCGTTCGGCGCCGGCGCGATCGCGGGCGGGCTGGCCACGACGGCGTGGCTCGTGATCTCCGCCCGGGTACTGCAGGGCGCCGCCGCCGCGTTCCTCGTACCTGCCCTGCTCAGCCTGCTGCGCACCAATCTCGACGCGCGAAGACGGGCTGTCGGCGCGACGGTGTGGACGGCCTGTCTCGCGGCCGCGCTGGCGCTCGGCCCGACACTCGGCGGCGTGCTGAGCGAATACCTGGGCTGGGGCTGGATCTTCTTCGTCAATCTCCCTTTCGTGGCGGCGATGCTGTTCCTGCTGCGCCGGGTCGCCGCCGCCGGTCGCGATCCGGCGACAGGCAGACCTGCCGTGCTCTCGATGCTGGTGGTGACGACCGGGATGGTCCTGGTCACCGCCGCCGTGGTGGAACTGGGCGAGGGCGGCGCGCTGCTGCCCGCGGTGCTCGGCGCGGCGGGAACGGGCTTCGCGATCTGGTTCGTGTTCAGGGAAAGACGCGCGCGCGAGCGCCTGGTACCGGCGGAACTGACCGGTCAGCGGGTCTTCGTCGGCGCGCTCACCGTGCAACTGCTGTGGGGTCTGGGGGTTTCGGGCGTCTTCTTCTTCACGCCGTTGCTGCACCAGGAATCCCTCGGACTCAGCCCGGTGCTCGCCGGATTGCCGCTGGTGGTGGTGGCGGTCGCGGTCGTCGCGGCGACACCGCTGGTGCCCTGGGCGGTACCGCGATTCGGTCCACATCGGACTGTCGCGGCGGGGTTGGCCACGGTGGCCGCCGGACTGCTGGTCCTCGCCGCGGTCAACCATCTGCCGGAAGTGCCGCCGAGGATCCCCGGGCTGGTGCTGATCGGGGCCGGATCGGCCCTGACGACGCCGCTGACCTCGTATGCGCTGGAAATCGTGGCCGAGCGGTACGCGGGCACCGCTTCCGGCCTGCTCACCGCGTCCCGGGAACTGTCGAGCGCGCTGGGTGTCGCGCTGATCGGGACGGTTTTGGCGGTGGTGCGCACGGCGAATCTCGACGACGGCACGGCGTCCGCGCTGGCGAGTGGCTACACGGCGGGCCTGCTGACCGCGGCGGGGCTGGAACTCCTCGGCGCGCTGCTCGCGCTCCGGCTGCTGAACGACCGGGCCGGCCAAAGTCCGTCCCGAAGTGACAAGCGGGGTGCCACGTTTCTCTCTTCCCGGTGAGCATGGCCGCGGCGCCGTCGGCGTTTCCCGCTCCTTTCATTGACACCCTTCCCGGGTGATCCATACAGTTCCGGGCAGTTCAAGAACGGTCTCCGGAATGGAATCCGCTTTCGGCAACGGTGCCGTTCAGAATTCACCTGCTCCTGCTCACGTCGTCAAACGAGGGGCTATGGAAACCATTTCGGAAACGGTCGTCGCCGCCCACGGGCGGGACCACGCTCCCGGCGGGGAGTCGTTCGCGACCCTGCTGGAGTACTGGGCGCGGCGGCTCGGCGACGAGATCGCCGTGACCTACCTCGACCACCGTGCCGGCGCGGACGGCCGCGCGATCAGTCTCTCGTGGCGCGAACTCGACGACCGGGTCGACGTCCTCGCCACCCGGCTGGCCGTCTTCGCGGCCCCGGGTGATCGGGCGGCGATCCTGGCGCGGCAGTCCGCGGACTACGTCGTCGCGTTCCTCGGCGCGATCCGGGCTGGGCTGGTCGCGGTCCCGTTGTTCGCCCCGGACCTCCCCGGGCACGCGGGCAGGCTGGCCGCCGTGCTCGCCGACTGCGCGCCCCGGGTCGTGCTCACGACCGCCGACGGCATCGACGACGTCTCCGGTTTCCTCTCCTCGACGGACATCGAGCGCCCCGCGGTGCTCGCCGTCGACACCCCATCTCCGGTCGCGGCCGGTGAACGTTCCTGGCCGCGACCGGAACCGGACGGACTGGCGTACCTGCAGTACACGTCCGGTTCGACGCGCACCCCGGCGGGTGTGATGCTGACCCACCGCAACGCGCTCACGAACGCCCGCCAGGCCTGCGACGCCTACGCGATCGAAACCGGGACGACGTCCACCGTCAGCTGGCTGCCGCTCTTCCACGACATGGGCCTGATCCTCGGCATCGGCGCGCCGATGGCCGCGGGCGCCGCTTCGGTGCTGATGGATCCGCTCGCGTTCCTCGAACGCCCGTCACGGTGGCTGCGCGCGCTCACCGCCAGCCCCGGCGCGATCAGCGCGGCACCCAACTTCGCCTACGCCTACAGCGCTTCCCGCGTGACCGAGGACGAGAAGAGCTACCTCGAACTGAGCCGGGTCGTCTCGCTGATCAACGGAAGCGAACCGGTGCTGCCCGAGACCATCGCGAAATTCCACGACGCCTTCGAGGACTGCGGCCTGCGTCCCGAAGTGCACCGTTCCTCCTACGGGCTGGCCGAGGCCACCGTGCTCGTCGCCGTCACCGAGGCGGGCAAGGCGCCGCGGCAGGTCACCTTCGACCGCGAGCGGCTCGCCGCCGGGATCGCGATCCCGGCCGCCCCCGGCGCGACGTGCACCACGCTCGTCTCCTGCGGATTCCCTGCGGGCCAGCGGGTCCGCATCGCCGATCCGGTCACCGGCGCGCTCGTCGAACCGGGCAGGGTGGGGGAGATCCAGGTCAACGGCCCGAACATCGGCGTGGGCTACTGGGGACGGCCCGGCGAGTCCGCCGCCGTCTTCGGCCTCCCGCCGATCGATCCCGAGTCCGGCGCGGGCTGGCTGGCGACCGGGGATCTCGGCGTGCGCCACGGCGGTGAGCTGTTCATGACCGGCAGGTTGAAGGACCTCGTCATCGTCGACGGCCGCAACCACTACCCGCAGGACCTCGAACAGACCGTCGAGACGCATCCCGTGGTCCGGCCGCATTCCGCCGCGGTCTTCGCGATCGAGCACGGAGACGGCGAGGCGGCGGTCGTGGTGGTGGAACGGGCCAAGGCGATCGAGGCCGACGTCGCGGTGGCGGCCGGGGAGATCCGGAGAGCGGTCGCGGCCGCGCACGGGCTGCGTCCGCACGACGTCGTCTTCCTCGCCCCGGGCGAAGTCCCGCGCACCTCCAGCGGCAAGATCAGCCGGGCGCTGTGCCGGAAGTCCTATCTGGACGGTGTGCTCACCGCACGGCGGCTCGGGTGACCGCGGAGATCCGCGCCTGGCTCGTCGCGCGGGTGGCGGAGCGGACCGGGCTGCCCGCGGACCAGGTCGACCCGGACCGGCCGCTGCACGAAAGCGGTCTTTCCTCGCGGGAGTCGATGGAGTTGGCCGCGGATCTGGGCCGGTACCTCGGCCGTCCGCTGGCGCCGACCCTGGTGTGGCAGTACCCGACGATCGCCGCTCTCGCCGAGCGTCTGTCCACAGCGGACGGTGATGCCGTGACGACCGCGGAAGGCCGGGAAGAGGAGCCGATCGCCATCGTCGGGGTCGGCTGCCGTCTGCCCGGCGGGGCCGGATCCCCGGAGCGGTACTGGCACTTCCTCGACGCCGGGCGCGACGGCATCCGCGACGTCCCCGAAGACCGGTGGGAGGCGTTCGGCGACGACTTCGACTGGGTGCCCGGCCGAGGGGGATTCCTCGACGACATCGCCGGTTTCGACGCCGGGTTCTTCGGCATCACGCCGGGTGAGGCCGAAGCGATGGACCCCCAGCAGCGGATGCTGCTCGAGGTCGCCTGGGCAGCGCTGGAACACGCCGGGATCCCGCCGTCGAGCCTGCGGGGGACGCGGACCGGGGTGTTCGTCGGGCTCTCGGCCGGTGAGTACGGCCACCTGACGATGGCCGACGCCACCGCCGTCGACGTCTGGTCCGCCACCGGAGCCGCGACGAGCATCGCCGCCAACCGGCTTTCGTACCTGTTCGACCTGCGCGGGCCCAGCCTCACGCTCGACACCGCCTGCTCGTCTTCGCTGGTGGCGGTGCATCAGGCGGTGCAGAGCCTGCGTCGCGGCGAATGCGGGACCGCGCTCGTCGCCGGGGTGAACCTGCTGCTCTCACCCGCCGTCACCGCGACTTTCCAGCGCGCCGGGGTCCTCGCGCCCGACGGTCACTGCAAACCGTTCGACGCCGCCGCCGACGGCATCGCCCGCGGCGAGGGCTGCGGCGTCGTCGTGCTCAAACCGCTGAAGGCCGCGCGCCGCGCCGGGGACCGGGTGCTCGCGGTGATCCGCGGCAGCGCGGTGAACTCCGACGGCCGGTCCAACGGTCTCGTCGCGCCCAGCCCCGGCGCGCAGGCCGCGCTGTTGCGGGACGCCTACGCCGCGGCGGGCGTCGAACCGTCCTCTGTGGACTATGTGGAGGCGCACGGGACCGGCACCGAGCTGGGGGACCCGATCGAAGCCGTCGCGCTCGGCGAGGTGCTCGGAGCCGGCCGCGAACCCGGCTGCCCGCTCCTGATCGGCTCGGTGAAGGGCAACCTGGGGCATCTCGAAGGCGCGGCGGGAATCGCCGGGCTGATCAAGGTCGTCCTCGCCATGGTCCACCGGCGGCTGCCGCCGACCCCGCACCATCGCGAACCCAGCCCGCACATCGACTTCGCCGGTCTCGGCCTGCGAGTGGTCGGCACCGGGACGGACTGGCCGCGGTACTCCGGCGTCGCGCGCGCCGGGATCTCCGCTTTCGGCTTCGGCGGCACCAACGCGCATGTCGTCCTCGAAGAGTGGCCGGCCGCGTCGTTCGCCGCCCGCGGGACCGAAACCGCAGGCCCGAGGGTGTTCGCGCTGTCGGCAGGGGCTCCCGAAACGCTCCGCGCGCGGGCCGCCGATCTGGCGGACTGGCTCGAAGACCCGGCCAACGCCGCGGTGCCGCTGGACTCGGTCGCCGCGACGCTGGCGAGGAGCCGGGACCATCTGCCGGTGCGCGGCGCGGTGGTCGCCGGGGAACGCGGCCAGGTCGCCGCCGCGCTGCGGGAGATGACCGCCGTGGAGACCGTGCCCGTGCCCGGCGTCGTGTTCGTCTTCTCCGGCTACGGCTCCCAGTGGCCGGGGATGGGCCGCCGCCTGCTGAGCACCGAACCCGCTTTCCGCGCGGAGGTGGAGGCACTCGATCCCGTCTTCCAGGTCGAGGCCGGGTTCTCCCTGCGCGAGGTGCTCTCCGGCGAGCGCGACCTCCCGGACCTCTGCGCGACACAACTCGCGTTGTTCGGCATGCAGCTCGCTTTGGCCAAACTCTGGCGTGCGCACGGCGTCGTCCCGGCCGCGGTGCTCGGGCATTCGATGGGCGAGGTCGCGGCCGCCGTCGTCGCGGGTGCCCTGGACGTCGCCGACGGCCTGCGCGTGATGACCACGCGGGCCCGGCTGCTCGCGGAGGTCGACGCGACCGGCGACGGGGCGATGGCCGTGGTCGAGCTGTCCCCGGCCGAACTGGCCGACCTGGAAGCGGAGTTCCCCGGGATCACCGTCGCGGTCTACGCCTCGCCGGTCCAGTGCACCGTCAGCGGCGGCGCGGAGCAGGTCGAGGCGCTGGTCTCGCACGTCGAGAGCCTCGGCAGGCTGGCGAAGCGGCTGCCGGTCGGGGGCGCGGGCCATTCGGAAGCCGTCGACGCCGTCCTCGGCCGGTTCCGTGCCGATCTCGGCGGACTCTCGCCACGGCCCGCTGAAATCCCTTGCTACAGCAGCGTTCTCGACGATCCGCAGCGGACACCGGTGTTCGACGTCGAGTACTGGGCGGCGAACCTGCGCCGTCCGGTGCGGTTCAGTCAGGCACTCGCGGCCGCGACCGCCGACGGTTACGGCGTGTTCGTCGAGATCTCGCCGCATCCGGTGGCGCTGGCCGCGATCGAGCAGAGCACCGGGGCGCTGGCGCTGCCGTCGGCGAGCCGTAAAGTCGACGAGCGGAAGGCGTTCCTGACCACACTCGCCCGCCTCCACACACTCGGACTGCCCGGCGTGCTCGACGCCCGCGGCCCCCGTCCAGTACCGGTGGCGCTGCCCGGTCCGCGCTGGCGTCACCAGCGGTTCTGGCCCCGGCGCCCGGCCTCACGGCCCGGATCCGGTGGCGCTCATCCGTTGCTGGGCGTCCACATCGAACAGCCGACCGGCGGCGGGCACCTGTGGCACGCCGACGTCGGGACCGCGGCGCTGCCGTGGCTGGCCGACCACGCGGCGATGGGGGTCCCGTTGTTCCCCGCCGCCGGTTTCCTGGAGCTGGCGCTCGCGGCGGCCAAGGCGGTCCTGAGGCCCGGCGGGCAGCTTCGCGTCGGCGGCCTCGAACTGCACCGGGTGCTCCCGCTCGCAGCGCACACCGAGGTGACGACCAGTCTCGGCACCGGCTCCGGACAGTCCGAAGTGGACATCTACGCCCGGTCCGCGCACGGCGGCTGGATCCGGCACGCCACCGCCCGCGTCCGTGACGGGGAGACCGCGGTCGTGCCGTTCGGCGCTGTCGCGGACGATGCCCGGCCTGTCGACCTCTACCAGGTGCTCGCCGGGATGGGGCAGAGCTACGGTCCCGCCTTCCGTGGGCTGCGCGGGGTTCTGGCGGCGCCAGGCCGGGCTTCGGCGTCGATCACCATGCCCGCCGACCACCCGGCCTACGTCCTGCACCCGGTGATCGCCGACGCCTGCCTGCACGCGCTGGCCGCGGCCGGAGGAGACACGCTGCGCGAAGCCGACGGCGTCTTCCTGCCGCTGACCTTGGGCGAGGTCGTCCTCGCCGGTGACCCACGCCGCGGTGTCCGCGTCGACGCCGTCCTCGACTCGCTCGATCCGGCCGGTGACGGCCTGGTCGGCAGCGTCCAGCTGGTCGACGCCGACGACGTCGTGCTGGTCGAGTTCCGCGAGGTCTATTGCCGCCGGTTCCAGCGTTCGGCGCTGCCGGTGCCGATGGCGGACCTGCTGTTCGAGACGGTCTGGAGACAGGCCGAGCTGCCGGCGGCGGAACCGGGCACGCGCAGCTGGCTCGTCCTGCACGACGACGTGTCCTGGCTGACGGCGCTGCGCGGCAAGCTCGCCGAGTTCGGGGACGAGCTGGTGACGGCCCCGTTCGGAGACCGCGCCGCGCTGGCGGAACTCCTGCGATCCCGCGATGTGACAGGTGTCCTCGCGTGCGTCCCCACCACGGACGACCCTGACCCGATGAGCGCCGCGCGTGCGGTCGCGACGCTCTCCGGTGTCCTCGCCGAACTGTCCGAAGTGGCGTCCGCCCCGCGTTTGTGGCTGGTCGGCGCGGGCGCGTCGGCCGTCGAACCCGGCGAGCGCGGTGATCCCGGCCAGGCATGCCTGCGCGGCCTGGTCCGGGTCCTCGCCTTCGAACATCCCGAGCTGCGCGCGAGCCAGGTCGACTTCGACGCCGAGCCCGATCCCGCCCGGCTGTGGGTCGGCAGGCTGGTGGCGGAGATCCGCGCGGACGCGCCGGACGACGAGATTTCCTGGCGCGAAGGCGTCCGCTACACGCGGCAGCTGGCCCGCCCGGAACTCGGCGAACCCGGTCGCGAAACCGTGGTGCGTGACGGTGCCTACGTGATTACCGGTGGCCTGGGCGGCCTCGGCCTGGTCGCGGCGGAGTGGATGGCAAAACACGGCGCGAGCAGGCTGGTCCTCTCCGGACGTCGTGGTGCGAGCGCCGACGTCGAACCGATGCTGGCGGATCTGCGTGACCTGGGCGCAGACGTCCGCGTCGTCGCGGGCGACATCGCCGAA
The DNA here is from genome assembly GCF_046549035.1 of Amycolatopsis sp. lyj-90. Taxonomy (NCBI): domain Bacteria; kingdom Bacillati; phylum Actinomycetota; class Actinomycetes; order Pseudonocardiales; family Pseudonocardiaceae; genus Amycolatopsis; species Amycolatopsis sp. lyj-90. Next base: position 636,931 of record NZ_JAJPWP010000001.1, read on the forward strand.
CCGGGGACGGCCGAGGCGCTGGTCCTGGCGGCCACGGAAGGCGGTCTGCCCCTGCGCGGTGTGCTGCACGCGGCCGGCGTGCTGTCCGACGGCGCCGCCATCACCCTCGGGACCGAGGCCGTCGAAGCGGTCTGGCGGGCGAAAGCGCTGGGAGCGTGGCGGTTGCACGAGGCGACCGCCGGACACGAACTCGACTGGTGGCTGGCGTACTCGTCGGCGGCCGCGTTGTTCGGGTCGCCGGGGCAGGCCGCCTACGCCACCGCGAACGCCTGGGTAGATGCGCTCGTCGAGTGGAGGCGGGCCGCCGGGCTCCCGGCGGCGACCATCGGCTGGGGAGCCTGGGGTGAGGCGGGAGCGGCCGTCGGCAGCCGCAACCCGGTTCTCGAACCGCTCGGTACGGAGGAGGCGCTGGCGGCGATGGACGCCGTGCTGGCGCGTGATCGCGGGGCGACCGGGATCGCCCGCGTGGACGCCGGAACCGTACTGGCCCTGTTCCCACGGCTGGCCGGACGCCCGTTCTTCGAAATCCTGGTACCGGGGGAGGAACCGGCCGCCGGACCGTCCACTTGGGACGGATTGGACGCGTTGCGGGCGGTCCTGCCGGAAGCCGCCCGCGAGATGCTCGCCGACTACCTGGCCGGGCTCGTCGCCGGAATGCTCGGCCTCGCCGCGGACGAGATCGACAGGCACGTCTCCCTCACCCGGCTCGGCTTGGATTCCCTCACCGCCATGCGAGCCAGGGGCGTCGTGGAACGCGACTTCGGCCTGCCGTTGCCGATTCCGCTGCTGTTGCGCGGTGCCAGCCTCGCCGACCTCGCCGACCATCTCGCCGAAGAGGCCGGGTTCGGCGGGGCGGCTCCGCGGTCCGCCGTCCCGAACGTGGTGGTCGGGCCCCGCGATCCGGCCGAACGCTGGGTCGCCCGCCACTGGCAGGCTGAGCTGGGCGGCGCGGAACCCGGTGTCCACGAAGACTTCTTCGACGCGGGTGGCGACACCGACGCCGCCGAGCGGCTGCGCGCGGTGTTCGCCGGGCAGCTCGGAGCCGTCCCCGACCGGCTTTTCGCCACGCCGACCGTCGCCGCGATGGCCGACCTGCTGCGTGACCGGATCGAGGGACGCGGAGGCTGCCCGGTCCGTCCGCTGCGCGAAGGCGGTACCGAACCGGTGTTCCTGTTCCATCCGGCCGGGGGACCGACCAGCGTCTACGACGGGCTCGTCCGGCTGCTACCGGAGGGCAGGCCCGTCTACGGCCTCGAACGGATCGACGACGAGGACACCGTCGAGGGCAAGGCGGAGTGCTATCTCGAGCTGATCCGCGAAATCCAGCCACGTGGCCCGTACCGGCTGGGCGGCTGGTCGTTCGGCGGTTGCCTGGCCTACGAGACGGCCCGGCGGCTGACCGCGGCGGGGGAGCGGGTCGACGTCGTGTTCATGATCGACAGCATCCTGCCGCTGCCCGCGCCGGGGAAACCGGCGCACGAGATCCTGCTGGAGCGATTCGACCGGTTCGCCGAGCACGTCGAGAAGACCTACGGCGTCCCGTTGGACATCCCGCGCGAAGAGCTCGTCCAGCTCGGCGACGACGACCAGATCCGGCTGGTGATCAACAGGCTGGCCACGCGGGTGCCCGGGATGGGGCAGGGAGTGCTGCGGCACCAGTACGAGTCCTATGTGGACGCACGGGTGGCCGAACGCTACGACCCGGAACCGTACGCCGGGCCGGTGCTGCTGATGCGCGCGCAGGAGCCGCATCCGCTGACCACCACCCTCGACCCGCGCTACCTGCGCACCGACGACACCCTCGGCTGGGACGCCTTCTGCGCCGACCTCGAGGTCGTGCGGGTCCCGGGCGACCACCTGTCGATGATCGACCCGCCGCACGTCGAGGTGGTCGCCGCGGCGCTCGCGGCCCGGCTCACGGCACCGAGGGCGGCCCGGCCATGACCGACGTCCCGTTCGCTCCGACGACCGCGTTCCGGATCGCCGATCTCGCCGCCCGCCAGGACGAGGCCGTCCGGATCGCCGAGAAACGAGCCGTCGACCGGCAGCACGCCAAGGGCAAGCTGACCGCGCGCGAACGCATCGACCTGTTGCTGGACCCGGGCTCCTTCGTCGAACTCGACCAGTTCGCGCGGCACCGGTGCACCGAATTCGGGATGGACGCCAACCGGCCCTACGGCGACGGCGTGGTGACCGGGCACGGCACCGTCGACGGCAGGCAGATCTGTGTGTTCTCGCAGGACTTCACCGTGTTCGGCGGCAGTATGGGCGAGGTCTTCGGCGAGAAGGTCCTCAAGGTGATGGATCTGGCGATGACGTTGGGCTGCCCGGTGGTCGGGATCAACGATTCCGGCGGCGCCCGGATCCAGGAAGGCGTCGTCTCACTGGCCTACTACGCCGAACTCGGCAGGCGCAACGCGCTGGCCTCCGGGGTCATCCCGCAGATCTCGCTGATCATGGGCCCCTGCGCCGGTGGCGCCGTCTACTCGCCGGCGATCACCGACTTCACGGTGATGGTCGACGAGACCGCGCACATGTTCGTCACCGGGCCGGACGTCGTGCACGCCGTCAGCGGCGAGCGGGTCACCGCCCAGCAACTCGGCGGCGCCGCGGTGAACAGCGAGATCTCCGGCAACGCCCACCACCGGGCCGTCGGCGAGCAGGACGCGATCGACTGGGTGCAGACCTTGCTCGGCTATCTGCCGTCCAACAACCTCGACCCCGTCCCGGACTACGCCGACGAGACCGCTCCCGACCTCACCGCCGCCGATCTCGAGCTCGACAGGCTGATTCCCGATTCGCTGAACCAGGCCTACGACATGGCCGAGGTGATCCTCCGCCTCGTCGACGACGGCGAGTACACCGAGGTGCACAGTGCCTTCGCGCCCAACATGATCTGCGCGTTCGGCCGGGTGCAGGGCCGCACGGTCGGCGTCGTCGCCAACCAGCCGCGGTATCAGGCGGGCGTGATCGACATCGACGCCTCGGAGAAGGCCGCGCGGTTCGTGCGGTTCTGCGACGCCTTCAACATCCCGATCCTGACCCTCGCCGACGTCCCCGGCTATCTGCCCGGCGCGGACCAGGAACGGCACGGCATCATCCGCCGCGGCGCGAAACTGATCTACGCCTACGCCGAAGCGACCGTGCCGAAGGTGACCGTGGTGATCCGCAAGGCCTACGGCGGCGGCTACGCGGTGATGGGCTCGAAGCATCTCGGCGCGGACGTCAACCTGGCCTGGCCCACCGCGGAGATCGCGGTGATGGGCGCCGAGGGCGCTGTGCAGGTCCTGCACCGGCGTGAACTGGCCGCGCTGCCTCCGGAACAGCGGTCCGTCGAACAACGGCGGCTCACCGAGGCGTACCGCAAACGGCATTCGAACCCGTACCTCGCCGCGGAACGCGGCTACGTCGACCAGGTCATCGCGCCGTCGGAGACCCGCCTGCAGGTGTCCAGGGCGCTGCGCGCGCTGCGGACCAAACGGCAGACCCTCCCGGCCAAGAAGCACGGAAACATCCCTTTGTGAGCAAGGAGAAGCGATGAACCGAACGTGGCGGTGGGGGCTGCTGATGTTGTCCATGGTCGCCGTGCTGGGAAGCTCGATCCCCGCGAGCGCGGCCCCGACGCGGGCCACCGCGGACAACGGCGCGAAGGTCGTCGAGGAGACCTGGCTGGACGCGCGCACGGTCGACCTCAAGATCAGCTCGCCCGCGCTCGGCACCACCGGCATGGTCCGCCTGTTCGTCCCGACGGGCTGGGCCGCGCAACCCACGCGGACCTGGCCCACGCTGTACCTGCTGCACGGTTGCTGCGAACCGGTCGACTACCGGTCGTGGGACCAGTTCACCGACGCCAAGGCGTTCACCGCGGACAAGGACGCCCTCGTCGTCATGCCGACCGGCGGTCCCGCCGGGATGTACACCAAGTGGTGGAACTTCGGGCTCAAGAGCACTCCGGATTGGGACACCTTCCACACCTTGGAAGTACGGCAGATCGTCGAACGCGGTTACCGGGCAGGCACCCGCCGGGCGATCGCCGGACTGTCGATCGGCGGATACGGCGCGCTCGCGTATTCGTTCAAGCACAAGGGGATGTTCGCCGCGGCGGCGTCGTACAGCGGTGTGCCGAACACGTTGAATCAAGGGGCACCGCTGTTCATCCAGGGAATCCTGGCCCGCGCGGGGATCTTCAACTACCTCGAACTGTGGGGTGACAGCTGGGGGATGCGGCCGTTGTGGACGGCGAACAACCCCTTCGATCACGTCGACGACCTGCGCGGCACGGCACTCTACGTCTCGTGCGGAACCGGGAAGACCGGCCCGCTCGACCCGCCGGGGCAGTCCGACTTCTTCGAACCGGCGGCGTTGACGTCTTCCGTGAGTTTCACGGATCGGCTGAAGTCCAAGGGGATTCCAGTGACCGTCGACTACTACGGCGACGGGACCCACAGCTGGCCCTACTGGCAACGGGCGTTGCGCAACTCCTGGCCGGTACTGGCCGGCGGACTCGGCCTCTGACAGGCCTCGTGAGTGGTAAAGGCGGTTCTATTGGGGGGTAAGTCAAATGTGGCGTGATCGAGCCTTTGCGATGAAGGGGTCCCTTCGCTGGCGTCAAGGCCGAGGGTGGCCTTCGCGGCGTGGTTCTGGACCGGTCGGCGGGCGCCAGTCGTTCCCCGAGGGTCCACAAGGAACCACTGTCTGACGGCCGCATGTCCGGTTGATGGCTGGATGTGCGATTTTCGAGGGGGTCGTGAGTGATAAAGAGCGTTAGAACGCGCATTACCACTCACGACCTCTGTCACGAAGCACGCAAAGCACCCAAACCGGGCAACTGCATCATAAAATGTGTCCCTTAAGGACAGCCAAGGCTCCTCAGGTCTTCCGGGGGAGCCTGCCCCGCCACCGAGCCCGCCACCTTTGACTTACCCCTCAAGAACGGTCCTTATCACTCACGAGGGTTTCAGCGCGCGATCAGTTCCGCGAAGCGTTCCGGGCTGACGTTCCCGCCGCTGATGATCACCCCGACCCGGCCCGAGACGGGCACCTGACCGCTGAGCAGCGCCGCGAGACCGGTCGCCCCGCTCGGCTCCATGACGAGCTTCAAGCGCTCGAACGCGAACCGCATCGCGTCCCGGACCTGGTCGTCGCTGACCAGCGCGATGTCGTCGACGAGCTTCCGGTTGATCGAGAAGGTCAGCTCTCCGGGGATCTCGGCGGCCTGGCCGTCGGCGATCGTCCGGGGGACCGGTATCGAGACGCGTTCGCCCGCGTCCAGCGAGCGTTTGGTGTCGTCGCCCGCCTCGGGTTCCACGCCGACGACCCGGATGCCGGGCTGGACGGCCTTCGCGGCGGTCGAGCTGCCCGCGATCAGGCCACCGCCGCCGATCGGGACGACCAGGGTGTCCAGCGAACCGGTCTCCTCCAGCAGTTCCAGCGTCGCCGTGCCCTGTCCGGCGATCACGTGCGGGTGCTCGTACGGCGGGATGAGCGCCAGGCCGCGTTCGGCCGCCAGCGCTTCACCGATCGCGACGCGGTCGCCGGTGTAGCGGTCGTAGGTGACGATCTCGGCGCCGTAGCCCGCGGTGGCGTCCTTTTTGGACTGCGGGGTGTCCTCCGGGATCAGGATGACCGCGCTGCTCCCGAGTTCCCGCGCGGCGAGCGCGACGGCCTGGGCGTGGTTGCCCGAGGAGTAGGCGGCGATGCCCTTGGCCAGCTGTTCCGGCGAGAGCCGGGAGGCGGCGTTGTACGCGCCGCGGAACTTGAAGGCCCCGACACGCTGGAGGTTCTCGCATTTGATGAACACCTCGGCGCCGACGAGGTCGTCGAGGGTACGGGAACGCACGACCGGCGTCCGGTGCGCGACGCCTGCGAGGCGGGCGGCGGCGTCACGGATGTCGTCGATGGTCACGGGGGCGGTCATGATGCTCCTTGATCACGGATTTCGGAGAGATAGTTGTAAGCGGACGCGCGCGAGATGCCGATTCGCGCCGCGACCTGCGGTACCGCCCGCCGCACGGCGAAGACGCCGCGCGCGTGCAGGCTGCGGAACAGGTCGAGACGTTCTTCGCGGCTGAGCGCGGTCCAGGGTTTGTTCAGCCGCAGCTGATGCTCGTCGACGATCGCGTCCACCACCGCGTCGACGTCGTCGCCGAAGGTGGTCGTCGGCGTTTCGACGGCGGTGCCGACGTCGGCGAGTTCGCCGACCAGCGTCCGCAGCTGGCCCAGCGCGGTGACGTCGAGGTTCACGCACAGGGCGCCGAACACCGAGCCGCCGCTGTCGCGCAGCAGCATGGTCGAAGACTTCACCAGCTTCCCGGACGCCGTCCGGGTGACGTAGTTCAGCTGGTCTTCGGCCTCGTCACCGCGGGCGAGCAGGCCCATGCCGATCTCGCTCATCGACCCGCCGACGCTGCGATCGGTGACCGAGCCGGCGATCGCCACCACGGACTTCTCCGGACGCCGGAAGTCGTGGACGACGACCTCGCAGAACGAACCGAGCGTCGCCGCGATGCCGTCGGCGACCGGGGCGAGCGCGTCGAGGATCGCGTCCTGCTCAGACATCGCGTACTCGGGCGAGGGCCTCGACTTCGACAGCGCCGCCGTAGGGCAGCGACGCGACGCCGACGCACGTGCGGGCGGGCCGCGGCTCGGCGAAGAACTCTTCGTAGACGCGGTTGAGGCCGTCGCGGTCGACGATGTCGATCAGATAGACGACGACCTTCACCACGTCGGCCCGGCTCGCGCCCACCGAGCGCAGCGCGGCGTCGAGATTGGCGAAGGCCTGCGGGCATTCGGCGTCGAACCCGCCGGGCACCAGGTCACCGGTCTCGGTCACGCCGAGCCGTCCGGACACGGAAACCAGGTCTCCGCTGCGGAAGGCCGGGGGATACGGATGCTCGTTGGTCACGAGACTGACTGTATAAGCCTTGGACTAAAAGTCCAAGCGAGCGAAAAGTGACGTACCGCTCACGCAGGTCGGAAGTGATTGATATACCGTATACGGAAAGGGAGGGGTCTCGATGACCACGAGTTCGACGACCGCGGTGCGGCATGAAGACGGCCGGATCGTCGCACCGCCGAGTATGGCCGATCTGGCCACCCAGGCGCTGCGCGCGATGATCCTTTCCGGCGAACTCCCGCCCGGTACGCGGCTGGTCGAGGCCAAGCTCACCGAACGGCTCGGCGTTTCCCGCCCGCCGCTGCGCGAAGCGTTGCAGGTCTTGGCCTTCGAGGGGCTCGTCGTGCCCCATCCTCGGCGCGGTGTCATCGTCCGCCCCCTGACCCGGCACGACGTGTACGAAATCATCACCCTGCGCGAAGAACTCGAAGCCTTCGCCGTCCGGATCGGGATCCCGGTCCGTTCGCCGGAGCGGCTGCAGGCCTGCCGGAACGCCTTGGCCGCCTTCGAGCAGGCCGGCCTCGACGGTGACGAGGGTGTCTTCACGCAGCGCAAGTACGACTTCCATCAGTCGATCGTCGCGCTGGCCGGGCACGAGCGGGTCACCGAGGCGTATCGCGCCCTTTCTCTGCAGATGCAGCTGTGCATGGCGCTCAACCGCAGTGCCCGCCGCGACGGCGAATCGCTGATGCAGAACGTCGAGCGGCACCGCGAACTGCTCGCCGTCATCGAGGAGGGCGATCCCGAGGCGGTCTTGAAGGCGCTGGCCGACCACGGGCACGGCAGCTTCCTCGACGCGGTGGTCGATCAGCTCGACGGCGGCAGTCCCGAATCCGAGCAGTGGCTGGCCGAGCGTCGATCCCGCTAGCTGTTCGCTCGGTTGTGAGTAGTGATATTTTTCTATGCCGCGTCCTCGCTTTCGTTGCTTGCTTGCGTCTCGTTCACCACTCCAAATGGTACATGGACGCAAGGAATTCCAGGGGCTCCGCTGAGATGCCCTTGCTGGTCATCGAAGAATATGTGGGGTTTCATGACGTCCAACACGGCGCCTTTATCGATTCCTCCCAGAAAGAACGCGTCGTTTACTGTGACGCCCCAGGACTTCAGGCTTCTTACGGCTCTTTCATGAGAAGGTGCATTGCGGGCGGTAACGATAGATATGCGTACTCTAATTTTGTAGGTCTGGTCCAATGAACGTCTTTCTTCCTCGATTCTCTGAATTCGGTTCATGCTCGCCAGGAAATCGCTTAACGGGCCCGGCTTTAGTGGGACTATGGCGTTAGCGACCTCGTGATCGTGGAAGTCTGTGAGGGTTCCAGTCTGCATGACTCGCTCGGCCTCATCGTTTGCAATTACGCCATCGAAGTCGAAGGCTATTCGAAGATCGTCGTCACTCTCATCGTCAACAAACGATGAGAGCTGCACGTGTCCTGCTGGAAGGCCGAGGTCAATGGCATTTCTGACATCGGAAGCGTTAGCCGATAAGAACAGGGACATGTTCAAGGCTGACATGAACCTATAAGGAGACCTTCCTTGGGTGAATATAGCCCGCGTGATCGCCAGGCTGTGGTTCTGAATCGATCGCATCACGCGCATGCCTGTATCTGGACTATTTTTCGAAAGAATGATGACTTCAACAAGGGGGTCTTCAGGTTTGACTAGATTGTTTAATGACAAGAGTCGTCTGATAAATGGAAATGCAACTCCTTGTCGTAATGGGATTTCGAGATTTTCTTCTTGGTATTTCCGGTAGATCTCCTCATTTCCTGTTTTAAATACTTCATGGGATTCGGTTAGGTCAAATAGGGCGCTTGATGCCACGCCTACAACTAGACGATTGGCCAACGTGAAAGGCATCTCGCTACCTCCGCTTCAAGATTTTAAGTGATTCTCAGCTGATCGCTTCGTGTCCTGCGTCCGTCGCTTCTATGAAGTGTTCTAGGCAGTCGCTCTCCGGGTGAGCTTTGTTTCTTGCTGCACATCATCGTCATCGTCCCGCTAAGCAAGTGTTATAAGAATGATCACTATCGTGAGAAATGGTGACTCGCTGCTTTGCAAGGAAGGCGGCGAGTCACCATTTTGGTGCTTAGTGTCGCAGGATCACCGGAGGTTGCTGTTTGGCGAGAATCAAGCGTTACGTGGGACTCGTTGCTGCTGGGCGGGCGGAGCAAGTGCCCTATGACGTCTCAGCAGGGCTGTACGTGGTGGATGAGGCAAACCTGGGTCGCCCCAGGCGGGCGGATGCGTAGTCAGGAAAAGGTTGGCCTGAACCGCATTGTCACTCGTGAACACCTGTACCGATGTGGAGTGACCTCAGCCCCAGCCGGGCAGGATGAACAGCAGCCAGGTCGTGATGGGCGCGATCGCGCACATACTGAATCCCCAGATCATCAGTCCCCGGAACGTCTTGTCGTTCTGACCGGCCGGCGCGTTGGCCACGACGAGGGCGCCGCTGGTCGAGAACGGCGACGAGTCGACGACCGAAGACGAGATGGCCAGCGCGATGATCATGCTCACCGCGCCGACCTCGCCCGCCAGCAGGAACGGCACCGCGAGCGGGATGAGCGCGCCGAGGATCCCCGTCGTCGACGCGAACGCCGAAACCACCGCGCCGATCGCGCAGATGAGGATCGCGGCCAGCAGGGGTGAACCGATCCGCGTCACCAGGTTGCCCAGCCAGTCGATCGTGCCGACCCGTTCCATCAGCGAGACGAACGTGACGATCCCGCAGATCAGCAGCACCGTCGGCCACGCCACCTCGCTGACGGCCGCCTTCGCCGAACCCGGCGAGACCAGCGACAGCACCGTCGCCACGGTCAGCGCGGTGAACCCGACGTCGAGTTTGAACACCAGCGCGCCGACCGCGAGTGCCGCCAGTCCGATCAGGGTGAACACGTGGTCGCGAGTGAGCGGAAGGCGCTCCTCGGGCTCGTCGGTTCCACCTCCGGTGGGCGACGGCGCCGGGACTTCGGTCATGGTCGCGCCGGCCGAAGCGCCGCTGAGCGCGAGCGCCGCGGCGGGCTGAGCGACCACCTCGGTCTTGGCGGCCGAAGACCGGCGGATCAGTTCGCGGCCGCCGAAAAGGAAGAACACGATGGCACTCAGCAGCAGGTTGAAGACGAAGGAAGACGCGAACAACAGCCCCGGATTGCTCGGCAGGTTGTCGCGGGCGACGACGCCGTTGACGATGCTGCCGAAGATGCTGATGGGGGAGAAGCCGCCCGCGCTGGCGCCGTTGATGATCAGCAGGCCCATCAGCATCGGGTTGATCGCGTAGCGGCGGGCGAAGCCCATGCCGATCGGGGCGATGATCGCCACCGCGGCGGGCACCACCGCGCCGACCGCGGTCAAGGTCGCGGTGACCACGAACATCACCCAGGGGATCAGGGCGATCCGCCCGCCGACGGCGCGCACCACCAGGTGCACCAGCCGGTCGACGGTGCCGTTGCCTTTGGCTATCGCGAACAGCAGTGTCACCCCGACCAGGATGACGAAGAGATCGCCGGGGAACCCCGAAACGATGTCGTCGGTGCTTTCCCCGACGAACGCCGTGCCGATCACGAACGCCGCGACGAACGCCAGTGCTCCCATGTGGACGGGGAGCACGGTCGCGATCAGGAACACCAGGGCGAGCGCCACGACTGTGACGAGTTGTATGGACATCTGAATCCTCTGCGGTCGGCGCTGACACATCCAGGGACTTGAAGTTGGTGCCGGTACCCCCTCGACGGAGTTCGGTACACGGTATACCTTTCAAGCAGCGAGACCAAGGTTTCGCTCTGTGGAACATCTCGATGCCGAGCGTGGAGGCGCACATGACATACGCAGCCGGACGTCACTTCCTGCAGATCCCGGGCCCGACGAACGTCCCGGACGTGGTGCTCCGGGCGATGTCGGCGGCCACCATCGACCACCGCGGACCCGAGTTCCAGGAGCTGGCCAAGCAGCTGCTGCACGACATCAAGCCCGTCTTCGGCACCGCGAACCCGGTGGTCATCTACCCCGCCACCGGGACCGGCGCGTGGGAGGCGGCCCTGACCAACACCCTCAGCCCAGGCGACACCGTGCTCGCCTTCGAGACCGGCCATTTCGCCACGCTGTGGCAGGAAATGGCGCGGGGCCTCGGGCTCCACGTCGACTTCGTGCCGGGGGACTGGCGGCACGGCGCCGATCCCGAGGTGGTCGCCGAGCGGCTCGCCGCCGACACCGCGCACCGGATCAAGGCCGTCTGCGTGGTCCACAACGAGACCTCCACCGGCGTCACCAGCCGCATCCCGGAGATCCGCGCCGCGATCGACGCCGCCGGGCACCCCGCGTTGCTGCTGGTCGACACCATCTCCTCGCTGGGCTCGATCGACTACCGGCACGACGAATGGGGGGTCGACGTCACCGTCGCGGGCTCGCAGAAGGGCCTCATGCTCCCGCCGGGCATGAGTTTCAACGCGATCAGCGACAAGGCCCTCAACGCCGCCAAAACCGCCTGCCTGCCGAAGATCTTCTGGGACTGGGGCCCGATGCTCACCGCGAACGAGCGCGGCTTCTTCCCCTACACGCCCAACACCAACCTCATGTACGGGCTGCGGGAGGCCTTGCGCCTGCTCTACGACGAGGGTCTCGAGAACGTCTTCGCGCGCCACGCCCGGCACGCCGCCGCCACGCGAGCCGCCGTGCGCGGCTGGGGGCTGGAGGTCCTCTGCCAGGACGAGCGCGAACATTCCGGTTCGCTGACCGCGGTCCTGGTCCCCGAAGACGTCGACGCCGACAAGGTCCGCGCGATCATCCTCGACCGGTTCGACATGTCCTTGGGCGCGGGGCTGGGCAAACTCGCCGGGAAGATCTTCCGGATCGGGCATCTCGGCGCGTTCAACGACCTCACGCTCGCCGGAACCCTCGCGGGAGTCCAAATGGGACTCACGCTCGCCGGTGTCCCCGCCGATCCACGCGGGCTGCAGGACGCCCTCGAACTGCTGCAGAACGACTGAGGACCCGCCGATGACAGCCGAACTGACCCGTACCGGCCCGCTCGAAGACGCGCTGTCCGCGCGGATCAAGGGGGAAGTCGCCTTCGACGACTACACGCGCCACCTGTTCTCCCGCGACGCGAGCATGTACTCGATCATGCCGCGTGGCGTCGTGTTCCCCCTCGATCACGAGGACGTCGCCGCGGCCGTCGCCACCGCGGCGGAGTTCGGCGTGCCCGTCGTCCCGCGCGGGGCGGGCACCAGCCTCGCCGGGCAGACCGTCGGCCCCGGACTGGTGCTGGACCTCTCCCGTCACATGAACCGCATCATCGATCTCGATCCCGTCGCGCGCACGGCCGTCGTCGAACCCGGTGTCGTCCAGGACCAGCTGAACAAGGCGGCGGCCGCCCACGGGCTGATGTTCGGGCCGGACACCTCCACCAGCAACCGCGCCACCATCGGCGGGATGGTCGGCAACAACTCCGCGGGTTCCGGATCACTGACCTTCGGCATGACCATCGACCACATCCGCGCGCTGGACGTCGTCCTCGCCGACGGTTCCACCGCCCGCCTGGAACCGGTGAGCGAGACCGAACGCGTGCGGCGCGCCGAGGCGGACACGCTCGAAGGCCGTATCTACCGCGAACTGCCCGAACTCGTCACCGCGAACGAAGACGCCATCGCCAAGGGCATGCCGGTGTTCTGGCGGCGCGCCTGCGGCTACCGGCTCGACCGCCTCTCCGGGTACGGCGACGGCAATCCCTTCGACCTGGCCAAATTCGTGGTCGGCGCCGAAGGCACCCTCGTGCTGGCCACCCGGATCGAAGTCGATCTGGTGCCCAAGCCGAAGAAGACCGTCTACGCGGTCGGGCATTTCGACACCACACACGGCGCGATCTCGGCCACTCTCGACGCGCTCAGCTGCGATCCGCATCAGGTCGAGCTGATGGACAAGACCATCCTCGACCTGTCTCGGGAGAAGATCGAGTACGCCGATCTCGGCAACCATCTCGTCGGCGACCCGGCGGCGCTGCTGTTCGTGTCCTTCTCCGGCGACGCCGAGACCGTCCTGGCGGCGAAACTCGACGAGGTCGCCGAACTCTGGGAGCGCGACGGGCACGGCTATCACACGCTCAAGCTGGTCACGGCCGCCGAGCAGGCGGCGCTGCTCAAGGTGCGCAAGTCCAGTCTCGGCTTGCTGATGGCGGCGGGCGAGGGCACGAAACGGCCGCTGGCGTTCATCGAAGACACCGCCGTCGACCCCGAGCACCTGGCGGAGTACACCGCGCGATTCAAGGGGATCCTCGACGAACACCGCCTCGAAGCCGGGTTCTACGGGCACTGTTCGGTCGGCTGCCTGCACATCCGGCCGTTCGTCGACCTCACCGATCCCGCTCAGGTCGACACGATGCGGGTGGTCGCGGAGAAGGTCAAGGACCTCGTCGCCGAATTCGGCGGTGTGAACTCGTCCGAACACGGCGACGGCCTGGCCCGCTCGGAGTTCAACCGCGAGATCTTCGGTGACGAACTCTACGAAGCCATGCGCCAGGTCAAGAAGCTGTTCGACCCCGCGGGCACGATGAATCCCGGCAAGATCGTCGACGCGCCCCCGATGACCGACAACCTGCGCGACCGCGACGCCCTGCCGCCCGCGCCGCCGTTGCGGACCATGCTGTCGTTCGAGGTCATCGGCGGGGGCGGGATGCGGGACGCCGCCGACCGTTGCATGAACATCGGGCTGTGCCGCAAGACCGCCGCCGGCGTGATGTGCCCGTCCTACCAGGTCACCTTGCAGGAGGAGCATTCCACGCGCGGTCGTGCCAACGCCTTGGTCAAGGCGCTCTCGGAGCCGGATCCGAAGGCCGCGCTCGGCGGGGAGCGGCTCAACGAGATCCTCGATCTGTGCCTGATGTGCAAGGCCTGCAAGAGCGAATGCCCGATGAGCGTCGACATGGCGTCGCTCAAGGCCGAGACGCTGTACCAGCATCACGAGGAGCACGGCACCCCGCTGCGGTCGCGGATCTTCGGCTCGATCCGGTTCCTCAACCGGATGGGCTCGGCCACCGCGCCACTGTCCAATGTGCCCGGCCGGATCGGCTTGCTGCGCAAGGTGATGGAGTGGACCGTCGGGATCAAGGCCGAGCGTCCGCTGCCGAAGTTCGTCCGGGACAACCTCGTGCGCTGGAACCGCCGTCGTACCACGGCCCCGGGGACGGCGGGCACGGTGAACTGGCTGGCCGACTCGTTCACCACCTTCACCGAACCGCAGATCGGCAAGGCGGCCATCGAGTTGCTCGAAAGCGCCGGCTGGGCGGTGGAACTCGCTTCCGGCGGCTGCTGTGGGCGGTCGAGCCTGTCCAAGGGCCTGCTCGACGACGCCAAGAAGAAGGCCACCGGCTTGGTCACGTCGCTGGCCCGCGACACCGAACCCGGATCGCCGATCGTCGGATGCGAGCCGTCGTGCGTGTTCACCCTGCGAGACGAGACTTTGGCGCTGCTGCCGGAACTTCCCGAAGCGCGGCAGGTCAAGGAGCGGGTCCGCCAGGTCGAGGAATTGCTCGTCGAGGCCATCGACGACGGCAGGCTGAAGCTCCCGGAGCGATCGTGGCTCAGCGGGCGGCGGGTCGTCTTCCACGGCCACTGCCATCAGAAGGCGGAGGTCGGCACCGCCGCCACGATGGCGCTCCTGCGCCGTATCCCGGGGCTGGAGGTCGCCGAGATCGACTCCGGATGCTGCGGGATGGCGGGCTCGTTCGGCTTCGAGGCCGAGCATTACGAGACGTCGATGGCCGTCGGCCGTGACCGTCTTTTCCCGGCGCTGGAAAAGGAACCGGAGGAGACGCTGGTCGCCGCCACCGGGGTTTCGTGCCGCCAGCAGATCTTCCACGGAGCGGGCCGGACGGCGTGGCACCCGCTCGAACTCGTCCGTGAAGCGCTGGGTGGTTCGTGATGCGCCTGATTCGCTTCGATACCGGGGAAACCGCCCGGACAGGGTGCGTCGAAGGCGACGTCGTCCGCGCCTACGACCCGGTCACCGGTCCCGGCGAGATCGTCGGCCCGCTGTCCGGTGTCCGGCTGCTCGCGCCGTGCGATCCGCGCACGATCGTCTGCGTCGGCAGCAACTACGCCTGCCAGCTGAAGGAAAAGGGCCGTCCCCGGCCGGAACAGCCGGCGCTGTTCCTCAAGGCTCCCAACGCCGTCACCGGCCCGGGGCAGCCGATCCTGCACCCGCCCGAGGTCGAACGCCTGGAGTACGAGGGCGAACTGGCGGTGGTGATCGGCAAGACCGCGCGGAACCTGACCGCAGACGACGTCGATGCGCACATCCTGGGCTACACCTGCGCCAACGACGTGACCGCGCACGACTGGCGCGCCGACGGCCAGTGGGCACGGGCCAAGAGCGCCGACACGTTTCTGCCGCTCGGGCCCTGGATCACCACCGACATCGAGAACGGAGACCTCGAAGTGACCACCCGGATCAACGACCGGATCGTCCAGCGGTCCAGTACCAGGGAGATGATCTTCGGCGTGCCCGAGATCCTGGCGTGGGTGACCCGCTGGTTCACCCTGCGCCCCGGCGACGTCGTGCTCACCGGCAGCCCGGCCGGTGTCGGGCCGATGAAGCCGGGAGACGAGGTCACCGTGGCCATCGAAGGGATCGGCGAGCTGACCAACCCGGTCCGCTGAGGGTGTCGTGAACTGCGTGTTACTCGCGGGTAGTCGTTGAGGTTAACGGACTTCACTCGAACGAGCGACAGCTGTTTCATGATCATCAAATGGCGGTGACATGCCTTGTCCGGCCTTCGACGATCAGGACATCCTCCTCGGCGTGCGGTCCCCTGTCCGCACATCCCCAGCCGAGAGGATGAACACCATGAGCGACACCCGGAGCACCACCCGCCGGTGGACGAAGCGCGGTCTGGCCGCCGGCCTGCTGGCGGTGCCGATGCTCGCCGTCTTCGGTGGCTCGGCCTCCGCGGCGGAGCTGACGCCGATCGCCGAGTACCTCGACAGCACCATCGCCGGTCTCTCGGCGTCCCTGGTCCAGGCGCTCGCGACGCTGCTCGGCGTGGGCTGACCCTCGGACGTGTCAGGAAAGGGGCTTTCAGGACGAAAAACGTCTTGAAAGCCCCTTTCCTGACCTCCGTCAGACCACTTCGAAGTTCGCCATCATCGCCATGTCCTCGTGTTCGGCGTTGTGGCAGTGGAAGACGTAGCGGCCGCGGTAGCCGTCGAAGCGGGCGATGACCTCGACCGACTCGCCGGGGCTCAGGTCGACGGTGTCCTTGATACCACCGTCGAACGGTCCCGGCGGGCGTCCGCCGCGCGAAAGGATCCGGAATCCCACCAGGTGCAGATGCACGGGGTGATGGATGTCGGCGACGAACCGCCAGATCTCCGCCTCGCCGAAGCGCGGGCTCGCCGACATCAGATCCGGCGAGAAAGGCTCCCCGCCGATCACCCAGCCCTCTCGCCCGTGGACGGTGCCGGCACGGAACGAGAACTCGCGCGTGGTCGCCGCCTGCTCGCGAGTGAGCGGCGGGATTTCGCTGAGTTTCGCCGGGACCCGGCTTTCGTCCGGCGCGCGGCGGGCGACGACGAACCGCATGACCCGGGCGGTCGGGCCGGTGCCGAGCCGGTTCACCAGGGTGACTTCGGTCCCCATCGGATACCGGCCGAAGTCGACGACGAGGTCGTACCGCTCCGCGGGCGCGATCGGCAGATGGTCGTGCTCTCGCGGCGCGTCGAGGAGGCCTTGGTCGGCGCCGATCTGGACGAATCCGCCGCCGCCGGGCGGTGGCGGATCCAGCGCCAGGTCGTAGCGGCGGGCGTTGGAGGCGTTGAGGACCCGGAGGCGGTATCGCACGGCCGCCACCTCGTGTACCGGCCACGGCGCGCCGTTGACGAGGATGACGTCACCGAAAACGCCCTCCACGTAAGCACTTTCCACTCCCGGCGTGGTCCGCAGCGTCCGATCGAGAGACGGATACGCGAAGGCGCCGTGCGCGTCGAAGGAGCGGTCGGCGATCATCAGCGGCAGTTCGCGCTCCCCGGACGGCAGCCCCAGTGACTCTTCCTCGTCGTCGCGGACCAGATGGAAACCGGCGAGGCCCCGGTACACGGCGGGACCGGTGAAGTCCATGCGATGGTCGTGGTACCAGAGGGTCGCGGACCGTTGCCGCAGCGGGAAAACGTAGTCGCGCGAGCCGTTCGAGAGCCGGGCGCGGGCATCGGCCATGCCGTGCCCGGCATGGCCGGCGTTCCAGCCGGACAGCGGCAGGACGAGGTCGGTCGGGTAGCCGTCGGAGTCGGCGGGCGTGTGCCCGCCGTGCAGATGGACGACGGTCGGGACGGGAAGTTCGTTGCGATGGTGGACCACGGCGGTCCGGTCCCGCCGTGATTCGATCGTCGGGCCGGGGAAGATCCCGTCATAGCCCCAGATCGGTGTCCGGACGCCCGGGAGGATCTCGGCCGTCGCCGCGCGCTGGGTGATCGTGTAGTGATCGGCGTCCGCTGTCCTTTGTGGACGCAAGACCGGCGGGATCGGCAGCGGTACCCGGAACGGCTCCGGCAAGGGGAGCCCGCTGCGCAGCAACTCGCCGGTGCCCGGCGAACCCTGCGCGAGCAGCCGGGGAGCGGTGAGCCCCGCGGCGAGGAGGACACCCGCTCCGCCGGCGAGCCCGAGGAACGTCCGGCGGGGGAGCCCGCGGCTCATCGGTCCACCCGCCAGATCCCGATGGTCGTCAGCACCACTCCGGTGACGAGGGCGACGCCGAGCGGGATGTGCAGGTCGAGCGCGCCCGCCATCCCGGCGAGGTACTGCGCGGTCTCGCCCGCCGCGAGCAGCAGGCTGACCCAGAACAGCCAGCGCGGTCCGCGGACCAGCCACAGCACCAGTGCCGCCAGAATCTGGGCGTAGGCCAGGTACGACACGGCGTCGGCGCCCCATTTGTGCAGCCAGAGCATGTCGTAGTCGCCGCCGAGATAGCCGCCGGCGAACACCGGCTGGCCGATGATCGCGACGGCGTGGGCGCTCACGAGCACCCTGTTCACCACCAGCGTCCGGCTTCGGGTAGTCACGGTTCCACTCACGCGAACGAACGTAAGAGCCGAAGCCTTATGCTGTCCAAGACAAGATCGGTTATCTGTTCATAACAGGTGAGGCATCAGCAGTGGATCTTCTGGCGCTCCGGTACTTCCAGACGGTCGCCCGGCTCGAACACGTCGGCCGTGCCGCCGAGAAGCTGCGTGTCGCGCAGCCTTCGCTCAGCCGGACGTTGGCCCGGCTGGAAAACGACCTCGGCGTCCCCCTGTTCGACCGGCACGGCCGCCGGATCCGGCTCAACCGGTTCGGCGCCGCGTTCCTCCGCCGCGTCGACCGGGTACTGGCCGAACTCGACGACGCCCGGCAGGAACTCGACGACGCCGCCGGGCTGGAACGCGGCACGGTCACCGTCGCGGCCGAAAGCCTGCTCGTCCTCACCGAACCGCTGCGCACCTTCATTCCCGGTCATCCGCTGGTGGACGTCCGGCTGTCCCAGTCGTCGGCGGAGGGGATGGCGGAAAGACTCCGATCCGGTGACGTCGATCTGTGCATCACGTCGCAACCGTTGTCCGGCAACGACATCCGAAGCCGGGTGCTGCTCGACGAAGTCGTGATGCTCTGCGTGCCGTCCGGTCACCGGCTGGCCGGACGCGGCCGCGTCGGTCTCGCGGACCTCGAAGGAGAGCCGTTCCTCACCACGCGGCCCGGTTACTGGCAGCGCGCACTCGTGGATCACCTCTTCGCGAAGGCCGGCCTCGAACTCCACATCGTCTGCGAGGGCGACGAAGCCGCCGTGCTCTTCCAACTCATCGACGCGGGTCTCGGGATCGCGCTCGTGCCTTCCCTCGGCCTGCGGGCCGACACCAGCCCGACGGTGGTGTGGCTCGAGGTCGACGACCCCGAATGCCGTCGCGTGCTCAGCGTCGCGTGGCGCGAGGACACGTACCTTTCCGCGGCCGCCCGGCGCTTTCGGGAGCACACCGTCGAACACTTCCGTGCACAGGCCGAAGCCGGGCCCGGTCGCGCTGACCAGGGCCCGGCTTCGGGAGGTGTTACGGGTTGAGCGTGACGCTGTAGGCGCTCAGGGCCTCGCCGATCGGCTGGAAGTACGAGCTTCCGCCGCCCTTGCCGGAGGTGATGCCCAGGCCGATGCTCCCGGAGAACAGGCAGCCGCCCGAGTCACCGGGGTTGACCAGCGCGTTGGTCTGGATCAGCTGGTACACCGAGCCTTCGGCGTAGTTCACGGTGACGTTGAGCCGCTGGACCGAACCCGAGGTGAGGCGGGTGGTGCTGCCGCTCTTGCTGATCCGCTGCCCGACGGTCGCGGAACCGGCGGAGGAGATCTTCTGGGTCGAACCGTTCCACAGGGTGACCGCGCCGGGGCCGCTGCCGGAGGTGTTGCGGATCAGGCCGTAGTCGTTGGTCGGGAAGCTGGCGCCCTGCGACGGCCCGACGTTCCACTGCGAGACCGCGCGGGTGCAGTGGCCGGCGTCGAGGATGTAGTTCTGGCCGCCCTTGTTGGTGTTGAACCCGACCGAGCAGCGGGTGCCGCCGCCGGTGATGGCCTCACCGTTGTAGATCGCGGTGTGCATCTCGCCGGTGGTCCGCTCCACGCGGACCCGGTCGCCGAGCGCTTCGGCGGCCTTCACGAGGGCCTCGGAGCCCTTGGCGGCGTCGGACACGGTCAGTACTACCTGGTTGGTCTTCGGGTCGAGGCCGATCGACGTGTGCGTGACCGTGGGCAGCGCCTGCAGGGCGTTCTGCGCGCTCGAAAGCGCCGCGCTGGAGTGCTTGACCACGCGGGCCTGCGCGCCGGTCGCGGTCACCTGGTCCGCGGCGGCCTGGTCGAGCACGTTCACCACAGGCCGGGCGGAGTCGTCGAGGTAGCCGTCGGCGGCACGGGAACCGAGGGAGGCGGTGACCTTCTGCACTGTTTCGGCGGCTGCCGTCTGCGCCCGCAGGAAGTTCGTGGCGGCGGCCTGGCTGACCCCGGCGTCCGAAGCGAGGGACGTCACCGCTTCACTCTGCACGGTGGGGGAGTAGCCCTCGATGGTGGTGGCGGTGGCCGTTGATGGCGCCAGGAAGCCGATGACCGCGGCTGCGGCCACCATGGTGGTGGCGGTACGGGCTAAGGGGTTTGTGCGCATACCGGGAACTCACTTTCGCGAGGGAGGATCCAGCGCGAAGGGTGGCCACGCTGGACGCGGTGGGTGGCCGGGCACGGCCAAGGTGGCCCGGCACCGGTGATCCGGTCTCGATCCAGGGTGATCGCGTCCACCGGTGCCGGGTACCGACTTTCGTTGGGCAGGAAGAAAGATAGGTATCGCACCGATCGGCCTACCGACCCATTCGCGCACAGCAAACGGCGCCGTAACACCGGTGTGATCACACGCCCGGCCTAGAGATCGTTCTCCGCGCAGACGGTCCGTGAGGGGATACGGGGTTCTCTACGGGGTCGTGAGCGTGGTCCCGTACCCAGGATCAGTCGTCGAAGGCGAGCCGTGCGAAGCGTTCCCCGATGAGCCGGTGCGTGGCCGCGTCCGGATGGAGTTCGTCGGGCAGCGGCATGGCGGCCTGATCCGCCTCGCCGTACAGGGTGAGGCCGTCGAGGTAACGCAGGTTCGGATCGGTCGCGCTGCGCTCCTTGACGATGCGGGCGAGCTCGCCGCGGATCGTGGTGAGCGTCAGCTTTCCCGCGGCGGTCTCGGCGGGGTCGCCGGTGGCCTTGAACCGCAGCTTTCCCTCGCTCATCGCGACGGCGCAGGGTCCCGGCGTGTGCTCGTGAATCGCGCAGTGGATCGGCGAGACGACCAGCAGCGGCGTGGTGGGGTGCCCTTCCCGGACGGTGTCGAGGAAACCGTGCACGGCCGGGACGAACGCGCGCAGGCGCATCGCGTCGGAGTTGACGAGGTTGATGCCGATCTTGACGCTGATCAGGTCGGCGGGCGTGTCCCGCATGGCGCGGGCGGTGAACGGGTCGAGCAGCGCGCTGCCGCCGAAACCCAGGTTGACCAGCTCCACCCCGGCGAGGGCCGAGGCCACGGCGGGCCACGTTCCGGTCGGGGTCGCCGCGTTGGAGCCGTGACTGATGGAGCTGCCGTGGTGCAGCCAGGTCCTGCGGCCGCGGGTCTGTGCACTGTGGACGGTCGTGTCGGTGCGCAAGGCGACCAGCTGGGTGGTTTCGTCGTGCGGCAACCAGATCTCGACGTCCTTCTCGTCACCGGGCAGATCGGCGAAGCGCACGGTGCGCACGGGACCGGGTTGGGTTCGCATGCTGCCGTCGGTCATGTCGATGGTGAGCGTGTCGCCTTCGGTCACGCTGGCCCGTCCGGCGAGGCGCCCGTCGACGAGCAGTTCGTAGACGCCGTCGGGCCGGGGCGGCACGCCGACGTAGACCCGCTTGGTGGCGATGACGTCCAGTTCGACGACCGTCGCCGTGGTGCGGAAGGCCAGCCGGACACCGGACGGCTGCGATTCCGCCATGGCCAGCTGGCCGTCGGGGATCTGCTGCCGGGCCCGCGCGGGCAACCGGTGGGGGAGTACGCCGCGTTCCGTGCGCTCCAGGTCGAGGGCGCCGCGGACGAGGTCGGAGGTGATCGGGGTGGTGAGCATTTCCTTGTTCATTTCCTTCGGGGCCAAGCGCGCAGCAGGACGTCGAGCGCGTCGAGGATTTCGATCCAGCTTTCCTGCGAGCCGGGGGTGCTGTGACTGAAGCCGCCGGCGGACTCCAGCCCGACGAAGCCGCTGAAGACACTGCCCAGCAGCCGTACGGCGTGGGTCTGGTGCGGTTCGGCCAGGTCGTAACCGCGCAGGATCGCGCGCATCAGCTCGGCGTGCCGGACGCCCGCGCTGGTGACGGCCTGTTCCGGGGCGAGCCGGAACCTCGCGGCGGTGAACCGGCCGGGGTGTTCGAGGGCGTAGTCGCGATGGACGTTCGCCAACGCGATCAGCGCGTCCCGCCCTGCCAAGCCCGCCACTGCTGTCGCGGCCAGATCGGCGAGTTCGGCCAAGGCCAGCAGGGCGATTCCGGTCTTCAGCTCGTGGGCGCTCTTCACGTGCGAATACAGGCTCGCCGTCTTGACGCCGCATCGCTTGGCGACTTCCGTCGGGGTCACCTGCTCGAAGCCGACCTCGTCGGCCATCTCCGCTCCCACCAGGACCACGCGTTCCGTGGTCAGCCCTGCTCGCACCATGTTCGCCAGCTTATCATAGTCCATTCGGGAATTGCCTAATGTGTTTAGGAAGGCAAAACCTGGGTTCGGTAGCGGCCGCCCTGACGGAAGCTGGGCGCAGCCCGAACGGAGGTGAGCGTGATGAACACAGTGGACCCGGCCCAGGCCCGGCGCGACCGCATCGAGCGCTGGCGGGGAGACCGGCGCCTGCTCGTCGGCGCGATCGTGGCCTCGGCCGTCGCCGTGGTGAGCGGATTCGTGGCCGGGCGCGGGTTCGGCTCCTTCGTCGAGGTGTTCCGGACCATGGCGATCGACAGCGTTTTCGACGACCGCTCCGACGGTGACCCGCCCTACGGCGTGGTGTGGGGAACCTTCGCCGTCTTCGGCGGTATCGCCGGGGCGAGCCTCGCCAATGTCGCCATGAAGCGCTACCAGGGCCGCCCGGCGGGATCGGTGTTCCCGGTCGTCCTCCTGCTCGCCGCGAGTACCCTCGGCACCTGGGAATCGTCGCGGGAGTGGCTTCCGCCGCTCGCCGTCGGCATCGCGGTCGACCCGGTCTTCCACACGGACGAGAAGTGGGGATTCTGGGGATGGCTGCTGTACTACGCGGACCGGTGGGTGCCCGCGCTCATGCTCGTCCTGACCTTCCTCGTGCTGTGGTACGCCATCCGCGTCTCACGCCGGTACGTCGAGATGGTCCGGACCAGGGACCGGCTGCTGGCCTACGGTCGCCGCGTGCCTGCTCAAATCGTCGACGTGAAGGTGCACGTCGGCGGGGACGAATCGGGAACCCGGGTCGTCGGCACCACCGTCACACTGTGCTTCGTCGACGTCGCGGGGGTCCGGCACTGGGTGACCCGCCGCACCCGGGACACCACCATCGCCACCGCCGAAGTGCTGTTCGATCCGGCGTCACCGGCCGATGACAAGAAGATCTTCGTGGCGCTCCGGCGCTGCCCCGCCCTCAGCGACTGGCTGCCCGCGGCCTGAAAGTCTGGAGTCACGTTCATGTCGGCTGTCCCCGAACCCGCCCGCCCCGGCCCGCTCGCCCTCGTCCGCGGATTCCTGTCCGGGATCGTCATCGGGACGACACTGTGCGCCTTCGTGGTCGGCATCATCATCGAGTACGTCCCGCTGATCATCGCCGGTCTGGGGCTACCCGTCGTCTACGGAATCCTGCTCTACCTCGCCGGGGCACCGCGACGCGCCCGCGAGGCGGCGATCGTCCCGGTGGTCGCGCTCGCGAAGATCGAGAGCCTTCGGGCCAGTGGTACGGAAACGGGCGACATCCCGGTCGACTTCGTCCTCACCGTCGCCCCCGACGGCGCGGCGACGTACCGCGTCAAGATCCAGCACGGCGTCAACCTGGTGGACA
The DNA here is from genome assembly GCF_046549035.1 of Amycolatopsis sp. lyj-90. Classification (NCBI taxonomy): domain Bacteria; kingdom Bacillati; phylum Actinomycetota; class Actinomycetes; order Pseudonocardiales; family Pseudonocardiaceae; genus Amycolatopsis; species Amycolatopsis sp. lyj-90. The sequence continues at coordinate 660,380 of NZ_JAJPWP010000001.1, forward strand.
TCCCGAACCACCGGCCCGGCGGCATCCTCGTCGTCCAGTACCCGCCGAACAGGCCGTGGAAGGCGCAGATCGTGGACCGGCCTTCGCCGGAGTGGGAGCGCCGTGCCGTCGGCGCCGTGATCGAGTCCGCTCCGGAGACCAGTCTGGTCCAAGAGCAGGCGGAGGGCTGTGGGTACGGCGCGCTCACGCTCTTCGGATTGCTGCTCGGGGCGGCGCTCGTGCTGTTCCTGTTCCGTGCGGAGCTGTTCGGCCCGGAGTCCCGTACCGGGTCGGAAGAGACGCAGTCTTCGACGTCGTCGAGCGTGACCACGTCTTCGTCGGGCTCGGCCACCGTTACCGTCGGTCAATCGTTGCTGGGCGAGGGGGAGTTGCGGCGGGCGATCGACTCGCTGGCGGAGGCCGCGGACGTTTCGCAGGTGGTCACCGTGGTGGTCGAAGAGCGACGGCTGACCGTGGTCTTCGCGCCGACCGACGCCCAGGTGCCGCGGTTCGACCTCCGCACCCTGGCCGTCGACGGCCTCCCGGCCCTGGTCAAGCGGGCGACGACCACGATCAACGTCGGCTCGCCGCAGACCTGGCAGATCACGATCGTCCCGTTCGGGAACGTCGTGAGCAGCCGTGTCATCGTGACCGGTCCCGGCGGGAGTGGCTCACTCGCGGATGGTGGTTAGCGGCCGCGCCTGTGGTGATTCGGGTTAGAACGGGTAAGTCAAAGGTGGCGTGACCGAGCCTCTGCGATGAAGGACCCCTTCGCTGGCTTCAAGGCTGAGAGATGGCCTTTGCGGCGTGGTTCTGGACCGGTCAGCGGGCGCCAGTCGTTCCCCGAGTGTTCACAGGGGGACACTCTCTGACGGTTGAATGTCCGGTTAACGGCTAGATGTGCGGTTTTCGAGGGGGTCGTGAGTGGTAAGGAGGGTTAGAACGCGCTTTACCACTCACGACCCCGCTCGCAAAGCGTGCAAATAGTCATCAATCAGACACTTACTCGCCCAGGGGTGTCCTCTGTGGACGGTCGGGATGAGGTCGGCTTTCGTCGGACGGCCAGATCCGCGACGCTGAAGGCTCGGCGCGACCCGCCCGCGAACACACCACGTTTGCCCTTCCCCTCAATAGAACCCGAATCACCACTCACGACACAGCCGGACGGCGGCGCGTTCACCCGAAGTGTCCAGTCGTTGAACACTCGTCTGACGGCTGGACTTCGCCCCGTCCCACCGGTAGACCAAGATCCCGTGACCTCTGCCAAGCGCCGCCTCGCGGGCGTTCTCGCCGTCCTCTTGCTCACGATGGCCGGCACCGCCGCTCCGGCCTCGGCCGCCACGAACCTGACCGTGCTGAGCTTCAACATCTGGCTGCAGGGCTCGCACGGCGGGATCGGCTCGGTGGTGAACCAGATCCGGGCTTCGGGCGCGAACGTGGTGGCGCTTTCGGAGACCGGCGGCGGCGCCACCGAAGCGATCGCCGACGCGCTGGGCTGGCAGCACACCGAGCCCGGCTGGGACATCGACGTGATCAGCGCGCTGCCGATCCAGGCCACCGACTGGAAATCGTGGAACGACACGGGCGCGAGGGCCATCACGGCGAAGATCGCCGGGGTCTGGGTCTACTCGATCCACCTGGACTACACGAAATACGGCCCGTACAACGCGTGCTTCGACAAGGACGGTGTCAGCACGATCCTCGCCGACGAGACGAACCGCCGCCGTCAGGCCGAGCAGATCGCGGAATGGACGGGCAGCAGTCCCGGCATCGTCGCCGGCGACCTCAACAGCCCGTCCCATCAGGACTGGACCGCGGCCGCCAAGTCCCGGCACTGCGGCTACGAGGTGGCCTGGCCGACGACGAAGGCGTTCACCGCTCGCGGTTTCACCGATTCGTACCGGAAGCTGCGGCCCGACCCCGTCGCCGATCCTGGCGACACCTGGTCGCCGGTGGTCAAGGACAACCAGGGCAGGCCGGAGCCGCAGGACCGGATCGACTTCGTCTTCTACCGCGGCGGATCGATCACACCCAAGAGCACCCGGACCTTCGGCGGCGGGTCGGGCTGGCCGTCGGACCACCTGGCCGTGCTGAGCGCGTTCACGGTGTCCTGACGGGGAGTTCGCGCACTCCCAGTTGCTCGAAGAGCCAGAGGATGTCCGCGTTGATCCAGTATTCCGCGATCAGCCCGTCGGCCACGCGCAGGATGTCCGTGCCGTGGAAGGAAACGCGGCGGCCCACCTGCTCTTCGTCCGCGCCGGGGAACCCGCCTCGGTAGGTTCCTTCGGCCAGCCAGCGCAGGACGAGGACGTCCCCGTCGACGATCGGTCCGATGTGGACGGTGAACAGCAGATCCGGGAACGCCGCCCGGAGGCCGCCCACCCAGGTCTTCAGGTTCTCCCTGCCGACGGTCGCCCGCACCGGCCCGCCGTCGAGCGGGGCCGCGTGCCAGGTGAAGTCCTCGGGCACGGTGGTTTCGGTCAGCGCCAGGTCGCCGTTCCAGATCGCCACCCAGGATTCGGCCAGTTTCGCGAATTCGCCCGCCATCGTCAGTCACCGTGCTTTCCGGGCGCGGCGCTGCCGGAGTACTCGCCGAGATCGGAGACCAGCTTGGTCAGCTCGGCGTCGTTGTCGTAGCGGCGCTGGTGCAGTTCGGCGATCTTCGCGCCCATCTCGGGGCCCGGGTCGTCGGTGATGTCGAACGACGCGAACTTGTCGACCAGAGGCAGCCCGACCCGGTCGGTGTTCCGGTGCGCCGGGTGGATGAGGTATTCCCAGTAGCCTTCGAGATCCTCCAGCACGAAGACGGCGCCCCATTCGTACTCGCCGCCGAAATCGCGGCCGACCACGAAGGATTTCACCGACGGGATGACCCGGCCCTGGTTGCGGAGGCTTTCCAACGCTTCCTCGACCTGTTCCGGCGAGGCGTCGGGCCGGAGGGTGAAACGGTTGCCGTGGTAGATCATCGTGCTTCCTTTCGTTTCGAGAGAAGAGCGGCGAGCGCCGCTCCGATCGCCATCGCGATGCCGGTCGAGGTGAAGGCACCGTCGATGCCGATGGTCTGGATGAGTGGCTGGACGACGAGCGGGGACAGGAACTGCCCGAGGAAGATCCCGGTGACCAGGCCACTGAGCACCCGGCCGCGTTGCGCGGGACCGGCGAACTCGGCCAGGCGCAGGTTGAGGTTCGGGACGACGAAGCCGACGCCGAAACCACCGACGAGCAGTCCGGCCACGACCTGGACGACGGTGCCCGCGGTGCCGATCAGCAGCCAGCCCGCGCCGAGGAGCGCGACGCTGATCGTGGTGATCGCGGTGGGGTTCAGGCGTTTGCGCAGGTGGGGGAAGGCGAGGGCGCCGGCGACGCTGGTGAGCGTGCTCCCGGCGACCACGGCGCCGATGACGGCGGGGCCGCTGCCGAAACCTTCCAGCAGGAACGGCAACTGCGTCGGCGCCATGTAGAAGACCAGCGTCGCGACCAGCGCCAGGACGTACACGCCGATGATGCGGCCGGGCAGCCGGGCCCGCTGGCCCTCACGCACCGTGGGATCGCTCCGCGGCGGTTCACGCAGGGAGACGATCGCGAAGACGGCCACGATCGCCGAGGCCGAGTACATCCAGAACGGTGCCTGCCAGCTCACCGTGGCCAGCAGCCCGGCCAGCGGCAGGAAGACGACACCGCCCAGACTCGCGAACGCCTGCTGGAGCCCGAGGAAGGACGCGCGGCCCGGGCCTTCGAACCAGTCGGTGATCAGCGTGCTGACCGCGGTCATGATCCCGCCGACGGCGAGCCCGAGCCCGGCCCGGGTGACCAGCAGCAGGGAGAGGTCGCTCACGAAGAACCCGGCCGTGCCGGTGATCGCGTAGAGCACGAGCCCGGTCAGGAGCAGCGGACGGCGCCCGACGCGGTCGGCGAAGATCCCGGACAGCGGCGCGCTGATCGCGATCGCGAGCGAGGTCACGGTCAGTGCCAGCCGCACGAGAAGTCCCGAGCCGGGCGTACCGGCGAAGACCTCCCGCATGGCGGGCAGGCTGGGCGCGATGATCGCCGCGGCCATGATGGTCAGCGTCGCCGCTGCCAGCACGGTGCCGCGGGCCAGGCGCGTCGGCGTCAAGGAGGCTGCTCGGTTCGTCACGTCACCAACCTCGCAGCGGCGCCCCCGCGCTCGCGTCGGTGAAAATCGCCTATCTCCTCGGTATGCCGAGGCGGCAGGTGAGCCGGACCACCGATCCGGAGATCATCGGTAACGTGGGGCGATGACCGACGAGATCTTGCCCGCCGTCGCCGGAGAGATCCTTACCGGAGAAGCCGCCTTGTCCGTCGCCGGGCGTGACTGGGGGAACCTGATCCACGCGAGGCCCGGCCTGGTGGTGCGACCCGCCTCGGTGACCGATGTGGCCGTGGTGCTCAGGTTCGCCGCCGCCCGTGGCCTGCCGGTCGCCGCCCGGGGCGCCGGACATTCGCCGTACGGCCAGGGATTGGCCGAGGGCGGGATCGTGCTGGACATGACCGCGCTGCCGCCGCACCGGATGGTCACCGGGGATCGGGTTTCGGTGGAGGCAGGAGCTCGCTGGCGTGAAGTACTGGAAACGACGCTGCCGCACGGGCTGACACCGCCGGTGCTCACCGACTACCTCGAGTTGACCGTCGCCGGCACGCTGGTGGTCGGCGGGATCGGCGGCGCCACCCACCAGCACGGCACGCAGACCGATGGCGTGGTGGAACTGGAGGTCGTCACCGGAACCGGCGAGGTGCGCACCTGCTCGCGTGACACTGATGCCGAACTCTTCGACGCCGTCCTCGGTGGCCTCGGCCAATGCGGGGTGATCACCCGAGCGACCTTGCGGCTGATCCCGGCACCGGCGCGGGCCCGGCGGTGGAAGCTCTATTACGACTCCCTTCCGGCGTTCCTGGCGGATCAGCGTGCCGTCGTCGTGGACGGTCGCTTCGCTTACGTGGAAGGCCAGCTGATCCCCGACGGCGACGGCTGGCGGTACATGCTGGAGGCGGTCGCCTACTACACGCCGCCAGTGGGACCGGACGAGGCTGTGCTGCTGGACTCGCTCGGATTCGGCGAGTCCGAAGTCGAAGACACGACGTATTCCGGATTCCTCAACCGGATGGCCGACGGGGAGGCGGCCTTGCGGGCAGAGGGAAGCTGGTTCCATCCGCACCAATGGCTGAACGTCTTCCTCACCGACGGCACGGTCGAGCAGATCGTGGCCGAGACCCTCGCGGCCACCGGCGAAGCCGAACTGGGCGCCACGGGGCTGATCCTCCTCTATCCGGTGCGGAACGACCGGTTGGAGACCCCTCTGTTCAGCGTGCCTCAGGGGGAGATCTCCTGGCTCTTCTCCCCGCTGCGCAACGGTTTCCCGGACGACCCGCTGCACAACGCGCGCTTGCTGGAATTGAACGTGGATCTCTACCGGAAGGCCCGGGACCTGGGTGGGAAGGTCTACCCGTCGAACGCGCTGCCGATGTCCACAGAGGACTGGCGTGCGCACTTCGGTGCCGCCTGGCCGAAGCTCGCCGAGGCGAAGGCCCGGTACGCGCCGGGGAACCTGCTCAACCCTGGGCAGCGGTTGCGGGTTCCTTGACACCTGCGGCCGGCACCGGACATCCCGGACACTGGTAGAAATGTCCGATGCGGGATTTCTTCAAGGGTTTCCGGATGTTCGGGCAAGGCCTGGGCATCCTGCTGCGGTCACCGAGACTGCTGCTGATCGGGGCGCTGCCCGCGGTGCTGACCACGCTGCTGCTCCTCGGCGGAGTCGTCGCGCTGGCGTTCTGGATCGACGATCTTGCGCTGCTGCTCACCCCCTTCGCGGACGACTGGGACGAGGGTTTGCGGACCGCGGTGCGGGTGGCGGCGGGTGCCGCGGTGTTCGGGGTGGCGCTGGCCATCGCCATGATCGGGTTCACAGCGATCACCCTCGCCATCGGCGGGCCGTTCTACGAGCACATCGCGGAGAAGGTCGAAGACGATCTCGGCGGCGTTCCCGGCGCGGTGGAGTTGTCGGGGTGGCGGTTGCTGGTGATGGGCTTGAAGGACGGGCTGTCGCTGGTGCTGCGCTCGCTGATGTTCACGATCCCGCTCCTGATCGCGGGCTTCGTCCCCGTGGTGGGGCAGACCGTCGTGCCGGTCCTGCTGGCACTGGTCACGGCGTGGTTCCTGGCGCTGGAACTGATCGCCGTGCCGTTCTACCGGCGGGGGATGGGCCTGAAGGAGCGGCGGCGACTGCTGCGCAAGCGCCGCGCGCTCGCTCTCGGGCTGGGGCTTCCCGTGTCGCTGCTGTGCCTGATCCCCTTCGCCGCGCTGATCGTGATGCCGATGGGCTTCGTCGGCGGGGTGCTCGTCGCCCGCGACGTCCTCACGCCGACCGTGCGTGAGCCTCACGAAGTACGCTGAGGAAGACGTCGACCGACTCCGCGCCGGAGATGCCGAGGGTGCGGTCGAAGACGAAGAACGGCGCTCCGCGGGCACCCAGTCGCCTCGCCTCACGAGCGTCTTCCCGGACCGCGTCGGCGTAGTCGTCTCCGGCCAGGACTTGGCGCGTCTCTTCGGCGTCCAAGCCGATCTCGACCGCGAGGCGGACGAGGGTCTCGGTGTCGTCGAGGATCTCGCCGTCGACCAGTAGCGCGCGCATCAGTCGTTCGTGGGCGCGGGCTCCGAGTCCATGTCGCCCCGCGAACTGGGCGACACGATGGGCGTCGAAGGTGTTGCACATGTAGGCGCTGTCGAAGTCGTACGTCAGGCCTTCGGCCGCCGCGGGCTCGGTGACCCTGCCGACCATCGAACGCACCTCGGCGAGGGTTCCGCCCGTCTGCTCGATGAGAGCCTCGTAGAGCGGCCGGGCCGCGCCGCGCGGGTAGTGCGGGGCGAGTTGGAAGCTGCGCCACACGACCTCGACGTCACCATCGTGTTCGAACCGGCCGATCGCCTTGTCCAGGCGGCGTTTGCCCAGGTAACACCACGGGCAGCCGACGTCGGACCACACTTCTACCTGCATGTTCCGCCTCCGGGAATGCTCTGTCGAGAAGACGATCTGCGCTCACGCGCTAGCATGGGCCGGGTGACAGGTTCGGCGATCGACGCGCTCCCGCAAGGGCTGGATGACAATCTCGGCTGGCTGTTGGGGCAGGCATGCCAGGCGCATGGATCCGTTCTTGAGGACGCTGTCTCCGAGGTTCCGCACGGCTTGCGCGGCTTCCAGGCGCTGTGCGGCGCGGTACGCGGGAGCGCGCGAAACCAGGCGCAGCTGGGCAAGCAACTCGGCATCGACCGCACCGTGATGGTGTACCTGGTCGACGACCTGGTGTCCGCCGGGCTGGTGGAACGTACGGTGGACCCGGGTGACAGGCGGAACAAACTGGTCCTGGGCACCGAGGCGGGCCGGAAGCTGCTGGACAAGACCAAGGAAGCGATCCTGGCCGCGGAGGCCGAGGTACTGGCTCCGTTGACGGAGAAGGACCAGGACCGGTTCCGGGAGATGCTGCGCGCCGTCGTCGCGCACAACCTGCGCTCAGCCACGTGAGAGGGACTCCGTCCGCGCCGGCACGAGCACGAGTGCGGCGATGATGGCCAGCACGACGAAGACCGTGCTTCCCAGATAGGCGACCCGGAAGCCGGACGCCGCCGCTTCCCGTTGTCCCACACCGGTTTCGACCAGTGACGAGGCGCGGGAAGCGGCGACGGTCGCCAGTACGGCGGTGCCCATGGCCGCGCCGATCTGCAGGGTGGTGTTCACCAGACCCGAGGTGACACCGGTGTGTTCCGGCGATCCGGACGACATGGCGGTGCCGATGACGGCGGGTACCGCGGCGCCCATCCCGATCCCGGCCAGCAGAAGTGGCGGGAGCACGTCGGTGAAGTAGAGCCCGTCGACCGGGGCCCGGGTCAGCAACGCCAGTCCCGCCGCCGCGACGAGGAGCCCGCCTGCCAGGACCGGGCGGGTACCGAAACGGCCGATCAGCCGAGGCCCGAGCCAGAGCGCGACGACGGCGTTCGCGACCGGGGTCGGCAGGAAGGCGAACCCGGTGGTGAGCGCGTCGAGTTCGAGAACCTGCTGCAGGTAAAGGGCGGTGAGGAACTGGAAGCCCATCATGCCCGCCACCATGAGGATCATGACGATGTTCCCGCCGGTCACCGGGCGGGAGCGGAACAACGCCAGTGGCATCAGCGGTACCGGCGCCTTTTTCTGGCGAAGGACGAAACCCGCCAGCAAAAGCACCGCGAGCGCGAGCAAGGACCAGCGCCGGACGGGCTCGCCGGTGTCGACGATGACGTAGACCAGCAGCATCGCGCCCGAGGTCACCAGCACTGCTCCGATGACGTCGACACCCGCTCGCAGGCCCGCGCCGCTGTCCCGTTCGATGATCGCGAAGGTCGCGAGGGCGACGACGATGCCGATGGGCACGTTCACCAGCATCGTCCAGTGCCAGCTGAGACCCTGCGTGAGCACGCCTCCCAGGATCATCCCGAGGGATGCCCCGCCCGCCTGGACGAAGCCGAAGAGCCCGAGTGCCTTGCCCTGCTCGGGTTGTCCGGGGAAGAGCGTGACGATCATGCCGAGCACGACCGACGTGGTGAGCGCGCCACCGATGCCTTGCAGACAGCGGAAGGCGATGAGCGTGGCCTGGTCGCTCGCCAAGCCACAGAGCAGCGACGCGACGGTGAAGACGCTCAGCCCGATCAGGAACACCCGCCGTCTGCCGATCAAGTCGCCCAGCCTGCCCGAGAACAGGAGCAGACCGCCGAAGGGCACGAGGTAGGCGTTCACGATCCAGGCCAGATTCGACGGCGTGAAGCCGAGATCGGCCTGGATGGACGGCAAGGCCACCACCACGATCGTGCCGTCGAGCACCACCATCAGCGAAGCCAGGCACAACACGGCGAGTGCGAGTTGCCGTGACCGGCCATGCGGGCCGCAGTCTTCGAGCATCGGTCGGATCCCCTCGGAATTAATCTGTGATACAGATAATCTGTGAAACAGACTATAGGGTTGGCGCGACTGTGTTGCCAAGGCCCTGTTCTGTGAAGGTTGACCGGTTGTGCAGGGTTCGTGTCCCGGTGTGTATCCGGCACTGGTCTTGGCGCGCCGGAACGGCGAGGATGTCCGCGTCGGTGACGAGAGGGAGCGCGCGACATGGTCAAGGTGCACGGCAAGGCGGAGGCCGAGCGGATCCGCGAAGAGCTGCGCGAGCAGCGGCGGCCGACCGGTCCGGTCGGCAAGGCCGATCAGGTCGAGAAACCGACGGGTGAGGGTGCCGCGGCCATTGTCGCCGACGGCTCGGATCGCATCGAATTGGACCACGCGGAGATCGCGGAGGCGTTGAAGGCGCTGGACGAGCGCCAACGGGTGCTGGAGGCGCATCTGGCGGACGCCCGCGAGCTGGGGACCCCGCTGGCCGACGGCAAAGGTCCCGTGTCCGTGCCGATGCGCCGGTCGTTCGCCCGCCGGGGCGGGGCGGAGGAAGGGGGCGTGCAGGTCGCGCTCGAGTCCTATCTGGCCGAGCTCGCCGCCTTCCGTGCCGCGATCGGCCTGGTCGCCGAGCAGCACGTCCGCACCGACGAAGCGAACGCGTCCGCCGTCGACACCGTGGCGAGGGGGACCGATGAGCGGTGAGTACTACACCGACAAGCATCCGCTGAGCGCCCGGGCAAAGGCCAAGCAGAAGAAGGTGGTCCGCCGCCGGAAGGCCAACCTGAAGGAAGGCGCGCTCGGGAAGATCAACTGGGAGTGCTACGAGCACCGCCAGCTGTGGGACATGATCAAATCCGCCGAGCCGCCGAAACTGGGGGAGCAGGCGCATCGCTGGGGCGAGCTGGCCAAGGGCGTCGACACGGCGACCGCCGAGGTCCGCACCATCGTTCAGAAGCTGCTGCTGTCCTGGCACGGCCCGTCTTCGGCGCAGGCCGCCGAGTCCGCGCACCGCCTCACCGCCTGGGCCAGCGAGGCCGCGCAGAACTCCCGGCAGATCGGCGACGGGCTCGACGCGTACACCTCGGCGATCACCGAAGCGCGCCGGAAGATGCCGGAGCCGGTGCACTACGACGCCGAGCGCTGGTTCCGCGAGGGCTACGCGGTGAAGGCGCTCGACGGACCCAACGGCGCGTACATGATGGACGACCTCCTCGACGACAAGCTCCCGACCAAACGCGAGGCGGACCGGGCCAAGGCCGAAGCCGTCCGGGTGATGGACCAGTACGAAGAGGCCAGCCAGGGCGTCCGGCACCGGTTGCCGCCGATGTTCGAGGCCCCGCCGAAAGCGGCCGAAATCCAGGCGCCACAGCCACTTCCCGCTCGGCCCATCGCACCTGTCGTGCCCGTGCCGCCCCGGCCCGAGCCTGTTCCGCCGCGCCCAGTTCCGGTTCCAGCACCGGAGACCTCGGGACCGGACGTCGTGAACCCCGACGACAGCGCCACGTACGCGGCCTCGGCCGGAGTCGTGGACCTCCCGTCCGGAGGGACGACCGGGGTGAGCGGGCCTGGTTCTTCCCTGCCCGGTGGCGTTCTCTCCGTCGAGGACGCCGCCAGGAGTGGCCGGGGTACCGGCGCGGGTTTCGCGGGTGGCTTTGGTGGCGCGGCCACTCCGGCCGCCGGTGGATTCGGCCAGGGCGCCGCGGGTGCCCGCGGTGGCGCCGGGGGAGCGGGTTTCGGCATGTACCCGCCGATGACCGGCACCCAGCGGGAAGAGGACAAGGAACACCGCGACCGCTACGGAAGCGGATACGACCTCCTCGACGATCTCCCGCCCGCCTATCCGCCGGTGTTCGGCGAATGAGCGGCTACCGCGCCGAGCCGGAGCGACTGCGGGCGCTCGCGCGGCAGTTCGAAGACGTCGCGGAGGACCTGGGCGACGCCGCGCGGCTGACCGAAGGCGTCGCCGCGGGCGATCTGGGGCCGCCCGGGATCGCGGCCGCACTCGACGGGCTGATCCGGCCGTGGTCGGGTTCCCTTGCCGCGGCGCACGCCGAGTTCGCCGGTGCGGCGGCTGGGATCCTCACGGCGGCGAAGTCCTATGAGGACACCGACGACGACGCCGTCCGGGCACTGCGGCGTGCGGACGGGGGCTCCTGATGCCCGGGTTCAGGGGTCTCGGTTTCGACCCGGTTCAGGGCGACGCGGACGCTGTCGTGGCCGCTGCCCAGCGGTGTTCGGAGGCGGCCGCGAAACTCGACGCGGCGACCGCCATCCGGATCGAAATGCCGCGTGAATGGGAGGGGGACGCTTCCGGAACCGTCGCCGCCCGTGCCGCCGCGGCGAGGACGGTGCTCGAACCCGCGCCTGCCGTCCTTCGTGCCACGGCGGACATCCTCACCGCATGGGCGGGCATGGTCGTCGCCGGAGTACGGCGCGCCGAGCAACTCGACCGGCGGGCCGTGACGCTGCGGCGCGCGCTCACCGACGCGGAGGACGCCGTCGAGATCGCGGAAACGGCCGTCCAGTTCGCCGCCGGCGGCGCGGTGGCACAGGCCGAACTCGCGGCGGCGAGAGTGCGACACGAGGACGTGCGGCGTGAACTCGACCGCGTCCTGGAGCAAGCTCGTGCGCTGGAAGCGGCTCACCGGGCCGAAGCGTCGCGCGTCGAAGGCCGGCTGAGGGCGCTCGGCGAGCCCGGAACAGGCTTGGGTGAGACGCCGGACGGCACCGCGTCCTTCGCGGAAGTCGCCAGTGGCATGGAACGATTCTCCTCGCTGGGCAAAGAACTCGCGGCTTCACTGGCCCGCGCTCCCGGTCCGGCCCTCACCCCGCCGTCCGGCGCGGTCGGTGCTTTCGCGGCGGCCGTTTCCCTGGGTGGCCGGTGAAACTCACCGCGGTCCCGGGAATCACCCCGGTCTCCCTGGCGTCGGTGGAACGCACGACGGCCGAACTGCACGCGCTGCTCATCCGGCTCCGCGGCCCGGACGCCGAACGCGACCTCGGGCTGGAGTCCGCCGCGATCCAGGCCGCCGAACGCGCCCACGAGCACCGCGCGGGACTGCTGGCGATCGCCGAGCATCGTGACGCCGACCCGGCGTTGCTGCTCGCCGGGTCGATCCCCGTCGAACGACCGCTGAGTGTCGAAGCCGCCGCGGAACTGAGCTGGTTCGCCGCCGACACCACGCCAGGGATTCGCGAGGTCAGCACCGCGACGACGGCTCGCGGATATCCGGTGGTGATCGTCGAGCGCATCGCCGTGGACGGGCCGGGCGCGCAGCTGCAGGCCGTCGTTCTCGACCCGGAACGCCCGCGCGTCGCGGTGTTCACCCTGCACTCGCCCGGTGGCCGCGGCTGGCTGGACGTCGCCGCGCTCGCGGGCACCCTCGTCGCGGGAGTGGACCTCAGTGCTCCAGCGCGCGTTCCCTGAACTCGCGGGGCGTGTCCCCGACAGCCTTCCGGAAAGAGCGCGAGAAATGGGCCGCGCTGGCGAAGCCGCAGTCCTTGGCGATCTCGGCGATCCCCCGCGCGGCCTTGGCCGGATCCGCCAGCAGAGTCTTCGCCCGCTCGACCCGCAGCCCCTTGATCCGTTCGGAGATGCCCTGACCGTCGTCGAACAGCTGGTAGAGCCGACGTCGCGAGATGTAGAGCGCCTCGGCCACCTGATCCGCGCTCAGCGAGGGGTCGGCGAGATGGTCGCGCATGTACCGGACGGCCTCGCGCCGGCGGGTCGCGAGCGCGTCTGCGCGGTCGAGTTCGGCCCGCAGCACACTGCGCAGCACCAGTTCCGCGAGTCCGCGCAGGTGGTGCGCGAGGCCATGCGGATCGAGCGACGAGCCGACCGCGAGAACATGGGCGATCGAGCTGGAGAACAACGCCCGCAGCGCCCCGTCGACGTCGACGGGGCGGAACATCAGCGGGCGCAATTCGGTGAAGGACAACGAGAGTTCCGCCGCCGGAAGGGTCAGCATGACGACGCCGCGCCTGCCGGGTGCTTCGCCGTCGTGCCCGCCGACCGGCAGCACGTGCAGGACACAGCCCGCGAAGCCGAGTTTCGCGCCTTCCTCGGCGACAGCCCGTGGAACCGTGCACCGCAGGAGGAGCTGGATGCCGTCCGGGCCGGTCTTCCGGTCGCCGAGGATGGCCGCACGCGCCGCCGCGGCGCCGGAGGCACGGACGATCAGCTGTCCGGTCGCGACTTCTGGTTCGGTCATGGGCACCGTTCGCGGATTCGTCGGGTTTTCGCGTTCATCTTCACCGTTCGATCGGTATCGTGCCCGCCGAGTGGCGGAGAAAAGGGGAGGGGCGGCCATGGCGCGGCGTTCGGGCAGTTCGGCGGGCATCGTCCTGTCACATCGGGAATTCGACCTGCTGTGGGCTGATCTCGGAAACGGTGAGCTGCCCTACCCGCTCGAAGTGGCCTCGCACGGCGAAACCATGGACGAACGGGACGAACTGGGCGAACAAGTCTTCGCCGCGCTGGCCGAGGCAGGGTTCACCAGCGGCGACGACGTCGACCCGGCGATCGAGGACCTGTTCGTCCTTCTGGGCTCACCCGCGCTGTCGGTGGACGCGCTCGTGCTCGGCGAACAGCCGTGGCGGATGCTCGCGGCCGTCCGGGGTGCCCATGGCGTACTGGCGGTGCTCGACGAAAAGGACCTGGTCCTCGAACCGTTGCGGGCGAACGACCTGATCGTCACCGTCGGCCGGATGCTCGGTGACGGCGTGCCCGGGCCGGGAGAGCAGATCCGGTTGCCGCGAGCCGCTTTCTCGGCGGCCATGGACGGCTTCGCGAGAGCGGGTTACGACGGTTTCGAGCGCGCCCTGGCCGAAGCCGGGATCACCGGGCGCGGCGTGCGGCCCCTCGCGACGATGGTGACGTCGGCGCGGTACGGGGCAGGGCAGCTCGCGGTCACCGGCGGCCGCGGCCGGAGCCCGGTGCTCAGCTGGTTCGACACCGAGGCCGGCCGCTACGCCGTCACCCACGAGAACGTCGGCGGGGAGCCGTGGGTGATGGTCACCCCGGCCGACGCGGACTGGCTCGCCGGACGCCTGACGTCGATGATCGACGACATCTCATGACCACGCGAGACCGTCCACAACGGACTCACCGGCGTCGAGCGCCATGACGGTGGCCGTCGCGGCGAGCCGGAGCACGAGCGCCGACAGGTCGCTCGCGCGCGAGGTGAGCGCGAGCCGGTCGAACCGCAGCCCGACCGGCTTCCCGTACAGGTCGACCGTCACGGTGACGCCGTCGCTGCCGGCCTCGCCGGTGACCGCGGCCAGTCGTCCGCGGTAGTCGGTGTCCGGGGTTTCGGCGTCTTCGAGCAACTGCTCGACACTGCGTTCGTCGATCACTGCACCCTCCAGGTCTCCGGAGTCGTCTCTTCGATCGCTTCGGCCAGTTCAGCGCTCGTGCCGAGGCCCAGGGAGTCCGCGTCGTCCAGTTCGAGACGTCGGCTCGCCTGAGCCGTCGCCCGCTCGACGAGACCGAGGATCCGCCTCGAGAGTTCCTGAGGGCCGAGCCGCAGCGCGGCCTCCTCGATCCGCAGATCCCGCAGCGCCCCGCCCGGTTCGACCTCGACCGTGATCACGCGGTCCCGCGCGCTTCCGGTGGTCACGGGCGCACTCCGCCGTAGAAGGTGGCGCTGGACAACGTGTGCGTGTTGCGGCGCACGGAATCGCCCGAGTTGCCCTCGATCATCGTCACCTTGTCGCCTTCCACCTTCTCCACGATGCCGATGTGGGTGCTCGTCGACGGGCTCTGCGGTCCGGTCCCGAACAACAGCACGTCACCCGGTTTGGCCTGCTTCAACGAGTTCTTGCCGTATGCCTTGTCGTGCCGCTGACCCCAGCGGTAGACGTCGCCGGTGAAGGGCAGGATCGGGATCTTCACCCCGGCCTTGCGCCACATCGCGGTGGCGAACGACGCGCACCACGGTGCCGTCGGTCCGTACGGGTTCCGATTGCTGCCTGGAGGGTTCTCCCGCGTGCCGAGCTCCTTGCGTGCCGCGGAAACGACCTTCTGCCCGCGAGTGGACGCCTTGGCGGCTCCGGTCTTCTCGTGGCCGGACGAGTGGTCCGCGACCGCACGGTCGGCGACGCCATCGTGCCGGAGTTCCTTGCGCAGCGCCCGCAGCCGTTTCGCGGCGTCGGTGAGTTCGCCGTTCACCTTCCGCAGCGTCGCGGCCGACTGCTTCGTGTACCGCGGCGCGAGATCGGCGGCCGCGGCGATCGCGGTGACCATCGCGGCCCGTGAGCCCACCCCGGCGGCGTCGTCGAGGAGCTTCTTGGCCTTGCCGATGTACTCGTCGGCGAGCCGCTGGACCGCGGTGTGTCCACCATCCACAGTGGACATGACGTGGGCGACGACCCGTTCGGCGTCGGCGCTCGCGTCGGCGGTGGTGCGGATGTCCTTGCGCAGCCGCATGGTGGTGCGCTCGAACTCCTCCGAAGCCTTGCCGTCCCAATGGCTCAGGACGACGTCGGTCTCCTTCTTGTGCAGGTCGTGCTGGTCGTGCAGGGTCTTCGAGACCTGATGCAGGGCGAACTGGACGCGGGCGGCGTCCTCGGCCTTGCCCGCGAGCTTGTTGCGGTGCGCCAGGATGTCGGCGGCGAAATGCCGGGCTGTGGTGAGGGTGTCCATCGAAGTCTCCAACGCTTTCAGGCGAGCCGGTCCAGGCGCGCGGCGGCCGAGGAATCACGGTCGTGGTAGGCCTTCCCGGCCTTGGCGGCGGCGTCCGCGAGCCGGTCGGCGGACGTGCCGACCGCCTTGACCTGGCTCTGCAGGGCGGCGCCGAAGTCACCGAGCGCGTCGGCGAACCCGGACTCCTTGCCGATCTTGCCGAAGCTGTCGTCCGCGATCGACCGGACGTCCTTGACCTGGTTCCCCGAGGCCGAGGTGAGCGCGTCGCCGACCCGGCGGGTGCGTCGCACGAAGCCGTCGAGGGTCTGCTTGTCGACCCGGATCCGCCCCAGACCGGTGCCGGTCGGATGCCCGCCGGAATGCTTCCGCACGGCTTCGGCCACCTTGCGCGCCGCGGGCAGGTGACGTTTGTAGGCGCCGTTCGTGTAAGTCGACCACGGGGTCCACGACTTGCCGTCGCCGGAGATCTTGTTGGCCGCCTTGGCGTTGGTGGTGGCGTCGAACAGTTCGGCGTTCGAGTCCAGGCCGAACTGCCTGCGCCGTTCCGGCCCCATCGCGCCCAGCATGTTGATCTGCCAGAGCCCGTAGGAGTTGTCGGGCGGGGTGGCGTTGTGGGCGCGGGTGTTCCCGCCGGACTCGGCGAGCGCGACCGCCACCGCCGTGGTCAGCCCGTCACCCCGGAAACCGGCGTCGTAGGCGTGCCGGGCGATCTGCTCCGGGGTCAGCTTGGTCATGGAACGAGCTTGACCGCCTGTGCGCGCCGGGGGAACCGGCGTTGCACGCGTGGACACGTGCGTTGCACAGGCGGTCAGCCCGGGCTAGCCGATGGGCTCGATCCAGATGTTGCGGAACTTCGGGTTCTCACCTGGGTCACCGTGGTCCTGGAGGCGGATCGCCCCCGGGCCCGCGCTCTCCGGGATGTTGTCGCCCGTGCCGCCGTCGATCGCCACGTCGTTGTGGACCACGACACCGTTCCAGACCACCGTCACGCGGGCGTTGTCGGTCTTGTTCCCGGCGCCGTCGAACCGGGCGGCGCGGAAGGTGACGTCGTAGGTCTGCCAGGTTCCGGGAGCCGTCGCCATGTTCCGGTCGGGCGCCTTCTTCGAGTAGATCGCGCCCGCTTCGTTGTTGGCGAGCGTGGTGTCCCCGAAGGATTCGAGCACCTGCAGTTCATAGCGTTCCTGGAGGTAGATCCCGCTGTTGCCCCTCTGCTGTCCGGTGACCTCCGGCGGATAGTTCGGCTCGTTCCACTCGGCGTGCAACCGGAAGTCGCCGAACTGCTGCTTCGTGCGGATGTCGCCGCCGTTCGACTCCATCGCGCCGCCGGACACCGGCCAGGTCGCGGCGCCGCCAGCGCGTTTCTCCCAGGCGTTCAGATCGGTGCCCTTGAACAGCTGGATGCGCTGGGACTCGGTGACGGTGAGGCTGTCTAGGTTGACGTTGCCCGCGTCGCCGCTGTCGTAGCGGTAGGAGATCGTGTTGTTCCCGGCGGCGAGGGTGAGGGTTTCCGGTTGGGAGTTCCAGGTGTCCCAGTTACCGGTGCTGGCGAGCCTGACCTGCCTGACCTTGGCGCCGTTGACGTAGACGGTCACGGATTTGTTCCCTGGGGCCGGATCCGGGCCGTTCGAGTAGCGCAACGCCGCGTTGTACGCACCGGCCTTCGGCGCGTTCACGGTGAACGTCGTCGCGGCGCCCTGGTTCCAGTATCCGTCGACGAACCCGGTGCCCGCGTAGCCGGCGTGGTTCGTGTTGGTCGCGGCGCCACCGCTCAGCGCGGCCCGCTCCGCCTCGTAGGTCGTGCTCGCCGGCGGACCGCCGACCAGCGAGTTGAGCGTGTACCACGCCTCCGTGCTCCACAGCGCCGCGCCGGATTCCGCAGCGAACGGACGCGGGGACCGGACGTGCACCACGTGCCCGGCCTTCAGCCCCGCCACCTGCAGCGTGACCTTCTTGCGGTCGGGGGACAGGCTCGCGGAGGTGACGGACAAGGTCTGCTCGTCGACCTTCGGCCCGCCGTACGCGGCGGTGGGCTGGTAGCGCCACTGCTGCGCCTGGTACTTCGCCGCGAGGTTCTGCGCGGTGTCGGCCGACAAGGGCTGGGTGTACTCGAGTTCGAATCCGCCCGCGACGGCCCGCATCGCGCGGATGTCGAAGGCGTTCGTGCCGTTGGGCGTCACCTTCTGGAGGCCGTAGGCGAGCTTGCCGGGCTGGCCCCAGTTGCCTCCGCCGTCGATCCCGCCGGTGTAGATCGCGCCGTCCGGCCCGAGGCTGATCCGGCTGACGCCCGACTCGAGTCCTTGGGTGAGGCGGAAAACGGCGCCCTGGTACTCGCCGTTGACCTTCTCCAGGAAGGCCCGCTGGAGCCCGCCGTAGGTGACGTCGCCGTACACCATCTGCCCGGCGAAGGGGCCCTGGGACAGCATGACCATGTTGCTCGGCGAGTTCGCGATCTCGTTGTGCGGCAGCCACAACACGGGCGCGGTCACCGGCTTGGAGTCGAACGGGCCGGGAGGATTGGTGTAGTGGTTGAAGAAGCGGTCCTGTTTGACCCGCACGAGCTTGTTCGCCGGCAGCCAGCCGCCCTGGTTGTCCGTGACGAAGACGTCGCCTTCCGGGCCCCAGCCGATACCGTGCGGCGTGCGCAGCCCACCGGCGACGTAGGAGACCTGGCCGGTGGCCTTGTTGACCTTGATCGTCGTGCCGCGGTTCGGCGCGGGCTGCGGGTCGGTCGTGGCGCCGCCGTAGTTGATGGACACGGAAAGGTTGGCGTAGAAGAAGCCGTCCTTGTACAGCAGGCCGAACGCGAACTCGTGGAAGTTGCCGCCGAACGGCCAGGTGGCGACCGTACGGTAGTTGTCGGCTACTTCGTCGCCGTTGGTGTCGTTCAGTTCGACGAGCCGAGTCTTCTCCGACACGTACAGCTTGCCGTCGACGTACTTGACGCCCATCGGTTCCTTCAACCCGCTGGCGACCCGCTTGGTCTGGACCTTGCTCGGGTCCGTGTTGCCGCTGACGTTGCTCAGCACGTGGACCTCGCCGAGGACCTTGTCGGACCCGCCCCAGGTGGCGATGGCGAGCCGCCCGTCGGGCAGCCAGTCCATCCCGGTGACCTGCGGCTGGAAACCGTTCGGGCGCAGGTTGGTCAGCGTGAAGCCGGGGTGGACGGCGTTGAGCGGCAGCCCGTCACCGGGTGAATCCGCGGCGCCCTCGCACTCCTTGCGCCCCGGCGAGGTCACCCGGACGACGTCGGCGTCGGTGCTGAGTACCGAATTCGGCACGAGCGCGAAGCCCGCCGCGCCCGGCGGCCGCCATTCGAGGGTGACCTGCTGGTCGGCGGTGTTGTCGAAGTGGTCGATCCGCAGCGCGTGATACCCCGTGCTCAGCTGGACCGAGCCGGTCGCCGGTGTCCCCGAGTGCAGGCCGTCGTGGTTGATCACCGTCTGGCCGTCGATGCGCAGCCGGGAGCCGTCATCGCTGGTGAGCCGGAACTCGTACTGGCCCGCGGTGGCGATGTTGACGTTGGCGATGACCTCGGAGACGAACTGCTCGTTGAGCCCGAAGTCGGCCGTGCCGGTCCAGTTGATCGTCGGCATCAGCTTGTCGACGTTGGGCGTCTGCCCGGACTTGATCACGCAGAGCTTGGTGATCTCGCGCTGGAGGTCGTACGTGCGGAGCGTGACACCTGGTTGCTGGGGTGGGATGGCCGCTTCGGCCGGGGCTGCGACCAGCCCGGACAGGCCCGTGACCAGCGCCAATGAGGCGACGATGGACCGGTTGAAGCGCTTGCGGACGGACGGAAGCATCGTTGCTCCTCGGGTCGGCGGCGGAGCACCTCTGTGACGACGCTGAACCTAAGAGGACTTTCGTCCGAAGTCAACGAAAGTGTGTACTACTCGGACGAAAGTTAGTCCTAATGGTCGCGCCGCGCCTGGTCGCAGGTCCGTGAAGGCCTCCTTCCCTACCGTGAGGGTAGGGAAGGAGGCCTTCACGTACTGCCAGGCGGCCAAGGTGCTCGAACGTGACGGGCTGAAGGCTCGCTTCGCTGCGTCCGATGCGGTGAAGGGAGCCTTCAGTGTCGCGGATCTGGACCGGTCACATCCTGACTGTCCACACGGGACACTCGGGGAATGGCTGGCGCCCGCAGGCCGGTCCAGAACCACGCCGCGAAGGCCACCTCTCAACCTTGAAGCCAGCGAAGGGGTCCTTCACCGAAGAGGCTGGTCACGCCCCACTTGACTTACCCGTTGATAGAACCCGAATCGCCACTCAGGACCCGTCAAACCCCCAGCATCGAATCGACGAGCCGGTCCAGCCCCGCCAGCAGCCGGTCATCCGTCCCCGGCGTGTGCACGATGTGCTCGGTCACCCCGTGCATCGCCGAGTACAGGATCAGAGCCGTCGTCTCCGGATCCGCGGGCGGTGAGTCCAGCGACGCCAGGAACTCCGCGAACGTGTCGACCACCGTGTTCGGCGTGTCCCGCTCGCCGCGTGTCGAGGGGTGGAAGAGGACGTCGTGGAGGCGGACGTCGCGGAGGTACTCCGTGACGCCCGCCCGCATCCACGCCCGCACCCCGGCGATGCCGCCGTCCGCGCGCGCGGCGGAGAGCTGGAGCTCGGCGAACCGGCGTACGTAGCGGTCCCGCAGCGCGTCCAGCAGATCTCCCTTGCTGGTGAAGTGGAGATAGAACGTGCCCTTCGCGACGCCTGCCCCCGTGGTGACGTCCTCGACGGTGAACCGCTCGGCCCCCTGGTTCTGGACCAGTTCCTCGGCCGCGTCGAGCAGATCGGTCCGGCGCTCGTCCGAGGGCTTGGTCCTGGGTGCCGTGCTCTTCATGCCCCCAGCTTAGGACGGCTCAAGCTCCGACGACGCCGCCGTGCTGCGCCGCGATGAGCCGGGCGTAGGGGCCGCCCCGGGCCAGGAGGTCTTCGTGGGTACCGATTTCGGCGACCCGGCCCGCGTCGAGGACGACGATGCGGTCGGCGCCGCGGATGGTGGAGAGGCGGTGCGCGATGATGATCGTGGTGTGCCCGCGGCGCAGATTCCGCAGCGCCGCCTGGATGTCTCGTTCGTTTTCGGTGTCGAGGTTCGAGGCGGCTTCGTCCATGACCAGGACCGACGCGGGCGTGACGAGCGCGCGGGCGATGGCGAGGCGCTGCCGCTGGCCGCCGGAGAGCCGCAGCCCCCGTTCACCCGCTTTCGTGTCGTATCCCTCGGGCAGCGCTTCGATGAAGTCGTGGGCGTTGGCCGCACGGGCGGCGGCTTCGAGTTCGGCGAGGGTCGCGCCGGGCCGCCCGAGGCGGAGATTGTCGGCGATGGTGGCGTCGAACAGGTAGACGTCCTGGGGGATGACCGTGATGTGGTCCCGCAGTCCCGCCAACGGGAAGTCCCGCAGATCGTTGCCGCCGAGGGTGATGGCGCCCCGGCCGACATCCCAGAACCGGAGCAGCAGGTTGACGCAGGTCGACTTGCCCGCGCCGGAGTGCCCGACGATCGCGACGGTCGAGCCCGCGGGGACTTCGAACGAGACGTCGTCGAGAACGGGACGACCGGGTTCGTAGGAGAACGACACATGATCGAAGCGCACGGCGGGGGAGCTGACGGCCGGCGTGGCGTTCGCGAAGTCCGGAACCTGCGCCGGCTGGTCGATCAGCTCGACCACCCGGCGGGCACTGGCGCGCAGCGGCGACAGCTGTCCCGCCATCTCGACCACTTCGGTGACCGGGCGCACCGCGGCGATGACGAGGCCGACCGCGACGGTCGCGGTCACCAGTGAGATCCCACCCGACGCGCTCAGGACCACCGCGGTGATCAGCACGGTGATCGTGGTGGCCGACGAAAGCAGATCGGTCACGCCGTTCTGGAAGCCGACGGCGCGTCCGTGCGCGAGCTGGTGACGGCGGATCGCCGACGTGCGCGCGGTGAGCTTGGCCTGCCACGCGCCGACCTGACGGAAGGCCAGGAGCTCGCGGATTCCTTGCACCCCGTCGACGACGTCGCCGTTCAGGCCGCCGATCTCCTCCCGGAGCCGTTGCCCGTCGCGTTCGGTCCGGCGCGCCACGATGATCGGCACCAGGCTGGTCAACAGCATTCCGGCCCCCGCCGCGGCCGCGAGCCGGACGTCGATCGTGGCGAGGGCGGCGACGCTCGCGACACCGATGGTCACCGCGTTGAGGACGCCGGGAAGCAGATGCGCGAAGAACAGTTCGAGCTGCTCGATGTCGCCCATCGCGATCGCCGCGACCTCGCCGGTCCGCCGCCCCTGCAGTTCGCGGGGAGCGCTGCGTTCCAAGCCGTCGTAGAGCGCCAGCCGCAGACCGGCCTGATACCGGAAGGCGAAGGCGTGCCCGAATTGCGCGGCCGCCCATGTCCCGGTGCCCGCGACGACGACGGCCGCGGCGAGGACGATCAGGCCGGGGGAGAGGCCGCCGGGTCCGGCGCCGGTCACGGCGGTCGCGATCAGCCAGGCGCCTGCGGCCGCGGCGACGACGGCCCCGGCGTGCTGGGCGACACCGCCGATCAAGGCGAGCACCAGGGTGGTTTTCCCTTGCCGCGCGCGATTCAGCGTCGCACGGAGCGGGGAGGTGACGACGGCGTTCATGAGGCTCCTTGTGCGGAGAGGAGATCGGCGTAGCGCCCGGAGCGGGCTAGGAGTTCGTCGTGGGTTCCCGTTTCGCGGACCACACCCGCGTCGAGCACGACGATGCGGTCCGCGTCGCGCACGGTGGAGAGCCGATGCGCGATCACCAGCGTGGTGC
Organism: Amycolatopsis sp. lyj-90; assembly: GCF_046549035.1. NCBI lineage: Bacteria > Bacillati > Actinomycetota > Actinomycetes > Pseudonocardiales > Pseudonocardiaceae > Amycolatopsis > Amycolatopsis sp. lyj-90. The sequence continues at coordinate 682,685 of NZ_JAJPWP010000001.1, forward strand.
GGTTCCGGGTCAGCCTCCCCAGCGCCGCTTGGATCGACGCCTCGGTGGCGGCGTCGACGCTGGCCGTGGCCTCGTCCAGCACCAGGATCGGCGCGTCCAGCAGGACGGCCCGGGCGATCGCCACCCGTTGACGCTGGCCGCCGGAGAGCAGCAGGCCCCGTTCCCCGACCTCGGTGGCGTAGCCGTCCGGCAGGCCGGTGACGAAGTCGTGGATGTCGGCCACCTTCGCGGCGGCGGCGATCTCTTCGTCCGAGGCGTCCGGGCGCGCGAGCGCGATGTTGTCCCGGATGGTGCCGCCGAACAAATAGGTGTCCTGCGAGACGAGCCCGATCATCGACCGGATCTGCCCGAGCGGCAGATCGCGCAGGTCGTGTCCGCCCAGCGTCACCCGCCCGGCGCCGGGATCCACGAAGCGTTGCAGCAGCGCGACGAGCGTGGACTTCCCCGCCCCCGACGGGCCGACGACGGCGACCGCCTCTCCCGGCGCCAGATGCAGGGAGAGTCCACTGAGGACGGTCTCGCCTTCCTTGTAGGCGAAGGACACGCCCTCGAAGCCGACCGACGCCGTCACCCCCTCCGCCGGAGCTACCCCCAGGCGCTCCGGAGCGGGTGGCCGCCGGGCGAACAACCCGTGCAGCACGTCGGCCGCGCTCGCGGCGTCGTAACTGGCGTGGAACGACGTGGCCAGTACGCCGACCGCTCGCAATGCCTCACCGGACAGCACCAGCACGACGAACAACGCGGCGACGTCCAGTGACCCGTTCACGGCCCGGACGGACGCGACCGCGACGGTCACCGCGACCCCGCCGACGATCGCCAGCGTGTAGATCATCTGTGCGATCAGCGCGACCGCCATCACCCGGTTCCAGCCGGTGATCAGCCTGTCCGACACGGTCGCCAGTTCCTCGCGGCGCCGTCCGGCCGCGCCGAACGCCTTGAGCGTGACCAAACCCTGGAGCGTGTCCAGCACGGTCGCGCTCATCCCGAGATAGGCCGTCATCAGCTCGTCGCCGCGGCGCTTCAGCATCCGCGACCACAGCTTGGGCAGGATCAGCGCGGCGACGACGAACGCCGCCACGATCACCGCGGACCACGGGTCGTGTCCCGCCAGCACCGCGAGCACGATCACCGGCGTCACCGCGACCGCGACGAGTGAGGGCACATAGCGGGCGTAGTACGCCTCCAGGGACTCGATGCCCTCGACGAGTGCGCCTTTCAGCTCGCCGGTGCGTTCACCGGAGGTGTGCCCGGGGCCGAGTTCCGCCAGTTTCGCGAACGCCCGCGTCCTCAGTTCCTGTTTGGTCGCGGCCGCGGTGAGCTGACTGACGATCTCCGCGATCCACGTCAGCCCGAAGCGGAGCAGGGCGACGGCCCCGACCCCCGCCAGCGGCCTGATCTGTTCGCCGATCCCGTGTCCGGTCAGCATTTGCTCCAGGACCCTGGCGAGCAGGAGCCCCTGGCCGATGTAGGTGCAAGTCACGGCGACGCGCAGGAGAACGCCGATGGCGAGATAGCCGCGTACTCCGGTCGCCAGCGTCATGATGCGTCCCACCGGCACCCCCTTCGCTAGTTGATTTAGGGTTACCTTAGTTCCACTGACCGACGGTCAGTCAAGGGCGGTGTGAGTGACGCGGGTCACTGCGCCTGGCTCCGATAGAGTGAAACAGCGCGAGGGGAGGGCGTTTGACGACGGGATCGGGCGAGTCCCGGCTGCGGTCGGCCGTTCTCGCGCAGGCATGGGCGAGCGTCCCCGGGGTGGAGGTCCTGTCGTCGGCGGACGGCGGCCCGCTCACCCGGACGATCAAGAAGATCATCGACCCGCTGGTGATCCGGACGGCGGCGCGTCCCCGGCTCGGCCGTCCCGTGCTGGACCCGGCGGCCGCGGCGGAGCTGACGGAACTGCTGCTGGCCGACGCGGACAGGTTGCGCGCGACGGCCGCGTGGTTCACCCACCTGAAACGGCAGCGCCGCGCCCTGCGCATCACGGCGGGCAACGTCCAGGACGTGTGCTTCCCGCTGGCGTACGAGCTGGCGACCGGTTTCGGCACACCGGGCCCGGACGCGACGGCGACGGCCGAGGCGGCGTTGCGCGATCTGCACGGTGAGGGCGGCGTGGCGGGCGTCGATCAGCTCACCGGCTACCTCACGGATCCCCGGCTGTCGGCCGATCTGACCGCGGAACTGCATCGCCGCTGGCACGCCGAGTCCGTCGTGCCGCAGGACATCGCCGCGCTCCAGGCGTTCGTCGAGAGCCTTTCCGACACCACCTGGCGGGCCCTCGCGGGTTCGGAGACCGGGCACGCCCTCGGGCTCGCGCTGCGAAGGCCGGGCGGGGCGAAAACCTTGCGCACGGCCGTTCAGGAGATCTCCGGGCTGCCCGTGCCGGACCTCGGCCTTCAGCGCGGGGACCGCACCGCCGTCCCGCCGTTGAACCGGCGTGACGAAACCGGCGCCGAACTTCTCGAACGCAGCGTCGAACGGCGGGTCCGCGCGACCTTGCGCCGTCTTCCCCCGGACGAGCGGGCTCCCGTCGCCGACCTCGTCGACGACGAACTGGCCCGGGTCGCGGCCGGTTTCGGGCTCGGCCTTCCCGCGCTGGCGGCCTGTTTCGCGCTCGGTGTCGTCCTCGCGCCCGCGCTCCGGCCGCTCGACGGCGCCGCGCCCGCGGGTGTCCCCGAATTCGCGCGGCAGCTCAACGCCCAGGTCGCGCGGGAGGGCTACGTGCTGCACGCCCGCCGCGCCCTGGCCGGGGCCACGCCGCTCACCCCGCGGCCCGACGCCGAACTCCTGCGCGATCTGCGTGAGTTCGCCAAGCAGTTCCTCAGCAGGCTGTGGGTCCGGCTGCACGGGTTCGACGTCCGCGGCGATCTGCCCGCCGACGCCGCCGACGTCCGCGACCTCGTCACCGGCGTGGTCCGGTCGACCTCGCTGGATCTGCGGACGAAGGTGCGCCGCGCGCTCGTGGCCCGCCTGCCGGATCTGGAGGCCGTGTCGTGACGCATCCGGTGCACAGCCCCGTCGTCGCGGCGGATGGCGCCCTGATCCGGTTCGCCCTCGCGGACCTGCTCGGCGGCCGGACGTCCTCGATGCGGATCGAACTCAGCGATGCCGGGGCCGCCGAACCGTGGCTGACCCGGCTCGTGGGCGCGGAAACCAGTCTCACCGTGATCGGCCAGGGTCAGGCGGATCTCCCCGCGAGCCCGGAACTGGGCAGGCTCGCCTTGCTGCTTTGGCTGCGCCGATGGTGGCCGGCCAGTCCTTCGCTCGGAGTCCCGTCGCTCGACCCGGCGTTGCTGGACCTAGAAACGGCGGTCGCGACGGCAGCGGTCGAGGACCTGGCAGAAGGTCTCCTCGACGCTTTCGAAGCTTCCCCCGCCGAGCTGTTCGACACGGCGAGCGCGGACGACGCCCTCCTTGCCGCCGCGCCGCCGGTCGCCGCCGACGTCCGGGGTCTGTGCACCCGCCTCTCGGTCTGGTTCGACGAGCAGGACGACGTCGTGCGCGCCGAAGCCGCGGCGGAAGTGCTGGTGCGTCTGGAAACGGCGGCACCGGGTCAGCGTGCGTACGCGCTGGCCGCGGGCACCGAATCGGGCGTTCCGGGAGAAGGCGTACTGGCGAGCGGACGCGCGAGCGTCGACTGGGCGCGGGTTCCACCCGGGGTCCTGGATGCCGCCGAAGGCACGGTGACCTGGCGGATCGTCACGGCCGCGGCGACCACCCGGCTCGAAGTCGACGTCGCGGGGGCGTTCGCCGACGCGGCGCTCACCGCTGTCGCGACCCATGACGGCGAGCCGTTCGCGGAGGCGCCCCTGGCACTCGGCGCCGGGCGGTTCACCGGGACGGCGGACCTGGACGACGCCGCGTCCCGTCTCGCGGCGGGCGTCCACAGTGGACGTATCGGGCTCGTCGTCGGCGTTGCCGCGGAAGGGGTCGCCGGGACCACGGCGGAGGACCGGGCGGCAGTGGTCGCGCTCGTGCGGGCTCGCCCGCCGGAAGACCGGACACTCGCCGAACGGGCGGCGGCCGCTTCCACCGAAGAGGAGTTCTGACGTGCTCGTCGGCATGCCGCCGCCCCAGACCCCGCCGGACCGCCCGCTCCCGCCCGAACTGAGTCCCGCGACTTCACACGGCTACAACTGTCGTTGTGTCGCAAGGCATTTCGAGCTCGACCCGGCTCCGTACGGCGAGGTGCCCGCGTGCTCGCTGTCCGAACGCCAGTACCGCAAGCTGCTCATGGAGGCCGCCAAGGTCCAGGACCAGGCCAAGCAGCTCGCCGCGCTGCGGAACGTCGCCGGCGCGCACCGGAAGTACGCCCGGATGCGGGAGATCGCGCAGAAGCTCGACCGGACCGACCTCGACCTCGCCGCGGTCAGCGATCTGGCCCATGTCTGCTACTCCGCGGGGGACCTGCGCAACGCGAGGCAATGCGCGGAGGCCGTGCTCCAGGTCTTCAAGGTGAGTGCCGCCGCCATCGTCCACTTCGGACAGTTCGCCGAGGCGCGGATGATCGAAGGCTCCCGGGAGGTCGCCGAGCGCGTGCTCATCTCCCTGGCCACGGAGGCGGGCGACGTCGCCGAGGCGCGTGAGCTGATCGCCGGGCAGCGCCGGCGGGCGGCGTTCCGCAAGGACGCGGGGCCGGACCAGTATCCGCCCGAGTTGCTCGATGTCCACGGTTCCGACGAGATGGAACTGCGGATCTTCGAGGTGCGCGTCCAGATCGCCGCCGGGGATCTGGCGGGTGCGCGGGTCGCGCTCGACGAGATCCTGGTGGCGCTGGACGCGATGGCGGAGGTCGAGGAGATCCGCGAGCGGACCATCCAGCAGCAGGCCATGGCCAGGGCCGAACGTGCCCGGATCCGCCATGCGGGTGGCGAGGACGCGGACGCGCGGGCCGATCTGCTGAGGCTGAGCGCTCAGCACGCGGGTGCCCCGGTGGCCGCGAAGGCCGACATCGGGCTGGCGGAGGCCCGTGCCCTGGCGGGCGATTTCCCCGGCGCGGTCGCCGCGATCGCCGCCGCCCGTGACGAACTCGCGGCGGCGGGCCTGACCGGCGACGTCGCGGAGGCGAGCCACGCGCTGGGCATGTTGCTGCTGTACACGGGCGACGTCGCGCAGGCGAGGGAACAGTTCGAGCACGCGAAGACGATCCGGACGGCCAACGGTGACGCCCAGGGCCTCCGCCTCGTCGACACGGCACTGGCCCGTTGCGCGGCGGCGGAAGGCGACTGGGCGACGGCGGAGGACTACGCGACCCGCGCCAGGGAATCGGCGCGTGAGTCGGGGGAGTGGGCCGACCACCTGCACACGGATTTCGTGGCGGCCACGATCGGGTGCGCCCGCGGGGAAGACCTGCGGGCGGTGCTGGATCTCGTGCTCCCGCTGGCGCTCGCGGCGGCGGAGTACCGGTTCGAGTTCGTCTCGCCGCAGGCGCGCACGGCCTGGGCGCGGGACATCGCGGCTCCGACGATGGGGCTGGCGCTGACGTTGCTGACCCGGCTGAAGGAGCCGAGGCTCGCGGCCGAGCTGATCGAGCGCACCTGCGCGGTCGGCGCGTACACGGGGGTCGAGGGGCCGTCGCTCGACCTGACCGGGACGCTGCCGACCCTCGAAGTCCTCCCGTCCACTGAGGACGATCGCCTTCCCCTGGCGGCACTGGGTTCCGTCACGTCCTCGCTCCCGCTCCGGCTCGCTCCGCCACCCGCCCTGCGCTGGTCGCCGTCCTCGCCCATGGAGCTGGATCGGTGGCACCGCCTCGCCGGCGAGCGGTATCGCCTGCCGGGGCTCGCCGTCGAAACCGTCGAGACCTGGCCCGCCGGGAGGCCCGGGCGTGAGACGTTCCTCCTGCGCTTCGCCGACGCCGGGCACACCTTCCTGACCTGGCGGACCACCGAAGACCTCGACACCGTCCACACCCATCCGATCGAGTTCGCCTTGGTCGGGACGGCTCGCGAGTTCCTGGACGCAGCCTCCCCGACGCCGCACGAGGGCGAGAGTGTGGCCGACGCCGTCCGGCGCTCGCTGGGCGAAGAAGCCTTCGGCAGCCTCGCCGGTGAGCAACGCCTGGCCCGTGTCCTCGCCCTCAATCTCCTGCCCGCCGACCTGGTCGGACGGCTCCGGCGTTCCGCGGCCGAAGGAAACCGCCCGCTCCTGCGGATCCAGCCGTCCCCGAGCCTCGCCGGTGTCCCGTGGGGCCTGCTGGCCCTGCCGGACCGGCGGGCCGACCACGTCCTCGACGTCGGTGAGATCGGAACCTGCTTCGACAGCGACGAACGCGTCCTCGACGTCGCCGACGTCTCGCTGCTCGCCCCGGCCGGGATCCCGCGTCGCCCGCCCGCCGCCGACGGCCCGCCGGTCTACCTGCTCGACCCGCGGATCCCCGGCCAGAGCGCCTTCGGCGAGCTGGGTTCCGTACTCGGCAAGCAGGACGCGACGTCGCCGCTGATCCGCCATCTGGACGCGCGGCTCGCCGACGGCCCGGTCCTTCCCGAGGCCGCACGCGGGCTCGACCTGGTCCGCCGCACCGACACCGACCGCCGTCTGCTCGCCGAACTCCTGTCACGGCCCTGCTCACGGCTGGTGTTCGTGGGCCACGTCAGCCGCGTGCGCGACGAGTACGGCGCGCAGACCGCGCTGCACCTGTCCTGTTCGGCCGACCTGCCCGGCTCGGCCGCGCCGATCGGACCGCACCGGCCGTACACCGCCGCCGATCTGGCACTGTCCGAAGTGGACACCATGCCCGCGCGGGTCGCGCTGATCGGCTGCGCCAGCGCGAGCGATTTCGGCCTGGCCGAACCGTTCGGCGTGCTGCTCGCCGCCGTCGCGGCCGGAGCGGGACTGGTCGCGGCCACGGTCTGGGCCTTGCCGACCTCGGCCGCCGTGCCCGGTTCGGACCCGATGTCCGAACTGGTCATCGCCGTCGACACCGCGCTCGCCGGTGAAGATCCGGTCACCGAGCTGAACGCCTGGCAGCGGTCCCGGCTCGCCCGCTGGCGCGAAGAGCCCGAACCCGCGAACTCTCCGGTCTTCTGGGCGCCCCTGACCTGCCTCGACGCGACTGACGACGGGAAAACCTGGGTTCGGTAGCGGTCCACCCGGCCGAAGCTGTGTTCATCGAGAACGACACAGCGAAAGGCGGGACCCGATGTTCAAGAAGATCCGCGACAAGATCAACGACGCGACGCAGCAGGGCATGGCGCGGGGTGAGCAGGACTTCCAGCGGCACGCGGAGCAGTTCCGGCAGGCCGCCGCCGCGCAGGGGCACGACATCACCCCGCAGCTGCCGACCCCGCAGCTGGCCGCGCAGGCGTTCCGGAACATGAACGCGGACCCGGACATGGCGGCGTTCCTGGCGCTGCCGATGGACGAGCAACTGCGCCAGCAGCAGGAACTCCAGGCCTACGGCACCGAACTGCGGCGGCTCTACGACACCTGCGAACCCGCCACCCTGGTGATCCGCGGGCTGGAGCCGACCGGCCGGAGGATCGCCGGGCAGGCGCAGTACACCGCGACGCTCGAGGTCACCCGCGCCGACGGCACCACGTATCAGACGGTGGCCCAGCTGATCACTCCGCTGGCGACGATCCAGCAGTACGCGCCCGGCACTCGTCACGAAGCCCGCGTCGACCCCGCCGACCCGGCGAAGGTCGCCGTGTTCGGCCCGATCGGTTAGGCGGCTGAGATGTTCGGATCCTTCGAGTTCGGCCTGCCGGGAGACCCCCGGCAGGCCCGCCGTCCCGGCCTGCGCCTGTGGCTGCTCGGCGTGCCCACGACGCTCGCCTGGGCGGTCGCGGGCTGGTCGGGCGCCCTCGGGCTGCTGGACGGCTTCCGGCTGATGTCGCTCAACCGCGTCGACGCGTGGGGGGCCGACGCGGGCCCGGCGGTTTCGCTCGTCCTGCTCTTCAGCATCTCGATCACGGTCGCCTCGTCGCTCGGGTTCGCGATGCTGTGGGGCGGCGGGATGTCACTGCGCGGGATGGGCCTCGGCTTCCGGGCGAGCAGCCTGGCCGCGTCCGTCGGGGTGGCGTTGGGCAGCGGCGCCGCGATTCCCTCGTGGACACCGCCCGAGTCGGTGGGGCAACGGCTGCCGTCCGGCGGCGGCGCGGCCGAACCGTGGACCGACGTCGACTGGGTCGTCTACTACGAGCCGTATCTCGTGCCGGCGGTGGCCGGGGTGACCGCGCTGGTGATGGTCATGGTGCTGGGGCGGGCGTTCGTCACCAAGGCGGAGGCGGACGACCGCGCGCAGGCGCTGGCCCAGTCCGGGGTCCAGGTGATGGGGCAGGTCATCGGCGTCGAGTTCACGAACGTCTGGGTGATGGGGAATCCGAGGTTCACCGTGCAGGTCCGGTTCCCGACCGACGCCGGGGAGCGGACGGTCATTTCGACGATGATCACGCCGCCGTTGCAAGCCCCGTCCCGCGGTTCGACGGTGAAGGTCACCTACGACCCGCGAAATCCGGACTCGGTCCAGGTGGACCCGGACCCGGCCGACCGGGCCGCGGGCGGGAACCTCGGTGCCTTCCTGCCCCCGATGTTTTGACCGCCCTCTACACTCCCGCGGATGGACGAACAGACGGCAGAGGTGTCCACCTCTCAAGCGGTCCGCAAAGCGATGATCCGGCTGGTCCCGTTCCTCGGGCTGCTCTATCTGCTCAACTATCTCGACCGGGTCAACGTCGGGTTCGCGGCGCTCACGATGAACGCCGACCTCGGCATCAGCTCGGCCGCCTACGGGCTCGGCGCCGGCCTGTTCTTCGTCGGGTACTTCTTCTTCGAGGTACCCAGCAACGTCATCCTGCACAAGGTCGGCGCCCGCATCTGGATCGCGCGGATCATGGTCACCTGGGGCATCGTCGCCTCGGCCACCGCGTTCATCCAGGGCGAGGTCAGCTTCTACATCGTCCGGGTGCTGCTCGGTATCGCCGAGGCCGGGTTCTTCCCCGGCATCATCCTGTACCTGACCTACTGGTTCCCGCGTAAGCAACGAGCCAAGATCGTCGCGCTGTTCTTCCTCGCGGTGCCGCTCTCGTCGGTCATCGGCAGCCCGGTTTCCGCCCTGCTCATCCAGAACGGCGAAGGCGTCCTCGGCTTCGACGCGGGCTGGCGCTTCATGTTCTTCGCCGAAGGAGTGCCTTCGATCCTGCTCGGCGTGGCCGTGTTCTTCCTGCTGCCGAACCGGCCGAAGGACGCGAAATGGCTGACTCCGGTGCAGCGCACGTCTTTGCAGTCGGCCATCGACGCGGAGGACACCCGCGAGGTCGGCAAGGAGGTGAGCACGCGATCGGCACTGACCGATCCGCGCGTGCTCGCGCTGAGCGCCGTCTACTTCGGAATCATCTTCGGCCTCTACGTGCTCGCGTTCTTCCTCCCACAGGTGATCAAGGGCTTCCAACAGCAGTTCCAGACCACGTACAGCGTCGTGGAGATCGGGCTCATCACGGCGATTCCCTACGCCGTGGCCGCCGTGGCGATGGTGCTGTGGGCGCGCCATTCCGACCGCACCGGTGAACGGGCGGGGCACGTCGCCATCGCCGCGTTCGTCGGCTCGGTCTCGATCGCCGTCGCGCTGTACCTGGGTTCGCCACTGCTGGTGATGATCGCGGTGACCCTCTGTGCGATCGGCGTGTTCACCGCGATCCCGGTGTTCTGGCAGCTGCCCAACGCCTTCCTCACCGGCGTCGGCGCCGCCGCCGGGATCGGCCTGATCAACTCGTTCGGCAACCTGTCGGGCTTCGTCGGTCCCTATCTCACCGGCTGGCTGCAGGGCCTGACCGGCAGCTTCCGTGCCGGGATGTGGGCCGTCGCGTTCTTCATGGCGATGGCGGGGTTCATCGCGTTGTCCTTCCGCCGCAAGGAGCAGAACGCGATCAAGTGAGGTGGTCGAAGTCGCCGCGGACCCACCGGATGTGGGTCTCGGCGCTTCGGCGCACGACAGCGCGCGCGTCACGGTCGATGGCGTCGCCGCCGAGGGTGTAGAGCCGGTCGTAGGAGAACTCGTCGAGCCGGTCGACGATCCGGCGCACCACGGCGGCGGACATCGGGATGTGCTTGGGGAAGTTCCGCTGGAACGAAACCCAGTCCGGCGCGAGCCCGCCGGTGATCGTGTCGCCGGCCAGGATGCTGCCGTCCGGCGTCCTGGCCACGGAGCTGCCCCGCATATGCCCGCCGAGCCGGACGAGTTCAAGGCCGGGCAAGGGTTCGAGCCGCTCGTCCCAGAACTCGAACGCCGGATCGGGCGCGGGCAGCCACTCGCGATTGCGTTCGTTGACCAGCACCGGGACTCCGCCCAGCGCGCGGCTCCAGCCGAGCTGGGCGCCGAACATGTGCGGGTGGCTGGTGGCGATCGCGGTGACGTCCCCGAGCCCGCGCACGAGGTCGAGCACTTCGGTGTCCAACCAGGACGGCGGGTCCCAGAGCAGAGCGCCCGCCGGGGTCACCGCGACGAACGACCAATGCCCGATGGCGAAATGCGGGTCCCGCTTGATGCTGTGCAGGCCGCGGCCGTGATCACGGTGCAAGGTCCTGTGCGGCGCGGAGACCAGTTCCTCGTGCGTCCACCAGCGTCCGGTGTGCGCGCCGAGGTCACCGGCTTCTTCGATGCCGACCTCTCCACGGTCGAGAACGCACCGGGGCGGCTCCGGGGTGGCGGGATGTTCGATACCGCACCTGTCGCAAATCCACATGACCGACAGCGTGCAATCTCCAGCGCGCTGGAGGTCAAGACGCGTCTTCCCCCGGCTCGGCGAGCCGGGGGAAGACGGGTGATCAGCTGACGGTCGTCTTGCCGAGGACGGCGTCCTGGTCGGGCGGGTCGAGCGCGAGCTGGACGTCGAACTCGCCGAGCGAGCTGTCGGTGACGATGTGCGAGGTCGCCGCGGGGTCCACGCTGCTGGTCGCCTCACCGGCGGGGGTCCCCGCCGGGATGGTGAAGTCGACCTGGCCCGACGCGGTGAACTTCAGCGGTCCTTCGGCGGGCACCTCGGTGTCCGGGATGGGCAGCTCGATGGGGATCGACACCTGCTGCTCGCCGAGCGCGATGTTGACCTTCGAGCTGATCGTGCCGGAGAGCTTCTTGGCCCCGACCAGCCGGAGCCCGTCGCCCGCGGCCTGCCCGGAATCGACGTCGAGGGTGAACGGCACCGAAATCGGCGTTCCGGCCTGGGCGGTCGCCGGGATTTCCGCCTTGACGACCACGGCCACCTGCTGGTCGCCGATGATGGGGAAGCCGCCCTTGTACGTGAGATTCTTTTCGACGGCGGCCGCGGTTCCCGCCGCGGTGAGCATTACGGTTCCGGCGACCGCGGCCGCGATCCCGGCCGCGCAGAACCGGCGAACACCCTTTCGTACGAGGGTTTCCGTCATGTCAGGTCCTTTCGTCGTTGAATGGGCTCGACGCCGAATCTAGGTGGAAAGTCACCAACGAGGAAAGGGAAAGATCGCGTACATTTTCTTTACGTGCCGATCTTGTCACGCGTATGCGGAATGGCCGGAACGTTAATTGTCACGCGAAAGCGCAAAGGGGAAATGGGGCGGCGATTCTTGTCACCCCGGTGACAGGTGCTCCGGTCGGGAGGTGACCGGCTATGGTCATGATCGTGACCGACCGACCCGAGCCATGGCACCTCCGGACCCGCAAGTTCCTGCGGGCGACGGACCAGCGTGGCGAACTGGTGCGCGGCGCGCGGTTCCTCCGCAAGCTCGTCCCGGGGGAAGACGCGCCCGGTGACCCGCTGGCGCCGTCGACCGGCCGTTCGTCGGACAGGCTCGCCCGGCTGCTCACCGAGGCGGGAGCCGATCGCCCCAGCGCCACCCGTGAGCTGGGGCTGGCCGCGGTGCAGGCCTGGCAGGCCGTCCGCCGGTCCGGGAACCAGCCGTTGGCCGCGAACGGCATCACGGTGCTGTTCACCGACCTCGTCGGCTTCTCGACCTGGGCGCTGCACGCCGGCGACGACCGCGTCCTCGAGCTGCTCCGCGCGGTCGCCGATGTCACCGAGTCGATCGTCACCGGGCACCGGGGGAGCGTCGTCAAGGGGCTCGGCGACGGTGTGATGGCCGTGTTCGCCGACCCGGGCGAAGCCGTGAACGCCGCCTACGAGACGTGTTCCGCCGTGAGCGTGATCAAGGCGGAGGGCTACCTGCCGCACCTGCGGGCGGGCCTGCATCGCGGCAACCCGCAGCGGGTCGGCAACGACTACCTCGGCGTCGACGTGAACATCGCCGCCCGGATCATGGCGGCCGCGGACGGCGACGAGGTGCTGGCCAGCGGAAGCGTCGTGGAAGAACTCGACGCGGACGCCGTCATCGTGCGCCCGCGCCGGAACTTCCGTGCCAAGGGGACCCCGAAGGATCTCCAGGTCTACCGCGTCGTACCTCGCTATTCGGCTACTTAGGCATGTCCGACGGCTGCGAATCCAGCCCCGCCCGGGGCTTCGACCAGCCGCCGCGCGTGAAGTCCGGCACCGCGACCGGTTTCCCGCCGCGGGCCAGCGAGACCACGCTCAGCGGTACGGGCGAGCACCAGGCCGCGGAGTCGTAGACGTCGATGTCGGGCACCAGCCCGGCGCGCATCTGCTGCACGATCCGCCACTGCAGCACGTAGTCCATGCCGCCGTGACCGCCGAGGTTCGGGTCGTCCTTGAGCCTCTTCCAGAGCCAGTGGTCGTGGCGGTCGCGGTACGGCCCGAAGTCCTTCCACGCGTGACCGCTGTGGTCGGGCTCCACGTAGATACGCGCGGGATAGTCCTCCACGATGCCGCGGCTGCCCGCGAGACTGTTGATGCGGCTGTACGGACGTGGCGAGCTGACGTCGTGCTCGGCGCGGATGATCCGCCCCTGCTCGGTCTCGATCAAGCAGCTGACCAGGTCGCCGTTGATGTAGGTCTCTTTCCACGACGGGTGACCCGGCGGCATGTGCCGCTTCCGGTAGTCGGCGAGCCCCTTCGGCTCGGTCGCCGTGGCGCGCAGGGTGGCGAACCGGTCGCCGCGGTTGACGTCCATGCAGGCGGCGATGGGAGCGAGACCGTGCATCGGGTAGAAACTCGCGGTGCTGCGGGTGTGCCACTTGCGGCGCCACGCGTCGGTGTAATACGTGTCGGAGAACAACAGCTCGCGCAGGTCGTGCAGGTAGCCGCCGTGCCCGTTGGTGACCTCGCCGAAGACACCCTCGTGCGCCATCTTGAGGATGGCCAGCTCGTTGCGGCCGTAGCTGCAGTTCTCGGCGAGGAACAGGTGCTTGCGGGTCTGCTCGCTGGTGTTGACGAGATCCCACAGCTGGTCGAGCTCGGTGGCGATGGGCAGTTCGATCCCGACGTGCTTGCCGGAGACCAGGGCGGCCTTGCCCTGCGGATAGTGGAACTCCCACGGCGTCGCGATGTAGACGAGGTCTATGTCGGTGCGGGAAAGCATCTTCTTGTAGGCGTCGGCGGAACCGCCGTACTCGGCCGGCCGCGGTCGCCCGTCGGCGGCGAGCTTGTCCGCCGCGGCCTTCGCCCGCTCGGCGCGGATGTCGCAGACCGCGGTGACCACCGCGCCCGGTACGGCGCTCCACCCGCCGATCATGGACATCCCGCGGTTCCCGAGCCCGATGAGCCCGATCCGGACGGTCTGGTGCCGCTCGAACGGCACCCCGATCATGCTGCGCTGACCAGGGCGGCGAGGTGAACTTTCCGCACCGGTGGTCTCTGCGGCGTCGGCGCTCACCGGGATCGCGGCGAGCGCTCCGGCGGCGAGCGCGCCACCGAACAGGGTCCGCCGGGAAACAGAGGGCAGGTCCGCCATGAAGAACACTCCTTCGTGTCGCCTTCGGTGCCCAGACTGTGTCCAATCGCCGCCAGATATGTCAAGAGATGCGTCAAAGTGAGCAGTAAACTGCACTAATGCGCAGTTTGACTGTGTGGAATCGGATGTTTCACGCAACCCGGGTGCGCGTACGCACCCGGGTCACGTGCGAGGTCAGCGGCGGATCAGCACCTGGTCGATCGACTTGCGCACGAGGTTCGGCACCACACAGTCGTCGGCCGGGTAACCGACCGGGATGACGGCGAACGCCTTCTCGTTCTGCGGCCGCTCCAGAAGCTCGCCGAGGAACCGCATCGGCGACGGCGTGTGCGTCAGCGCGGCCAGCCCAGACAGGTGCAACGCCGTGAGCAGCATCCCGACCGCGATGCCCACCGACTCGTCCACGTAGTAATGCTTGTGCTTGGTGCCGTCCTCGTCGAGGAAGTAGCGCTGCTGGAAGACCACGATGAGGTACGGGGCGTCGGTGAGGTGGGTCTTGACGGCATCGGTGCCCAGCGGCCGCAAGGCGGATAGCCACTCCTCGCCGAGCCTGCCCTCGTAGGAGACACGTTCCTCCTCTTCGGCGGCCTCGCGGATCCGCTGTTTGGTCGCGGGATCCTTGATGAGGGCGAAGGTCCACGGCTGCTGATGCGCGCCACTGGGCGCGGTGGAGGCCACTGCGATGGCGTCCACCAGCACCTGCTCGGGCACCGGGTCGGTGGAGAACATCCGCACGGTGCGGCGGGTGTCCATGCGGCGGCGCAGATCGGCGGCGGTGGCCAGCGATTCGTCCGCGGACATGCGGGCGGGGTGGTAGGGCACCGGCTCGAAGGGGTCGCCATAGGTCGGGGTCCACTGTGCTGCGGTCATGATCCCGATTGTGGTGGTGGACGGGGCTTTCCGGAAGCCTTGTCGTGCTCGGTACCGTTTCTTCGGGCGTGGGAACCAGTCGGCGGCGAGCTCGACGGGCTCGTCAGCCAGGTCAGAGCCACCTCAGCCGTTCTCGTCGTCGCCCATCTTCCTGTTCCAAAGACGGAACGTCACATCGATCCTCGCCGCGCGAACGTCGCAGGCGGAATGCCTTGGGGCCACTCATTTTGGTGCTATGTCCCTAAAGTTATGCGGCCATCTGTCTCCGTAGTGGCCGCCGATCGGGCCATACATCGCCCGGCCGGCGTAGACGGCATGGCCCGGATACCTGGACCAAACACCTAACGGTGGCCGAAACGGAAAGATAGGTACCTTCTACGCGACTTTCGGAGGTGTCCGATTTCCTTTGCCGCGTAACAGAATCGGCCGATCCTTCCCTCGGTACGCGGCAGTGCCCCTCGCCGCAGAAATGAGTCGGAACCATGCGACTGCGCTCATTCGCCCTGATCGCCGGCACCGCCTTCGCGGCAATGCTCGGCGTGACCGCCCCCGTGGCGTCCGCCGCGGAACCGTCCTCCGATGTCCAGCCGATGATCATCGGCGGCCAGAACGCGTCGAGCGGCCCCTGGGCAGCCAGACTCTTCGCCAACGGCCGGCAAACGTGTACCTCGACGATCATCGCACCGCAATACATCCTGACCGCGAAGCACTGCGTGGCCAGCGCCGGCACGTTCACCTTCCGGATCGGCAGCCTCGACCAGCAGAGCGGCGGCACCATGGCCACCGGCTCGACCGTGACCCGCCACGCCAGCGCGGACCTCGCGATCGTGAAGCTCACTGCGCCGGTGACGGCCACGTACTCGCCGCTGGGCACCACCGCCAACGTCTCCGTCGGCCAGACCGTGCAGGTCTACGGCTGGGGCGCGACCAGCCAGTGCGGCTCGGAGATCAACTGCCAGTCGCGCTACCTGAAGGTCGCCAACGTCCGGGTCACCTCGGTCGCCTGCCGTGACTACAACGGCGGCATCGCGGTGTGCGCGAGCCGCGGCGACGGCATCACCGCCGGTGGAGACTCGGGTGGCCCGATGTTCGCTTCCGGCCGCCAGGTCGGCGTCGCGTCGACCAGTGACCGCCAGACGACGACCGCGTACACGAACATCACGCGGTACCGGCCCTGGATCCAGCAGATCGCCGGCGTCTGATCCCTTGGTGTGAGCGGAGCCCTTCTCGGTTGTTGCCGGGGAGGGCTCCGTACTGTCGAAGCGGTGATCGGCGGAGGAGTAGGTGCCTGATCTTGCTGGACATCTTCAGGGCACAGCCTGCTCAACCATCTTTTCCACTGGCGTAGCCGGGTACGCGGGCATAGATCTTGGGCAGTTCCTTCTCGATATCGGGTACATCCAACTCCAGTGCAGCCAGTCGGGCGCCTATTTCTTCAGGCGACACCTCGAACCACAGAGCTTGCCGAAGGACATCTTTCATCGTTATGGGTGTGCCGAGCCCGACGCGGCTCAACAAGTCCATGTCCAGGCGGTCGAGGCGTATCGGCATCCGGCCGATCGACGGCACAGCGTATCCGAGCTCTAATACTCTTACCATGGTGCGGTGAAGCGGCGCGCCGGTGCGGTCGGCGGCTCGGGCCATGAAGGCGAGAGGAACCGTGCTCCCGGCTGGCCGCTTCCCCAGCCAGTACTTTTCCGTCGCCAGCAGAGAGTGGTCAAATTCAGTCAGATTCTTGCTCAGGTGAGTGACATCGGGGACTTCGAATCCCATGCGATGGAGACGTTCCGCTACCTCGGTTATGGGTACGGCTGACTCTCGTGCAGCTTCCAAGAGGAATTCGAAGTCGCGGCGATTCTCCCATTCCGGGATGGAAACCTGGGGATTTTTGAATTGCAGTAACCAGCGATCTGTTGGATCCCAATCCCGTCGCCAGACTTCTTCCTTGGGAAGTGAGAAGCCGTGGGTGGCGAGTCGCTCGGCGGCATCGATGATCGTGACTCCCGCCTCTTCCGAGATTTTGTGCAAGCGCGAAAGTGAAGCTCGCACGGGCCCTGAAGGCATGTCGCTGTCGAGCCACTGTCGAGAAAGAAGTGCGAGATCCTTCTCTTGAAGGTCGAGCATGGTATTTTCGTCGACCTCGACCGTCAGTCGCATGCCCTCGAACCTGCGGACTGTCTCGCTGGGGGGGATATTCCACAAAATAGCAGCTCGCACTACCTGGGACCGCGGGATGCTGTCGCCATCGTGAACGGCGCATTCTAGGAACACCCGTTTCAGGCCGACGCCGACAGTGTCAAGCCATTCCGGTGTTCGGTCGGCATCATCCACGGTGAAGCCCAGTTCGCGGAATCTGGCCACGACTGCCGGTACTTCCCATCTCAGTATTGCGGCCAGTAGATGTACTCGGGCCGGATCCGCTGGCCATTCTGCGGGCAGCCAGGGGTACCCGCCGGTGATATCCAGGCTGATCAGGTCGACATCCCATCGGGTAAGACGGGAAGGTAGTCGATCAATGGGAGCTGTGGAAAAACCGAAGAACCTGTACCTTTCGGCTATCTCACGCGGACTTCGTTTCGCGGAGTAGGCAGAGTTGATGATCTGCATCACCGATATGGCGGCAGCCGGAGGTAGCCACGGTGACAGGCCGTCGGAATCGGCGCTTGTCACGATGAGGTCGACTTGGTCGACCGCCTTCCGTAGTGAGCTCCAGTCGATTTCCGGCACTGCAAAGCCAAGTAGCGTAAGCTGGCTGGCGATGGTAGCTGTATTGTGGCCCAGAGTTCGAGCGATGCTGAGCACTATTCCTGGTGGTACTTCATCGGAATGTGGCCCGTATGTGTTGTCTTGAAAAGTCTCCAGGATGAGGTTTACTGAAGGCATCAGCGGTGGCAGGTTGTTGGCAACAGATAAAGAAAGCAAACTATGTGCGAAAATGACTGTTGTCGCTCGACTGGTGAGGGTCGACCTGTGGCCCCGATGTACATAGTGGTGGAAAAGGCGACGAATCAGTCCTACGTCGCACCGAAAACGACCGCCGTCGAGAAGCTCTGCGGATCCGATTCTGGCGCGCCAGGTGGTGCTGTGTCTTGAGATTTCAAGCGCAACTATGTCCGCCGTTCCTGGGCTTGTGCGAGTAACGTGCAGCAGCCACTCCAGGGACAGGAACATCGGATCGATCTTCCGTAGCGTGGCAACGGACTCTTTGAGTAGTCGCTCAGTCAATGGTGCGACATCATCCAAGGTCTTGCTTCGATCGACTGTAAGTCGAGGAGCGCCAATTCCGTAAAGATTGACGATGGCGCCCCGGAAAATCGCCTCCCCGGCGAATACGCCGGTGCGCTTTGCCGGTTGCACGTGAATGCCGTCGACGAGGAGACCGCCGCCGTTTTCACACCAGACCACCTGGCCACAATCGGTTCGTTCGCCGTGTACCAGTTCTCCGGAGGCATGCAGTCCTCTGGTGCCGCTGAAGGGGCGGGATTCCAGCCGGAACGGTGTCCAAGCCGCGGTCTGGTCTCCGTGTGTCGCCGTGGTCTCGAACTCCGCGATCCCGAGGAGGCGTTGCAGGATGTCGACGCATGACTCGGCCTCTGCGTCGTCCCGAAGATACAGGGTGACCGTTGTTCCGGGCCTCATGTCTTCATCCAGTGGTTCGATGCGGAACAGGTGGCCAGGTCCGGCGATCATCACTCGCAGTGCTTCACCGTGTTTGTGACCCTCGGGATCCATCCGGCGAGTACGAATCTCGATCTCGTCGGCGAGCATAAAGTAGCTCAGGACTCCGATTCCGAAACGACTGTTGGGGAAGAACTCAACGTCTTCTTCTTTCCACTTTTCTTGTTCCTCCAGGAATTCCGGGCGGTCGGCGAAGCGTGCGCCTGCCCGGGAGAAGACCTCTCGCAACTCGGACTCGCTCATTCCGATGCCGGTATCCGTGCAATGAAGCAGGTGACGTCCGTCGCGCGTCTCCTGCTTGAATTCGATGCGACCCGCCCAGTCGAACATGATCCCACGTGCCTTGCGCAGGAACTCGTGTCTCGCCTTGCGATAGCGGCAAGCGTCCAAGGCATTCTGATACAGCTCCCGGATCGCCAGGGACTTGTCGCCGTAAAGCTGTTCGCCCATCAGCAGTTCGCGAATACGCGTCTCGTCGAGACGAAAACGTGTCACGGGCGTGAAGAAGACCGGCCGCGTGTCCTCTGTAGCCGGCTTCACGAGGTCGGCTGAAGCATGCGGCGGCAACAATCGTAACGGCTCTAAGCGGATGCTCCCGGCCAGTTCCCGAACGGCGGACAACACCGCGTCGAGGCGGCCCACGTGGCTTCTCAGCGCTTCCAGAACCGCCTCATGCTGACAATGAGCGTTCAACCCGATCCCGACACCCTCGACCCGTACCCAGTCCGCTTGGGTGACTGTCGTCTGCAATTCCTCGAGCTTGACGGGGTGCGGAATACCGATGTGCTCCACCACGGTCATCGGCAAGGCGGTCAGCTCGATGGCCTGCTCCCAGGCGACGACGAGAAGCAAGCCGATCAAGACTTCGCGGACGATTTGAGGTTTGGGAGTAAGGCCGAGATGATCTGCCTCCTGCCGCAAGCCGTGTCTGCTGCGCAGATCACCGGGGGTCAGGTGAAACAGCTTTGTCAGGCGATCAAGGGTCGAGTAGAGCTCGCGCGAGGCGGGATTCGGCAAGGGCATCGCCCGTGAGAGCTGCCAGTCGAGTGCTCCTGTCGCCCACTGGTGGAACATCCACCATCCGATGGGCACCACGGAGTCGTGGCGCTCCGGCAGTTCGGTCCTGGAGACCAGTCGGCTTTGCTGAGCTCCTTCCAGAAACCGTTCGTACTGTCGTCGCTCCACTCCGCCCTCTGGCTCAGGACGCAAACTCGTCGGATTGACGTGCACGTGTGAGGCCGCTGCTTCGAGAATGCGCACCCGGTGCACCATGGGTGCCAACACCAGTAGGGCGGCCTCGGCACCGGTCGGACGGAGATCGACGAGCTCTATCAGGTCGACGACTCGTCGTTCGACCCGTTCGGTCAGGTCCGCGTCGAGCCACGGTGACCCGGCGAGCGCGGTTTCGGCTGCTTGTCGTCGTTCGCCCAGATGCGCCGCGATCTTCGCGACCTCGTCGTGGAACCGTTCCTTGTCCTCGGCCCGCGCCCACGCCGGATGCGCAGTCGCACTGGTCGGCCAGTGGTCTGGCGGCAGTAGTCGTTGGGGAGGCGGGGAGGACTCGAGCATCGCGTGCCGGCTGCGCCAGTACTCCAGTGAACTGTTCGGCAGTGGCGCTTTCGCGTGGTGAAGGCCTGCGTTGACGATCGCGACCACTTGGTCCAGGTCGGGCAGCGTTTTGGCCCCGTTGAGTATCTCCGACACTCGGCTCTTTCGCGGACCTCCGAACCTTTCCGGGGAAGTGACAGGCGCGCCGGACTGCTGGAAGAACTCCTTCAGCTCACGACAGAAGTCAGCGAGGTCTTCTGGTGTCATCCGGTGTTCCTTCCAAGTCCCTGACGTCCGGGCCGGACGTCCGCCGGACGGCTGTCAGCTGCGACGATGCCGTGCTCGGCGCCTATTTTTCCGGTGCGTTCCGGCATCGACCACATCGGCCCACCCGAACCGACAGCGTTCCTCTTGTCTTCGTCGTCACGACATGAGCAGGAGCTACAGATGGACTGGATCACTTTGATAACGACGCTGCTGGGCACTATCACGGCGGGACTCGAGCTGGGGAAGATCATCGTTCGCAGACGGCGCGACGACGAGTGAGCGTCGACAGTGGAGTCGCCTTGTCTACCCGGAGTCGTGAGTCTTAGCTCGTCGAGCCCGGTGGTTTGCGACGTTGACGCGGTTCCCGCACAAGCCCGGCATGCAGTACCTCCGTCGTCCGGGGCGCGTCGTGTCGATGAACGCGCCTTGGCAGGTGGGGGCGCCACACGCGCGGAACCGTTCAGCGCCGAGGGTTTGGACGACACCGAGGATCCCGACGCCGCAGATCAGGGACAGTGTGTCGGCGACCGTCGCACCCGGTTGCGGGGAAACAGCCCACCGAGAACGGCCAGACGAGGTGGCGAGGGTGACGGCACCGGCCGGCAAAGTGAGTGCGGAAGCTCCGGCGATGAGGCGCGCCCGGTCCGGCTGATCGATCAGTTCCCGCACCGTGGTGCGCAGCCGATGGACAGCGCGCAGCTCACCGGGTCGGCTGGGCGCGGGCAGAGAGTGAAGGTCAGTGAAAGCGGCGAGATCCGGCAGGTGTTCCTCGCCGTGCCAGACCTCAGGAGCGGTGTTGACCAGTTCGGTAGCGATGCCCGCCGCCCAGACGTAATCGTCTAACGCTACTTGCATCCCTTACCAGCCTCTCGTACGTTCACGGTTAACCACTACTTTAACCCTTACCGGGAGGTTGTCCGTGGAGATCGACGCCTTGGTGTTCGACATACTCGGCACGCTCGTCGACGAACCGGCCGGGATCCGCGCGGCCGTCCAGCAAGCCCAGCCGGATGCCGACGCGGACGAGCTGGTCGAGCGATGGCTTGGCCACCTCGAAACCGAGCAGCGCCGCATCGTCGCAGGGGACAGGCCGTACGCCGCGAGCGACGTCCTCGACCGCGAAGCCGCCGAAACGGATGCGCTCGCGACAGCAGGCCGCAGGATGCCGTCCTGGCCCGACACCGTCGAAGGGCTGACCAGGCTAGCGGATAGCTACCCCCTGATCGGGCTCTCCAACGCCAGCCGGACGACCTTGCTCCGGATGAACGCCCACGCGGGCCTCCGCTGGCATCAAGCGCTCTCCGCCGAAGAGGTGCGGAGCTACAAGCCGGACCCGGCCGTCTACGAACTGGCCGTCAAGGTGTCCGGCGCCCCACCGGAGCGGCTGCTGATGGTCGCCGCCCACGCGTGGGACCTGCGGGGTGCGCAGAGCGTCGGTCTGCGGACCGCCTACGTCGCCAGGCCCGTCGGGGACCCTCCGTCGGAGACCGATCGCTTCGACTTCTACGCCGACGACCTCCTCGATCTGGCCGCTCAGCTCGGCGAACGGCACGCGTGATCAGAACTGTCGGTGCCTCCCGCTAGGTTCATCCCAGTCCCCACCGAGGCACCCCCGCAAGGAGAAGATGCGTTGTCAGACTGGGAAAGAGCGAGCACGGCACGGGTGTTGGCGCCCGCTCGCCCGCGCAAGCTCGCGAAGGTCCCGTTCGTCGAACTGGCCGACGGACGGGTGCAGGGCGTGGTGTCCAGCGGATCGGACATCGGGCGGGTGTACGTCTCGTCGGTCGCGGCGAGTACGTACGAATTCGCCTGCAGTACCAACAACAACCGGCCTTGCGGCGGCGCGCGAGGGATGTTCTGCAACCACATCCTCGCCCTGCTCAACGAAGCCACCCTTCAGTACGGCGCCGAGCGCGTCGCGCGTTATTTGCGTGTGGAGCCTGACGAATTGACCGCGCAGGCCATCTCGCAGACCATGAGCGCGACCCGGCCGTCCCAGGGGGACAACACCGCCGCCGCGTCCGTGTTCAGCCAGTTCCTGCGGCACTTGGCGTACCTGGAATTCGAGCCCTCGACGGCGCCCGTGCCGGAGCTGCAGTGGTTCCCGCCGACCAGGGCGGTGGTGTGATGCGCACCGATCTGCTCACCGACCCCATCGCCGGTCTCGACGAGGCGTTGGCGACCGTCGATTCCTTCGATCAGGTACTCGTCGCCGGGCTGCTGCGCCCTCAGCGGATCACTGGATTGACCGAGCTGGCGGACGCTGTCGCCGGGTCACCGCTGGCGACGCGGGTCGCCGAGGCGGCCGAGAAGACCGCGGCCGGAGCTGCGGGGGAGGAACACTTCGTTTCCCTTGCCGCGGCGAGGATCGCGGTGTTCGGCTCGGTGCATGACGCCCTAGCTGCCCGGGTGGCCGAGGCGACCGGCCGAACGTCCGATGAGGACACGGCTCCGGGCGCCGCCGGTGCGGAGTCGCCGAATTTGCTGGCGGCGGCTCGTTCCTGGCTGTCCGACCTGGCCCGGGCCGGCTGGCAGGGGATCGACCACGATCTGGTTTCGGCTTCGGCTCCGGTGATCTCCGCGCTGCTCGCGGAACCGGGCCTTCGACGGCTGGCCGTCCTGCTCGACGGGTTCGCGGCCGAGCTCGCGGCGTCCTGTCCTGGTGCGGCGCTGGATCGCATCCCTGTCCGGCGCTGGGGTGACCTGTGGTCGCGCGGAATGCTGCTGACCGTGCCTGGCGTGGTGGCGACACCTGCGATCGGCACCGTCACCGGCCGTCTGCTCCCGCTCGGGGTGGACCTGCTGGAACACTCGACAGCCGCACAGGCCCAGGTCCATGCGGTGTTCGAACCGGAGGACGGCACCGCGCCGCGTCTCGTGCGCGCGAGTGTGACCGTGCCGAAGCCGGACACGATCATCGGAGCCGGGATCTGGCAGCTGCTGCGCCCGCATCTGTCCCTGCTCGCAGCGGTCAGCGAGGGGCGTTCGATGGACCTCGCGGAGATGCCGATGACCGCCGAGGGCGACCTTCTCTGGCGGGACGAGCACGCTCGTCCCGGTGAACTCGCGGACGCTTTCGCTACCGCGCGTGTCATCCTGCCGAAGGCCGGCACGGCGTCGGTCGTGCCGCTGGACCGGCATCCGGCGCGCATTTCAGTTCCCGTCTTCCTTGAGGGTTACGGCACCGAAGGCGACGAAGACGCGCTCACGTTCACGTTCGCCGGAAGTCACCTCGTCGTCGAGACCGACCGGATCCCCGCCGCCGGTCCCTTGACCCCGAAGGCGGTCGCGGGATCGAGCGCGTGCATCGGCCTGATCCGGTGGGACGACGGGGGCTTCCGGCTCCAGCCGCTCGCCGTGGAGACCACCGTGCGCAAGAAGACCACGGCTGTCCACGCCGGAGCGTGGGCCGGGGGCACCACGGACAAGGCCGGGGTGAAAGCCGAGAAGGCGGCCACCGACGCCGCGGCCGTGCTGCGCGAGCGTGCCGGAAGGCTGTTGCGGAAATGACCGACTCCGAGGACAACCGCCGCCAGGTCCTGTACTGGCGGCTGCTCGCCCGGCTCTTCGACAACGACGAGCAGGCCGCACTCGAATCGGCGAGTGTGGCCGTGGTCGAGGACATCGGCCTGCCGTCCGCATTGCTGGATCCGAACGTCGCCGTCGACTCGATCGTCCAGCGCCATCCGGAGCTGGCCGCCGAGTTCGACGGGCTGATGGTTCCCGAAGCCGAGGACGGCCGGGACAAGGCCGCGGAGGTGCGTCGCGCGGCACTGGTGTCGAAAGTGCTGCTCAACGTCTTTGCTCCGGCGCCCCACACGGTGACCGCCAGCCAGTTGTCCTGCTGGCAGGCGGACGCGGCCTGGTTCGAGCGCGCGCTGGGCTGCCGTCCGGGCGAGCTGCGTGGCGGACGCCCGGGCGGAGCCCCGACCGGGCTCGGCGGCACTGGCGGGGGCGGCGCTCCCGACCTGAGCACGCTGCTCCCGGCGATCGGACCGGAGCTCGGTGGCATCGAGGCGGATCTCGTCAAACGGATGCATCTGCGCGAGGTCCTCGCCGATCCGGCGCTCGCGGCGAAGCTGAGCCCGAGTATGTCGCTCATCGAACAGTTGTTGCGGGACAAGGACAATCTGTCCGGAGTGGCGCTGGCCAACGCCAAGTCGCTGATCCGCCGCTACGTCGACGAGATCGCCGAGGTCCTGCGAACCCAGGTCGAGAAGGCATCGACGGGCAAGGTGGACCGCTCGGTCCCGCCGAAGCGCGTGTTCCGCAACCTCGACCTCGATCGCACCATCTGGAAGAACCTCACCAACTGGAGCCCGGAAGAGGAACGGCTCTACGTCGATCGCCTCTACTACAAGCAGACCGCGAAGAAGACCACACCGCAGAGGCTCATCGCGGTCGTCGACCAGTCCGGCTCCATGGTCGACTCGATGGTCAACTGCGCCGTGCTGGCCTCGATCTTCGCCGGACTGCCCAAAGTGGACGTTCACCTGATCGCCTACGACACCCAGGCGCTCGACCTGACGCCGTGGGTGCACGATCCTTTCGAAACCCTGCTGCGGACCAACCTCGGCGGCGGAAACGACGGCATGGTCGCGATGGGTCTCACTCAGCCGAAGATCGCCGAGCCCGCCAACACCGTGGTGGTGTGGATCTCCGACTTCTACGAGACCCGCGTCGAGCAGCTTTTCGAGAGCATGGCCGCGATCCACCGGTCCGGGGCGAAGTTCATCCCAGTCGGCTCGGTCACCAGCGCCGGACGAGGCAGCGTGAACCCGTGGTTCCGCGAACGCTTCAAGGACCTCGGCACCCCGGTGATCTCCGGCCACATCACCAAGCTCGTCCACGAACTCAAGACCTTCCTCACCTCCTGAACTTCCCGAAAGGCACGACATGTCCGACGTCTTGCGCGCCCCCGCCGAACTCAAGTACGCCGAAGAGCTGGATTGGCTGGAGTCGGTCGACGACAGCCCCAAACCGTTCGCCTGGCGCCTGTCCCCGAAGATGGTGCGCCTGTTCGTCCTGGGCGCCGAGCGCGCCGACGGCCTCGACCGCGAGATCTCGCAGAAGTGGTTCGGCGACCGGAGCATCGTCGAGCGCGCCATCGTCACGCTCGCCTCCGACCGGGGGCTACTGCTGATCGGTGACCCCGGGACCGGCAAGAGTTGGCTCGCCGAACTGCTGGCCGCGGCGATCTCCCGGAACTCCACGCTCGTCGTGCAGGGGACCGCGGGCACCACCGAAGACCACATCAAGTACTCGTGGAACGTCTCCATGGTCATCGCTAAAGGCCAGTCCCGCGATTCGATGATCCCGTCGCCGATCATGACCGCCATGGAGGCGGGCTCGATCGGCCGGTTCGAGGAGCTGACCCGGTCCACCAGCGACGTGCAGGACGCGCTGATCTCGATCCTGTCGGAGAAGTACATCTCCGTGCCGGAACTGGACAGCGATGGCATCGTCTTCGCCAAGCCGGGCTTCTCGGTGATCGCCACGGCCAACAGCCGCGACCGCGGCGTCAACGACCTGTCGTCGGCGCTCAAGCGCCGGTTCAACTTCGTCCGCATCCCGGTGGTGACGAACAAGAAGAGCGAGGCGGAGATCGTCCGTTTCCGCACCGAGGAACTCCTGCGGCGCCACCAGATCGAGCTGGACGTGCCACCGACGCTGCTGGACGTCCTTCTGCGCAGCTTCGGCGACCTGCGTGCCGCGGCGGCGTCGGCGGGCAGCGACGACGAGAAGCTGGAGTCCGCGTTGTCGACCGCGGAGCAGATCGGCGTGCTCGAAGATGCGGTACTGCACAGCAACTTCTTCGGAGAACGCGCGCTGACGGCCCGCGCGCTGGCGTCTTCGCTCGTCGGCTCACTCGCTCGTCGTGAGCCGGAGGATCTGGCGATCCTCAACAAGTACCTGCACGGCGTCGTCGAGCCGCGCAGCAAGGACGAGGGCGGGGACTGGCCGGAGTTCCTCGACGGCGGCCGCGACGCGATCGCCACCCTCTCGTGAGCGGCGCCTTCGAGGCGCTGCGCGGCCAGTTGCAGGAGGCCGCGGCCGCCTTCGCCGACGGGCCCGGCGCGTTGGAGGGCATCCTGCTCGGGCTCGTCGACGACGTCGACCGCGCGGTGCGGGAGCCTCTGGAGATCTTCCCGGTCTGCCACCATTCCCCGGCTTCGGCCGTGTCGATGGCGCGGCGGTTGCGGGAGAAGCAGCCGAAGGTGGTCTACCTCGAACTGTGCGAAGACATGGCGCCGCTGCTGACCGAGCTGCGCAACTGCCGTCTTCCGGTGGCCGTGCAGGCTTTCGCGACGGACGTGAAGGGCTTCCCGGCCGAGTGGGCGCCGCTGTCGGTGGTCGCGCCGATCACCGAGGCGTCGGCGGAGTACCAGGCGATCGCGTACGCCCTCGACACCCCGGGCGTCGAACTCGTCCTCGTCGACCGGTCGGCCGACCACGTCTTCCAGTGGGACGAGCGTGAGCCGTCCCCTGATCCGGACGCGCCGCCCGCCGAGGAAGAGGCCGCGCTGCACGGTGACGCGGTCGGCGTCGAGATCGGTGATCTGCGGCCGCGGTTCGCCGAACTCGAGGAACACCTGCTGCGGCACGGGCGGGTCCGGCACTGGTCGGAGTGGTGGCACCAGTACGTCGAACTGCCGCTCGGCGACAGCGACCACGACACCTATCGCCAGGTCATGTTCCTGATCGGCAGCCTGTTCCGCCGTCTCGCTCCCGGGGACACCCGCCGCGTGCGGGTGGACGAGGATCGTGAGCGCTACATGTGGACCCGGATGCGTGAGCACCTCGCGGCTTCGGGCGCCGATCCCGCGGACTGCCTCTACGTCTGCGGCGCGTCCCACGCGGCCAGCCGGGTCGCGGAGTTCGGCGTCGAGGGCACGGACGGGTTCGTGATCAGCCCGCGCAGCGCGAGCACCTGGCAGTACGGGCTGATCCCGTCGAGCCACACGTCGATCGAGGCGCAGTTCGGCCTCGCCGGGGGATCGGTCTCGATCGCCGCGAACGAGTGGGCGAAGAACCTGAAGCGCACCAAGGTCAAGCAGTTCCAGTTGGAGGGGCAGGTGGGCGGTCCGAAGCGGAAGAAGGCCGCGGAACTGCCCTCGCCCACGCCGGATCCGGTGGCGTCGGACCAGCTTTCCGGGTTCCTGCAACGGCCTCCGGTGCTGGACAAGCTGGACGAGGCCGAACTGCTGGGATGGTCGGTCGAGGTCGTGCGGGCGGCGCGCCGCAACGGCTACCTGTCCTCGACGGCTGACGCCATCGCGGTGTTCGAGACCTCGATCCTGCTGGCAGGGCTGCGCGACCGGGCGAAGCCCACGCCGTACGACTTCCAGGACGCGGCGGTCACGTGCATCGAGAAGGACGTCGTACCGGGCAGACGCGACGTGCGCCGCATCGTCGAGATCATGATGGGCGGCGACCGGATCGGCCAGGTCGGCTACGACGCGCTGCCGCCGCTGGCTCGCGACGTGCACGACAGGCTCGAACCCCTGGATCTCAAGCTGCAGCAACGAGGTGTGCAGCGGGCACTGCTCGACATCGCCTCGCGGCCGGAGCTGGAACCCTGCTCCGATCTGTTGTGGATGCTGCGCTACCTGATGCCGCGCGGCGCGGCGCGGCCGATCATGGGGGAGCGGCGGCTCGGCGAACGCCCGATCCAGGAGTCGTGGGATCTGGCGCTGGGCACCCACCAGCGAGCCCTCATCGAGCTGGGCTACGAGGGCGTCAGCATCGAACAGGTGCTGGAACAACGTCTTCGGCGCGCGGCCTACCACCCCCAGGCCACCGCGGCGAAGGTGCTCGGAACCGTCGAGGACGCGACGCTCTACCTGCGCAGCGCCCGGCTGGCGGGAGAGCTGGGCACGCGGGCGCTGGAGGTGCTGGCCACCGAGCGCACCGTCGACGGCGCGCCGGAGGTCCTGCGCCGGGTGCGGCGGCTGCTGGCGCACTACCGGACCAGCGAGCCGGTACTGCCCCGGTGGATCGAGGACTTCGTCAAGACGGGGTACGCGCACTACTGCACGCTGCTCCCGGCGGCCTTCACCGACGAGGAGGCCGGCGTCGAGCAGGTCGCCGCGATGCTGGGCTTCCTGTTCAGCATGGAGGCGCTCGCCTTGTCGCTGGGCTGCGACCGCACCCAGCTGGAGCTGGCGATCGCCGGATCGCATCCGCAGGAGCCGTCGAAGGTGGCGCTGCTGTGGGCGGCGCAGGTGCAGCTCGGGCATCTCTCGCGCGCGGAACTGCGTGAGCGGTGCGCCGGGCTGCTGGCCAATCCGATGGTGCTCCCGGCTTATCCGCGCTACCTCAGCGGGTTCGTCCACGCGCTGGAACCGGCTCCGGGGCTGGCCGACTTCGTCGTCGAGGCGGTGTCGAACGCCTTCGCCGAGCTCCCGGACAGGTTGCTGCTGCCGTGGCTGCCGACCCTGATCACGACGTTGCGGTCACGCGGTGCGGAGCTCGTGCCGCTCCTCGTGCGTGAAGCCGGACGGCTGTTCCCCGGCAGGCTCGCGGCGCTCGACGAATGGGTTCCGCCCTGGAAGAACCAGCCGGAGCCGGTCGCGGTGGCGAGGAACGCCGGAGGAAGCGGCCTCGCGTTGCTGGCCGCGCATCCGGCGACCTGCGACGCCGTGGCGGGCCTGCTGGGCTGCGACGAGCCATGGGGGAGCGCCGGGCCCACGGGCTTGACGCTGCTCGGTCAGTACCCGGACACCGCCGCGGTGCTGGAGGAGGTGCTCACCGGGGCATGACCCCGCAGGGTGGTCGGCCGGGCGGCCGGCCGGCCACCCGATCCCTCAGTCCGCGACCCAGCTGCCGTGGAAGCCCAGCGGTACCGGCCTCGGCAGGTGGATGCGCGCCAACGGCTTCGCGGTGAAGTCCTGCGCTGAGAGGATCACCAGGTCCGAGGCGTTGCGGTCGGGGTTGTTCACGTAGGCCAGGGCGTAACCGTCGTCTTCGGACTTGCCGCGCGACGACGGGACGAACACCGCCTCGCTCGCGTCGGCGCCCCGGCCGAAGCGGTGCACCTCGGACCGCCCGCTGAACAAGTCGTGCTTGATCAGCGCGTTGCCGAAGGTGTCGGCCGGCTTGTCGAGGTAGACGTCGAACAACTCGCCGGGGGAGGCCGAGTAGCCGTACCGGTGCCGTCGTGACACCAGGCTTTCGTTGACTCGCGGGAACTCCTGCGGCCGGTCGTCGAGGACGCGGCGCCGCACCCGTCCTTGTACCAGGTCGATCGTCCAGCGCTCCAGCACCGGCGGGCCCGACGCCGACGGACCACCGAAGCCCTGTTTGCCCGCCACCTCGAACGGCGCCGGCATCGTCGTCAGGTCGACCACCACCGTGGAGCCCTGCTCGTAGGCGTTGAGCGTATGCGAGTAGAACACCGGATCCACGCCGAACCAGCGGACCGGGCCGCCGTCGCGTTTCATCACCCCGACCCTGGCCGGATGATGCGCGTTCCACTTGTAGGGCACGATCTTTCCGGGCTGCGGATCGAAGGTGACCGGTACGTCGAAGACGACCACATAGTTCCTCGTGAGCCCGAAGTCGTGCATCATCGGACTGTCGGTGACCGGGATCCGGGTGGTCCGTACCACGCGGCCGGTCCGGTCGACCATCAGATGCCGCACGTGGTCCCAGGTCGGGTGGTAGGTCACCGCGTGCAGTTCGTCGGCGAGGGCGTCGAACTTGGTGTGCGCGGTGTAGGACCCTTCCAGTGAGCCGCTGAAATCGAACGGTCCCAACGTGTTCAGCTCGCTGTCGAGTTCGTACGGCGGGGCGCCGGACTCCTGCAGGGTGAGGATGCGGCCGTGGTGGCTGATCACGTGCGTGTTCGGCGCGAAGTCCTGCTCGGGCACGGGCCACGGGTACCGCTCGCCGAGTTTCGCCGCGACACCGGAAGAACGCACCCAGCGGTTGCGGTACCACTCGGCCTTCCCGTCGCGCAGCCGGACGCCGTGCACCATCCCCTCGCCCAGCATCCAGTGGTGAGCGCGCGGGTCTTCGAGCCCGAGGACGTTCGGGCCGGTGCGCAGGTACCGCCCGCAGAGGTCCTTCGGGATGCGCCCGGTGACCGGAAGGCCGAACGCGGTCACTTCCTCCTTGACCGGCGCGAAGGCCCCCTCGACGAACGGGTAGCGAGCCTTCGCCGGACTTTGCGCGGCGAAGGCGGATCCGCTGTTCCCGTAGGTCGCGGCCACCCCGCCGATCGCCAGTGCCGCCGCTCCCCGGAGCACGTTCCGCCTGTTCGGTTCGTTCATGGTCGATCCCCCACCATCGGAAGTAAACTGTGTATGCCATGAACAGTGTATGCCTTTACCGGTTTTGGGTGCAACAATGCCCCGATGGACGACGACAAGATCGAGTTGCTGCCGCCGGGCACCGCGCCGGCGTGGGGGTACACCCCGGCGCCCCGGCGCGGGCCGAAACCGGGCTACAGCCTCGAGCAGATCGTCGACGCGGCCATCGCGCAGGCCGACGCGGAGGGCTTCGCGGCCCTGTCCATGCCGTCGATCGCCAAGCGCCTCGGCATCACCGCGAACGCGCTCTACCGGTACCTGAGCTCCAAGGAAGAACTGCTCGTCCTCGTCGCGGAATCGGCGTGGGGGCCGCCGCCGGAGTCGTCGGACGACGACTGGCGGGGCTCGGTCACCGCCTGGGCTCGGGCGCTCCTCGAACGCTGCCGTCGTCACCCGTGGCTGATCGACCTCCCGGTGCGCAACGCGCCGACCACGCCGAACCTGCTGGGCTGGCTGGAGAACTTCCTGGAAGCGATGGCGGACACGGGCTTGAGCACCCGCGACGTGATGGGCTGCGTGGTGCTCGTCGACGGCTGGGTGCGCAGCACCGCGGCACTGGTCCGTGACGTCAACGCGAGCGCGCCCGACCGGACCCTGGCGCTGACCGAGTTCCTCGCGCCGCGCCTGCGGGAGCGGGGCTACCCGCGCGTCGCCGCGGTGATCTCCGGTGAGGCATATGGCGAGGACGGCATCGACGATGGCGACGTCGAATTCGGCCTCGGCCGCATCCTGGACGGCATCGAGGCGCTGATCGTCAGCCGGTGAACAACCGGTCGAGCCGGTAGTCGACGAGTTCCGCGGCCTGTGCCGTGTCGTAGGCGCCGACCAGGATGCCGGTGACGAGCCCGGCGGACATCGTCGCGAGGGTGGAAGCTTCCAGGCGGGGGTCGGCGTCGGCCGGGATGTCCCCCTTCGCCTGCGCCTTCCCGAGTAGGTCCGCGAGTGCGCGGATCAAGTGGGGCAGCAGCGGTTCCTGGTCGGGATCCTGACTTCCGCGGGTGACGTCGACGGCGAAGTAGGCGATCTGCACGGCGGCCAGCATGCGGCCGCGCTCGCCTTCGGGGAGGACCCCGGTGAGGTAGGCGCGCACGATGGCGCGTTCGCCGCCGGTCTCCATGGCCTTGCCGATCGTCTTCCCGGCGATCTCGCCGGTCAGTTCGACGATCCGCTGCCAAGCGAACCGCAGCATCTCCTCCTTGGTCGGGAAGTAGTACTGGACCAGGTTCATCGAGATGCCCGCCTCCGCGGCGACCGCACGCAGTGTGACCGCCTGCAGGCCTTGGGCGGCGGCGATCCGGAAGAGCGCCTCCGCGATCTCGCGCCTGCGCTCTTGGTGGTCGACACGTTTCGGCACGCGATCACTCTGCCATGTCGTCGAGAGGTGGCCGAAGTGGCCACGGAATGTTATCGTGCAAGTGCACCATAAAAACTTCGAGGAGGCACGATGCTGGGGGAGTTCACCGACAAGAAGGCGGAAGAGCGCTTCTTCGCCACCTACGACGCGATCCTGCGGAAGTGGCCGGTTCCCGCCGAGGAACTGGACGTCGAGACGAGATTCGGCCCGACCCGCGTTCGGTCTTGCGGTCCCGAAGACGGCCCGCCGGTCGTCCTGCTTCCCGGCGGGATGGGAACGTCGTTGTCCTGGTATCCGCATGTCGCGGAACTCGCCGTGCGGCACCGGATCCACGCCGTCGACACGATCGGCGAGCCGGGGCGGTCGATCCAGACCGCGCCCATCGAGTCCACAGAGGACTGCGCTGACTGGCTCGCCGAGGTCGTCGACGGGGTGCTCGCGGGAACCGACCACGACAAGGTCTATCTCGCCGGAGTGTCGCGAGGTGGCTGGCTCGCTTTGAATCTCGCGTCCCGGACGACCGACCGGATCGCCGGCGTCGTCACCTTCGAAGCCTCGGGATTCGGCGTGATCGGCCGGAGCTTCATCTGGTGGAGCTTGCGTGAGATCTTCCGCTGGTTCCTGCCGAAATGGCTGCTCCGGCTGGTGGCGTCCGGGGATCCGGACGTGCGGCACACCATGCGACCCCTGCTTTTCGCTGCTCTGAAGTACAAGCAGCACCTCCCCGAGATGCACCTGTTCGGCGACGACGAGCTGTACGCCATCGACGTACCCACCCGGATCGTCGTCGCCGAACGCAGTGTCATCCACGATGCCCGCGCGGTGGCGGCCCGGCTCGAATCCTTGGGCCCGCACCTCCGCGTCGAGGTCGTGCCCAAGACCACCCACGGACTGTCCCTCGAGAAACCCGGACTGGTCACCGCCCGGATCCTCGAGGCCGCACCGGTCAGTTCCGGGGCGTGACGTCCGGCCATGAAGGGGAGCGCCCCAGCAATGCGACGATCGTGTCCAAATCGGACGGTCCCGAGCCGTCGACGGCCGGGCCGAAGGCGGCGCCCGGTGCCTTCCGGTTCTGCCCGTTCGGAATCGACTCGGCGAACTTCAGACCGGCGTCGAGCACCTCCTGCTGGAACTCGATCGGCAGGCCGAGGGTCTTGGCCACGTCCCAGGAGTGCACCAGGTAGTCCACGAAATGGAAGCCCAGTGCCTGCTCCGCGGTGAAGGTGATTTCGGTGGAGAACTCGGGGAGCGCGAACTTGCGGGCGTCGAGGTCGTGGGGCACGAAGGCGTTCAGGACCCGCTTGACCGAGTCGCGGTAGGTGGCGATGGGGTCTTCGCCCAGCGGGACCAGGCGCCAGTAGTCGAGGTGGCTCTCGCCGTCGGCCGAGGCGGCGAAGCCGTAGTGCTGGGTCGCCATGTGTGCGAGGAGGCCGTGCAGGGTCCAGGCGGTGCAGGGGGTCGGTTTTTCCAGGTCGCTGGGGGTGATCTGGGAGACGAGGTCGAGGCTCGCCCGGACCACGATGGCGTCGAGGATGCGGAGTTCATCGATAGGCATATGCGCATCATCTACATGTGCGTACGAGTTCGTCAACCGGTTTCGCGAGTCCGGTCGGTATGGTCTGCGCATGGCGGAGCAGAGGAGGCCGGATCTCGCGGCGATGCTCGGCGGGCTGATGCGACGGCTGATGACCGCCGAGACGCCGGTGCTGGCCGAGCACGGGTTGACGATGTGGGGCTACGTGGTGCTCAGCGCCCTCGACGACGGGCCCGTCCGCACGCAGGCCGCGCTCGCCAAGGCGATCGGCGCGGACAAGACCCGGATCATCGGCACCCTCGACACCCTCCAGGAAAGCGGCCTGATCACCCGTGAGCCCGACCCGAAGGATCGCCGGGTCCGGCTGCTGGGGATCACCGAAGACGGCCGCGCCGCGCGAAGGTCGGCCCAGTCGCGGATCCAGGAGCAGGAGGAGCGGCTCCTCGACCAGCTCCCCGCCGCCGACCGCAAGGCGTTCCTCCGCGCCGCGCTCGCGCTTTCCGAAGCGCGATGGCCGTGACCCGGGGGCCTACGCCAGGACCTCGGTGACCATCCCCGCCGGGTAACCGGACGGCGTCCGGTGCCACCATGCGCTGAAAGCCTGGGCAAGCCGCCGCGGCACCTCGATCTGCGCACCGCCGTCGTGGAAGTCGATCGTCACCAGCACGGCTTCGATTTCCGTGTCACCCCAGGGGATTCGCCGGATCAGCTTGGCGTAGTCGGCGCTGGCGGACACGAACGTGACCACCTTGGTCGCTCCGATCCGGCGCGCTTCCCCGATGACGGCGTCTTCGAGTACACCGGACGGCCAGTCGCTGAGCTTCAGCTTCCGGTCGTAGTAGGAGATCGGCTCGTCGGCGCGCAGGATTCCGTAGCCACCGCTGAGGATCAGCGTCCGTCCGTGTTCGACGGCCTCGCCCAGCGCGCCGCCGACGTTCCGGTAGAAGTGTCCGTTGTAGCGGAGCCACGCGGGCCGCAGTCCGCCACTGTCGACCTTGGACCTCGCCAGGACCTCGGCCCGCGCGCGAAGCATCTCCTCCGGCCAGACAGTGCCGGTTTCGGGCGCAGTACCGCCCCGGGTCTTGCCCTTCGAGCAGCCGAGGATCGTCAGCGCCTCGCGTGGATCAATCGTGTCCAGGACGGTTTTCACCGGGGAGACCGTATCAGCGGAACCAGGTCGAACCGCCGCCGTTCGGCGATGGGAGCATGCCGTGACTGGGCGGCCACAACGCCGCCGTCGGCACCTGTTTCAGCTGCGCGCGCAGGGAATGCACCGGCAGCGGCCGTTTCCGCGTGAGCATGGTCGTCGTCCGCGGGTGCAGATCCACGAACGGGTACGTGGCGTGGAGCGCGCCGAGCCGCCGTTCGAGGCGCAGGCTGCGTTCGGTCAGGTCGGCCGACCCCAGCGCGGGCTGGACGAGCAGGAACTCGCCGGTGCCCAGCCGGACGGCCTGGTCGAGCGGGCGCAGGCCCTCGCGGATCAGATCCGCGATGTTCTGCTCGGTGTGCATCCTGACCCGGTCGCCATGGCGCCGCCCGACCTCGGTGAGGTCGTCGACGGTGATGAGGATCAGGCCGAGCGGGACGGTGTCGGTCGACGCGCCCAGCCAGCCGGCTATCCCGGCCATGGTCGCGAGGCCGGTGTCGGGATCGGTCGCGAGGGCCGGTTCCTCCGGTTTCGGCGACGGCCGTCGCTCCAGCCGGGCGGCGAGGTGACGCAGAGCCGCTTCCGCGCGGTTCTCCACCGGCGCCGCCGCCGGGGTCGTCACGCTGTTCAGGACCTCGTCGATCTTGATCCGCGCGGTGGGCGGCAGCCGATCGCCGAGCGCGTCACGCAGCCGGACGACTTCGGCGTAGGCCTCGTCGCGGCGGAAACCCCAGCGGCCTTGAAAACGGCGGGCCGCCTCGACGGACGTCGCCGAGGGGTCGACGTCGTCGAGGTCCTGGGCGACGACCGAGCCGCCGAAGGTCGGGGTGAGCACCGCGACCGACCATTCGCGGGCGAGGTTCTCGTCGGCACGCAGCAGTACCGGCGTCACGCCGTGCGGCAGGTCGGGGCGGCCGGAATCGACCATGCCGACGACGGTCACGGCCGCGCGCCGGGCGATCCTGGCGTAGACCTCGCGTTCCCGCTCGAAGTACGGCAGGCGCTGGAAGAGCGCGAGGACGACCATGTTCTCGTCGGTGCCTTCGGCGAGCGCGGCCCGTTCGACGGCGTGGGAAGCGATCACCAGCGCGCGTTTCGACAGCACGCCCGCGCGCGCTTCTCCGTCGGTCATCGAATGCATCGCTTCCGTGTGGGGACGAGCACATCAGGCTAGAAGAGCGGGCGGCGTCCGCCTAGCTACACGATGGTGTGACCCTCGCTGACCGGACGCTGATCGGCCCCGGGCATGCTGGAGGGAACCAGACCGCGGAAGGGGGACCATGTCGCCACTCGTCGTGCACGGCCTGTGGTCCCGTGGCCGCGGAATCGTGCTGTGGGGTGAACACGGAGACCGCCCGGCGACCACGTCGATGCGGCCGTCGAGCGCCGCGCGGCCGCATCCGTTCGCCGCGTCGGTCGCGGATCTGACCGAGCTGCACCCCGGGAAACCGGCGTCGGCCGTCCTGCTGCTGCCGTCACGGCGTGGCGGCCCGGTCGCCTCACCCGAACTGGGCACCCGCGGCCGTCCACAGCAAGAACTGTCGCTGGAACCGTGGTCGGTCCCGGCGCTCCTGATCGACCCGTCCGAGCTGGGAGACCTGGCGGACACCGTCAGCTACGGCACCTCGGTCCGCCACCTGCGCGCCGTCGTCCGGCTGGCCGACGACCTGGTGCGCCGCGGCCGCGTGCTGCCCACGCTCGTGCGGAACGAGATCGTGGCGCGAGCCCGGTGGCGGCCGGTGGCCCGGGGCGGCGACGCCGTCACACTCCGGGCACTGATCGCGGCCACCCCGCCGGTCGGCCGGGCCGAACACACCCGGCCCGGCCCGGCGGCGCTGGTCACCGACGCGCTCCACACCCTGGTCGACGCCGCCGTCCGCGATCGTCTGGCAGCCGCGGGCCACGCCTCGGAGAGCGACGGACGCGAAGGGCCGTTCGGGTCGTGGCTGCACGCGCTGAAGAGCGCCGACGACCGGATCGGCCAGGCGCCGGGACGGATGGGGATCGTCGCCGAGGGCATCGCGGCCTGGGACGCCGTCGGCGACACCGACCTCACCGAGGGCACCGTGTGCCTCCGGCTCGACGAGGTCCCCACGCTGCATGGTCCGGCGGACGATCCGGACGACCAGACCGGTGACGGAACCAAGTGGCAGTTGCACTTCCTCCTGCGCTCCGCCGCCGATCCCAGCCTCCTGCTCCCGGCCGAGGACGTCTGGTCCGGCAGCGCGGGTGCGAAGTTCACCGACCCCGAAGGGCTTTTCGCCGCCGAACTGGAACGAGCGGCGGGAGTGCTGCCGCTGCTCGATCCGGCGATCCGGGTGGAGAAGCCGGGCATCTACGACCTCACCGTCGCCGAAACCGTGGAGTTCCTCGACGGCGGCGCGGAACAGCTGGTCGCGGCCGGTTTCGACGTCCAGCTCCCGGCGAGCTGGGGCGGCAGGCGGAAGCTCGCGCTCAAGCTGTCCGTCCGCGGGGCGCCCGTCGACCAGGCCGCCGTGCACCGGCTCGGCCGCCACCAGCTCGCCTCCTACCGCTGGGCGCTCGCCGTCGGGGAAGACGCGCTGACCGACGAGGAACTGGCCGGGCTCGCCGCCGCGAAGTCGTCACTGGTGCGGCTGCGCGGCCGCTGGGTGAGCGTGGACCCCGACCTGCTGCGCGCCGGTCTCGAATACTTGCGCCGCGACCCGGATCGCGAGAAACCGCCGCTGCCCACCCCGGCGGACCTGCTGGCACTGCTCCGCGGAGGCTTCGAAGCGCCGCTGCCGGTCACCGAGGTCACGACCGACGGCTGGATCGACGACTTCCTCGCCGGGCGGGTCCAGCGCACCATCGAGCCGGCCGAGCCGCCGCCGACATTCCTGGCGACCCTACGGCCGTACCAGAGCCGGGGTGTCGCCTGGCTTGCGTTCATGACGTCGATCGGGCTCGGTGCCTGCCTCGCCGACGACATGGGGCTCGGCAAGACGGTCCAGCTTCTCGCGCTCGAAGCGATCGAACGGGCACAGGACGACAACACCGGGCCGACGCTGCTCGTCTGCCCGATGTCGTTGCTCGGGACGTGGCAACGCGAAGCGGCCAGATTCGCGCCGGACCTGCGCGTCCACCTTCACCACGGCGCCGATCGTGAGCACGAGGCGCGGCTGGCGGCGCGGATCGAGGGCGCGGACCTCGTCGTCACCACCTACTCGACCGCCGCCCGCGACGCCGACGAACTCGCGGGCACCCGGTGGCACCGGCTCGTCCTCGACGAGGCGCAGGCGGTGAAGAACCAGAACACCGGACCGGCCCAGGCCTTGCGCCGGATCCCCGCCGGCCACCGGGTCGCGCTGACCGGGACGCCGGTGGAGAACCGGCTCGCCGATCTGTGGTCGCTCTCGGATCTGCTCAACCCCGGCGTCCTCGGTGGCAGGCAGGAGTTCCGCGAGCGGTTCGAAGTGGCGATCGAACGCCGGGGCGATCTCGCCGCGGCCACCGAGCTGCGCCGCCTGACCCGGCCGTTCCTGTTGCGGCGCCTCAAAACCGACCCCACCGTGCTCGCCGACCTGCCCGAGAAGATCGAGATCCTCCAGGAGTACCGCCTCACCCGCGAACAGGTGACGCTGTATCGCGCGACCGTGGACGAGATGATGACCAAGATCGCCGACAGTGCCGGGGTCAAACGCCGCGGCAACATCCTCGCGGCGATCACGAAACTCAAGCAGATCTGCAACCACCCCGCGCACCTGCTGCACGACGGTTCGCCGATCGGAAGCCGGTCCGGCAAGGTCAACCGGCTCGAAGAACTCCTCGCGGAGATCCTGGAGTCGGGCGACCGCGTGCTCTGCTTCACGCAGTTCGCCGAGTTCGGTCACCTGCTGGTGCCGCATCTTTCGCACCGGCTGAACGCGAAGATCGCCTTCCTGCACGGTGGGTTGTCGCAGCGCCGCCGTGATTCGATCGTCGAGCACTTCCAGTCGGGCGAAGGCCCGCCGATCCTGCTCGCGTCGCTGAAGACCGGGGGAGCGGGGCTGACGCTCACCGCGGCCACCCACGTCCTGCATCTCGACCGGTGGTGGAATCCGGCGGTCGAGGAGCAGGCCACCGACCGGGCCTTCCGCATCGGCCAGCGGCGGAGTGTCCAGGTCCGGAAGTTCGTCTGCCCCGGCACCATCGAGGAACGGATCGACGCCGTCATCACGAAGAAGGAAGCGCTGGCGGGTCTCGTCGTCACCGACGGGGAGGACTGGCTCACGGAGCTGTCCACCGCTTCGCTGCGCGAGGTCTTCGCGCTGGGACGGGAGGCGGCCGATGACTGAAGGATTCCGCCGGGCGTTCGAAGAACTCGGCGTCCACAAAGGACTCGTGCCGCCTTGCCGGGTCGACACGCTGACGATCGGCCCCGGCGCCGCCGTCGCCCAGGTCCGGGTGACGCGGCAACGGTTCTACGAGGTCCGCGTCGGCCTGCCGACGTTCGGCAAGCAGGTGTGGACGGCGGTCATCGCCGCCGTGGTCGCGGACGAGGCCACGACCACGGCCCTGCTCGACGGGCGGGTCCCGGACGACATCGACCGCTTCTTCGCCGCGGAGCAGGTACCGCTGTTCCCCGAAGCGCCGTGGGAACTGTCGCTGGACTGCACGTGCCCGGGCACCCGCGTCCCGTGCGACCACCTCGTCGCCGGACTGATCGCGCTCGCGGACGAAACGGACCCGTTCACGATCTTCGCGCTCCGCGGACGGGACCGCACGGCGCTGCTCGAAGAGATCGGACGGCAGGCGGGTGCCCGGGTCACGGCGCCGTCGGCGGAAACCGAGACGGCCGCCCTCGACGAGGTGATGGACGACTTCTTCGGCTGGGGCCCGGCCGGGGACGTCACGAACACGCGACGACCCCCGGCCGGGGATCCGTTGGGACTGCTCGACGAGGTCCCGCCGCTCAAGGCCACGGTGGACGGCACCTCGGTCACCGCCCT
Organism: Amycolatopsis sp. lyj-90; assembly: GCF_046549035.1. NCBI lineage: Bacteria > Bacillati > Actinomycetota > Actinomycetes > Pseudonocardiales > Pseudonocardiaceae > Amycolatopsis > Amycolatopsis sp. lyj-90. The sequence continues at coordinate 722,121 of NZ_JAJPWP010000001.1, forward strand.
GCTGCGACCGCTCTACCGGGTGCTCACCGGTCAGGAGTGAAGGAACTTCGGCTCGCGCTTCTCGGTGAACGCGGCCATGCCCTCCTTCTGGTCCTGGGTGGCGAAGGTCCCGTGGAACAGGCGCCGTTCGAACCGGAGCCCGTCGGCGAGACCGGTCTCGAAGGCCTGGTTGACGGCCTCCTTGACCATCATGGCCGCGGGGCGGGACATGCTCGCGACCTTCGCCGCGACCGCGAGGGCCTCGTCGAGCAGGTTCTCCGCCGGGACGACACGGGAGACGAGTCCCGACCGCTCCGCTTCGGCCGCGTCGATCATGCGGCCGGTGAGGCACAGGTCCATCGCCTTGGCCTTGCCGATCGCGCGGGTGAGCCGCTGCGAGCCGCCCATGCCGGGGATGACGCCGAGGGTGATCTCCGGCTGGCCGAACTTGGCGTTGTCCGCCGCGATCAGGACGTCGCACATCATGGCGAGTTCGCAACCGCCGCCGAGCGCGTAGCCGGAGACCGCGGCGATCAGCGGGATGCGCACGCGGGACAGCGCGTCCCAGCCGGCGAACCAGTCGGCCGCGTAGACGTCGCTGAACGACTGCGGCTGCATCTCCTTGATGTCCGCGCCCGCCGCGAAAGCCTTGGCGGAACCGGTGAGGACGATGGCGCCGACGTCGGGATCCTGGCCGAGTTCGCCCGCCGCCCCGGTGATCTCCCGCATCGCTTGCAGGTTCAGCGCGTTGAGGGCCTTGGGACGGTTGAGGGTGATCAGGGCGACGCGGTCGCCCGCCCGCTCGACGGTGATGGTCTCGTACTCGCTCATGCGGTGGTTTCCTTGGTGAGGAGGCCGTCTCGGACGGCGGTGATGATGGCGGAGAAGTCCCGGCCGGGACCGTCGCGTTCGACGAACGCCGCGTAGAGTTCCGCGGCCCTCGTGCCGAGCAGGGTCGCGACGTCGTTGTCCCGTGCCGCGGATTCGGCCAGCCGCAGGTCCTTCAGCATCAGGCCGCTGGCGAATCCGCCGGTGTAGTCACGGTTGGCGGGGCTGGCCGGGACCGGGCCGGGCACCGGGCAGTTGGTGGTCAGCGCCCAGCACTGGCCGGACGCGGTCGAGGCGACGTCGAACAGGGCCTGGTGGGTGAGGCCGAGTTCTTCGCCGAGTGCGAACGCCTCGGAGACGGCGATCATCGAGACGCCGAGGATCATGTTGTTGCAGATCTTCGCCGCCTGACCGGCGCCCGACGCTCCACAGTGGATCGCCCTGGCGCCCATGACGCCGAGCAGGGGCCCGGCCGCGGCGAACGCCTCCGGATCGCCGCCGACCATGAACGTCAGCGTTCCGGCCTCCGCGCCGACCACGCCGCCCGAAACCGGCGCGTCGACCGCCCGGTGACCGGCCGCGGTGACCAGTTCGGCCGCCTGACGGGCGTCGGCGACGTCGATGGTGGAGCAGTCGACGAACAGCGTGCCGGGCCGCGCGGACGGCAGGATCTCCCGATAGCAGTCGAGGACGTGCTTGCCGCTCGGCAGCATCGTGATGACGACGTCGGCCCGCGCGACGGCCGCGCTCGCGGTGTCGAACCTGGCCACGCCCTCGGAGCGGGCGGCGGGAGCCGGGTCGTAGCCGTGGACGGTCTCACCGGACTCGACCAGGTTGGCGGCCATCGGGCCGCCCATGTTGCCGAGACCGAGGAAGGCGATCGTCATCGGGCCACCCCGTTCCACTCCGCGTCGCCGAGATCGGCGAAGTAGGCATCGACGAGCTTGTCCTCCACCTCGGGCAAGGTGGCAGGCGACCACTTCGGCGAGCGGTCCTTGTCGATGATCTGGGCCCGGATGCCCTCGACGAACTCGGCCGAGGAGAGCGCGTGGGTCGAGATCCGGAACTCCTGCGCCAGCACGGCCTCCAGATCGGGCAGCGCCACGGCGCTGCGGAGCGCGCGCAGGGTCACCTTCAACGCGGTGGGGGACTTCGCCTCGATCTCCTTGGCGGCGGTGGCCGCCGCGTCACCTCCGGAGTGGAGCCGGGTGAGGATCTCCTCGACGGTGTCGGCCGCGTAGCACTGGTCGATCCAGTCCGCGTCCTTGGCCAGCACACTCGGCGGCGCTGCCTCGGCGAACAGTTCCAGCGCGTTGTCCGGAGTGCGCGACGCGAGCGCGTCGAGAAGGTCCGGAACCCGTTCGCTCGGCACGAAGTGGTCGGCGAGTCCACAGTGGATCGCGTCGGGGCCGGAGATCGACCCGGCGGTGAGCGCGACATGCGTGCCGAGTTCACCGGGGGCGCGGGACAGCAGGTACGTGCCGCCGACGTCCGGGACGAAGCCGATGCCGGTTTCGGGCATGCCGATCCGGGAGCGTTCGGTGACGATCCGGTGGCTGCCGTGCGCGGAGACCCCGACCCCGCCGCCCATGACGAGACCGTCCATGAGCGCCAGGTACGGCTTCGGGTACCGCGAGATGAGGGCGTTGAGCCGGTACTCGTCGGCCCAGAAGCGCAGGGACGCGGTGCCACCGGTGCGGGCGTCGTCGTAGATCGCGCGGATGTCGCCGCCCGCGCAGAGCCCGCGGTCGCCGGCGCCGTCGATCAGCACCGCGCGGACCGCCGGATCGGAACGCCACGCTTCGAGGCGCTCAAGCATGGCGAGGACCATGTCGTGGTTCAGCGAGTTCAGCGCACGCGGCCGGTTCAGCGTGATCCGGCCGATTCCACTGTGGACGAGGAACTGGACGTCGTTCACGAAGCCTCCTGCAGCATCCGGCGCGAGATGATCACGCGCATGATTTCGTTGGTCCCTTCGAGGATCTGGTGCACCCGCAGGTCGCGGACGATCTTCTCCAGCCCGTATTCGGCGAGGTAGCCGTAGCCTCCGTGCAGTTGCAGCGCCTGGTTGGCCACCTCGAACCCGGTGTCGGTGCAGAACCGCTTGGCCATCGCCGAAAGCTGGGTCGCGGTGTCCTCGCCCTGGTCGAGCGCGTCCGCCGCCCGCCACAACAAGGTCCTCGCGGCTTCGAGATCGGTGCGCATGTCGGCCAGCCGGAACTGCAACGCCTGCTTCTCGGACAGCTTCTCGCCGAACGCCGAGCGCTCCGACAGATGCCGGACGGCCATGCCGAGCGCGGCCTCGGCGCCACCGAGGGAACAGGCCGAGATGTTGAGCCTGCCACCGTCCAAAGCGGACATGGCGACCCGGAACCCGTTGCCCTCGCCGCCGAGCAGCGCGGACGCCGGGACACGGGCGTCCTCGAAGATGACCTGCCTGGTGGGCTGGGCGTTCCAGCCCATCTTGATCTCGTTGGGTCCGAAGGAGACCCCGGGCGTGTCCCGGTCGACGATGAACGCCGAGATGCCCCGGGCGCCGGGACCGCCGGTGCGGGCGAGCACGACGTGGACGTCCGAAGTGCCCGCGCCGGAGATGAACTGCTTGACGCCGTCGAGCACGTAGTGGTCGCCGTCGCGGCGGGCACGGGTGGAGAGCGCCGCCGCGTCGGAACCCGCGTCCGGCTCGGTGAGGCAGTAGCTGCCGAACGCGTCCATCGTGGACATTCGCGGGAGGTACCGGTGCCGCTGGGCGTCGTCGCCGAACTTGTCGATCATGGTCGCGACCATGTTGTGGATCGAGATGTAGGCGGCCAGCGACGGGCAGCCGCCGGCGAGCGCCTCGAACACGAGGACGCCGTCGAGCCGGCCGAGCGCGGAGCCGCCGAGGTCTTCGGGCAGGTAGATGCCGCCCATGCCCAGCTGGGCGGCCTTACGGAGGACGTCGACCGGGAAATGCTTGGCCTGGTCCCATTCGATCGCGTGCGGGGCGAGGTGTTCCGCCGCGAACTCCGCGGCGGTCTCACGCAGGGCCCGCTGTTCGTCGGTCAGTCTCATCGTGGCCTCAGCTCATCGTCGGGATGACGAAGCTGGCGCCTTCCTTGGTGCCCGAAGGCCAGCGCGAGGTGACCGTCTTGGTCTTGGTGTAGAACCGGATCGAGTCCGGTCCGTGCTGGTTGAGGTCGCCGAAACCGGAGCGCTTCCAGCCGCCGAAGGTGTGGTAGGCGATCGGGACCGGGATGGGCACGTTGACCCCGACCATCCCGGTGTTCACCCGCGAGGTGAAGTCGCGGGCCGTGTCGCCGTCGCGGGTGAAGATCGCGACGCCGTTGCCGTACTCGTGCTCGCTGGGCAGCCGCAGCGCTTCCTCGTAGTCGGCCGCGCGCACGATCGACAGCACCGGGCCGAAGATCTCCTCGCGGTAGATCCGCATGTCGCTGGTGACGTGGTCGAACAGGCAGCCGCCGAGGAAGAAGCCGTTCTCGTGACCGTCCACAGTGGTCTCGCGGCCGTCGACCAGCAGTTTCGCGCCCTCGGCGAGGCCGACGTCGATGTAGTCGCGGACCCGCTGGACGGCTTCGGCGGTGACCAGCGGCCCGAAGTCGGCCGTTTCGTCCAGGGAGGCACCGATCTTCAGCGTCTTGACGCGTTCGGTCAGCCGGGCGGCCAGCGCGTCGGCGGTGGCTTCGCCGACCGGGACGGCGACGGAGATCGCCATGCAGCGTTCACCCGCGGAGCCGTACCCGGCGCCGATCAGCGCGTCGACGACCTGGTCGAGGTCGGCGTCCGGCATCACGATCATGTGGTTCTTGGCGCCGCCGAAGCACTGTGCGCGCTTCCCGTGCGCGGCCGCGGTTGTGTAGATGTACTCGGCGATCGAGGACGAGCCGACGAAGCCGACGGCCTCGACACGGGGGTCGGTGAGCAGCGCGTCGACGGCTTCCTTGTCGCCGTTGACCACGTTGAACACGCCCGGCGGCAGGCCTGCTTCGAGGAAGAGTTCGGCCAGCCGCAGCGGGACCGACGGGTCGCGTTCGGACGGCTTGAGCACGAAGGAGTTGCCGCAGGCGATCGCCGGGGCGGCCTTCCACAACGGGATCATCGCGGGGAAGTTGAACGGCGTGATGCCGGCGACCACGCCGAGCGGCTGCCGCATCGAGTAGACGTCGATGCCGGTGCCCGCGCTGTCGCTGTACTCGCCCTTGAGCAGGTGCGGGATACCGATGGCGAACTCGACCACTTCGAGGCCACGCTGGATGTCGCCGCGCGCGTCGGGAACGGTCTTGCCGTGTTCGGACGAGAGCAGGCGGGCGAGGGAGTCCTCTTCCGCGCGGACGAGGTCGACGAACTTCAACAGCACGCGGGCCCGCTTCTGCGGGTTCCAGCGGGCCCATTCAAGCTGGGCCTGCGCCGCGTCGGCGACGACGGCGGCGACCTCGGTGGCCGAGGCGAGCGGGACGCGGGCCTGGACGGCGCCGGTGCTGGGGTCGAAGACGTCGGCGAACCGGCCGGACGTACCCGATACCGGCTTGCCGCCGACGAAGTGGCTGAGTTCGGTGCTCATGGATGCCCTTTCCGAAAGTACGCAGGACGAAGCCGCCCGAAGACCACGATCGGTGGCCGGGCAGGGGAGTACGGACGACTTACCGCCGGGGTGGTGGCGGGTCGGCGACTTTCGCGCAGGCAGGAAGAATCCGCATGCGTTCAGCTCCATCCTCGTGGACGAACACGACACGTCTGCGGCCGGTATCCTGGCTCCCGGATCCGCGGCGGCTCCGGCCTTCCCGGCTCGCGCCAGTGGCCTTCTCTGCGGGAGCGCCGCTCCCCGGTCACAGTGGCGGGACCGCACCGGATTTTCACCGGCTTCCCTGCACCGCAGACCTGTGGACACCATAAAGTAGGAAGTCCGACTATGTCGAGGACAAGGGTGTGGCGTACGCCTCAGGTACGCGATGGGTCTCGTGAGTGGTGGCGTCCGGAATCCCCCGCCCGGCTGCCGGCCGTGGGGGTGTGGGGGTGGCACGGTCTTGATCAACGGAGGATCGGGGCGTCTTTCGCCGCGTCCAACGCCGAGCGGCCTTGTCGCGAAAGCCACTTTCGCGAGGTCTGATGTCCCGAAAGTGGCTTTCGCGACACCCCGGCGAGCCTGGTGTGGCCTTCACGGTGACCGGGATCAGTGGCTTCGGTCGTGAGTGGCGATTCGGGTTCTAAGCCGAATCGCCACTCACGACCACCTCGCCCCACACGGTCTGAACCTTCAGCTCCAGCCAGGAACGGGGTCACCCGGGGACAACGGTGTTGTGAAAGCCACTTTCCCAACCTTCACCGTTGTTGCGAAAGTGGCTTTCACAACGCCCACCCTGCGAGCGAAAGACGGCACGAGCACGCCGGGTTCGCCCTTCTCCTCGATAAACCGCCACTCACGAGAGTGGCGGGTAGGGCAGCAGGCTGGACGAATGCTCGTCGACCCGCATCGGTTTCCCGATCGCGGGGAAGGCGCGCTGCGGGCACGCGGGCCGTTCGCAGACCTTGCACCCCATCCCGATCGGGGTGACGGCCGCGCCGGTGCCGAGCGCCAGCCCGTCGGAGTACACGAGCCGTCGCGCGTGCCGGAGTTCGCAGCCGAGCCCGATCGCGAACGTCTTGCCGGGATCGCCGTGCCCGCCCGCCGCGCGGGAAACGGTGCGGGCCAGCCAGAAGTACTTCTTGCCGTCCGGGAGTTCGGCGACCTGGGTGAGGATCCGGCCCGGCGAACTGAACGCCTCGTAGACGATCCACAGTGGACATGAGCCGCCGACACGGGAGAAGTGAAACCCGGTGGCGGACTGACGTTTCGAGATGTTGCCCGCACGGTCGACCCGCACGAAGGAGAACGGCACGCCGCGGGTGCCCGGTCGCTGCAAAGTGGACAGTCGATGGCAGATCGTCTCGAAGCCGACGCCGAAGTGGTCGGAAAGGCGCGTGATGTCGTAGCGGTAGCGTTCCGCCGCGCCGAGGAAAACGCGATACGGCAGGACGAGCGCGCCCGCGTAGTAGTTGGCCAGGCCGATCCGCGCGAGTCGCCGGGCGGTGTCGCCGCTGAACTTCCCGTCGTCGACGAGCCGGTCGATCACGTCGCCTGCCTCCAGCAGCGCCAGCTCGGACGCGAGCCGGAACGCGGCCTGACCGGGGCGCAGCGCGGGGGAGAGACGCAGCGTCTTCTCGCGCGTGTCGAAGTGGTGCTGATCGGCGCCTAGGGATTCGGAGACCACCTTGACGCCGTGACGGTCCAACAGTCCGGCGGCCAGTCCACTGCGGACTTCGCCGGGGTGGAGGCGCAACTCGGCGGCCAGCTTCTCCGCGGGAGCGTCCAGTTCCGTGACGTGGTTGCGGCGCAGGTAGAACCAGTCCCGGATCTCCTCGTGCGGCTGTTGCGCGGTCGACCGGTCGAGTCCCTGCTCGGTCACCAGCGTGGCGATGTTCTCCACGGCTTCGCGGTAGCGGCGGTGCAGCGCGACGAGCGTCCGCGCCACCTCGGGCAGCGTGGTGGTCAGCGCGTCGACCTCGCCCGCGGAGATCGCGCCGCTGACGGTGTTGTCGCCGAACACCTCGCGGACGTCGGCGACCAGCCGGGCGGTGTCGCGGGCGGCGAAGAACTCCGTGTCCACGCCGAAGGTCTCGGTGAGCTTCAGCAGGACCGGCATGGTCAGGGGCCTGCCGTTGTGTTCGAGCTGGTTGACGTAACTCGGCGAGATCTCCAGCAGCCTGGCCAGTTCGGACTGCGTCATGGACCGGCCTTCGCGCAGCTGGCGCAGCCGGGCACCCGCGTACATCTTCTCCACAAAGCGACTGTAACAACTTTTACAAGCGGTTCGCGAACGTTCACAACTCTTCACAGCGCTGTGGGCTAGCGACGGTCGCGAGGTCGGTGCCACGCTCGTGGCAGAGCACCACAAGGTTCACAAAGGGAGTGCGGATGAGCGCGGAGATCGCCCGAGCAGGCGTCGTCGGGGCCGGTCAGATGGGGGCCGGAATCGCCGAGGTGTGCGCCCGGTCCGGCCTGGACGTCGTGGTGTGCGAACACGACACACCGTCCGCCGACGCGGGCCGCGCGCGGATCTTGGCCTCGCTCGATCGGGCGGTCCGGGCGGGCAAGCTCGGCCGCCCGGAGGCCGAACGCGCCGCCTGGCGGCTGCGGTTCACCACCGACGTCGGCGAACTGGCCGACCGTCAGCTGGTGATCGAAGCCGTCGCCGAGGACGAGCAGGTCAAGCTGGAGCTGTTCGCGACACTCGACAAGGTCGTGACCGACCCCGCCGCGATCCTCGCGTCGAACACCTCCTCCCTCCCGATCATGCGGCTGGCGATGGCCACCGGCCGGGCCGAACAGGTCGTCGGCCTGCACTTCTTCAATCCGGTCCCGGTGCTGCCGCTGGTCGAGGTGGTCGGCTCGCTGCTGACCAGCGCGTCCACAGTGGACCGCGCCGAACGGTTCGCCCGCGACGTCCTCGGCAAGCAGACCGTGCGGGCACGCGACCGGGCCGGGTTCGTGGTCAACGCACTGCTCGTGCCGTACCTTCTGTCGGCCATCCGGATGGTGGAGTCGGGCTTCGCCGCCGCGTCCGATGTGGACCGAGGGATGGAACTCGGTACCGCGCATCCGATGGGACCCCTGCGCCTGACCGACCTGATCGGCCTCGACACCGTGGCCGCGATCGCGGACTCGCTCTACGCCGAGTTCAAGGAAGCGCTCTACGCGCCACCGCCCCTGCTGCTGCGCATGGTCGACGCCGGGCTGCTCGGCAAGAAGACCGGCCGCGGATTCCACGTCTACGAAGGAAAGTGATGATCGACCACACCGTCCGCACCTACCGATCCGCCGAATCGCTGCCCCGCGAGGAGCAGCTCGCGTGGAAGCTCGCCTCGGTCGCCACCGACGACGTCCCGGTCACCCCCGAGGTCGCGGCCATGGTGATCAACCGGGTGATCGACAACGCCGCCGTGGCTGCCGCGTCGCTCGCGAGGCGCCCCGTCCGCTCGGCCCGCGACCAGGCCTTGGCGCATCCGGGAAAGCCGGGTGCGGCGGTGTTCGGCGTCGCAAGCCGGTACTCCCCGGAATGGGCCGCCTGGGCCAACGGCGTCGCCGTGCGCGAACTCGACTACCACGACACCTTCCTCGCCGCGGACTACTCGCACCCCGGCGACAACATCCCGCCGATCCTCGCCGTCGCCCAGCACACCGGGCGCACCGGCGCGGACCTGCTCCGCGGGATCGCCGCCGGATACGAACTCCAGGTGAACCTCGTGCGCGGGATCTGCCTGCACGAGCACAAGATCGACCACATCGCCCACCTCGGCCCGTCGGTCGCGGGCGGCCTCGGCGCGCTGCTGGGCCTGGAGACCGAGACCGTGTACCAGGCCATCGGGCAGGCGTTGCACACCACGACGACGACCCGCCAGTCCCGCAAGGGCGAGATCTCCTCGTGGAAGGCTTACGCGCCCGCGTTCGCCGGGAAAGCCGCGATCGAGGCCGTCGACCGGGTGATGCGCGGCGAAGGCGCGCCGAGCCCGATTTACGAGGGCGAGGACGGGTTCGTCGCGTGGCTGCTGAGCGGTCCGGACGCCGAGTACACGGTACCTTTGCCGGCGCCGGGCGAGGCGAAACAGTCCATCCTGGACACTTACACCAAGGAGCACTCGGCGGAGTACCAGAGCCAGGCGCTGATCGACCTCGCGCGACGGCTCGGCCCGAGGATCGGCGAGCTCGGCAAGGTCGAGCGGATCCTCATCCACACCAGCCACCACACGCATTACGTGATCGGCTCCGGCGCGGGCGATCCGCAGAAGTACGACCCCCACGCCAGCCGTGAGACGCTGGACCACTCGATCCCGTACATCTTCGCGGTCGCCCTGCAGGACGGTGCCTGGCACCACGAGCGGTCCTACGACCGGGCTCGCGCGACACGGCCGGACACGGTCGAACTCTGGCAGAAGGTCGCCACCGTCGAGGATCCCGAATGGACTCGCCGCTATCACGCGCCCGAACCGGCGTTCGGCGGCCGGGTCGAGATCACGCTCGCCGACGGCACGGTGCTGACCGACGAGATCGCCGTCGCCGACGCTCACCCGGCCGGGGCACGGCCGTTCGCCCGGGAGCAGTACGTGGCCAAGTTCCGTACGCTGACCGACGGGGTGATCGCCGCCGCCGATCAGGACCGGTTCCTCGACACGGTCACCCGGCTCGGGGAACTGGACGCGGCCGAGGTCGCCGGGATCGTGCTCCCGGCCGGGCTCGACGCCGCGCCGACGAGCAAGGGGATCTTCTGATGCTGCACGCCACTCCCTCCGCCGCGCAGAAGCGGGCCGCCTTCCGCACCGGGCTGAATTCCGGGACGCTGCAACGCCTTCCCGGCGCGTTCAACCCGTTGTCGGCCAAGCTGATCGAGCGGCGCGGCTTCGAGGGTGTCTACATCTCCGGCGCGGTCCTTTCGGCGGAGCTCGGCCTGCCGGACATCGGGCTGACCACGCTCACCGAGGTCTCCGGGCGGTCGCAGCAGATCGCCCGGGTCACCGCGCTGCCCGCGCTGGTCGACGCCGACACCGGCTTCGGCGAACCGATGAACGCCGCCCGCACGGTGCAGGTCCTGGAGGACGCCGGCGTCGCCGGGATGCACCTCGAGGACCAGGTGAACCCCAAGCGATGCGGTCACCTCGACGGCAAAGACGTCGTCGAACGGGACGTCGCGGTCCGGCGGATCACCGCCGCCGTCGCCGCCCGCCGCGATCCGGACTTCGTCATCGCCGCCCGTACCGACGCCGCGGCCGTGCACGGCATCGACGACGCCATCGACCGCGCCAAGGCCTACGCCGACGCCGGAGCCGACCTGATCTTCCCCGAGGCGATGCGGGACGCGGGCGACTTCGAGCGGCTGCGCGCCGCCGTCGACGTCCCGATCCTGGCGAACATGACCGAGTTCGGAAAGAGCGAACTGCTGGACGTGAAAATGCTGGAAACGCTCGGCGTGAACGTCGTGATCTACCCGGTCACCCTGTTGCGCCTGGCCATGCACGCCGCGGAAGCCGGGCTCGACGCCATCAGCGCGCAGGGCACCCAAGCGGATCTGCTCGACCGGATGCAGCACCGGCGCGATCTCTACGACCTGCTCGATTACGAGTCCTACAGCACTTTCGACGAGAACGTCTTCACTTTCCGCGTCTGAGAGGACGACCATGTCCGCACCCAGTATCCACAAAGGACTCGCCGGAGTCGTCGTCGACACCACCGAGGTGTCGATGGTCAACCCCGACACCAACTCCCTGACCTACCGCGGTTATCCCGTCCAGGACCTGGCCGGGAAATGCCGTTTCGAGGAGGTCGCGTACCTGCTTTGGCACGGCGAGCTGCCGACACCGGAGCAACTGGCCGCCCAGAACGAGGCCGAGCGGGCACACCGGACCCTGCCGGGGGATCTCGTGCTGACCCTGCTCTCGCTGCCCGAAACCGCGCATCCGATGGACACCCTGCGCACCGCGGTGAGCATCCTGGGCGCACACGACCCGCACGAGGACGACAACGGCCTGGAAGCCAACCGTGCCAAGGCACTCCGGCTGTTCGCCGCGCTGCCCGCGGTCGTCGCGCTCACCCAGCGGCGCAGGCACGGCCTGCTCCCGCTCGCGCCGCGCGACGACCTCGGCTACGCGGAGAACTTCCTGTACCTGACGCTCGGCGAGGTTCCCGAACCCGTGATCGTCCGGGCCTTCGAGACTTCGCTGATCCTCTACGCCGAGCACAGCTTCAACGCCTCGACGTTCACCTCACGTGTCGTCACGTCCACGCTGTCGGATCTCTACAGCGCCGTCACCGCGGCCATCGGCGCGCTCAAGGGCCCGCTGCACGGCGGCGCCAACGAAGCCGTCATGACGACGTTCGAGGAGATCGGCACCGCCGCCAACGCGGAAGCCTGGCTCACCGCGGCGTTGGCGGACAAGCGCAAGATCATGGGCTTCGGGCACCGCGTCTACAAGAAGGGCGACTCCCGCGTGCCCACCATGCGCCGTGCCCTGCAGGAGATCGCGGAACTCCGCGACGGACACCACCTGCTCGATCTCTACGAAGCCCTGGCCCGTGCGATGTCCGACGCGAAGGGCCTGCACCCCAACCTGGACTACCCCGCGGGCCCGGCGTACCACCTGATCGGCTTCGACACCCCCGTGTTCACCCCGATCTTCGTCGCCGCCCGGATCACCGGCTGGACCGCGCACATCGCCGAGCAACTGGCCGACAACAGCCTGATCCGGCCGTCGAGCGCGTACACCGGGCCGACCGAACGGCTGCTCGGCAAAATGCGGTGAACGCCAGCGGAAATCGTGCGCGGTCTGGTAGTTGTCGGATATGAGCGATCAGCCGACGGCGGCGGAACTGGCGAACGAGATCCTCGACGCTCTGGCCGCCGAGATCCCCTTGATGGCGACCTTCGACGACATCCCCGGCCACGATCACGAGTTGCGGGACGTCTCCGAGGCGGGCGACGCCCGGCTGCGGGAGATCGCCGTCCGGGTCGGCGAACAGGCCGCGAGGTCCACCGACCCGGACCGGGTCACCCTCGGCGTGGTCACCCACCACGCGGAAGGGATCCTGGCCAGGCTGGACTCCCGGAAGATCGAGTTCATCCTCGCCGAACCCATGGCGGCGGAGGGCGCGGGGTTGCTGTCCTGGCTTCCGCAGCTGGCGCCGTCGGGGGAGCAGGCCGAGGAGGACTACCTGGCCAGGATGGCCGCGATCCCCGGGTTCCTCGCGGGCCTCGGTGACCGGTATCGCGCCGGGATCGCGGCGGGACGGACACCGGTGGAACGCGCCGTCGGCAACGCCATCGCCCACGTCGATCGGTTCCTGGCCATCGAGCCCAACGGCCTGCTGCTCCCGCCGCTGACCGGTGACCGCGAAGCGAGGCGAGCCCGGCTGTTCACCGACGAGGTCCGGCCCGCACTTGTCGCCTATCGCGACATGCTCGCCCGCGACGTCGCCGGGCGCGGACGTCCCGACGAACAACCGGGCCTTTGCTGGCTGGACGGTGGCAAGGAGAGCTACGCGCGGCTGGCCCGCACGCACACCACCACCGGGGTCTCGCCGGAGGAGCTGCACGAGACCGGCCTCGAAATCGGCCGGGCGCTGGACGAGGAGTACCGACGGCTCGGCGCCGCCGTGTTCGGCGAGGAAGACCCCGACGAAGTCCGGCGCCGGTTGCGCACCGATCCGTCGCTGTGCTGGCGGAGCGGGGACGAGATGGTCACGACGGCGGTGGAAGCGATCGCGCGCGCCACGGCCGCCGCTCCCGGCTGGTTCCGCCGCACGCCGTCCGCCGAATGCGTCGTGCGCGCCGTACCGGAATCGGACGGGCCCTCCGCCACGCAGGCGTACTACATGGCACCGTCGGGCGACGGCACCCGTCCGGGTATCTACTACACCAACACCTATCGGGTGGAGGAGCGGTTCCGGTTCATCGCCGAGTCCGTCGCCTTCCACGAAGGCGTTCCGGGACATCACTTCCAGGCCGGCATAGCCCACGAACTCGACGGGGTGGCGCCGCTGCGCAAACTCGTCCCGCTCTCGGCCTTCGACGAGGGCTGGGCGCTCTACACCGAACGGCTCGCCGACGAAATGGGCCTGTACTCCGACGACTTGATGCGGCTGGGCATGGTCGCCGAGGACTCCCTGCGCGCGGCGCGGCTTGTCGTCGACACCGGGCTGCACGCCCTGGGCTGGACCAGGCAACAAGGAATGGACTATCTCGCCGCACACTGCGTGCTCGGCGATCTCGAGGCGCAGTCCGAGATCGACCGGTACATCGAATGGCCCGGCCAGGCGCTGTCGTACATGACGGGCAGGCTGGAGATCCAGCGGTTGCGCGCCTTCGCCGAGGAGCGGCTGGGCGGGGCCTTCGACATCCGCGACTTCCACGACGTCGTGCTGAGGCAAGGGCAGGTTCCGTTGCCCGTGCTCGGCGACATCGTGCGGGAGTGGGTCGAGTCAGAGCTTCGGTAGTGCCGAGCACGCGGCGCCGGGAGTGGTTCCCGGCGCCGCGTGTCCTCAGTCGCGCTTCGCGAGTGTCGCGACCTCGGTGTCGGACAACGGCCGGTCGTAGAGCCGGACGTCGTCCACCGCGCCGCGCAGGAAGTCGACCTGCTGGCCGCCGTACTGGCCCCGGCCGATCACCGTGTGGCCGGTGCTCTGCGGAGCGGAGCAGGCGTTCTGCGAGGCGACCTTCTTGCCGTCGACGTACAGCGACAAGGTGCCCGCCTTGGCGTCGCGGACCCCGGTCAGGTGGTACCACTTGCCGACTTCCGGCTTCTCCGGCGACAGGGCACGGAGACCGACGAAGCTCATCGCCCACCGCTGGTCCTGCCCGGAGTACTGCAGGAAGAACGCGCTGTCGCGGCCGGTGTCCTGGCTGACGACGGTCTGGAACGCGCCACCGGCCTCGTCCAGCTTCGCCCACGCCGAGACCGAGTAGCTGCCCGCCGTGTCGACGAGGTTCGCCCCGGTATCGGCCTGCCCGTTGCCCGTGAAGGCCAGCGCGCCGCCCTCGACACCGCCTGCCCATTGCCCGTTGGTCACCGTGGCGTGCGCGGTGCCGACCGAGTCCGCGGCGCGGGATCCGGTGCCCTCGTTGAACTTGTAGGCGTGCACGCCGGTGAGTCCCGGCGTACCGGGGCCCGGGTCCGGTGCGCCGGAACCGCTGCCGTCGGCGTTGCGGATGATCGCCTGGTTGACCGCGCGTACCTGCGCGAAGTCCATCTTCTTCACCTGCCTGTCGTAGGTGAAGAAGCCGTTGACCTCGTGCTCGACGTCGGTGATCTGCGTGTAGATCGAACCGCTGATGGCGCAGCTCTGCGCCGAGGCGAGCACGTCGCGCTGGTTCTGGACGTAGCGGCTGTTCAGGGTCGCCTGGTCCTTCACCATCTCGTAGGCGTGGCCTTCACCGAACCACATGTGGTCCTTGACCTCGAGGCCGTAGCCGCCATGCTCGCCGTCGATCGAGATCCGCTTGCCGTCGGGCATCGGCTTCGCGGGACCGGGGTAGGCGTGCCAGTCGATGACGTCGCCCTTGCCGGAGTCACCGAGGGAGTCGCAGCAGTTGACCCCGCTGTGCGCGTTGACCAGCCGGGTCGGGTCCTGTGCCTTGACGTCGTCGGCGATCTTCCCGGTGGTCTCTCGCGACCACTCGCCCCAGCCCTCGTTGAAAGGCACGTAGCCGACGATCGAGGTCCAGTTCTTCTTCTGCTCCACCAGTTCCTTCAGTTCCACCTGGAACTGCCGCTGGGCGTCGGCGGGCGGGCGGCCGCCGGTGCGCATCGACGGCATGTCCTGCCAGACGAGCAATCCGAGCTTGTCGGCGTGGTGGTACCAGCGGTCCGGTTCGGTCTTGATGTGCTTGCGGACCGTGTTGAAACCGAGGACCTTGTGCTGCTCGAGGTCGAAGCGCAGCGCCTTGTCGGTCGGCGCGGTGTAGATGCCGTCCGGCCAGTAGCCCTGGTCCAAAGTGGACTGCAGGAAGAGGATCTTGCCGTTGAGGGTGAACCGGAGTTTGCCGTCGGCGCCCTTCGCGGTGCCGAACTCGCGCATGCCGAAGTAGGACGACACCTTGTCGACGGTGCGGCGGCCGTCCTTCAGTTCGACGTCGAGGTCGTAGAGGAAGGGGGAGTCCGGCGACCAGAGCTTGGCCTTGGGGACCGGCAGGGAGATGGTCCCGGTGGCGGATGCCTTGCTGCGGCTGACCACCTTGTGGCCGTCGCGGACCACGGCTTCGACGGTCAGCCCGGAAGCGCCGCCGGTGTCGACGGTGAGCTTGAGCGTGGAGGACTTGAGGTCGGGAACCATGCCGAGCGTGCCGACGTGCTTGGCCGCGACCGGTTCCATCCACACGGTCTGCCAGATGCCCGAGGCGCCTTCGTAGAAGATCCCGCGGTCGGGGACGAGGCGCTGCTTGCCGACAGGCTGCCAGGTGGCGTCGGCGCGGTCCTCGACGCCGACGATGATCTCCTGCTCTCCCTTGGGCTTCAGCGCCGAGGTCACGTCCGCGGAGAACGCTCCGTAGCCACCCTGGTGAGCGGCCACCTCCTTGCCGTTGACGTAGACCTTCGCCTTGTAGTCGACGGCGCCGAAGTTGATGCGCAGGGTGTTGTCCTTGCCCACGCCCCAGTTCTTGGGCACGGTGAACGTGCGGCGGTACCACATGTGGTCCTCGTGCCGCTGGATACCGGAAAGCGCCGACTCGGTGGGGTAGGGGACCAGGATCTTCTCGGCGAGCCGCTCGCCGAACGGCGGGACCTCACCGGGCGCGGCGCCGGCGAACTCCCAGAGCCCGTTGAGGTTCTGCCAGTCCTGGCGCACCAGCTGCGGCCGGGGGTACTCCGGCAACGCGTTGGACGGCGACACCTGGTTCGTCCACGGGGTGGTCAGGCGTGGCTTGCCCATCTTCCAGCCGCTCTCCGCGGCCATCGCGGCCCCCGGTGTCATCGACAGGGCGGTCAGGGCGGCCACCGCGACGGTCAGGGTCTTCCGGAAGCGTCCGGTACTTCGGCCTCTGGGGCGATGAGGTGACAACGTTGGCAACATCTGCTCGACACCCTTCTCCGGGAGCGGCCGCCTCGGCGGAGGAAGCGCCTCCCACTGGACTTGTGCAGGCGTGAAACCACGACCTCGTGGCCGAGGGGAACCGGTGTGAGCCGGGCCACGACTGGCCGTCAGGACTTTTTTACATCGTTGATACAACGTTGTAAAGCGTCGAAGGGCTCGAATCGGTCCTGGGCGGCGGAGCTGTCCTGTGTCTCAGGGGAGGACGAGTGTTCCAACTGCTGTAAGTCGCGTTTCGGCTTAGGGGCACGGGCGTCTTGGTCACCCGAAGTACGTGATGGCCCCCTTCATTGCGTCTAGCGCAATGAAGGGGGCCATCACGTACTTCGGCAAGGTGTGAGGGCCGAGTTTCTTCGGCTGAGCCGAGGAAAGGGGGTCTTCACGCGCAGCCGCTGTGACCACTGGTGCGGGTGAGGCGACAGTGGCGATTACGAGGGTAGTGAAGGCCTCCATCACTACGTTCAGGGTAGGCAAGGGGGCTTTCACGGCCCCGGACCCGTGAACGACCGCAGCCAGAGGTTGGTAGATGGCCAAGACACCCTTGGCCCTCACCCCGAATCGCCACTCGCGATCACCTGGACCGGGTTCGATATGGGCTGCGCGACGCGCCACGCGTTGACACGATAACTGACCGATAAGTAACTTACTGGGGAGTCAGATCGAACGGAGGCGCCGATGCCGGCCGGAGAACGGTCCTGGTGGGGCTGGGGGAACACCGCCGAAGCCTTGACCCGGGAAGAGTCCGACGCACTGGTCGCCCGCACGTCGGGTGTCCTGCCCGGGCACGATTTCACCGAGCACGCCCCGCCGGAACCTTCGGAACTCGGCGTCCCGGCCTCGCGGATCCGCCCGCCCGCGGCGCTCGCCGCGTTGTGCAGCGACGTTCCCGTCGACAGGTTGTCCCACGCCCGGGGCAAGGCCTTCCGTGACGTCGTGCGGAACCTGCTCGGCCGGCTCGACCACGTCCCGGATCTGGTCGCCCGGCCGCGTACGGAACAGGACGTCGTCGACCTCCTCGACTGGTGCACGGCCTCCGGCATCCCGCTGATTCCTTACGGTGGCGGCAGTTCCGTGGTCGGCGGGGTCGAACCGCGCTTCGACGGTCCGGCCATCTCGATGGATCTGGCCGGTCTCGACACCGTGCTCGAAGTGGACACGGTCAGCCGCGCGGCCCGGATCCAGGCCGGGATCTTCGGGCCCGCTCTGGAAGACCGCCTTCGCCCGCTGGGCCTGACCCTGCGGCACTTCCCGCAGTCGTTCGCCCATTCCACGCTCGGCGGCTGGCTCGCCACCCGCGCGGGCGGGCATTTCGCCACGCTCGCCACGCATATCGACGATCTCACCGAGTCGCTGCGCGTCGTCACCCCGGCCGGGATCAGCGAATCGCGACGCCTGCCGGGTTCGGGTGCCGGTCCCTCGCCGGACCGGATGTTCCTCGGTTCCGAGGGCACGCTCGGGGTGATCACCGAGGCCTGGATGCGCCTGCAGGACCGCCCCGTCTGGCAGGTCACCGCGTCGGTCGCCTTCGAACGGCAGGAGGACGCGGTCGCCGCCACCCGGGCGATCGCGCAGTCCGGGCTGTATCCGTCGAATTGCCGCCTCCTCGACCCGGCCGAGGCCTTCATCAACGCGGGCGCGAGCGTCGGCGGGGGTTTGCTCTTGGTCGCGTTCGAGTCCGCCGATCATCCGGTCGACACCTGGCTGGATCGCGCGCTGGAGCTGGCCACCGGGCACGGGGGCATCGTGAAAACCAGGCGCGGCAAGGATTCCTCTCGCCAGGACAGTGCCTCGACGTGGCGCTCGTCGTTCTTGCGGATGCCCTACCAGCGTGACGCGCTGGCCCGCAGGTCGCTGATCGTGGAGACCTTCGAGACCGCGTGTACGTGGGACGGCTTCGAGGAATTCCACGCCGCGATCACCTCGGCGGCCCGCGCCGCGATCGACGAGGTCTGCGGCGGTGCCGGTGTCGTCACGTGCCGCTTCACCCACGTCTACCCCGACGGCCCCGCGCCCTACTACGGGATCTACGCCGCCGGGCGCTGGGGGAGCACGGTCGCGCAGTGGGACGAGATCAAGGCCGCCGTCTCCGAGGCGATCGCGGGCCACGGCGGCACGATCACCCATCACCACGCCGTCGGCCGCGACCACCGGCCCTGGTACGACCGGCAGCGTCCCGATCCGTTCGCGGCCGCGCTCACCGCGGCCAAATCCGCGCTCGATCCGGCCGGAATCCTCAATCCCGGGGTGCTGATCCGCTGACCGGCGGACGGACGAACGAGGTCAGCAGCGTGGTGAACCGCAAGGCGGCCAAGGACAACGTCCGACCCGCCATGGTCTGCACCTGGGCTTCGCGTTTGCGGAACACGGCGTTGTCGAGAAGGACGTAGGCCACTCCTTCGGTGGCCGCGTCCTGCTCGATGTCGCCGAGTCCGCCGACGAGCGCGATCCCGCCGCCGCAACGGACGAACTCGTACTTCGAGCTCAGTTCGTCGCACACCAGCACCGGACGCGCCGCGAGGTTCTCGATCCGGGTGGCGATGTCGAACAGGTCGCGCAGGCTTTGGCCCTGCGACGGCAAGGCGAGGGGATGCTCGCACAGTTCGGCGAGCCCGAGGGAGTCGCGGCCGGTCAGCGGATGGCCGAGCGGGACGATCGCGTACACCGGGACGACGACGGCGCTTTCGACCCGCACGCCGTGCTGCGGTCCGGTTGTGAAGGTGACGGCGACGTCGGCCGCGCCGTCGAGCACGCGCCGGGTGGCTTCTTCCCGGCTGACGACGTCGATGTGGAAGGTGACGTCGTGCTCGCGGCGGAAGGCGGCGATCGCCTGGGGCACGACCCTGCGGGCGAACCCCTCCGAGCAGGCGACGGTGAGCGAACGGGCGTGAAACCCCCGCCCGGTGCGAAGTTCGCCGACGAGGACAGCCGATTCGGCTTCGCTGCGGCGGACGTGGTCGAGCAGCCGGTTCCCGGCGTCGGTCGGCTCCATGCCCCGCGGATGCCGGACGAACAGCGGTACCCCGATCCCGGCTTCGAGTTTCGCGATCTGACGGCTGATCGCCGACGGCGCGACCGTCAGTTCGGCCGCCGCTTCGGACACCGAGCCGGTGCGGGCGACTTCGAGGAAGTACGTCAGCGCGATCGGCAGCAGGCGCATGGGACTTCCTTTGCCTCGATCAGAACGCAGGGCACCGTAAACGGCAATGGTCAGTGTAGGGCGAACCGGCCTACGCTCTCCTCGACACTCGGCGAACGAATCGGGAGAGAACGTGCCCACCCCTGCGGAACTGGTTTCGAAGGCCCAAGAACACGTGGACTCGGGCGCCTTCTTCGCCGAACTCGCCAAACTGGTCCGGTACCCGACCGTGAGCGACCATCCGGACGGTCGCGTTGCCATCAAGGCATACCTGGACGAGGTACTGACCCCGGCCTTGACGGGGCTCGGCTGCTCGGTGCGGCGGTATCCCAACCCCGACCCCGCCGGTGGTCCCTTCCTGATCGGCACCCGGATCGAGTCGCCGGAGCTTCCGACCGTCCTGTGCTACGGCCACGCCGACGTCGTCACCGGCCACGATGGGCGGTGGAGCGAGGGCCGCGACCCGTGGACGCTGACCGCCGACGGTGAGCGCTGGTACGGCCGCGGCTCGGCGGACAACAAGGGGCAGCACCTGATCAACCTGACCGCGCTCAGGCTGCTCCTCGCCGAAACGGGCTCGCTCGGGTTCAACCTCAAGTTCCTGTTCGAGACCGGAGAGGAGATCGGTTCACCCGGTCTCGGTGAGTTCGTCGCGGCGCAGTCGCAGGCACTCGGCGCCGACGTCCTCATCGCCTCGGACGGCCCGCGGCTGGACGCGGCGACGCCGACGGTGTTCCTCGGCGCGCGCGGCGCCGTCCGGATCTCGCTCGACGTCGACCTGCGCCCCGACGCCTATCACTCGGGGAACTGGGGTGGCGTGCTGCGCAACCCCGCCACCACCCTCACCGGGGCGATCGCCTGCCTCGTCGACGGGCACGGCCGCATCCGGGTGCCCGGTCTCCTGCCGCCCGAACTCCCCGGCAGCGTCCGCGAGGCGCTCGCGGAGATCCGGATCGCCGGAAATCCGGGAGATCCTGCGCTGGAGGAAAGCTGGGGCGACACCGGGCTTTCGGCCGCCGAACGGCTCTACGGCTGGAACACCCTCGAAGTCCTTTCACTGGGAGCCGGCGACATCGACCGGCCCGTCAACGCCATCCCCGGCAAGGCCCGCGCGGTACTGCAACTTCGCTACGTCGCCGGGACCGAGGTCTCGGACGTCGCGGACACGATCAGGAAACATCTGGCCTCGCACGGGTTTTCGATGGTCGAGGTCACCGTCGAAGCGAGTTTCCAGGCCAGCCGCACCCCGGTCGGGAACCCGTGGGTGGGCTGGGCGAAGGGCGTCCTCGACGAGGTTTCCGACCGGCCGGTGGCGATCCTGCCGAGTTTCGGCGGCGGCCTGCCCAACCACGTGTTCACCGACATCCTCGGCATCGCGACCCTGTGGCTGCCGCATTCCTATCCGGGCTGCCTGCAACACGCGCCCGACGAGCATCTGCTCGCACCGATCGTCAGGGAAGGCCTCGTGCTCGCCACCACCCTGTTCCACGCGCTCGGCCGGTTCACAGCTCCCGCAACAGGTACCGCTGAAGTTTCCCGCTCGCGTTCCGGGGCAGCGCCTCGATGAACCGGACCCGCCGCGGGTACTTGTACGGCGCCGCTGTCGCCTTCGCGTGGTCCTGCAACGCCTGTGCGAGGCGCGATCCCCGCTCGGCACCGGGCTGAAGCACGACGAACGCCGTCACGACCGATCCGCGATCCGGGTCCGGCGTCCCGATCACCGCGCATTCCGCGACATCGGGATGCGTGAGCAGGACTTCTTCGACCTCGGGGGCGGCGATGTTGTACCCCGACGAGATGATCATGTCGTCGCTCCGCGCGACGAACGTGAAGTAACCGTCGGAGTCGCGGACGTAGGTGTCGCCGGTGATGTTCCAGCCGTCGCGGACGTAGTCACGCTGACGAGGGTCTTCGAGGTAGCGGCAACCTGTCGGGCCTCGGACGGCGAGGAACCCGGGAGTGCCGTCCGGCACGGGTGACCCGTCGACGTCGAGGATCACGGCCTGGTAGCCGGGTACCGCCTTCCCAGTCGCGCCGGGACGCGCATCGTCGTCTGCGGCGGAGATGAACACGTGCAACATCTCGGTGCTGCCGAGCCCGTCGATGAGCGGACGGCCGACGACTTCGCGGTACTGCTCGGCCACGTGGGCGGGGAGCGATTCGCCCGCCGACACCGCCCGGCGGACACCGGACAGGAGTCGTCCGCCGCCGGAGTTGAGGATCGCCCGGTATGCGGTCGGAGCGGTGAAGAGGACGGTGACGCCCTTCTCGGCGACGAGGGCGGCGAGCTCCGCCGGAGTGGCGCGTTCCACCAGGAGCGTGGCCGCGCCCGCTCGCAACGGGAAGACCAGCAGCCCGCCGAGGCCGAAGGTGAAGGCCAGCGGTGGCGTGCCACAGAACAGATCGCCGGACGCCGGGCGCACGATGTGCCGGGAGAAGGTGTCGGCGATCGCGAGCAGGTCGCGGTGGAAGTGCATCGTCGCCTTCGGGGATCCCGTCGTACCGGAGGTGAAGGCGAGCAGGGCGACGTCGTCGGCCGCGGTCGGGACGTCGGCGAAGGTCGCCGGATACCGGTCCGCGCGGGCGGCGAGGTCCGTCCCGTAGGACACGACGGGCAGTTCGGGCGGGAGTTCGTCCAGCAGGCGTTCGTCGCAGACGGCGATCGCGGGCTGCGCGCGGCCGACGATCTTGTCGAGTTCGGCGCGGCGCAGCATCGGCATGGTCGTGACCGCCACCGCGCCCGCCTTGAGCACGGCCAGCCACGCCGCCGCGAGCCACGGCGTGTTGGCGCCCCGCAGGAGTACGCGGTTTCCCGGAACCACCCCGAAGTCGTTGACGAGAACTTGCGCGATCCGGTTGGCGCGGGCCAGGACGTCGCCGTACGTCCACGTTTCGGCGGGGGACAGGAGGCATGGCCGATCCGGGCCGAAGCGCGCGACGGTGTCGTCGAGCAGCGCTGTCGCGGCGTTCAGCCTGTCGGGATAGCGCAGTTCGGGGAGGTCGAACTCCAGCCGGGGCCACTGGTCCGCGGGCGGCAGCCGGTCACGGCAGAACGGGTCGACGTGCGCGCTGGGAGAAAGCCTCATCGTCGCCGCTCCTCGGTCCGGCCGTGCCCCCTTCCGCGAAGGTAGCACTTGTTACGACCGTCGAGAAGGCGCGATGTCCTGTCCGTGACGACGGCGGCGGACAAGACAGGGACAAGAACGGGCAGAATGTCCCCTGTGGACGACGAACCGCCCGAACACGCGCGCTATGAACGCCATCGGCTCGCTTTGGCGGCGGTATCCGAGCACGACGAGGCCGCTTTGGTGGGCGCCGTGCTCGACGATCCCGACCGCGTGATGGTGGAAGCGGCGATCGCCGGGCACATCGATGCCAGGGCCGCGGCGCTGCACCCTCTGCCGTCGTATCCGGCCTGGTCGGAGACGATCGCGGAGCTGATCGAAGATCGCCCGTTCCTGGTGCGCAGGCTGGGGGAGTGGACGCTGTTCCGCGCGATCGTGCTCGGCGCGCCGTGGCGGACGGAAGACCTGACCGAAGCCACGGATTGGCTGCAGCGCAAGGTTTCCGAAAGCTCCGCCTCGGCGGAAGCGCTGGCCGTCCTAGCCGAGCGCGGCCGGACCAAGCGGGTCCGGAACGCGGCCGCGAGGAAGGTCAGCTCACGACGTCGGTGACCGCGCGGCGCAAGGTCGTGCGCACGGTTTCGGCGTCGTCGAGGCTTCCGCCGTGCAGCGCGCCGTCGCGAAGGAGGACGAGGGCGCGGGCGGCGTGCTCGGGGTCGGCATGACCGGCGTCGCGCGCCAGGTCGCGAAGCACGCCGAAGAACCAGTCCCGGTGGTCGTCGATGACCTGGCGGACCTGGTGCGCGGGATCGGGGTACTCGGCGGCCGCGTTGAGGAACTGGCAGCCGCGGAAGTCGTCGTCGAGCGTCCGGTCGCCGACGATGCCCAGCGCGGCGAGCAGCGCTTCGCGGGCGGGTTTGCCGCGCGTCACCGCGCCGACGCCCGCGCGGATCTGCTCGCTCGTGGCGCTCAGGTACGCGGCGACGAGGTCGTCCTTGGTGGGGTAGTGGCGATAGAAGGTCGCCCGGGTGACGGCCGCCTCGGAGACCAGGCGCTCCACCCCGACGGCGTGGATGCCCTCGGCGTAGAACAGGCGTGAAGCGGTCTCGAGCAGCCTGACCTTCGGGTGAACGTCCCGGTCGACAGTCGGCATGGCCCCACCTTAGAGAAAGAACGGTCATTCCACCAGGTCGCCTTCGTCACGTTGCGGAAGGCATCCGCGGCGAGCATGGTTCATGGAGAAAGACCGATCATTCTCCCTAGCTCTGAAGGAGCCACCATGAGCAACCAGAAGCCCACCGTCATCCTGGTCCACGGTGCTTTCGCCGACTCGTCCAGCTGGAACGGCGTCGTCCCGAAGCTGCGCGAGCAGGGCTACCGGGTGCTGGCGGCGTCGAACCCGCTGCGCGGGATCGAGTCCGACGCGGAGTACGTCGCCGACGTCGTCAACGGCGTGGACGGCCCCGTCGTGCTGGCCGGGCACTCCTACGGTGGCGTCGTGATCAGCCGTGCGGCCGCGGCGGCATCGAACGTGAAGGCGCTCGTCTACATCGCCGCCTTCCAGCCGGACGCGGGGGAGAGCGTGTTCGAGCTGTCCGGCCGGTTCGAGGGAAGCAAGCTCGGCCCGGACACCACGAACGTCCTCGCCTCGCAGGGTGAGCTCTCGATCAAGCCCGAGAGCTTCTCGGACGTGTTCGCGGCCGACGTCCCCGCGGAGACCGCCGACGTCATGGCGGTCACCCAGCGTCCGGTCACCGAGCGCGCGCTCGCCACGCCGTTCGACGGCGAGCCGGCGTGGAAGAACGTGCCGTCCTGGGCGCTGATCGCCGAGCAGGACCACGCGATCCCCGCCGCCGCGCAGGCGTTCATGTCCGAGCGCGCCGGTTCGGAGGTCACCCGGGTCGGGGCCTCGCACGCCGTCTCGGTGGCACGGCCGGACGTCGTCGCGGAGGTCATCCTCGCGGCGGCAGCCAAGGTCGCCTGACCTCGGCCGCTTGACAGGGGAAACCTCCGCCGGAGAGACTGCAAAAGCGTTTTTGCAGTCTCTCCGGGGAGAACCACGTGAAGGTCTTGGTGCTCGATTCGAGCCCGCGTCGTGAAGGCAATTCCTGGGCACTCGCCCAAGCGCTGGCCAAGGGGGCGGAAGAAGCCGGGCACACGGTCGGCTTCGCCCACCTCTCCGATTTCGTCGAGTCGCCGCTGGGGGACTGCCGTGGTTGCCGGCTGAGCGACCGGTCCTGCGGGATCGCCGACGGCTACGAGCGCCTGCTGTTCGACCACGTGCTCCCGGCGGACGCGATCGTGTACGCGACGCCGCTGCACTGGTACGGCATGACCGGGCGGCTCAAGTCCTTCTTCGACCGGCTTTTCTGTTACACGTCCGGCAGTTCGCCGCATACCGCCGAGGTCGTGCCGGGGCTGATGGGCAAACGCGCCGCGGTGCTGATCTCCTGCGAGGAGAGCTATCGCGGCGCGACACTCGGCCTCGAAGCCCAGTTCCAGGAGCTCACCCGATACCTCCGTCAGGACCTCGCCGGGATCGTGGTCGGCGTCGGCAACAGCCGGGGCGAGGTCGAGCGCGATCCCGCGCGGCCGCTGGAGGCGGCGGCCGACCTCGGACGTAGGCTGGGCGACGCCCACGTCACCGACTATCGGCTGGACACCGACCGGCCGAACCGCGTTTGGGGACCGCCCGTGGAGGCATGAGTGTCGCCGACCATCCGTGACGTCGCCGCCGCCGCGGGGGTCTCGATCACCACCGTGTCCCACGTGCTCAGCGGGCAGGGCCGGATCTCCGAGGACACCCGGCGGCGAGTCGCGCGGGCGGCGGCGGAACTCGGTTACCAGGCCAGCGTCCACGCCCAGCAGTTGGTCACCCGGCGCAGCCGGACCCTGGCGATCCAGCTCGCGAATTCGGTCGACGCGAGCAGCGCTTGTGCGCTCGTGCCGAACTCGGACTACTTCCTCGAAGTCCTCAACGGGGCGGCCGAAGCCGCGTCGAAACGGTCGTACGCCCTGCTTCTCACGCCGCCGGACGCCGATCTCGACCGGCTGAACGCCTTCGCCGTCGACGGCGCCATCCTCGTCGATCCCCGCGGCGACGAGCCGTTCTTCGCCACGGGCTGGTGCCGCGACCGGCCACTGGTGACCACCGGCCGCCCGCTGGCCGCGCCGTGCCCGGTACCGGTCGTCGTCGACAACGACCTGGTCGCGGCCGCCCGGCTGATGCTGGATCACCTGGCGGACAACGGTTACGAGCGACCGGCCATGATCACCACCGACACCAGCCGCTCCTACGCGGCCGACCTCGTCGCGGGATACACCGGCTGGGCGGAAGACCGGGGGCTGGAGCCGGTGGTGGCCGAGATCGACGAACCACCGACCACCGAAGGCACGGCCGAAGCCTTGGGCAGGCTGCTCGATCGGCGTGTGTGCCCGGACGCCGTTTTCACGACGTCGGAGAACCTCGCCCTCGGCGTACTCCACGAGGCTCGTCGCCGTCGGCTCGCGGTCCCGGGAGAACTCGGGATCTGCAGCGCGGTGGACAGCGGTTCGCTGCGGCTCACTTCGCCGCAGGTGACCGGGATGTTCGTCCACCCGCGTGAGGTGGGCGGCCGCGCGGCGACGGCGTTGATGGACCTCATCGAGGGCGGCACGCCGGAGGGTGGGCCGCGCCGGATCGAGGTGCCCGTGCGGCTGAACGCGCGGGAATCCACCAATCGCAAGTAGTCCTCTGGTTGCGATAGGTCCCGAGCTTGGCTCAGGAACTCCGGCACACCGCGACCGGCGCGTCCCCGCCGTCGTCGCCGGTGGTCGAGATGAAGCCGAAGGTGGTCGTCCCGCCGGCGGGCAGGACCGCGTTCCAGTCGAGTTCGGACACGCGCACGCGGTCGCCGTCCTGGGCCAGGGAACCGTTCCACAGATTGGCGATGCGGGTCCCGGGCGGCAGAGTCCAGCTCACCTCCCAGCCGGTGAGCCGTGTGTCCTGGGAGTTCCGCACGGACACCCGGATCTCCGAGCCGCCGGGCCAGCGGTTGGTCACCTCGTAGCTCGCTTCGCACACCGGCTTCTCCGCCACCGTGCTCGCGGGTGGAGCGGCCGCCGCCGGGGCGTCGGGGGTGTCGCCGTCGAACAGGAGGATCCCCGCCAGGACACCTCCCGCCACCACCACGCCGCCCGCGATGGCGAACGGCAACCGTGAGCGGCGGGTGGGCGCGGGAAGCCGTTTCGTGCCGGACAGGATCGCCGGGCGGCCGTCGGCGACCGCGGTGAGCATCCGCTCGGCTTCGGCCATGTCCGGCCGTTCCGCGGGATCGCGCCGGAGCAGCCGCAGCAGGACGTCCGTGAGCGGGCCGGTGGTCCGCGGCGCGGTGAACTCGCCGCGGGCGACCCGTTTGAGGAGCGCGATCTGGTTGCCGTCGGTGCCGAACGGCGGCGCGCCTTCCAGCACGGTGTAGAGTGTGGCACCGAGGGAGAAGACGTCCGACGGGTAGCCGGGCTCCTCGCCGTCGGCGACCTCGGGGGAGAGGAACGCCGGAGTGCCGACGACGAGGCCGCCGCCGGTCATGGTCCCTTCGCCGGTGGCGTGGGACAGGCCGAAGTCGGCGATCTTCGCCCGGCCGTCCTCGGTGATCAGCACGTTGTTGGGCGTGACGTCCCGGTGCAGGATCCCGTCCGCGTGGGCCGCGGCCAGCGCCGAGGCGATCTGCGCGCCGAGTTCCGCCACCCGGCCCGCCGGGAGCGGACCGTCGTCCGCGAGGAGGTCCGTCAGCGGCCGGGACGGCAGGAACTCCATGACCAGGAACGGGGTTCCGTCCTGCTCCGCGACGTCGTACACGGTGACGGCGTGCGGATGCTTGAGCCTCGCGGCGACCCTGGCCTCCCGCATCGCGCGCACGATCGAACGGAACGGGGCGTCGTCCGGCGAGTTGTCCGGCAGCAGTTGCTTGACCGCGACCGTCCGGCCGAGCCGTTCGTCCCGCGCCCGCCACACGACGCCCATCGCGCCCCGGCCGACCTTGCGCTCCAGCCGGTAGCGCCCGGCGACGAGCTCACCTTCTCGTGTCACGCCGCCCCCTTTGCGCCGAACACGGATCCGATGGCGGTCCGGTTCACGGGGACGACTTTATCGGCTAGGGCGTGGAGCCTCCTCGACCGGCGCACCGGCCGCCGTGAGCCAGGCTTCGGCGAGGAGCCGATGGCCGAGCGGGCTGGGGTGGACGCCGTCCGGGGCCAGCGTCGCTGCCCCGTGTTCTTCGGCCGCCCGCGGCATGAACAGATCCGCGCGGACCAGGCGAGCACCGAACTCGGCCGCCACTTCCAGCGCGACCTCGATCCGGGGCGCCAGATCGGCCACCCAGTCGCGTTGCTCCGGTTCCACCGGCAGCAGGAACGGGGTGATCACGTACAACTCGGCCGGAAGGTGCTGTCGTGCGCCTGACAGCAGCCTGCGGTAGGCGCCCCGGAACTTCCCGATCGGGCTCGGCAGGCCACGGTCGAAGGTCCGCCACGTGTCGTTGATGCCGATCTTCACGGTCAGCACCGTCGGGCGCAGCGCGAGGACGTCGGTGGTCCAGCGGGCTTCCAGATCGTAGATCCGGTTGCCGTTGAGTCCCTTGTTCAGCACTTCCGGCCCGTCGGGCAGGAACTCGGCGATCTGCCGGACATACCCCTTGCCCAGCGACGCGGGATCGGCGCGGTCGCGGCTGGAGTCGGTGATCGAATCGCCCGCGAACAGCAGCCGGTCGGCTTCGGTGAACCTCACGAGCCCGCCTCGATCAGCTTGCGCAGGGAGTCGGCCTCGCCGGGGATCAGGTCCGGATCGTTGTCCGGGACGAACTCCAGCAGCGCGTCGAGCGGCCGTCCCGTCTTCGCGAGCAGCCCGAACGCGCGCGTCCACAGCTCCGTCCTGGCGGTCAGCGGGTGCCGTTCGTTGCTGGGCCACCACGAGAACACGTGCACCGCGCGAACCCGGTCGAGGACCACTTCCAGCCCCGCCAGCGCCTGCTCGTCCGGAAGATCCTGCGGCGGCTGCCAGTAGGTGCCGAGGTTGTCGCGGCCGACCTCCTCCAGCAGTTGGACCGTCGAATCGGCGGTGTCGGTCAGTGTGCCGCCGTGGAACTCCAGCGCGACTTCCAGGCCGTGTTCGTTCGCGACGTCGGCGGCCTCGCGGAGACCGGCGACGACCTGCTCACGTTCTTCGGGGTCGACGTCCGCGGAGCCCGCTTTGCCCGCCCATACCCGGATTCGCGAGGCGCCGAGCCGGGCCGCGGTGGCGGCGATGTCGCCGAACTTCCCGGCCTCCATCGGGGTGGCGCGGAAGTAGGATCCGTAGGAATCGCAGGCCAGCCCGTGCCGTGTCATGGCCTCGAACGCGCGGTCGGCCGCCCAGTCGTCGCCGGGGCGGACATGGACGTCGGCACCCCACTCGATCACCTGCAGCCCCGCCTCCTCGGCACGGCGGGCGACCTCGTCGGCGTCCAGCCGCCGCAGCGTCACCGAACACAGTCCCGGGCGGATCATTTTCCCTCCAACAGTCGAGTACTTTCCCGCAGCACGACCTCGCCGGTGATCGGCAGGACGCGAGGGTTGTCGGCGCGAGTGTCGAGGACGAAGTCGAGCGCCCGCTCGCCCATCCGCTCGATCGGGACGCGCACGGTGGACAGCGAAGGCCTGATGTCGCGCAAGGTGATGATGTCGTCGAATCCCGCGATCGCGATATGTGCGGGGACGAGCACGCCGTGGTCGCGACAGGCGGCCATCGCGCCGACGGCCATCACGTCGTTGACCGCGAAGACGCAGCCGCGGAAGTCGTTCTCGATCGCCCTCACCATCGCCGCGTAACCGCCGTCGCGAGTGAACTCCGCGCGCAGTACCTGGCTCTCGGGCAACGGGATGCCCTGCCGGGCGAGGCCGTCACGGAAGCCGAGGACCCGGTCTCGCGAGGTCATCAGGCCAGGTGGCCCAGCGAGGACGAGGAACTCGCGATGCCCGAGTGCGGCGAGCTGCCCGGCCAGGTCCGCCGCCCCGGCCCGGTTCTCCAGCATGACGGTGTCGAACGGCAGTTTCCGCTGGCCGATCACCACGACCTGCCCGTCGGCGGCCTCGAAAGCCTTGAGTTCCTTGGTCAGATTCCTTTGCAGGGCAGTGTCCTCGTTGCGCGACCCGGCGAGGATGACCGCTCGCGCCCGTTGCCCGCGCAGCGTCGTGACGTACTCGAGCTCCTTCTCGGGGCGGTTTTCCGTGCTCGCGATGGTGACCGTCAGCCCGTGCCGGGCGGCCACGCGCATGACCCCGGACGCGATCGAGGAGAAGTACGGGTCGACGATGTCGTGCACCAGCAGCCCGACGACGTTGCCGCGGCCGCGGGCCATCGCCTGCGCGGGCACGTTCGCCGTGTACTGCAACCGTTCCGCGGCCCGCAGCACCGATTCCCGCAGGTCCCCGCTGACCTGTCTGGTCCCGCCGTTGAGCGCTCGCGACGCCGTCGCGAGCGACACTCCCGCCTCACGGGCGACGTCGGCAAGGGTGACCGAACCCGCGGCACGCTGCGGCATGGTTCCTCCTCGGGTGGTACGGGCTCACGCCGGCGAGGACGGCCGCCGGCGTGAGCCCGGGCTTGCTACGGAGCGGCGGGGCCGACGTCCGCGGTGGTGAGCGGCCGGTTGGCGATGGCCGCCGTCGAGTACTCGTCGGCACCGACGTCACGCTTGCTGCCACGGGCCTGGCCGTCGATGTCCAAAGTGACCGGCGCCGTGGCGAGGGTCGCCGTGTCGATCGCGGGGCTGCCCGAGGCGAGCCGTGAGACGCCGTCCGTGCCCTGCACGAGCTTCGGGTCGATCCGGCGGAAGGTGCCCGCCGGGATGTTGCCGTCCCCGCCCGAACCCCACAGGATGTTGCCGGACCAGGTGAAGTTGCCCGTGGTGCTCATCGCGACCAGGTCGCCGTTGCTGCCGACGAAGAGGTTGTCCGAGATCGTGCAGTCGCGCGGTTCGATCGTCCGTTTGGTCTCGCCGGAGAGCGTGCCGCTGTTGTTCAGCAGCGTGTTGTGCGCGATGAGCACGCGGTCCGCCGCGTCGTTGCCGCGCCGGGATTCCTTCGACTCACCCGGGAAGTGGTCCCGGACGGAGCCGCTGCCGACGACCAGCGCGCTGCTGGAGAGGCCCGCGATGTAGTTGTTGACGATCTTGTGGTCGTTGCCGTAGATCCGGATGCCTTCCTTGCCGCCGAGGATGAAGTTGGATTCGACGACGGACTTGTTCCCGTGGCGCAGCACGATGCCGCCCAGGCTGTTCCGGATGGTGTTGTTGCGGATGAAGTTGCCCGACGACTTGACCGAGATCGCCTCCGGGTCGCCGTTCGCGCGTTCGAAGAGGTTGAACTCGATCTTGGCGCCGGCGGTGCTCAGCGCACGCGGGCTGACACCGAGCCGGATCGGCTCGCCGCCGTTGTCGCCGGGGAAGGTGTGGTCGGAGAAGTAGTTCCGGAAGACCTCGACGCCCGACGCCATCTTGTCTTCGTCCGCGCCCTCGATGCAGAGCATGACGCCGAGCGTGGTCTTGTGGTGGAAGTGGTTGCGGTCGATCTTGCTCTTGTCGGCGCGGACCATCACCCAGTGCAGGCCTTCGATGTCGGCCAGCTGGAAGTCGTTGCGGGTCAGGCGGATCACCGAACAGTTCGGCGGGATCTCGATCGTGGTGCTCTGGCGGAACTTGAACCCGCTGATCGTGACACCGGTGGAGTCGTCGAAGACGAAGCTCTGCTCACCGTTGAGCGTCACGCCGCCGCGGGACTGCGCGACGATGGTGATCGGGTTGTCCTTCGTGCCGCGCCTGCCCTTGATGCTGATCGGCTTGCCCGTGGGCACGGTGTACGTGCCGTTGTTCAGGGTGATGACGGCACCGGCGGCGGCCGAGTTGATGGCGTTCTGCAGTTCGGTCAGCGAGCTGACGTTCAGCGCGCACAGCCCCTGCGGTTTGGCCGACGCCGTTCCCGCGGTGACCCAGGGGACGGTGATCAGCGCGGCGCCGAGAGTGGCGCCGCTGAGGAACCTTCTGCGATCCATGATGCCTCCGTGCTCAATCGGTGGGGAGGGTGGCGGCGGCGGGGCTCTCTGTGTTCAGGAACAACTCGATCACCGGGACCGGGGTGTCCGGTTTCCGGATGGGGAGCTTGAGGGTGAGCGTGCCTTCCGGCTGCCCGCCCATCTGGGTGTTCTGCGCGGTCTGCCCGGGATCGGTGTGCACCTGCCGGATTTCCGAGGCGTCGTCGAGCAACTGGGCGTAGCGCACCCGCCCGGCCATCCCCGGCAGGTGGACGTGGTTCATCGGCCAGCTGAAGAGGTGCAGGTACAGCCGGTCTCCGCGCTGGGTGTAGCGGCCGTCCGCGGGGGCGGTGAACTCGGAAGGACCGCAACCGCGGATGGAGCGTTCGTGCCGGTCCATCCAGCGACCGAGTTCGGCGAGGACCGCGTGTGCCCGCGGGTCGATCTCACCCCGGCCGTTCGGCCCGACGTTGAGCAGCAGGTTGCCGTCCTTGGACACGCCGTCGACCAGCATCCGGATGAGCAGCTCGGGGCTCTTGTAGTCGAGATTGTCGCGGTCGTAACCCCAGCTGCCGTTGAGGGTCTGGCACGCTTCCCACACCACCGGGACGCCGTCGCGGGTCATCGGCCCGGACGGCTGGTACTGCTCCGGGGTGATGAAGTCGCCGGGGATGCCGGTGCGGTCGTTGACCAGGATGCCGGGCTGCAGTTCGCGGACCAGGTCGAGCAGGCCGGGGGAGTCCCAGTCGTCCGGTCCCTTGCCGCCCCACCACTCCTTGCGGCCAAGGTACGAGAAGTCGAAGAACAGGTAGTCGATCGTGCCGAAGCGGGTGAGCAGTTCGCGGATCTGCCCGTGCAGATAGAGCCGGTACTCGGCGATGTCGGCGTACTGGTGCGCGGCGATGTACTCCGCGTCGTCACGGCGGGGATGGGTGCCGTCGACGGGGAACGCGGGATGGTGCCAGTCGATCAGCGAGTGGTAGAAGCCGACCTTGAGACCTTCTTCGCGGCAGGCGTCGACGAACGGGCCGAGCAGATCCTTGCCGTAGGGCGTGTTCGTCACCTTGAAGTCGGTGAGATCGCTGTCCCACAGGCAGAAACCGTCGTGGTGCTTGGTGGTGAGCACGACGTAGGTCATGCCCGCGTCCTTCGCGGCCCGCGCCCAGGAGCGCGGGTCGTACTTGTCCGGCTCGAAGTGGTCGAAGTAGACGCGGTACTGCTCGTCAGTCAGCTTTTCGCGGTTCTGCACCCATTCGTGCCGGGCGGCCAGCGAATACAGTCCCCAGTGGACGAACATCCCGAACCGGTCGTGGGTGAACCAGGCGGTGGAACTCACTTCAGGATCTCTCCTCGAGAACGGTGGGTCAGCCCTTCAGTGCGCCCGAGGCGAGGCCGCGGACGAACGAACGCTGGAAGAACAGGAACGCGGCGACCGAGGGCAGCAGCGCCAGCAGCGACGCCGCCATGATCACGCCGGGCGTCACGTCCGCGTCGATGCGCAGGGTGCGCAGGGCCAGCGGCAGCGTGTAGGTCGAGGCGTCGGACGAGACCAGCATCGGCAGCAGGTACTGGTCCCAGATCATCGTGAAGCCGAAGACCCCGATCACGCCGAGCGCGGGCTTGCACATCGGCAGGATGATCTGCGCGAAGATCCGCAGGTCGCCGGCACCGTCGATCCGCGCGGCTTCTTCGAGCTCGCGGGGGACGTCCTTCATGAACTCGGTCATCACCAGGATCGAGAAGGCCCACGCGCCGAGCGGCACGATCATCCCGGCGAGGCTGCCGATCAGGTTGATGTGCACCACCGGCAGATCGGACAGGATCAGCGACAGCGGGATCGCGAGGATCTCCTCCGGCAGCATCAGCGTCGCCAGGATCGCGACCAGCACGAACGTCATGAAGCGGAACTTCTTGCGTGCCAGCGCGTATCCGGCCAGCACCGAGATGACGACCTGCAGCAGCAGGCCGAAGCCGACCACCAGGAACGAGTTGAGCAGGTACAGCCCGACGCCGTGGTCGAACGCGATGCCGAAGTTGTCCAGGGTGGGGCTCGACGGGATGACGCTCAGCGCCGTCGGGTCGGACACGTCGCTGAACGCGCTGACCAGCAGCGCCAGCAGCGGACCGGCGAACACGATCAGCAGCAGGGCGTACACGGCGTACTTCAGGATCCGTCCGCCCGGCGACTTGACGGCGTCGAGGCCGAGTGCCGAATCGTTGGCCGCGGTCATGCGTCTCGCCTCCGTCGGAGCACCTGGACGAACAGGGTCAGCACGAGCGTCGCGAGGAACAGCAGGACCGCTCCCGCCGCGCCGACGCCCAGCCGGTTCTGTTCCAGTCCGAGTTTGTAGATCAAGGTCATCGCCACTTCGGTCGAGCCGTTCGGCCCGCCGTTGGTCAGCAGGAACACCTCGGTGAACACCCGCAGGCCGCGGATC
Source organism: Amycolatopsis sp. lyj-90 (assembly GCF_046549035.1). NCBI lineage: Bacteria > Bacillati > Actinomycetota > Actinomycetes > Pseudonocardiales > Pseudonocardiaceae > Amycolatopsis > Amycolatopsis sp. lyj-90. Next base: position 756,217 of record NZ_JAJPWP010000001.1, read on the forward strand.
GCCGCGAGGACGAACAGGATCGAGAACACCGACCGCAGACCCGGCAGCGTGACGTGGAGGATCTTGCGCCAGCGGGAGGCACCGTCCACAGTGGCCGCTTCGTAGAGCCCCCGGTCGATACCGGCCAGGCCCGCGAGGAAGATCATCATGTCGTACGGGGCGCCGCGCCAGATCCCGGTGATGATGACCGAGATCATCGAGGTGTCGGGATCGTTGATGAAGCCCGACGGGCCCAGCCCGACCATGCCGAGGATGGAGTTGAGCATCCCGTCCTCGGTCGGGTGGTACATGATCCGCCAGAGTTCGGCGACCACCGCGATCGGCACGACCACCGGCAGGAACGCCGCGGACCGCAGGAACTTCAGCCGCTTGCTCTGGCCCTCCATCAGCAGGGCGAGCGCGAGGCCGATGACCATCGACCCCACGGTCTGCCCGACCGCGATCACGACGGTGTGCCAGATCGCGGAGTGGAACGCCTCGTCACCGAGGACGGTGCTGTAGTTCTCCCCGCCGACCCACTGGTTGCCCAGGTACGGCTGGACGTCCTGGAAGGACATCGTCACCGCGGTGATCATCGGGATGAACTTGAAGTACACGAACAGGATCAGGGCGGGGGCCAGGAACAGCCACGGCGTCCACCACTTCCCGTCGCGGTCGCTGCGCCTGCGGGCCTTCGGCGCGGGCGCCCGCTTCACGGCGGGACGGTCCGCGCCGACGGCCGCCGGCTTGGCGTGATCTACGGTCATGACGCGCTGATCCCCTGTTGCTGCAAGGTCGCGGTGAGCTTGGTGTCGAGTTTGGACAGTTCCGCCTTGGTGTCGAGCTTGCAGTCGGCGACGAGCGCGCTGACCGTGTCGGCGGTGTCCTGGCGGACCGGCGTCCAGTTCGGGATGGACGGCGCGTAGTGGCCGGACTTGGCGTAGATCTCGGCGTAGGTCTTCCAGCGCGGGTCCGAGCGGACCTGGGTGATGTCGACGTTCTTGTTCACCGGGAGCTGCACGATGAAGGCCGATTCGCCCTCCATGCCGATCTTCTGGCCGTCGGTCGAGATCGCGAAGTCACCGAAGGCGTCCTGCCCGGCCTGGTTCGGCGAGCCCGCCATCATGTAGATCGAGAGACCCTCGGCGAGGACGTCGGCGTTCTTGGCGCCCGCCGGCATCGGGACGACCTCGTACTTGTCCTTGCCGAGCGACTTGTCGAACCGCGGCAGCAGGTACGGGCCGACGACGTACATCCCGGCCTTGCCCGCTTCGAAGGTCTCGTTGGTCGCCGGGGTGGGCATGGTGACCGAACCGGGCTGGATCACGTTGTCCTTGCAGCCGAGGTCGCGGAACCACTGCACCGCGGCCACGGATTCGGGCGTGCTCATCGACGGCTTGTACTTGCCACCACCGGTTTCGGTGATGAAGTCGCCGCCGCCCGCCCACAGGAAGTTGGAGAAGTACCAGGAGGCGTAGCCCCGCTTGGTCGACAGTGTCGCGGTCAGCCCGGCGGTGTCGTTCTTGCCGTTGCCGTCGGGATCGCCGGTGGTGAAGGCCTTGGCGAGATCCGCCAGTTCGGCCCAGCTCTGCGGCACGGCCTTGCCGAGCTTCTCCCGCCAGTCCTTGCGGATCAGCAGCGCCGAAGCCTGTGCGCTGTAAGGCAGGCCGTACAGCTTGCCGTCCGGGGTCTGGTTGGACTTCAGCGCCTGCTCGGTGAGTTCCGAGGCGTGCTTGATCTTGCCCGGCTCGACCTCGCGGACGAGGCCCTGGCTCTTGAGGGTGCCGACCTGCGTGACGTCGTTCATCACGATGTCCGGCAGGTCGCGCTGGGCGGCGCGCTGGGCCAGCTTCGTTTCGAAGTCGTCGAAGATCGCGGTGACCTGCACCTTGAAACCGGTCGCCTTCTCGAAGGCTTCCGCGAGCCGCTTGGTGGCCTGCTCGCCGGCGCCGCCGGGGGTCGTCCGGGTCCACAGTTCCAAGGGTGCCTTGGTGTCCTGCGCGACGTTCGTTCCGGCGGGGCCTGCCGAGCAGCCCGAAAGGACCAGCGCTGAGACAGTGAGTCCCACGCCGATCCACCGCGATTTCCGCATCGCATCTCCTGTTCACTGTGGACCACGCTGTCTACTCCGGTGGGACGGTAAGCGCTTTCCCGGCGTCTGGTCAATGGTCCGATGATTACGAATTTCAATCGGCCGGGTTCGCCTCTGCGTGGCACTCGCCGCGCGTGGACCGGCTTAAGCATCCGATGTATGGTCGCCGACGGAGGTAGGGATGACCGAGCTGCAACACCGCCCGACGGCACTTCTCGTGATGGAGGAACGCCGCCGCGACGACGTTTACCCCGAGGCGGTGCGCAAGGAGATCGGGACGCTGGTGGACCTGCGTGAGCCGCTCACCCGCGAGCGCCTGGCGGAGGATCCGGCGGCCATGGAGGGCGTCGAAATCCTGCTCTCGGGCTGGGGAGCGCCGGTGCTGGACTCGGTCCTGTTGGGACACGCGCCGAACCTGCGCGCCGTCCTCGTCGCCGCCGGCTCGGTCCGGCCGCTGACCACGCCCGAGTTCTGGGCTCGCGAGCTCCCGATCGTGTCCGCCGCGGCCGCGAACGCCGTCCCGGTCGCGGAGTTCACCCTGGCCCAGGTCCTCTTAGGACTCAAGCAGGTGCACCGGATCTCCCGCGAGATCCGCGAACGAAAGGCCTATCCGCCGGATCCGAGGGTCGCCGGGGCGTACCGCTCCCGGGTCGGCCTCCTCGGTCTCGGTGAGATCGGTGCTCTCGTCGCGTCCCATTTGCGGCGTTTCGACGTGGAAGTGCTCGCGAGCGACCCCGTCGTCGGCGCCGCGGCCGCCGCCGAACTCGGCGTGCGGCTGGTGGAACTGAACGAGCTGTTCGCCACGAGCGCCGTGGTCAGCCTGCACGCGCCGCTGCTGCCGGAGACCGAGGGGCTGGTGAACGGGGAGCTGGTGGCCAGGATGGGCATCGGGGCGACCCTGATCAACACCGCCCGCGGCGCCGTGGTCGACGAGCCGTCGGTCGTCCCCGTGCTGGGCGAGCGGCCGGACCTCACGGCGATCCTCGACGTCACCTGGCCCGAACCGCCCGCGCCGGACTCGCCGCTGTACACGCTGCCGAACGTCGTCCTCACCCCGCATCTGGCGGGCGCGCTGGGCGCCGAACGCGCGCGGATGGGCGAGCTCGTCGCGCGCGAGCTGCGGCGGTTCGTGCTTGGTCAGCCGCTTCAGCACGCGGTCGCGCCGGACCGGGCGCACCTGCGGGCCTAGTCTGGCGAAGTGACACTCGCCTTCCGGGACACCGGTCCACGAACCGGTGTCCCCGTGGTCCTGCTGCACGCCTTGGGCAGCAAATCCGGCACTTGGGACGATTTCGCCTCGCGCCTGGATCGCCGTGTCCTGGCTGTCGACCTGCCGGGACACGGCGACAGTCCGTGGACGGAGAAGTACTCGCTCGACGCCATGGCCGACGACGTGGCCGATCTCCTCGGGGACCAGGCCGACCTGGTGGGCCACTCGATGGGCGGACGGGTCGCCGTCCTGCTGGCCCAGCGCCTGCCGCCCGGACGCGTGCGGCGGCTGGTCGTCGAGGACGCCCCGCCACCTCCGGCCTCGGTGAAGGAACCGCTGCCTCCGACGCCGGAGCCGCCCGAGCCGCTGCCGTTCGACTGGCGGCTGATCGACCCGATCATGGCCGGACTCCGCACGCCCGACCCCGGCTGGTGGGAGCGCCTCGCCGCGATCACGGCGCCGACCCTGCTGGTCAGCGGCGGGCCTTCCAGTCACGTCACGCGCGAGTCGCTAGAGCGGATGAACGGGCGGATCCCCGACTGCCGCCTGGTGACCATCGAGGACGCCGGGCACCGGGTGCACGGTTCGAGGCCGGAGGAGTTCGCGGCGGTCGTGGGGGACTTCCTGGGGGCAGGCCGGTGACTGTGTTCGCGTGCGCGGGGTGCGCCGCCGAGCTGAGCGTCCCGGTCTCGCGGGTGGCGCTTCCGGTCCATGCCCACAACCGCTACGGGCACATGCTGCTTCCGCCGCTCATGCCGTCGGGAACCTACGCCGTCGATCCCGAGCCGTTCGGCGCGCCGAGGCGGCCGTGGAACGAGACCGAAGCCGAAGCCCGCGGGATCTTCGCCCCGAACGGCTTGCTTTCGGACGGGCCCGCCGGATCGATCGTGCTGGCGCCGGGCGACACCCGCGGAACCGAGCTGATCCCGGAGCGATGCGGCGGCTACTGCTACGGAGTGGACGGGCGGGACGGCCCCAACCTCGCCTGCGCCCGATGCGGTCTGGAGGTGGGGACCCGCATCGACGACTGCTCGCACTGGCAAGTGGTGCGCTTCGTCCCGGACGCCGTGAAGTTCGACCCTGCCGGAGAGCCTCCGGAAGCACTCGACTGGACGTTCGAGGGCGTGCCGCCGGTCGAGCCCGGCGGAGCGTGGAGCCCGTATTGGGAGGCGGCCGCCGGGGACGCGCTGGCGCATCTGCTCGCGGTGTCGGGCGGCGGGGCGATCGGCGTCCACGGTGGCCTCGTCGCCGCGATCTTCGAACCGACGCTCGCCCTGCTCACGTCCGGCCCGGCGCGCCGGACGCTGACCCTCGCGGGACCGGGTCTGCCGGACGCCGAGGACATCGCGCTCATACCGCGGCATCCGGTGACCGGGCGACCGTGGCCGCGTTCCGGCGCCGTCGACACGGTGCCGGTGGCTGCCGAAGTGTGGTCGTGGCTCGCTTTCGGCCACGACCAGGTGACCGCTCCCGTCTCCGGGGCCATGCCGGACGGCGTCCTGCGGGACGATCCGCTGCCGAAGCACCCGCGTGGGCTCTTCATGCCCTCGACGGACGTCTTCCTGCACACCTTGGCGCGGCTTCCCGCCGTCCGGCAGCCTTGGCTGCGCGCGATCCACGACCGCGTGAGCGCCACTCCTTGGGGCTGGTCTCGCGGTTAGGCGTCGTATAACGCCCTATACCGCGAAGCTTTTGGCGGATCGGGGTGGCGTGTTGCCGCGAAACGGCGACGGTGCGTCCTGGCCAGAACCCTCGGGGAGGGCGAGCGGTCCGTGAAGGCCTCCTTCCCTACGCTCACAGTAGGCAAGGAGGCCTTCACGACCCACTTGATCGACCGCTCACGCACGTGGGTCACCGCCGCCGGTTCGCCCGCTGCCTCTGCGCGGGCGCGCCGCCAACCCCACTCTCGTTCCTCGCGGCAGGTGCTCCCAATGTGGCATTGGGGACGTTCAGCGTCTCCAATGCCACATTGGGAGCACCACTTGGCGCGCCGTCGGTCAGTGGTGTCCACTGTGGACCGGAACGACGAAGTTCACGGTCTTCTCGGCGAGGATCTTGTGGGTCGGATCGGCGAGGCCGATCCACACCTTGTGCGGTCCGGCAGGCAGGGACTGGATGATGAGCGGCTCGCCGCTGCCGTCTGCCCAGTGCCACGCCGCATCGTCGACAGTCACGTGGATGTGGCCGATCCGGGGCGAGACGTCGAGGGCGGCCGGGCCGTAGACCGGCACGATCCGGAGGTTCTCCGCCCGGTAGCGCAGTACGACCAGGCCCATCGCGAGCTGGTCGGGCAATGGCGCGTCGACGATCAGCGCGGGTGGTGGCTGTGACGGCAGCGGCACCACGGGAGCGGGCGACCAGTCGACGGCGGCAGGGGGAGCGGCCGCAGGCGGGGGAGCACTACAGGCGGCGGTGAGCAGAATGGCGGCGAGGGCGAACTTCCCAAGAGCGGGCATGAAATCACGCTAGGACGGCCAGGGGGACCGCGGCGGCCGTCGGACGACGTCATCGGTGTACGTCACCGTGACACGTTCCGGTGATGTCCAGGTGAAACGGCGGGATCCGGGGAATATCCAGAACACCGACCATAGGGCCGCAGGAAAAGGAGAGCACGATGAAGTCTCGTATCGCCGCCTTGGCGGCCACTGTCACGCTCATGGTTGCCGCGGGTGCGATGGCCGCCTCGCCCGCCTACGCGGAAAGGGTGCCCTGTAGCCCGAACCAGTTCTACGCCTACTGCGCCGTCGACCCTCTCGGCTGCACGGAGACCGAAAAGGACAACGCGTCCCATATCTGCCAGTACGTGGTGACCGGTTTCGGCCTCGGACTCGACTGTATCCAGCGCTGACGGGACGTGCCGTCCCGGACCTGTACCGATCCTGGCTCGCCGAAAATCCACTGTGGACTCGTTCGGCGAAGCGCGGTCAGGTGCCGAGCCAGCCGGGGTTGGCCGCGGCCCACTCGGGGAGCCGATGCCGGATCGCGGCCAGCTCGGTGATCGCGCGCACCAGTCCACTCCGGACGGCCGGGACGTCGATCGTTGAGCCGTCGCGCCACAGCAGGAGATGCCGCGTCCTCAGCGGCACACCCCGCAGGGCCACCACCGAACCGGGCATCGTGGAGCCGGAATCGAGGGACTGGGCGAGCGCCACCGCACGCGGATCCCGCTGGACGGTCTGCCGCAGCACCATCGGTTCCAGTTCCTGCACGGTGATCGTGCCGAGACCGGCGCGGGCGCACTGGTCCGTCAGATGGTCGTGGAACTCGTCGTCCCCGCCCGCCACCGCCAGCCAGGCCGACCCGGCGAGCTCCGCCAGGGACACCTCGCCTCGACCGGCGACGGGATGTTCCGGGGACACGATCACGAAGACCGGTTCCGTTCCGACCGGGAGCACGTGGACGCCGTCCGGCGGCACGAGCTCCTGGCCGGGGTGATCCACGTACAGCGCCAGTTCCACGGTGCCGTCGAGCAACGCGGAGAACAACGCCGTCCTGCTGGTCAGCGTGAGCAGTTCGACCGGACGGCCGGGGGTCGCCGAGGCGACCACGCCGCTCAGGGTCTCGGCGAAGACCGTCGGGAGCGCGCCGATCCGGAGCAGGCCGTCGGCCGGGGCGCGGTGGAACCGGCGGATCGCCAGGTCGAGGTCGTCCGCCGCGGCCAGGACCCGCCGCGCGTGCTTCAGCAGTACCTCGCCCAGCGCGGTGGGCCGCACGCCGTTGCGGTCCCGTTCGAACACCGTCCGTTCCAGTGCCCGCTCGACGCGATGGAGTTGCGCGCTCAGTGCGGGCTGGGAGAGCCCGAGCGAGGTCGCGGCCTTCGCGATGCTGCCCGCCGACGCGATCGCGTCGAGGAGGCGCAAATGCCGGACGTCGATTTCCACCGGCCAGGTATGGCCGTCACCGGGGCCGATCAGGGGACTGATCACCGGTCGTCCTCGCTGATGATCGTGCGGAGTTTGTGCAGCGCGCGGTGCTGGGCGACCCGGACCATGCCGGGGCTCACCCGCAGGACCGCGCCCGTCTCGGGCGCGGACATGCCGACCGTGATGCGCAGCCGGAGGATCTCCCGCTGGATGTCGGGCAGGACGCTCATCAACCGGGTCAGGTGTTCGTGACCGTCGGCGGCGAGGGCCTGCCACTCGGGCTCGTTGGGCTCGGGTGTCGCCCGGTCGGGCGGATCGGGCGTGGGGTCGGATCTGTCCCGTGCTCGCCCCCGGAAGGCGGCGGCGACCTTCCGGGCGGCGATCCCGAGGACGGCGGCGAGGAAGGAGCCGCCGGTGACCCGGGCGGTGGGCAGCGCGGTGAGCACGGCGAGACAGGTCTCCTGCGCCACGTCCTCCGCGGCGATCACGCGTACGTCGGATCCGCCCATCCGGCTCCGGCAGTAGTTCGCGACGACCGGCTGGACGATGCTCATCAACTCGTTGGTCGCGGCGGGGTCGCCGCGACGGGCGCGGGGGACGAGGGATTCGAGATCCGCCGTCAGCGCGCCTTTGTCAGGGGGAGGAGCCGCCCCCGGCGAGGTGAGTGCGCCGGGGGCGGTCCAGGTCAGGCGAGTTCCCAAAGCGCGGGCACGTTCGGCGGTTCCCAGCCGGGCATGGAGGTGTGCGGCTGGATCACGCGGTAGGTGCTACCGCCGTAGGTGGTGGTCGCGCCGGAGCCGTAGTAGGTGTACGGCGCCCAGGTGCCGCCCGGCGGGTTCGAGGTCGTCGGGCTGGTCGGCGTGGTGGGAGTGGTCGGCGTCGTGGTGGTGCTGGACGGCGGGTTCCCGCTGACCGTCAGGCGCAGGCTGTAGACGCTCAGGATCTCCGTGATCGGCTGGAAGTAGATGGTGCCGCCGGAGGTGCAGTTGCCGGAGCCACCGGAGGTGACGCCCTGCGCCTGGTCGCCGGTGATCCACGAGCCGCCCGAGTCGCCGGGTTCGGCGCAGGCGTTCGTCCGGGTCAGGCCGGTGATGGTGCCCTCGGGGTAGGTGACCGAGGTGTTCTTCTGCAGGATGGTGCCGCAGCGCCAGCCGGTGGTGGAGCCGGAGCGGCACACCGACGAGTTGACCGGGGCCTCGGTCGAACCGGCGACCGGCACGGTGCCGGGGTAGCGGTTGACCAGTGCGCGCGGGGTGTTGCCCGCGTCGGCGCGGACCCAGGCGTAGTCGTTGCCGGGGAAGCTGGAGCCGGCCACGGATCCGCTCGGGTTCGAGGTGCGGGTGCCGGTGGTGCCGCAGTGGCCCGCGGTCACGAAGCCGCCTTCGACCGCGAAACCGATGGAGCAGCGGCCCGAGCCGAAGGTGTAGGCGTTGCCACCGATGATGTCGATCAGCGGACGCGGGTCCTCCGTGCTGCCTTCGACGCGGACCAGGTCGGCCTTGACGCCGGACTCGGCCGCCCAGGACTTCGCGGCGGCCTCGCCACCGGCGTTGGCGAGCACGACGATCGAGTTGGTGGTGACGTCGGTGTACCAGCCGGGCACGGTCGCCGGTGCCTTGGTGGACTTGGCGTCCAGCCGCAGCTTCGCCGCGTCGAGTTCGGCGGCGCTGCGGGCGAAGGTCTTCGGGGTCGCGCCCGCGGCGCGTACCAGGTCGGCCTGTGCCGCGTCGGTGACCGCCACGGTGAGCGTGGTTCCGGTGGCGTCGAGCCAGGATCCGGCGTACGACGTGCCGAGTTGCTTCTTCAGCGTGTTGTCGGCGACCGCGGCGCGCTGTTCGCTGGCGAGCCGGAGCTTGGCCTGCTCCGGGCTGATCTTCAGGTCACGCGACAGGGCGGCGAGCATTTCGGACTGTGCCTGGTCGGCCGGGGTGGCTTGCTGACCGGCACTCGCGCTGGGGGTGAGCGCGATGGCGGTTATCAAGCCTGCCCCGGTTATGGCCGCGGCCGTGGCGGCGAGGATCTTTCTATTCATGTCAACGCTTTCCTCGAACTGGCGGGGGAGGGAGATTCGTTCCCGACCGTACGAGGCGCATCACGTGACTGGTACATACCATTTGGGTCATATCGCCCGGCTTGAGCGTGGGGTGATATGGCGGTCCGGCATGGTGATCCTGCCGGTAATTCCGTTGCCGCGCAAAGGTTTCAGTCGCCGGGAAATGCGGGATGTCCGTCGTGTCCGATTCGGTTCGCCGCAGTGCTCCAGACGTCAATACCGTACTTTTGAGGGGTAGGGCAAAGGGTGCGCAGGAACTTCTCACAGGGTGAGGAAGTGCCCGTCGTGCCGGAGGGGGCGCCGGCACGACGGACACGGGTGTGATGGACCTCAGTGAGCGGCGCAGCGGTAGCTCGTGGAGACCGCGGGATCACCGTGGCCCCGGTACCGAGAGACCTGCGGATACGGGCAGAGATCGCGGGTGAGGGTCTTGTCGCCGTTCGCCGCGGGCAGGGTCGACGGCGCCTTGCCGTGTTCGACCCAGTCGACGAGCGCGCCCAGCGCGTTCGTCGGCGCGGCACCCGCGCCGCCGGCGCAGTGCGTGACACCCGGAGCGAAGAACAGCCGGTAGAACTCGTTGACCCGCTTCGGGCCGCCCAGCTCGCGCTCCACCTCGTGGCGGTACCGCAGCGTGCCGCCCGGCGGGATCAGCTGGTCGTCGGTGCCCACGAAGGTGATCAGCTTGCCGCCCGCCCGGCGGAAGTCCGACAGATCGGGGTCCGAGGTCCCGATGACGTCGTCGTACTCCCGCACCGACTGGCGGAACAGCTCGGCGAACTGGCGATAGGTGATCTTCGAGGCGTCGAACCCGGGCTGCTTCTTCAGGAAGGTCCGCACCCAGCCCAACGCCACCGGGAAACCGGGGGCGTTCGTCACCGGGCCGAATTCCGCGCTCTTGGGGAGACCCGGCCAGAGCCGCCGTCCGTGTTCGTCGGTCGGACCGGCCCAGATCTTGCGGACCACCTCGGCGTCCGCCGCGGTGACGACGACCTCTTCGTCGCCGCAGCGCACCTTGGTGCCGATGAGCGAACGGGGGTCGTAGCCGCATTCGTCGGGCCGGTCGACGATGCCGTTGGTGACCCCGTCCCGGCCGTCGCAGGCCTTGATCGCGGCCTGCCGGAAGGTGGAGAAGACACAGTCCGAGGGGAAGGTCTTGTCCTGGTTCATCACGACCCGCGGCCACAGGGTCGCGACCGCGAACTCCGCCCAGTGCACGGCGGGCGCGTTCGCCAGGACGCCGTCGAAGTCCCCGGGATACCGCTGCGCTTCGGAGTAGCCCTGACGACCGCCGGTCGAGCAGCCGTTCCAGTACGAGTAGGAGACGGCTCGCTGATAGAACTTCCGCGTCACGTCCTTCCCGATGACGGCGGCCTCGTGCACGGAACGGGTCGCGAAGTTCGTCACCAGCGGCTTGTTGATCTCGCCTTTGCCGGTGAGTGCCCATGAGGTGTCGAGGAAGGTCAGGGGGACACCGGCGTCGGTCGTCACGCCGCTGTAGCCGTCCTTGACCGCCTGGACGAGCGGCGCGCCGAAGTCGCCGGCGGTGTAGGCGCTGCCGCCGACCGCCTGGAGCCTGCCGGTCCACCCGGTCAGGGGCAGCGCGACGGCGACCTTGACGTGGTCGCCCGCCGATCCGTGGGTCAGCGTGACGGTGATTTCGCAGTAGGCGGGTACATCGGCTTTGGCGGGTTTCGCCGCCGCCTGGACCGATTCGATCCGCGCGCCCGCCGGTGCCGGAACGGGAACGGCCGCACACGATGACGACGTCGCCGCCTCGGCGGGCGCCGTCTGGATGACCGAGGTCAGCACCAGCGGCAGCAGGGCGGCCAGTGGGGCCGCCGCGAGGAACATCTTCTTGCGTCTCATCACTTTCCCGAAGCTAGGCCGATCGTGTTGACAGGACGTCTACATCCTGTGGACGCCGCTCGAGAGTCCTAACCGGACGGTTTGGGTATCGTCGGACGGGCGGCCAGCCATGGCCGAGGGGAGGAATGCCGCACCATGCCGCTTTTCGGACGGGAAGCCGAGCTGAAGGACCTGGGCGAGCTCGTCGACGGGCCCGCCGCGGGCTGCGGTGGCGTCCTCGTCCAGGGCGAACCCGGGGTCGGCAAGTCCGCCGTCGTCGCGGAGGCCGTCGCCGCGGCGACGCTCGGGGGCCTGCGGGTGCTGCGCACGACCGGGGTCGAGGCCGAACGGAACTTCGCCTACGCGGCCCTGCACCAGTTGCTCTTTCCGCTCCGGGCCGGTGCCGACACCCTCCCCGCGCCGCAGCGCTCCGCGCTCTGGACGGCGCTGGGGCTCGCCGAGGCCGCGGAGCCCAACGCGTACCTGGTCGGCCTCGCCGCGCTGACGTTGCTCTCGGAGGAGGCGGCCGCCAAGCCGTTGCTGATCGTCGCCGAGGACGTGCATTGGCTGGACCGCGAGAGCGCCGACGTCCTCGCGTTCGTCGCCAGGCGCGTCGAGACGGAACCGATCGTCCTGATCGCGACCCTCCGGGAGGGCGAGCCGTCGCCGCTGCGTGACGCGGGACTGTCCTCAATGGACCTCGAACGCCTGCCCGGTGAGGTCGCGGCCGAACTGCTCGACTCCGTCGCCCCCGGACTCCCGTCCGCGGTCCGGTCGCGGCTGCTCGCCGAGGCCGCCGGGAATCCGCTCGCCCTGACCGAACTGCCGTCGGCCATGAGCGGGCAGGCCGATTCCGTGCTGCCGCTGACCGAGCGGCTCGAGCGCACCTTCGGCGCCCGGTTCACCGCCCTGCCGGAACCCACGCGCACGACCTTGCTGGTCGCCGCGCTCAACGAGACCGGCTCGCTCACCGAGACGCTCGCGGCGGCCGGGGCGCTGCTGGGTGAAGACGTTGAGCCGGAGGCCCTGGCACCCGCCGCCGAGGCGAGGCTCGTCGACCTCGAACCCCGGACGGTCTCGTTCCGGCATCCGCTGATGCGCTCGGCCATCCCCGCGTCGGCGTCGCCCGAGGAACGGCGACGCGCTCACCTCAGCCTCGCCGAGATCCTGCGCGAGCAGCCGGACCGCCGAGCCTGGCATCAGGCCGCCGCGGCGACCGGTGCCGACGAAGACGTGGCGGGCGCGCTGGAGAGCGCGGCCGACCGCGCCCGGCATCGGGGCGGAACGACGGCCGCGGTCGCCGCGCTGGAGCAGTCGGCCCTTTTGAGCGCCGATCCGGAACGCCGCGCGGACCGGTTGCTGCGCGCGGCCGAGCTCGCCGTCGAGTCCGGTGGCCGCGAGACGGCGGAACGGCTCGTGCGGGATGCCCGCGCGGGCGAGCTCACACCGCGGCAACGGTCGACGGCGAGCTGGTTGCTCAGCGGCTTCGAGGACGGCGTCCGCGAAGACCTTTCCCGGGTCACGGAGCTGGCGCGACTGGCCGAGTCGGTCGCGGAGGTGGGACGCCCGGACCCGGCGATGCGCGTCCTGTGGGGTGCCGCCATGCGCTGTTTCTGGGCCGAACCCGGCCCGGAGACGCGGCGGACGCTGCTCGCCGTCGCGGACGGCCTCCCGATCGAGAACTCCGATCCGCGCCTGGTCGCCGTCGCCGCGTACGTCGCGCCGTTCGACCGGGCCGAGTCCGTACTCGGCGAGCTACGGAAACTCGCCGCCGCCACCGGAGCCGATCCCGAGGTCGACCGCTTTCTCGGCAGCGCGTCGCTGCAGGTCGGCGCGGCCGACCTGGCCGCCCGGTTCTCCGCGGCCGCGGCACCGGGACTGCGTGCGCAGGGCAGGCTCGGGCTGCTGCCCCGAGCCCTGGCGGTCCAGGCGTGGAGCCGGGTCCGGCTCGGCGACCTCGCCGCGGCCGTACCGGTCGCGGCGGAAGCGGCCAAATTCGCCAAGGAGACCGGGCAGCCGTTCATGTACGGCCTCGCCACCGCGGTCCAGGCCGAGATCGCCGCGCTGCGGGGCGAGCACAAACAGGCCAAGGCGCTGGCCGACGAGGCCGAACGGGCCGGGCTCGCCGCCGGTGCCCGGCCGGTACTGGCGACCGTGCAGCTCGCGAGGGGCATCACGGCGTCGAGCGAGGGCCGCTTCGACGACGCGTTCGCCGACCTGCGGCGGTTGTTCGACCCCGCCGATCCCGCCTTCCAGCTGGCGCTGCGCGTCTACTTCGTCGCGGACCTCACCGAGGTCGCGATCCGGGCGGGCCAGGTCGAGGCCCTGCGCGAGATCGTCGAAGAGATGGAAGAACTGGCGCTGTCGACCCCGGCACCCGCCTTGCACATCGGACTGCGCTACACCCGTGCCGTGCTCGATCCGAGCGACGAGCTGTTCGAGACCGCCTTGCGGGCCGAGCTGGACGGTTGGCCCGCCGAACGGGGGCGGCTGCGGCTGGCCTACGGCGAATGGCTGCGGCGTCAGCGCCGCGTCGTGGACTCGCGGGCGCATCTGCGCGTCGCGCGGGAGACGTTCGACGCGCTCGGCATGACCGCGTGGGCCGAACGCGCGCGTCGCGAACTGCGGAGCGCGGGGGAGTCCAGTCCGAATCGCGGCCCGGACGCGCGCGAGAAGCTGACCCCGCACGAGCTGAGCATCGTGCACCTGGCCGCGGAGGGCCTGACGAACCGGGAGATCGGGCAGCGGCTCTACCTGTCGCACCGGACGGTCGGCACGCATCTGCACCGGATCTTCCCGAAACTGGGCGTCAAGTCCCGGGGCGAGCTAAAGGATGTCGTGAGTGCCCTGCCGCAAGTAGTCCTCTAGTCGCGGTAGTTGCACGCGCAAGGACCGCGACTAGAGGACTACTTGCCGGGGTTTCAGGCGACGGTGGCGTCCAACGTGACCTCGACGTTCTCCCGCGTCGCTTTCGAGTACGGGCACACCTGGTGCGCGCCCTGGACCAGCTCGTCGGCGGTGGCCTGGTCGATGCCGGTCGCTTCCAGGTGCAGCGCGGCGCTCAGGTGGAACTCGCCCGCGCCGGTGTCGTGGTGCAGCGTCACCTCGGCGACGACCGCGAGGTCGTTCAGCGGCACCTTCTTCACGCCCGCGACCCGGCGGACGGCGCCGACGAAGCAGGACGCCCAGCCCGCGGCGAACAGCTGCTCGGGGTTCGTGCCGTCGCCGGCACCGCCGAAGGCCTTCGGGACGGCGAGGCCGACGTCGAGCGCGCCGTCGTCGGAGGTCGCCCGGCCGCCGTTGCGGCCTTCCGCGGTCGAAGTGGCGACGGCGGTGTACGTGGTTTCAGACATGCCGCAACCGTAGGAATCCGGCCGGGATCGCGGCGACCGTCGGACGACGTCAGTTCTGTACGTCATCGTCGGACGACGTACGCCGACGACGTCGTCCGACGGTCGCGAGGGCCGCTCGGGCGAGCCTAGCTTTCCGCTCATGTCCCACCTGCCGCAGGAAGTCCGGTATCGCTTCACCGTCCTCGGCCCGCCGGGCTTCACCAGCGGCGGCACCAGGCTCGACCTCGGCTCGCCGCAGCAGCAGGCCGTCTTGATGCTGCTGCTGGCGAACCCGGGCAGTTTCGTCCGGACCGGCGAACTGATCGACGGGCTCTGGGGTGAGCGGGCACCCGCGACCGGCGAGGCCGTCATCCGGACCTACATCTCCCGTCTCCGGCGGCTTCTTTCCCTGCAGGGACTGGGATCCGCGATCGTCTCCCAGTCCGGTGGCTACAAGCTGGACCAGGATTCGTTCGAGGTGGACGCCACCGAATTCGCCCGGCTGGTCGAGAGCGCCCGTCAGGCGCACAACGTGGAGACGGCGGCGAACCTGCTGGAGCGTGCGCTCGGGCTCTGGACCGGAACGGCGCTGGCCGGCGTCCCCGGCGAGGCCGCCGAACACGAGCGTTCGCGGCTGGAACGGCTGAAGCTGACCGCCACCCAGGAGCTGCTCCGGCTGCGACTGGAGCTCGGGGACCACGCCGAGGTGATGGCCGAGGCACCCGCGCTGATCGAGCGCAACCGTCTCGAGGAACCGCTGTACGAGATCTATCTCCTAGCCCTCCATCGCGGCGGGCGCCGGGCCGAGGCGCTCGAGCTCTACCGGGCGGTCCACGACCTGTTCGACGAGGAACTCGGGGTCCGTCCGGGGCCGAAACTGCGGGCGCTCCACGAGAAGGTGCTTCGCGCCGAGGACGAGCAGATGCCCGGTCTCCGCGAGCCGGATGCGTTGTTCGTCGGCCGCGAGCGTGAACGCGCCGAGTTCCGGCGGTTGCTCGCGAGGGATCCGGCCAAGGGCGTCGAAGTGCTGTTCTTCACCGGCGCCCCCGGCATCGGGAAGTCGACGCTGCTGCGGAGGCTCGCCGACGACGCGGCCGCCCTGGGCAGACCCGTCCGGGTGGTCGACGGGTTCGAGGACGTCGAAGATCCCGCCGCCTTCTTCCGCCGCCTGCCCGGAACCGCCACCGTCGTGATCGCGGGACGGAACGCTCCGGACGCCACGGTGCTGGTCGATCCGGCCTGGTCGAGGCGGATCAGGCTGCGCAGACTCGAAGCCTTGAGCGAAACCGAGTCCGCGGCGCTGCTCGAAGCCCGCGACGTCGATCCGGGCCTCCGCCAGTCCATTGTGGACTTCGCGGCGGGCAACCCGTTCGCGCTTTCCCTCGCCGCCGAGGTGAGCAGGTCACCGCGAGCGGACGCGGCGCGCTACGTGATCGACACCGTCTACGCCCACCTGGCCGGAGATCCGCCGACGGAGGCACACCGGTGGGCGCTGTACGTGTGCGCGCAAGCGGAACACACGACCGAAGACCTCCTCCGGTCCGTGCTGCCGGGAGGACGGTCGTCGGAGCTGTTCGACTGGCTCCGCGACCACCCCTGTGTCGAGGCCGCCACCCACGGCCTCGTCCTCGGCGGCGTGCTCCGCGAGGTGCTCGACAGGCACCTCCGGTGGCGTGACCCGGCGGGCCGCGCGCGGATGCGCGGCCGGATCAGCCGGGTCACGGCCGCCCGCTGATCAGGTGCGCAACCACACCGCCGTATCCGTCGGAAGTTCCGTCTCGACCGGGCCGCTGGCCAGGAGGACGCCGAGATGCGGCGGAAGAGGCACCGGCGCGTCCGAGAAGTTCAGCACGAAGGTGAACCCCGGCTCCCGGGTGAACGCGAGCACCCCGTCGCCCAGCGGCAGCCACTCCAGCTCGCCGGGTCCGAGCGCGGGAAGTTCTGCCCGCAGGCGCAGACCTGTGCGGTAGAGCTGGAGCATCGACGCCGGATCGGCCGCCTGCGCTTCCGCGGTACCGGAGCGCCACTCCTCCGGCTGGGGCAGCCACGTTCCGCCGGTGCCGAAACCGAACGGAGGAGCGTCGCCGGACCAGGGGAGCGGTACGCGGCAGCCGTCACGGCCGGGGTCGGCGCCGTTCGTCCGTGCCCACACCGGGTCCTGACGGAGCTCGTCCGGGATGTCCTCGATCTCCCACAGGCCGAGCTCTTCCCCTTGGTAGACATACAGACCGCCGGGCAGCGCCAGGGTGAGCAGCGCCGCCGCCCGCGCCCGCCGCGTCCCGAGTTCCCGGTCCACCGGAGTGCCGTGCAGCCGGTCTGCGAAGGCGAAGCCGGTGTCACCGTCGCGCCCGTACCGGGTCACATGCCGGGTGACGTCGTGGTTCGACAGGACCCAGGCCGCGGGCGCGTCGACCTCCTCGTGCGCCGTCAGCGTCCGCCCGATGACGTCCCGGAACCGCGCGGAATCCCAGGGGCACACCAGGAAGTCGAAGTTGAACGCCGCGTGCAGTTCGTCGCGGCGGAGGTACCGCGCGGCACGCGACATGTCCGGCAGCCACATCTCGCCGACCAGCACGCGGTCACCCGGGTAGCTGTCGGCGATCTTGCGCCACGACCGGTAGATCTCGTGCAGCCCCTCCTGATCGGAGAACGGCGTCTCGTCGCCGGGATCGACGTCGGGCAGCCGGGGATCCTTCACCAGCCCGTCGGCGACGTCGATGCGGAAGCCGTCGACCCCGCGGTCGAACCAGAACCGCAGAATGTCCTCGAAGTCCGCGCGGATGTCCTGGTTGTCCCAGTTGAAGTCCGGCTGGCGCGAGCTGTACAGATGCAGGTACCACTCGCCGTCGGGCACCCGCGTCCAAGCGGAGCCGCCGAAGCGAGACTTCCAGTTGTTCGGGGGCTCGGAGCCGTCCGGGCCGCGGCCGGGACGGAACCAGAACCGTTGCCGCTCAGGCGATCCCGGCTCCGAGGCGAGCGCATCCTGGAACCAGCGATGCTCGTCGGAGCAGTGATTGGGCACGATGTCGATGATCACGCGGATACCCCTGGCGTGGGCCGCGGCGATCAGCTCCTCCGCCTCGGCGAGCGTGCCGAAGAGCGGGTCGATCTCCCGGAAGTCGGCGACGTCGTATCCGCCGTCGTCCATCGGCGACGGATACCACGGGGTGAACCAGATCGCGTCGATCCCGAGCTCGGCCAGGTAGTCCAGCCGCGAGCGGACCCCGGCGAGATCGCCGACGCCGTCACCGTTCGCGTCGGCGAAACTGCGGATGTAGACCTGGTAGATCGCCGCGCTCCGCCACCATCCGGCGGACTGCCCCAATGCGGTCACGGAAATGCCCTCCTCGATCGTTGTGGAAACCCCGAATGCGGCGGAAATCAGCCTTTGACACTGCCGGCGGTGAGCCCGGCGAGGATGTGCCGCTGGAAGGTGAGGAACAGCGCCACCATCGGCAGACTGGCCAGCACCATGCCCGCGACCAGCACGTTCAGCGGCATGTCGATGGCCACCCGCTGCAGCATCACCGACAGCGTCTGCTTTTCGGTGTCCGGGAACACCAGCAGCGGCCAGATGAAGTCCTTCCACGCGGCCACCACCGCGAGGATCGAGACCACGGCCAGGATCGGCCGCGAGATCGGCAGGATGATGCGCCACAGCGTGCGCACCGGCCCGGCGCCGTCGAGCCGCGCGGCCTCGATCAGCTCGTCCGGGATCTGGTCGAAGAACCGTTTCAGCAGATAGATGTTGAACGCGTTGGCGGCGGCGGGCAGCCAGACCGCGGCCGGTGAGTTGATCAGGTTGACGTGCAGCAGCGGCAGATCGGTGATCGTCACGTAGGTCGGCACCAGCAGCGCCGCCGCCGGCAGCATCAACGTCGCCAGCATGAGCCCCAGGACGACGTTGCCGAATTTCGGCCGCAACTTCGACAACGCGAACGCCGCGGGGACGTCGATGGCGAGCTGGGCCAGCCAGGCGCCGCCCGCGACGATGATCGTGTTGAGGAAGTACTTGCCGAGACTGAGCTGGTCCCACGCGTCGCCGAAGGTCTCCGGATGCCACTCGTTCGGAATGAACGTCGCCGGTGTCTGCGCGAGCTCCTGCGGTGACTTCATCGCCCCGGTCACCGCCCAGTACAGCGGGAACAGGAACGCGATGACGAACAGGAGCAAGGTGCAGCCGAAGATGACGGCGTACCCGATCTTGCCGCCGGGGCTCCGGAGCGTGCCGGGGGAGACGAGCGTCCTCACGACTGATCCGCCTTCCTGGTCAGGCGCACGTACAGCGCGGAGAACACCCCGAGCGCGACGAACAGCAACAGGCTCAACGCGCTGGCCGAGCCGAAGTCGTTGTAGACGAAGGCGTAGCGGTACAGCAGCAGGAGCACGGTGACGGTGGAGTCGTCCGGTCCGCCGCCGGTCATCACGTACGGCTCGGTGAATACCTGCATGGTCGCGACGACCTGCAGCAACAGGAGCACCAGCAGGACGAACCGGGTCTGCGGCAAAGTGACGTGGATCAGGCGTTTCCACAGTCCGGCGCCGTCGAGTTCCGCGGCTTCGTAGAGCTCGCCGGGGATCGTGCCGAGCGCGGCGAGGTAGATCAGCGTGGTGCTGCCCATGTTCGCCCACGTGGAGACGAACACGAGCGACAACATCGAGGTGTCGCTCGAGTCGAGCCATTGACCGCCGGGCAGGCCGACGGCGCCGAGCGCGGAGTTGAACAGACCGGAACCCGGGTCGTAGAACCACTTCCACATCAGGGCGGTGACGACCGGCGGCAGCATCACCGGCAGGTAGACCGCGAGCCGGAAGAACGCCTTGGCGTGGCGCAGTTCGTTGAGCAGCACCGCGGTCAGGAACGGCACCACGAACCCGAAGACCAGCGCGAGCACGGTGAACAGCAGGGTGTTGCGCCAGGCGACCCCGAACAGGGGGTCTTCGAACAGGCGGGTGAAGTTGTCGAACCCGACCCACGACGGCGGGTTGACGAAGTCGACCTGCTGGAAGCTCAGCAGGACCCCGCGCACGATGGGGTACCAGGAGAACAACGCGAACACCACGAGTGCGGCGCACAGCAGGCCATACGCCGTGAGGTTCTCCTTGAGCTTGCGGCGCAACCGGTTCCGGCGGCGTTCGGCCGCGGACGCGACCGGGCGACCGGCCCGCGACGAGGACGTCGCGGGCCAGTCGAGGAGGCTACTTGACCTGGGCGAGGACACTGTTGACCTTCGACTCGGCCGACGCAAGCTGCTGGTCGATGTTCGCGTTCCGATCGGTGAGCACCGCCTGCATCACGCTGTCGAGGACGGCGTAGACCTGCTGCGCGTTCGGCGGTTCGATGCTGCCCTTGATCCGCGAACTGGCGTCCACATAGGACTGGAAGTTCTCGGCGGGGACGTTGGCGTGCTTGGTCTTGAGCGCGAGCTGCTGATCGCGGACGGCGCCCTGCCAGATGTCCGGCGTCGGCTCGGCGGGCAGCCCGACCGGCTGCTTGCCGTCGACGTACTGCTGGACGTGCTTCTCGAAGCGCTCCGGGTTGAGGTACTTCCAGCGGACCCATTCCAGGCCGGCCTTGATCTTCTCCGGCGAGGCCTTGGGGTTGACCATGTAGCCCTCGCCGCCCAGCAGCGTGCCCTGCCCGCCCGGCATCCCGGCGACGCCGTAGTCCTCGTACTTGCCGTTGAACTGCTTGACCAGCACCAGGACGTTGTCCGGGGCGGCCATGTACATGCCGAGCTGGCCCGCGCCCATCATGCGCTGGACGTCCTGGGCTTCGAGCAGCTGCTTGCTGCCCATGGTGTCGTCGTCCCAGCGCATGGCGCGAAGCTGGTTGAGCGCGGCCTTGCCCTTGTCGTTGTTGAAGGCGGCGACCCATTTGTCGCCGTCCTTGCGCGCCACCTCGCTGCCCATCGAGTACAGCCAGCTGGTCAGGTGCCAGCCGCCCTGGTTGTTCTTGCTGTAGTCGGCGTACCCGACGGTGCCGTTGCCCAGCGCGGCGATCTTCTTCGCGGCCTCGCGGACCTCGTCCCAGGTCTGCGGCGGTTTGTTGGGGTCGAGCCCGGCCTTCTGGAACAGCGGGCGGCTGTAGAGCAGGCCCATGCTGTAGTTCATCGTCGGCAGGCCGTAGAGCTTGCCGTCGGCGCCGCGGAAGTTGTCCAGCAGCTCGGGCTTGAGGTCGCCGAAGTTCTTCAGGCCCTTGGCCGCTTCGGTGATGTCGGCGGCCTGGCGGCGCGCGATGATCTGCGCCGGGTCGGTGAAGTAGACGTAGTAGACGTCTTCGAGCTGACCGCCGGCGAGCTTGGCGGAGAACGTCTTCGGGTCCATGAACCCTTCGTGCGGCTCGATGTCGATGTCCGGATGCGTCTCCTCGAACTCCTTGACGTCGGCGTCGAACACGCTGCGCTCGAACGGCTGGCTGGTCGGGGGCTGGCCGGTGACGGTGATCTTGACCTTGCCCCCGGCCCCGGTGCTTTCGCCGGAACCGGAACCGCAGGCGGCGACCCCCAGGGTGAGTCCACCCGCAAGGAGCAGGCAGAACATCCGGCGGCGCACGGCAGGGGACCAAGTGCTGCTCATCTTCAAGCCTCATCTCGGGATCGCGACGGCTGTCACGTGATTGCGGTCACTCTAAAGTGAAGCCCCAGATTTACGCAATAACTCGATGAGAACTTGCAACTTGCCGACAATGACTCTCGTTGGGCGACCGCAAGCGCGTGAAGGCCCCCTTCCCTCGGGCTCAGCCGAGGGAAGGGGGCCTTCACGCGCGAACGGTGTGCCTACCGGCGGGCGGTGGACCCCCGCACCACGAGCTCGGGCGCGAACAGCAGTTCCTCGGCCGCCACCTCACCGCCGTTTATGCGCTTGACCAGTAGTTCCACCACGGCGCGGCCCATCGCCTCGATCGGCTGGCGGGTGGTGGTCAGCGGCGGATCGGTGCAGTTCATCAGGGCAGAATCGTCGTAGCCGACCACCGAGATGTCGTCGGGCACCGACAGTCCTTGCCGCCGGGCCGCGCGGATCGCGCCCAGTGCCAGCAGGTCGCTCGCGCACAGGACGGCCGTCGCACCGCGCGGGTACAGCCGGGCCGCGGCCGCGTGGCCGCCTTCGATGGAGAACATGCCGTGCTCGATGAGTTCGTCCAGGACCGGGAGCCCGAGTTTCCCGGCGTAGGCGCGGAACGCCTCGAGTTTGCGCTGGGAGGGCACGTGATCGGTCGGGCCGAGGACGAGGCCGATCTTCTCGTGCCCGAGCGAGCTCAGATGCCCGACGACCTGCTCGACGGCGACGGCGTCGTCGCACGAGATCTGCGGCAGCCCGAGGTGGTCGACGGCGGCGTTGATCAGCACCGTGGGCAGGCGGCGCTCGGCGAGATGGTGGTAGTGGGAGTGCACCGCGTCGGCCTGGGCGTACAGCCCGCCGGCGAACACGACGCCGGAAACCTGTTGCTGCAGAAGCAGTTCGACGTACTCCGCTTCCGAGACCCCGCCTGCCGTCCGCGTGCACAGCACCGGGGTGAAACCCTGCTGGGCGAGGGCGTTGCCCATGATCTCGGCCAGCGCGGGGAAGATCGGATTCTGCAGTTCGGGAAGGACCAGCCCGACCAGGCGCGCGCGGTCGCCGCGCAGCTGGGTCGGCCGTTCGTAACCCATCACGTCCAGTGCGGTGAGGACGGCGGCCCGGGTACTGGCGGAGACCCCGGACCGGCCGTTGAGCACCCGGCTGACCGTGGCTTCGCTGACCCCGACCTTGAGGGCTACTTCGGCAAGACGACGCGTCATGCGTGAAACTTTACCGCAAGCGAGCGCAAGACCTAGACATTCTTGATCGGTGCGGTGGGCTCCTTCGCGACCCGGAAGTCCCGAGAAGAAGGAACGAGCGCGGCGGCGGCAGGAGCGGCGAAACAGACCACGGCGCACACCGCCAGCACGGGCGCCGCCCCGAACTGGCTGATCGCGGGCGCGATGAACGCCAGCCCGGCGGGCGCCAGGCCGTAGGAGAACAGGAAGTCCAAAGAGGACACCCGCGCGAGCTTCCCCGGCTCGACCTCCCGCTGCGTCGCGGTGAACCACGGGACGTTGAACAGTTCGATGCCCAGACCGGCGACGGCGTAGGCGGCGATGACGAAGGCCGGGTGCACCGGGAACAGCAGGCTCAGTGGCGCGAAGCCGTAACAGCCGAGTCCGATCAGTGCCGCCCAGCCTTGCCGCTTCGGGCGCCAGCGCGCGATGACGACGGCGCCCGCGAGCGCGCCGAGCGTGTACGCGGTGAGTCCAGCGGCCAGGACGGCTTCGGTGTCGTAGCGGTCGCGGCTGACCAGCGGCAGGACGACGCCGGTCGCGGAGTAGCCGGTCGCGATCACGGCGGTCAGCGCGCCGAGCCCGGCCAGGAACCAGGGGTGACGGCGGGCTTCGCGGAGTCCGTCGGCGAAGTCGCCGAAGAAGCGGGTCTTGGTCGTGGACGGGGTGGGCGTGAAGGTGCCTCGCGGCGGGATCAGCGCCGCGCCCAGCCAGAGCACCCCGGTCCCGATCACCAGGACCGGCGTCGAGGCGAACGCGGCGAGTAGAGCAGTGAGGCCGGGGGCGACCAGCGTCGTGACCCGGACGGCCAGCGTCATCGCGGCGTTGGCCTGCTGGCGCTGGTCCTCGGCGATCACTTCGGCGGTCAGCGCCTGGAACGCCGGGCGGCACGCGCCCTGGCCGACGCCGACGACGGCGGCCGAGACGGCCATCAGCAGAACGGACCGGCCCATGCCGACCGCGATCAGGGGAGTGGCGAGACCCGCGATGAGACCTGCCCAGAGCACGACCTGACGGCGGGAATGCCGGTCCGCGAGCACCCCTGCCACGGGTACGGCCACGAGGAATCCCGCGGTGCGCGCGGCCAGCACGATGCCGAGGTCGACGGCCGAAAGCGACCGTTCGAGCACCGCCAGCCCCAGGATGAACGGCAGCGCCCAGGTCGCCAGCCCGGAGGCGGTGTTCCCGGTCCAGAGCCGTACGAACGACAGGCTGCGGAACACCGGGGTCCGGGTCTGCACGGTGTCGTCGGTCACGCGGATCGCACCTCAACTCACTTGAAATCGGTAATCGTTGTCGGTAAGCCTATCGGGTGACACTCGAAGGCTGGAGGAACCATGGCATTTCCCGTACGGCTGGCGACCGCGTCCGTCGTCATGGCGTTGGTCGCGGGCTGCGCCACCGGCACATCTGATCAGGGCGCGCCCGGCGCCGCCGCACCGGGCGCGATCGAAAGCTGCGGCAAACGCTCGACGTTCGCCGCCGTGCCGAACCGCGTCGTCGCCTTGGACCAGTCCTCGACAGAGACCCTGCTGGCCTTGGGAGCGGGCGCCAAGATGGCCGGGACGGCCAACTTGAAGACCAAGGTTTCGCCGGAGCACGCCGCGGAGTACGCGAAGATCCCGGTGCTCTCACCGAAGGTCCTCACCGCAGAACCGTTGCGCGCGGCGAATCCCGACTTCGTGACGGCCTCCTTCAAGGAGCTCTTCACCGCAGACCGCGCGGGCACCCGTGACGAACTGGAGGCCCTCGGCGTTCCCACCTACGTCAGCGCGGTCAACTGTCCCGACGGCACTGCCGACGCGTTCGAGCGGCTGTTCCGCGACTACGAGAACCTCGGCAAGGCCCTGGGCGTCGCCGATCGCGCCGGTGAGCTGGCCACCGCTCAGCGCGCACTGCTCGCCGAAGCCCGGGGGAAGGCCGCGAAACGACCGCAGGGCCTCAAAGTCGTGTGGGTCTACTCGGTGTTCAAGGACGTCCCCTACGTCGCCGGCCGGACCGGGATGCCGAGCGAGATGAGCCGGATTTCCGGCGTCACCAACGTCTTCGACGACATCGACCAGGAATGGCCGGAGGTCTCGTGGGAGGCGATCGCCGACCGCGCCCCCGACGTCGTCGTGATCGGTGATCTGTCCGAACGGGGCAACCCCGGCGACACCGCCGACGAAAAGCTCGCGATGATGCGCGCGCATCCGGTCCTCTCGAACCTGCCCGCGGTGCGCGACGGCAAGATCATCAAGCTGCCGGGGATCGAACTCGACGCCTCCGTCCGGACGGTCAACGCCTTGCGCGCCTTCGGTTCCGGGCTCGACGCCCTCGGTCATGGCTGACCCGGCGCTGCTCGACCCCGCCGTCGATCCGGTCGTCGAGGACCGCCCCGCCCCACCGGCGAAGACCCGGCGTCACGGACTGCTTTTCGCGGCCTGGCTGGTCCTGCTGATCGTGTCGCTGGTCGTCGCGACGCGCGCCGGGCTGGGGAGCGGCATCGGCTGGGCGGAACTCGGCCGGGCCGCCGGCGTGCGGCTCGGTCTTCCCGTCCAGCCACTGCCCCGGCTGGCCGATTCGCTGATCTGGGATCTCCGGGTGCCGAGGGTGCTGCTGGCGGCGTTGGTCGGAGCGGTGCTGGCGGTCTGCGGCGCGGCCCTGCAGAGCGTCACCCGCAACGCGCTCGCGGATCCGTACCTGCTGGGTGTCTCCTCGGGCGCGTCCACCGGCGCGGTCGTCGTGGTCGTGCTCGGGTTCGCCGGTTCCCAGCTGGGCGTCACCGGTGGCGCGTTCGCCGGGGCGCTGATCTCGTTCGGGCTGCTCATGCTCCTGTTGCGCCGCCGGGGCGTCGACTCGATGCGGATCGTGCTGACCGGGGTCGTGGTCGCCGAACTGTTCGCCGCGCTGACCTCGCTGGTGATCATGTCCTCCGGTGACGCGGACAGCACGAGGGCGCTGGCCCACTGGCTCCTCGGTTCGCTGGCGCCCGCCCGGTGGCAGTCGGTCGTCGTCTGCGCCGTCGCCGCCGCGATCGGGCTGCTGGTGATCTGGTCGTGCTCGGCGGCGCTGGACGGCTTCGCGTTCGGCTCGGACACCGCCGCGTCGCTGGGTATCGACGTCCGTACGACCCGGACCGTGCTGCTGGTGACGACGTCCCTGCTGACCGCGGTCGCCGTGGCCGCGGTGGGTGCCATCGGGTTCGTCGGGCTGATCGTCCCGCACGGGGTCCGGTTCCTGGCCGGGCCTTCGCACCGGCTGCTGCTGCCGCTTTCGGCGATGGCCGGGGCGGTGTTCCTGGTGTGGACCGACGCGGTGGCGCGAGTCCTGTTCACGCCGCTGGAAGTGCCGGTCGGGGTGTTCACCGCGCTGGTCGGCGTTCCGTTGTTCCTGCTGGTGCTGCGGAAACGAGGAGAACTGTGAGGATCGAAGCCCGCGGGGTCGCCTGGGGTGTGCCCGGCAAGGCGATCGTGCGCGACGTCGATCTCGTCGTCGAGGCGGGGGAGACCGTCGGCATGATCGGGCCGAACGGCTCCGGCAAGTCGTCACTGCTGCGTTGTCTCGCGGGACTGCGGGCCCCGACGGCGGGCGCGATCCGCTACGACGGCGCCGACATCTCCACCTGGTCGGCGCGGACGAGGGCGCGGCACACGGCGTTCGTCGAGCAGAGCGCCGAGACCGACAACGACCTGTGCGTCGCCGAGGTCGTGATGCTCGGCCGGACGGCCTTCCGGTCCCGGTGGCGGGCGCCGGACGCGACGGACCGGGCGATCGTCACGGCGGCGCTGGAGCGGCTCGACCTCGGAGCGCTGGCCGACCGGCCGTGGAAACAGCTCTCCGGCGGGGAGCGCCAGCGCGCCCATCTGGCGCGGGCGCTCGCGCAACGTCCCTGGGCGCTGCTGCTCGACGAGCCGACCAACCATCTCGACGTCCGCCATCAGCTGGAATTGATGGATCTCGTCGCCGGGACCGGGCAGACCGTCGTGATCGTTCTGCACGACCTCACACTGGCCGCGCGATACTGCGATCGTCTGGTCTTGATGAGTGCCGGAACGATCGTGGCGGACGGCCCGGCCGAGGACGTCCTCACCGCGTCTTCGCTGCGGGAAGTATTCGAAGTGGACGCCGAAATCGGCCCTGACCAGGACGGCCGTCTCTCCGTCCGCTACCGGGGAGCGAGCCGAAAGGATAACGAACAGGTAACACGGTGATCCGCGGCTGATCCCAGTCCGTAGTACCGGATATGCCCGGGGCGTCATCGATGCGCGACAGAGGGCCCGGTCGCGCTCTACTCTGCCTCCCGTGCGCATGCTGACCCCGGCCCGAGGCCCGGTCCGGCGCCTCCGGGGCGGGGCCGTGGGGGTGCTGACCGGCATCTTGGCGACCGGTGCCCACTTCGGCACCAGCGGCCGCGTCCCCGACCTGGGCGTGATCGTGCTGCTCGTCGCCCTGCTGAGCTGGGTGGCGTACGCGTTCGCGGGACGGCAGCGCGGTCCGCTCGCCATCCTCTGCCTGGTGGCGGGCGGGCAGGCGGCGATGCACGTCTCTCTCGCCTTCCTGACCTGGGAATCGCATGCGCACCACGCCGAAACCCCGGACAACGGCCTGCTCATGACGGCCGGGCACGCCGCCGCGACCCTCGTGGTGGTCACGGTGCTGGCCGGCGCCGAGCGCATGCTGTTCGCCTTGACGACGCTGATCGCGTCGGTCCTCCCGCGCCGCCTGACGCCGCGGCCCGCGACAGCGCCGTTGCGCATCCACGTCCCGCTCGCGGTGAAGTACCCCGCGACCGAGGCACTCCTGCGAGACGTGCTTTCGCGGCGCGGCCCGCCGGTGTCGTTCGCCTGATCCCCGAAACCCTGCCGAGACCCCCGTCCAGGCAGGGCTCAGCACGCGTGCCGTGACGACCCCGGCGCGCGGCGCAGGCGCACGCCTCCCCACCGACGCCTCAGGAGTTCCCCCATGGCAACACAAACCGAACCGACCACGAGCCCACCGCGCGCGTCAGCCTGGCGCGGACTGTTCCTCCGGCTCCACTTCTACGCCGGCGTTCTCGTCGGCCCGTTCGTCCTCATCGCCGCACTCACCGGTGTCCTGTACGCGGCCACCCCTCAGATGGAGTCCTGGGTCTACTCGGACCAGCTACGGGCACCCGTCGGGCTGAACCAGGTCTCGCTCGCCGATCAGGTCAAAGCCGCACAAGCGGCCAACCCCGGCGGTGATCTGGTCGCGGTCCGTCCCGCCCCCGAACCGGGCGACACGACCCGCGTGCTGTTCGCCGAGGAAGGACTCGGCGAGTCCGAACGACGCGCGGTCTTCGTCGACCCCGCCACCGCGCAAGTACGCGGTGATCTCGTCGCGTACGGCTCGAGCGGCGCCCTGCCGCTCCGGACCACGCTCGACCAGCTGCACCGCAACCTGCTGCTCGGCGAACCGGGACGGCTCTACAGCGAACTCGCCGCGTCCTGGCTGTGGGTGGTCGCGCTGGGCGGCCTCGTGCTGTGGGTGAGCCGCCGTCGGACCCGCCGCGCCGAAAAGGCCGCGAAAGCGGAGTCCCCGCGCGGAAAATCCGTGCGCCGTCACGGATCCGTCGGCCTGTGGGTGCTGCTCGGCGCGTTGTTCCTGTCCGCGACGGGATTGACGTGGTCGACGTACGCGGGCGAGAACGTCTCCTCGCTGCGTGAATCCCTCGGCTGGTCCACGCCCGCGTTGAAGGTGACGGGCACCGATGAGCACGCCGGTCACTCGGGGCACGGGGAAGCGCCCTCCACGCCCGCTCCGGCGCGGCCCGAGAGCGTGGACGCGATGCTGGCCTCCGCCCGCGCCGCCGGGATCGACGCGGCCTCGGTCGAGATCGGGCTGCCCACGAAACCCGGCTCTCCCTGGCAGGTGGCGGAAGTCGAACGCGGCTGGCCGACGCAGGTCGACGCCGTCGCGGTCGACGGCACCACCGGCCAGATCCTGGGCGAGGTGCGGTTCGACGACTACCCGCTGATGGCGAAGCTCGCCCGCTGGGGGATCGACGCGCATATGGGCGTGCTCTTCGGCTGGCCCAACCAGATCGCGCTGCTCCTGCTCGGCGCCGGTCTGGTCACGCTGGTCGTCCTCGGCTACCGGATGTGGTGGCAGCGAAGGCCGACCCGGGCCACCGGGTTGACCTTCGGGCGGCCCATCCCGCGCGGGCAATGGCGGAAGGCGCCGCCCGCGCTGGTGGTGGGACTCGTCGTCCTCGCCGCCGCGATCGGCTGGTTCGTGCCGTTGTTCGGCATCAGCCTGCTGGCGTTCCTGGTGATCGACCTGCTGCTGGGCCTGCGGTCCGGCCGCCGGTCCAAACCGGACACCACCGACGTCACCGTGTGACCTCGACGCCGGTGAGACCGACGCTCGCCGCCCACGACCGGGCGGCGAGCGCGGTGTCGGCCAGCTTCCCGCGAACCGGTTCCAGTCGGGGTTCGCCGCGCAGCCCGAACACGCGGGGGCCGAACATCTCCCCGCCGCGCACGGCCGGGTCGAGCACCGCCCTGACGGCGGGCCACGCCCCGGCTTCCTTGCCCTGCAACAGAAGCCCGGCCGGGAACTTCCGCCCGCCCGGCGCCGGGTGCACCGGCCTCGACGGGGTCAGGGAGTCGAGCGCGCCGCCGGGATGGTCGACGACGCTGAGCACCGTGCTCCCGGCCGCGCGCAGCCGCCGGTCGAGTTCGAAGGCGAACAGCATCTGCGCCAGCTTCGAGCGCGCGTAGGTGCGTTTGGGCTGGTAGTCCCGCTTGGTCTGGAGGTCGTCGAGGTCGAGTTCCGCGGACTTGCCCACGAAACTGCCCGTGGTGACGACGCGGCCCGCCTCCGCCGCTTCGAGCAACGGCATCAGGTGGTGCACCAGGACGAAATGCCCGAGATGGTTGGTGGCGAACGTCAGTTCGTGGCCCTCGGCGGTCTCTTGCCTGGGCTGCTCCTCCAGGAGCACGCCCGCGTTGCAGACGACGGCGTCGAGCCGCTCGATCCCCAGAGTGTCCACAGAGGACTTGATGGAGGAGAGATCCGAGAGATCGAGCCGCAGGTGCCCGAGTTTCGCGTCCGGCACCTGGGAGCGGATCGACGCCATCGCGGCGTCGGCCTTGGCGGCGTTCCGGGAGCCCAGGAGGACGGTGGCGCCGGTTCCGGCGAGCTGTTCGGCGGCGAAGTAGCCGATCCCCGCGTTGCCGCCGGTGACCAGGAAGGTCTTGCCGTCGGCGCGAGGCAGGTGGTGGACGTCCCAGTGCGTCATGCTGGCCCCTGTTCAAAGTCGAAGTCATTCCGAATATACACACGCTCCGAGTTCGGAGTCGGTTCGATGTATTGTGGGTCGCATGGGACAGACCGAGCCGGGCAGGCGTGAACGCAAGAAAGCGGCGACCCGTCAGGCCCTCTCCGTGGCGGCGCGAGAACTCTTCCTGGAGAGGGGCTTCGACAACGTCACCGTCGCGGAGATCGCCGATGCCGCGGACACCGCCGTGTCGACGCTGTTCGCGCACTTCCCGGGTGGCAAGGAGGCGCTGATCCTCGGCCACGGGCAGGAACGGGAAGCAGCGCTGGCCGCGGCGGTGCGCGACCGCGCCGAGGGCGTCTCGATCCTGCAGGCGTTGCGGGACTTTCTCGCGACGCGCGGCCCGTTCGACCCGGCTCGCGACCCGCTGTCGCGCCGGGTCGCGGATCTGGTGATCGCCACACCGGCGCTGCGCGCCTATGCCAGGACACTGTGGACTGGCTGCGAGGACGCGCTCGCGAAGGTCATCGCCGAAGAGTCGGGCCAGGACGACTTCTCCGTCCGGCTGCTGGCCCGCTATGTCCTGGAGATCCCGGACCTGGCGGGCACGGAGCCCTCTCCGGCCGCCGCGCTGGACGCCGCCTTCGTCTTTCTGAGGAGGGGCTGGCCGGGGTTCTGAGCGGCTAGCCTGGCGGGATGAAGGGTCTGCTTTTGCGGCTGTCCGCGGTGGACGCCGACGCGGAAGCCGCGGTCCGGGTCATCGCCTATTTCGACGAACTCGTGGCCCGGCAGGCCCGCCTGTCCGATCTGGTGCGTGCCACCGCGTCGCTCGCGGACTGTGTGGCCGGGCTGAGCCGGGACGGCCTCCCGGCGCCACTGCGATTCACCCCGGACGGCGAGCGCGCCGCCGACGCGGTGGCCGAACCCGCGTCGGCCGATCTCGGTGAGCCACCGGGGAAGGTCTGGCTGGAGCGGGCCGGTTCGCCGGGACCGCTCGACGATCTCGTGCTGGAACGGTTCGCGATGGCCGCCCGTGTCCTCGGCCGTGCCGAACCCAGCGGAAGTGCGCCGCAGTTGGCGGATCCCGCGCTGGTCGAGTTGCTGCTGGGGGAGCGAGCCGCCGAGGAAGACCGCGCCAGGGCGCTCCGGCTGCTCGGACTGGACGCCGGGCGGCCGGTCCGGGTGGTGGCCGTCGGCACCGAAGACGAGCGTGATCCCGGGGTGGCCGCGGTCGGGCTCCTGGCCCGGGGCGGTTCGTTGCCCCGGCTGCACGTCGCGGCCGTCGGAGAGGTCGCCGCGGTCCTGATGCAACCGCGGGACGACTCGGCGGTCGCCTCGCTGCGGTCCGCGCTCGCCGACCGGGCACGCGAACGCGACACCTCCGGCGGTGTGCGGGTCGGTGTCGGGGACGCGGTGCCCGGCCTCGAAGCCCGCCGGTCGTGGCTGCAGGCCCGGCTGGCCGAACGCTTCGCCGTCCCCGCGGTGGAGCCGGTCGTGGTGCACGGTGACCTGGGTTCGCTCACCCTGCTCGCAGAGGTCCCGGTGGCACGGTTACGCGAGCAGGACGACGTCCGGGCACTGGACGCGCTCGCCGCGACACCGACCGGGGCGGCCGATGTCGCGGCGCTGGAAGCGTTCTGCCGCACGGGATCGCTGCGGCAGGCGGCCGTCGCGCTGCACCGCCACCACAGTTCGGTGTCGGCGCGCCTGGCCCACGTCGAGGACGCGCTGGGCTGGCGACTGGACGAACCCGGCGACCGCTTCCGCGCCCGTCTCGCGTTGCTCGCCCGCCGCCTTGCCCAGCGAGGCTAGACGTCGAGGGCGCGCGCGAGCACGGCGAGTGCTTCGGCGGCCTCACGTTTGCTCACGGTGGCGTGCTCCACCGCCGACGAACCGTGGAACGTGCCGGGGAACAGGTGCAGTTCGGTGGTGACCCCGGACGCCAGCAGCGCTTGGGCGTAGGCGATCCCTTCGTCGCGCAGCGGGTCGAACTCCATCACCGAGACGTACGCGGGCGGCAGGCCGCTCAGGTCCACCGCCCTGGCGGGCGCGGCGTAGACCGGGACGTCCGCGCCGCCGCGGACCCCTTTGCCGAGGTAGGAGTCCCAGCTGACCTCGGCCCGCGGCCGGTTCCACTGTGGAGTGTCGAGGAACGCCCGCATGCTCGGCGTCTCCAGCCTGTCGTCGAGTTCCGGCACCCCGAGGTACTGGAACAGGATCGCCGGGCCGCCCCGGTCGCGGGCCAGCAATGCGAGGGCCGCGCACAGCCCGCCGCCGGCACTAATGCCGTGGATCGCGATCCGGGCCGGGTCGACACCGAGTTCGGCAGCGTTCTTCGCGACCCAGGTGAGCGCCGCGTAGCAGTCTTCGAGCGGTGCGGGGTAGGGCGCTTCCGGTGCGAGCCGGTAGTCGACCGCCACCACCACGACGCCGAGTTCCCTGGCGAACCGGACGTTGTTCGAGTGGTCGATCTCGAGGTCGCCGACGATGAATCCGCCGCCGTGGACGTCGAGGATCGCGGCGGGCGCGGCGATCCGGTCGGGGGTGTAGATCCGCACCCGGACCTCAGGAGCACCTTCGGGACCGGGAACCAGTTCGTCGCGGACGGCGACTCCCGTCGTGTCCACCTCGCCCCGCATCTCGGCGAACACGGTCTTGAGCAGTTCGCGGGCGGCCGGGATGTCGTCGAGGGACACCTTGGGCAGCAGCGGGACGGCCGGGGCGATTTCCGGATCGAACGCGTAGGTCATCGGTCGCACTCCTGACGTGGCATGAGGTTCTGCCACCGAGTGTGGCCGCCCCGGCCGCCCGGTTTCATCCGCCACGCGTCGCGGAAGCGGGCTCTTTCACCCGCCGGACGTGCGCCGTGCCGAGGTCCTCGGTCGGGACGTCGTGCGTCTCGCGCGCGGTCACCGCGGCGGCCGCGCTGAGCAGGCAGACCGCGGCGGTGAAGACGGCGACGCCGAGCCAGTCGTCCTTCCCCGAGCCGATCGCGGCCACCACACTCGGGGCGAACCCGGCGATGGCGAACCCGATCTGGGTGCCGATCGCCATCCCCGAGAGGCGGACCTTGGCGCTGAACATCTCGCCGTAGAACGACGGCCAGACCCCGTTGACGGCACTGTAGGCCACGCCGAACAGCAGGATGCCGAGGGTGAAGATCAGCGGATACGCACCGTCCGAAATCGACCACAGGTACGGGAAGATCAGCACCGCGCAGGCGAGACAGCCGGCGATGAAAACCGGTTTGCGCCCGATCCGGTCGGAAAGCCCCGCCAGGAAGGGGATCGCGAGCAACGCGGCGACGTTGGCCAGTACGCCGACCCACAGGATCGGCCCGCGCTCCAGCCCGATCGTGTTGACCGCGTAGCTCAGCGCGTAGACGGTGAAGATGGTGCTGACGGAGGCGATCGTGGCCGCGGCGACGACGCGGAGCACATCCCTCCAGTGTGTCCGGAAGAGCACGGCGACCGGCAGCTTGGCGACGTCGGCCCTGTTCTGTTCGAACACCGGGGTCTCGTCGATCTTGCGGCGGATCACGAACCCGACCACCACCACGACCGCGCTGCACCAGAACGGGATCCGCCAGCCCCAGGTGAGCAACTGGTCCTGGGGGAGCGCGGCGATCGGCAGGAAGACGGCGGTGGCGAGGATCTGGCCCGCCTGCGTGCCGCTGAGGGTGAAACTCGTGTAGTAGCCGCGGCGGTGGGGCGGCGCGTGCTCCATCGACATCGAGTTGGCACCGGCCTGCTCGCCCGCGGCCGAAAGTCCTTGCAGCAGGCGGAGAACCACCAGCAGGACCGGGGCAAGGACACCGATCGAGGCGTACGTCGGCAGGCAGCCGACGAGGAACGTCGTGGCGCCCATCAGCAACAGCGTGAACACCAGGACCTTCTTGCGGCCGAGCCGGTCGCCGACGTGCCCGAGCACGAACGCGCCGACCGGGCGGGCGAGGTACCCGACGCCGAAGGTCGCCAGCGCGAGCAGTGTTCCGGTGGCGGGGGAGGAGGCCGGGAAGAAGACCTTGTTGAACACCAGTGCGGCGGCGGTTCCGTAGATGAAGAAGTCGTAGTACTCCAGCGCACTGCCGATCCAGGCGGCGAGTGCGGCCTTGCGGGGCATGCCTTGCGTGACAGGGGAGGGAGGGACCACGTCGGCGCTCCTGAGTTTATGTACGATCTAGTTAGTTAATACAGCGTGCGAGACGGTGCTCCGGTTGTCAAGAGCCGGGGCTTCAGGCCGTCAGGTACTCGATCACCAGGTCGCCCAGCATCAGGCGATAGTGATCCCGGCGCGCCGGGTCGAGCATGTCGCGGCCGAAGATCGCGGAGAAGGTGTGCCGGTTCGCGAGGCGGAACACGCAGAACGAGCTGATCACCATGTGCACGTCGAGCGCGTCGACGTCGTCGCGGAACCGGCCGGCTTCACGGCCGCGGCCGAGGATGCGGGCGAGGACGTCGAGCGCGGGGTTCGCCATGCCGGACAAGGCTTCCGAGCGTGCGATGTGCTCGCCGTGGTGGATGTTCTCGATGCTGACGAGACGGATGAAGTCCGGGTTCGCCTCGTGGTGGTCGAAGGTGAGCTCGGCCAGCTGGCGAATCGCGTCCTCGGGTTCGAGGTGGTCGACGTCCAGGTCCTGTTCGAGGGCGCGGATGGTGGCGTACGCCCGCTCGAGCGCGGCGACGTAAAGCTGTTCCTTGCCGCCGAAGTAGTAGTAGATCATCCGCTTCGTGGTGCTCGTGCGCGCGGCGATCTCGTCGACCCTCGCGCCGGCGTAACCCTTGTCGGCGAACTCCCTGGTGGCCACCGCGAGGATTTCGGCGCGGGTGCGTTCCTTGTCGCGCTGGCGCTCGACCTCGGACGACGGTGCGGCCACCTGACTCCCTTCGAACCGCTGGTGGGGCCCCACTCTAGCGCAGCCCTTCTCGCGTCGGCCCGTTCGAGCTACAGTGAACTCACTAGTTCGTACATTAAAGGAGGATCTTGGTGACCAGTCATCTCATCGGCCTGGTCGGCACCGGCATCGGGCCGTCGCTGAGCCCCGCGCTGCACGAACGGGAAGCCGATGAACTCGGGCTGCGCTATCTCTACCGGCGGCTCGACCTCGACGTGCTGAGGATGCCGATCGGCGAGGTACTGGCCGCCGCGCGGGCCACGGGTTTCGACGGGCTCAACATCACGCATCCGGTGAAGCAGCGGGTGCTGCCGTACCTCGACGAGATCGCCCCCGACGCCGCGGCGCTCGGCGCGGTGAACACGGTGGTGTTCCGCGAGGGGCTGGCGACCGGGCACAACACCGACGCGACCGGGTTCGCCCGCAACCTCACCCAAGGGCTGCCCGACGCCGACATGGACACGGTCGTCCTCCTCGGCGCGGGTGGCGCGGGCGCGGCCGTGGCCCACGCCCTGCTCTCGCTGGGAACCGGGCGGCTGATCGTCCACGACGTCGACTCCGTGCGCGCCGGGACCCTGGTGGCCGGACTGCGGAAGCGTTTCGGTGACGACAGGGCACTTTCCGGCTCCCTTGACGACGTCCGGGTCGCTGACGGTCTCGTCCACGCCACCCCGACCGGGATGGCCGCGTATCCGGGATCGCCGGTTCCCGTCGGGTCGCTGCGCCCGGGGATGTGGGTCGCCGACATCGTGTACCGGCCGCTGGAGACGACGTTGCTGAAACAGGCGCGGGAGCGCGGATGCCGGACGTTGCACGGCGGCGGCATGGTGGTCTTCCAGGCGGCGGACTCCTTCCGCCTGTTCACCGGCGCGGAACCGGACGCCGACCGGATGCTCCGGCATTTCGAAGCGCTGGAAGGGAAACCCGCCCATGTCTGGTGACACCGCCATCGCCACCGTCTGCCTGTCCGGCACCCTCGAGGACAAACTCACCGCGGCCGCCGCGGCCGGGTTCGGCGGTGTCGAGATCTTCGAAAACGACCTGATCGCGTCACGGCGGTCGCCGTCGGAGATCCGGCGGCTCTGTGCCGATCTCGGACTCAGGATCGATCTCTACCAGCCTTTCCGCGATTTCGAGGCGGTGCCGCCGGACGTGCTCCGGGCGAATCTCCGCCGGGCGCGCCGGAAGTTCGACCTGATGGCCGAACTCGGGGCGGACACCGTCCTGGTCTGTTCGTCGGTATCGCCCGACGCTGTCGATGACGACGACCTCGCCGCTTCGCAGTTGCATGAGCTCGCCGAAGCGGCAGGGGAGCGCGGAATCCGCGTCGCCTACGAAGCGCTGGCGTGGGGCCGGTTCGTGAACACTTACGAGCACGCGTGGCGCATCGTCCGGCGGGCCGATCACGCGGCCCTGGGGGTCTGCCTCGACAGTTTCCACATCCTTTCGCGACGCAGTGATCCCCGCGCGATCCGGACGATCCCGGGGGAGAAGATCTTCTTCCTGCAGCTGGCCGACGCGCCCCTTCTGGACATGGACGTGCTGCACTGGAGCAGGCATCACCGGCTCTTCCCGGGCCAGGGCGCGTTCGACCTGGCCGCGTTCACCGGTCATGTGCTGGCAACCGGTTATCAGGGGCCGCTTTCGCTGGAGGTCTTCAACGACGTCTTCCGGCAGGCGGATCCGCGTCCCGCGGCCGTCGATGCCATGCGCTCCCTGATCGCCTTGCGGGAATCCATTGGCACGCTTGAGGTTCCCGCGGCGCCTCGCTTGGACGGGCACGCGTTCGCGGAGCTCTCCGTTCCGGGAACGGTGCTCGCGGCTCTCGGTTTCACGCACGCCGGAACACACCGCACGAAGCCGGTTCAGCTGTGGCAGCAGGGATCGGCGCGGGTATTGGTGAACGAGACTACCGAGGGCGGCGCCATCAGCGCTCTTGGCTTGGTGAGTGCGGACCCGGCCGGATCCGCGCGGCGTGCGGAGACGTTGCTCGCGCCCGTGTCGTCCCGCTCCGCCGTCGCCGCGCCGGACGGGACCGAAATCGTTTTCTGCGACAACGATGAATGGCTTCGCGACTTCGTTCCGGCCGAGACGGCTTCAGCGGGCATGGGAATCACCGGCATCGACCACGTCGCTCTGACACAACCCTTCGACCACTTCGACGAGGCGACACTGTTCTACCGTTCGGTGCTGGGGCTGAGGCCTGACGCGGTCTCGGAGTTCGCGGCGCCGTTCGGCCTCGTGCGCAGCCGGTCGGTCGGCGATCAGGACGTTCGTCTGACGTTGGACAGCGCCCTGGTGCGGCGAGGGGAGTGGGCGCCGGGAGTGCCTTCGCCGCAGCACATCGCTTTCGCCTGCGAGGACGCTCTCGCCGCCGCGCGCGCCATGAGAGAGTCTGGTGCGCCTTTGCTGGAGATTCCCGGGAACTACTACGACGATCTCGATGCCCGGTTCGATCTGCCTTTCGCCGCCGCATTGCGGGAGAACTCGGTGCTGTACGACCGCGAGTCGTCCGGCGAGTTCCTGCATTTCTGTACCGAGCTGGTCGGGTCACGGGTGTTTTTCGAGGTGGTGCAACGGATCGGCGGGTACCGTGGGTACGGCGTCGTGAACACGCCCGTCTACATGACCGCGCATCGGGAACGACGACTGAGTCTGGCGCGCTAGTTTTGTCGGTGGCCGGTTGTAGGTTCCGTCCGTGGCTAATTCCAAAGCCGAACTCTCGGCCGTACTCCAGGAAATGACCGATCCGGACCGTTTGGAGGAGATCAATGCTTTAGTGGGTTCCTTGGACGACAAGGATTCCGTGCAGGTCGCGAAAGAGGTCGGTGCCGCTCTCGCGCGCCTTGAGGCCGTCCGGTTCCGGGCTTTGTCGCGGTTGAGCGAGCTGCGTGGCGGCGCGCGGAGTGTGGTGCAGGAAGTGGCGATGAACCTGTTCCTCGTGGACGGTTTCGCCGGCTCCCTGGTGGCGACGGGAGTCGCGCTGACGTCACGGTTGCCGCAGACGTTGTCCTTGATGGATCAGGGAAAGGTAGGCGGTTTCGCCGCGCAGAAGGTGGCCGAGGCGACCGCGTGGCTGTCCGATGAGGACTCCTTGCTTGCGGACGCGACGCTGGAGTCGAGGCTGCCGGAGAAGAACAGCGAGCAGGTCCGCAAGGCGGCGAGCTACGCGGCGATGAAGGCCGACCGATCCGGTGCCGACAGGCACGCGACCGAACGCCGGAAAGGCCGTCGCCTGTCCGTGTCGCAAGGTGAGGCCGGAGTCGCGTCGATCGAGGTGGTGGACGGCCCGGTCGAGAAGGTCACCGCCGCCCACAAGCGAATCCACCGGGAGGCCCGCGCGCTGCGGAATCAAGGTGACACGAGGACGATGGACCAGCTCCGGGCCGACATCGCCTTGGACCTGCTTCTGGGTGGTCAGGGCGGGGTCTCCGAGCGCACCGAGGTGTTCCTGTACATGGACCTCGCCACGTATCTGGGCATGAACGACGATCCGGTGAAGATGGCCGGGCACGGCTACCTCCCCGCGGAGCTGGGCCGCCACATCGCCGGCGGGCCGAACACCGTGCTCCGGCGCATCATCACCGACCCGCTCAGCGGCCAGGTCCAAGACCTCGGCAGAACGCGGTATCGCCCCGACGCGGCGACGGCCGAGTTCGTGCGCGTGCGGGATCGCGAATGCCGAAGACCCGGCTGCGACCGGGCCGCCCACTCCTGCGAACTCGACCACTCGATCCCCTGGCAG
Source organism: Amycolatopsis sp. lyj-90 (assembly GCF_046549035.1). Taxonomy (NCBI): domain Bacteria; kingdom Bacillati; phylum Actinomycetota; class Actinomycetes; order Pseudonocardiales; family Pseudonocardiaceae; genus Amycolatopsis; species Amycolatopsis sp. lyj-90. Next base: position 794,251 of record NZ_JAJPWP010000001.1, read on the forward strand.
TTCCAGGGTGAGACGAACGTCGCCGACCTGGTCAGCTACTGCACCCGTGACCATCGGCTGAAGGACGAACCCGGCTGGATCCACCGCCTCGACCCCGATGGCAGCCTCACCGTCACCACTCCTACCGGACACACCCACACCAGCACACCCCCGCCGCTGCACGAACCACGGCAGGGACGGCCGCCGTTCTGAGCCGTTGCCGCTGGACGGCGAATCGAGGGCTGGATATTGCTTTGCTGCTGGCTGTTGAGCCGTTGCCGCGAAACGGCGACGTTGAAGGCGGGATTCCGTGTTTCGAGCGCGCTTGGGTTCCTCTGCCGCATGGGTGAGTGCGTTGCCGCGAAACGGCTACGTGCGCGCGACTTGCCTGAGGCGCGTTGGGTGGCTGACGCAACCTTGGCCGCCGCCGGGTTCAAGCTCGGCGTTGTGGGCTGCGCGAAACGGAAAAGCTGCGGTTGGTTCACGCAGTGCGGGTGGCGTGTTGCCACCAAGTGGCGAAACTTGGATTCCGGTTCTTTGGTCGTCGCCGCAGAACGGCAACATCGGGCAGCAGGGCTTCCACCTCTGGATCCGTGAACGAGTTGCCGCGAAATGGCAACGGTCACGGGACCTTCCTGGCTTGCTCTGCGTTTGCCGACTACTTCACGCTGCGCGGCCGTTCGCAGCCACGAGAGGCGACACCGTGGCTGCCTGGTCGTTGCCGCGGAACGGCAACATCCCCATCCGAGACCAGCCGCGAGCCCTCCAGGACCAGCCCGCGTCCGGAACCCGGGCCCGCCAGGTCAGAACCCGATCGGCAGCCCCGCGTAGTTCTCCGCCAGCCCCGCCCTGCCCGCCTCACTCCGCGCCAGCCAGCGCAGTTGCGATAGCTGCAACTGCCGGTCGAACGGGTCGTCCGATCGGTGCAGCATCGTCGTCATCCACCAGGAGAAGTGCGTACACCGCCAGACCCGGCGCAGTGCGGTGTCGGAGTAGGCGTCGGCGAGCGCGGAGTCCTTGTCCCGCACCAAGGCCGTCAGCGCTGGGGCGAGGAGGGCGACGTCGGCGACGGCGAGGTTGAGGCCCTTGGCGCCGGTGGGCGGCACGATGTGCGCGGCGTCCCCGGCGAGGAACAGGCGGCCGTGGCGCAGGGGTTGCTGCACGAAACTGCGCATGGGCAGCACACTCTTGTCGGTGATCGGCCCGGGCGTGAGGGTCCAGCCGTCCTGGCCGTGGCCGAGCCGGGTCGCGAGTGCCTCCCAGATCCGTTCGTCGGACCAGGTGGCGATGTCGGTGCCGTTGGGCACCTGCAGATAAAGCCTGCTGACGGTGGCCGAGCGCATCGAGTGCATGGCGAAACCGTCGGGATGCCAGGCGTAGATCAGCTCGTCGGTCGACGGGGCGACCTCGGCGAGGACGCCGAGCCACGAGTACGGGTAGGTGCGCTCCCAAGTCTGCTTCGCGGCGTCGGGAATCGCGGTGCGGCAGGGCCCGAAGGAGCCGTCGCAGCCGACGACGACGTCGGCGTCCAGCCTCTCCGGTGTGCCGTCCGGGCCGGTGAAGGTGACGTAGGGCTTGTCGGTTTCGAGGTCGTGCACGGCGGTGTCGGTGACTTCGTAGTAAATCTGCTGCCCGGCAGCCGCGCGTGCCTTGCCGAGGTCCTTGGTCACCTCGGTCTGGCCGTACACGGTGACGCTTCGCCCGACCAGGTCCACGAAGTCGAGATGGTGCCGTTCCTCCGGCCATTGCAGGTAGATGCCGCGGTGTTCGTCGCCCTCGCGGTCGAGCCGGTCGGCGAGCCCGGCCTCGCGGAGGAGATCCACTGTGGACTGTTCGAGGATGCCCGCCCGGATCCGCGCCTCGACGTACTCGCGCGAGCGGGTCTCCACGATCACCGACTCGACTCCTGCCAGATCGAGCAGATGCGACAGGAGCAGGCCGGCGGGGCCGGCACCGACGATGGCGACTGGGGTGCGCATGACCGGAGTCTGGTCGCGTGGCCGACGAACTCCTAGCGTTCGCTTCCGCTCAGTGAAACTCGCAGGCTCCGGCCGATGCCGGCGGCCGCCACCTGGAGCGCGGAGACCAGCCGTGCCCGGCCGCGGCTCAGATCCGGGATGACCAGGCCGAGCGCCGCGACGACGTCGCCGCCGGTGGACGGCCGGATCGGGACGGCGACCGAGCAGGCACCCTGGCTCATCTCCTCGACGGTCTGCGCGTAGCCCTCGCGGCGGATGCGCCGCAACTGCTCGCGCAGCCGCCCGGGCTGCGTGATGGTGTACGGCGTGATGCGGGTCAGTGAGGCGAGCACCTGCCGCTGGACGTCCTCCGGGGCCCAGGCCAGCAGGACCTTCCCGACCCCGGTGGCGTGCAGCGGCAGCCGCCCGCCGATCCGGCTGACCACCGGCACCGACGCGTTCCCGGACAGCCGGTCGAGGTAGAGCACCTGGCCGCCGTCCCGCTCGCCGAGATGCACGGTGGCACCGGTCGCGCCGTAGAGATCCTGGAGGAAAGGGGCCGCGACCTGCCGCAGTTCGAACTGGACGGGGGCGAGCAGGCCGAGATCCCACAGCCGCCTGCCGATGGCGTAGCGATCCTCGCGCCGTTCCAGCGCGTCCAGGCTCACGAGTTCGCGGGCGATCCGGTGCGCGGTGGGCAGCGGCAGACCGGCGCGGTTCGCGAGTTCGGTCAGGGACAGCTCCCGGTGGTCGACGTCGAAGGCGCCGAGCAGCGCGAACGCCCGCGAGGTGACACTGGCTCCCGGCGTGGAGAGATTCCCAGGCATCCGGTCATTCTCTCACTGAGCGGAATCAGGGCAGGAGAGCCAGCCCGACCCACAGCCCGGCGACGGCGAGCACGATGGACGCCGGGACGGTGAGCAGCCCGAGCCGGGTGAACTCGCCCAGCTCGGCCCGGGTGTCGTGCCGGTGCAGGATCCGCCGCCACAACAGCGTGGCCAGCGAGCCGACGTAGGTGAGGTTCGGCCCGAGGTTGACCCCGATCAGCACGGCCAGCACCACCGGCGTCCCGCCCACGGCGGCGAGCGGCAGCAGTACGAGTACCGCGGGCAGGTTGTTGATCAGGTTGGCGAGCACGGCCGCCACCGCGGCGGCGCCGAGCAGCCCGAGGAAGGTGCTGGACGTCGGCACGAGGTGGCTGAGCGCCTCGTCCAGTCCGTTGTCGACGACGGCGCGGACCACGATCGCCAGTGTGAGCACGAACGCGAGGAAGGGGATGCTCGCCGAGCGCACGATCGCGGCGGGGGAGGTCCGCCGCTGCGCGAGGGCGCGGCAGGCCAGGACGGCGGCACCGGCGAACGCGGCCCAAGCGGGGCTGAGATCCAGCAGCGACGTGACCACGAACCCGGCCAGTGTGAGGCCGAGGACGACCAGAACGAACGTGGGGACCTTCCCGGCTGGGACCGCTTGTCCGCCGCGGGGCTTCGCTGCGAGGTCGGCGGCGAAGAACCGGCGGAACACCAGGTACTCGGTGAGTACCGCCGCGAGCCAGGGCAAGGTCATCAGCGCGGTGAACCGGAGGAACGAGATACCGGTCGCGGCGACGGCGAGCAGATTGGTCAGATTGGACACCGGCAGCAGCAACGAAGCCGAGTTCGCCAGATGCGTGCAGGCGTAGGCGTGCGGTTTGGCCCGCGCGCCCATCCTCGCGGCGGTGGCGAACACGACCGGGGTCAGCAGGACGACGGTGGCGTCGAGACTGAGCACGACGGTGACGGCCGCGGCCACGACGAACACCGCGGGCAGCAGCCGCCGCGGCTTTCCCCTGCTGAACCGGGCCATGAGCGTCCCGGCCGCTTGGAACAGCCCTTCGTCGTCGCACAAGCGGGCCAGAACGAGCACCGCGGCGAGGAAACCGACGACGGGGGCGAGTCTGGCCACCTCGTCGAGGGCGTCGGGAACCGAGATCGCCCCGACCGCCAGCACGATCACGGCGGCGGGAACGGCGGCGACGGCCTCCGGCAGACCGCGTGGCCGGATCACCGCGAAGGCCAGGACGACCAGCAGGAGCGCGATGGACACCATCTCGCCGGGAATGCCTGTCAGTGCGAACCTCCTCGGTGTGAAGCCGACTTCGGCAATCTAGGCTGGGCAGGGTGCGCGAGACGAACTGGGCGGGAAATCTGACCTTCACCGCGGAACGGATCCTTCGTCCGCGCACGGTCGAACAGGTCCAGGACGCGGTCGCCGGAGCGACAGCGATCAAGGCGCTCGGCAGCAGGCACTGCTTCAACGACCTTGCGGACTGTCCGGGCGGCATCCAGCTCGACCTGTCCGCGCTCGACACCGCGGTAGTACTCGACGCGCAGTCCGCGACGATCTCGGTGCCCGCCGCGGCGCGCTATGGCGACATCGCCGTTCAGGTGCACGCGGCCGGATTCGCGCTGGCCAACCTCGCCTCGCTGCCTCATTGCACGGTGGCGGGCACCGTCGCGACGGCGACCCATGGATCCGGACGGCGTAACCAGAGCCTCGCGTCGGCAGTGTCCGGTTTGGAGCTGGTCACCGCGAACGGCGACCTGCGGACCTACCAAGGGCACGACGGCGTGGTCGTCGGGCTCGGCGCGCTGGGCGTGGTGACGCGGCTGACCCTCGACCTGGTGCCGTCCTTCGACCTCCGCCAGGACGTCTTCGACGGTCTGCCCTGGGAGTCGGCCTACGAGCATTTCGAAGAGATCCAGGACGCGGGGTACAGCGTCAGCCTGTTCACGAACTGGGCCCGCGACGAGATCGACCAGGTCTGGGTCAAGGGTCCGGGACGGCCGGGCGCCGACTTCTTCGGCGCGAAGGCGGCGGACGGGCCGCGGCATCCGGCGCACGCGGCCGGCATCCGGGCGGACAACTGCACGCGGCAACTCGGGGTGGCGGGGCCGTGGCACGAACGGATCCCGCATTTCCGCCTGGACTTCACGCCCAGCGTCGGTAACGAGCTGCAGACCGAGTACTTCGTGCCCGTCCGGCACGCCGTCGCCGCGATGGAGGCGATGCGCGGGATCGGGCACCGGCTGGCGCCCGTCCTGCTCACCTCGGAGATCCGCACGGTCGCGGGAGACGACCTGTGGCTCAGCCCGTTCCACGGAGGCGACCGGGTGGCACTGCACTTCACCTGGCAGCCGGACGAGGACGCGGTTCGCGCCCTGCTCCCGGTGATGGAGGAACGCCTGGCGCCCTTCGGGGTCCGGCCGCACTGGGGGAAGCTCTTCCATCAGGCGGCGGACTACCCGAAGCTGGCCGATTTCCGGGCGCTGGCCGTCGAACTCGACCCGGACGGCAAGTTCCGGACGCCGTTCGTCCGGCGGAACGTGTTCGGGGAGCGCTAGTCCGACTGGGACCAGGCGGCGACGGGCAGGGAGAGGTACACGCCGACGTCGTCGATCCCGGTCGCGGATTCGATGCTCGTGCGGAGCAGGTCCACCCGTTCCTGGCGGTTGTCCGCCCGGCTGGGGAACCACTTGGACCGGACCTCGACCAGGAGGTCGAGCCCGAAGCGGTCGAACGGTCCCGGTCGACGGAAGCGCAGTTCGACGTCGCCCGGTTGCAGATCGCCGTCGTAGGGCTCCTCGGGGCACTCCACCGCGAGGGACACGAGATGCGGCAGAACCGAACCCAGCTCATGCAGCTTGGCTTCGGGAAGATGGGGCGAGTAGGTGATTTCCACGAGAGGCACGAGACCGAGCCTAGGGGAGCTAATCGCTCTGGGGGTCCCAGGACAGCAACCGGACCTTGCTGACCGTCTGGACGTGCCGGCGCATCGCGCTCGCGGCCGCCTTCGGATCGCCGTCGCGGATGGCGTCGGCGATCTTCCGGTGCTGGCCGAGCGATCGCGACGGCCTGCCGGGCTGACGCAGGGACTCGGTGCGGCTTTCCGCGATCTGCGCGTCGATCGAGCGCATGAACTCGGCCAGGAGGCCGTTGTTCGCGGCGGCGGTGATCGCTTCGTGGAACCGGCGATCGCCTTCGGCACCGTGCCCGCCCTCGTCGATCTCGGTCGCCATGAAGGCCAGCGCGGCGTCGATGGCGGCGAGGTCCGCGTCGGTCCGCCGCAGCGCGGCCAGTTCCGCGAGCTTGGTCTCCATCGCCTCGCGGGCTTCGAGTACCTCCGGAAGCCTGCTGCGCCGGGCGACGAGGACGTCGACCGGCTCGACGTCCAGAAGGTCGTTGCGCAGGTAGGTGCCCCCGCCGTGGCGGGACTCGAGGAGCCCCTGCACCTCCAGGACGACGATGGCCTGTTTGACCGACGCGCGGCTGACGCCGAGCCGCTCGGCGAGGTCGCGTTCACTCGGGAGCTTGTCGCCCGCGTTCAGGCCGGATTCCTCGACGTGCGCCTTGATCCGCTCGACGACCTGCTCGTAGAGCTTCGCCCGGTTCAACCGGCTCAACGCCTCCGGCACTGGCCCCCCTCGCTCGCACTGGACAAGTGGCTCAGCCAATTTACCACTCGTGGGTTGACAGGTGGTCGACGTCACAGGGAAAGTGGCTGAGCCACTAGTCCACTGAGCCGCCGGTTCTTTTGGCCGCCGCCAGGGCTCCCGCCGTCAAGGAGGACGGTCATGTCCGCCCAGCTGATCTCGATCCTCGTCCTCGTGGTGATCTTCACCCTCGCCACGACCCGCTCGATCAACATGGGGGCGCTCGCCTTCGCCGGCGCGTTCCTCGTCGGCACCCTCGCCGGCGGGCTGGACACCGACGGCATCTTCGCCGGTTTCCCCGGCGACATCTTCGTGGTGCTGGTGGGGGTCACCTACCTGTTCGCCATCGCGCGGGCCAACGGCACCACCGACTGGCTGGTGGCCGCCGCCGTCCGGCTCGTCGGCGGCCGCATCGCGCTCATCCCGTGGGTGATGTTCGTGGTCACCGGCGCGCTGACCGCGATCGGCGCGGTCAGCCCGGCGGCCTGTGCGATCGTCGCGCCGATCGCCCTCGGTTTCGCCGCCCGCTACCGGATCAGCCCGCTGCTCATGGGCGCGATGGTGGTGCACGGCGCGCAGGGCGGCGGGTTTTCGCCGATCAGCGTCTACGGCTCGATCGTCAACGGGATCGTCGAACGCAACAACCTCGCGGGCAGCCCCGTGGTGCTGTTCTTCGCTAGCCTGCGCATGAACCTCGCCATCGCGGCCGTCCTCTTCGTCGTGCTCGGCGGGACCAGACTGCGGCGCCGCCAGGTCGTGACGGCGGGCGGCGCGGCGACGGAGACCGACGAGGAACCGTTGCCGCACGAGCAGCGGATTCCCTTGGACGGCCCCAAGATCGTCACGCTGACCGGGCTGATCGCGCTCGTGGTCGGCACCCTCGTGTTCGACCTCGATCCGGGCCTGACCGCCATCACCGTCGCCGTCCTGCTGAGCGTCGTGTGGCCCAAGACCAGCCGTTCCGCCGTCTCCGAGATCACCTGGCCGACCGTACTTTTGATCTGCGGCGTGCTGACCTATGTGGCCGTGCTGAAGGAGATCGGCACCATCGACTACGTGGGCAACGCGGTCACCACCGTGGGGATCCCGCTGCTCGCCGCGCTTCTGCTCTGCTACATCGGCGGCGTCGTCTCCGCGTTCGCGTCCTCGGTCGGGCTGATGGGCGCGCTCATCCCGCTCGCCGTGCCGTTCCTGGCCCAGGGCACGATCGGGCCGGTCGGCCTGATCGCCGCGCTCGCGGTCTCGGCGACGATGGTGGACGTCAGCCCGTTCTCCACCAACGGCGCGCTCGTCCTCGCCAACGCCAAGGACGTCGACCGGGACAAGTTCTTCAAACAGTTGCTGGTCTACGGGGCGCTCGTGGTGGCCGTCGTGCCGCTGATCGCCTGGCTCGTGTTCGTCGTGCCCAACTGGGGCTGAGGAGGAGATCCATGCTGTCAGGACTGCTCGCCGGGAACGATCGCGTCGCCCTGCGGTTCGGTGCGGAATCCCTGACCTACGGCGAACTCGCGGCCGTCTCGGGATCGCTCGCCGCCGGGCTGGCCGGTCGCGAACGGGTCGCGGTGTGGGCGACACCGACGCTGCGGACCTGCGTCGCGATCGTCGCCGCGCTGACCGCCGGGGTGCCGGTGGTGCCGATCAACCCGAAGGCCGGATCGCGCGAACTGGCGCATATCGTCGCCGACAGCACGCCCGATCTGGTGCTGGCCTCGCCGGACGCCGTGCTGCCCGCGGAACTCGGGGCGCTGCCTCGGCTTCCGATCGAGCTGGACGCTTCGGGGACGCCCTGGCAAGGCGACGAGCCGGATCCGGAGACGCCCGCGTTCGTCATCTACACCTCGGGGACCACCGGGCCGCCGAAGGGAGTCCTGCTCCCGCGACGGGCGGTGGCGTCGAATCTCGACGCGCTCGCCGGGATCTGGGGCTGGACCGACGCCGACGTCCTCGTGCACGCCCTCCCGCTCTTCCATGTGCACGGCCTGATCCTGGGCGTGGTCGGCCCGCTGCGGCGGGGTGGCTCACTGCATCATCTCGGCCGGTTCAGCAGTGAAGCGGCCGCGAAGGAACTCGCCGGTCCGGGCACGATGCTCTTCGGTGTCCCGACCATGTACCACCGGCTGGCGGCCGATTGCGAAGCCGATCCCGCGCTGGCCGCGGGAGTGGGCGCGGCGCGGCTGCTCGTTTCGGGTTCCGCGGCCCTGCCCGCGACCGATCACGAGCGGATCGCCGCCGCGACCGGGCAGCGTGTGGCCGAGCGCTACGGCATGACCGAGACGCTGATGAACTGCGGCGTCCACGCCACGGGAGATCGCCGGCCCGGTTCGGTCGGCCCGCCGGTGCCCGGCGTCGAACTGCGTCTCGTCGACGATTCCGGAGAACCGCTCTACGGTGACACGGTGGGGGAGATCGAGGTCCGCGGCCCCAACCTGTTCCTCGGCTATCTGAACCGGCCGGAGGCCACCGAAGCCGCGCTGCACGACGGATGGTTCCGTACCGGTGACATGGCGGTGCGCGATCCGGACGGCTACGTGCGGATCGTGGGCCGCCGTGCCACCGACCTGATCAAGAGCGGCGGTTACAAGATCGGCGCGGGGGAGATCGAGAACGCGTTGCTGGAGCATCCCGGGGTGGCCGAGGCGGCCGTCACCGGGGAACCGGACGAGGACCTCGGCGAGCGCATCGTCGCCTGGATCGTCCCCGACGGGGTCAGGCCGACGGCGGGCGAACTCGCCGACCACGTCGCCGGTCTGCTCTCGCCGCACAAACGGCCGCGGGTGGTCCGTTACCTGGAAGCCTTGCCGCGCAACGAGATGGGCAAGGTCCTCAAACGCGAGATAAGGGGTTCGGAATGATGAAGGGGATACTCGCCGCGGTCGCGCTCGCCCTCCTGATCGCTCCACCCGCCCAAGCCGCAGGCACCGCCCGCTATGTCGCGATGGGCAGTTCTTTCGCGGCGGGGCCGGGAATCCCGCCGCAGCGGCCGGGGACGCCGGCGACGTGCGGACGGTCGACGAAGAACTACGCGAGTCTCGTGGCCGAGGAGCGCGGATTCGCCCTCACCGACGTCACCTGCAGCGGCGCGACCACCGCGAACGTCCTCACCGCCGGGCAGGCCGGTCAGCCGCCGCAGATCGAGGCCGTCACGCCGGACACCCGGCTCGTGACGGTCACCATCGGCGGCAACGACGTCGGCTACGTCGGCAGCCTGTTCACCTACGCCTGCCAGAACACCGGCGGCGCGAACTGCGGCCAGGTCGACCAGGACGCCGTCCGCGCGGCGCTCGCCACGGTGCACGAGAAGATCGGCGCCGTCGTCGCCGCGGTCCGCCAGCGCGCGCCGCGAGCGCGGGTGCTGGTCGTCGACTACCTGACGATCGTGCCGCGCACCCCTCCCGCCTGCGACGGAGTGCCGCTCACCCCGGCACAACTGGCCTTCGAACGCGAGGTCGCGGACAGGCTCGCGGCGGCGACCCGGCGGGCGGCGCGCACCGAGCGGGCCACCCTGATCCCGGCGGCCGCCGCAAGCGCGCACCATGACGGCTGCGCCGCGACTCCCTGGATGGAGCGGTACGCGACCGCACCGGGACGCGTTCCCTATCACCCGAACGAGGCCGGGATGGCGGCCGTCGCGGACCTGATCACCGCACGGCTCCGCTAGCCGCCTGAGCCCGGAAGGTGCGGCGGTAGCTGTCCGGCGGCACTCCGACGGTCCGGTTGAAATGCCGTCGGAGTGTCGTGGCGGTGCCCATCCCGGTGGCCTCCGCGATGAGGTCGACGCTGTCGTCGGTCCGCTCCAGAAGTTCCTGCGCGCGGCGGATGCGCTGGATCAGCAGCCAGCGCAACGGGGTCGTCCCGGTCGCCGACCGGAAGTGCCGCGCGAGGTTGCGGGAACTCATGTTGGCGTGCCGGGCGAGATCTTCGACGGTCAGCGGCCGGTCCAGTCGTTCGGTCACCCAGGGCAGCAGGCCGCCGAGCGGATGGTCGTCCTGCTCGGGAACCGGGGCGGTGACGAACTGGGCCTGTCCGCCCGCGCGGTGCGGCGGGACGACCAGGCGGCGGGCGACGGTGTTCGCGACCGCCGAGCCGTGGTCGGAGCGGACCAGATGCAGGCACAGGTCCATCGCCGCGGCCTTGCCCGCCGAGGTGAGCACGCTGCCGTTGTCGACGTAGAGGACGTCCGGATCGACCTCCACCAGCGGATGGCGGGCGGCGAGGACGTCGGTGTGCGCCCAGTGCGTCGTCGCGCGGCGGCCGTCGAGAAGACCGGCGGCCGCCAGGACGAAGGCACCGGTGCAGAGGGACGCCACCCGTGCGCCCGCTTCGTGGGCGGCTCGGACGGCATCGACGAGGTCGGCGGGCGGGTCGACGTCGATGTCGGCCCAACCGGGGACGATGACGGTGTCGGCGCTCACGAGCCTGTCGAGGCCGTGATCCGGTTCGAGGAGGAACCGGCCGACCTTCACCGGAGCCGGACCGCAGACGGTGAGTTCGTACCAGGAGCCGTCGTAGCCCGGCAGGCCCGAACCGAAGACCTCCTGGGCGATGGCGAGCTCGAACTGCAGCATGCCGTCGGTGGCGGCGAGGGCGACCGTGCTCATGTCCGAAAGTGTACGCATGATGGCGTTCCGGACACTGTCGACGGGCGGTTCCCGTCGGCAGGATGGTCCACAGTGGATCAGCCGAGGGCAGGAGAAACCCATGGGTACGGGGTATGACGTCGCGGTGTTCGGGGCCTACGGGCACACCGGCCGGTTCGTGGTGGCGGAGCTGCGCGAGCGGGGCATCGGGGTGCTGGCGGTCGGCCGCGACGAAGCGAAGCTGCGCGGCCTTCCTTGGCCGGACCTGGAAATCCGGCAGGCTTCGGTCTACGACCCGGCCTCGCTCGACCGCGCCTTCGAGGGTGCGGACGCGGTGATCAACGCCGCCGGGCCGTTCGCCGACACCGCCGCTCCGGTGATCGAAGCGGCGCTGCGGGCGGGCATCCCGTACCTGGACGTGGCCGCGGAGATCGAAGCGAACATCGACACGTTCGCGAAGTTCGGCGACCGGGCCGAGGGGGCGACGGTGATCCCGGCGATGGCGTTCTTCGGCGGGCTCGGCGACCTTCTGGTCACCGCCGCGATGGGCGACTGGACGTCGGCCGACGAAGCGCACATCGCCTACGCGCTGAGCAGCTGGCATCCGACGGAGGGGACCCGCGCGGCGGGCAAGGTCTCGCGGGAGCGCCGCAACGGTCGGCGGCTCCGCTTCTCCGGCGGCCGGATCGAACACCGTGACGACGCGCTGCCGGCCCTGGACTGGGATTTTCCTGCGCCGCTCGGGACTCGCGCCGTGCTCGGCGAGTTCACGATGGCCGACGTCGTCACCGTCCCGAGCCACCTCGCCATTCCCGAAGTGACCACGTACATGACGGTGAACGCGGCCAGTGAGGTGGTGACGCCCGAGACCCCGGCGCCCGGGACGGACGGCCCGTCCGCGCAGACGTTCGTGGTCGACGTCGTCGTGCGGTCCGGTGATGCGGAACGGCGGATCGTCGCCCAGGGCCAGGACATCTACGCGATCACCGCGCCGCTGGTGGTGGAGGCGGTGCAGCGAGTGCTCGACGGGCGGACCAAGGCGACCGGCGTCGTCTCGGCGGGAGAGGTCTTCGACGCGGCGGACTTCCTGGTGGCGCTGGCTCCCCGGGTGACCGTCACCGCGTGACTCCCACCTGCCAGCCGGGATACGGCAGCCGGGCGGGCGGGGCTTCCCCGGGCCGGTGCTCGAAATGCCACCACTCGTTGTCGTAGATCCGGTAGAGCGCGAAGCGGGCGCCGTGGTCTTCCAGCCACTGCGCGCCTTCACGCGGCCGGACGTCCAGCGCGGTACCCCGGACGTGCGCCGAATCCTGCGGCGGCAGGACGCGTTTCCCGTCCCGCCTGGCCTCGTCGAGGAACAGGCGATGCTGCTCGGCGGCATCGCGGTGACCCGACGTGAGGCCGAGCAGCGTCCGGTGCCGCCAGAAGGCTTCGGTCCTGGCGGCGGTGAACGCGGCGAGGGTTCCGCCGGTGAGCCCGGCCAGGTCTTCGGCGGGGAACCGCAGCGACAGCGCCCATCCGCAGGCGAGCCGCTTGGCGTGGCCGGGGGAGCGCAGCCACGCCGGGATCAGCAGCAAGACCGCGAGGACGCGGGTGATCACCGCGAGAACGAATTCCTTCATACCGTCCACAGTCGACGGCGCTTGTCCGAGGCCGATCGCGACGGCGTGCGCGGACGCCGACGAAAATGTCACCGTTCCGCACGGACCACGCTGTGACAGAACGAAGACATTCCGCGGACGCTCCGTGGATGCCGGGCGGGCACCATGGCGTGTCATGGACGAGCGGATTCCGTCCGGCGCTGCGATAGTCGTCGGCATGCCCAGGGTGCTGCTCATCGAGGACGACCAAGCCGTGCGTGAGGGGTTGAGCATGGCGTTGGGCGGACGGGGTCACGCGGTCGACGCGGTGGCCACCGGAGAGGAAGGTCTCGCCCGGCTCGCGTCGCGGCCGCCGGACATCGTCGTGCTGGACCTGATGCTGCCGGGACTGGACGGCTTCGAGGTCTGCCGCCGCATCCGGGCCACGGGTGATCTGCCGATCATCATGCTCACCGCGCGCAACGAGGACATCGACGTGGTGGCCGGGCTCGCCGCCGGCGCGGACGACTACGTGGTCAAACCCGCCAGGGCGCAGGTACTCGAAGCGCGGATCCGGGCGGTCCTGCGCCGCAGCGGGCAGACGCCGCCCTCCGCGCCCGCGCAGCCCGAGATCGAACAGCACGGCGACCTCGGCGTCGACCGTGCCGCGCTGACGGTGACCAAGGACGGCAAGCCCGTCGCCCTCGCCCCGACCGAACTGCGGCTGCTGCTGGAACTCACCCAGGTGCCCGGCCGGGTGCTCAGCCGCCAGTACCTGCTGGAAAACGTGTGGGAGCACGGCTATTTCGGTGACTCCCGGGTCGTCGACGCCTGTGTGCAACGGCTGCGCGCGAAGATCGAGGACGACTCTTCCGCGCCGGTGTTCGTGCAGACGGTCCGCGGGTTCGGCTACCGGTTCGGGCCACTGTGAAGCTTTGGGGTCTGCGTACCCGGCTGTTGCTGGCGTTCAGCCTGCTGGTCGTGATCACTGCGGCGACGGTCGCCGGTGGTGCCTATGTCCAGTCCCGCACGGTGATCCTCCAGCAGGCGCAGGACGCCACCGCCCGCGTCCTGGTCGACAAGGCCACCGCGCTGTACCCGCTCGGCCCGCTGCCGCCGGCGGGCGGGACGCTGGACCGGATCAGCGGCGAGCTGTCCGACCGTGACCTGAGTTCCCTGGTCCTGTACGAGGACCAGTCGAGCGGGAACGAGCAGCTCCGATCGCTGATCTCACCCGAGCTTCGCGAAGAGGTCGGGTCGGGAAATGTCGCGTGGCAACGTGTCGTCACCAAGGGTGTCCCGATGCTGGTGGTGGGCACCAGGTTCACCGTCGAGCTTCCGGGCGGGAAGCGGCAGGCTTCGGGTATCGAGGCCTACATCGCACGCAGCATGGCTTCGGAGGAAGAGAGCATCGCCGAACTCGCCACCCGTGCCTGGCTGATCGGCGGGGCGGCGCTGGTCTTCGCCATCGGTCTGGCGCTGCTGGCCGCCCGCGGCGTCCTGCGGCCGGTGCGGGAACTGGGCGAAGCGGCCCACCGGCTGGGTTCGGGTGACCTGCGGGCGCGGATCAGCGTCCGCGGCTCGGACGAACTGGCCGGAGTCGCGCGCACGTTCAACGAGACGGCCGAAGCACTGGAACGTCACGTCGGTGAGCTGGAACGGATGGAGGCCGACGCGCGGCGGTTCGTCGCGGACGTCTCGCACGAACTGCGCACTCCGCTGGCCGCGATGACCGCGGTCGCGGACGTGCTGGAGCAGGAAGCGTCACAACTGCCAGGCGACGCCGGCCGTGCGGCGCGGCTGAGCATCGACGAGACGCACCACCTGACCCGGCTGGTGAACGACCTCATCGAGGTGTCCCGGTTCGACGCCAAGGCCGCGGCCCTCGCGCCCGAGGAGGTCGACGTCGCCGAAGTGGTCGCGGCGAGCCTGCGCATCCGCGGCTGGACCGCCGAAGTGGAGGGCGACCTGCCCGCCGGGATCTTCGCCGGGCTGGATCCGCGGCGGGTGGACGTCATCGTGGCGAATCTGGTCGGGAACGCGTTGCGGCACGGGGAAAAGCCCGTTTCGCTCCGGCTCTCCGGAACGGGGGAGTGGATCACGCTGGAGGTCGCGGACCGTGGGCCGGGGCTCGCGCCGGAGGTGCTGCCGCACGTGTTCGACCGGTTCTACAAGGCGGATTCGGCCAGGGCGCGTTCCGGCGGGAGCGGGCTCGGCCTCGCGATCGCCTGGGAGAACGCCCGTCTGCACAAGGGGACCTTGATCGCCGAGAACGGCGTGGACGGTGGCGCGGTGTTCACGCTGCGCCTGCCCCGTCAGGTGGTGACGGCGTGAGGAAGACCTGGCTCGTCCTGCTCCTGATCGTGCCGGTGGTCACCGGTTGCGGCGTCCGGCCCAGTGGCGTGATCCCCGGCGCGCCCGCGCCGGTGGGCCCGGCCAACGGCGCGGTGCTCTACTTCGTGTCCGGCGGGCAGCCTGCCAGGGTGCTGCGCCCGATCGCCGGGGAACTGCCCCCGGCGAGCCCCGTCGACCTGCTCGCCGCCGGACCGGACGAGAGCGAGCGGGAACAGCGCTACACCAGCGAAGTCCCGCCGGGCACCGTTGTTCTCGACCAGACGGCGGGACCGAACGGGGTGACGCTGACCCTTTCGGTCGACGTCGCCGGGCTGTCGGCGAGGGCCGTCGACCAGATCGTTTGCACCGCCAGGGACTCGCTCGGCGGAGCCGCGCAGATCACCTTGCGGGGCGGAGAAACACAACGCGGGCCGCTGTCCTGCCCGCTGCCGGGTTAGGAGTGGCCCGAATCACCGGTGTCGTTCCCTCGCTTTGTCCGGATTCGCCAGCTAGCTTAGGCAAGGCTAAGCAATGGGACGTGGGGTGGTTGTGGCGTGGAAGGGATCGAGGGCAAGGTCGCGCTCGTCACCGGAGGCGCGCGCGGAATCGGGGCGGCCGTCGTGGACGGGCTCGCCGAAGCGGGTGCGATCGTGGCGGCGGTGGACCTGGCGGAAGGGCCGTCCCGGACCGGGGTGACCTCGTTCGTCGCGGACGTCGGCGACCCCGCGGCCGTGGCGCGGGTGGTCGGCGAGGTCGAACGCGAACTCGGGCCGATCGGGATCGGGGCGTCCGTCGCGGGTGTGCTGAAGCCGGGGTCCGTCTGCGAGACGAGCGACGAGGACTGGGCGGCGACCTTCGCGGTCAACTCCACCGGCGTCTTCACCGTGCTCCGCGAGATCTCCCGCCGGATGCTGCCCCGCCGGAGCGGGGTGCTGGTGACGGTCGGCTCGAACGCCGCGGGTGTCCCGAGGACCGGGATGGCCGCCTACGCCGCTTCGAAGGCCGCCGCGACGATGCTGACCCGCTGTCTCGGCCTCGAACTCGCCGGTTCCGGCATCCGCTGCAACATCGTCTCGCCCGGTTCGACCGACACCGAGATGCAACGTCTACTGTGGACGGACGAAAACGGCGCGGACCGTGTCATCGCGGGAAATCCGGAGCAATACCGCGTCGGCATACCGCTGGGCCGGATAGCCGAACCCGCCGATATCGCCGACGCCGTCCTGTTTCTGGCGTCTGATCGAGCGCGGCACATCACGATGCAGAACCTCTACGTCGACGGCGGCGCCACGCTCCGGGCGTGATCTCGATGACGCAACGAAGACTTCTCGGAGTGGTGTGATTAGGTTAGGCTAACCGAATATTACCTGCCTGATCAGTGGTATTTGCGAAAGGGAATCCTGTCGTGTCCTCACCTGCACCGGCCCGACCAAGGCCGGTCCACCAGGCGGCCGATCTGCTGGCGGCGTACCTGCCCGGATCGTTCTACTTCTCGTCCGCTCGAGGATCGCTGCTCGCCGACGGGGTGTACTCCCCGGTCCACGCGGCACCGGGCAGGCGTGCCCGTGCCGCCGCCGAGGTCCTCGACGCCGCCCTCGTGGCGGGCGTGACCGAGCCCGTGGTGGCGGGAGCGATCGGCTTCCGGCCGGATGCCCCGAGCAGCTTGGTGGTGCCCGCGGTGGTGCGCCGGGCCGGCGCGCCGGGAGCGGGCAGGCCGGTGGCTCCGCTCGGTGGCGGGAACTGGTCGGTGTCGCCCCGGCCCGCGCCTGAGGTCTACACCACCGCCGTGGCGAAGGCGCTGGACGAGATCCGCGACGGTGACCTGCGCAAGATCGTGCTGGCCCGCTGCCTCGACGTCACCGGTGGCGACCTCATCGCCGTGCCGCGGCTGCTGGCCCGTCTCGTCCACGCCGACCCGGCGGCCCACGCCTTCGCCGTCGACGTCAGCGCGCCCGGGGATCCCGCGCCGCGCACCCTGATCGGCGCGAGCCCGGAACTGCTGGTCTCCCGCCGCGGGCGGATCGTGACGGCCAACCCGCTGGCCGGATCGCGGCCGCGGGTCGCCGACGAGGCCGAGAACGCCCGGCGGATCGCCGATCTGCTGGCGTCCGAAAAGGATCGTGCCGAACACGCCCACGTCGCGGCGCAGGTGGCCGAGGTGCTGGGCCGGTTCTGCGTCGACCTCGACGTCCCCGCCGAACCCGAGGTGATCGGCACTCCCACGATGTGGCACCTCTCGACCAGGATCAGCGGACGGCTCGCCGACGCGGGCGACGTCGGTTCGTCCGCGCTCGCGCTGGCCGAAGCCCTGCATCCGACGCCCGCCGTCTGCGGCGTCCCGACCGGCCTCGCCCGCGACACCATCGCCGCGCTCGAACCCGAGGATCGCGGCTACTACGCGGGGCTCGTCGGCTGGACCGATCAGGATGGTGACGGCGAATGGGTCGTCACCATCCGTTGCGCCGAGGTCCGTGACCGGACCGTGCGGCTGTTCGCCGGAGCGGGTGTGGTGGCGGGCTCGGACCCGGAGGCCGAACTCGCCGAGACCGGCGCGAAGTTCGGCACCCTGCTTCGGGCGCTCGGCCTGGAGGGAGCGGCGTGAACCCCGACCACGTGCCCTGGCCGCCCGAGACCGCCGCGCGCTACCGGGCCTCGGGCCACTGGCGGGGCCAGACCTTCGGCAAGCTGCTCACCAGCCTCGCCGAGGCGTACGCCGAACGTCTCGCCGTGATCGGCGAAACCGCCCGCTGGACCTTCACTGAACTCGACGAGCGGGCGCACCGTCTCGCGGCGGGGTTCGCCGGTGCCGGGATCCAGGCGGGCGACCGGGTCGTCGTGCAGCTGCCGAACGTGCCGGAGTTCGCGTCCGTCGTCTTCGGGCTGTGGCGGGCGGGAGCGTTGCCGGTGTTCGCGCTGCCCGCGCACCGGGCCAGCGAACTGCGGCACTTCGCCGAACAGAGCGAAGCCGCGGCGATCCTGACCGTCGGCGAGCACGAACGGTTCGACCACGCCGCCATGGCGCGTTCGGTCGCGGCAGAAATCCCTTCGGTGCGGGAGGTCTTCGTCGTCGGCACGGACGAGTTCGCCGCGCTCGAAGCGACCACGCCGCGAGCGCTGCCGGATCCGGATCCCGCCGGGGTCGCGTTCCTGCAGCTGTCCGGCGGCAGCACCGGTTTGCCCAAACTGATCCCCCGCACGCACGACGACTACCTCTACAGCGTCCGGGAAAGCGCCCGGATCTGCGGCCTGCGCCCGGAAAGCGTGTACCTGGCCGCCTTGCCCGCCGCGCACAACTTCCCGCTCAGCTCACCCGGCCTGCTCGGGGCGCTGCACGCGGGCGCGGCCACGGTGTTCGCGCCGCGTCCGGACGCCGACACCGCCTTCCGGCTGATCGAGGCCGAAGGCGTGACGATCACCGGGCTCGTGCCGCCGCTGGCCGCCGCGTGGGCGCAAGCGGCCGCGAGGACCACCCGCGATCTGTCCTCTTTGGACGTCCTGCTCGTCGGCGGCGCCAAATGCGCCCGCGAACTGGCCGAGAAGATCGGGCCCGCGCTGGGCTGCCGCCTCCAGCAGGTGTTCGGCATGGCCGAGGGACTGGTCTGCTACACCCGGCTCGATGATCCGGACGAGTACGTCCTCGCCACGCAGGGGCGGCCGATCTCGCCGGACGACGAGATCCGGGTGGTGAACCCGGACGACCCACTGTCCACTTCGGACGATGTCGTCGCGCCGGGGGAGATCGGCGCGCTGCTGACCCGCGGGCCGTACACGATCCGCGGCTACTACCGCGCCACCGAGCACAACAAGACCGCCTTCACCGAGGACGGTTTCTACCGCACCGGTGACCTCGTGCGGCAGCACCCGTCGGGACACCTCGAAGTGGTCGGCCGGGCCAAGGAACAGATCAACCGCGGCGGCGAGAAGGTGGCCGCGGAAGAGGTCGAGAACCACCTGATGGCCCACCCCGGCGTGCTCGACGCCGCCGTCGTCGCGGTGCCCGACCCGTACCTGGGCGAGCGCACCTGCGCCTACGTCGTCCCCGCGGCCGGCGCCGAGCCCGCCGCGGCGGAACTGCGGCGGTTCGTGCGCGAGCGCGGGGTGGCGGCGTTCAAGGTGCCCGATCTGGTCCAGGTCGTGCCGGAGTTCCCGGTGACCGGCGTCGGCAAGACCAGCAAACGTGAGCTCCGGGCGGCCCTGGCCGCCCTGGCGAAGGAGGGATGAAAGTCGTGTCACTACCCGAAATCCGGTCCTACTCGTTGCCGACGGAGGCCGAGTTGCCCGCCGGACGGGTCGGCTGGAAACCCGACTCCGCCCGCGCCGCGCTGCTGGTGCACGACGCGCAGCGGTACTTCCTCGCGCCGTACGAGGGCTCCCCGGTGCCGGAGATGGTCGCGAACATCGCCGCGCTGACCGAAGCCGCCCGGGCGGCGGGCGTTCCGGTGTTCTACACCGCCCAGCCCGGCCACCAGGCCGCCGAGGACCGCGGCCTGCTCACCGAGTTCTGGGGCGACGGCATCGGCGCGGTCATCGACGAGGACCCCGCCGCCGCCGACGTCGTGGACGAACTCGCCCCGCAGCCAGGGGACATCGTGCTGACGAAGTGGCGCTACAGCGCGTTCCAGCGCAGCACGTTCACCGAACAGCTCGCCGAAGCCGGCCGGGACCAGCTGCTGATCACCGGCGTCTACGCGCACATCGGCTGCCAGGCCACCGCCGTCGAGGCCTTCATGCGTGACATCCAGCCGTTCCTGGTCGGCGACGCGGTCGCGGACTTCTCCCGGGAACGCCACGACCAGGCCTGCGAGTACGTCGCTCAGCGCTGCGGCGCCCTGACCACCACCGCCGCCGCGCTCGCCGCGATGGCCCCGATCCACGCCGGAGTACCCCGATGAGCCTCACCACCGGAAAGATCCACGCGGACGTCGCGGAACTGCTCGGCTGCGACGTGGCCGAGCTGAAGCCCGAAACCGATCTCACCGACCTCGGCCTCGACTCGATGCGGATCATGGGCCTGGTCGAGCAGTGGCGCTCCGAGGGCGCGGAGAACCTGGAGTTCGCCGATCTCGCGGAGCAGCCGAACCTCGGCCACTGGACGAAGCTCCTCACCGGGAACGCCGCGTGAGCCGCGCCGACCACCGCCACCGGCACCTCGAACGCATCGCCGAGGTCCGCGCCGGTCGGCAGGCGGAGAAGGTGCCGTACCCGATCCGCGTCCGGCAGGCCGAAGTCGTCCGCACCGAGATGATCGGCTCCGGGCTGCTCCGTGTCACCCTCGGCGGGTCCGGCACGGCGGGGTTCGAGGCCCATTCGCCCGACGAGCACGTGAAGCTGCTGTTCCCGGAGCTCGACGCCGAGCCGAAGCTGCCGGTGCAGGACGGCGACATGCTGCGCTGGCCGAAGCCGTCGCCGACGTCGCGCGAGTACACGGTCCGCCGCTACGACCCGGCCACCGGCGAACTCGATCTCGACGTCGCGCTGCACGAAGGCGGACTCGGTTCCGGATGGGCGGAGAAGGTGACCCCCGGAACGCCGGTGCACGTCGCCGGTCCGCCCGGCGGGCTGATCGTGCCGCACACCTACGACCGCTACCTGCTCGCCGGGGACATCACCGCGCTGCCCGCGATCGCGCGCTGGCTCGAAGAACTGCCCCGCACCGCCGCGGGCTGGGCGTTCATCGAGGTCACCGACGCGAGCGAGGAGATCGAGCTGTCCGCGCCCGAAGACGTCGAGGTGCACTGGCTGCATCGAGGTGACGTCGCGGCGGGCGACTCCGACGTCCTCGCCCGCGCGGTGCAGACGATCGAAGTCCCCGCCGGTGAACGGCTCTACGCCTGGGTCGCCGGGGAGGCCGGGCAGCTCAAGCCCCTGCGCCGCTGGCTCAAGAACGACCTCGGGCTCGGCAAGGACGACCACGACGTGACCGGCTACTGGAAGCGCGGCGTCGCGGACTTCGACGACGAGCACGACCACTGATCCCCACCAAGAAAACCGAGGAAAACCCATGAGCACCACCAGAACCCGCCGTTTCGCCGGAGCGATCGCCCTCGCGTTGACGGTCGCGACCGCGGCCACCGCCTGCGGCTCCGGCGACGACGCAGGGCAGGCCGGAGGCGGCCAGACCCGGGTGTTCGCCGCCGACAACGGCCAGATCACCATCCCGGTCTCGCCGAAGCGGGTCATCGCCACCGGCTACGCCGTGCCCGCCCTGCTCGAAGCGGGCGCGCCGCTGGTCGGGGTGTCCAGCTGGAAGCGCGGTATCCCGCTGTTCAACGAGCAGGAGCGCAAGAAGTACGACGAGCTGGCGAAGGTCGCCGGCGAGGCGGCCTCGGAGACGAACTACGAGGCGATCGCGCAGGCGGATCCGGACCTCATCGTCATCGGTGTGCCGAAGCCGGTGCTCGCCGACATCGACCTCAAGCGCCTCGAGGCGATCGCCCCGGTCGTGGCGATCGGCCCGTCGGTGCCGTCGATGTGGCGTGAACTGTCCCGCAAGCAGGCCGACGCCGCCGGTGCGGCCGCCGGGTTCGACGCGATCAAGACCGCCTACGACACCAAGGCCAAGGGCCTGGCCGACAAGTACAAGGCCGTGGTGCCGCAGCTGAAGCTCGGCCACGTCGGTGCCTACGGCGAGGTCGCCAAGGGCAACTTCCAGCGCGAGTTCAACGGCTCCTGGGGTACCAACATCGCGCAGGACCTCGGCGCCACCTACTACGGCCAGGTCAAGGTCAAGGGCGGCGGTTCCAAGGACGTCAGCGAGTACCCGTCGATCGAAGAGCTCTCGACGGCGTTCGCCGAGGCCGACGCGATCACCTACTCCGTCGGCCCGGACGGTGCCGTCCCGGCGCCGGTCAAGTACGTCCTCGACTCGCCGCTGTGGAAGGAACTTCCCGCGGTGAAGGCGGGCAAGGTCTACCCGTTCCGCTACACCGAGGCCGCCACCTACCGGGCCGCGACGTCCACTTTGGACGCCATCGACCAGGCGTTCGCGCCGCTGCTCACGAAGTGACCACCACCGGGCGGTCCGCGCTGCTCGGCGCCGCACTGCTCGGGCTCGTCGTGGTCGCCGTGCTGAGCGTCGGCATCGGCGCGCACGCCATCGCCCCCGGCGAGGTCGTGCGCGCCCTGCTGGGCGAAGGGAATCCGAGTGACCGGGCGGTCGTCCTGGACATCCGGATGCCGAGGGCGGTGCTCGCGGTCGGTGTCGGCGCGGCACTCGCCGTCGGCGGAGTGCTCGTGCAGGCCTTGTCCCGCAACGCTTTGGCCGAACCCGGTGTGCTCGGCGTGACCGCGGGCGCCGGATTCGCCATCGCGGTGGGGTCGGCCTTCGGGCTCACCGCGTCGGCTCCCGCCGAAGTCGGCCTGGCGGTGGTGGGCGCGGTCGGCGCCGTGGCGCTGGTCTACGCGGTCGGCAGCCGGTCGCCGCTGCGGCTGGTGCTCGCCGGCACCGCGCTGAGCGCCGTGCTGCTGGGCCTCACCCTCGGCCTGAGGCTGCTGTTCCCGGACACCTTCGACGTCTACCGGTTCTGGTCGGTGGGTTCGCTCGCCGGCCGCGAACAGGCGCCGACCACGATCCCGCTGATCGTCATCGGCCTTTCGCTGCTGGGCGCGTTCGCGGTGAGCCGTCAGCTGAACGCCATCGCGCTCGGCGAGACGGTCGCGCACACGCTCGGCGCCAACGTCGCGCGTGTCCGGGCGTTCACCCTGCTGCTGATCACGCTGATGGCGGGCGCGGCCACCGCGCTGGCCGGGCCGATCCTGTTCGTCGGGCTGATCGTGCCGCATCTGGCGCGGCGGGTGGCGGGCGCGTCGATCCCGTGGCTGATCGCGTTCGCCACGTTGCTCGGCCCGGTCCTGATGCTGGCCGCGGACGTCGGATCCCGGGTCCTGCTGCCGACCGGTGAGGTACCGGTCGCCATCGTGACCGCGTTCCTCGGCGGCCCGGTGCTGATCTGGGCCGTCCGCAAGTACGGGGCGGCGCCGCTGTGACCACGACATTCGTCCTGCGGCGCGGGCGGTTCTCCGCCCGGCTGGAACGCCGCACCCTCTGGTTCCTCGTCGCGATGACCGTGGTCATCGCCGGGCTGACGCTGCTCGGGCTCTGTTACGGTGCGGCGTGGGCGAGTCCCGCCCGCGTGTTCGCCGCGCTCACCGGTTCCGGCGGCGGCCCGGGAGTGGTCATCCGCGAATGGCGCCTGCCCCGGGTCCTGGCCGGGCTGGTGTTCGGCGCCGCGCTGGGCCTGGCGGGCGCGATCTTCCAGAACATCACCCGCAATCCGCTCGGCAGCCCGGACGTGATCGGCCTCGACTCCGGCGCCTACACCGGCGCGCTGTTCGCGATCACCGTGCTGTCGGGGACTTCGACGCAGCTGACGATCGGTTCGGTGCTCGGCGGCGTGATCACGGCGGCCGTCGTGTACGCGCTGTCGCTCGGCGGCGGGCTGTCCGGACTGCGGCTGATCGTCATCGGCATCGCGGTGAACGCGATGCTGACCGCGCTCAACTCGTGGATCGTCCTGCGCGCCGAACTGGAGGTCGCGATCGCGGCCGTCGGCTGGCACGCCGGTTCGCTCAACGGGGTCGGCTGGGACGACGTCGCGATCCCGTTCGGCGTGCTCGCGGTGCTGTTCGTCGTGCTGTTCACCAGGGCGCCCGCGCTGCACCAGGCCGCGCTCGGCGGAGCGCTGGCGGTCACCACCGGTGTCCGCTGGGACCGCCTGCGGCTGCTGCTGGTGCTGATCGGGGTCGGCTGCACGGCCACGGTCACCGCCGTCGCCGGGCCGATCGCGTTCATCGCGCTGGCGGCGCCGCAGATCGGGAGGCGGCTGGCCCGCACCCCCGGTATCGGCCTGCTTCCCGCCGCGCTCACCGGCGCCGTGCTGCTGACGGGCGCCGACCTGGCCGCCCAGATGCTGCTGGCGCCCGTCTCATTGCCTGTCGGCGTGGTCAGCACCGTGATCGGCGGCGGCTACCTGATCTGGCTGCTCACCAAGGAGGTGCGGCGCTCATGAGTGCTCGCTTGACCGCCCGGGATCTGACCCTGCGCTACGGCGACCGGGTCGTGTCGACCCGGCTGAACCTCGACGTGCCCGACGCCGCGTTCACCGCGGTCGTCGGACCGAACGCCTGTGGCAAGTCGACGTTGCTGCGCGCGTTCGTCCGGCTGATGCGCCCGGCCGAGGGCGAGGTCCTCCTCGACGGCAAGGACGTCGGTTCGTTCCCCGGCAAGGGTCTGGCACGGGAACTCGGGTTCCTGCCGCAGGATCCGGTCGCGCCGGAGGACGTCCGGGTCCGGCAGCTGATCGCGCGCGGCCGGTTCCCGCACCAGTCGTTGTTCGCGTCGTGGTCCGAAGAGGACGAACGCGCGGTGCTCGACGCGATGACCGCGGCCGGGGTGGCGGGACTGGCCGACCGGCCGGTCCAGGAGCTCTCCGGCGGGCAGCGTCAGCGTGTCTGGGTGGCGCTGGTGCTGGCACAGAAGACGCCGTACCTGCTGCTCGACGAACCGACGTCGTTCCTCGACATCGCGCACCAGTACCAGTTGCTGGGGTTGCTGGCGCGCCTGCGGGACGAGGGGCGCACGGTGATCGCCGTCCTGCACGACATCAACCAGGCCTGCCGCTACGCCGATCACCTCGTCGCACTGCGAGACGGCCGGATCGTCGCCGAAGGCGCGCCCGCCGAGATCGTCGACGCCGAGCTCATCAAGGAGGTCTTCGATCTCCCTTGTGTCGTCGTGCCCGATCCGGTGACCGGAACCCCGATGGTGGTGCCGTCATGCTGAGCCTCACCGGAGCCCAGCTGGGCATCTGGACCGCGCAGCGCTTGGAACCCGACTCGCCCTACTACGTCGTCGGCGACGTGGTGGAGGTCCGCGGGGAGCGTCCGGTCGACGTCGCCGCACTGGCCGAGGCGATCCGGGCGACCGCCGAGGAGGCCGACAGCCTGCGGCTGCGGGTCTTCGAGACGCCGGACGGCCCGCGCCAGCAAGTGTCGGCCGATCCCGTGCCGACGCCGGAGGTGCTGGACCTGCGCGACGCGGCCGATCCGGTGGCCGCGGCGCACGAGCGGGTGGAGGCCGAACGCCGCCGCGTCGCCGAGGCGTGCCGCGACATGGTCGGCAGGCCGCTGTTCGGTCATCTCGTGCTGCGGCTTTCGGACTCGGAGGTGTGGTTCACCCAGCTCGGGCACCATCTCGTGTTCGACGGGTACACCGCCGCGATGCTCGCGCGGCGCACCGCGGCCCGCTACACGGCCGCCGTGTCGGGGAAGGACGTGCCGCCCTCGACGTTCGCCCCGTTCGCCGACCTGGTCGAGGCGGATCGCGCCTACCGGGAGAGCGAACGGTTCGAGCGGGACCGGGAGTACTGGCGGGAGCGGTTCACGCCGTTGCCGGATGTCGACGACGGCAGCGGCTCCTCGGGGCCTCCGGAGAGCACGGTGACCGCCCGGTCGGTTCTGCCCGCGTCGGATCTGGCGCGGCTGCGCGAGCTGGGCAAACGCGCCGGGACGACCTGGGGCGACGCGCTGATCGCCTGCTACGCGGCCTTCCTGCACCGCGTCCTCGGCTGGACCGACGTCGTGTTCGCGCTGCCGTTGATGTGCCGTGAGGGAACGGCGCTACGGACTCCGGCGATGGCGGTCAACGTGCTGCCGCTGCGGGTCACGGTGCGTCCGGACGACTCGGCCGCGGACCTGACCGCGCGGGTCGCGGTCGCGCTGAAGGAGATGCGCGCGCACCAGCGTTACCGCGGTGAGGATCTGCCGCAGGATCTGGCGGTGCCGGGCGCCGGCGCGCTGCTGCACGGCCGGGGCATCAACCTCAAGGCGTTCGACCTGAAGCTCGACTTCGCGGGCTCGCACGGCACCATGCGCAACGTCGCGGGCGGGCCGCCCGAGGACATGGGCCTGTCCGTGCTGCCGAACTCGGACGGCGGGCTGCTGCTGGGCTTCGAGGTCGACGCGCGCACCCACGACCAGGCCGCCGTCGACGCGAAGCTGACCGCGCTGCGCTGCCTGATCACCGCGCTGACCGACCCGGACGGCCCGGCCGTCGGGGGCGCCGACCTGGTCCCGCAGGGGGAGCGGGACACACTCCTGGACGCGTGGTCCACTCCCGCTCCCGCCGCTGAACTCCTTGGCGTACCGGAACTTCTCGCCGAACTCGATCCCGGGCAGACCGCTTTGGTGTCCGGTGACGAGCGGCTGACCGCCGGCGAACTCGTCGCGAAGGTCCACCGGCTCGCGCGGGCGCTGCGGGCACGCGGCGTCGGGGCCGACGACGTCGTCGCACTGGCCTTGCCGCGGTCGGCCGATCTCGTCGTCGCCCTGCTGGCGGTGCTGGACGCCGGTGCCGCCTTCCTGCCGCTGGATCTCGCCCATCCGGCCGAGCGGTTACGAGAGCTGGCCGCCGAAGCCGGTGCCGTCCTCACGGTGACCCACGATGCGGAGATCGTGCCGGGCCCGCACCTTCTGCTCGGCGAAACCGATCTGTCCACACTGGACGGATCGCCGCTGTCGATTCCGCGTCACCCCGAACATCTCGCGTACGTCATCTTCACGTCCGGCTCGACCGGCCGCCCCAAGGGCGTGCTCGGCAGGGTCGGCGGGCTGGCGACGCTGCTGCGCCATCACCGCGCGACCACGGTCGCCGAAACCGAACGCGCCGCGGGCAGGCGGCTCCGCGTCGCGCACACCTACTCGTTCGCCTTCGACTCCGCGCTCGACCAGCTGATGTGGCTGCTGTTCGGCCACGAACTGCACGTCTACGGCACCGACGTCGCCCGGGACGCCGACGAGCTGCTGGCCGCGTTCGCCCGCGACCGGATCGACGTCGTCGACACCACGCCGTCGATGGCCGCGCCCCTGATCGAGGCCGGACTGCTCGGCGGACCGACCCCGCCCGCGTTGCTCGTCCTCGGCGGCGAGGCGACCCCGCCCGCGCTGTGGCGCCGCGTCGCCGAGTCGGGTGTCCGCGCCCGCAACATGTACGGCCCGACCGAGGCCACTGTGGACGGTGCCGGATCCTGGCTGGACGACGGGGACCCGACGATCGGGACGGCGGTGCCGGGTACGGCCGTCCGGGTGCTCGACGCCGCGCTGCGCCCGGCGCCCGCGGGAACGCCGGGTGAGCTGTACCTCGCCGGACCGCATCTGGCGCGCGGCTATCTCGGGCGTCCCGGCGCGACCGCCGAGCGGTTCGTAGCCGATCCCTACGGCGCGCCCGGCGACCGGATGTACCGCACCGGCGACCTCGCCCGCTGGGTGCCGGGCCGCGGGCTGGAGTACCTGGGCCGCCGTGACGGCCAGGTGAAGGTGCGCGGCCACCGCGTCGAACTGGGCGAGGTCGAGGCGGCGCTGGCCACCGTCCCCGGGGTGCGCGCGGCCGCCGCGGCGGTGCGGGGACCGCGGCTGGTCGGCTACGTCGTCGGCGAGGTCGTCCCGGACGACGTCCGCGCGGAACTGGCCACGCGCGTGCCGGAACATCTCGTTCCCGCCGCAGTGGTCGTCCTCGACACGCTTCCGTTGACCTCCAACGGGAAGATCGACCGGGTGGCGCTGCCCGCCCCGCGCGCGGCGGCGGGCCGGACCGCGGCCACCGAACGCGAGCGGCTGCTGTGCGCGACCATCGCCGAGGTCATCGGCGTCGACGAGGTAGCCGTCGACGACGACTTCTTCGCACTCGGCGGCGACAGCATCACCGCGATCAGCGTCAGCAGCAGGCTGCGCGCGCACGGCCTCGACCTGCGCCCGCGCGATCTGCTGGCCCGGCGCAGTTTCGAGGCGCTGGCGGCGGCGAGCGCGGAGATCGGCGGCCCGGCGGAAGCGCCGGACGAGCCCGTCGGAGAGGTGCCCGCCCCGCCGATCGTCCGCGCGCTGCTCGACCCGCATCCTGACGTCCGGGTGGTCGACGGGTACACGCAATGGACCGCGATCCGGCTCGACGAGGACCTGCCGCCGTACCTGCTGATCGAGGGCGTGCAAACGCTGCTGGACCACCACGACGCCCTCCGGCTGCATCTAGAGGACGAAATGCGGGTCCGCGAACGCGGTTCCGTGCACGCCGCCGACATCGTCGTCGAAACGACGGGCGATCCGAAGGACGTCGCCCAGGATCTCGCGGACTCGCTCGATCTCCGGACCGGAGTGCTCAGGGTCGCGCTGCTCCCGGACCATCTCGTCATCGTGATCCACCACTTGGCGATCGACGGCGTTTCGTGGCGGATCCTCTTGCCGGACCTGCGCGCCGCCTGCGCGGGCCAGAAGCTCGAACCGGCCGGGACGTCGTGGCGGCGGCACGCGCTCCGCCTCGCCGAACAGGGGACGTCCGGTGCCCGGCGCGGCGAACTCGGCCACTGGCGCGACGCGCTCGACGGGCCGCGCCTCGGTCACCGTCCGCTCGACCGGACCGCCGACACGGTCGCCACCGCGCGGCGCTCGGTCACCCTCGCCTCGCCGGAGCAGACCGACGCGGTCCTCACCGATCTGCCCGCGGCTTACCGGGCCGGGCCGGACGACGTCCTGCTCGCCGCGCTCGTGCTCGCCCTCCGGTCATGGCGGGCCGCTCCGGTCACGGCCGAAACCGTGTCTCTCGAAGGACATGGCCGGGACCAGGACGGATTGGACCTGTCGCGCACCGTCGGCTGGTTCACCGCCGAACATCCGCTGCGCGTCCCCGCCACAGCGGTCGCCACGACGTCGGATTTCGAGAGCGCGCTCGCGGGCGGTGACGCGGCAGGAAAGCTGCTGCGGGCAGCCAAAGAGGCCAAACGCGCCGTGCCGGACAGCGGTGTCGGCTTCGGAGTCCTGCGCCACCTCGACCCGCTGACCCGGGACGAACTCGCCGCCGTCCCGCCGCCGGACGTCGTCCTGAACTACCTCGGCCGGTTCGCGGCCCTGCCCGGCACCGGCTGGAAACTGCCGGAGGAAGACCCGTTCGCGGTCACCGAACCGGACGCCAAGTCGCTGGAACAGGTGCTGGCGCTGAACTGCTTCGTCCGCGAGGACGGACGTCCGCGGCTGGCCGTCGAGTGGACCGCCGCGAGCGCGATCCTGCCGCCGGACAGTGTCGAGGCGCTTCAGAAAGCATGGTCGCGAGCGCTGGAAGCGATGGCCGCGCACGCCGCCCGGATCGGTCCGGACGGCGGCGGTCTCACGCCGTCGGATCTGCCGCTGGTCGGTCTCGGTCAAGCCGACATCGACGCGCTCGAACGCCGGGGCCGCATCGAGGACGTCCTGCCCGCGACCCCGCTGCAGACCGGGCTTTCGTTCC
The DNA here is from genome assembly GCF_046549035.1 of Amycolatopsis sp. lyj-90. Taxonomy (NCBI): domain Bacteria; kingdom Bacillati; phylum Actinomycetota; class Actinomycetes; order Pseudonocardiales; family Pseudonocardiaceae; genus Amycolatopsis; species Amycolatopsis sp. lyj-90. The sequence continues at coordinate 823,417 of NZ_JAJPWP010000001.1, forward strand.
ACACGCTGGCGCGCGGCGCCGACGACACCGACGTCTACGTGGTGCAGGCCGTCACCCTGCTCAGCGGGGCGCTCGACGCCGGCCTGATGCGCGAGGCCGCGGCGGAAGTGCTGCGGCGGCATCCCGCGCTGCGCGTCCACCTGCACACCACCGACGCGGGCGAGGTCGTCCAGGTGGTGCCGGAGGCGGTTTCGCTGGACTGGCGGCATTCGAACGCGACGCCCGAGGAGGTCGTGGCCGAATGCCGGGTCGAACTGGCCCGCCCGTTCGACCCGGCGACCCCGCCGCTGATCCGGTTCCTGCTGCTGACGCTCGGCCCGGCCGAGCACCGTCTGGTGCTCACCAACCATCACGCGCTGCTCGACGGCTGGTCGATGCCGCTGGTCGGCCGGACGCTCTTGGCCACCTACGCCGAACTCGGCGGCGGCCCGGCGGCCCCGGTCGCCCCGCCGCTTTCGGAGTACCACCGGGTGCTCGGGGAACGCGATCCGGACGCCGCACTGGAGGCATGGCGCGAAGCGCTGGCCGGACTCGACGAGGGCACCCGGCTCGCGCCCGCGAGCCTGGAGTCCACTGTGGAGCGCCCGGAGCGGGTCACCGTGGAACTGGGCGGGGAGTTCAGCGAACGGCTGCGCGCCTTCGCCCGCGAACGCGGGATCACGCCGACGACGGTGTTCCAGACCGCGTGGGGAGTGCTGCTCGCCAGGCTGACCGGCCGCCGCGACGTCGTCTTCGGCTGCCCGGTGTCCGGCCGCCCGGCCGACGTCCCCGGCGTCGAGCGGATGATCGGGCAACTCGGCAGCACGATCCCGGTGCGGGTGCGCTTCGACCCGGCCGACACCGCGGTCACCGTGTTGGAGCGCGTGCACACCGAAAGCGTCCGGCTCACCGATCACCATCACGCCGGGCTGCCGGACATCCAGCGCGCGGCCGGTGTCGGCGACCTGTTCGACACGATGCTGGTGATGGAGAACTTCCCGCTCTCCAGCCGCGCCCGCACCACTTTGGCGCCGGGGCTGGACCTCGTCGGGGTCGACATCACCGACGCCACGCACTACCCGCTCACGGTGATCGTGCTGCCCGGCGACGAGTTCACCGTCGGGCTCGGCTACCAGCCGCAGGCCTTCACGCGCGACGAGGCCGAGTCCTTCGGCCGCTGGCTGCGTGCCGTCCTGCACGAGATCGTCACCGATCCCGCGCGGCCGGTCGCCCGGCTGCGGGCACTCGGCGCCGACGAGGAACGCGCGATGTTGCGCCTCGGGGAAGGACCGGAACCGAAGCGGGAGCGCGGCGGCGCCTTGGCCGAGTTCGGCCGCTGGGTGCGGGAAACCCCGGACGCCGAGGCCGTGGTCTGCCGCGACCGGAGCCTGACCTACGCCGAACTGGACCGGCGGGCCAACCGGCTCGCGCACAGCCTGATCGACGTCGGGGTGAAACCGCAGGACCCGGTCGCGGTCCTGTTGCGCCGCGACGTCGACCTGGTGGTCGCGCTGTTCGGCGTGTTCAAGGCCGGGGCGGTCCACGTGCCGATGGATCCGGACTATCCGGCCGACCGGCTCGCCTACATGCTCGGCGACATCAGGCCCGCCGCCGCCGTGTCCACTTCGGACGTCGACGGGCTGCCGGTGGTCGATCCGGGCGAACTGTCCCTTGTGGACACCGATCCGTCCGTGCCGGTCACCGACGATTCGCTCGCCTACGTCATCTACACCTCCGGCACCACCGGGAAGCCCAAGGGGGTCGCGGTGCCGCACCGCGGGATCCCGAGCCTGATCGCGCTGCAGGAGGACATCGTCGGGATCGGGACCGCCGAGCGGTATTTGCACTTCGCTTCGACCAGTTTCGACGTCGCCTTCTGGCAGTTCATGCTTCCGCTGCTGTCCGGCGGCACCTCGGTCATCGCCCCGGAGGAGGTGCGCGTCTCCGGCGACGACCTGCTCGCCTACGCCGCCGAACACCGCGTCACCGGGCTCAACCTGCTGCCCTCGTTCCTCTCCGCGATGCCCGACGACGCGACCGTCGACCCGGACGTGTTCTTCGTCGTCGGTGCCGAGCGGCTCGACCCGGAACTGGCCCGGCGCTGGGGGAACCGGCGAGCGCTGTTCAACGCCTACGGCCCGACCGAGGTCACCATCAACTCGGTCACCTGGCACTACGACCCGGACGACCCCGGTCCGCTGCCGATCGGCCGCCCGGACCCCGAAGTCCGCGCGTACGTCCTCGACGGAGGGCTGCTCCCGGTCGGGACGAACGTCACCGGCGAGCTCTACCTGGCCGGGCCGAAGCTCGCGCAGGGCTATGTCGGCAGGGCGGCACTGACCGCCGAACGGTTCGTGGCCGACCCGTTCGGGCCGCCCGAAAACACCGCGGCGCGTAGCGCCTCCGTGGGGGGTGGTGGTCGGGTGACGGGTGGGAGGATGTACCGCACCGGTGACCTGGTCCGCTGGCGGCCGGACGGGCAGCTCGTCTTCCTCGGCCGCGCCGACCACCAGGTCAAACTGCGCGGGTTCCGGATCGAACTCGGCGAGATCGAGACCGCGCTGACCGCGCACGACGACGTGCGCGCCTCCGCGGTGATCGTCCGCGAAGACCGGCTGGTCGCCTACGTCGTCCCGGTGGACGGCGCCGAACCCGACCCGGCCGCGCTGCGCGAACACCTCGCCGCGGACCTGCCCGCGTACATGGTGCCCACCGCGTTCGTGCCGCTGGACCGGTTGCCGCTCGGCCCGAGCGGCAAACTCGACCGGGCGGCGTTGCCGGCACCGGAAACCCGGTCCGCGGAGGGGCGGGAGCCCACCACACCGGCGGAAGCCGTGCTGCTGCGGGTGGTCCGCGACCTGCTCGGTCCCGGTGTCGGCCTGGACGACGGCTTCCTGGACGCGGGCGGGGACAGCATCGCGTCGCTGCGCGTGGTCTCCCGCGCCCGCCGTGAAGGACTGCACCTGACCGCGCGCGACGTCCTCGAAGGCGGCACGGTCGCCGGGATCGCGGCGCGCTGCGGCGAACCCGAGCGGGCCGAGGAAGCGCCCGCGGTCGGCGACGCACCGCTCACGCCGGTCATGCGCGATCTGCTGCTGCGCGCGGAAAAGGCGGCCGACGGGTTCTGCCAGTGGGTCGAGATCTGCGTGCCCTCGGCAGACGATGTGGCGCGGTGGCGCTCGGTGCTCGACGCCGTCCTCGCCCGCCACGATGTCCTGCGCGCGCACCTCGCCGAGGACGCGCTGCGCATCCCGGACGTCGGAGCCGTGACCGCCGACTCGGTGCTCACCACCTTCCGGGTGCCCGGCGATCCGCGCGCCGTGCTGGACGCGGAGGTCGAGCAGATCGTGTCCCGGATGGACCCGCGCACGGGGCCGCTGCTCCGGGCGGTGCTGGTGGACGCGGGCGAGGAGCGGCCGGGACGGTTGCTGCTGGTGGCACACCATCTGGTCGCCGACGCGGTGACCTGGCGGGTGCTGCTCGACGACGTCGAACAGGCCTTCCACGGCAACACCCTGCACCGGCGCGGGCAGTCTTTCCTGGGCTGGGCGCGCTCGCTGCGTGCCGCCGCACCGCACCGGCGGGACGAACTGCCCTACTGGCAAGGGATCGCCGCCGCGCCGGTGACCAGGCTCGGCCGCGCCGGGCTCGATCCGGCGCGCGACACCGTGGCCACCGCGCGGCATCACCGGATCGACATCGGCGCGGACACCACCCACGCCGTGCTCACCGCGCTGCCCGCGGCCTACCGCACCGGCCCGGACACCGTCCTGCTGACCGCGCTCGCCCGCGCGGTCGCCGCGTGGCGGGGGACCGGGGCCGATCTGCTCGCCGCCGTCGAGAGCCACGGCCGGCCGGGACACACCCCGGATTTCGCGGGCACCGTCGACCTGGCGCAGACCGCGGGCTGGTTCACCGCCGTGCATCCGGCCAGGATCGCCCCGCCCGCCGGATCGCTGCCTGCCGCGCTGCGGGCGGTGCGCGACCACTTGCGGGCGGCGGGCGACGGCCTCGGCCATGGGATCCTCGGCGTCGAAGGGCCGCGGCCCGAGGTCGCCTGGAACTATCTCGGCCGGTTCCCCGCGGCCCCGGTCGCGGAAACCCCGTGGCAGCGCCCGCCGGACGCCGATCCGCTCGGTTCGGGCGGCGGCGCGGACCTGCCGCTGCCGTACGCGCTGACGGTGAACGCGATGGTCCCCGACGGCGGCACGCTCGGCGTCCGCTTCACCTGGCCGTCCGCGCTGTTCACCGCCGACGAGATCACCGTGCTGGGCGAGCACTTCCGCCGTGAGCTGGACGAACTCGCCGCCGACGTGCCGGGACCCGGCGAGGTCATGCCGCTGACGCCGTTGCAGGAGGTGATCCTGCGCGAGTCGCGGGCGGCGGGCGACGCGGATCCGTACCCGGTGCAGGCCGCGTTCACGCTGTCCGGTGACCTCGACGTCGAGGCACTGCGGGCGGCGGCGACCGCACTGGTGCGGCGGCAGCCGAACCTGGGCGCCGTGTTCCCGCCGTCGCACGAGGTCCAGGTGATCCCGGCGGCACCAGAGGCGAGGTTCCGGGTCCGTGAAGTGTCCGAAGTGGACCCAGCGCTGGACGAGGAGCTCGCGGAACCGTTCGATCTGGCGCACGGGCCGCTGTGGCGGGTGACGGTGCTGCGGCAAGGACCCGGGCTTCAGACCTTGGTGCTGACCAGTCACCACCTGCTGTCGGACGGCTGGTCCGCGCCGCGCATCCTCGGCGAGCTGTTCGCGCTGTACGCGGGCAAGCCGTTGCCGGAGCCGGTTCCGCCGTCCCGGTACACCCGTCTGCTCACCGCGGCCGACCACTCGGCCGACGTCCGGGCCTGGCGGGCGGAACTCGACGGTCTTCCCGAAGGCGACCACCTGCCGCGTACCGATGGCCCGGCCGAGCCGGCACTGTTCACTGTGGACGGTCCGCTGGTCGCGGAACTGACCCGGCTGGGTGCGGCCCGCGGGCTCACGGTCAACACGCTGCTACAGGGCGCGTGGGCGGCCGTGCTCGCGGCGCGCGCCGGGCGCCCGGACGTCAGTTTCGGGGTGACGACCTCGAACCGGACGTCCGAAGTGGACGGTGTCGAGGAGATCATCGGCCTGCTGGCGAACAGCGTGCCGGTCCGGGCCAGGTTCACCGGAACGGTCGCCGAAGCGCTGGCCGATCTGCAGGCACGGCAGCAGGCGATGGCCGGGCACCACCGGATCGGCCTGCCGGAACTCGCGTCGCTCGCCGGACGCGAGCGGCTGTTCGACAGCTTGCTCGTCTTCGAGAACTACCCGGTGGATCCGGCGAAGCTGCGCGAACCGGCGCCCGGCCTGACCGTCACCGGCACCCGGTTCCGTGAACGGACCCACCATCCGGTGAGCGTCACCGTCGTTCCCGGCCAGGACGGCTGGGACGGCGTCCTGTACGCGCGGGACGCCCGGCCGCTGGCCGACGAACTGGTCCGGTTCCTCCGGGAGCTGCCGTCGTGGCTGGACGGCGACGCCGCCGGATTCGCGGGGAAGCGATGACCGCGCGACCGATCGACGCCGCGCTGTGGCGGACGGCCGCCGTGCTGGTGCTCGGCACCTTCATGGCGACCCTGGACAGCACGATCGTCTCGGTCGGCGTCGACACGCTCGCCGAGGAGTTCGGCGCGCCGGTCACCGGCGTCCAGTGGGTGACGACGGCGTATCTGCTGGCCGTGGTCACCGCGGTACCGGCGTCGGGCTGGCTCGCCGACCGGTTCGGCGGCCGTCGCGTCTGGCTCAGCGCCGTCGTCGTGTTCCTGCTGGCGTCCCTGTTGTGCGCGCTGGCACCGACCCTGCCCGCGCTCATCGCCTTCCGCGTCCTGCAAGGGCTCGCGGGCGGTCTGTTGCCGCCGACCGGGCAGGCGCTGCTGGCACGGGCCGCCGGACCGGACCGGATCGGCCGCGTGATCAGCGTCGTCGGCCTGGTGCCGCTGTTGTCACCGGTGCTCGGCCCGCTGGCGAGCGGCACGATCCTCGCGGTCGCGGACTGGCCGTGGCTGTTCTACGTCAACCTCCCGGTCGGCGTGGTCGCCGTGCTGCTGGCACGGCGCTGGGTACCGGCGGGCGAACCGGGCGGCCGGGGTGACCGGTTCGATTTCCGGGGCGCGCTGCTGCTTTCGCCGGGTCTCGCGGTGCTGGTGTTCGGGCTCACCTGGTTCGAGCGGGGGAGCCCGGTGCTCGCCGGGCTCGCCGTCGCAGCGGGCGTGGTGATGCTCGCGGCGTTCGTCCGGCACGGACTGCGGGCCGAAGCGCCGTTGCTCGATCCGCGGCTGTTCACCAAACCGCCGTTCGGGGTCGCCGCGCTGGCGCTGGTCCTGCTCGGCGCGTCGGTGTTCGGCACGATGTTCCTGCTCCCGCTCTACCTCCAGCGCGGCGCCGGACTGTCCACTTGGGACACCGGGCTGCTGCTGGTGCCCCAGGGCATCGGCGCGGCGGCCGGGTCGGTTCTGGTGAACCGGCTCGTCGACCGGATCTCGCCGCGCACCCTGGTGCTGAGCGGGATCGCGCTGGTCGCGGCGGGCACCGCTCCCTTCACCCAGCTCGGCCCGGGCTTCCCGGACTGGGTGATCGTGGTTTCCCTGCTGCTGCGCGGTTTCGGCGCGGCGCTGATCGGCGCGCCGGTGATGACGATCGTCTACCGCCGGGTCGAACCCGCCCGGCTGCCCCGTGCGGCCGGGGCACTGAACCTGCTCAACACGCTCGGCGGATCGATCGGCACCGCGGTGCTGGCCGTGGTGCTGCAGGCCCGGCTGGCCGCGCGCGGCCAGGACGTCGCCGGAGCCTTCGCCGACGCCTTCTGGTGTGTTCTCGGCCTCGCCGTCGTGGCGGTCGCCGGTGCGACGCGGCTGCCCCGGGCCGGGGTGGCCGCCCCCGACAAGAAGAGAGGTCACGCGGATGCCTGACCAGGACACCCTGCCCAGCCCGGCCGAGGTGGCCATGAGCGGAGTCGTGCCGGACGACGTGGCGCGGCACCGCGAAACCGTCGCGGATGTCCTCGCCCGGCGGGATTCCCGGCTGCTCGTCGTCGTGGGCCCGTGTTCGGTGCACGACGCCGACGGCGCACTCGAGTACGCGCACCGGCTCGCCGACACGGCCCGGCGCTTCGCCGACGACCTCGTCGTGGTCCTGCGCGCCTACCTGGAGAAACCGCGGACGATCGCGGGCTGGACCGGCCTGGTGCCCGACCCCACCCTGGACGGCAAGGGCGATCTCGCGTCCGGGGTGCGGATCGGACGGCGGTTCCTGGTCGACGCCGCCGCGACCGGGCTGCCCCTGGCGTACGAGTTCGTCGATCCGTTCCTGGCGCCCTATTTCGCCGACACCATCAGCTGGGGCGCGATCGGCGCGCGGACCGTGGCCAGCCAGCCGCACCGGCATCTGGCGTCGTGGCTGCCGATGCCGGTGGGCATGAAGAACTGCGTCTCCGGGCGGCTGGACACGGCCGTCGCCGCCGTGCGGGCGGCCGGGCTGTCGCACGTGTTCCCCGGCTCCGCGGCCGACGGGCACCCGCGGATCCTGCGCAGCACCGGGAACCCGGACGCCCACATCGTCCTGCGCGGCGGCCCTAAACCGAACCACCACGCCCACGCCGTCGCGGACGCCCTCGACGCGCTGACCGCCGCCGGCCTGCCGCACCGTCTCGTCGTCGACGCCTCGCACGGCAACAGCGGCAAGGACCACAACCGCCAGCCCGTGGTCGTCGCGGATCTGGCGGACCAGATCTCGGCGGGCAACGACGCGCTGGCGGGCGTGATGATCGAGTCGTATCTCTCCGACGGCAGACAGGACGTCGGTTCCGTGCCGCCCCGGCCCGACCTGAGCATCACGGACGCCTGCCTCGGCTGGGAACGGACGGTGCCGCTGCTGGAGTCGCTCGCCTGCGCGAACGCGGTGCGGCGGCTCAGCAACCCGAGGCGGCGGTCTCTCGAGTCGCCGCGGGTTTAGAGAGCTTCCAGCGTCGTCTTCATCGCCGGCACCAGCTCGTCGCCCATCTTCTCGAATTCCCGCTTCAGCAAGGGGTCCGCGAGTTTCGCCAGCCCGTGGAACTTGATGGTGGCGTGGTAGCTGATGGTCGTCGTGCCGCCTTCTTCGGTCACCGTCAGATCGTCGGTGGACGTGGCGGTCTTGTTCGAGCCGACGAACACGATCCGTCCCGGTTCGAGCCGGTCGAGGCGGTAGGTCAGCTCGGTCTTCTTGCCGCGGAACTCGGACACGTTGTGCCACTGCGCCCCGACGGCGATCGGGCCGGTGTCGGACCGGGTGCAGGACACGGTGCCGGGGTCCCAGGCCTCGGCGTGCGCGAAGTCCCTCAGATAGTCGACGACGGTCTGGACAGGGGTTCGGACGGTGATCGTCCGGTGCACGTGGACCATTCGGCAACGGTACTCAGGGGCACCGCGACCCGCAGAGTGGCCGGAAGTACGTGAAGGCCCCCTTCACTGCGCTGGACGCAATGAAGGGGGCCTTCACGGAGAGATGTTCCCTACTTCTTCCAGATGACCGGCTTGTCCTTGTAGCCGTCGCTGTCGGTGTAGGTCGCGCCGCCGACCTCGCCGCCGTCGCGGATGGCCTGGAGCTCGCACGTCTCGTAGGTCGCGCCGGCGGCCTTGAAGTCCTTCTTCGCGGTTTCGGACTGGCACTTCGGGGTCTCGCCGGTGATGATCACGCCGGTGCCCTTGTCGTCCGGGCCCACCGCGCGCAGCCGCACCGTGCTGTAGGTGAGGTCGGTGCCGCCGACGTTCTCCACCGACATCCGGATGTACACCGGCGTCATGCCCTTGGCCTTCTCGCCGTAGGCGGCGAGGTCTTCCTTCGCGCCCAGTTCGATCGACTTGACGGTGATCGCGATGGTGCCGGTCTTGTCGGTGCCGTACTTGAACGGGACGACGGCGCGGTCGCCGACCTTGAGCTCGCTGCCGGGCGCGGTGGCGTCCGCGTTCGAGACCGGGACGGTGCCGCTGGTCGCGGGCGAGGACGCGGGAGCCGACGTCGGAGCGGACGAAGGGGCGGGGCTCGCGTTGCCCGATTCCTCTTTGCCGCCGCACGCGGAAAGCAGCAGCACGGCGGCGCAGCCGGTGGCGAACAGGGCGATGCGGTGGGACTTCATGGATCTCCTCGGACTTCTCGCCGAATTCGGCTCAGGCGTGCTCGCCACGCACCGTAATCGACACGGGAGCAGTGCGGTGTGGGCCGTTAGCACCACAAACGATCACGAATCGGTTGCGCTGATCAGCCCAGCGGTGGTCACTTCGTCCAGCTGACCGGGTCGTCCTTGCACCCGCCACGCACCGTAATCGTCGAGGTCGCCCGCCGGTGTGGCCCGTTCACACCACAAGCGATCACAAATCGCTCACGCCGATCAGCCCGTCCTGGATCGCCCGGGCGACGAGCGCGGCCTTGGTCGGGGCGTCCCTGCCGATCTGGGCGTACTTGACCCGGATCCGTTCGAGATGCGAGTTGACCGTGTTCGGCGAGATCCCCAGCCGGTGCGCGACGAAGTCCTTCGACTCGGACTGGAACCACTCGATGAGCACTTCCGTTTCCCGCGCCGAGAGGGCGGGACGCCGCTCCGAGCGGTCCCCGGCGAGCGCGCCCGCCAGCGACGGCGGCGTGTACGACCGGTCGGCGGCCGCCGCGCGCACGGCTTCGAGGAGATGCTCGGCGCCCTCGGCCTTGGTGAGGTAGCTGAGCGCGCCGAGTTCGAGGCACTGCAGGACGGTCTCGTCGTCCGCCCGCATCGAATAGACAACGACGCGGCGGCCCGCCTCGGTGAGCCGGCGCAGATCGCCCATCGCCGGGGTGGTGCTGTTCAGGTGCAGGTCGAGGATGACGACGTCGGCCTGCGCGCCTTCGCCGATCCAGGCGGCCCGCACGTCCTCGCCCTCGGCCACGACGGTGACCGGCGGGGTGCCCGAGGACAGCCAGTGCACGACCCCGGCCCGCACGGCCGGATGATCGTCGACGACCACCGCGGTCAGTTCGGTCGCGAACGCCATTTCGCCTCCATCCACGATCGTTCTCCCAGTGCGTGCCATTCGACGTCGACGGCGCCCGATCCGTTCGGTCGCGCGTCCGGTTCACCGTCCGTGATCGCCGCGACCCGGATTTCGTCGCCGGTGCGGAGCACGCTGACCCGCGCCTGCGACCGGGCGGCGACGAGCGCGGTCATCAGCGGGCCGGTCAGTTCGCGCCGGACCGCCGTCGGCACGGGCGCCGGTTCGCCGCTGACCGCCACCGTCACCGTCAGGCCCCGCCGCTCGGCGAGATCGACGCACGCCGACACCTCGTGCATCAGCGGGTCGGGCACGTCGTCGTTCTCCGCGAACAGCCGCCGCAGCTGTGTGGCGGCGAGCGCGCACCGTTGCCGGACCACTTCGTCACGCGGGTCCAAAGTGCGGTCGGCCAGTCCGGCCAGTAGCGGCAGCGTGGCGCCGAGCTGACCGGCGAACCGGCTCTTCTGGTCGGCTTCCTGCTGTTCGGCGAGCGCCTTGCGGTGGGCCAGCCGGTCCCGTTCGAGCAAGGCCTCCGTGGCTTCGCCCGCCCGCCGGTTGACGACCCGGACCAGCGCCAGCGTCGCGACCTGGAAGGTGATCACGCTGAGCCCGACGATCACGACCCCGCCGATCTCGAACCGGTCGGTGGGCGCGGAGGCCACGAGCCGGGCGAGGGTGAGCGCGAGTTGCGCGCCGAGGGCGACGACGGCGGCCACCGGACGATCCAGCAGCAGGACCAGCAGATGCCAGCCGGCCAGGCCGAAGACCCAGTGCCGCTCGCCGAACAGTTCGCCGGGCGGCATCGCCCAGGTCGCGACTGCCGAGGCCGTCAGCACCACCACGGCCATCGGCACCGCCACGGGCCAGGGGACCGCCCGGCCGCGCAGTACCCAGAACGCCGCGACCACCAGCACCGCCCCCAGCGCCGCGAAGGCGGATCCGCTCGCGGTGCCGCTCACCAAGGGCAGGCTGAGGCCGACCTGGATCACCGCGGTCACGATCAGCAGCGCGATCCGGCAGCCGCCGAGGACCCGGTCCGCCGTCTCACCCATCGGGCCACACCAGTTCCACCGTGGTTCCGGCCCCGGGCGCGGAAGTCACGTCGGCCCGGCCGCCCGCCGCGGCCATGCGCTCGACGAGCGAGCCCCGGACACCTCGCCGGTGCGCCGGGGTCCGCGACGGATCGAAACCGCGGCCCTCGTCCCGGACCGTCACGCGCACACCGGCGTCGACCGTCAGCCGGGCCTCGCCGACGCCCGCGTGCCTTTCGACGTTCACCAGCGCCTCCCGCACGGCCCGGACCAGCGCGAGCGCGGCCGCCGCGGGTATCGGCGGGACCGGCGCCCAGTGCGACTCGACCTTCACCGGGCTGTGCGCGAGCACGCCGCGCAACGAGGTCTCGAGGTCGACCTCGCCGCCGCGACCGGATTCGCCGGTCAGGATCGCGAGATCCCGGCGGGCGTACCCGGCGACCTCGGCAGGCCCCGCGGTCTCCCCGCGCTGGGCCACGGTGAGAAAGGTGGCCGCCGCCGTGTCGTGCAGGACGGCCAGATACTCCCGTTCCTGACGTCGTCGTTCCACGGCAAGGGATTCCTCACGCGCCAGCCGGGCCCTGCGAGCGCGGAGATGGTCGATCCGGCGCGTCGTGCGGGACAGCAGGAGGAAGGCGCCCCGCGCGAGCGTGGCTTCGAGCAGCACTCGCAGCACCACCGAGAGACCGTCCTCGAAGCCGAGCGGCACCACCTCGATCGCGAGCAGGCAGGCGACGGCGGGCACGGTGATCTTCGGCGGCCATTCCCACTGCAGGGTGATCGCGGTGACGGTGAGGACGTTGAGTGCCCACTGGTTCACCTCGCCCGCCTCGGGCGCGGTCACGAACTGGGTTCCGCAGATCGCCGCGGCGCGCACCAAGGTCAGCGCGAACGCCACCGGTCTGCCCCGGCCCGTCTTGCCCGCCAGATGCTCGGCCACGGCGGTGACCAGCGCGAGCGCGAGCAGGCCGAAGCCGAGCGGGAGCGCGCCCGTCGGTGTCGCGAGCACGCCGAAAACGCTGATCACCAGCAGCCCGGCGCCCCGGGCCGGGCCGGCGAACCGGCCGACCACCGTCAAGAACTCCGCTTCTACGGAGGTCTCACGATCTGACGGCACGGGCAGCAGTCAAGCAGGCAAAGGGTCACCGCACCACCGCGGGGGAGGAGGCGGCGGGCCGGACGACGACGGGCGCGCCGGTCCCGTCGGCGGGCACCGCGTGGATCGCCTTGTCGCGGCCGTAGGCGACGGTCCGATCGTCCAGCCACTGTGGCTGGTCGTCGAGATGCGCGGGGTCGGCGAGCGGGACGTCAAGGCCGTCGGCGAGGGAAAGCACGTGCAGCCGCCAGCGATCGCCTTCACGGAACTTGTAGGCGACGCGCGTGCCGTCCGGCGAGAGCGACGGGCATTCGACGTTGCGCCGCAGCGCGGTCAGCGTGCGGCCGCGGAGGTCACCCCGCACCAGCCAGGTGCCGCCCGCCGATCTGACGGTGGCGTAGAACGTCCGGTCGTCCCGGGCGAAGGTCACTCCCCAGTAGTTCAGATCCTCGGCCGGGTACGGCTTTCCGTCCACCGTGAGCGCGAAGTCCTCAAGGGAGCCGTAGTGGCTACCGGTCTCCAGATCGAAGATCCCGGCGGTGGTGGAGAACGTGCCCGCTCCGCCCAGATAGGAATCACCGGAACGGAACACCGTCCAGCCCACCAGCCGCCCGGAGGGTGAGACCCGGACCCGCGACGGCAGTCCCCATTCGGAGATCGTCCGCGGTCCGGCGCCCGGTTTCGTGACGACCAGCTCGGCCTGGTCGGGCACCGCCGTCGCGCGCAGGCACGCCAGCGTCCCCGCCGCGACGTCCACGCGCTGACAGGACGGCCCGACACGGTCGTCCTGCCGGACCCGGCCCGACTCGTCCACGGACAGCAACCCGCCGCGGGCCAGGTCGAGCTGCTGTTCCGCCACCGCGCCGCCGGTGCGAGAGCCGACGAAGACCGCCCCTGCCGCCACCGTGATCACGACCGCGGCGATTCCTGCCCAGGTCCGTCTCATTTCACCCTCGTTCCGGCCAGCACCGACACCAGCAGCACGACGGCGAAGAGTGCGAACGCGGGCCGCAACGCCGTCCCGGCCGCGAGCGCGCCGAACACCACCGCGCCCGCCGCCCTGGCCAGCGACTGTCCTGTTTGGACGAAGGCCAGGCCGGTGGCGCGCAACGACTCCGGCACCAGCGGCGACGCGTGCGCCATGAGGACGCCGTCCGTGCACGCGTAGAACACGCCGTGTGCCGCCAGGACGACGGCCGCGACGGCCCATCCGACGGCCGAAGCCGCCAAGACGACGTACGCGGCGAGCAGCACGACGTGACCTGCGAGGAACACCTTCCACCGGCCGACCCGGTCGGCGAGTCGCCCGATCGGCGACGCCAGCGCCATGAACGTCAGCGCCGTCGCCAGCGGCAGCAAGGGAAGCGCCCCCGGCGGCAGCCCGGCGGACTGCTGCACGCCGACGAAGAGGAACATGTCGCCGACCGTGCAGACACCGAGCGCGGCCGCGGCCAGGCACGTTCCGCGCAGGCCGGGCTGTCGCAGAAGGGCGAAACCCGCCCGCAGCCGTACCCGCGACCGCTCGACCGCCCCGGCGGGAGCACGGACGAACACCGCCAGCACGAGCACCGCGATCACGGCGAGGCAGAAGCTCACCCCGAACACCGCCGGGTAGTCGCCGACGAGGACGGTCAGCAGGCCGAACGCGATGATCGGCCCGAGCAGCGCGCCCGCGGTGTCCATCGCGCGGTGGACGCCGAACGCGCGGCCCAGCCCGCCGTCGGGGGTGGCGAGGGTGATCATCGCGTCCCGCGGCGCGGTGCGGATGCCCTTGCCGGCGCGATCGGCACCGATCACCAGGCCGATCGCGCCAAGCGAGGACCCCGCGGCAGGGAACGCGAGTTTGGTCGCCGCCGAGAGGCCGTAGCCCACCAGGGCGACGGCCTTCGGGCGGCCGAGGCGGTCGGCGAAGTAGCCGCCCGCCAGCCGTAACAACGCCGTCGCGCCCGTGTAGAGCCCGTCGATCGCGCCCAGTTGCAGGTAGCCGACGCCGAGCCCGTAGACGAGATAGAGAGGGAGCACGGCGGTGACCATCTCGGCGGACATGTCCGTGATCAGGCTGACCACGCCCAGACCGACCACGGTGGCGGGCACGGCGTGCTTCGCACGGCCGCCGGGCAGGGCTGGACCGGTAGAGCGGACGCTGGAGACGTACATGTCCGGCCTTCCCGCGCTACGCGGTGACGCGGAGGTCGTCGACCGCTGATTCCCACAGCGACGCCGTGCTCGCGTCCGCGGCTTCGACCAGCAGGCGGACACTCCGTCCGGCGAACGACGACAGGTCGGCGGCGGCGGTCTGCCAGGCTCCGGCGACCTCGGTCGCGGAGCCGAGTTTCTCGAAGACCGTCGTCGGCGTGGTGCCGTCGAGGACGCGGATCCGCAGGTAGTCGGCCGACGTCGCGTTGTCGCCGTGCGCGAAGGTGTAGGAGAAGGTCAGCTTCCCGCCCGAGGGCACGGTGAACGACGGCGAAGTCATCGACGAGGCGCCGCCGTCGAGGTCGTTGGCCCCGTACTCCGATCCGGCCAGCCGCCCGGTGACCAGGCAGTTCGCGCCACTGGTCGTGTCACCGCGCTGCTTGACCTGGTCGCTGTAGGTCGAGGTGGTCTCCTCGGGATCACCGCGTTCCCATTTGCCCGAGGTGGCGGTGTCCGAACCGGCCGCGTCGACCCGCCAGCCCTTGTCGGTCTCGAAGTCGTCGGAGAACGCTTCACCACCACCGGAGCCCACACTGACCGCCACGGTCGCGGTCTGGCTGACCGAACCTGAGGATCCGGTGACCGTGGCGGTTGCCGAACCGGTCGCCCCGGCCGAGGCGGTCAAGGTCAGCGTCGCGGTCGCGGTGCCGTTGGCCGGAGGGGTGACCGACGACGGCGAGATCGTCCCGGTCACTCCCGAGGGCAGGCCCGACACCGAAAGCGCGGTCGCGGAGGTGAAGCCGCCGGTGCTGGCGACGGTCACCGACACCGACGCGGTCCCGCCCGGTTTCACCGACACCGACGAGGGGCTGGTGCCGACGGAGAAGGCGGGGGAGGAGGCGGCCTTCTTGCATGTGCCGGTCGTGGAATCGGTGAAGGTGCGGCCCGACACCGGCACGAAGTCGCTGCGGTAGCCGGTCGCGGTCAGCGTCAGCTTGCTCACGCCGAAGGTGTTGGTGTTACCCACTTCCTGCTCGGCGGCCGACGACTGGTCGAAGGAGTAGTAACCCCGGCCGCCGGTGCCGATGAGCAGCTGGCGGACGCCGTTGACGTCGTCACGTTTCCCGTCGGGCCGCGACTGCGCGAACCGCTGGTAGTTGTGGTCGTGGCCGACGACGACCAGATCCGCCTTCGCGTCGTAGAGCGTCTGGAAGAACGGTGTCACCGACGTGTCGTCACCGTGGGTGCCGCGGCTGAACCGCGGATGGTGGAAGAACGCCGCCGTGCACGGTTTGGTGCTCGCCGCGAGGTCGTTCTTCAGCCAGGTCACCTGCGCCGAACCCGCCGTGCGGGTGATGTTGGAGTTGAGCGCGACGAAATGCCAGTCACCGACGTCGAAGCTGTAATAACCCTTACCACGTTCGCCCGCCTGCTTGCCGAAGTAGTCGAAGTAGCCCGCCGCGCCGGAGGTGTTGTACTCGTGGTTGCCCGGCGTCGGGTAGGTGATGGACCTGAACTGTCCGTAGTAGGGGTGGTAGTTGCTGTTGTACTCGGACAGCGTGCCCGAGCTGTAGGCGTTGTCCCCGGCCAGGATCAGCGCCTGCGGGTTCATGTTCTTCACCAGCGGCGCCGTCTGGTTGCACGAGGCGCCGCACACGTCGCCGACCGCGGCGACGGTCGAGGTCGCCGCGGCGAGCGCCCGGTCACCCGCCTGGTAGGAGTCGATGGCGAACCGGCTGGCGGGGTCGGCCAGCGCCGCCGAGACCCGCACGCAGTCGCCCTCGAAGGCACGGGTGTGGAACGCCTTGCCCGGCCAGTTCCGCGCGGTGAGCGTGAACGAGCCGGAGCCGCTGCCGGTGAGTGTCACGGAGTCGTTGCCGCGTAACGCAAGCTCGGTGAACCGGACGCGGAGCCACTGCGCGCCGGGAGCGCAGACGGAGCGAGCGGAGGAGGCTTGCGAAGACGTGCCACCGGTCACCGACGCGGGGCCGCCGGTGACGCCCGCCTCGGTCAGTTGCGGAACCTGATCGGCCACTTCGGGTACGGCGGGCGCGGCTCCGCCCGCCGAAGACTGTGCGG
This sequence comes from Amycolatopsis sp. lyj-90, assembly GCF_046549035.1. Classification (NCBI taxonomy): domain Bacteria; kingdom Bacillati; phylum Actinomycetota; class Actinomycetes; order Pseudonocardiales; family Pseudonocardiaceae; genus Amycolatopsis; species Amycolatopsis sp. lyj-90. The sequence continues at coordinate 839,762 of NZ_JAJPWP010000001.1, forward strand.
CGACCAGGAAGGCGCCGGCCGCCAGTGCGGAGGTCGCGATGGCGAGCGTCCGGCGGTGCCATCGTCGCTGTCGTGTCGCTGAGCGCATGAGAATCCTCTTCCGGCTAGGCAGGGGGATGAGAAATTCGGGAACGGGGCAGGGAAATCCGGGATTCTTCCGACCCTAATCACGGCCGGTTCCCCGTCAACGAAAAGCCGTTCGATACGCTGGACAACTCTGAACGGGGCCCGGTTCACCCGACGAAAGTCGGGCGTTCCGGGCGGTACTCTGCGCTTTCATGACGAGCACCGTTCCGGCGGAATTCGGACCAGCGCTGCGCACCGCCATCGAGCGCAGCGGGCTGAGTCTCAACGAGATCAGCCGTCGTCTGCGAGCCAGGGAGACGCCGGTCAGCATCAGCGCGCTCAGTTACTGGCAGAACGGGGAGAACCGGCCCGAACGGGCGAGTTCGCTCGCCGCCGTCACCGCGCTGGAAACCATTCTCGGTCAGCGGCCGGAAACGCTCACCGGACTGTTGGGACCGCGAAGACCGCGCGGCAGGTCGAACCATCGCATGGTGGCTTACGACCAGGTGTGGCGCCGTCCCGAGACGATCGCGCGCGCACTGGCCAAAGTGGACGCGACGCCGGAGGAACTCGATACCCCGCACCGGCTCTCGCAGTACGTGTCGTTCCGTGTCGACGAATCCGGGCACGAGGAGTCGATGCGGGTGCGGCGGCTGGTCCGCGCCGATCACGACGGGACGTCCCGCTTTCTCTTCGTGATCCGGTGTTCCAGTCTCACCAGGGAGCCGGTGGTGCTGTTCACCGAGGGCTGCAGTCCGGCGCGGTTCCGCGCGGACGTGCCGTCGTCCACCTGCGCGTTCGAATTCGCGCTGGACCGGACACTGGCCGCGGGGGAGCTGGCCGTCGTGGAGTTCGGCGTCCGGTTCCCGCCGGGACAGAACGGAGAGCACGCCCAGATGGCCATCTACCGGCCCGCCAGGGACATGGTCCTGCAGATCTCCTTCGATCCGGCGTGCCTGCCCCGGCACTGCACCGCGTTCTTCCAGCCGCGCACCGCTTCTCCGCCGGAAGAACGCAGTGAAGCTTCCTTCGACCGGGAAACCGGCACTTTCCAGTTCATCACGCTCGATCCGCTCCCTGGCCAGTACGGAATCCGGTGGAGCTGGACCTGACCGCGTCGTCAACCGCCGGATTCGGCGTTTCACCAGCAATTCAGTCGTCCGGATAACACGAATGGGTCGGGTTACCCGCCTCGCCCGGTCGGGGGTATTTCCGGATTTCGATTGTGTTCATCCGGCCGGAGGGCACAAGAATCGCCCCATGCGTGCAAGGCGGTTCGCCTCGATTTCTGCCGGTGCCGCCGCCGCGGTGTGCGTGGCGGCCCTCGTGGTCACCGACGGCGCGGTCGCCGCCCCGTTGCCGGGCGGACTGGGACCGTGCGTCGGTTCCGCCTGCCCCGGCAAGTACCCGCCGGTGAACAATCAGGACTACGCGGGCCGTGACAACGGCATCAACGTCTTCGTCGGCGGCGAATTCCAGGTACGCGAAGCGGCGGCGGAAGCCGAAGGCCGAGTCGTCGTCCTCGGCAATTTCGACATGGCGAAACGTGCGGGCGTGTCCGCCATCTACAACGTCGGCATCGCCGGGGTCGGCTCGCGGGTCCCACCCTCCGACGGCGCGGACTTCCTGACCACCGGCGGGAACGTGAGTGTCGCCTCGTCGCAACGGCTGGTCGCCGACGACGGTGTCGTCCGGCACGCGGGGACCGTCACCGGGACGGTGGACGGAACGCTCACCAAGGATGCGGACGCGGCGAAGCCCTATGTCGGCCTGCGCGAGGATCTTCGGGTGGCGAGCCAGTGCTACGCACGTGAAGGCACCACGCCGCGGCCTGCCACGGGCACGGCGCGCAACGAGGGATACCGCACCCTGTTCACCGGGGACGGGAAATCCGCGTTGCAGGTGTTCACCGTGGACTTCGACGTGACCGCGGCCAACGGCGGTATGCAGGGCATCGAGTTCGAAGGCATCCCGGCCGGGGCGACGATCCTGGTCAACATGGTGGGGGCGGCCCGGACGATCAACACCTTCACCGGTGACCCGGGCGACACGGACCCGATCAACAAGCTCCGGGAACGCCTGCTGTGGAACTTCCCGGACGCCACCAAGGTGAAGATCGCCGGTGGCGCCCAGTTCCAGGGAAGCGTGCTGATCGGCGATCCGGGAAGCACCGCGACGGTCACTGCGTCCGGGATGAACGGCCGGTTCTTCACCACGGGCACGCTGGTGCACTCTTCCGAGGCCACCGGCGGTGGCGGGCAGGAGTTCCACGCCTACCCGTTCGACGGCGACCTGCCCGACTGTGGCACCACGCCGACCACGACGCCGAGCAGCTCGACGTCCACGTCGTCGTCTTCTTCGTCCTCGTCGAGCTCCACGAGCCCGACCACGACCAGCAGCTCGCCGACGAGCAGCAGCTCGACCACCACTTCGTCGTCGACCACCACCACCTCGTCCTCGACCACGACGTCCTCGTCTTCGACGACTTCGTCCTCGACCACTTCGTCGAGCCCGACGAGTACCACCACCACGTCAAGCAGCAGCACGACCTCGTCGAGCCCGACCAGTTCGAGCAGCAGCGCCACGTCGTCGAGCCCGACGAGTTCCAGCAGCTCGTCATCGAGCAACACGCCGTCGTCGAGCTCGTCCAGCAGCACGTCGCCGACCACCAGCAGCAGTACGTCGAGCACCACGCCGGGACCCGGCGTCACGGCGAGCACCACACCCGGGCAGCCGGGAGCGACCACTCCGGGCGGCGGGCCGTCCGACAGCGGCCCGCTGGCCTCGACCGGCAGCGAGATCCGTGGCCTGCTGGTTCCCGGCCTGTTCCTGCTGCTGCTCGGTGGCGCGCTGGTGGCGATCACCCTCCGGTCGAGGCGCCGCGAGTCCTAGGCGAGCGCGGTGTCGATGATGTCGCGGCGGTCCGCCAGCAGGGCCTCCGCGGCGGTGCGCCCCGTCGCGGCCAGGTAAGCGTCGACGAGACGGTTGCCGACCGCGTAGCCGGCACCGGTCGGCAGCCCGACAGGCGTGCCGCCGTAGCGGGCGGCGCTCTCGTCGCCGTGCACCCAGGCCACGAAGTTCTGCATACCGGTGATCTCCAGTCCGGAGACGACCTTCGCGAACACCGCGTCGTCGTGCAGATGCGGCACGCCGATGCGGGCGTAGCCGAGTTCGTCGCCGTACAACTGACGGGCGAACGCGTCGGCCAGCCCCTCGGACACGATCTGCTCGCCGACGGTGACCGTCGCCGGATCCCAGATCACCCCGCCGGGGCTGTAGCGGAGGTTATGGTTCAGCTCGTGGACCGCCGTGGCCTCCAGCCGCGCCAGGTTCTCCGGATACGGCCAGAAGTTGAGGTAGATGTAGCCGGACATACTGCCGTTCGCCGACATCCCCAGGTTCGGTCCCATGAAGTGCGCGTCGCCGGGGTCACCCAGAACGGTGAGGACGGTGATGTCCGGTACCGCGAGTCCCGGCGTCGCCGCGACCTGCGCGGTGACGGCGTCGTCGAGCGCCCGCCGGATACGGTTCCAGGCGTCGGCCTCGTGCAGGGCTTCGAGGGCCTCCAGGCAGCGCTCTTCGTCACGGTCGAGCGGGAAGCCGGAGCTCATCGCGTGCATCGCGACGAGATCGACGTCGCCGGGGAAGTAGCGGTACATCCCGGCGGCGGGTTCGACCATCGCCTTGAGCAGCTCGGCGCGGTCCGCCTGAGGCGCGCGCAGGATCCCGCGCATCGCCGGGTAGGTGTCAAGAACCTTGATCGTCATGAGGGAGACGCTAAAGGCTCCAGTGGGTGGAGACTCAAGTCCTCGTGAGTGGTAAGGACGGTTAGAACCGACCGGTATTTGCCTACCTACGCGTGACCAGGGCGAAGGTGTGGTGCGGTAGTCGAGGGGGTCGGTCCGGTCTCGGAGTTCGATGACACCGGAATCTCACCATGTCAGGTTCGAGCGTGGAGGATTTGGGACGTTCAACGTCCTGAATCCTCCACACTCGGCTGGGGTGGCGCTCACGCGTGTGCCGGGCGTTGACGATGAAGGATTTGGGACGTTGAGTGTCCCGATTCCTTCATCGTCGGGGGGTCGCTCCGGTCTTGGTACTTGATCGACGGAGGATCGGGGACACTCAACGTCCCCGATCCTCCGTTGATCAAGACCGAGCCACCGAGATGACATCAGGATCCAGTGGGTAGGCAAATACCGGTCCACCAGAACCGTCCTTACCACTCACGAGACCGAGCACGGCTTACCCGGCGAGGAACTCCGCCACGGCCTTCCGCCCCGCGTCGCCCGGCTCGCGGTTCTGGATCGAATGCGCCGCTCCCTCGACGATCACGACCTTCCCGCGCGGCGCGACCTTCGCCTCCTCGTACGCCCACTCCATCGGTGTGGACAGGTCGTGGTCGCCGTTGAGCAGCAGCACCGGGACGTCCGGGAGTCGCCCGCCCGGGTTCGAGCTCGGCGGCTCGACTGGCCAAGGCAGGCAGGTCTGGATGAATCCCTGTCCGGTCGCGACGGCCGGGCTGAACGGCCACGTTTCCCGCGCGCTCAAGCGTTTCTCGGCCAGTTTCAGCAGCGGCTCGCGGACGAAGCCCGGCGTTCCGGCGTCGCCCCAGGGGAACCGCATGTCGGCGCACAGCGTCGCCGCGTGCAGTCCGGAGCTGAAGGAGGCGAGCGGGTCGCCGCCGGAGGCGAGGTTCCGCAGCAGCGAGTCGAGTTTCGCGGTGTCGCCACCACGCGCGGTGCGCAGCGCGGTGATCAGGTCGGTCCCCATCACCGAGGGGTCCCGATAGCTCGGATCGACGAATTCGTAGGTGACGATCATGTCGAACAGCGCGACACCGGCCGCGGTGTCCCGGTTCCGGACGAGCCACGCGAGGTCCTCGGCCGGATCGGATCCGCACGCGGGCGGCTTGGCGCACGCGCTGCGCAGCACCCGCGCGGTCGCCTTCAGCCCCTGGAGGTACAGCGACTGGTCGACCGTCGCGTGGTGGGGGAGTACCGAATCGAGGATCACCTTCGCAACGTTGCGCGGATGCGCGACGGCGTACCGCGCCGCGGTCAGCGAACCGTAGGAGACCCCGTCCACCACCATTTTCCGCGCGCCCAGGGCCCGGCGGAGCAGATCGAGGTCGGCGATCGTCGAGTCGCTGCCGTAGAACCGGGCCTTGGTGCCGAGCACGGCGGCACAGCCGTCGACGGCCGCGCGGGTCGGCGGTTCGATGTCCGAGCTGCCGACCTGGGCCTGCAGTTCCGGGCAGTCGAGGGCGTTCCCGCCGGTGCCGCGCTGGTCGATCATCACCAGCCGGTGGTCCCTGAACACCTCCGGCATCCGGTCGGACACCCTCGTGCTGAAGGGAACGCCGGGCTGTCCGGGGCCGCCGGTGAGGAACAGCAGCACCCCCTTGGGCGCGTTCGTGTTGTTCGCGGTGGCGACCTGGAGTTTCAGCGTGCCGGGTGTGCGGCCGCGATGGTCGAGCGGCACGGTCAACGTCGAACAGGTGAATCGCGCGTCGTGCGGGCAGGCCCGGGAATCCTCCAGCCGCGGCCCGGAGGCCGAGGCGGTGGCCGGTCCGGCGAGACCGGCCGACAGTGCGACGATCGCGGCGAGGACGAGCGTTTTCGATCGCATGGACCGATTCTGACCAGCCGCGACCGGGGCCGTCCGGGGTTTCGCCGAAGTTGCTCCGGTCGGGGCACCCGCCGGCCCGGGCAAAGCCGGACCGGCGGGTGTGCCGTCTACTGCCGCAGGGCGAGGCCGTCCGTGATGGCCTTGACGCCGCTCAAACCGGGAATTCGGACGGGCACCGTGGTGTAGTAGGGATAGTTCTGCGCGGTGGCGCCCAGCCTGAACGCCTGGTTGTCACCCCAGCCGAGAACGGTGCCGTCCGCGCGAACGGCGTAGCGGTTCCCGATGGCTTTGGCGTCGGTGATGTCGCCGACCCGCACCGGCACCGTGGACGTGCAGTCCGGACCGGTACCGGACTCGCAGTCCAGCCCGTTGCCGAGTGCGCCGCGCAGGTTGGAGCCCCACGCGTAGACGGTGCCGTCCTCGCGGAGCGCCATGCCGTCGGTCACGGAGGTGACCCCCGTCAAACCGGTCACCGGCACCGGCGTGCGGGAGACACAGCCCGACGGGGTGGTGCAGGCGACACCGTTGCCGAGCTGACCGCCGGAGTTGTAACCCCAGGCCACGAGCGTGCCATCGGCCTTGACCGCGTAGCCATTGGCGGTGCCTGCGCCGATCGACTTGATCCCGGTCAGTCCCGAAACCCGCACCGGGGTGTCGGACCGCGCCACGGTGGAGCCGTTCCCCAGTTCGCCGTTGGTGTTGTCGCCCCACGCCCACACGGTGCCGTCGGTCTTGAGCACGTAGGCGGTTCCCCACCCGGTCGCGAGGGCGGCACCCCCGGTCAGCCCGGCGACCTGCACCGGGGCGTTGACGTCCTGACCCCACTGCCAGACGGTCCCGTCGGTCTTCACCGCGTAGCCCCGCGAGCCACCCCTCCCGATCGCCTTGACGGAGGTGAGCCCCACCACCGGGACGGGTGCCGCCGAACCCGAGCCGACGGTCGCCCACCACCCGTTGCCGAGCTGGCCGGTCGAGTTGCCGCCCCAGGCCTTCACGGTTCCGTCCGCGCGCAGGGCGACGCCGTTCTCGGACGAACCGGCGAGGGCGACGACGTCACTCAAGCCAGTGAACGGCTTCGCGTCCGTGATAGCCGTGGTTCCTTGCTCCCAGGCGTGCGGGCCCCAGGCCGACACACAGCCGGACTGGCAGTCGGCGGGAGGAAGGGTGAAGTAGCCGGAGAGATCGGCGGTCACGTCGACGGAACCGTTGCGGTTGTGGACATAGACGGAGCGCATGATCTCGGACGGCGCGCTGGGCGACGGCGTGATCGCGGTGACCACGGGGGCGACCGCCACCGAGATCGTCTGACCGGGTCCCAGGTGCACGCTGGCCGGCGGCTCGCGGGTCGTCCAGAGATCCCAGGCGGTGATGGCGGTGTCCGCGGTGGCGGAGTGACCGGTGAGGTTCAGCGCCAAGGCGAGCGTGTTCGACGGGAGCGGTGACCGCAGGCGATAGGCGATGTCGGTGTTCGGCCCGATCTTCTTGGGCTGACCGTCCCACGTGCCCAGCCCCGTGCGGCCGTCGAGGACCCGTTCCGGTGCCACCGGAGTGAAGAGAGCGCCGTAGTCGGCGGCGTAGAAGCCCACCACGTTCAGGTCCGTGTTCACGGTGCCCGCCAGGTTGTACAGGTCGATCGAGCGGTTGGCGCCGATCTTGACCGTGATCAGGTTCGAGCCCTGACCGCCCGGGTACGCGGCGACGCTCGCCATGGTCGGCCGAGGGGTGGCGGCGGGGGAGGCGGTGAGGTACGTGGCCACGGTCGGCTGGGACAAGGTCGCGCTGAACGTGACCGCGGTGGCCGTCGCCGGGACATGACCGGTCAAGTTCAGCCGGGTCGTCGCGTTGGGACCGATCGAGTAGACCGGCAGCCGGGACGCGCCCACCGGCGTGTACCGCGAACCCGGGACGGTCGTGTAGTAGCCCATGATGCTCGCGATCAGATGGGTCGACCCGGACGCGTTGTGGAAGTCCAGCATCCGATCGGCGCCGACCTGCACGGTGACCTGATTGGACCGCCGCTTTCCGTTCTGCAACAACAAGCTCGGCAGACTCGGTCGCGCCGTGCCGTGCGGGAAGACCGTGACCGCGGAGTCGGCCGTCGGGCTTTCCGCCCACAGGTTCAGCACGACCGCGGTGGTGCCTTCGGGCGCCAAACCCGCGGCGCTTCCGGTGACCGTGGTCCCCGCGCCGACCGGACCGACCGGGACCCCGACACCGCGGACGGTGTCCAGGAACCGGGTCGGCTGCACGGCGACGAAGCTCGATGCCGGAGAGGTGAGAGCCGTGGCGGGTGCCGCCTCGGCGGCGAAGCCCGTCACGACCGAAGAAAGTGTGAGGATCCCGGCGGTCAAAGCCGCCAACCGGGATCTGAAAGTCGCTTGTGGACGTGAAGAATCCAGTGCAGGTCTCATGTTTCCCCCAGTAGAGCCCAAATCGGACTCACGGAATCTACCTTCGCGCTGGTCCGCCCCGGTAGCGGCCGTTCGGGCTATCGGGCGACCCTGAGACCGGACCCGGGAAAAGCCCGGATGTCCCCGAAGACGCCCGCCCCTAACCTCATGATCATGATCCGACGCATGCTGCTGGCCCTCCTCGCCGGCACGGCGGTCTGCCTCGTGCCCTGGACCGTCTACCTCGCCCACACGCTGCCCGACCGGTACGACACCGGCCAGTGGCGCGCGGCCTGGGTCGGATTCGACGTCGCCCTCTTGCTCTGCTTCGCCGCCGGGGCCTGGCTGGGCTTGCGCCGCCGCCGGGCGGCCGTGCCGCTGCTTTCGGCGACGGCCGCGATGCTGTGCTGCGACGCGTGGTTCGACGTCATGCTCGGCTGGACGTCGGCCGAGCGGTGGGCCAGTGTCGCCCTCGCCGTCTTCGTCGAGATCCCCGTCGCCGTGGTGCTGGCCCTCGCCGCGCGACGGCTGCTGAGCGAGGCGATGCCGCGACGATCGGTGACGTTGAGCGACATCGCGATGCGGGAGGACCCGCGATACCAGCAGGTGACCCGCGAGCTTCCCGCCGGCACCGACGAGGTGGCGCGCAGGACGGGCCTCGAGCGAGCCGACGTCGCGGAATGCCTGAATACGTTACAGGACAACGGCTTCGTGCGCCGTGACCGGAAAGGGAACTGGATCGCGATCCCGCAGGACCTGCGCGAGCCGAAGCCGGACGACTACGAAGGCGCCGACCGGGAGCGGGTCACCGCGTTCCTCGACGCGAAGTACGCGAACGAGGTCGCGCTGCTGTCCTGGGCCGCCGAGCACCGCGACGAGTTCGGCCCGTGGTCGACGGCTCAGCGGACCTCGGCGCGGCTGACCGAAGAGGAGTTCCGCGAACTGGACGCGGAATACCGCGAGCTGATCAACCGGTACTGCCACCGGCGGCGGCGTCCGGCGGCGGGCGAGAAGGAGATTTCCGTGCGCTTCTACGCTTTCCCGCCGCCGGAGACCGTGCCGTCCTAGGGATGCCGCCAGGCCATGAACGTCTCCAACGTGGTCAGCCGGTGCTCGCGCACGGCCAGTTCGATCTCCCCGGCCGGCGCGCTCCGGTCGAACAGGTCGAGGATCTTCTGGTGCTCCTGCACGGATTCGTGCGCGCGGCCGGGCACGAAACTGAACGTCGAGGTGCGCAGCCCGGCCAGCCGGTTCCAGCCGCGGTTGACCAGGTCGAGCACCTGGGGATTGGGGCAGGTGCCGAACAGGACGCGGTGGAAGTCGCGGTTCAGCGCGGTGAACCGTGACGGCTCGAAGTTGTCGAGGCAGGCGGTGAGTTCGGCGTTGATCCCCTTGGCCTCGTCGAGCGCCTTGCCGGGCAAGGACGGCGCGGCCAAGGCGGCGGCGTAGCCCTCGACCAGCGCGAGCGTCTGCATGGTGTGCTGGTAGTCGCTCTCGTCGGCCATCGCGACCTGCGCGCCGATGTTGTGCTCGTAGGTCACCAGCCCTTCGGCCTCCAGCCGCCGGACCGCCTCGCGCACGGGCACGGTGCTGACCCCGAGTTCCTGCGCGATCTGCCCGAACACGAGGCGGTAGCCGGGGGAGAAGGTGCCGTCGTCGATCCGCGCCTTGATCCAGTGATAGGCGATCTGCGACTTGCTCATCGCGGTCGAGTTCACCGCGTCGCCTGCGGTCACGAGTAGTGCAGCCAGACGGATTTGATCTCCGTGTACGCGTCGATCGCCCACGGCCCCATCTCACGCCCCCAGCCGGACGCCTTGTACCCGCCCCACGGCGCGGCCATGTCGGGGATCGGCGGCATGTTGACGAAGACGGCACCCGCCCGGATGCCGTTGGCGAACCGGTGCGCGACGCCGAGGTCGCGGGTCCACACGGTGGCCGCGAGCCCGTACTCGGTGTCGTTCGCGCGCGCCAGGAGTTCGTCCTGATCGTCGTAGGCGGTGACGGCGAGGACCGGGCCGAAGATCTCTTCGCGCATGATCGTCATGTCGTCGGCGACATCGGCGAAGAGCGTCGGCGAGTAGAAGTAGCCTTCGCGGTCGACGGCCTGGCCGCCGGTGACCAGCTCCGCGCCCTGCTCACGGCCGGTCGAGACGAGGAAGTCCACGTGCTCGCGGTGCTTCGCGGACACCAGGGGCCCGAGCTGGGTGGACTCGTCGAGACCCGGCCCCAGCTTGAGGCCCTCGAGCCCGGCGGCCAGTTTCGCGACGAACTCCTGCTCGCGTTTGCGGTCCACGAAGAACCGGGTGTACGCGGCACAGACCTGACCGCTGTTCAGCGTCGCGCCCGCGAGGTTGCCCGCGACGGCGGCGTCGATGTCGGCGTCGCCCGCGATGATGCTGGGCGCCTTCCCGCCGAGTTCGAGGGTGAGCCGCTTGAGGTTCGACTCCGCGCTGGCCGCCGTGATCAGCTTCCCGACCGCCGTCGACCCGGTGTAGGACAGATGGTCGACGTCGTCGTGCCTGCTCAGGAGCGCGCCCACCGCGCCGTCGCCGGTGACCAGGTTGACCACGCCCGGCGGGAACCCGGCCTCGTCCACCAGTTCCACCAGCCGGATGCTGGTCAGCGGCGTGACCTCGCTGGGCTTGATCACCACGGTGTTGCCGGTGGCCAGCGCGGGCGCCAGCTTCCACACCAGGATCATCAGCGGGAAGTTCCACGGCGTGATCAGCGCGTTGACCCCGACCGGCTCGCGGCGGGTGTAGTGCAGGGTGTCCGGGAAGGACACCGGGTTGGTGGTGCCCTGGATCTTGGTCACCCAGCCCGCGAAGTACCGCAGGTGCTCGGCCGCGCCGGTGACGCTGACCTGGCGGGAGATGCCGATCGGCTGGCCCTGGTCGCGCGTTTCGAGCGCGGCCAGCTCTTCGTGGTGCGTGTCGACCAGCGCCGCCAGCTTGAACAGCAGCGCGGCTCGCTGGACGGGCAGCAGCCCCGCCCAGGCGGGGTCGTCCAATGCGTTGCGGGCGGCACCGACGGCGGCGTCGACGTCGGCGGCCGACGCGGTGCCGACGTCCTCGATCACCTGGCCGGTGGCCGGATCGTACGTCGGCAGGGATCCGCCTCCGGCGGCGGTCCACTGTCCGTCGATGAACAGGCGTGTGGCCATGGCTAGCTCCTCCTCGACCGGTGTGTGATCGAGTATCGGGCGCCACGCGCTCTTCGGTCTTGCCCGCCAGGGCACGCCGATTGTCGGCCAGCGAACCGAATCCGCCGCACCGGGTCCCGACTTGCGAGGGTGGGGGACATGGACGTCATCGTGGTAGGAGCGGGTTCGGCCGGTTCGGTGGTCGCCAGGAGACTGGCCGACTCCGGGGCGTGGGTCACCCTGCTCGAAGCGGGCGGGCCGGACACCAACCCGGCCATTCACGACCCTTCGCGGGCCGGAGAGCTGTGGCACGGTCCGGAGGACTGGGACTACTACACGGTGCCGCAGCCGCACGCGGCGAACCGGCGGCTGCACCTGCCGCGCGGCAAGGTGCTCGGCGGGTCGCACGCGCTCAACGCGATGATCTGGGTGCGCGGCGCCCCCGCCGACTACGACGGCTGGGACCTGCCCGGCTGGCGGTGGGACGACGTGCGCCCGGTGTTCGAGCGGATCGAGAAGGATCTGCTCGACGTCGTCCCGAACGAGCCGCTGCACCCGATCCAGCAGTCCATTGTGGACGCGGCGGTGCAGACCGGTCTCCCGTTCAACCCGGACTACAACGGCGACGAGCTCGACGGGGTCTCGGTGCAGCGCGTCACCACACGGGACGGCAAACGGCTCAACACCTGGCTCGCGTACGGGCAGCCCGCGGCCGAGCGGATGACCGTCCACACGGGAGCGCTGGTGCACCGGCTGCTGATCGAGGGCACCAAGGTGACCGGGGTGCTGGCCGAGATCGACGGCGAACTGCGGAAGGTCTTCGCCGACGAGGTCGTGCTCGCCGCCGGGGCGCTGGCCTCGCCGGCGATCCTGCTCCGCAGCGGTATCGGCCCCGTGGACGAGTTGGAGGTGCACGCCATCGACGTCGTCGCCGAGCTACCGGGAGTCGGGAAGAACCTGCACGACCACCTGCTGTCCCCGGTCATCTTCGCGACCGACCGGCGTGAGGTCGAGCCCCCCGCGCCCGGCCGTTCGGTCACGCAGACCCATCTGTTCTGGCGCAGCCGTCCCGGGCTGGCGGTGCCCGACACCCAGCCGATCCACTTCAGCGTGCCGATGTACGAATCGTGGATGACCGGCCCGGAAACCGGGTTCTCGCTGATGGCGGGCCTGGTGACGCCGCGCAGCCGGGGCAGTCTCCGGCTTTCGGGGCCGAGTCCGCTCGACGAGCCGCTGATCGACCTCGCCGCGCTGGAAGACCCGGCCGACTTCGAGAGCCTGGTCGCGTCGGTGGAACAGTGCCGGGAAATCGGCCGGGCGGCCGCGCTGGCGGAGGACTGGGGTGCCCGCGAGCTGTACCCGGGGCCGGACGCCGACGTCCGCGAGTACGTCCGGCGGACCGCCATCACCTACCACCACCAGGTCGGGACCTGCCGGATGGGGACCGACGCGGAGTCCGTGGTCGATCCGGAACTCGCCGTGCACGGGCTGAGCGGGCTCCGGATCGCCGACGCGTCGGTGCTGCCGCGGGTGACCACGGGCAACACCAACGCGCCGGCGGTGCTGGTCGGCGAGCAGGCCGCTCGGTTCATGCTCGGCCGATAGTGCGGCGCAGCCAGGAGGCCCGGGTGGCGCGCGCCGCCCGGGCCACTTCGCTGTCCGGGGCGAACCGGTCGAAACCGTGGTACGCGCCCGCCCAGACGTGCAGTTCGGTGGGCACACCCGCTCGCCAGAGGCGGCGCGCGTAGTCGACGTCCTCGTCGCGGAAGATCTCGGCCGCGCCGACTTCGATGAAGGCGGGCGGGAGCCCGGCAAGATCGGTCGCGGTCAAGGGGACCGCGTACGGCGAGGTCTGTCCCTTCAGGAGTGATCGCCAGCCGAACTCGTTGGCTTCCCGGCTCCAGACCCCGCGTTCCGCGAATTCCACTGTGGACGCGGAGTCGTTGCGGCTGTCGATCATCGGGCACAGCAGCAACTGCCCTGCCAGTGCCGGTCCGCCGCGATCCCTTGCCAGTAGGGCGATTCCGGCGCTGAGCCCACCGCCCGCGCTCCCGCCGCCGACGATCAGCCGCGCGGGATCGAAGCCGAGTTCGGCGGCGTTCTCGACCATCCAGGTCAAGCCCGCGTAGCAGTCCTCGATGGGTGCCGGATGCGGGTGCTCGGGGGCGAGCCGGTAGTCCACGGTCACCGCGACGAAGCCGAATTCCTCGACGAGCGCGACCATCCGGGGCAGGTCGGCGAACCGGTTGTCCAGCACCATGCCGCCGCCGTGGATGTTGTACAACCCCGGTGCGCCTCGGGCGTCCCGTGGCTTGACGACGGTCACGACCACGTCGGTGCCGGGGACCGCCCGGTCTTCCCAGACGAGATCCCGGTCGCCGATCGCTTCGGCGCAACTCAGGTTCATCTCGGCCATGGCCTGCCGCATTCCCGCCAGCGACTCGGCGCTCAGCGGAGGTCCGGACGGCAGGCCGACGAGCGCTTCGGCGAGTTCGGGGTCGAAGGCCGTCACGGTCCCTCCGGATCGACGACGTCGCGGTCGGCCCAGTACGGCTCGACGAGTCCGCGAAGTTCTTCTGCGCCCACGCGTTCGACGAGGTCGACAGCGCCCAGGTTGTCTTCGAGCTGCGTGGTGCTGGTCGCGCCGAAGAGCGTCGTCGTGTTGGCGGGGTGGGTGAGGGTGAAGGCCAGGCACAGCTGCGCCGGTGTCGTCCCCAGTTCGGTCGCGATCTTGGCGAGTTCCGGGGCGGAGGCGGCGATGCGCTCGCGGATGTCGCCGGGGTCGCGGCCGACCTGCCGCGCGCCGCTGTTCTTGCCCAGCAGGATCCCGCCTTCGAAGATGTCCGAGGACTGCAGCGTGACCCCGAGTTCGCCGAAGACCTGCTTGAAGGGTTCACCGTCCGGAATGGACCGCCGGGCGACGCTGTACTTCAGTTGCGCGATGGCAGGGCCGGGCACGTTCTCCGCCGCGGCGAAGTCGTGCAGCGCCTTGATCGTGCCGGCGGACCAGTTGTTCACGCCCCACTGCCGGATGAGCCCGGCCTCGCGGAGTTCGTTCAGATCCAGGACGAGCCGGTGCAGATCGGTGTCTTCGCGACGGAGATCGCCCAGCACCACCAGATCCGCGTGCTCGACGCCCGCGCGGAACAGCGCGTTGTCCAGCTGGTCGCGCAGGTTGTACTCCGGGTAGCCCTCCAGCCAGAGCTTGGCCGAAAGCAGGTAGTCCTCGCGCTTGATCCCGGCCGCGCGGACCATGGCCGAGAACAGCACGTCGGTGTAGACCGGGGTGGCACCGGGGAAACCGTAGACACCGACGTCGAAGAGCGTGATCCCGGAATCGACCGCGGTGCGGACCAGGGTCACCGCCTCGCGGAAGTCCATCCGGTCGTAGGTGTGCCAGGAGCCGAGCGAGAGCACGCCGGTGAGCGGGCCGTCGCGGCCGATGCGGCGCTGGGGGATGACAGGCATGGGGTCTCCTAGGGAAGACGGGGATCGATGACGGCTTTGAGTTCGCCGAGCCGCGACATCGACTCGACGCTCTTGGACGCTTCGGAAAGGCCGACGGGTGCGCTGAACAGGTCGTCCCAGGGCAGCCGATCGGCGAAGGTGCGAAAGAAGTCCACCGAGCGGTGGTAGTCGGCGATGTCGCCGTTGAGCGAGCCGACGACCGTGAGTTCCTTGCCCATCACGGTGCCCAGTGCCACGGGGGAGGGCGCGGGGCCGGTGGAACCGACGATCGCGATCGTCCCGCGCTGGGCCGCGAACGCGACGGCCTCCTCGCCGATGGTGGGCCCGCCCGCGAAGTCGAAGACGTGGTCGGCGCCCCGGCCTCCGGTGAGTTCCTTGACCCGCTCGACGCGCTCTTCGGCGGTGCCGTCGACCGGGATCGTCGCTGTCGCCCCGAAGCGTTCGGCGGTCTCCAGCCGGTCGGCGGGCCCGCCGATGGTGATGACGTCACCCGCGCCGGAGATCCGGGCGACGGCGGTGGCGAACACGCCCAGCGCGCCGGCGCCCTGGACGACGACCGTCGCACCGGGACGGATCCCGCCCGAGCGCGAGACGGCCCGCAGCACGGTCTTGCCCGCGCAGCCCGACATCGAGGCCCAGGTGTCCTTGACGTCGTCCGGGAGCAGGAGCTTGGCCGCGCCGGGGGTCACGTAGCAGTACCGGACGAGACCGCCCGTGGCGTACGGGAAGACGTCGGAACGCTGGAGGAAGCCGTAGCCGCGCTTCTCGCAGGCGACCGGTTCGCGCAGGATCGTGCAGCCGTAACACTTTCCGCAGGTCGATTCGGACCAGCCGATGCGGGCGCCCTCGGTGATCTCGCGGCCGAGGGTGTCGGTGGTGCCCGGTCCGACGGCCACCACCTCGCCGACCATTTCGTGTCCCAGCACCATCGGGAGCATGCCGGGGAAGGTCATCTGGCCGGACCAGATGTGCACGTCGGTGCCGCACAGGGTGGTGCAGGTGATCCGGACCAGCGCGGCGCCCGGTTCCGGCTCTTCCGGCAGCGGTAGTTCCCGCAAGGTGAGCGCGGAGCCGTGTTCGGTGAGCACCGCCGCTTCGGTTCTGTTGACCATCTTTTTAGTCTACAGTCGTAGGAGAAAAAGTCCAGATCCTGGAGGAAACCATGCCGTCGCAACGTATTCGTCCCGCATCGCTCGTGGTTCGCGGCGGTCCTGTGCTCACCTTCGACCCGGCGGGCACCGTCGTGTCGGCGATGGCCGTCCGCGACGACCGGATCGTCGCTCTCGGCGATGTCGCCCTGGACCACATCGGTCCGGAGACCGAGGTGATCGACCTGGCGGGCAGAACCGTTTTGCCCGGTATCAACGACGCGCACCTCCACGCGACCTGGCTGGGTGCCCGGTGGCCGGACACGCTCATCGGTGGCGCGGGATTCACCGGGGGAGAAGAGAAAACGGTGCGCAGCGCGGCCGAACGACGGGCCGCCATCCTCCGCGCGGGTGACCTGTGCGCGTCACTCGGCATCACCAGCTACACCGAGCCCGGTCTGGGGCCCGGCGAAACGGGTTGCTTCGGCGCCGAGGTGCTGGAGGAATACGCCACGCTCGCCCGGGAAGGACTTCTGCGGGCGAGGGTGACCGCGCTGCGGCTGTTCGGCCTGCTCGATGGTGCGAGCTCCCTGGCGGACTTCGAGCGCGGGCTGGCCACGCCGTCGCCGTCCGCGGATCCGTTGTGGCTCACCGTGCCCGGCGTGAAGATCTTCGCCGACGGCATCCCGCCGATGCGGTCCGCGTGGACGCATCACTGCTACGCCGACGGTTCCCATGGCGTGCTGCTCGTCGACGGCGATGACGACCCGGGGCGCGCGGGCAACCTCGCCGCGATGATCCGCCTCGCCCACGAAGCCGGGATGGTGGTCGCCGTGCACGCCACGGGGGATCGCAGCATCGAGGCCGCGCTCGGCTCGCTCCGCCGGGGCGACCACCTGGTGCACGGGGACCTGGTGACGGCGGACCAGCTGGCGCGGATGGCTTCCGAGGGGGTCGGCCTGACCACGCAGCCCGCGATCGCGGTGGCGATGCGCGGAATGCTGTCGGATGCACTCGGCGCGGAGGTCGGTGCCCGCGCCTGGCCGCTGGCGGAGATGCTGGACTCCGGCGTCCCGCTGACCTTGAGCAGTGACGCGCCGGTGGTCACCCCGGACTGGCGGGTGCACATCGCCGCGGCCGCCCGGATGCTGGAAGTGTCCGATGTGGACGCCACGCTGATGACCCGGCTGCTGCGCTGCTACACGGTCGCGGCCGCCGAGCAGGATGGCGCGGCGGGCTGGAAGGGATCGCTGACCGTGGGGCGGGTCGCGGACTTCTGCGTGCTGGCGGCGAATCCGCTCGAGGTCGCGTTCGCGGACCTGCCGGACGTCGGTGTCGAACTCACCGTGTCCGGCGGCCGCGTCGTGTACTCAGGTGAGCAGTTGCCCGCCGTCGACCTGGAGGCTCACCCCGGTGAGATGGCCGGCGTCGGCGGAGGCGAGGAACAGGACTGACGGCACCACGT
The DNA here is from genome assembly GCF_046549035.1 of Amycolatopsis sp. lyj-90. Classification (NCBI taxonomy): domain Bacteria; kingdom Bacillati; phylum Actinomycetota; class Actinomycetes; order Pseudonocardiales; family Pseudonocardiaceae; genus Amycolatopsis; species Amycolatopsis sp. lyj-90. The sequence continues at coordinate 857,015 of NZ_JAJPWP010000001.1, forward strand.
CGGCGACGGAAGCGATGGTCCCCAACGGGATCCTCGCTTCCCACGCCGCGCGGGCGGCGGTGTCCGAGGCGAACCCGGCGGTCATCGGCGTGAGCACCGGGCCGGGCGCGACGGCGTTGACCCGGATGCCGTGCGGGGCCAGTTCGAGCGCCGCCGAGCGGGTGAGGGCCTCGACGGCGGCTTTGGTGGCCTCGTAATGGCCGAGTCCGGGGGTCGGCTGCCGGGCACCGATGGAGGTGATGTTGACGATGGAACCGCGGGTGCCCGCCTCGAGCATGTGCGCGCCGACCGCGCGGGTCATCAGGAAGGTGCCGCGGAAGTTCACCCGCATGCACAGATCGAAGACGCCGATGTCCAGTCCCACCAACGGGCCGCCGCCGCCGGCGAGGCCGGCGTTGTTGACCAGGACGTCCACCGCGCCGAACCGTCCGGTGATCAGCGCCAGCGCCGCGTCGACCGATCCCGGATCGGAGATGTCGAGTTCGACGTGCTCCGCGCCGAGCTCATCCGCCAGGTCGTGGGCCGCGCGCGCGTCGACGTCGGCGATGACCACGCGGTCGCCCGCGGACTGGAAGGCTTCGGCGACACCGCGGCCGATGCCACTGGCACCGCCGGTCACCACTACGAGTCTCTTGTTCATTCTACAATCGTAGACTAAAACTTGTTTCCGTTGCCAGCGAAAGGAAAACTCGTGCACGAGAAACAGAACGGACTGGGCTTCGCCACTTCGGCGCTGGGCCTCGGGTCCTGGAACACCTGGGACCGCATGGACTTCGACGACGCCGTGCGCCTGATCCGGCGCGCGATCGACGCGGGGGTCACGCTGTTCGACGTGGCCCACTACAACATGGGACCGCATTCCGAACAGTCGCGCACGGACATCCTCTTCGGCGAGGCGATCCGGGCCGCGGGGATCCACCGCGACGACTACCAGCTGTGCGGGAAACTCTGGCTCTGGGACTACCCGAACACCGGATTCGCCGAGCAGCTCGCGACCTCGTTCGACCGGATCGGCGTCGTCCACGCGGAAGCCGTCGTGGTCGGCGACTACTTCGGGGACCAGGACATCCCGCGGATCGTCACCGAGGTCGCGGAACAGATCCGCGTCGGCCGCTTCGACGTCTGGGGCGTGAACAACTGGCTCGCGTCGGATCTCGATCGCGCGCTGGAGTTCGCCTCTCGCGAAGGACTTCCGGCACCCTCGTTCGCTCAGCTGAAGTACAGCGTCGCGCGGCGTTCCATGGCCGAAGGTCCCTTCTACGGCCCGCATTTCGAGGCCGGACGGCTGACCTTGCAGGCGTCGGACATCTTCGAGGGCGGGGTGCTGCTCGGCAAGACCCCGGAGCGCAAGATCGGCGCGGATCCGGGCGGGATCCGGGAGTCGATCCGGGATGCCGCCTCGCGTGTCGCCGAGGTGGCCGGGGACTTCGGGGTGAGTCCTTCGCAGCTGTCTCTCGCGTTTTGTCTCGCCTACGAGCCGGTGGCGAACGTGCTGTTCGGCGTGAGCCGGCTGGCGCAACTGGAGGACAACTTGGGCGCTGTCGCGTTGGCTTCCGCGCACGGTGCGGAGGTGCGGGCGGCTCTCGAAGATCTCTGGCTGGACCGCTCGGTCGCCGCCGATGGGACCTTCTGAGGGCTGCCGGTGGTGCTATGAAAGGCCCGTTACTTGCAAAATTTGCAAGTAACGGGCCTTTCATAGCGCGCGCGAGCGGAGCGTCAGCCGAGAAACTCCAGCACGGCCGCCTTGAACTCCGGCCCCCGCAAAGCGCCGCCGTGATCCCCGGGCACCCGCACCAGCGAGGCCCCGGGCACCAGCTCGGCGAGAGTCTCGATGCCCTGGCTGATCGGATCGTCGGTACCCGCCACGAACCGCGTCGGCACCGAGACCGCACCCGCCACCGGCGAGAAAGGCTCGGCGCGCAGGTCCTCGATGCACCGGGCGAGCGCGGCCGGATTGCGTCCCGGCGCGGTGATCATGTGCGCGATCATTCCCGTCAGCGGATCCGCGGGCGCCTTCCCGCCGTCGGCGAACGCCAGCGCCGCCGCGACGTCGACGGCGCCGAACGGTTCGAACGGGCTCACCCCGGCCAGCACCAGCCGCCGGACCGGAGCCTGCGCGGGCAGTTCCCAAGCCAGCCGGGCACCGAGCGAATAGCCGACGACGTCCACTTCGGACAGACCCGAGACGAGCCGGGTCAGTTCGCCGGTGATCGCGACGGCTCCCAGCGAGCCCGCGGGAGCGGGGCTGGAGCCGTGCCCGGGAAGGTCGGGAACGAGCACCTCGCGGCCCGCGGCGGTGAGTGCGGCGGGCCATCCCGTGGTGATCCAGTCGGTGTGCCCGTCGGAGGCGAATCCGTGCACCAGCAGGACCGGCGGTCCCGAGACGGTTTGCGGAACGAACCGGCGCACGGCCAGAGAAGTAGTGGCAGACAAGGGAATCCTTTCTCAGCTGCCGGAGGGACGTCGGGTGCGCAGGCGCTGCATTTCGCTCAGCGTCCGCGCGCGGGCGTCGACGGCGATGCGCAGCGACGATCCGATGAGGTTCAGCAGGAAGACGCACACCATGATCGTCACGCCGGGCGCGATCACCAGCCAGGGCGCCTGCACCAGGTACGACCGGCCCTCGGCGATCATGTTGCCCCAGGTCGGGGTCGGGGGAGCGATACCGAGGCCGAGGAAGCTCATCGCGCCGTCCACCAGCATCGCCGCCGCGGACAGGATGACCACCTGCACCAGCGCGAGCGGCAGTACGTTCGGGAACACGTGGACGACGAGGATCTTCCGCTTGCTCATCCCCGAGACCCGCGCCGCGCCGATGTAGGCGCGGCCCGCGATCCCGAGCACCCGGCTGCGGATGACCCGGGCGGTGAACGGCGTGAAGATCACCGTCAGCGCGATCAACTCGGTCCAGATGCTCGCGCCGAGCGAGATCGCCAGCGCCATCGCGAGGATGATCGCCGGGAACGACATCCAGGCGTCCATCAAGCGCATCAGCACCGCGTCGGCCGCACGGAAGAACCCGCTGATCAGCCCGATCACCAGGCCGGTGAAGGCCGCGCAGAGGGTGATCAGGGCGGACAGCCCGAGCGACGCCCGGCCGCCGGAGACCAGCCGGGCGAGCACGTCGCGGCCGAACGAGTCCGTGCCGAGCAGATGCGCGGACGACGGCGGCAGCAGCCGGTTGACCGGGTCGGTCGCGCTGACGCTCGGCAGGAAGAACGGCAGCACGACCACGGTCAGGACGATCAGCGCCAGCAGCGCGGTGGTGATGACCAGCATCCGGTTGCGCCGGAACAGCTTGGCCGCGCGACCGGCCGAGGGCGCTTCACGCACCGGGGACGTCTTTTCCACCAGAGCCACGCTCACGAGACACGCACCTTCGGATCGAGCAGCGCGTACGACAGGTCCACCAGGAGGTTGACCAGCACGAACAGCACCGCGACGAACAGCGTCACACCCTGGATCAACGGGAAGTCGCGAGTGGACACCGCGCCCATCAGCAGATGGCCCAGCCCCGGCACGACGAAGATGGATTCGATGATCACGATCCCGCCGACCAGCATGGCGAAGTTGCTGCCCAGCTGGGTGATCAGCGGCATCAGCGCGTTCGGCAGGACGTGCTTGGTCATCACCTGCCGCTCGGACAGCCCCTTGACCCGCGCGGTGCGCAGATACGCCAGCGGCAGCTCACCGAGCAGGCTCTCCCGCAGGGTCAGCACGAACAACGCGGTCTGCCCGATGACCAGCACGGTCAGCGGGAGCACCAGCGCGGGCACCGCCGTCGGCGGGTCGGTGAACAGGTTTTCGTAACCGCTGGAGGGGAACCAGCGCAACGTCACCGAGAACACCAGCACGAGCATCAGCGAGATCCAGAAGTCCGGCATCGCCATGCCGAGCGCGGAGAGCCGGTCCAGCGCCCGCGCCACCGGATTGCGCGGCGACACCGCCTGCCAGGACGTGATCGCGACGGAGAGGAAGAAACTGATCACCGTCGACAGCACGGCCAGGGTGAGCGTCGGCAGGATGTGGTCGGCGACCACGCCGAGCACCGGCGCGTGATAGGTGATCGACGTCCCGAAGTCGCCGTGCAGCACGTTCCCGGCCCAGCTGAGGTATTGCTCCCACAGCGGACCGTTGAGCCCCATGCTCTCCCGCAGGGCGTCCACATCGGACGGTCGTGCGGTCGGGCCGAGGATGGCCTGCGCCGGGTCGCCGGGAATGAGCCGGATGACGAAGAACATCATCGTCCCGACGATGACCAGGATGATCACCAGATCGCGCAGCCTGCGCAGCAGCAGACCGGTCATGATGCCAGCCAGGTGTTCCAGAAGACGCGGTAGAAGTCGCCGTAGCCCTTGAGTTTGGGGGAGTAGGCCGCGTACAGCTTGGACTGGCTCAAGGTGATCACCGACAGCTGCTTCCAGGTGAACGCCTGGAGCTTGTCCACCACCGCTTTCGCCTGCTCGGGCGTCGTCGAGGCGTTGAACTCCGCCATGAGCCCGTCGAGCTCGGGCGAGGACGAACCGTTCAGCGTGCCCAGGGTGAGCGCGGGCATCTGCGCGGGCGAGGTCAGCGCCGAGTCGAAGAACAGCGTGGTGATGTCCCAGCCGCCCGGTTCCTTGGTCAGCGTGCCGAGCATGGTGGCGAAGTCGAAGGTGTCGATCTTGGTGTTGATGCCGATCTTCGACAGGCTGTCCTGGATCAGCACCGCCCACTTGCCGAACTCCGGGTACGAGTTCGTGGTGACGATGCGGATCGTCGCGCCCGCGGTGATGCCGACCTCGGCCAGCAGCTGCTTGGCCTTCTCCGGGTCGTGCTTCTTGTAGACCTCTTCGCCGGCGGTGGAATAGAACTGCTTGTTGTCCGGCGAGGCGAAGGCCCCGGTCTCGAGGGTGAGGTCCTTGCTGCCGCCGGTGGCCGCGTTGATCGCGGGCTTGTCCAGCAACAGGTTCAGCGCCTCGCGGGCCCGGGGGTCGGCGAACTTCGAACCGGTGTTGAAGTTCGGGATCACGACGTTGTCATTGCCGCCGGGGAGGTTGTGCACGACCACGGCCGGGTTGTTGCGCAGCGTCTCGAACTGGTCGTTGGTGGGCATGATGTGGTCCCACTGCCCGGTCTGCAGGCCGTTGATCAGCGCGTCCTGGTCGGAGACCACCTTGTAGGTCACGGTGTCCAGGTACGCGTGCTTGGCGCCAGCCTGGCCGCCCCAGTCCTCCTCGGTCCGGGACTTGTAGCCGGAGTACCGCTCCAGCACCAGTTCGCGGCCGATGTCCCAGCTCTTCAGCTTGTACGGCCCGGTGCCGATCGCCTTGTCCTGGGCGAAACCGGTCGGCGCGACGCCGGTGAGGTTCTTCGCCTCGTAGATTTCCGTGCCCGCGCCGGCGAGCTCGTTGATCAGCGGGTAGCGCGGCTGCTTGAGCTTGATGGTCACCGTCGCCGGGTCGGTCGGCGTGATCGCCTCGATGTCCGGGGTGACCAGCTGGCCGGTGCGGTGCACCTGCTGCCAGCGCTTGAGGCTCGCCACGACGTCCTCGGAGGTCAGCGCGTTCCCGTCGTGGAAGGTGACGCCCTGGCGCAGCTTGAAGGTGTAGGTGAGCCTGTCCGGGCTGGTGGTGAAGTCCTCGACCAGCATGGGCCGGGCGGTGAAGCCGCGGTCCACTTCGAACAGCTTCTCGTACATCATGTTGCCGATGTGGGCGGTCACCTGGCCGGGGTTGGCGACCATGTCGAGCGACTGCGGGTCGGTCGGCACCGCGACGTTCAGGTTGCCGCCGGGCTTCGGGGGACCGTCGGCGGCGCCACCGCCTGCCTGCCCTCCCATACACGAGCTGAGCAGCAGGACGGTCGCCAAGCCGAGGGCGGCCGAGGTCAGGGTTCGTCTCATGGGTTCCGCACTCCAGTGTGGGGGTGGGCGGGCAGTTCGGGGTTCGCCGCGAGGAGGCGGCGGGTGTAGTCGTGGCGGGCGCGAAGCCGGATCTCGTCCGGGTCACCGATCTCGATCAGTTCGCCCCGGTACATCACGCCGACGCGGTCGGCGACCGAGAGCACCAGGCTGAGGTTGTGCGTGATGAACAGGAAGCTGAGCGCACGGGTGCGCCGCAGTTCCAGCAGCAGGTTCATCACCTGGCCCTGCACCGAGACGTCGAGCGCGGAGGTGGGCTCGTCGGCGACGATGAGGTCGGGTTCGGCGGCGATCGCGCGGGCGATCGAGACCCGCTGCCGTTGTCCGCCGGAGAGCTGCGAGGGCAGTTTCTTCGCGGTGTCCGAGGGGAGACCGACCTCGTCGATCAGCTCGGTCACCCGGCGGTCGAGTTCGGCGCCGCGCAGGCCGGTGAGCTCCCGCAGCGGCTCGGCGATGATCCGGGCGGCGGTGTGCCGGGGATCGAGCGAACTCTGCGGGTCCTGGAAGATGAGCTGCGTGCGGCGGCGGAAGGAGCGCTCGTCGCCGTCGAGCCCGGACGGCGTGCACCGGTGCTCGCCGAAAGTGATGGTGCCTCCGGTCGGGGTCTCCAGCGCGCTCACCAGGCGGCCGAGCGTGGTCTTGCCCGAACCGGATTCCCCGACCAGGCCGAAGAACTCGCCGGGCGCGATCTCCAGCGAGACTTCCTTGACCGCGTGCACCTCGGGTTCGCGGCTCAGGGAGAACCGGCCACGGCGTCCGTACACTTTGGACACCGAGTCGATCACGAGCGCGGTGCCTTCGCCCGCGTTGTCCGCCTTGGCTCGGTTGAGGGGCCTGGTCTCGGTCGCGACCGCCGAATCGCCGTTCATCGCGGCTTCGAGCAGTGCTTCGGAGATGGTGGGGAAGCCGTCGCGCCTGCTCACCCCGAGCTTCGGGACGCAGTCGAGCAGCGCCTTGGTGTAGGGATGCTTCGGCGCGTGCAGAATGTCTTCTTTGGACCCGAGCTCGACCAGTTCGCCGCGGTACATCACCGCGATCCGGTCCGCCACCTGCGCGGCGACGCCCATGTCGTGCGTGATGAAGACGCACGCGGTGCCGTGGTCGCGGCGGACACGGTCGAACAGGGTGAGGATCTCCGCCTGCGTGGTCACGTCCAAGGCCGTGGTCGGCTCGTCGGCGATGAGCAGGCCGGGGTCGGCCATCAGGGCCAGCGCGATCATCACGCGCTGCTGCATCCCGCCCGACATCTGGTGCGGGTACAGGGAAAGCACCCGGTCGGTGTCGGTGAGCCCGACCTCCTTCAGCAGTCCGCGTGCCTTCGCCTCGGCCTCGCGGTGCAACGGCGTGCCCTTGCGCGCGGCCTGCCGCGGCAAGGAACCGGGCTTGCGATAGGCCTCGATCAGCTGCTTGCCGACCCGTTGGCTCGGATTGAGCGAATCCAGTGCCTCCTGGAAGATCATCCCGATCCGCGGGCCGCGGTAGGAGCGCATCTCGTCGGCGGAGAGGCGCGTGAGATCCACGCCGTCGACGGTGATCTCACCGCGGGTGAACACCGGCGCGACGAACTCCAGCAACCGGATGATCGACAAGGCCGTCACCGTTTTACCGCTGCCGGATTCGCCGACCACGCAGAGTGTCCGGCCTTGTTCGAGGTCGAACGAAAGTTCGCGGACCAGTTCGCGTTCGGTTTCGTCGGCGATCACGCCGACGGTCAGTTCTCGTAATTCGAGCAGGGTCATGAATCCCCTTTCCCGAGCCCGCCCGAAGCGGACCGCACAGCCGGGGAACGGGCCTCCGGCGGGGGTAGTTCTACGCATGTTGACACTGGGGGACGGCACTGTCAATGGGTATATTCTACGAATGTAGGAAGTTGATATCCGGCAGGTTTTGCCTGGCAGTGGGCGAAAACTTGCGCTGGATTCTTTTGTCTACGTCTGTAGACTCTCGGCGGAAACGAGCTAAGGAGGGCACCCGTGAGCGGGTCGACCAAGACTGCCGGTCCCGAGCGGATCGTGGACATCGCCGTGGGGTACATGGCGGCCAAGCAACTCTTCGCGGCGAGCCGGATCGGCCTGTTCACCGCGCTCGCCGCCGGGCCGTTGACGGCGTCCGAGCTGGCCGGGAAGACCGGCAAACCGGAGAAGATCACGCGCATCCTCGGTGACGCCATGTCATCACTCGGCCTGTTGTCCCGTGTGGACGGACATTACGAACTGGCCGCCGACGCGGCGGAGTACCTCGGCGGCGGTGAGCTCGATCTGGCGCCGTTCCTGACCTTCCTGGACACGATCAGCTACCCGCATTGGTTGCAGTTCGGTCACACGGCCGACAGCGGCGAGCCCGGGAAACTGGAAATGGACGACGCGCGCTGGGGCACGTTCATGTCCGGCGTGATGACCTACAACGCCCTGCACGCCAAGATGCTGGCCGGCGCGTTCGATTTCGGCCCCCACCGGAAGCTGCTCGACCTCGGCGGGCTGTCGAGCGCGTTCGCGGTCGAAGCCATGAAGGCCAACGAAGAACTGCGCACGACGTTCGTCTTCGACCCGGGCTTCACCGAGTCGGTCACCACCGCGGCGGCCCTGGCGGGTCTCGCGGACCGGGCGACCGTCGTCGGGGCGGAGACGCCCACCGCGCGTCCCGAGGGCGAGTTCGACCTGGTGATGGTCAACCACGTCGTGCATCGCTTCGACGCGAAGCAGAACGCGGAGATCCTGCGCAACGCCCGCGCGGCCGCGGCGCCGGGGGCGAGTTTGCTGCTGCTCGACTTCTTCCTCGACGACGACGCGCACCAGCGCCCGATCGACGCGCTGCACGCGGGGGAGTACCTGGTGATCGACGGGACGGTCGTCTACCCGGAGGCCGAGGTCCGCGAATGGCTGACGGAGGCGGGCTGGCGGGTCACCGACCGGCTCGCGCTGCCGGGCAGCCCGCGGGTGCTCGTCGCGGAAGCGGTGTGACCGTGACCCTCGATCCCGCCGTCAAGGAGCTGCTCGCCCGCAGCGAGCCGCCCGAAGCGCCCGCCTTCCCGCCGACGGCCGCCGAGTTGCGTGCCGCTTTCGCCGCTTCGTGGCAGGCTCCCGAAACGGTCGAAGAGGTCGCCTCGGTCACCGATCACGTCCTGCCCTCAGGTGTCCGGGTGCGGCTTTACCTGCCTGACGCCGCCGGGGCGGTCCCGGCTTTCGTGTGGATCCACGGCGGCGGGTGGACGATCGGCTCGATCGACGAGAACGAGGTCGCGTCGCGCGCGGTGTGCAACGCGGCGAAGGTCGCCGTAGTGGCGGTGGACTACCGGCTCGCGCCCGAGCATCCGTTCCCGGCGGCCCCGGACGACTGCTACGCCGTCGTCGAATGGCTCGCTTCGGGTGGTGCCGGGGACGCGGTGGACGCCGGCCGGATCGCGATCGGCGGGGAGAGCGCCGGCGGCAACCTGTCGACGGTGGTCTCGATGATGTCCCGCGACCGAAGCGGCCCGCCGCTGGCCGCGCAGGTGCTGATCTGCCCGGTCTACGGTCACCCGGACGACGGCTTCCGGTCCTACGCGGACTTCGCCGAGGGATTCGGCATGACGGCCGGGGCGATGCGGTTCTTCTTCGATCAGTACGTGTCGGATCCCGCCCAGCTGAACGATCCGTATCTGCTGCCGCTGCGGGCCTCGGACCTGACGGGGCTCCCGCCGGCGCTGGTGCTGACCGCCGAGTACGACGTCCTGCGGGACGAGGGGGAGGAGTTCGCGCGGCGCCTGACCGACGCCGGGACACGGGTGGAGATGACCCGGTATTCGGGGCAGATCCACGGTTTCTACGGCCTGTACACCGACCTCCCGGCTTCGCCGCGCTCGCACGCGCACGTGGCGAGCTTCCTGACCCGGGTGTTCGGCCGCGACCAGTAAGAGCTGAAGGGCGCTTTCCCCGCGTGTGATGCGGGGAAAGCGCCCTTCGTCGCGTCGGATGCGGGGAAAGTTCCCTTCAGCTCAGGGGCGGGCCAGGCGCGCGAAGAACGACTCGAGGTGCTGCCCCTGCAAAGCGATCGTCGAGAACTCCCCGGCGACCAGGCTCATCACGTTCGCCCCGGCGTTGATCAGGACGACCTCGTCGACCAGCTGCTCGTCGGGCGTCTCGGTGACGATGTCGCCGTCCTCCCGGCCCTCGGCCAGGTACCGGTGCAGCAGGCCCCGCCACGAGCGGATGTGCTCCAGGTACTTGTCCTGCAGCTTCGGGTTCGTCAGCGAAAGCTGCCAGAAGGTGAGCAGGACGCGCCCCGCGGCGATGCGGTCCTCGTCGATCGGCATCGACGAGACGCACAGCTCCCGGAGCGCGACCAGCCCGCGCAGTTCGTCCAGTTCCACGTACTCGCGCATCATGCCGAGCGCGCGTTCGTAGGTGGCCTGGATGATGTCTTCCTTGCTGGGGAAGTACAGCTTGAGCGCACCGTTGGCGAAGCCGGCCGCGGCCGCGATCTCGCGCATGGTGGCGGCCTCGATCCCGCCCTGGGTGATCAAATCCCAGGTGACGTCGACGATGTGACTTCGCCGTTCGTCATGGTCGATGATCTTCGGCATCGGCAGACCTCCCACACTGGTTCTTCTACCAGTGTAGGAGATCAGGCGCGGTGATACACGCGGTGCCCGGCGAACCACGTTTGCGTCACCTTTGTCTTGACGAGCGCGGAAGGATCGGTTTGGAACGGATCGCGGTCCAGGACGACGAAATCGGCCGATTTTCCGGGGACCAGCGAACCCGTGACGTCGCCCAGTCCCATCGCGCGGGCGGCGGCGAGGGTGAAGACCTCGACCGCTTCGGCCAGCGTGATCGCCTGCTCCGGCCACAGCGCCCCGGGGAAGGCGCCGGTCGGGTCCCGGCGGGTCACCAGGCCGTGGATGCCCTCCCACGCGTTCGGGGACTCGCTGACCGGCCAGTCCGAGCCGCCCGCGACCAGCGCGCCCTCGTCCAGCAGCGACCGGTTCGGCTGCATCCGTCCCGCCCGCTCACCGGGCAGGACCTCGGCGATGGCCGCCGGGATGACCCCGGGGACCCACAGGAACGGCGAGATGTCCGCGGCGACACCCAGCGCGGCGAAGCGCGGCAGGTCGTCGGGGTGGACGAACTGGCCGTGCGCGACCTGGAACCGCGCCTCGGTGAAGCCCTCGGCGCGGACCTTCTCGACGGCGTCCAGCGTCGCGCGCACCGACGCGTCCCCGGTGCAGTGGACCTTGGCCGAGAGCCCCGCCGCGGCCGCGGTGCGCAGCCAGCCCACGAGCTCGTCGCCCGGCATGGTGGTGGCGCCGTGATGACAGGCGCCGTGGGCGTCGTCCGGCAGGTACGGTTCCAGGAAGGCGGCGGTCCGCGTCGGCGGGACACCGTCGAGGAAGATCTTCACGAAGTCCGGCCGGTGGTGTTCGCTGCGGTACTGCCCGGCGACCTCCAGCAGCGGTGCCCCGATCGGGTCGAAACCGAAGATCGGGTCGTTGATCAGCAGCGACGACACGACCCACGCGCGCAGTTCGCCCGCGTCGTCGAGGGATTTCAGCGCGCCCAGGATGTCCGCGGAGACCCCGGCGTCCTGGAACGCGGTGACGCCGTACGAATGCAGGGTGCCGATCCCGTGCCGCGATGCCGCGACGTGCTGCTCCGCGGTGAGTGTCCGCGTCTCGCTGAGCGCCCGCTCGACGGGCACGCCCGCCGCCTCGAGCAGGACGCCTACGGGTTCGCCGGTCGAAGAGTCGCGGACGATCTCCCCGCCCGCCGGATCGGGCGTCGAAGCGGTGACGCCCGCCAGCTCCAGTGCCCGGCTGCTCACCCAGCGGTTGTGCCTGCTGTCGTCGGAGAGCATGACCGGCCGTCCGCCCGCGGCCTCGTCGAGCGCGAGGCGAGCCGAAGACCGCGAAAGGGTGCTGACCAGGGTGGACGCCCAGGCGCCGCCGACCACCCACTCGTCCGGGCCGAGTCCGGCCGCCCGCGCGCGGACCGCCGCGAGGATGTCGTCCAGGCCCGCGTCGAGGCCGAAGTTCAGCTCGAACAGGGCCGAGCGCCCGGCGAGGGCGTGATGGTTGTGCACGTCGACCAGACCGGGCATCACGAACGCGCCGTCGAGGTCGACGACCTCGGTGTTCGGCCCGCGTTCGATGTCCTCCAGGGACAGCACCCGGCCGTCCTTGATCGCCAGTGACGACGCCCAGGGCCGGGCACCGTCCACTGTGTACACCTTGGCGTTGGTGAGGATGAGGTCGGCGGTCAAGGCTCAGCTCCCGGCAGGGTCGTAAGCCTCGGGGTGCACGGTGGTGCTCAGCAGCTTGCCGTGCGCGCCGAAGGTGAAGTGGGTGGGCGTGTTCCCGGTGGCGTCCAGTCCGAAAAGGACGCCGTGCGAGCGCAGCCGCTTCGCGTCGCGGTGATCGGCGACGGTCACGGAGGCGCACGGGATCACCTTCTCCCGCCAGGCGAAGACGTAGATACCCGGCCGCAGTTCGTAGACCGAGTTCTCGTCGGTGTCCGCGAGCCCCTTCTCGGGCCCGGCCAGGCACTGCCAGGTGTACCAGTGCGGGCTGAGGTACACGTGCTCGTAAGCGTGCGCGGTGCTGTACACCCACAGCACCCGGCGCCCGACCAGCGACGTGGTCGGGGCGAGCGATTCACCGCTGGGCTCGATGCCGCCGATCGTGGCGGCCACGAAGGTCTGCGTGACCCGGGGCGCGGTGTCACCGATCTTGCTCAGCACGAGGAGCGCGCGGCCGCGGCGCAGGTCGAGCAGCAGGGTGAACGCCTCTTCCTGCCGCGCCTGCGGGTGGAACTGGACGTAGTACAGGTCGTCGTCGACCAGGAACGTCTCGCAGCGGTCGGTGCCGGTGCCGCGGTAGGTCCACTCGATCCGGGTACCGGAGAAGGCCGCGGTGAACCTGGTGCCGTCTTCGCAGGCGAGTTCGAAGGTTTGGCCGTGCAGGTCGCCGACCGTGGGGGCCTTGTTCGCGTCGAAACCGGGGGCGAGGCCGTCCAGCGGCAGCCAGGTGGACGTGTCGGACAGGGTCAGTTCGGGCATTCGAGGTCCTAGTGCTCGTGGGCGGAACAGTGATCGTCGGCTGCACCGGAGGGCAGGTCGAGGGCCGGGTTTCGGTCCAGGAAGCCGTAGGGGCGCAAGGTGAAACCGGAGTAGTCGACCGGCATGACCGGCCAGTCCTCCGGACGCGGGATGTGGGTCGGGCCGAAGACGTGCCACAGCACGAGGTCGGTGTCGGTGAGGTCCCGGTCGGCGGCGGTCCAGGCGGGCAGGCCCGCCCCGCCCGGATGCGCGTTCGGCCGGTCGCCCGCCGGGAAGCGCTCGTCCGCGCGGTACGGCGTCGCCCACAGGTGACGGGTGGCGAAGGTCGCCCGCTGGTGGACACTCGATTCCGGCTGCGCCATCAGCGTCGCGGACGGCCGGGGCACGAGCTGGTACGCCGTGGGGGTGCCGAGCCGGTTGGTCCGCTCCGAGCTGCGGATCTCCCAGACGCGCGCCTTGGCCGGATCCGCGTGGCGCTGCGCTTCCCGTTCGGTCCGCAGCGGGGTTTCCTTCCAGGTGAAGGCGTTCCCGTACGGGTTCTGCTCGCCCATCGGCACCCGCTCGACGTCGATCTCGACGAGCGAGTTGCGTTCGCCGTCGATCGCCACGTCCAGCCGCGCGCAGAACAGGTGCTGGTGCACCGGCGCGAACAGACCGGGCGCGATCTCGTTGGCGTGCGGGTGTTTCGTGCCGGAGTGCGCGGCGCCGGCGAACACGATCCCGGTGGCCTTCGCCTCCAGCTCGACGGTGCCGTCGAGGTAGAGGTACCAGAAGAACCCGTAGTCGTAGTTGCCGATGGTGGAGATGGACGAGATCACCAGGCGCCGCGAGCGGCGCACCTCGGCGCGGCCGTCGAGATCCGTGTGCTTCCACAGGATCCCGTAGTCCTCCTCGTGCATGCAGATCGCGCGCGGGATCTCGACCGGGTGGCCGTGGTCGTCGGCGACGAACGCGGGGAAGTAGTGGATGACGCCGAGACAGTCGCAGCCGAGCCGCAGGTCGTTGCCGTTCTTGCCGAGCAGGTACTCGCCCGCGTCGAAGTAACTGATCCAGAACCGGCCGGGCGCGGTGTCGCCGTAGGGCACCACCATCTCCGGTACCGACGCGCGGTGCAGCACCGACCGGTCCTGGAAGCTGATTTCGTGCAGTGTCAGGCCCTCGCGGGCGTTGAAGCCGACGCGGAGTTTCCAGCCCTCCCAGGTGACCTCGTGGCCGTCGACGGTGAAACTCGGGCCCTCGGGCTGGGTGATCTCGATCGGCTTGAGGGTGGTGCGGGCCGGGACGCCGTCGTAGCGGCCGTGCTCCGGCGGGACGGGCACGTCGCCCTCGTCCTCGACCCGGAGCACGCGCTGCTCGGTGAGGTTGATGTGCACGATCAGGCCCTCGACCGGATGCGCCCACGGGCTGTCGGACTCGTCGTCGCGCAGGAAGGTCAGCGACCGGATGACCCGGCCGGTTTCGTCAGGCCTGCCGAAGAAACCGGGCGCCAGGGGAGCGCAGAAGGCGTGCTCGATCCGGTCGGCGAGCCCACGTCGCTCCATCGCGGCCTGCCATTCCGGCGACGCCTTGGTGATCGACGCGGCGAGGTCGTACTCCTCGAACAGGTACGCGGGCTGGCCGTCGCCGCAGTCCTCGGACGAGACCAGCGCGCTCTTGGTCAGCGAGACGACGACGTCGCGGGCCTGCCCGGTCGCGGTGTCCAGGAGCGTGTACTGGACGCGCCGGTCGGCGTCGGCGTCGGCTTTGTCCGGCTCGACCGGCAGTACCGCCGGGAACCGCGTGGTCGCGGTGAGCAGGCCCTCGGCGGCCAGGATCTCGCGGCCTGCGGAGAGTTCGTCGGCGGTCAGCGGGTCGAGCGGATGCGGCCTGGTCATACTTCGCAGTCTTGCCGGTCCGCCCCCGGCTGAAAAGACCGCGCGGCCGTCGTGCGGCTGCGGACAAGAAGGATGCACTGACGGCCAACCTCCGCGAGCGGCCCGGACCGCAGGATGGCGCCATGCGACTGGATCTCGCGGGCAAGGCCGTGCTGGTGACCGGCGCGGCGTCCGGTATCGGCCTTGCCTGCGTCCAGGCGTTCCTGGCCGAAGGCGCGCGGGTCGGCGCCCTCGACCGGGCACCCGTGCCCACCCTGGCCGACGGCCTCCTGGCGGTCCACGCCGACGTGACCGACGAACGGTCGGTGGCCGCCGCGGTCGACGCCGTGGCCACCCGGTTCGGCGGGATCGACGTCGTCGTCGGCTGCGCCGGGATCTCCGGCCCGGTGGGGACACCGGTCGCCGAAACCTCGGCGGCGGACTTCACCGAGCTGATGGCGGTCAACGTCACCGGCCAGTTCCTGCTGGTCAAACACGCCGCGCCGTGGCTCACCGCGGCGAACGGCTCGGCCGTCCTGCTGGCCAGCGACTCGGCGTTCACCAGCGCGCCCGGCATGGTGCCCTACTGCGCTTCGAAGGGTGCCGTGGTCGCGATGACCAGGGCGCTCGCGGTCGATCTGCCCGGCGTCCGGGTGAACTGCGTCTGCCCGTCGGTGGTCGACACCCCGATGGCGCGCGGTGATCTCGGCGAGGCGCTCGACGATCCCGCCTTCCCGGTGCAGGCTCCTGAAGACGTCGCCGACCAGGTGCTCTATCTCGCGTCCGCGCGTTCGCGGACGATCAACGGCCAGGCCGTGCTCGCCGACTTCGGCGTTTCGGCCCGTTCGGGTTTTCCCGCTTAGAAAGGACTCACGCGAGTGAAGAAGGTTGTCGCGATCACGGGTGGCGGTACCGGTATCGGCGCGGCGGTCGCCCGCCGGTACGCCGACGAGGGCGCCCAGGTGGTGGTCCTCGGACGTCGGCGCGAGCCGCTGGAGAAGGTGGCGGCCGAAACCGGCGCGTACGTCGTCACCTGTGACGCCAGCGAACGCGAAGCGGCCGAGAGTGCCGTAGCGGAGATCGTCGGCAAGTTCGGCAGGCTGGACGTCGTGGTGGCCAACGCGGGCGGGCACGGCCTGTCTTCGGTGGTCGACACCGGTGACGAGGAATGGGAACTGGCGCTGCGCTCGAACCTGTCCAGCGCCTTCGTGTTCTGCCGGGCCACGCTGCCCTCGCTGGTCGAAACCGGTGGACAGGTGGTCATCGTGTCGTCGCTGGCCGGGTTGTTCGCCGGGCCCAACGTCGCCGGGTACACCGTTGCGAAGCATGCCCTGATCGGGCTGACCCGCTCGATCGCCCGCGACTACGGACCGAAGGGCGTCCGCGCGAACGCCGTCTGCCCCGGCTGGGTGCGGACCCCGATGGCGGACGGCGAGATGGACCAGTTCGCCGAGGCCGCGGGCTTCACCGGCGGGCATGCCGAGGGCTACCGCCGGGTCACCGCCGAGGTCCCGCTGCGCCGTCCCGCCGAGCCGGAGGAGATCGCGTCGATCGTGCGGTTCCTGGGCTCTTCGGAGTCGTCGTACATCACCGGCGCGGTGATCGTCGCCGACGGCGGCGCACACGCCGTCGACCTCCCGACGCTGGCCTTCGAACGGGCGGGCATGGGCTCTTAGCCGTTAGGTGGCTCGAAGTACATGAAGGCCCCCTTCCTTGCGTTAGGCGCAAGGAAGGGGGCCTTCATGTACTTCCCGAAAGGTGCTATTCGCCCAGGTAGGCCGAGTGCAGGGTGCCGGGGGAGTCCAGCAAGCCCTGCGCGGAACCCGTATAGGTGACACGTCCCGAAGAGACCACCAGCGCATCGCTTGCCACGCCGAGGGCGAGGTGCGTGAACTGCTCGACGAGCAAGATCGCGGCACCTTCCTCGGCGAACCGCGTCACCATCGGCAGCAGCCGCGTGAACACCACCGGCGCGAGGCCGAGCGACATCTCGTCGATCAGCAGGAACGACGGCCGCGCGGCGAAAGCGCGGGCGAGCACCACCATCTGCTGCTCGCCCCCGCTGAGCAGCGCCGCCGGCGAGTCCCGGCGTTTCTCCAGTTCGGGGAACAGCTCGAACAGTTCTTCCGCCCGCGCGCGGGTGCGTGCGGTGAGCATCAGGTTCTCCAGCACGGTCAGGCCGCCGAACACCGCGCGACCCTGCTCGATATGCGCCAGGCCCCGCCGCGCGCGGTTGACCCGCGACTGCTTGGTGATCTCGTCGGATCCGATGTGGACGGTCCCCGCCGAGGCGGGCACGACGCCGGAGACGGCCTCCAGCAGGCTGGTCTTCCCGGCGCCGTTCGGCCCGACGAGCGCGGTGATCCGGCCCGGTTCGAGGGTGAGGTCGACGTCCCGGATCACCGGTCCCGCGCCGCGGGTGACGGTCAGCCCCGCTATCCGCAATGCGTTCACAGCAGCTCCGTTTCACCCATGTACGCCTTGAGCACGGCCGGATCGGCGAGCACTTCGGCCTGGGGTCCCGACGCGAGCACGCGGCCGAAGTCGAGGACGGTGATCGTGTCGCAGACCGAGCGCACCAGATCGAGGTCGTGCTCGATGAGCAGCACGGACACCCCGAACCGCGCGGGAACCTGCCTCAGCCGCTCCCCGAACGCGACGTGCTCTTCGTGCGGGAGGCCCGCGGCCGGCTCGTCGAGCAGCAGGACCCGGGGCCGCGCCAGCAGATGCCCGACGACCTCGACCAGTCTCCGGGCGCCGACGTCCACTTGCGACAGTGGCGTGCGGGCGGCCGGACAGCCGAAGAAGTCCAGGGCGTCGCCGATCTCGTCGGCGGTGATCCGTCGCCTGGCGAGGAACTTGAGGTAGGCGCCGACCGTCAGTCCCGGCGGGACCCGGTCCTGCTGGAACGTCCGGCGCAGCCCGGCTCGGGCCCGGTTCGACGGCGACCCGGTCAGCGGCTCGCCGCCCAGTTCCACCGAGCCCTCGGCGTTCGGCAGGAACCCGCTGATCGCGTCGACCAGCGTCGACTTGCCCGCGCCGTTGGGCCCGATCACGCCGAGCACCCCGTGCTCCGGCACGGCGATGTCCACCGAGGACAGGGCCGCCACGTGCCCGAAGTTCACGCTCAGCCCGCGCACGGTGAGCACCGGCGGGCCAGGGGGCTTGGACTCGATCTCCACGGCCCCGGCGGCGAGATCGAGTTTCGCCGGTTCCTTTTTGGACCGCCGGTACCAGACCTGCCGCACCGTGGTTCCCAGGTTCCCGCCACTGGCCAGTGCCTGGACACCGAGCACGCCGAACACCACGAAACCCCAGTCCTGCGGGATTCCCCAGCGTTTCAGCAGTTCCGGCACGCCGACCCAGAGCACCGCGCCGAACACGGCCATGTCGATCAGATGCGCGCCCGACATGATCGCCAGCACGTACAGCGCCAGCGACTGGATCGCGGTGAAACTGGCCGGAAACGCCAATCCGACCTGCCCGGTGAGCAGGCCACCGCTGATCCCGCCGAGGGTGGCGCTCACCGCGAACGCGGTCAGCTTCGACGTCCGCACGCTCGTGCCCGCGGCCGCCGTCCCGCGCTCGGAGAACGCCACCGCCTGCCAGGCGCTGCCCCAGCGCCCGCGACGGAGGAAGTACACGGCCAGGCAGCACAGCACCAGCACCACGACGGCCAGCTGGAAGTAGGACCGGTCGTCGGAGAAGGCGTCCGGCCGTTCCACCGAGATCCCGCCGGAAACACCGGGGAACTGGAGCTGGACCAGCGCGAGGTCGGCCGCGGCGGCGAGCCCCAGCGTGACGACGGCGAGGTTGATCCCGCGCAGCCGCAGCGCAGGGAGCCCGACGAGCACCCCGACCACTCCCGCGGCGAGCCCGCCGAGCAGCAGCCAGACGAGGAACCCGCCGGGTGCCTGCGCCTCGTTCAGCGCGGACACCGTCCAGGCACCGACGGCGCCGAAGGTCAGCTGGCACAGCGAGATCATCCCCGCGCTGCCGGTGACCACGCCCAGCCCGAGCAACGAGATCCCGGCGACGACGGCGCTCATGCCCAGATAGACGAAGTACCCGTCGAGCCCGACGCTCAGTCCGTAGCCGACCGCGATCGCCACCAGGGCGACCACGAACGGCACCCCGGTGCGTACCCCGCGCTGTTCAGCGAGCCGCATCCCACACCTCCTTGCGCTGCGACCAGAGCAGCAGCGCGACGATCACTGCGAACGGCAGGAAGTACCGCACCACCGAAAGGCCGTCGACCTGCGCGGCCGCACCCTGGATCAGGCCGAGGCCCAGTCCGCCCGCGACAGCGAGGTCGAGGCGGCGGAACCCGCCGAGCAGGGCCGCCGCGGACGCCGGGACCACCAGCATCGCCAGCGACGTCGCGTCGTTCGACTGCGACGGCGCGACGATCGAGATGACCAGCGTGCTGACCACGCCGGTGACCGCCCAGACCGCGATGCTGAGCCGTTTCGCCGGGATGCCCAGCAGTTCCGCCGTCGTCGGGCGTTCGGACAGTGCCCTGAGCTGGACCCCTGCCGAGGTCCGGCTCAGGACGATCTTGCTGGCCACCGCCACCAGCACCGCCAGCGCGACGGTGACCACGGTGACCTGGCTGATCACCACCCCGCCGACGGTGAGCGCCGGGCCGTCCAGGATCGGATGGAACGGCTGCGGTTTGTTGCCGAACAGGATGAACGACAACGAGATCAGCAGGAGCAGCACGGCCACGGTGACCGCCGAGCGGGTGCCGGTGTCCGCCTCGGCGAGCCAGGTGGACACGATCCAGCCGAGCAGTGCGCTGAGCAGTCCGCCGAGCAGGATCCCCGCGATGGTGGCGAGCCACATCGGCAGTCCCCAGCCGACGGACAGGAACACCGCCACGTAGCAGCCGAACATCCCGGTGGCCGACTGGGCGAAGTTCACCACCCGTACCAACCGCGACATCAGCGTCAGGCACACCGCCAGTACCGCGTACAGTCCGCCGGCGGCCAGGCCGGCCAGCGCTCCCTGCAGCATCGTTTCCTCCTGTTACTTCTTGGGAATCCGCAGCCAGTCGTTCGCCACGAGCTCCCATTTGCCGGTGCCGGAGGCGAGCTTGATCGGCCAGCCCGCGGTGTTGTCGTGGTGTGTCTGGCCCGGTCCGAAGACATACGGCGTGCCGACCATCGGATCGGTGATCGGTTTCATCTCGCGCAGCGCCTTGGTCACCGACTCGCGGGTGACGTCACCGCTGATCCCGCGGACGACTTCGAGGAAGTACTTCGCCGCCAGGTAACCGCCCTGGCTGAACGACGTCAGGGGGATGTTGTTCTTGGTCATCAGGTCGTGCCAGTCCTTGTTCTGCGGGCTGGCCGTGTCGGTGAACGGGTAGAACTCGGCGGGCACGTACACCCCGGCGCCCGCGTTGGTGACGGCCTTGGCGTAGTTCTCGCTGTAGACACTGGTCAGCAGCAGCCAGGTGACGTCGTTCCAGCCCTGTGCGGCGGCGGCCTTGAGCTGCCCGATGGAGTCCGGCTCGACCGGGTTCACCGTGATCGCCTTGCACCCGGCGTTGCGGGCCTTGACGATGTAGGAGGTGTAGTCGGAACCGCCGTAGGGCACGGTCGCGTCGAGGTACTTGAGCTTCTTGCCGGTGATGGCCGTCCACTCGTCGATCGCCGCCTGGTACGAGGGCAGCGTGTTGCCCGCGATCTCCAGCAGCGCGCAGATGTCGTTCAGCTTCAGCGTTTCCGAGCCGTAGAGCAGCGTCAGCGTCATGTCGTGGTACGGGCCGACGTTGG
This sequence comes from Amycolatopsis sp. lyj-90, assembly GCF_046549035.1. Taxonomy (NCBI): domain Bacteria; kingdom Bacillati; phylum Actinomycetota; class Actinomycetes; order Pseudonocardiales; family Pseudonocardiaceae; genus Amycolatopsis; species Amycolatopsis sp. lyj-90. Next base: position 877,582 of record NZ_JAJPWP010000001.1, read on the forward strand.
CCGGGGCGATGTTGGGGCTGGAGAAGCACGCCGGGTCCACGCCGATGCCCTGGATGGACAGGATCTTCTGCTGTTCGTAGTACTTGTTGTTGATCTCGCACTCGATGAGGCTGGACGAGCCGACCAGCGCGACCGCCTCGTCGCGGCCGACGACCTCGCGGGCCGCGGCCGCGGCGGCCGCTGGGTCACCCTTGTCGTCCAGCGCCTTGTACTCGATCTGTCTTCCGTTCACGCCACCGCTCGCGTTGGCCGCGTCGAAGACGGCCTTGGCCGCCTGGGAGGCTTCGGGGAACGTGGCCGCGCCGCTCAGCGCGTTGACCGAGCCGACCTTGATCGGGCCGCTCGCACCGCTTTCGGCCCCGGCACAGCCCGCAGTGGTGAGCAGGACCGCCGCGGCGAGGGCGACGAGGCGCCGCGCGGGCTTCACCGGTTCTCCGAATCGTTCATGGCGTTCACGACGGGCGCGGAGTCGACGATCTGCTCGAACGAGGTGACCTTGCCGCCGTCGAACTTCCACACGTGCGCGACCCTGGCGGTGAACGAGCGACCGGTCTCGCGGTGCTTGCCCTGGTAGGTGCCGATGCCGATCACCGTGTCACCCGCGTCGGCGAGCTCGCCGAGGGCGAAACCGTAGCCGTCCCAGTCACGGGCGATCGCGCCGAAGACGTTGTCCCGCACCTCTTCCGGACCGGTGTAGGTACCGGCGTAGGGGAATCCGGCCGCCTCCGTCCAGGTGGTTTCGGGACCGAGCGGGGCCAGCATGCCCGCCAGATCGCCTCGGTCGCTCGCGGCGTAGTGCGCGGCGATGATGTCTAAATTGGACACTTGAAGCTCCTTAGACCGGTTGCGCGTCGGGGTAGGCGACGGCGCCGAGTGGGTAGATGTGCCCGCCCGCGCGGGAGTGTTCGGACCGGCCGTCGCCGGTGATGCCGAGGAAGACGCCGGTGGTCTTCAGCGCGTAGCCGAGGTCGTGCAGCCACACACTGGCCACGGCGATGCGGAATTCGCGGAAGCAGAACAGGTAGAGCCCGTCCTGGAACTTCCACACCGTCGACAGGTCCATGTCACCGTGGCCGCGCTGCACGCCTTCGAGGCATTGCCAGGCATAGCGTTGCGACGACACGTACACGTGCTCGTAGAGGTGTTCCGGGCTGTAGCGGTAGATGTTGCGCTTGCCGATCAGGTCGCGCGACGGCCCCGGCCGCTCGCCGGTCGGCATGCCCGCGTCGGTGGTGCCGGACCAGAACGTCTGGGAGACACGGGGAACACCCTCGACGTCTTCGGTGCCGATCACCGAGCGCACGGCGAGCGCGCGATGTGTCGTCGTGGAGAAGACGACGGTGAGTGCTTCACCTTCCACGCTGGCATGGGGGAGATTAACGAAGAAAACGTCTTCCCGGACGGCGACCGCGTCGTACGGATCCTTGATGCCGTTGCAGGTGACGGTTTCCGCGTCCTCGAACCGCAGCGCGAGCGCCGTCCCGTCGTCGAGGGTGACGGTGAGCTCGCGTCCCGACAGGTCCGCGTTCGGCAGGCGATAGGTGGCTATTCCGGCGGCGAACTCGTCATAGGTGCGCCACTGTTCCTCGGGTGCTTCGGGCATGCGGTCATCGTCGAGGCGACCGCCCCGGCGGGGCCAGCTGTCACGCGCTGGGCGGCAACAACCGATCGCTCACGGTCAAGCCGCGGCGCAGTTCGCTCGGCGAGCAGCCGAATTCCGTCTTGAACACCCGGCTGAAATGCGGCGCGTCGACGAAACCCCACTTCGCCGCGATGGCGGCGACGGGCCGTGAAGCGTGCACGGGGTCCAGTAATTCGCGGCGGCAGTGTTCGAGGCGACGGGTGCGGATCCAGCCCGAGACGGTCGTCCCCTGTTCGTGGAAGAGGCCGTGCAGATGCCGGGTGGAGATGTAGTGCTCGGCGGCGATCTGCGCCGGGCCGAGGTCGGTGGAGGAGAGGTTCGTGTCGATGAAGGCGAGGACGCGGCGCATCAGTTCGTGGTGTGGTCCGGCCGTCGCGCGGGCGAGATCGAGCTCGCTCGCGAACAGCGTGGCGAGCAGGTCGACCGCCGTATGCGCGAGCCGGACGCCCGCCGGACCGCCGAGCTGGTCGAGGTTGCTGCCGAGTTGCGCGAGGAAGGGCACCACGACGTTGCCCATACCCCGCTTGCCCGACATCGGGACCGCGGTCAGCTGGCCGACCAGATCCCGGGGGAGATCGATGAGCCGCTGCGGGAACATCACCACGAGCGTGCGGAAATCCTCTTCGAACGCCAGGGAATACGGCCGGTGCGTGTCGTACAACGCCACGTCACCGGGGCGCAGCATCGCCTCGCGGTTGTCCTGCACCAGCAGCCCGGTCCCGGAGAGGATCAGGCTCAGCTTGTAGTAGTGCCTGTCCGCCCTGGCGATGAGCTCGGGCGTCCGCTCGACCACGTGCGCGGACGCGGTCACCTCGGTCAGCTGGACGTCGTCGGCGCCGCACGAGCGGATGCGGCCGCGGAAGTGGTCACGGTGCTCGCTCGTCACGTGCAGCGGCACGAAGGAGTGTGACACCACCGTGCGGAAATCAGTGAAATCTCGCGCGACCATGGTCGTGGTCGGGTCGGCGGTGGCGGTGGTCACGAGGTCACCTCGCAGCATCGGGGGGTGAATTTCATATACGATAAGCGATACGATGCTGCCGGGCAATGATCGCGGCGCGGTCAGTCGGCGAGGCGGAACAGGAGAGTCCTGGGGTCGACGTCGACGGGTACCACCGTGCCCGTTTCGTAGCGGCCGACCTCCTCGGTGAGCACCCGTGCGCTGAACGGGGTCACCCCGGGACCGGTGACGACGAGATCGACGTCGTCCGCCGGAGTGCTCACCTCGCCGACCCAGATCCGCTTGCTGGAAACGACTTCGGCGGTCGCGCGGACGCCCGTCCGGTCGAGCGCGCGGTGGGCCTCGCGGGCCTTGGCGTTCTGCCAGAGCTGAGAACCGACGGTCGCCAGGCCGCCGATCGTGAACACGATGCCCATGGCGAGGACGACCAGGCCGTCGTCATCACCGGGTGCGAAGTGGGTACTGATCCACAGCAGGGCCGGGCCGATCAGGGCCAGCACGGTCATGAAGAAGCCCATCAGGCACCCGAACCCGGTGAAGACGGGCAACTCCGGCGCTTCCTTGCCTTCGCGGTCCGTCGTCACCGGCGAGACGTTACTGACCGGTTTTCCCGGCCGGTCCGGTAAAAATCCCCGCTTGGCGGATCAGACGGTGAGGACGAGCTTGCCCCGGAGGTGCCCGCCGTCGAGCAGCCGGTGCGCGTCGGCGACGCGCTCGAACGGGAACGTCTCCTGCACATGGACCCGGAGCTTGCCCTGCTCGGCGAGCTCGACGAGACCTCGCAGGGCGACCGGATCGGGGTCGACCGCGACGCCGCTGAAGTGCACACCGGCCGCCTCGTACCTGGCGGCGAGTTCCGCATCCTCCTCGGCGACCGCCGTCACCAGATGACCACCTGGGCGGAGCACGCCGAGCGACCGCTCGACGGTGTCGCCGCCGATCGTGTCGAAAACGACGTCGATGTCGCGGACCGCCTCGGCGAAGTCGACCGCCGTGTAGTCGATCACCTCGTCGGCGCCGAACTCCTCGACGAACTCCCGCTTGCTTCCACTGGCGGTCGTGATCACGTGCGCGCCGAGCGCTTTCGCGATCTGGATCGCGACGTGACCGACCCCGCCACCACCGCCGTGGATCAGGACGCGGTCGCCCTCGCTCACGTCGGCGAGGTCGACGAGGCCCTGCCACGCCGTCAGCCCGACGACCGGCAGCGCCGACGCCTCGACGTGCGAGAGCGACGCCGGTTTGCGTGCCAGGTGCAAGGCCGGCGCCGACACGAATTCGGCGTACGCGTTGGCCGCCCTCGGGAACAGCGGCATTCCGAACACTTCGTCGCCGGGCCTGAACCGCCAGGTCTGCGGCGCCTCGTCGACCACACCGCTGATGTCCCAGCCGAGGACGAACGGCGGCTCGCCGAGCAGGGGGAATTCGCCGGCGCGCAGGCGCGCCTCCAGCGGGTTCAGCCCGATCGCCTTGACCCGGACGAGAACCTCGGTCGGAAGTGGCCGGGGCACGGGCGCGTCCACGAAGGTGAGCACTTCGGGACCGCCGAGTTTCTGCTGGGTGATGACTCGCATGACGCCAAGTTAGGTTCCCGATAGGAACCCGCAGGTACCTTTGACGCCGTGAGCGATTTCGGTTCCGGTGGTCTCTTCCTCGCCGACTGTCCGGCACGTCTGGCGGTCGAAGTGATCGCCGACAAGTGGACGGTGGTCGTGCTCGCCGGACTCAGCGAGGGCCCGGTGCGCCACGGCGAGCTGGTCGACCTGATCGGCGGCATCTCCCGCAAGGTGCTCACCCAAACGCTTCGACGGCTCGAAGCGCACGGACTCGTCCGTCGTCACGCGTATGCCGAGGCGCCGCCCCGCGTCGAGTACGAACTCACCCCTCTCGGCGCGACGCTGATCGACCCGATCCACATCCTGACCGAGTGGGCGAGGGCGAACGGCGACGCCGTGCTCGAAGCGCTCGACGCCGATCCCGGGGGCCATCGTTAACCGCGGTTGTGCCGGGCCAGTGCGTCGAAAGACCGCTTGCGCTCGAACCGGTACGGCGACAGTTCGTCGTGATGCCGCTCCCGCAGCGTCTTCACGAGGCTGAACGACGCCATGTCGTAGTCGTGCTCCGGTTGTGACGGATGATGCGGCAGGTTCGGCGCGATGAACGTGTACACGTGCGCGCCCCGCAGGCCCGCCGAGTCGAAAACGCGTAACAGGCGGGCGATGTGGTCGGCTTGTTCGCTTTCGTTCCGCACGTGGCCAGGCTTGATCTCGGGCGGATCCTGCTCGTAGTCGATGATGTCCCAGCCCATTCCGCCCGCCTGCGCGGCTCCGGTGAAGGTGCACGAGCCGAACTCCAGCACCATCACCGGTTTGTTCCACCGCCGGTACTGCGCCAGGTCCTTTGTGTACTCCGCATCGGTGGCGAAGTACGGGTAGTAGTCGATTCCGACGATGTCGAAGAGGTTCCAGTCGATCGGCTCCAAGCCGCCGACCGCCGCGTAGGTGATCCGCCCGCGGAAGTTCCGGCGGGCGACGTCGGCCGCCCGCGCGACGAAATCGGCCAGCCGTTCCATGATCTTCGGCCATTCCTCGGGCGGGATCGTGGCCATGTTCGCGAGCCGTTCCTGGAAGGTCTCGCCGGGCACGATGCCGGGAGTGAAGATGAAATGCTCGCAGCCGGTGACGAACTTGACGTCGTCGCCGTGCCGCAGCCGCTCGGCCTGCCGGGCGGATTCGGCCAGATGCTCGAGAACCTGGTCCTGCGGGTGGTCGTAGAGCCTGGGCTGGACGTACACCTCGATGCCGCGTCGCAGTGCCGCGGCCGTCGTCTCGGTGAGCCTGCCGATCTCGGTGCCGAAGGCGGTGATCGACGGGCAACGCAGCTCGTCGGCGATCACCCGGATCTCCTGTTCGAGCAGTCGTCTGTTCCAGCGCACCCGGCTCAGCGGCTCGCCCGCGGCGTGCAGGACTCCGGTGTCGTAGGCGACTCCGCCTCTGAGCCGGCGTGGTTTGCCCGCGGCCTCGGCCGTGCCCCCGCCGAGACCCGTCACCGCCACCGCGCCCGCGACGGATTTCAAGAACGTCTTGCGACTGATCATGACTTTCCCCTCGCTAGTTGCTCAACTAGGCTCCTGTTCATGCAACCAGAAAATGAGTCGGGCGACCAGGGGAAGCGCTCGTTCATCGAGGAGGCCAGGCGCGGGCAGATCGTCTCGGCGGCCATCGAGACCATCGCCGAGATCGGTTACGCGAAGGCGTCCTTCGTGCAGATCGCGCGGCGGGCGGGGATCAGCCCGGGGCTGATCACCTACCACTTCACCAAACGTGAAGAGCTGATGAAGCAGGTCATGCAGACCGTGCACACCTCGATGGACAAGGCGCTGAGCGCGCGTGCCGAAGGAGCGGAGAGCTACGCCGCCGCACTGCGCGCCCTGATCGAGGGCTTCGTGTTCTACTTCGCGGAGCGGCCGTCCGAGATCATCGCGATCGGCCAGATCGCCACGGCGTCGAGGGATGCCGAAGCCGCGCGGAGCTGGTTCGAGCATCAGAGCGCGAAGACGCTGGCCGAACTGGAGGAGATGTTCCGCGAGGGGCAGCGGCTCGGCGAGTTGCGGGAGTTCTCGCCGCGGGTGATGGCCGTGTCGCTGATCGCCGCGATGGAAGCGGCCCCTGCCGAACTGCTCACGAGACCGGACACCGATGTCCCGGGTTACGCGCGGGAACTGGCCGACCTGTTCGAACGCGCCGTGAGCCGCCCGGGTAGCGAGGCGAGCAGTTCGTAGGACCGTCGGCGGTCGGCGTGGTGGAAGAGCGGCGTGGTCACCATGATTTCCGCGGTGCCGGTCTCGTCGAGAATCCGTTGTAGTTTCGGGATGAGTGTTTCGGGGCTCCCGGTGAGCACGGCGCCGGAGCGTTTCGCGATTTCCGCGCGATCATCGGCGGTGTAAGGGAATGCTGCGGCTTCCTCGGGGCTGGGCAACCGGACGCGGTTGCCGCGGAGTCGGCTGAGCACCTTCAGGCGCGTGGACCCGGCGAGCCATTCGGCGCGTTCGTCGTCCTCGGCGGCGATGACGGAGACGCTGACCAGATCCGCCTTGACCGGTGCGTCCGGTGCCAGGTGGTGCGCGAAGGCGTACTTGATGCCACGTTCGGCGGCGAGCGTCGCGCTTTCGGGGAAGCGGCCGAGCAGCCACAGTTCCGGGATGTTGCCGCCGAGGACGAAGATCGCCTTCACTTCGGCGTCCTCGGGCGGGTTCAGGAATTCCCGGAGTTCGTCGAGTTGCACGCCGAAGTCCTTTGTCCTTTGTGGACGTAAGGCCGCGGAAGCCGCCTTCGATCCACCCGGCGCGCGTCCGATGCCGAGGTCGATCCTGCCGGGATGCAAGGCGGCGAGGGTGCCGAACTGCTCGGCCACCACGAGCGGCGCGTGATTCGGCAGAAGCACCCCGCCCGCACCGAGTCGCAGCCGTCGCGTGGCGTTCGCGAGGTGGGCGATGAGAACCGCCGGCGCGGCATCGAGCCCTGGACGATGGGGGAGGTGTCCAGGACCGAGAGAGCCGGGAGCGTGGCGGAGGCCATTCGGTACTTTCTCGTGAGTGGTAAGGACGGTTCTAACCGTCCTTACCACTCACGAGGCTGTCAGGCGAGTGAGGCGGGAAGCGTTTCGAACCCGCGCAGGATCCGGGTCTCCCGCCGCCGCGCCCCACCCTGGAGCCGCAGATCGGGGAAGCGCTCGAAGATCGACCGCAGCCCGATCTCGCCTTCCATCCTCGCCAGCGAAGCGCCGAGGCAATAGTGCCGCCCGGCGCCGAACGACACGTGGTCCCGCGCGTTCGCCCGGGTGACGTCGAAGGCGGACGGGTCGTCGAAGATGTCCGGATCGCGGTTCGCGCCCGCGAGCACGGTGCTGACGATCGCCCCGCGGCCGATGGGCTTTCCGCCGATCTCGGTGTCGCGGGCGCACAACCGGCCGGTGAGCAGGACGGGCGGGTCGTAGCGGAGGATCTCGTCGGTCGCGTTGCTCCACAACTCCGGGTTCCCGCGCAGTTTCCCCAGCTGATCCGGATGCCGGGCGAGCAGGGCGATGCCGTTGCCGAGAAGGTTGACGGTCGTCTCGAATCCGGCCGCCAGCACCAGTCCCGCCGTGGCCTTGAGTTCCCGCTCGGTCAGGCCGACGCCGTCCTCGCGGGCGGCGATCAGCTTGCTGAGCAGGTTGTCGCCGGGATTCGCCCGCAGTTTCTCCAGATGCAGGGTGAGCCACGAGTCGAATTCGGCCAGCGTGGCTTCGACGGTCCGGAAGGTCCGCCACGGCAGCCCCAGGTCGAGGCTCGGGGCCGCGGCGCCGCCCAGCGCGAGCACCTTGTCCCGTTCTTCCGGCGGGACACCGAGGATCTGGCTGATGACGGTGACCGGCAGGAGCCCGCAGTACTGCTCGACGAGGTCGACGGGACCGTCCGGGTCCAGGCTGTCGAGCAGTTCGTCGGCGATGGCCTGCGTGCGGTGCCGCAGCTGTTCGACCGCGCGGGCGGTGAAGACGCGCGTGACGAGCTTCCGGTAGCGCGTGTGGTCGGGCGGTTCGCTGGCGAGCAGCGACGGCGGTTCGATCGGATGGATCAGCCCGGACGCCGACCAGGCGACGAGCCGGTTGAGCAGCGGGTTGTCCGGGACGAACCGCACGGATTTGAACGCGTCGCTGGTGAGGATCTCCTTGCAGGCCGAATGCCGCGTGGTCACGTGCCCGACCCGGGTGGTAGCGATGGCGCCGTGCGAGCGGATCTCGTCGAACAACCCGGTCAGGTCCGTGCCGCCGCTCGCCTCGACCGACAGCCTGCCCTGGAGATCGCCCCGGCGCGCCGCGGCCCGCAGGGCCAATCGGGGGATCGCGTGGCCGATGCTCCAGCGGGTGACCGGTTTGGCTATCTCCTCCGCCCGGCGCCGGAGGTTCCGGGCGGGAGCGGTCTTGAGTGCGAACATCAGGACTCCGTCCGTGCGGGTCCTTCGAAGGTATCGGAACGACGTGTCAGTAGCGAGTGGCCCGACATCTGCGGGCCGGGGTTTCCCTCGGTAATGTTCTGCACTTCCGGCGGGCCGGGGGAGTGCTTGTGGGCGGCTACGGGTTCGACATCGCACTGGTCGCGGTGCTGGTGGTGGTCAACGCGGTGTTCGCGGGCAGCGAGATGGCGCTGATCTCGTTGCGCGAGGGCCAGTTGCGGGCCTTGGAGCGGGACGGCCGCGCGTCCGCCCGGACGCTGGCGCGGCTGGCGCGCGACCCGAATCGCTTCCTCGCCACGATCCAGATCGGCATCACGCTCGCCGGATTCCTGGCCTCGGCGACAGCGGCGGTGTCCCTCGCCGAACCCGTGGTGCCGCTGTTGAGCTTCCTCGGCGACGCCGCCGGAGCGGTGGCCGTCGCGCTGGTGACCATGGTCCTCACGTTCCTGACCCTGGTGCTCGGAGAGCTGGCGCCGAAGCGGCTGGCCATGCAGAACGCGCTGCGGTGGGCGCTGCTGGTGGCGCGTCCGCTGAACCTGTTGTCGACGATCTCGAGGCCCGTGGTGTGGGCACTGAGCGCGTCGACGAACTTCGTCGTGCGGGCGCTGGGCGGACGGGCGGAAGCCGATCCGGACCAGATGTCGCCCGAGGAGCTCCGGGAACTGGTCTCGGCGCAACGCGGTCTGAACGCCGAGCAGCGCATGATCATCAACGGCGCACTGGAGATCCACGAACGACGGCTGCGGGAAGTGCTCGTTCCCCGCCGCGCGGTGTTCACGCTCGCGGCCGAGCTGGACCTCGAGTCGGCGCGGCGGCAGCTGGCCGAGTCGGGCCACTCCCGGGCGCCGGTCGCCCGCGGCGGACATCTGGACGACGTCGTCGGCGTGGTGAGCCTGCGCGATCTGCTCGAAGACCGCGACGATCTCGCCGAAGTGGTCCGCCCCGCCGTGGTGTTCCCCGATTCGCTGCGGGTCTCGGACGCGCTGCGCAGCTTCAAGGCCGAGCGGGAGCAGATGGCGCTGGTCGTCGACGAGCACGGCGCCGTCGCGGGCATGGTCACGCTGGAGGACCTGCTGGAGGAGATCGTCGGCGAGATCTACGACGAGACCGACCGTGACGTGCTGGCCGTCCGCGACGGCAAGGACGGTTCGCTGGTGCTGCCCGGCACGTTCCCGGTGCACGACCTCGTCGACGTCGGGGTCGAGCTGGGCGACGCGCCGCCGGGGGAGTACGCGACGATCGCGGGGCTGATCCTGGTGATCCTGGGCCGGATCCCGGAGAAGCCGGGCGACCGGGTGGTGGTCTCCGGCTGGACGGCCGAGGTGCTCGGCGTCGAGCATCACGCGATCACGCGCGTGGCGCTGCATCGTGGGGCGAATGCGGAGCGGTGAGTTGCGCCGGGCGCCTCCGGTTGGCAGCGTGCCCGGTGTCCCACCACGAAGAAAGGTGTCCCGATGCCGGAAGACCAGCCCGATTTGAAGCCTCGTTCACGCGACGTGACCGACGGCCTGGAGCGCGCGGCCGCCCGCGGCATGCTCCGCGCGGTCGGGATGGGCGACGACGACTTCGCCAAACCGCAGATCGGGGTGGCGTCCTCGTGGAACGAGATCACCCCGTGCAACCTGTCGCTGGACAGGCTCGCCAAGGCGGTCAAGAACGGCGTGCACGCGGGCGGGGGCTACCCGCTCGAATTCGGCACGATCTCGGTGTCCGACGGTATTTCCATGGGGCACGAGGGCATGCACTTCTCGCTGGTTTCGCGCGAGGTGATCGCCGACTCCGTCGAGACGGTGATGATGGCCGAGCGGCTGGACGGTTCCGTGCTGCTGGCGGGCTGCGACAAGTCGCTGCCGGGCATGCTGATGGCCGCGGCCCGGCTCGACCTCGCCTCCGTTTTCCTTTACGCCGGCTCGATCATGCCCGGTCAGGTCGACGGCCGGGACGTCACGATCATCGACGCGTTCGAGGCCGTCGGCGCCTGCCTGGCAGGCAAGATCACCCGTGCCGAAGTGGACCGGATCGAACGCGCGATCTGCCCCGGTGAGGGCGCCTGCGGTGGCATGTACACCGCCAACACGATGGCGTCGGTGGCCGAGGCACTCGGCATGTCGCTGCCCGGATCGGCCGCCCCGCCCGCCGTCGACCGGCGCCGTGACGGTTTCGCCCACCGGTCGGGGGAAGCCGTCGTCGGCATGCTCCGCCAGGGCATCACCGCGCGGCAGATCATGACCATGGAGGCGTTCGAGAACGCCATCGCCGTCGTGATGGCGCTGGGCGGCTCGACCAACGCCGTCCTGCACCTGCTCGCGATCGCGCGCGAGGCCGAGGTCGATCTGCGCATCGACGACTTCAACCGCATCGGCGACAAGGTCCCGCACCTCGGCGACCTCAAGCCGTTCGGGAAGTACGTGATGAACGACGTCGACAAGGTCGGCGGCATCCCCGTGGTGATGAAGGCGCTGCTCGACGCCGGGCTCATGCACGGCGACGTGCTCACCGTGACCGGCAAGACGATGGCCGAGAACCTCGAGGGCATCGCACCCGACGGTCTCGACGGCGAGATCATCCGCCCGCTCGACCGCCCGATCCACAAGACCGGCGGGCTGACCATCCTCAAGGGATCGCTGGCGCCGGAAGGCGCGGTCGTGAAGTCGGCGGGCTTCGACGAATCGACCTTCACCGGCACCGCGCGGGTGTTCGACGGCGAACGAGCCGCCCTCGACGCGCTCACCGAGGGCAGGATCGTCGCCGGTGACGTCGTCGTCATCCGGTACGAAGGACCCAAGGGCGGGCCGGGCATGCGCGAGATGCTCGCCATCACCGGCGCGATCAAGGGCGCCGGGCTCGGGAAGGACGTCCTGCTCATCACCGACGGCCGGTTCAGCGGCGGCACGACCGGCCTCTGCGTCGGCCACATCGCGCCGGAAGCCGTCGACGCCGGGCCGATCGCGTTCGTGCGCGACGGGGACCCGATCACACTCGACGTCGCGAACCGGACCCTCGAAGTCGAGATCGCCGACATCGAGGCACGCCGGGAGGGCTGGGCGCCCAAGCCTCCGGCGTACACGCGCGGTGTGCTCGGCAAGTACGCCAAGGTCGTCCAGAGCGCCGCGCACGGAGCCGTTTGCGAGTAAGCCGACCAAGGAAGGTTCCGTGTTGAATCAAGTCGTGAATTAATAACCGGCATGCGACGGTTCACCACGGTCCTCCTTGGCACGCTCGCTTCCCTCCTCCTCGTGACCGGCACGGCCTCCGCCGCGCCGCCACAGGCACTCGACTGGTCGGCGCCCTGGCCCGACCGGATCTACGAACCAGCCTTCGACTACGACGGCGACGGTTGCTACCCGACCCCGGGGATCGGCCGTGACGGCACTCTCGCGCCAGGACTCGCGCTGGGCGGCGACGTCAACGGCCAGTGCCGCGACCTGTCCGATTTGGACAACACCAACGCGTACTCCCGGGTGAAGTGCAACAACGGCTGGTGCGCTTACCTGTACGCGCTCTACTTCGAGAAGGACCAGGCCGCGCTGGGCCCCGGGAGTGCCGGTCACCGGCACGACTGGGAGCACGTCGTCGTGTGGGTGCAAGGCGACTGGGGCAGGTACGTGTCCACGTCGGCCCACGGCAAGTACACGACCAGGCATCGCGACCAGGTCCCGTGGGACGAGACGGGCAAGCACCCCAAGGTGATCTACCACAAGGACGGGATCGGCACGCACTGCTTCCGGCACGCGGGCTTCGGTGAGGAGCCGGAGAACCACAAGAAGCAGTGGCAGTATCCGCCGCTGGTCGGCTGGGACGGCTACCCGCCGGGCCTGCGCGACAAGCTGACGGGGCACGACTTCGGCAGCGCCCAGCTCGGGATCCGGGAGTCGTCGTTCAACGGCGAACTCGCCAAGGCGAAGCCCGCCGGGATCCCGTTCGATCCGAACGCCTGACGCCGGGCTGAAGGGCCCCTTCGTCGCATCCAATGCGGGGAAGGGGCCCTTCAGTTAAGCGGCAACTAGCCATGATCCTGGCTGGTCGAGTATCTGGCCCCTTACTCCGGGCGGGTCCAGATCTTTTCCGTGATCTGCGTGGCCAGGGTTCGTGAACGTTCCTCGATGTCTTCATCGGTCCATCGAACGTGCTCGGCGAGAAGCTGTTTGTTCAGCATCAGCACGCTGTGCTGATTGATGCCGTTTCTCTTGCTTTGCTTCTGATCGACGTTGTCCCAGGCGTTGTTGGACAGAATCGGGTTCAGCTTGCTCGTGAGCAAGGTGAGGTTTCCGAGTTTCTGAACGCGACGCTCGCGCTGCTGCCGGGCTACCGGGTCGTCAGCGACCCCCGCGCTCCAATTCTTTTGCCAGCTGACCGGCATGAGGTGTTCGACGGTCAGACTGGCTCGTGGGCAATGCGCTTCTTCGCTCTTCGAGGACCTGTAGCTGTCTTCGAGGGCTTCCAGGATCATGCGTCCCCGGCGCCGGGGAATCATCACGGAATAGAAGCGAATCTGCCGCAGGCTGTCGATCACTTCGACGTCGTGTGGCCAGCGCCGTGAATCCCCGGTCTGCTCGGCCAGGAAACGCCGGGTGGCGACACCCACCTCCGAGGGATCCTGAAGACCGAGATGCCTGATGAGCTCGACGACGACACTGTTGGTGTCGGCCAGCGTCGTGCGGCACAGCATGCGCCTTACCAGCCAGCTTTCGACCGCCTCCAAGGACTGGTCACGAGCGTGAGGCGGGACCGAGGAGCCGGGACGTAGAAGCCAGAGCAACAAGGGCATAGTCGCGGCGATGTCCATGACCTCGATGACCCGGTAATGGAAAGTGCCGGGTACCGACCGTGGTGGATGGCTGTCGAGTTGCCGGTAACACTGAGCATCGCTCTTTAGCTCCGCGAGCACGCTTCGAACGTCGGTGGCTTGTGCGAGCACATGGTCACGGAAGTCCGCGAAAATCCGATCCGAGGGCACCAGGTGAGCTCGCCGCATGGTGAGCCAGTAATTGAGGAAGACGTCGATCCGTGGTCGGTTCAATCGCCCTTGGCGGAGCTCCTGACGCCAGAAGTCACCGGACAACGCGGCCCAGTAGTCCTGGTCGAGCTGTTCGGTGTCGAGGTGCTGACGCTCGGCGGCTTGAAAGACAGCGTTCTTCACCAGATCGGCCGCCAAGAGGGGGCTGCCTCGGTCGTTGAGCGCTTCGAAGATCGCTTGTGCGTTGTCGCCGGGTTCGAGATCGATCACGACGAGCTTCAGATGCCGCGCCAGCGTCGTGGTGAGTGCACGCAGCCGATCGGTTGCGTTGTTTTCGTCGCCTTCGAGGGCCCAGTCCCGAATGCGTTCGCGCAGGAAGACGATTGCCTGGCTGACGCGGTGTTCACCGGAGTCGTTGCCCGGATCGTCGTCCATGGCATGCTGGAACGGCGCTCGGTCGGCCAAGATCGGCCAGACCTTCAGCAGTTCATCATCCTCTTCGATGATGTGCTCTGGATTGCGGACGAGTGCCTTGAGCAGGGCCGCGTCCCGTGGACGGCCGTGTTTCTCGGCGACCTGGCGTACCGCGTTCAGCAGCAGTTGGAGGGTGATGAGCCGCTGTTGGCCGTCGATGACATGCCGTACCTGGATATAGCCGGCGGGGTTCGATTGCTGGTCGAGGACGACGGCGCCCAGGAAATGGGCGGACACTTCAGTGGGCTGAGTGAGATTCTGCGTCTCGAGGAGTTCATCGGCGACCGCGCGGACGTCTGCCCAAAGCGGCTCCCATTGCTTCTCGATTTCCCACACATACGGCCGCTGGAACACCGGGATCACGTAACGGACTTGCGGTTCGAACAGTTTTTGCGGCGTCAGCGTGTTGGCCTGCACTGAATCTCCCCTAGGGCGTCGACTGGAGCTAGTTGCCAGTCGGTTGGCGGCCACGGAGCGTTACGCCGTCGCGGCCACGGCCGAGCCGCCCTACCTATCTCGCCGGGCAGGTTGGACGATGGCGCGGGCGAGGTTCTGCCCGAGGAGAAGGCGATGGCGTGCGCGCTCGGCGAGCGGGCCGGGCGACTGGGGGAATAGGACGGGGCGTGCCTGACCACAGCGAGCGCGAGATCGCCGTCCTGGTCGGCGAAGTGCTCTTCAACCGGGAGATCGTGATGGAGCTGGTGCTCTCTGCGTGCACCGTCGAGACGCTCGTGCAGCACATCATGACCAAGCTCGGCGCGGGCAACCGCACGCAGATCTCGACCTGGGTGACCACCACGAACGGGTGATCCATAGGCCAAATGGACGCGAGTACGTAATTCACCCGATGTGCCCCGCTACTCCGCGGTAGCAGACTCGGCGGCCCGACGATTCCCGCTGCCCCGGAGGTCGACGATGACCGCGTCCCACGCTCCAGTCCGCCCCGCCCCCACCCCCGTCCGCGCCACCCCGGCCCGCTCCGCCGCCCTCGTGATCGCTCGCGCGGTCGTCGACGGCATCCGGCATTCCCTGCCCGAGCACGCGCCCCTGTTCGACACGCGTGCCACGGAGTTCGTCGCGCTGGTCCTGGAGTACGACGCGATGGACTCCGCGCTGGGCATCGCCGCCGGCGCGGACGCCTTCCGGGAGCTCGGGGTCGCCGAGTACGCGGCGGGCAAGGGCTTGGACCGGTTGTCGCGCGCCTACCACTCGGCGGGACGGGGCGCTTTGCCCGTGCTGGCCTCGTTGTCACGGCAGCCCGGGGCCGGATCGGCCCTGATGGACACCGGGGTGGAGGCCCTGCTCCGCTGCGCCGACGTCCTGATCCGGCTTTCCACCACCGCCTACCGCGCCGCGCACACGCCTTCGGTGGCCGAGTTGCGCCGCGACCTGCTGAAGGAGATCTTGAGCGGCCGACCGCCCGCGAAGTGGGTCGCACTCGCGGCCGAGGCGGGCTGGGTCCCGCCCGCCCGGGTGGTCGCGATCGCCGCGGAGCCCGGGGCGGTCCGCGCCTCGTTCGGCCCGGAGGTACTGGCCGACCTCACCGGCGAGTACCCGCACCTCCTGGTGCCCGACGACGTCGAGATCGGCGGCATCCTGGCGGGGACACGGGCGGCGGTCGGGCCCGCGGTGGCGCCCGCCGAGGCCGCGGCCTCCCTGCGGTGGGCCCGCCGGACGCTGGAACTGGTCCGGCGGGAGGTGATCGAGGACGGCCCTCTCGTGCGCTGGTCGGATCACCTGACCACGCACTGGCTCTTCGCCGACGAGGTGCTCACCGGCGCGCTCGTCACGCGGAGCCTGGCGCCGATCGCCGATCTGCCGCCGAACGAGCGCACCAAGCTCGCCGAAACCCTCGAAGCCATGCTCGCCGCCCGCGGCGGGGCGCCCGAGATCGCGAACAACCTCGGCGTCCACCCGCAGACGGTCCGCAACCGCCTGCGCCGTCTCCGTGTCCTGTTCGGTGCCCGGCTCGACGATCCCGAGGAGCGGCTGGACCTGCGGATCGCCTTGCGCGCCGATCTTCTCGCTTCCGAATCGGCCCGCCCGGCCACCCCGATCAGGGCGGCGTGAGCCTCAGGCCGGGTCCGCGGACCGGGTCACCCACGTGGCGACCTGGACGCGGTTGGAGTAGCCGAGTTTGGTGAGGATGTGGTCGATGTGGGTGTCGACCGTGCGACGGGCGATGCCGAGCCGGTCGGCGATCTCCTGGTTCGTCAGCCCCTCGGCGACCACGTGCGCGATCTCGGTCTCGCGTTTGGTGAGCACCTGCGCGGCCTGTTTCCGTGGTGCGAGGGACCGCTCTTCGAGGGCGTACGCGATGGCGTCGCCGGTGGGCATCGCGGCGCCGTCGGCGAACTCCTTGATCGCGACCTCCCACCCGAGCGCCGCCGTCACGGCGTCGGTGTCGGCCTGCAGGGGTTCGGTGAACGCCTCGTACCGCGTCGGCCACGCGCCCACCGTGCGCCAGACGTTCATCGCGGCGCCCTGCAGGATCGCGGCCCGGTTGGGGCGTCCGGTGCGGGCCGCGCAGCCCGCCAGGACGGTGAGCGTGAACCCGACGACGACCCGGTCGTCCACCCGGGGGTGCAGGCGCAGGATCTGCTCGCAACAGCGGCTCGCCACGGAGAGATCACCCTGCAGGTACTCGGCGGCGGCACGCGACCACAGTGCCCAGCCCCGCCAGAAGACCTCGCCCCGCCGCTCGCAGCGCTCGACGGATTCGGCGAGCACCGCCCGGCCCCGGTCGATGTCGCCGTCCAGCCAGACGGCCAGCCCGTGGTTGTAGCTCGCCCAGAGGTCCGCGCCCTCGTCGCCGTGGGCGCGGAAGAGGTCGATGGCCGTGCCGAACAGACGCGACGCCTGGGGCATGTCGTTGCCGATCAGCGCGGCGTAGGCGCGGACGTGGAGCACGTACGCGGCGGCGAGTTCGTCACCGCCGGCCTCGGCTTCGGCGGCCGCCCTGTCCACCATGCTCCGATAGGCGGGCAGGTCGCCCTGCACCAGCGCCAGGAAACCGGACAGCCACAGCCCGTGTGCCCGCTCCGGGACATCCGCCGCCGCGACCTCGTCGAGCCGCCGGACCCACATCCGGCCCTCGGTGTTCAGCCCGCGGACGATCCAGAACTCCTTGACGTCGCGCATCATCCGCAACCCGATGGCCGCGTCCTCGGGACCGCCGGTGCAGAAGTCGAGGGCCACGCGCAGGTTCGCGTGCTCGCGCCGCAGCCTGCCGATCCAGCCGAGCTGATCGGTCTCCAGCCACTCGGCGGCATACCGGCCGGCGAGTTCGGCGAACCAGTCACGGTGCCGTTTCCGGCGCTCCGCCGTCCCGCCCGTCTCGCTCAGCCTGTCGACGCCGTACTCGCGCACCGACTCCAGCATGCGGTACCGCACGCCGCCCGGGTACTCCTCGCGCAGCAGGATGGACTTGTCGAGCAACCCGTCGACGACTTCGAGAACGCGTTCGGAGGGCAGTTCGCCACCGGAACAGACCTGTTCGGCGGCGTCGAGGTCGAAGCTGCCGGAGAACACCGATGCACGCGCCCACAGCAGGCGTTCGGGACCGGTGCACAGGTCGTGGCTCCAGTCGATCAGCGCCCGCATGGTCTCGTGCCGTTCCGGCCGCCCCCGCCGGTCCTTGGTGAGCACGGAGAACTGCCGGTCGAGCCGGTCGGCCAGCTGGCGCAGGGACAACGCCCGCGCGCGGACGGCGGCCAGTTCGATGGCCAGCGGCAGCCCGTCGAGCCTGCGGCACAGCCGGATCAGCGGCTCGACGTCGTCTTCGGTGAGCCGGAACGACGGCGCCACCGCGGTCGCGCGGTCCACGAACAGCCGGACGGATTCGTCGTTGACCGCCCGTTCGAAGGAGTCGCCCTGCTCCGGTACCGCCAGCGGCGGCACGGGCAGGACCCGCTCGCCCGCCACACCGAGGGACTGCCTGCTCGTGGCGAGCACCGTCACCTGCGGGCATTCCCGGACGATGGTGTCGGCGAACCAGGCGCAGCTGTCGACCAGATGCTCACAGTTGTCCAGAACCAGCAGCAAGCGGCTAGCCCGCAGCGCCTCCACGACGACCTCGATGGCCGGTTTCGCCGAACGGTCGCCGAAACCGAGCACGTTCGCCACGGTCGGCACCAGCAACGCGGGTTCCCGCAGCTCGGCCAGCGACACGAACGCGACCTCGTCGGCGGTCGCCTCACGGTGGGCCGCCGCGATCCGCCACGCCAGCCTGGTCTTGCCCACGCCGCCCGGCCCGGTCAGCGTGACCAGCGAAGAGACCTCCAGCAGGCGCCGCGCTTCGCCGGTCTCGACGTCGCGGCCCACGTAGCTGGTCACTTCGGTGGGATCGCCCGACCACCCCGAAAGCGAGCCAACTCCGTCCGCCATGCACTCTCCCGCGATCGACGAGCCCCGCGACTTCCGTCCGATGTAGACGGAAGTCGCCCGGCTGCGGATCCTAGCGGACCGGCATTCCCCTAGCGGGACACTTGCTTGCCACGGTCGTGCGCCCAGCCCGCCAGTACCACTCCGGCAGCCGCGAGCAGCAGGAACACGATCAGCCTGCCGCTCCACTCACCGGGTACCCATTCGAACGCTCCCCACAACTGGATCGCCGAGTGGTCGAAGAGGCTGCGGATGGCGGCCTGCGCGAAGACGGCGACGGCCACCATCCCGAAGACCTGCAGCCCCAGATAGCCGCCCTTGGTCATGCTCCCTACCTCCCGTTTCGCGATCAGGGCCCAGCATCGCCGGGAGAGGCGGCCGGCACATCGGCGCCGCGTCGCGCGCCTTCTCCGACCAAAGTCGATCCCGGGCGCGACCGAGGTCGGAGCCGGGATCGTCCCGTGTCCGCATGCGCCGCCGCGGCCGGGTCGACCATGATGGGCCGGTGATCACCGACGCCGCCACCGCGCCGCCCGTCCGGCTGTGGGGGCAGGCCTGGCGCCTGCTGGCCGCGGCCGCGATGGGCGTGCTGATCTGGATCGTCACGGCGTCGCAACTGCCGGTGGGGGCGACGGGACCGAGAATCGACTGGATGATCACCGGTGATCCGCTGATCGCCCTCGCCTGCCTGATCGCGCTGCTGTGGCGTCGACGGTTCCCCGTCACGATCACGCTCTCGGTCATCCTCGCGTCGACGGTTTCGGTCCTGGCGGGCGGTGCGTCGTTGCTGGCGCTGTGTTCGCTCGCCACCCGGCGGCGACCGGTCGAGACGGCGGTCGCGGCGGTGCTGACCGCGATCACCGCGGTGCTGACCGCCGACTTCTACCCGCATCGCGAGTCGACGGGGCCGCTGTGGCTGGTGATCAGTCTCCCCACCTTGATGGTGGGCATCGTGGTGGCCGTCGGCGCCGCGATCGGCGCGCGGCGGGAGGAAGTGCGCTCCCTGCGGGAACGGGTCGAGAGCGCGGAACGGGAGCAGGCCGCCCGCGCCGCCGAAGCACGGATCGTGGAGCGGCACCGGATCGCCCGCGAGATGCACGACGTCCTCGCGCACCGGGTCTCGCTGGTCGCCATGCAGGCCGGTGTGCTGGGGCACCGCCCGGACCTGCCCGCCGACCAGGTCGCCGAACTGGCCCGCGGCATCGCCGAGGGGTCCCATCAAGCGCTGGAGGAACTGCGGGACGTGCTCGGGGTGCTGCGGGCGAGCCCGGACGAGCTGGAGCCGCCGCAACCCTCGCTCACCGACCTGCCCGCGCTCGTCGCGGACGCCCGGGCACTGGGGCTGGACGTCACCTTGACGATCACGACGGCGGGCGAGCCGCCCGACGCGATCGCGAGGACGGTTTACCGGATCGTGCAGGAGGGGCTGACCAACGCGGGCAAACACGCGCCGGGAGCCAGGGTGGCGGTCACCGTCGAGGGGACGGCAGGCGACGGCTTGCACGCGACGATCCGGGATTCCGGTGCGGCGCGGAAGATCGCGGGCCCGCCCGTTTCGGGATACGGCCTGCTCGGCCTCTCCGAGCGAGTCGAGCTGGCAGGCGGCGAACTGGACCACCACGCGGAGCCCGGCGGCGGGTTCGTCCTCGCCGCGCGGCTACCGTGGCCGGTCCGCGAAGGGAGCGAGTGAATGGACAGCGAGCGGATCCGGGTCGTGCTCGTCGACGACGAACATCTGGTGCGGATGGCGTTGCGGCTCATCGTCGACGGCGAACCCGACCTCGTCGTGGTCGGCGAGGCTGCCGACGGCGACGCCGCGGTGGCCGTGGTGGGGGAGCAGCGGCCCGACGTCGTCCTGATGGACGTCCGGATGCCCGGGCGCGACGGGCTCAGCGCGACCGAGGAGATCCTCAAGCTCCCGGAGCCGCCGCGGGTCCTGGTGCTCACCACGTTCGACTCGGACGAGATGGTGCTGGGCGCGCTGCGCGTCGGCGCGCTCGGGTTCGTCCTCAAGGACACCCCGCCGCCCCGGATCCTGGCCGCCGTCAGGACGGTCGCCACCGGGGAACCCGCGCTCTCGCCCGCGGCCACGGCACGGCTGATCGCCGCCGCCACCGGACCGCATTCGTCCGACGCGCGCCGGGCGTCCCGCGGCACCGCCCGAGATCTGCTGGCCACCTTGACCGACCGCGAACGCGAGACCGCGGCCGCCATCGCCGACGGGCTGTCCAACACCGACGTCGCGCGGAGACTGGACATCACCGTCGCGACGGTGAAGGCCCACACGAGCAGCATGCTCGCCAAACTCGGTGTCGAGAACCGGGTCCAGATCGCCCTGCTGGTCCGCGACGCCGAGGGCTGAAAACTTTTTCGGGCGCCGTGTCGAATCCGCCGATTCCCGGTCGACGTAGTGTCGAAAGCAGTTCGGATCGACCAAGGAGAAACCAGATGCGCACCCTGATCGCCACCGCGTTCGTCTCGCTCGACGGCGTCGTCGAGGGGCCCGGCGGGGAGCCGGGCTACCGCAACTCCGGCTGGACCTTCAACGGCATCGAGTTCGACGAAGCGGCCTACGAACTCAAGGGCCGTGAGCAGGGCGAGGCCACGGCGATGATGATGGGCCGGGTCAGCTACCAGGCGTTCTCGCCGGTGTGGCCGGACATGACCGCAGAGTTCGCCGGCTACAACGCGATGCCGAAGTACGTCGTCTCGAGCACGCTTCGCGAAGACGAGCTGGTCGACAACTGGGGTGAGACCACGATCCTGCGTTCGCTCGACGACGTCGCCAAGCTCAAGGAGACCGAGGGCGGGCCGATCATCGTCCACGGCAGCGCGGAGCTGAACCGGAACCTCGCCGACGCGGGCCTGATCGACCGCTACCACCTGCTGCTGTTCCCGGTCCTGCTCGGCGCGGGCAAGAAGCTGTTCAGCGACACGGACAAGGACAAGCAGAGCCTCAAGCTCGTCGAGAGCGAGGCCTACGGCAACGGTGTCCAGAAGCTGGTCTACGACGTCGTCCGTTGAGCGGGTCGCCGGTCTCGGCCTGCTGGGCTGTGAAGACCTCCTGATGGCGCGATACGACTGGGCCGTGAGTGGCGATTCGGGTTAGGGCCGAGGGTGTTTGGTCGCCTACCGGCTTCTGGCTGCGGTCGTTCGCCGGGCCGGGTCGTGAAGGGCCCCTTGCCTACCTTGAGCGTAGTGATGGAGGCCTTCACTACCTCCCCAAGTACGTGATGGCCCCCTTCCTTGCGTCTAGCGCAAGGAAGGGGGCCATCACGTACTTCAAGCGACCAGGGCGCCGGTTCCGTGTGGGTCGCAAAGCGGCCAACCAGACATTCACCTACCTGAAGTGTCCCGAGTGGACAGTCGGGGGTGCGGCCACGTCAGCCGTTCCCGGTGTCGCGAAAGCCACTTTTGCGACGTCTGATGTCCCGAAAGTGGCTTTCGCGACACGGCCGCCGGCCGCGCACGCGACTCGACGTTCTTAAAGACGCCCGTCACTCCTCGGGGTTGCTTTCGGGGGATCAACATCATCTTCACGCATCTTCCCGGCGTACGTGGGCATCTTTCCCAGTGAATTCGATCAACGTGAATCGACCACCGAGCGGGAGGAGATGTCATGAACGTCCAGGTGAAGAAGGCCGCCACGGCGATGACCGTCGGGGGACTGGTCGCGGGCGGGCTCCTGGTCGCGGGCGGCGTCGCCGGGGCGATGCCGAGCGACAAGCTCTGCGGTGCCTCCGACGTCGAGGTGTCCGTGACGCCGGACCCGTCGCACGCGGCGGGCCACGAGGCTTACGTCCTCACCTACACCGCGGCTTCGCCGACCACGAACTGCAAGCTGCAGGGCGCGCCCACCGCGCTGACGTTCGTCGCCGACGGGCAGCTGATCGACGACGTCGCCGCCGTGCCGGACGCGACCGCGGCGAACGCGGCACCGGTGAACCTGCGTGAGGGGCGTCCGGCCGTGTCGCGCATCGTGCAGGCCTCGGCCGCGGCGCCGAACCCGCGCACACCGACGACGATCACCTTCGACCTGCCGACCGGGCCGGGTGGAGTTCCCGTCGTCGCGGACTGGCCCGCCGGGGAGCCGCTGAAGGGTGCCACCGTCCAGGTCACCGCCGTCACCGCCTGACTTTCGCCGATCGAGGGAGGAAACCATGTCCAGCAAGCAGATCAAGCGTTGTTCCCTGGGTGTCGCCGTGTTGACCGGAACGCTCGCGCTGACGGTGGCCGGTCAGGCGGAAGCCGCCACGCCGCGGTGCGCGACGGCGGACCTCGCGGTCTCCCTGGGTGAGCCGAAGCAGCTCGAAGAGGCGACAGGCCAGTACGACGTTCCGGTGACCTTCAAGAACATCTCGTCGCACACCTGCGGCCTGCACGGGGTGCCCGGCGTCGACCTGGTCGGCCCGGACGACCCGAACGGGCCCGTCTACCACCTGCCGCGCGTGGACAACGGCGTGCGGGTCAACGAGGTGCCCGCGGGTTCGACGGCGACCGCGACGGTCACCGTCCTGACGCAGGAACCGGGTTCGGTCGGCAGCGGGGGCTCGACCTCTTGGACGCCGGCGAAGCTGGTGACCATCCCGCCTGGTCAGACCGAGGCGCTGAGCGCGGACTGGCCGTCCGGTCTGCCGGTGCTGAGGCAGGACGCCGCCACGCA
Source organism: Amycolatopsis sp. lyj-90 (assembly GCF_046549035.1). Taxonomy (NCBI): domain Bacteria; kingdom Bacillati; phylum Actinomycetota; class Actinomycetes; order Pseudonocardiales; family Pseudonocardiaceae; genus Amycolatopsis; species Amycolatopsis sp. lyj-90. The sequence continues at coordinate 900,652 of NZ_JAJPWP010000001.1, forward strand.
TCCGGGCAGCTGGGTCAACGGAATCCTCGCCGACCCTCCGGTGAGCTGACCGGGCGAACGGGTCAGAGGGACGGGCAGGGCCAGGCGAGCCGGACGATCGTCCCGGTGGGTGTGCTCGTCACCGAGGCCTCCGGTGCGAAGGCGCGGATGATCGGCAGGCCCCGCCCGCCGTCCGGGCGGCGCCCGTCGCGCCAGCGGCCCTCGTCGGCGACGGTGATCTTGACCTGCTCGTCGGCGTACGCGGCGGTGATCGTCATGAGGTTGTCGTCGGTGCCGTCCGGATAGGCGTGCTTGACGACGTTGGTCATCGCCTCGTAGGCGGTGAGTTTGAGATCCTCGGCCAGTTCACGGGGGAGACCCCGTTCGAGGGCCCAGTTCGCCAGGACGTCCCGCAACGCGGCGGCCTGGGCGGGGACTGCGGCGACCTGGAGGACCAGCTCGTCGGCGCTGTGCCGCACCGGCTCGTCGATCGGCATCACGGAGCTTCTCCTCCTCGTCCGCCGCGGTCCACGACCGCCGGATCTACCGTCAAGGCTAAGGCACCGCCGGGATCGGGGTGCGAGTGCCGCGCGGGCGGGGGCCGCCATCCGATATCTTCGGGACTGGCGGGGTGCCGATCGTGAGGGAGTGTGACGGTGACGAGCGGAGACGGCGACAGCCGGGAGGTGCCGTTCTCGGTGACCGTCGCCAGGCCGGATGACGCTCAGGTCGTCATCGCGGTGGCGGGGGAAATCGACCTCACGACGTCCGAAGATCTCAAGGAGAGCTTCGAGGAGGCGCTGGAACCGGTGCCCGGCCGACTCGTCGTCGACCTGGAAGACGTGGAGTTCTGCGATTCCACCGGGCTGGCGACTTTGGTCCGGATCAACGACCGGTGCGCCACCCAAGGTGTCGACCTGAGTTTCCTGCCGTCGCCGACGATCCGGCGACTGGCGCTGAAGACGGGCCTCTCCACTTTGCTGCCACTCGCCGGATCCTGAGCGCCCTCGCGGCTCAGATTCCGTGCGCGGGCAGGGCTTTCGGCACTTCGCGGAGTGCGGTGGCGAGGTGGCGGTACACGGGAATGTGGGCGTCGACGCCGAACAACTGCAGCAGCCGCAGTACCGGCCGGGTGCTCGCGACGACACCCGTCGTGCGGTGTTCCGCGTGACCGCGGGCGGCGGCCGTTTCGATGACCCGCAGCCCGGCGACGCCGAGGAAGGTGACCTCGGTGAGGTCCAGCACGGTGGCGGCGGGCAGATCGCCCCGCAGGGCGTGCTCGAGCCGTCCGGCGGTGGCGAGGTCGATTTCGCCCGCGGCAGAGACGACGAGCAGGTTTTCACTCCATCGGGTGCGCCGGACGCGCAGCAGATGGTCGTCCGACGGGCGCGGCTGAGGAACGGTCGCGTGGACGACGGTTTTCAGGGCGGGGCCGTCGCGGCTGCCCCGCGTGGACGGAATTCGGTCGGTCATGATGCTGGTCTCCCGGATAGCCGGGACGAGACGGACAACGGGTAAGCCTGCACAACGGCTGCGCAAGTCAACTCGCCCCCGCGTCGCCCTGTGAAAGAGCTGGGCCGCGGACATGCGGGTCGTTCGCGCGGGCTGGTGGACTCAACCTCACGTACCTGTCACCGTACGCTGCTCACCGCGCCTGGCAAGACCGCGCCGGGTGAACAAGGGGATTCACCTTCGCGCATGGTCACTCACGCAAGGCATTCTCCCAGGTGAGACCCCACTTTTCCAGCGGGTGCAACGCGTCGAGGAGTTGTTCGCCCAATGGTGTCAGCGTGTAGCCGTCCTCACCGATGGTGACGATGCGGGCTTCGGTGAGCTCGCCGAGCCGGGTGGTGAGCACGCTTGACGACATGCGTTCACAGCGCCGCTGGAGTTCGCGGAATCCGACCTGGCCCTGGCGCAGCTCCCAGATCACCCGCAGCGTCCATCGGCGTCCCAGCAGGTCGAGGGCGGCCATGAGCGGGCGGCCGGTTTCGGAGCCGCGGACCGGTCGTCCTGGGCGCGGGATCGGGTCTTCGGGCATCACACCCCCTTGTGCTTCGACTTTCGAAGCAGCATAGTGGTTCGAAAGTCGAAGCAATCGAGGTGGCCATGGCACGGATCGCGCCGCTCACCCCGCCCTACGAGGCGGACGTCGAAAAGGCACTTCTCAAATGGATGCCACCCGGTGTGGCGCAGGAACCGTTGGCGCTGTTCAGATTGCTGCAGCACCACCCGGAGCTGGCCTCGCGAATGCGTGTCCTGGGCGCCGGACTGCTCGCGCACGGGGAATTACCCGCGCTGGACAGGGAAATCGTCATCGCGCGGGTGACCGCGCGTTGCGGATGCCGCTACGAATGGGGTGTCCACGCCGCGGTTTTCGCACCGGTGGTCGGGCTGACACCGGAACAGGTCGAAGCGACCGTCTCCGGCGATCCCGCACATCCGGCCTGGTCGGTCCGGCATCGCGCCCTGATCGCCGCCGTCGACGAACTCCACGACACGGCAACGGTTTCCGGCGACGCGTGGGCCGCGCTCGCCGGGCACTATCCGGAGACGCAGCTCCTGGAACTCCTCGTGCTCGCGGGCTGGTACCGGACGATCGCCTACGTGGCCAACGGCATCGGTCTGGAGGAGGAGCCGTGGGCGGCCCCGTACCCCGATCGCTAGGAATGGTGCGAGTCGATTTCCCTGGTGTCGTCCCGTTCTCGCTTCGAGGCCCGCCATGAGGCGAGAGTGCACAGGAGTGCCGCCACGAAGCCGAGCGCGGTGAGTGTCCCGGCCCAGACGGCGCCGGTGCTGGCGAGAAGGTAGAGCTGGATCAGGGCGGTGCACGTGTAGACGACCGCCAGGCCCAGCCAGAGCCGTTGCGCCATCATCCCCCGTCTCCGTTCGCAGGTACCGGGTCAATCGCAACGAGGCGGCATGTGGTTACAGCCTGTTCGAAAGCGGTGGTTTCCTGGCGGTGGGCGTCAAGTACCGGTCACCCGGAAGAAGTCCACCAGCCCGTCCCAGGACTGCGAACTCCGCCGCCGCTCCCACCACGTCCGGAACGGCGTCGACGCCATCGCGTGCCGCGTGTACGACGTCATCACCGCGCGGTACACGTTCTCCGCCTGGTCCCACGTCATCCGCTCCTTGCGCCACGCCAGCACGAGCCGCATCCGCATGGGGTCGTCCTTCAGCGGGCGGACGACCATGCCCGGCAGTTCGGGCGCGGTCGGTTCCACGAGTTGCACCGCCTGCCCGGCGGCGATCAGGTGCCGTCCGCCGCCGTTGGGGCATTCGAAGCGGATCCGAGGCGTGAACCCGGCGCGGTGGGTCGCCGCGCGCAACGACGTCAGCGAGCCGTCTTCGGGACCAGGCGGCCCGATCCACGCTTCGTCGGCGAGGTCGGCCAGGTCGACCTCGAAGCCGTCGGCGAGCCGGTGCCGGGCGGGAAGGCCGACGAAAACGGGCAGCCACGAGAACAGCACCCGGTGTCCCAGATGCTTCGCCAGCGGCACTTCCTGGTCGTCGGACATGGCGATGACGGCGATGTCGAGGGTCGCGCGGGCCAGCGCTTGGGCCAGTACCGCGCTGGACGGTTCCACATGGACGGTCACGTCCAGCCCCGGCAGCGCGTCGTCCAGCCGTTCGACGAAGGTGGGCAGACAGTCCATTTGGGACGATCCGAGCCGGACGGGGCCGTCGCCGAGCGCGCCGAGGAGGTCGCTCTCGAAGCGGTCGAACTCCACGAGCAGGGTCAGCGCGCGGCGCAGCGTCTGCTCGCCCACCGGGGTCGGGGTCACGCCGGTATGACTCCGCACGAACAGCGGCGCGCCGATCTGCCGTTCGAGCCGCTGGAGCAGCGAGGTCAGCGACGGCTGGGACATGCCCAGCGCGGCGGCCGCCTGCGAGAGGCTGCCCGCTTCGGCGATGGCGCAGATCGCCCGCAGGTGCCGGATCTCCAGGGCCATAGGCGGAGTCTATCGCCGCCGGTCATTACGGCCGGACCGTTCGCGGTGTGAGGGTGCGGTCAGAAGTCCGACTACCTGAAGGGGGAGCCGATGACCGGCGACCGAACCCGGCCGGATCTGCGCGCGCTGCTGGCCGCCAAGGGGTTCCGGAACTGGATCAGTGACGGCTGGGAGCCCGCCGACGACGTGGTCGAGGTGCTGCCCGGCACCGCCGAGGCCGCCGCCGCTCATCGCGGCAGGCTGTCCGCGGAGCTGCCCGGACGGCGGATCGCGCTCGCGGCGGGCCGGGCCGTGGTGCGGTCCAACGACACCTTCCACGGCTTCCGGGCAGACAGCGACTTCGTCTGGCTCACCGGCTGCCAGCGTGAGGGCGCCATCCTGGTGCTGACTCCGGCAGGGGACAGCCATCACGCCACGCTGTACGTCCCTCGGCCCGCCGAGGCGGACGAGCCCGACTTCGTGGGCGACGCCGACACCAGCCCGCTGTGGGTCGGCACCGCCGCCGGGCCCGCCGCGTACGGGCAGGCGCTCGGCATCGACTGCCGTCCGCTGGAGGACCTCCCGCACGGTTTGCGCGGGCGGAACCCGGGCGTCCTGGCCGGTGCCGGGGTCCACCCGGCGCTCGACGCGTTCGGCTTCGGTCACAGCGAACAGCTCCGGACGGTTCTCGCGGACCTGCGCCGTATCAAGGACGACTGGGAGATCGGCCAGTTGCGCGACGCCGTCGACGCGACCGCCCTCGGGTTCGCCGACGTGCTGGCCGCGTTGCCCGAGGCGGTCCGCGGCGGCGGGGAACGCTGGCTGCAGGGCACTTTCGACCGGCGTGCCCGCACCGAGGGCACCGGTCCCGGCTACACCTCGATCGTCGCCGCCGGGCCGCACGCGCCGATCCTGCACTGGACGCGCTGCGACGGCCAGGTGACCGAGGACAGCCTGCTGCTGCTCGACGCCGGAGTCGAGCTGGAGTCCCTGTACACGGCCGACATCACCCGCACCTTCCCGGTCGGCGGGGAGTTCACGACGGCTCAGCGCGACGTCTACGAACTGGTGCACAAGGCGCAGGTCGCGGCCCTGGCGGAAGTGCGCCCCGGTCAGGACTTCGCCGCCTTCCAGACGACGGCGCTGGGGGTGCTCGCGGCGGGGTTGCACGATTGGGGCCTCCTCCCGGTGTCGGTGGACGAAGCGCTGTCGCCGGACGGGCAGCAGCACCGGCGCTACATCGTCTGCGGTACCGGCCATTTCCTCGGGCTGGACGTCCATGACTGCGCCGCCGCCCATCCCTCCGGCTATCGCGAGGGCACCTTGGCGGAGGGGATGGCGCTGGCGGTGGAGCCCGGCCTGTACTTCCACGCCGGCGACCGCACCGTGCCGCCCGAACTGCGCGGCCTCGGCGTCCGCATCGAGGACAACGTCGTGGTCACCGGATCCGGGCACGACCTGCTCTCCGGCGGTTTCCCATCGACCGCCGACGAGATCACCGCCTGGGTCCGGGCGGCCAGGACCTAACCCCGCCACCCGCGCCCTTCGGTCCCTCCCGAACGCTATGAAAGGCCCGTTACTTGCAAAATTTGCAAGTAACGGGCCTTTCATAGCACGCGCGCAGGGGCTGGACGAGGGACTTCTCCTTCAGCTCCTGTCAGTACGAGATGGTGTGCCCGGTGAGGATCCGCCGCGCCGTACCGGTCGTGGACAGGCCGGCGGCGGGCCTGTCCTCGGTGAAGTACTCACGGAAGTCCTGGCTGAAGTCCCGGGTCATCAGCGCGATCGTGCGGTTCCAGTTCCCGCCGTCCGGCCCGTTCGCGGCCCACAGGTCCAGCAGGGAGGAGCCGACCCGGCCCTGCACGGTGTCGCCGCGGTCCCAGCCCGGCGTCGAGGCGTCGTTCTGGAAGCTGGAGGAGTTGCCGTTGTCGTAGACGTAGCGATAGTCGCCGAGGGCGTAGGCGGCGACGGCGTCCGCGAAGCCTTCGGTCCACGCGCACGACTCCGAACTGTGCTTCTCGATGTAGTGCGGGTTGCAGTCTTCGACCACGGGGAAGCCGCGCCCGTAGAGCTGCCACTGCAGCCAGTGCCCGGCTTCGTGGAGCACGAGGTGCTTCGAATCCGGCATCGTGTTGCCGAGGAAGACGTAGTTCGTGTTCGGGTAGTCCCAATAACCGCCGTCGGCGACCTTCGGATCCCAGACGAAGGTGATCCGGTCGCAGCGCCCGTCGGACTGGCGGCTCGTCCAGCAGGACGAGCTGGGGTTGGCGCGTTTCCAGTAGAGGACGTTGAGCGTGTCGACCACCTTCCACGCCCGCTGCAGACCGGAGGGCACCTTCACCGTGCCGAGGTCCTGGGTGCCGGACACGTTCGTGCGGCGTGCCGAGTCGAACGTGTAGTCGGTGGTGTCGTTCGCGGCCTTGACCACTCGCCACAGGGAGGTGCTGCTCGACCGGAACCTGACGTACGCCTCGGTGAGGGAAGCCGGGTGGCAGGCGGAGAACCGGCCGTCGGACGCGCCGGTGATGCCGCCGGAGAGCCGGGCCGCCGCGCCGGAGCCGGTGCGGCCCCACAGCTCCCAGTTCGCGTTCCGCGCCACCTGCGTGCGCACGGGTTTGCCCGGGCCGGCCTCCGCGTCGAGATGGTCGAAGGCGAGTGTGCCGGTGAGACAGGCGTTCGCGGCAGCGGTGGCCGGTGCGGTGGTCACGGCCGCGGTCAGTCCGAGAGCGGTGACGAGCACCGCGCCGAACGCGCGAAGCCGTCTTCCGGCCGATGAGGATCTACGGATCAGCTGCACGGGGATCTCCTCGCTCGAGGGATACGGAGATAGGGCGGTGTGGCCCGTGACCCTGTGTCGACGGTGACACACCGGTTGGTGAAGGAGTTTCATCGCGGCCGCCATCGCCCACCATCGCGTCGCCCCATCGGCCGCGGCTATGCCCTCCCCGCCGGGAGGCGTGTCATGATGTCCGCGAACTCGATCGGCAAAGCGAACGATTCGCCGTCCGGTCGTACGGTTTGACGAACGACAGGGGAGAAGCGGTGGAGGACGAGACGCCCTCGATCCGGGACATGCTGGCGGTCAACCTGCGCGCGGCCAGGGCGGCGAGGGGCCTTTCGCTTTCGGAGCTGTCCCGCAGGTCGGGGATCGGCAAGGCGACGCTGTCGCAGCTGGAGTCCGGCGGCGGCAATCCGACCATCGAGACCGTGTTCAGCCTGTCCAGGGTGCTGGAAGTGGCGATCTCCGATCTGCTCGACCATCGCGCGGGCGGCGCGCTCACCGTGGTGCGCGGTGCCGACGTCGAGGTGCTCAGCGGCGAGGGAGTGGATCTCCGGCCGCTGCGCCGGATCGAGACCGGTGACGGCGTCTTCGAGGTGTACGACCAGGTCGTGCGCGGCGACGCGCCTCAGCGGTCGCAGGGGCATGTCGGGATCGAGCACACCGTCGTGCAGTCCGGCTCGCTACGGGTCGAGGTGGCGGGCAAGACCGTCGAGGTCGGCCCTGGTGACTACGTGGCCTTCGATGCCCGTGAGCCGCATTGCTACACCGCGCCCGACGGGCCGGTGCACTCGGTCCTGCTGCTGCAGTATCGCGCCGACGAACGGCTCGACGGCAGGCCGCATCCCGTGCTGAAGGGCTGACCGCTCCCCAGGTATTGACACCCCTCCGGGAGGGAACCTACTCTCCGATCGTTCGCTTTACCGAACGCTGGAGGGTCGATGAACCGAACGCGTGTGGTCGTACTCGGCGCGGGTATCGTCGGCGCCGCGTGTGCCCGTGAGCTGAGCCTGGCGGGCTTCGACGTCGTGGTCGTGGATCGCGGCCGTCCTGCCGGGGGCACCACTTCACACGGTGAAGGCAACGTCCTCGTCTCCGACAAGGGGCCGGGCGCCGAACTCGAACTCGCGAAGCTTTCGGTCCGAATGTGGCCGCGTGTCGTCGCCGAGATCGCCGACGAGGAGGCGCGTGCCGCCGCCGCGATCGAGTACGACCCCAAGGGCGGCATCGTGGTCGCCACCACCGACGACGGCGCCCGCGCCCTCACGTCGTTCGCCGGGACGCAACTCGGGGTCCGCGCGGAACCGTTGTCTCCCAAGGAACTCGCCGATGCCGAGCCCGCGCTGACCCGCGAGGTGACCGCCGCGTTCCTCTACCCGGAGGACGCTCAGGTCCAGCCCGCGGGCGCGGCACTGGCCCTGCTGGGCTCCGCGCTGCGCCACGGCGCCCGGCTGCGGTCCGATACCGAGGTCATCGGCGCGTCCGTCCGAAGTGGACGGATCACCGGTGTCCGCGTGCCCGGCGAGGTCATCGAGGCCGACGTCGTCGTGAACGCCGCGGGCCCGTGGGCCGGTCAGGTGTCGGCGCGCCTCGGCGCCCCGATCGCGATCCGCCCCCGCCGGGGCGAGGTGCTGGTGACCACCCCGATGCCCGGCGTCGTCCGGCACAAGGTCTACGACGCCGATTACGTCGGCGCGGTCGGCGCGGACTCGGGCGAACTGCAGACCTCCGCCGTCGTCGAGTCGACCTGGGGCGGCACCGTGCTGATCGGCTCGTCCCGCCGCCGGGTGGAGTTCGACGACGCCATCCGCCCCGACGTGCTGAGCGCCATCGCGGTCAAGGCCCTGCGGCTGTTCCCGTCGCTCGCCGACGCGGCGATCATGCGGGCGTACGGCGGTTTCCGGCCCTATGTGGACGATCACCTCCCGGTGCTCGGCGAGGACCCGCGGCTGGGAAACCTGTGGCACGCCACCGGGCACGAAGGCGCCGGAATCGGGCTGAGCGTCGGCACCGCGCGCCTGCTGCGCGAACTGCTCACCGGGGCGGAGCCCACGATGCCCGTCGGAGAATTCACCGTGGATCGTCCCGCGGTACTGGCCGGGGTGGCCGCGTGAGCGGCAGGCCGATCCGGATCACCGTCGACGGCGAAGCCCTGACCGGGATCGCGGGCCAGAGTGTGGCGGGAGTGCTGCTCGCCGCGGGCCGGATCTCCTGGCGCACCACGCGGTCCGGTGCGCCGCGCGGCGTGTTCTGCGGCATCGGCGCGTGCTTCGATTGCCTGCTCACGGTCAACGACGTGCCCGACGTCCGCGCGTGCCGCCGTCCGGCCGCCGACGGCGACGAGATCCGCACCCAGTCACGGGAGGAGAACGCGTGAGCCGCCATGTGGTGATCGTCGGCGCCGGGCCCGCCGGACTCGCGGCCGTCGAGCACGCCTTACGGGCCGGTGCCCGTGTCACGGTGCTGGACCAGGCGCAATCGCCCGGCGGCCAGTATCACCGTATGCCGCCGGAGGCCTACGCGGCACAGCATGGCGGACCGGAGTTCACCCGGCGCCGCCGTCTGCTCGCGCATCCGAGGTGCCAGTGGTGGCCCGGCGCAGGCGTCTGGGCGTTCGACCGCGCGGAGCACCGGGTGCACGTCCTGCGAGGACAGTCCGACGGCGGCGGACGACAGCGGCTGTCCCTCGTTCCGGACGCGCTGATCCTCGCGACCGGCGCGCACGACCGCACCCTGCCGTTCCCCGGCTGGGAACTGCCCGGCGTGTACACCGCGGGCGCGGCGCAAGCGCTGGCGAAAGGGGAGCGGGTCGCGATCGGCGGGCGGGTACTCGTCGCCGGGGCCGGGCCGTTCCTGCTGCCGGTCGCGGAATCGCTGCTGGACGCCGGGGCCGAGGTGGTCGCGGTCCTGGAGGCGAACCCGTTCGCGACCGTCCGGAAAGGATGGTCGGCGCGACCGTGGCGGTTGGCCGCCCACGCGGGCAAGGCGGGCGAACTGGCCCGCTACGCCGCGACATTGGCCCGCCATCGTGTCCCGTACCGGTTCGGCCGGGCCGTGATCGAAGCGCGGGGCGCGGACAGCGTCCGCGAGGTGGTGACCGCCGAGGTCCGCGCGGACTGGTCGGTCGTCCCCGGCACCGAGCGGACGTACGAGGTCGACGCGGTCTGCGTCGGCCACGGATTCGTCCCGCAACCCGAACTGGCCGTCGCCGCGGGCTGCGCACTGGACGGTGGTTTCGTCCGGGTCGACGACGGCCAACGGACCACAGTGGACGGTGTCTTCGCCGCGGGCGAGATCACCGGTATCGGTGGCGCGGTCACCGCCGCGGCCGAGGGCGCGGTGGCGGGTCGTGTCGCCGCGGGGGAAACGCCCGGCCCGGCCTTGGTCCGTGCCCGCGACCGCGCCCACACGTTCGCCGAACGCCTCGCCACGGCGCATCCGATCGGCACGGCCTGGCGACGCTGGCTTCGCGAAGACACGATCGTCTGCCGGTGCGAGGAAACCACCTACGGCGAGCTCGTCCGCGCGACCGCCGACCCGGCCTGCCCCGGCCCGCACGCGCTGAAACTCGGCACCCGGGCGGGCCTCGGTCCGTGCCAGGGCCGGATGTGCGGTCCGGCCGTATCCGAACTCTGCGGTGGTACCGAACGGCACCACCGCCCGATCGCCCAGCCGATCCGGCTCGGCGAACTCGCCGCCCGAACCGAAGGAGAACCTGAATGAGCACCCCCGACCTCGGTGGCGTCGTCGTCGCGACCGCCCTCCCGTACCGGGCGGACGAATCGGCACCCGCCGGGCTGGCCGTGGATTACGACGCCTACGCCGCGCACTGCCGGTGGCTGATCGACAACGGCTGCCGGGGCGTCGGCCCGAACGGCTCCCTCGGCGAGTATTCGTCGCTCACCGACGACGAACGCCGCCGCGCGGCCCGCACCGCGATCGAAACCGTGGGGAAGGACGGCATCGTCGTCGTCGGCGTCCACGGTCCCGGGTCCCATCAGGCCAGGCACTGGGCCGAAATCGCCGCCGAAGACGGCGCCGGCGGCCTGCTGTGCCTGCCGCCCACGATGTACCGCGCGAACCGCGGTGAAGTCCTCGCCCACTTCGAGGCGGTGGCGTCGGTCGGCCTGCCGGTGATGGTCTACAACAACCCCATCGACACCAAGGTCGATCTCACCCCGGCACTGCTGGCCGAGATCGCGGCGATCGACAACGTGGTGGCGGTCAAGGAATTCTCAGGTGACGTCCGGCGGGTGCTGGAGATCCGCGAGCAGGCGCCGGGCCTGGACGTGATCAGCGGCGCCGACGACGTCGTGCTGGAAAGCCTGCTGATGGGCGCGACAGGCTGGTTCGCCGGCTTCCCCAACGTGTTCCCGGCCGAGTCGGTGCGCCTGTTCGAGCTGGCGAGGGCGGGGAAACTCGAGGAGGCCAGGGCGCTGTACGAACCGCTGGTGGCCGCGTTCCGCTGGGATTCGCGCACCGAGTTCGTCCAGGCCATCAAACTCGGCATGGACCTCGTCGGCCGCTACGGCGGACCCTGCCGTCCGCCGCGCGGACCGCTGACCGACGAGCACCGCGAGCAGGTCACCGCCGACATGCGCCGCGCGCTCGCCTCGCTGGGGGTGGAGTAGGTGCGGTCGATCCGGTCGATCACCGCCGTCGATTCGCATACCGAGGGCATGCCGACCCGGGTGGTGACCGACGGGGTCGGCGTCATCCCCGGTGACACCATGGCCGAGCGCCGCCGGTACTTCATGGAGCACCTGGACCACCTGCGGCGGTTCCTGATGAACGAGCCGCGCGGCCATTCGGCCATGAGCGGCGCGATCCTGCAGCCGCCGGCCAGGCCGGACGCCGACTGGGGCGTGGTGTACATCGAGGTGTCGGGCTGCCTGCCGATGTGCGGGCACGGCACGATCGGTGTGGCGACGGTGCTGGTGGAGACCGGCATGGTCGAGGTGACCGAACCGAAGACCGTGGTGCGCCTCGACACCCCGGCCGGGCTCGTGCACGCCGAGGTCGAGGTCCGGGACGGCCGGGCCGAACGGGTCAAGCTGCGCAACGTCGCGTCCTTCCTCGCCGAGCGGGACGCGTCGGTCGAGGTGCCCGGACTCGGCGAGGTGCGCTACGACCTGGCCTACGGCGGCAACTTCTACGCCATCCTCGAACTGTCCCAAGTGGACATCCCGTTCGAGCGCGCGGAGAAGGACCGGATCCTCGCGGCGGGACTGGACATCATGGCGGCGATCAACGACCAGCGCCCGCCGAAGCATCCGGCCGATCCGCTGATCGGCGGCTGCAAGCACGTCCAGTTCCTCGCCCCGGGTTCGGACGCCCGCGCGTCGCGGAACGCGATGGCCATCCATCCCGGCTGGTTCGACCGGTCGCCGTGCGGCACCGGCACTTCGGCCCGGATGGCCCAGCTGCACGCCCGCGGCGAGCTGGCGCTGCACACGCCGTTCGAGAACAGCTCGTTCATCGGCACCACGTTCACCGGTGAGCTGGTCGCCGAGACCACCGTCGGGGGTGTCCCGGCCGTGGTGCCGGAGTTTTCCGGGCGCGCGTGGATCACCGGTAACGCCACCTACCTGCTCGACCCGGACGATCCGTTCCCGGCGGGCTTTGTCCTCTGAGCTGAAGGGGCCTTTCCCCGCATGCCATGCAGGGAAAGCGCCCTTCGCCGCATGCGACGCGGGGAAAGGCCCCTTCAGCCCCGGAGAGAAAAGGAACCAATGAAGGAAATCGTCCAGGCGGCGGAGATCGCCGGTGCGTGGGCCGCCACCGACCCGAAGACGCGCGCGGCGGTGATCACCGGCGTGGCCGACGCGCTGGACGCGGCGGGCCCGGAGCTGATCGCGATCGCCGACGCCGAAACCCGGCTGGGGACGAAACGGCTGACCGGCGAGCTGGCCCGCACGACGTTCCAGCTGCGCCTGCTCGCGGCCGAGAGCGGTTCGTCCTACGACGTCCGGATCGATCGCGCCGATCCGTCGTGGCCACCCGGCCCCCGGCCGGACCTGCGCCGGTATCGCACGGCGGTGGGACCGGTCCTGGTGTTCGCCGCGAGCAACTTCCCCTTCGCGTTCAGCGTGGCGGGCGGGGACACCGCGGCGGCATGGGCGGCCGGATGCCCGGTGGTGGTCAAGGCGCACCCGGGGCATCCGGAACTTTCCCGCCGGACGGCGTCGATCGTCGTCGAGGCGCTCGGGCGGTGGGGTGCGCTACTCGGTCTCGTCGAGGGGGAAGCCGCCGGAGTGGAGGCGCTGCGGCATCCGGCGGTCGCGGCTGCGGCCTTCACCGGATCGGTGGCGGGCGGGCTCGCGCTGGCGCGGATCGCGGCCGACCGGCCGGTGCCGATCCCGTTCCACGGCGAGCTCGGCAGCGTCAATCCGGTGATCGTCCTGCCCGGTGCCGCCGAGGCCCGTGCCGAAGAACTCGCGACGGGCTACGCGGGTTCGCTGACGCTGGGCAACGGCCAGTTCTGCACGAATCCCGGCCTGGTGTTCGCACCGTCGTCGGGGCCGTTCGTTGATCTTGTCGCCGAACGCCTGCGAGCGGTGACGGCGGGGTCGTTCTTGAACGATCGCATCGCCTCCGGCTTCGAGACCGTCGCGGAGCGGCTGTCCGCGATTCCGAGGATGCGTGAGATCGTCGGGGGAGCCGGGGCCCGGCTGCTCGAAATCGACCTGGCCGATTTCGTCCCCGACGTTGCGGAGGAGTGTTTCGGCCCGCTGGGCGTGGTCGTTCGGTACTCGCGGCTGTCCGACGTCGTGCCGATTTTGGCGGCACTCCCGGGTCAGCTCACGACGACCGTGCACGCCTTGGACTCGGAGGCGGGCGACGCCGAGGCCCTGCGCCCGGTGCTGGCCGACCGCAGCGGGCGGATCCTGTGGGGCGGGTGGCCGACCGGGGTCGCGGTGACCGCCGCGATGCAGCACGGCGGCCCGTACCCGGCGACGACCTCACCGGCGTCGACGTCGGTCGGGACGGCGGCGGTGGACCGCTTCCTGCGGCCGGTGTCCTATCAGGACTGGCCTTCGCACCTGCTGCCCGAACCGCTGCGGGACGACAACCCCTGGGGCGTCCCGCAGCGCTTCTCCTGACCCCGCGTTTCGTCCTCTGGTTGCGATACATGCACGCGCAACTACCGCAACCAGAGGACGAAACGCGTCAGGCGGAGACCACCGTTCCACCCTGGATGACGTGCCGGAAGCCCTTCGGCTCGGCCAGGACGCCGATGTCCTCCAGCGGATCCCGGTCGAGGACGAGCAGATCCGCGTGCGCGCCTGGGGCCAGCGTGCCGATCTCGCCGGTCAGGTTCAGCAGGTCGGCCGCCGTCGACGTCGCGGAGCGGATCACGTCCACCGCGGGCTGGACCTCGCCGCGCAGCCGGAATTCGTGGTTCTGGTGCCGGTGCATCCCGCCGAGGAGATCGCTGCCGTACACCAGTTTCACCCCGCCCCGGTCGGCCTTTTCGAGCGCGGCCATGCCCGCGCCGAGGACGTCGTCGACCTTGCGCCAGCTGGATTCCGGCAGCCCGTGCTCGCGTCCTTCCTCCTTCAGCGCCCAGTACGTGACCAACGTGGGCACGAGGTACGCGTCGTGCCGGAGGAACAGCTCGACACTGAGGTCGTCGATCAGGTTGCCGTGCTCGATCGACCGCACGCCCAGCTCCAGCGCGCGGTTCACCGCACGGGCGGTGTAGGCGTGGGCGGCGACATAGCGGTTGGCCGCGTCCGCCTCCTCGACGATCGCGCGCAGTTCCTCGGCGGAGTACTGCGTCGAGTCGACCCGGTCGGTGGGGGAGGCGACGCCGCCGGAGGCCATCACCTTGATGTGGTGCGCTCCCTTGCGCAGTTCGTCGCGCGCCGCGGCGCGGACGGCGTCGACACCGTCGGCGACGCGGCCGAGCCCCGCGCAGCACGGGTGGTCGTCGCTGACGTTGGCGCCGCGGGTCCGGCTGTCGCCGTGGCCGCCGGTCTGACTCAGCGCGCGCCCGCAGAACAGCAGGCGGGGACCGCGGAACAAGCCCTCGGCCTGTGCGTCGGCGAGACCGTAGTCGGCGCCGGACGCGTCCCGGACCGTGGTGAAGCCCCGGTCCAGCATCAGGCTCATGGTGCGGGCGCTGTGCGCGGTCACGTAGGACGGTGACGACGCGGGGAGCGACCCCAGATCCGCTGTCGAGGCGGTCACGTGCACGTGCGCGTCGACGAGTCCGGGCAGCACGAACGCGCCGCGCAGGTCCTCGGTCCGGACGTCGCCCGCGGCGAGACCCGTGCCGGTCTCGACGATCCGGCCGTCGGCGCACCGGAGATCGCCCTCGGTGTACTCGCCCGTGACCGGGTCGAGCAGACGGGCGTTGCGCAGCAGCAGTGAGCCGTTCATCGGGCCTCCAGGATTTCGCGCAGGGCGGGCACCGCCAACGGTGCCAGAGATCGGGCGGCGGTGACGGAATCGTCGTCGTAGCTGCCTTCGGCGTCGAGGATGTTGAGGACGCCGAGCGTGCGGCCGTCGTCCACCACCGGCACGTTGATCACCGCGCCGCAGCCGAGCCGGTCGATGAGTTCGTGGTCGGCGAAGATCTCCCGCACCGCCGCGCTGTCGGGCCCGAAATAGGGTTCCTGTCCGGTGATGCACCGCTCCAGCCAGCCCGCCGCCACCTCGACGGTCTTTTCGCCGCCGACCGGGTACTCCGCCGGGTGGCTGCTGTGCACGCGGCGCAGCGCCCGCCGTTCGGGCACCCAGGCCAGCACGGTGAACAGCCTCACGCCGATCGTCGCTCGGGTCTTGTCCTCCACAATGGACAGCGACACGGTCACTTCGTCATCTCCTTGGCGGTTTCCACGGGCGCGCCGTGTTCGGTCAGTTCTTCCAGGGAACGGCCGGCGGTGGACAGGCCGAACACGACCACGCACACCACCCCGGCCGCCAGGACGGCGGTGGTCAGGCCGAAGACGCCGGCGAAGCCGAGGCTCGCGGCGGACAGGCCGATGATCGTCGGGGCCAGGATGCTGCCGAGCCTGCCGAACGCGCTGGACAGGCCGGTGCCGCTGGCGCGGATCCAGGTCGGGAACACCTCGGGGGTGTAGGAGTACACACCGGCGTAGGTGCCGTTGAGGAAGAACGACAGCACCGCCCCGGCGAGGGTGATCGACCACGGCGCGTCCATCTGGCTCAGCCAGAACGCGCTCACCGCCGAACCCGCGAGGTACAACGCGATGGTGTGCTTGCGGTCGAGCCGTTCCGACAGCCAGGCCGCGGAGAAGTACCCGGGGATCTGCGCCAGGTAGATGATGATCGAGAACTCGAAGCTCTTGGTGACGGTGATCCCGCGCTCGACCAGCAGTGTCGGGATCCAGGAGAAGAAACCGTAGTAGGAGAACGTGATCACGAACCAGACGGTCCAGATCACCGCGGTCCGGCGTGCCATCGCCGGGCTCCACAGGAACTTCAGCGCGCTGAACAGGTTGACCTTCGGGGTTTCCTTCGCGGGCTGGACATCGGTCTCGGCCACGGTCGGAAGTGGTCGCCCGGTCGCCTTTTCGACGTCCCGCTCCAGTTTCGCGACGATCTTCTCCGCCTCGGCGTGACGCCCGTTCGCGACGAGGAACCTCGGCGATTCCGGCAGGGACCGACGCCACCACAGCAGCATGACGATCGGCAGCGCGGTGATCAGCTGGGCGACCCGCCAGCCCTCCGGCACCGTCGGCACGACGAACCGCCCGATCAGCGCGGCCATCACGAAGCCGAACGAGAAGAACCCGGCGAGCGCGCCGACGAACCAGCCGCGTCGCTTCGCGGGGACGAATTCGGACAGGAACGGCGCGATGATCGCGCTTTCGGCACCCGCACCCGCCCCGGCCAGCACCCGGGCGCCCAGGAAGATCTCGTAGTTCGGGGAGAAGGCGGCGAGCACCGAGAACACCGCGTAGAAGGCCAGCGCGTACATCATGACCTTCTTGCGGCCGACGCGGTCGCCCAGCAGGCCCGCGGCGATCGCGCCGAAGAGGAAGCCGAACGGCGTCGCCGAACCGATCAGCCCGAGCTGCCCGTTGTCGAGACCCCAGACCGCTTTCGCGCTCGGCAGGAGGAAGGCGACCACGGCGGAGTCCATGCCGTCGAAGGTGTAACCGAGCCCGCCGATGAGCAGGAGCAGATAGTGGGGACGGCTCAGCGGGAGCCGGTCCAGTCGAGCCAGAAGCGTCATGGGGAACGCCTTCCGTGGTTCGGGCGACGAGGAGTGCGGACAACGTATACTGCGTTTCCGTAAAACTGCAATGGTTGTTGCAGGTGGTTCGACGGGCACGATGCGTTACCGTGGCGCGGTCGAGGGAGGGTGTGTGTGACAGAGACGGGAACCGGTGACGGTTTCGAGGCGTGGCTTCGGGATCGGACGCCGGAACGCGGCCTGCGGCCGAAGTCGGCCGCCGTGCTCGAAGTGCTGGTCTCGCAACCGCGCCGGGCGTCGTTCGGGTCGACGGCCGAGCTCGCCCAGCTCGCCGGGGTCAACGTCGCCACCGTCACCCGCACCGCGCAGGCGCTCGGTTTCGCCGGCTGGCCCGCGCTGCAACAGGAGTTGCGGGCGCGGTACATGTCGTCGCTGAGCGCGCCGCAGGTGGCCGAGGAACACCGGGACGTGGACTCGCCGGGCTCGGCGTCGCTGCGCCGCGACCTCGACAGCCTCGCCCTGCTCAACCGGCGGGTCACCGAGGACGAGATCCGCAACGTCGCCGAGGCCGTCGCCGCCGCACGCCGCACGCTCGTCATCGCCGACGGCAGCTATGCCGCCGTCGGGATCGCGTTCGCGCACAACGCCCGGCTCGCCGGATACGACGTCCACGCGATCACCGCGGGCGACGCCGAACTCGCCAACGCCACGGCCAAACTCACCGCCGACGACGTGCTCATCGCGATCAGTTTCTGGCGCCTGTACGAAAGTACGGTGCTCGCCGCGGACGAGGCGAAGGCGAGGGGAGCGCGCGCGTTCGCCATCACCGACGCGGCCAGCCCCGCGCTGGCGGGCGCCGTCGAGCAGGTGCTGATGGTGCCCGCCGAAGGCGTGACCTTCTTCCCGTCGCTGACCGCGGGGATGAGCCTGGTGCAGGCCATCGTCGCGCAGCTCGCCGCCGTCGATCCCGTTCGCACCGGCGAATCCATCGAGGCGGCCGAAGCCATGTGGTCGCGGTTCGATCTGCTGCATCGCCGTCCGGGATCGGCCGAAAGACCAGTGCCGAAAAGGCCGACCGGTCGAGGCACCTCCGCCGGATGACCGATCCGCCGCACCCCGCCGGGAAGCGATCCTGGTTCCAGGCCGCCGGAACAGGCGGTACGGGGATCGAGGAGGCCGAAATGACGATCATCGCGACTTTGGGCGCATACGCCGGGCTCGCGCTGCTGGCGCTGATGGCGGCGACCCCGCTGCTCGTCGAACTCGACCAGCGCTTCCCGGTCACCCGCCGGGCGAAGACGGTCGAACGGGAGCGCCGGATGCCCGCCTCGCTCGCGTCGGCGTGACGCAGAGCACAGAGATCAGCCCGGGACTACCTCACGTGAGTGATTCCGGAACCGTCAAGTCGTAACTTTGTGTCGCGTTGTGGAACGCTGAGTGACGTGACCGTGGATTTGTGCACCGACAGCCACTCCGCCGACCCCTTCGCGGAGTTCCGGCGGAACGTCGACGAGCTGACCCAGGCGTACATCGACGCCTGCCGTCAGGGGCGCAGTCCCGGCGACGCCACTCTCGACCTGTTGCAGCGGATCCACCACGAAGACCGCAATTGGGTCGTCGTCCACCTGACCTTCGCCATCGCCGCGCTCGCGCACCAGCGAGCCCTCGCTCCGGCCGAGTCCGTCACCCGGCCAGGTGGCGTAACGGGTGCGCCGGAGCGAGCGTTGTTAGCTTCCGCGAGTGACTGATCCGACCGTCTCCGCGGTCATCGCGGTGTTCGCGGGTTTCGTGCTCGCGGGCATTCTGGCCGTCCCGTACATCGCGGCGAGCTACCGGCGCCGCGGCGAACTCGGGCTGTGGCGGGTCCTGCTGGTGTTCGGGTTCCTGGTCTACGCCATGTCACTGTGGACGTACACGTTGCTCCCCATCCCGCAGACGACGGCGGCGTGGTGCGCCGAGCACGCGACGAGTCACCTGCAACTGCGCCCGTTCCAGTTCGTCGCCGACATCCGCCGCGAACAGAGCGGGGCGGGCCTGCGCGCGTTCCTGCGCAATCCCGCGGTCCAGCAGGCGGTCTTCAACGTCGCCTTGTTCGTGCCGCTGGGCATGTTCGTCCGGCATCTCTTCCGGCGCGGTTTCGCGGTCACCGTGGCCCTCGGGTTCGCGGTCTCCCTGTTCATCGAGTGCACCCAGCTCACCGGGGTCTGGTTCCTGTTCGACTGCCCGTACCGGCTCGCCGACGTCGACGACCTGCTGACCAACACCCTCGGCGCCGCCGTCGGCTTCGGCCTCGCCCCGTTGCTGCGGCTGCTGCCGGGCAACGAGCCGTCCGCGCCGCCGGGAACGCCGCGACCGGTCACCGCGCGCCGCCGTCTGCTCGGGATGGCCGTCGACTTCGTCTCGGTCGTGCTGCTCGGCACCACCATCGGGATCGTGACGACCCTGGTGGCGGGCGACCCGAACACCGTGGTCGCGGCGCTGACCACCACCCTGCTGCCCGCCGTGCTCCTGTTGTTCGTCATCCCCGTCGCGGGCAACGGCGCCAGCTTCGGCCAGCGGATCGTGTTGCTGCGGCCCGCCGGGCCGGACGGTGGGAAGCCCGCCCTGTGGCGGATGATCGTGCGATTCCTGGCCGGGTCCGGCGGCTACTTCACGCTGCTCACCCTGGCGTCCGCGGTCAACAGCGGATTCGAGCCACTGGCGAACCTGTTGTTCTTCGTCAGCGGCATCCTCGCGATCCGGCCTCTGGGCCACAAAGGACTGTCCGGACTGGTCGCCGGACTGGAGATCGTCGACCTGCGCGAAATCGAGAGCCCGGACCGGGAGCCTGTCGTCGACGTGCGCGGTGGCCCCACACCGCCACTCACCTGATCGGGTCGACCCTGTCGTTCACGCGAGTCATTCCGCCTGGCAGGAGGCGCGGGCCTGAACACTCCCCGGGTGGACGTGGAGTCGATGGATGACGTGGCCGACTGCCTGCTCTCGGTGGCTTGGAACATTTTCCCGCTGATGGGGAAACCGCCGGCGAGCCCGGGGGACCGGCCGGAGGAGATCCGTTCCTTCCTCGTCGACACCTGTCACGACGCCGGGCTGCGGGCCCGGGAATGGGCGGCGGCGCACGGCGCGGGAACAGCGGCGGACCGCCGTCCCTTCCTGCGGCTCGCGGAGATCGGGGCGGACGCGAACCTGTTCCTGGGCATGGTTTCCGGCACGCTGGTCACCGATCACGAGCGGATCCGCCGCCGATGGGCCGAAATCGAGACGATGGTCGGCGAAGCACGCGAACTCGCCGGGGAGATCAAGGGGCGGCCGTCGCATCGGCCGCCCCTCTTCGGTGATCAGTCCCTTTCGAGGGTCAGGTCGTAGCGATTGAGCACCTCCTTGACGGGCTGGAAGAAGGTGGTGCCGCCTTCTTCGCAGTCGCCGGAGCCGCCCGAGGTCATACCCTGTGCCTGCACCAGCTTCGTGCCGGAACCCGAGGACGGACGGCTGACGTACGAGCCGCCGGAGTCGCCCGGTTCGGCGCAGGCGCTGGTCTGGGTGAGGCCTCGCACGATGTTTCCGTTGCCGTAGTTCACCGTCTGGTCCAGCGCTTCGACCCGCCCGCACTGCCACTTGGTGGTGATCCCGGACCGGCAGACGCGGCCGCCGACGGCGACGACCTCGGAGCCTTCGATCCGCACGTCGGTGCCGTCCCCGTACCGGTCGACCCGGGGCGGGGTCGAGACGTCGGAGTGGGTCACCTTGACGGTCCCGTAGTCGTTACCGGGGAAGGACGACTTCGCGACAGGGCCGATCGTGCCGTCGACGCCGTGCACGGTGCCGCCGAGTTCGGTGCAGTGGCCCGCGGTGATCACGAAATGATCGTCGTCGTCATGGGCGTTGAACCCGACCGAACAGGCGCCGCCGTTGAAGTAGAGACCCTGTCCGCCGACCACGCTCCACAACGGCCGTGGCGCGCTCTTCACCTGGTCCACCCGGACCGGGACCCCGGTGGCCGCAGCCCAGGCCCGGCCGGCGGAATCGCCGCCGGCCACCTCGACCACGACCTCGTTCGCGGGCGCGTCGACGTACCAGCCGGCGACCGAGCCGGGAAGGCCGGCGGTTCTGTCGTCCAATGTGGACTGGATCTTCTTCAGTTCGGCGGAACTGTGCTTCATCACCTTCGGGATCGCGCCCGCCGAACGGATCGTGGCCGAGCGGCTCGCGTCGGTGGTGCCGACGACGAGTTCACCGGTCGTCGTGTCCAGCCAGGAGCCGGCGAACGCGGCGCCGAGCGAAGCGCCGATCTTCTGCTGCGAGGCGGCCAGCGTGGCCGGACCCGCCGTTTCGTTCAGCACCGGTGTCGCCGCCGAAGCCGGGGTCGCGAAGGCGGTGACGGCTGCCGCGGCGCCTATCACCGCGGTCATGGTGCGCAGAGGACGTCGGATCACGAAAACCTCCATGGGATTGCGGAATTCGTTGCGGGGTGTGTACTGAGAAGCGCCTCTCGTCCGACGTTACGACAACGGGCTATCGGCCGAATGCCGCCATTTGAGTTGCACCGGCAATTCGCCTTACCGGCTCAATGGAACGGGGATTTCCCGGCATTGCTCACTCTTGTGAGTGGAGCTTGCCCGAATTGCCGTCCCCGGTTCGTCCAGTCGAACACGACAATAAGCGACCCTCGGCCACCCGTTCGGGAAAAGGGGACGAACGACGGGAACGGCGTATCACCTGATTGTGTCCGGCGCTGAACCCGTTCGCCCTCCTTGGTGACGAACGCGTCTCTTTCGTTCACCAGCAGGAAAGGAGTCCCGACGTGAACATCAGGCCGACGGTGAGCGCGGGCGGGGCGAACAACGCGAGGGTTCCGCCCGCGACGGCCCGCACCCGGTCCGGCAACCGGGACGGACCGCAGGGGTGCCGGGCGAGCCATCGCAAGCGGAGCGCGGTGTCGCCGCCTTCCGAGGCGTGGATCGACAGCAGGGCCGAGCGCACGGTTTCCGGTCCGTGACCGGTCGCGGCCGCCCGGTCGGCGGCCAGTTCGACGAGGAGGCGGACCGCGCCGGGGAGTTCGCGCATGAGCGGGACGAACCGCAACGTGCGGCCGAGTGTTTCGGCGCATCCGGCCAGCAGGTGATGCCTTCCGCGCAGATGCGCGCGTTCGTGCTCCAGTACCGCGTTCAGTTCCCGGGAGGTGAGCCTGCCCGCCAGGCCCCGGCTGGCGACGATCAGGCCGTCGCGGCCGCCGAGGCTGTAGGCGATCGGCCGCTCGTCGGGCACCCACAGCGTCGCGATCGGCCGCTCGTCACGGGTGCCTGTCAGCCTGAGCGCGTCCCGGTGACGCCGGTGCAGCAGGGTGCTGCGTTTCCTGCGGTGGGCCCAGGTCACGGTGAGCCGGGTGGCGGCGATCACGACGACCGCCCCGGCGAAACCGCCGACGAGGGGATCGAGACCGGGCAGGCCGCTGTGCCCGACCGCCGCCCAGCAGTCGTGGAGGAACCGGGTGATCGCCGCGGCGGGACCGTGGTCCGGCAATACGAGGAGAAGGACGGCACCGAGAGTGCCGGCGAGCACGCCGAGGGCGGTCAGCAGCCACCACGCGAGCGCCGTACCGGGACTGATCCCACCGGCGGTCAGCCTGCCGAGCAACCGGGGCGAGCACCAGCCGATCACCGCGACACCGAACAGGAGCACCGCCGCCAGGATCATCGCTTGGGCTTCCGTCGCAGCGCCCGTCGCAGGATGTCGGACTCCTCTTCGGTGACCGAGCGCGCGAAATGCAGCAGCACCGATTCCCGGTCCTCCGAGGAGTCGAGGAGTTCGCGCAGGCTTTGCGCGGTGGCTTCCTCCCGGGTCGCCACGGCGCGATAGCGGTAAGCGCGATTCTCCATTTCGCGCACGACCCATTCCTTGCGGTGCAGATTGTCCAGCACCGTCATCACCGTGGTGTAGGCGAGTTCGCGATCCCGGTTGATCGCCTCGAGCACCTGGCGGACCCGCAAGGGTTCCGCCGAATTCCAGAGCACGTCCATCACCGACGCTTCGAGCTCGCCCAGCCGTTGCATGACACCTCCGCACGGAAGGATACTGCGTGCGCCGCGGTCACCCGACGATGCGCCGCGCGCCCATCAGATGCCCGTCGCCCTTGACCGACCGGACGTCGACCAGCTGACCCTCGGTCGGCGCGTCGACCATCTTGCCGTTGCCGACGTACATGCCGACGTGATGGATCGCTCCCGGATCGCCGGTGCCGTCGTCGTAGAAGACGAGGTCTCCGGGGACGAGCCGGTCCAGCGGGACGGCCTTTCCCGCGGTGTACTGCTGACGGCTGGTGCGCGGAAGCGAGACGCCCGCCTGCTTGTACGCCCACGACGTCAGACCGGAACAGTCGAACTCGCCCGGTCCGGTGGCGCCCCACTGGTATTCCGAGCCTCGTTTGGACAGTGCCGCCTGGAGCGCGTCGTTGGCGGCGCCGGGCGGCCCGAGATAGGAGCCCTTGTCCTGGACCTTGCCGAGTTTCGCCTTGTCCGACGCGGGCAGGTCACCGAGCGCGTTCCTGACCTCGACGATCCGGCTGTCGAGGTCCTCTTTGCGGGTGCGGACCTGGTCCAGTGCCACGGTCGCATCGTTCGCCGCGAGCTGGGCCGTCTCCCGCGCGTTCGCCGCGGTGGTGCGGGCGGCCTGCGCGGAACCGAGCGCGTCGCGCAGGCCGTTCAACGCCTTGGCCTTCTCTTCGGCCAGTACCGACAGTGCGGACGAGCGGTCGAGGAACTCCTGCCTGCTGCCGCTGTCGAGCAGGAGGACGGCGTTGCCGAGCTGGTGGCCGTTCATCGCGGACCGGGCGATCGCCTCGACCTGCGGCCGGAAGCGATCGATGGCCGACTGCGCCCGCGTGAGATCGCCGTCGGCCCTGCCCAGGGCGGCCGTCGCCTGGTCGCGCTCGGTCTCGCGGGCCTTCAATCGGTCCTGTGATTCCAGCAGATCCTCGTCGGCCTTGGCCGCCTGCGCGCCGAGTTCCTGGTAGCGCCGCATCGGGTCCTGGCCGTCCGGTGGCGGTGCCGGTTGCGCGCTCGCGGGGAGCGCGCCGAAGCCGAGAATCATGAGGGCGGCGGTGGCGGCGAGGGGGTGCCGCGGCGAACGCCGGTGGGGTGTCACGGGTGCCGAATCTCCTGTCGCACAAGTTCAACTATCGCGCTTAGTAGTACGGGGACCGGTGTGAGCGCCCGGTGAAGTCCTACTAGGTCAGTTAGTACTAGGCGTCATGGGAGTTCGAGTCGATCTTTGCTACGGTGGGAACCGTGAGTGTCTCTCCGGCTACTCTTCGTCGGCTCGTGGTGGCCTTGCTGCTGCTGGTCGTGGCGGGAACGCAGTCGTACGGCTGCCTCGACGGGCCCGGCGAAACGGCCGTCGTCGCGGCGGCCTCGCACGATTCGTCGTGCCCGCCGAGCGAGGGACACCTGCACTCCCGACCGCTCGCCGCGGTCGCGGTGCGAAGCGCCGCCTCGCCGTCCACCCCGGATTCTCTGCCTCCGCTCGCCTCGTCACCCGTCCTTTCGTTCCCGGTGAGGGAGCGCCCCCGGTCGATCGCGTTCGACCGGAGTGGCCCCCGGATACTCACCGAGCTGTGCGTCTCCCGGACGTGACCGTTCCCGCGCCGGTCCGGTCCTGTTCGCACAGCACAGAAAGACGAATCCTCGATGAACGCTGTCCTCCCTCATGAACTTCTCGCGCCTTCCCGCCTCCTCAGTACCGCCGCGCGCTGCGTGTCCCCGGCGCTGGCCGTCGGCAATACGCCCGTGCTGTGGATCGACGAACGGCTCGCCGGTTCCGGCAAGGGCTTCTGGGCCAAGCTGGAGGGTTTCAACCCCGGCGGCATGAAGGATCGCCCCGCGTTGCACATGGTGGGAGCGGCCAAGGCCCGCGGCGACCTGGCGGACGGCGCGATGATCGTCGAGTCGACCAGCGGGACGCTCGGGCTCGGGCTGGCGCTGGCCGGGATCGTCCACGGCCATCCGGTCACCCTGGTCACCGATCCGGGGATGGAGCCCATCGTGCGGCGCATGCTCACCGCGCACGGCACCCGGGTCGACCTCGTCACCGAGCCCCATCCGGCGGGCGGCTGGCAGCAAGCGCGCCGGGACCGCGTCCAGCGGGTGCTCGAGGAGCGGCCCGGCTCCTGGTGCCCCGATCAGTACCACAACCCGGACAACGTGGCCGCGTACGCGACCTTGGCCGACGAACTGGCCGCGCAACTGGGCCGGATCGACGTCCTGGTGTGCTCGGTCGGCACCGGCGGGCATTCCGCCGGGACCTTCCGCGCGCTGCGGCGGTACTTCCCGCATCTGCGCCTGGTCGGCGTGGACACCGTCGGGTCGACGATCTTCGGGCAACCCGCCACCACGCGGCTGATGCGCGGGCTCGGTTCGAGCATCCATCCGCGCAACGTCGATTACGACGCTTTCGCGGAGATCCACTGGGTGGCGCCCGCTGAAGCGGTCTGGACCTGCCGCCGTCTCGCCGCCGCCCAATACGCGACCGGCGGCTGGAGTGTCGGTGCGGTCGCCCTCGTAGCGGCCTGGCTGGCCCGTACGCACGATCCGGACGTGCGGATCGCCGCGATCTTCCCGGACGGCCCGCAGCGCTACTTCGACACCGTCTACAACGACGAATACTGCGCGGGGCACGGCCTGCTCGACGTCGTCCCGGCCGGGGAACCGGACGTCGTCGGCCATCCCGGCGAGCGGGTGGTGGAACGCTGGACCCGGTGCCGCACGATCGTGGATCCCGCGCTGTGACGGGGTTTCCGGCACGATTCCGGTCCTTCGACCGGCCGAGCAAAGTGCTGATGGTCAACCAGTTCACCATCAACGTCGGTTTCTACATGCTGATGCCGTACCTCGCCGGCTATCTCGCGGGCCCGCTGGGACTGGCGGGCTGGGCCGTGGGCCTGGTGCTGGGCATCCGCAACTTCTCGCAGCAGGGCATGTTCCTGGTCGGGGGCACACTCGCCGACCGGTTCGGCTACAAACCGCTCATCGTCGCCGGATGTGTGCTGCGGACGGCGGGTTTCGCGTTGTTGAGCGTGACGTCCTCGCTGCCGTCGCTGATCGTCGCGTCCGCGGCCACCGGTTTCGCCGGAGCCCTGTTCAACCCGGCTGTCCGCGCCTATCTGGCGGTGGACGCGGGGGAGCGGCGGCTGGAGGCCTTCTCGGTGTTCAACGTGTTCTACCAGGGCGGGATCCTCGCGGGCCCGGTGGTCGGGCTGGCGTTGACGGCCGTC
The DNA here is from genome assembly GCF_046549035.1 of Amycolatopsis sp. lyj-90. Classification (NCBI taxonomy): domain Bacteria; kingdom Bacillati; phylum Actinomycetota; class Actinomycetes; order Pseudonocardiales; family Pseudonocardiaceae; genus Amycolatopsis; species Amycolatopsis sp. lyj-90. The sequence continues at coordinate 926,778 of NZ_JAJPWP010000001.1, forward strand.
GACTTCCGGCTGACCTGCCTGGTCGCCGCCGCGGTCTTCGGTGTTTTGACCGTGGTGCAGGTGCGGGCGCTGCCCGCGCACGAAAGCGAGGGGGAACGGTCGTCGATCTGGGCGGATTGGCGGGTCGTCGCCGGGAACCGCGCCTTCCTGCTCTTCGCGCTGGTCATGATCGGCTCGTACGTGCTCTCCTTCCAGACCTATCTGGCACTTCCGATGGAGGCGCGCCGGATCACGGGCTCGGAGACGTCGGCCACCGCGCTCATCGCCGGGCTGTTCGTGATCTCGGGCGGTCTCGCGATCGCCGGTCAGCTCAAGATCACCGCCTGGTTCAAGAACCGGTGGTCGCCCGGCACGTGTCTCGCCTTGGGGATGGTGTTCATGGCCGTGGCGTTCGTCGCGCCGCTGACGGTCGCCAGGGCGGGTCCGGTCACGGCCGGGGCGGGGCTGCTCGTCTCCGCCGCGCTGCTGGCCGTCGGCACGGTCGTCGTCTTCCCGTTCGAGATGGACACCGTCGTCCGGCTGTCGGGTGACCGGCTGGTCGCCACGCACTACGGCTTCTACAACACGATCGTCGGCGTGGGCATTCTGCTCGGGAATCTCTTCACCGGTACGGTCTTCGACCTCGCGCGCCGGGCGGGCTGGCCGGAGATCCCCTGGCTCGCCTTGACGGTGCTCGGTGTCGCCTGTGCGGTGGGGCTGCGTGCTCTCGACCGGGGCAGGCGCCTGGTCTCGGTGTAGTGCCGTCGCGAAGGCCACCGGACGCCGGTGGCCTTCGCGACGGTGTCAGACGAGCGTCTTCCAGTAGTCCCAGAAGGCCTGCAGGACCGCAGCGCCGATGACCGCGTACCAGACCACGAGGACCACGCTGTGGTAGCGGACGACCATCCGTCCTTTGTGGAGGTTGTGCAGGGTCGTGTACCAGAAGACGGCGATGGTGACCGCCCAGACGACCATGCAGTACGGGCAGAGCGCGCCGATGACGTAGAGACTCTGGAACATCAGCCAATGCACGAAGACGACGCCGAGCAAAGAACCCGCTTGCAGGCCCAGCCAGTACCAGCGAGGGAGCCGTGCGCCGGCCAGCACCGCGACACCGGTCGTCACGACCACACTGAACCCGGCGATCCCCAGCAACGGATTGGGAAAGCCGAACAGGTCCGCCTGCGGGGTCTTCATGATCGATCCGCAGCTGAGGACCGGATTGATACTGCAGGTCGGGATGTAGGAGAAATCCTTGAGCAGCTTGATCTTCTCGATGGTGAGCACGAACGCCGCCACCAGGCCGACGGCGCCGCCGGCCAGCAGCACCCACGGCGTCACCCGGGTGGCGAAGGGCGTCATTTCGCCAGTTCCTCGTCGATGACGGCCTTGAGAGCCTGATAGGACGGCGACCCCGAGAACTTGACGCCGTTGACGAAGAAGGTCGGCGTGCCCTCGACGCCGATGTTCGCACCGTCGGTGCGGTCGGCCACGACCCGGCCGAGCGTGACCGGATCGTCCAGCGCGGCCTCGAACGCGGGCAGGTCAAGGCCGAGCTCGCGTGCGAAGCCGAGGAAGGTCTCGCGGTGGGAGACCCGCTGGTCGCCCCATTGCGACTGCCTCTCGAACATCAGGCGGTACATCGGTTCGAGCTTGCCCTGCTTGCCCGCGGCCTCCACGGTCCGCGCGGCGAGCTCGGCGTTCTGGTGACTGGGGATGGGGAAGTAGCGCATCACGAAGGTGACGCGGTCGCCGTACTCGGCACGCAGCCGCTCGACGCCGGGATACGCGGCGCCGCACGCTTCGCACTCCAGGTCGAGGAACTCCACGACGGTCACCTTGGCACCGGCCGGATCGGACAGACGATGACTGTCCGGCCGGACCAGGATCGACGCGGGTACCGCGGGAGGCGCGCCGTCGGCGCCTGCCTGCGCGGCCGGGGCGTCCTCGCCCAGCCTGGTGAAGACGAGCAACGCGGCCACCACCGCGATCACGACGGCCACGACCGTCAGGGAAACCTTGGCGTTCTTGGTCATTCTGCTGAGTCCTTAGCTCGGATCCGGGCAACTGAAGGCGTGGGGCATGACCGGTCCGCCCTCGATGTGAGGGCGAACCTGTCACGACCGGGGCTGCCGATCAGGTGCGGGAAACGCAGAGCTGGACGAGAAGAGGTGTCGCCGTTGGACGTTCGAACGCCCGGGTGCCCGGCGGCACGCCCGCTGTCGCGGGCCGGCTGCGCCGGACGAGCACGAGGAGAGCGGCCAGCAGCGCCGCGCCGATCCCCGTGACGTCGTCGAGGTGGTTGTGCGGCGGTTCGGCCGGGACCAGCCAGGCGGCGTGGTCGGCGCTCAGGTGGGACGTGGCCGGGTCGCATTCGTTCGCCGGGTTCGTGGCGTGGGTCGTTTCGGCGGCGAACAGGGGAGCGCAGGGTGAGCCCGCCGCCGCGGCGCCGTCACTGCACAGCGCGCTCTGCAGCAGGGCGACAGCGGTGAGCACGGCCAGCACGGCGAGAAGCCGCGCGGCCGTCGTCGCTGTCTTTCCGCCGGGCACGGACAGCAGGATAAAGGTGACCTTGTAAAGCCACGGCGAGTTCGGGGGCCTTCGCGCGGCCCAGGGCGCGTGAGGGGAACTTTGAGGGACCCAGGGTCCCTCAAGGCGTCCTTCACGGACTGCGATCATGACGCACTTGCGGGATGGACCGGCCGCTATACAGTGGTCGCGATCCGTGAACAGTGCCTGCCAGTGGCGTGACGAGCAATCCGAAACTACTGAAAGGACCACCCTCCGTGCCGAGGTTCAAGAATGTTCTCGCTGTGCTCCCGGTCTCTGATCATGCCGCCGCGGTAGCTTGGTACAAGCAGTGGATCGGTCGTGCCCCCGATGCCGAGCCCATGGAGGGCGTCGCGGAATGGCAGCTCGTCGAAAACGCGTGGATCCAGGTCGCCCACGCACCGGAGGCCGCAGGGAAGGGTTCCGTGGTGATCGGTGTCGAGGACATCGATGAAACCGTCGGCACTCTCGACGCCCAGGGCGTGAAATGCGGCCCCATCCAAGACTACGACTTCATCAAGTTGTCCGATGTCGCGGATCCGGAAGGCAATAAGATCAACTTCGTCTGGGAGAACCCGAATTACCGGCCTCCGGCTGAGTAGGTCGAAGCGCTGAACTTCCGTGAAGGCCTCCTTACCTACCCTGAGAGTAGGTAAGGAGGCCTTCACGGTTAGTCGCCCTTGTCATCCTGTCGGCGGGGTCCACAGTAGACGGTCCGACGCTGCTATGGCCGGGCCCACAAGGCCGTGCCCGAATCTCTGGCGGCTCGTCCAAAGTGCTCTGTTTCGGCCGGGACACATACTGGCGCCCCATCGGACGCCGAGGTCCCGGAGGTTCCAGTCAGCATGAGCGCAGCCGCGTCCTTCGTGCCGGACGAAGTTTGCCGAAAGACATTGTGCGATCTGTCGTTCGCCACGGGCCTGTCCGTGGCGGTCACCGACCGCGAGGAAGTCGTCTCGTCCGGAGTGTTCGGTCACGCCGACCAGGCCGCCGGTTCGCCGGTCACCGGGGACACGCTCTTCCAGATCGGGTCGATCACCAAGGGGATGACCTGCGTCCTGCTGTTGCGTGCCCGCGATGCGGGCCTCGTCGACCTGGACTCCCCGGTCACGGCCTACCTGCCGTGGTTCTCCGTGCGATCGAGCCACGAGCCGATCACGCTCCGCCACCTGATGACGCATACGGCGGGGATCATCGCCGGTCCGGACGTCTCCCCGGACGCCACCTTCGAGGTGTGGGCGCTGCGGGACACGGAGGCGACGACGCCGCCGGGAACCTGGTTCCACTACTCGAACGCCGGGTACAAGGCGCTCGGCCTCGTGCTGGAGGCCGTCCACCGGCGGCCCTATCACGAGCTTCTCGGCGAGTTGCTCGCTTCACTCGGGATGCACACCTCCGCACCGGCGGTCACCCATGACCTCCGGTCGCGCCTGGCGGTGGGGTACGAACCGCGCTACGACGACCGTCACCCCGTCCGGGAAGACGGCGTCGTCCCCGCGACCTGGATCGAGAACGCCACCGCGGACGGCTGTGTCGCGGCGACGGCGAGAGACATGACGGCCTGGCTGCGGCTCCTGATCGGCAGGGACACGGGGCAGGTGAGGGAGATGCTCACGCCCGCCATCCTCGACGAGGAGGACTACCCGGGCTGCGCGTACGGGCTCGGCATGCAGGTCGGTGACCTCGACGGCCGTCCGCACACCTGGCACACCGGCGGGATGATCGGCTACCACGCGGCGATCGCCTGCGATCTCGACGCGGGGATCGGGGCCGCCGTCCTGGCCAACGGTGTCGGACCGTGGCTGGACTTGGCCGTGCACCTGGTCGCGGCCGAGCGGGCGGAGCGTGACGGTGTGCCGTCGCCCGAGTTCACGCCGCCGCTGAAGAAACCTGCTCCACCGCCAGCCGCGGAGAACCCGCCGGAGCGATGGGCGGCCTTGGTCGGGCATTACCGCTGCCACAACCCCTGGCTGTCGAATCTCCACGTCCACACATCCGGGGACAAGCTGTGGGTCTCGGTCTGCGGCGGCGAGCCGGAACAGCTCGTTCCCCTGTCGGACGGTGCCTTCCGCGTCGGATCCGACGAGCGTTCGCCCGAGCGGCTGCGTTTCGACGTCGTCATCGACGGGGCCGCGATCCGCGCCGACTACTCCGGATGTCCCCTGTACCGCACGTTCACCCCGTAGGTGGAATCGATGAGAAAAGCGTTAGCGGCACTCGCCGCGGTGCTCCTGGCCTGCAGTGGCCTGAGCGCCTGCGCCCGTGCCGGAAGTCAAACCGCCGACGGTGACATCTACCGCCTCGGCTCCGATCAGGCCATCGACTCGATGAACCCGTTCGTCTCCGTGGTGACGACGGCGTTCGCGGTGTACGAGCAGATCTATCCGACGCTGGTCCAGCTGGATCCGGAAGGCAGGTTCGTCGCCGAGTTCGCGAGCACCTGGACCACCTCGGAGGACGGGCGGACCTGGACCTTCCGCACGCATCCCGGTGCCACCTGGTCGGACGGCAAGCCGCTCACGGCGGCCGACGCGGCGTGGACCTTGAACACGATCGCCGCGTTCAAGGACGGGCCTACCGCCGGCCTCGCCAACTATGTGTCCGATTTGGACGAAGCGAGCACGCCCGACCCGAACACCTTGGTACTGCGGTATTCCCGTCCCGTCGCGAACGTGCTCAACCGGCTCATGAGCGTGCCGATCCTGCCCGAGCACGTCTGGCGCGAGTACGCAGGCGGCGACGGGGAGGCGCTGACCACCTTCCCGAACAACGCCCCGGTCGTCTCCGGTGGTCCGTTCGTCCTCGTCCGGCACGTGCCCAAGCAGGTCGCCCTGTTCAAACGCAATCCGGCCTATTACGGACCGAAACCGCATATCGCGGGTTTCGGGATCCAGTTCTTCAGCTCCGACGACGCGATGATCACGGCACTGAAGAGCCGCCAGCTCGACGCCGTCCGGACGGTACCGTCCACTTCGGTCGCCAATCTCGAGTCCGCGGGGTTCGAGGTCATCTCCTCGCCGGGACTGAGATTCGAGAGCATCACCGTCAACGCGAACCCGAAGCAGCGACCCGAGCACCGGGAGCTGGCCGACCCGTTGCTGCGCCAGGCCTTCGACCACACGATCAACCGCGCGCAGATCGTCGAGACCTCGTTGCTCGGACACGGCCGCCCCGGGGCGTCGATCATCCCGCCGGGTACCGCGAACTGGGCCGACCGCTCGCTCCAGCCGACCCCGTTCGACCTCGGCGCCGCGAACCGGCTGCTCGACCAGGCCGGCTACCGGCGGGGCCCGGACGGGACCCGGATCGCGAACGGCCACCCGATGGACTACCCGGTCATCCTGCCGGAGGACACGTACGGCGGCGCGGGCCTGCGCTCGTTCCAGATCATCCGGTCCGACTTCGCGAAGATCGGCGTGCGCCTCACCGCGAAGCTGCTGGACAACGCGGCGGCCAACGAGGCGGTGATGGCCAACGAGTCCCAGGACTTCGCGATGACCATGTGGGGCTGGAGCGGCGGCACGGGCGATCCCGACGACACGCTCAACTACCTGACCTGTCAAAGCTGGGGGATCCTCAACGACACCGGGTACTGCAGCGAGGAATGGGACGACCTGTACGCGCGGCAGGGTGCGGCGATGACGCCCGCCGAACGGCACGGGATCGTCGACGAGATGCAGCGGCTCGCCGCCCGCGAGCGGGTGCTGCTGGTGATCGCCTATCCCGATTCGATCGAGGCGCATTCCCGGGAGTGGGTCGATCTCCCGCAGGTGGGCGGCAACTCGTTCTCCTCGGAGTCGAAGATCCCGCTTCTTTCCGTGCGACGGGCGGGCTGAGCCATGCGCGTCCTGGAGTACGTACTGCGCCGCGGGATCTTTTCCCTGGTGACGATCTTCCTCGCGATCACCGGCAATTTCTTCCTGTTCCGGGTGCTGCCCGGCGACGCGGTGAGCAATCTGGCCAAGGTGCCCCATTCCACCCCGGAGCTGCAGCACGCCCTGATGGTCCGGTTCGGCCTGGACAAGCCCAAATGGGACCAATACCTCATCTACCTGAAGAACCTGCTGCACGGTGATCTCGGGGTTTCCTTCACCTATCAGGAATCCGTGAGCCACCTCCTGCTGGACGACCTCGAGAACACGGTGGTGCTGGCCGGTGTCGGCACGCTGGGAGCGATCGTCATCGGGATCCTCTCCGGCGTCATGTCGGCCTGGCGACGATCCTCCCCGCTCGACCACCTCAACACCGGCGTGGCGACCCTGGTCTATTCGTTCCCCGCGCAGTGGCTCGGCCTCGTCCTGCTCATCCTCTTCGCCGGGGTCCTGCCGGCGGGCGGGATGTCGGACCAGTTCCTGTTCGAGAGCCCGCCGTTCTGGCAGCACGCGGCGGACGTGGGCGGTCACCTGGTCCTGCCCGCGGCGACCATGATCCTCACCGCGTACGGCGGCTACACGCTGGTCGTCCGGTCCTCGGTGCTGGAGACACTCGGCGAGGACTACGTGCTGACAGCGCGGGCGAAGGGGATTCCCGCCCGCCGGGTCGTCTGGCGTCACGCCGTCCGCAACGCCCTGCTGCCGATCGTCACCATGGTCGCGCTCGACCTCGGCTACGTGGTGGGTGGCGCGGTGCTGGTCGAGGTGATCTTCAGCTGGCCGGGCCTCGGCATGGCCACCTTCACCGCGATCGGCCAGCGGGACTACCCGATGATCCAGGGCGCTTTCCTGATCCTGACCGTCTCGGTGATCCTGCTGAACTTCGTCGCCGATCTGGTCTGTTTCCGACTCGACCGAAGGGTGAGCGCATGAGCGTCCGCATCGGTGACACCGGGGCCAACAGCCGGGCTGGGATCTTCCGCAAAGTGCTGCGTGACCACAAATCCGCGGCGGTCGGGCTGGCGCTCATCGCGCTCTTCGTGCTGGTCTCGATTCTCGCGCCCTATCTTTCGCCGTACAGCGCGGTCGAGAGCAGTTGCGCCGTCTTCGAACCCCCGTCCGCGCGGCATTGGCTCGGCTGCGACGACGGCGGCGTCGACATGGTTTCCCTGCTCATGCACGGCGGGCAGACCTCGCTCGTCGTCGCGTTCACCGCGACCCTGGTCTCGATGGCGATCGGCGGCACGGTCGCCATCGTGGCGGGCTACTTCGGGGGCTGGCCCGACACCGTCCTGATGCGCGTCACCGACGTCCTGCTGGTCCTGCCCGATCTGGTGCTGGCGATGGTGATCGCCGCGGTGTGGGGGCCGAGCCTGTTCCACGTGATCCTGGTGATCGGCCTGCTGCAATGGACTTCCACCGCCCGGATCGTCCGCGCCGAGGTGATGTCGTTGCGCGAACGGGCTTATGTCAAACGCGCGAGAGGACTCGGCGCGAGCAACGGCCGGGTGATCGTCCGGCACATCCTTCCCCATGTCGGACCGCTGCTGATCGCCAACACCGTGCTGACCGTTTCGGCGGCGATCTACCTGGAGACCTCGCTGGCCTTCCTCGGCCTGCAGGATCCCAGCGTCACGACCTGGGGCACGATCCTGGAACACGCGTTCGCGCGGACCGCGATCAGTTCCGGTGCCTGGTGGGCGATCGTGCCCGACGGTTTCGTCATCGCCGCGGTGAGCATCGGCTGCTTCCTGCTCGGGCGGGCCATCGAAGACGCGCTGAACCCCCGGCTCAAGGTCTCGCATCTCTCGGGGCGGCGCTGGCGTCTGCGTGCCCTCGTCGCGAAGGGGGCGAACGCCCGATGAGCGTGTTGGAAGTCAGCGATCTGCACGTCTGGTTCGATCTGCCGCACGGCGGCCAGGTCCACCCGGTCGACGGCGTGAGTTTCGCGCTCGAGCCCAGCGAGCGGTTCGGCCTCGTCGGAGAGTCCGGCTGCGGGAAGACCACCACCATCCTGGCGTTGATGGGACTGCTCCCGGCGACCGCGTCGGTCGCCGGCCAGGTCCGGATCGACGGCACGGACATCCTGGCCGACGGCGAGGATTCGGTCCGCGGCCACCGCTGGCGGGACATCGCGATGGTGTTCCAGGGCGCGATGAACGCGCTCAACCCGGTCAAGACGGTGGGCTGGCAGATCGCCGAACCGATGGCCCACCACGGCGTCGCCCGAGGGAAGCGGGCCCGCGAACGGGTCCGGGAACTGCTCGAACTCGTCGGCATCCCCGCCGCGTCCGCGAATCGCTATCCGCACGAGTTCTCCGGTGGCATGCGCCAGCGGCTCTCCATCGCGATGGCGCTGGCGTGCGAGCCGAAGATCCTGCTCGCCGACGAACCGACGACGGCGCTGGACGTGATGGTCCAGGCGCAGATCCTCGAACTGCTGACCCGGCTGACCGACGAACTCGGCATGGCGCTGGTCCTGGTCACCCACGATCTGCCGGTGGTGACGCAGTTCTGTCACCGGGCCGCGGTGATGTACGCCGGGAAGATGGTCGAGGACGGTCCGGCGGACGAGCTCACGTCGGCCTCCCGGCATCCGTACACCCGGCTGTTGTTCGCGGCCACGCCGGATCTGTACGGGCGGGAACCGCTCGTCTCCATTCCCGGCGCGCCGCCGAGGCTGGACGCCGAGATCACCGGCTGTGCCTTCCGGCCCCGGTGTGACGTGCCGATGGACCGTTGTGGCGGCGAGCATCCGTTGCTGCGCACCGCCGGGCCCGGCCATCGCGCCGCCTGTTTCCGCAACGAAGAACCGGTGGAGTCACGATGAATCAGGCCCTGCTCGAGGTCGAGGACCTCGCGATCCACTACCCGGTGCGGCGCGGCGTCGTCCAGGCGCTGGCCAGACGTCCCCGAAGCGTCGTGCACGCGGTGGACGGCGTCAGTTTCCGCCTCGGCCGCGGCGAGATGGTGGCCGTCGTCGGCGAGTCCGGCTGCGGGAAGTCCACCACCGCCTCGGCGATCTGCGGGCTCGTCCGGCCGACGGCCGGATCGGTCCGGCTCGACGGCGCGGAGATCAGCGGGCTTTCCGAGCGCGCGAAACGACCCGTCCGCCGCCGGGTCCAGATGATCTACCAGGATCCGTACGAGTCACTGGATCCGTTGTGCCGGGTCCGGGACATCCTGGAGGAACCGATGCTGATCCACGGCATCGGTGATTCCAAGGAGGCGCGCGCCACCTTGATCGAGGAGTCCCTCGAACGCAGTGGACTCGCGCCTGCCAAGGCCTTCCTCGACCGCTACCCGCACGAGCTCTCCGGTGGCCAGCGGCAACGGGTCGCCATCGCCGCCGCACTCGTCCTCGATCCCGACGTCCTGCTGGCCGACGAACCGGTTTCGATGCTGGACGTCTCCGTCCGCGCCGGGGTGCTCACCTTGCTGGACACCCTCCGCAAGGACCGGGACACGGGGATCCTGATGATCACCCACGACCTGTCCACGGCCGCGCATTTCGCCGACCGGATCGTCGTGATGTACCTCGGCAGGATCGTCGAACAGGGACGCGCCCACGACGTGGTCCACCACCCCAAACATCCCTACACCAAGGCATTGCTGTCCGCCGTGCCCAAACGGGAGCCGGGGGAGCGGACGAAGCCGCGGTTGCTCACCGGCGAGACCCCGGATCCGGTCGACATCCCGCCGGGATGCCGGTTCCGTTCCCGCTGCCCGGTCGGCGAAAACGACTGCGAGGTCTCGGATCCGGCACTGCGGGCCGGACCGGAGGACGCGGATTCCGGCCACGAAGTCGCTTGCCTGCACGCCTGATCTCGTGAGTGGTAAGGACGGTTCTAACCGTCCTTACCACTCACGAGGCCCACTCGAGAAAGGACACACAGTGCCTCCAGAACTCGTCATCCGGGGAGGTTCGGTCGTCGACGGCACGGGAGCCCCCGCCCGTCGCGCCGACGTCGCGATCGCCGGAGATCGCATCGAAGCCGTCGGAGAGCTTCCCGACTCCGGCTGCCCGGTGCTGGACGCCGAGGGCTGCGTGGTCGCGCCGGGGTTCATCAACGTCCTCAGCCACGGCTACGAAACCCTGCAACTGGACCCCCGGGGCCTTTCCGATCTGTACCAGGGGATCACCACGGAGATCTTCGGCGAGGGACGGTCGCTGGGACCGGTCACCGGCAAGATGGCCGACATCGTCGGCGGCGAGCCGCAGCAGTACGGCGTCCGGACGAGCTGGCCCCGCCTCAGTGAATTCCTCGGCGACCTCGAGAAGGCCGGGGTCGGCATGAACGTCGGCAGCTTCGTCGGCGCGGAGAACCTGCGGATGCCCTTCGCCGGCAACGAGGACCGGCCGCTGACCGACGACGAACTGGCCGCCGCCTGCGAGCTGCTCGACTCCGAGCTCGCCGACGGAGCCCTCGGCGTGGGATCCGCGTTGATCTATTCGCCGGGAAGCTATGCCTCCACCGAGGAACTGATCGCGTACGCGCGGGTCCTCGCCCGGCACGACGCGCTCTACATCTCCCACATCAGGGGCGAGTCCGACAGGCTCCTGGAGTCCGTCGACGAACTCATCCGGATCGCGAGGGAGTCCTCCGCCCGGGCGGAGATCTACCACCTGAAGGCGTCCGGCCGCGAGAACTGGCCCGCGATGAACAGCGTGTACGAACGGGTGGAGGAGGCGAGAACGGCCGGGATCCAGGTGACCGCGGACGTCTACCCGTACGAGGCGGGATCCACGTTCCTTTCGGCGTTCATCCCGCCGAAGTTCCACGAGGGCGGCCACGGCGAACTGGCCGCCCGGATCGCGGACGGGGAGACCAGGGCCGCGATCAAGACGGCCATCGGCAGCCCCGGGACGGACTGGGACAACCTGTACCTCGGATCGGGCGGCGCGGACGGGATCCTCCTGCTCGGCGACGGAGACCTCAAAGGCAGGACACTCGCCGAGGTCAGCGCCACCTGGGGCGACAGCGACCCTCTCGACACCCTGCTCGACATCGTCGCCGCGCATCCGAAGCTCCTGGTGGCCGAGTTCACCTCGTCCGAGGCACACGTCCTGCGCGCGCTCCGGTTCCCGTGGGTGTCGGTGTGCACGGACTCGGAGGCCCTCGCCGCGGAGCCGCCGTTCACCGACACCTCCATCCATCCCCGCACGTACGGCGCTTTCGCCCGCGTGGCCGGACGCTACGTCCGTGAGGGAGTGCTGACCCTCGAACAAGCCGTGCGGTGCATGACGAGCCTGCCCGCGGAGAACCTCAGGCTGGCCGATCGCGGCGTGGTCCGCCCCGGGGCTTTCGCGGATCTGACGGTCTTCGTGCCCGAAGAGGTCCAGGACAACGCCACCTACCTCGAGCCGCACCGGTACGCCGACGGCATGCGCCATGTCCTGGTCAACGGCCGTATCGCGTTCCAGGACGGCAAGCCGACCGGGACGCTCGCCGGACGGGCGCTCCGACGGCGCCGGTGACGCTCACCAGCCGAGCTGATCGCCCAGCCGCAACCGCAGCCACAGCACCAGACGCTCGTCCGGGTCGGCGAGATCGAAGCCGAAGATCTCCTCGGCGCGGGACAGCCGGTACCGGATCGTGTTCGGGTGCACGGAAAGCAGGCTGGACGCGGCCGCGGTGTCGCTGTTGGAGTCCAGGTAGGCGAGGAGGGTGGACGCGTAGGTCGTGCCGTGCTCGAGGTCGTGGGCCCGGATCGACGGCCCGAGCCTGCGGGGCAGCGCCTCGTGCGCGACGAGGATCTGGGCCAGAGCGGACAACGTCGCGCCTGCCCACACCTCGTCGATCGAGGCCACCTGACAGGCCTCCGGCTCGCCCGGCCGTTCGGTGAGCGCACGGAGGACCAGGTCCGCGTCGGCGCGCGAGTTCGCGATCGAGCGGAGGTCGGGGACCAGCGAACCGAGACCCGCTTGGACCCGCACCCGCAGCGCGCCGTGCGCTCGCCGGGCTATCCCGGCGACGAGATCGCGGTGCGCGTTCGGCCCCGGCCCGCCCGGCAACAGCGCGTAGACCGTGCCGTCGATCAGCGCGCAGCCGTGTTTGCCGTAGTGGGCCTCGCAATGCAGGCTCACGAGGTCGGCGAGCCGGGTGGCCGCGTGGACCGCGAGCACCTCGTCGGCGTCTTCGGGACCGATCGCGAACGCGGCCACCGCCACCCCGGCGTTCGGGTCCAGGCCGAGTTGCGGGGCCACGACGGTGACACTGCCCGGGTCGGCGAGCAGCCGCCGCACCAGGTCCGCGCGACGGCGCCGGACGGCGTCGTCCGCGGTCCGGGCCGCGAGCAGATGCAGCGCGGCGATGTCCGCGGCGTCGAAGAGGGCCTGCTCGGCGGCCTGATCGAGACCGTTCTCCGCGTCGACGACCCAGATCGAACCAAGTACCTCGTTTCCGGCGCGCACCGCGACCCCGAGGCGGGGGAGACCGCCGGGAATGGGCGGGAACCGGCAGGTGCGCCGAGTCTGGGTGAGCGCCTGGTACTGCTCGTCGTAATGGTCCGGGGCGTCCGGCACCTGGAGGCCGAGAATGCCCTGGCGGCGGCCCTCGTCGATGCCCTGACCGGGCAGCGTCGAGTAGGAAAGGATGCGCCGGTACGGATCCTCGATCGTGGTCGCCCCGCCGACCATGCCCGCGATCGCGTTGGCCAGTGCGAAAAGATCGCCGACGGCCGGGCTGCCGGTGCCTTGCGTGGCCCGCGCCGCGGAGGCGAGGGCCGAGGAGATCATGGCGTCGAGATGGTGCCATGCCACGGCTTCGTCGGCGGCGAGCAGAACGAGACCGGACCGCTGTGCGGCTTCGGCCAGTTCCGCGACCGGCTCGCCGAAACTCTTCACCACCACGCACGCGTGACCGGCCTCGGCCGCGGCTTCGACAAGGTCTTTCGCCTGGGGTTCGGCCGTGCCCACCCCGACGGCGAGCAGGATCGCGCCCTTCACCGGAGGCAGCGGGGAACGCCGCTCGTGGATGAGCACGCTCGAGACCGGGACCGGCCGGTCCGGCAGCGCGGTCAACGGCCGGACCAGGGAAGCGCCCAGTGCCTCGAGGACCTGTCCGAGGTCCGGTTCCTCAGTGTCGAGCATGTTCACCTCTTTAGCCGGTCGCACAAAACATTCACGAATTCTCTGGACCGGCGCTCGTAGGCGGGTGGCCAGTGTGGACGTGAGGCTGTCAGCATGCACCTTCCAGGCAGGGCGCCGCGGGCCGCCCCGACGACAGTACCCACGGCGGCCCGGGCGAGTGCCGTCGAAGTCGCCGCGCGTGCCGCGACCCGTGCGGGTGTCCGGATCCGGCTGGCCGAAGACCTCGCCACGGTCGAGGCGGTTTCGCGTTTCCTCGCCGGGGTATGGCAGACACCCGAACATCAGCCACCACTCGGGGTCGACGCGTTGCGCGCCTTCGCGCACGCCGGCGGCGCCGTGCACTACTCCAGCGACGGAGACGAGGTCATCGCGGCCTCCGTGCTCTTGTTCTGCCGACCCGCTTCCCGAGCCGTCTACTCGATGATCGCCGCCGCGCGCACGAGTGATCGCGGAGTGGGTTTCGCCCTCAAACAGGCGCAGCGGGTGTGGGCGCTCGACCACGGCGCGACCGCCATGATCTGGACCTTCGATCCGCTGGTGAGCCGCAACGCCCACTTCAACCTGGCCAAACTCGGCGCGACCGCCGGCGAATACCGGGTGAACTTCTTCGGCCACATCGACGACGGTGTCAACGGGCACGACGAGACCGATCGGCTCACCGCCGTCTGGTCACTCGCCGAGCCGCGGCCGGATCACGTCATCGGGCCCGACTTCGGGAGCGTCGAAGTCGACGCGGCCCGCGCGCCGGACGGCAGGGCGCTCAGCGCCCGCGACGAAAACGGTCACTGGTGCCGGGTTCCCGCCGACATCGTCGCCACCCGCCGCGAGGACAGGGAACTCGCGGCCGAATGGCGGGAAGCGGTCCGCGGTGTCCTGCTCCCGGCCTTCGACGCGGGTTTCACCGTGACCGGCTTCAGCAGGGCCGGCTGGTACCGCCTGACCAGAACGGAGCAGCCGTGAAGATCGAGCTCGTCGAACTCATCGAGGTCCGCCTTCCCCTCGTCCGTCCTTTCAGGACTTCGTGCGGGATCGACACCGAGCGGCGCACCCTGCTGCTGCACGTGGTGACCGACGCCGCCGAAGGCTGGGCGGAGTTCGGGGGAGATCCCGAACCGATGTACAGCGCGGAGTTCGCCGCCGGGGCCGAACGTGTCCTCGCCGATCACCTCGTGCCGAGGGTCACCGCACTGGACCGGCCGACCGCCGCCCGGATCGCCGGTGCGATGGCCCCGGTCAAAGGCAACCCGATGGCCAAGGCACTGCTCGAAACCGCGATCCTCGATGCCGAATGCCGTGCCCACGCGATGCCGCTGGCGACCTACCTCGGCGCGGTGCGCGACCGCGTCGCCGCGGGGGTGTCCGTGGGGATCACGGACACGATCGCGGACCTGCTGGAAACGGTGTCCGGCTATCTGGAGCAGGGCTACGTCCGGATCAAACTCAAGATCGAACCGGGCTGGGACCTCGAGCCCGTCCGCGCCGTCCGCCGAGAGTTCGGTGACGGCACCGCGTTGCAGGTCGACGCGAACACCGCCTACTCGCTCACCGACGCCGAACACCTGCGCCGCCTCGACGACTTCGGCCTGGTCCAGATCGAACAACCGCTCGCGGAGGACGATTTGCGCGGCCACGCCGAGCTGGCGAAGCTGCTGCGCACACCCCTCTGCCTCGACGAGTCGATCCACTCCGCGCGCGACGCCGCCACCGCGATCGCGCTGGGCGCCTGCCGCATCGTCAACATCAAGCCCAGCCGGGTCGGGGGCTACCTCGAGGCCCGCCGGATCCACGATATCTGTGTGGCGCAAGGGATCCCCGTCTGGTGCGGCGGAATGCTCGAGACCGGGATCGGCCGCGCGCAGAATCTCGCGCTCGCCGCGCTACCTGGATTCGTGCTGCCGAACGACATCTCCGCCTCCAGCCGCTACTACGCCGAGGATCTCACCGAAGCGTTCCGGCTCGACGGCGGCTCACTGTCCGTTCCGGACGGTCCGGGCAGCGGAGTGACCGTGCTACCGGCGGTGCTCGATCGCTACGCCGTCACGACGCGGAAGTTGTACCCACTGTGAAAGGAGACATCATGCGAGGTTGGACCACTGTCGCCGCAACCTTGGCGGTCACGGCTTCCTTGGTGGCGGTGCCCGTCTCGTCGTCCGCGGCGCCACGATGCGACACCCAACCCATCCAGACCGCGTTGGGATTACTGAAGAAGGCCGGTATCCCCGGGGTCTCCGTAACGGTGAAAAGCCCGCGCTGCGGGGTGTGGACCGGCGGCGTCGGTGTCGCCGACCGGGCGACGGGCCGCAAGGTCACCGGCGGCGAACACAGCCGGATCGGCAGCAACACCAAGACCTGGACGGCCACGGTCGTCCTCCAGCTCGTCGGCGAAGGCAGGATCGACCTCGACGACACCGTCGAGGATTTCTTCCCGAAACTCATCCGCACCAAGGACTACGACGGGCGCAAGATCACGGTCCGGCAGCTCCTCCAGCAGACGAGCCGCCTGCCCGACTTCCTCGACGCGCCGTTCTGGGAAGACGAGGAAGCGCACCGCTGGGATCACATCGAGCCCCTGCAGACGGTCCGGCAGGCGCTGGCCCTGCCCCCGCCCGACGACCGGGCCCCGTCGGGCTTCGCCTACTCCAACACCAACTACAACCTGGCGGGCATGATCGTCACGAAGGTGACCGGCCGCAGCATCGGCACCGAGATCACCCAGCGGATCATCAGGCCCCTCGGCCTGTGCGGCACCAGCTGGCCCGGCGACCGGACCACGCTCCCCAAGCCGGAACTGCGGAGCTACGTGGTCAGGGACGGGGCCTTGGCGGACAGGACGGAATGGAACACGTCCGACGCCGACGCGTCGGGAGCGCTGATCTCGACCGGCGCCGACGCGACCGTCTTCTGGAACGCGCTGCTGACCGGGAAACTGCTGGCGCCCGCCCAGCTCGCCGAGATGAAGAAGACCGTCGACGACGGCTCGGGCGAGGGCTACGGCCTGGGCGTCGAGCGCTACGAGCTCACGCCGGGTCTCGTGACCTGGGGGCACAGCGGCGGGATGCCGAGCGGCCACGAGTTCAGGAACGCCGTCACCGAGGACGGCCAGCGGTCCGTGACCTTCCTGATCAACACGGACGAGTACAAGTGGCAGGACGTCGACGTCGCCATCGGTGACCTCGTCCGCGACATCCGCTGACCGGTGTCTTGACAGCTCCCGGCGTCGTTCATACATTCATACAGGCGTTGTCACTTTGTATGAATGACGCTGGGAGCTGATCCGCATGCGACTCGGCAAGACCGCTGTCGTCCTCGGTGGCAGTGCCGCCGGCCTTTGCACCGCGGGCGCACTCGCCCCCTACTTCGACCAAGTCCTGGTGCTCGAACGGGACGAACTGCCCGCCGAGGCCGAACACCGGCGCGGAGTGCCGCAGAGCAAACACCCGCATTTCCTGCTGAACTCGGGCCGCCGCGCGATCGGCGAGCTGTTCCCCGGGTTCGAGGACGACCTCATCGCCGCCGGGGGACTGCATCTCATGCCGTCCATGGACGCCGCCTATCTCGACGGGGCGGGCTGGTCGGCGCGGAAACGCAGCGCGATGACGATGATCTACAGCTCGCGGATCCTCATCGAGCGCGTGCTGCGCGACAAGGTCCGTGCCCTGCCCGGTGTCGTGATCCGCGAAGGCGTGACGGTGAGCGGGCTGACCACCCGGGACGGCGACGTCACCAAGGTCGGGTTCTCCACACGCGACGGCGATGAGCACGTCGGCGCCGATTTCGTGGTGGACGCGATGGGCCGGGGCTCCTCGGTCGGCGCCTGGCTGGCGGCCGCCGGATGGCCCGAGCCCGAGGTGCGGACCCTCGATGCCAAGGTCACCTACACCTCGCGCTGGTACGACCTGCCGTCCCGCGACGAGCGGCCCGCGTCCTGGTGGTGGCGGCACCTGGTGATCATGCCGACCCCCGACAAGGGCGCGCATCCCGCCGAACACGAGTTCCTGGTCAACTTCTTCCCCATCGAAGAGAACCGCGTCATCGCGTGCATGGGCTCGTGGGGACTCGAGATGCCACGCACCACCGAGGCGTTCGTCGAGTCGGCCCGCCGGGTGCGGGCACCGTTGTTCGCGGCCGCGATGGACCGGTCCACCCCGACGTCGGAGGTGCACCTGACCCGGTCGACCGGCAACAAATGGCGTCGCTACGACCGTCTCCGCACCCCGCCGGGGCGCCTGGCGTTCGTCGGTGACTCGATCTGCGCGTTCAACCCGTTCTACGCGCAGGGAATCAGTTCCGCCGCGGGTTCGGCGCTGCTGCTGCGACGGCACCTCGCCCGCGCGGATCGTCTCGACGTGCGATTCTCCGCCCGTTTCCTGGCCGCGCAGCGGAAACTGCTCGCCGTGCCCTGGAGCCTGGCGATGGCGAGGGACCAGGGATACGCCTGTGCGGTGGGTACCGAGAAAGCGGGGGAGTGGAAGCGACGTCTCCTCGCGGCGGTGTCCGGCCCGGCGTTCCGGCTCATCGTCGGCGCGGCCCGCGAGGACGACGTGGTCGACGAGCACTTCGCGAAGGTGTTCAACCTCGACGAGTCACTGCGCGACATGATGACCAACCCTCGGGTGCTCGCGGGGCTCGTGCGGTACCGGATCCGCGCCGCGCTGGGGCGGCACCGGGTTCCCTTCGACTTCGACGCCCGGGCCGAGCCGCCGGTCACGGACTACTCACCGGCATCCCGATGAGCGCCGTCTGCGGGCCGGACGCGGAGGCCGTCACCCGCGGGCTCGGGTTCGACTGCCACGACGTTTCGCCCTGGTTCTCGATCCGCCCTCCGTGGGAAGCGGCTCACTGGACGATGCCGCTGCTGGAACTGCTCGTCATCGGCGGCGCCGTCTTCGCGCTGGTGCACGCGATCCGCCGTCACCGCGCGGGCGATCCGGTCAACCTGGCGCTGTGGTGCGCGTCCCTGGTGTACCTCTTCGTCATCGAGCCGCCGTTGTACTTCCCGGAGTGGTTCGGGCTCGAGCGGCAGTACGGATTCATCTTCGCCCACAACCGGTTCAGCGTGCAGTTCATGGCGGATCGGCTGCCGCTCTACATCGTGGCGTTCTATCCGATGATCAGCCAGCTCGCCTACGAGCTCGTACGGTCACTCGGGATCTTCCGCGCCCGCGGCGCGCTGATCGGATCGGTGGCGGTCGCTTTCGCCTGTCAGGTGTTCTACGAGGTCTTCGACCACCTCGGGCCCCAGCTGAAATGGTGGGCCTGGAACGGGAACAACCGGATCGTCAACCAGCCCGCGCTGGCCGCGGTGCCCATGAACAGCATGCTGCTCTTCGCCTCCGTCTCGATGGGGGCGATGACCTACCTCGTCGTGCGCCTGACCGGCACGCGGCGCGGATGGCCGCTCGCGGCGCGCATCCTGCTGGCCGGTGTGCTCACCCCGCTGACCATGGCGATCGCCGGCATCCCGTCGAACCTCGTCGGCGGGAACATCACCGCGCAGGCCTGGGTGCTCGGCGCCGAACTGGCTCTGCTGTGGCTGGCAGGCACGTGGATCTTCGTCCGGCATCGAGGCCCTGGTGAACCCCTGTCGGTCTTCGCCAGGTTCTATCCCGCCGTCTACCTGGGCGTCATGGCCGTGTTCTGGCTCGGCGCCCTGCCTTCCTTCCTCTCCGCCGAGGACGGCACCCCGATCGGCAGTGGCCTCTACGCGCTCGCCTGCTTCCTCGGCGCCGGGCTGATGCTCGCCGCGCTGTACCGCGTGCGGCGCGAGGCACCTGCCGCCGTCTGAGCTTCTCCTTCGGGGAAGATGGGGTCATGGGGCACCATGGATGGCAGGGCAACCCGCCCGGGACCGAGCGCGAGGCGCGCCGCCGGATCGTCGAGGCGGCGACGGCCTGCATCGACCGCGTCGGCCTCGCCAAGACCAGCCTCTCCGACGTCGCCGCGGAGGCCGGCATCACCCGGCAGACCGTCTACCGCTACTTCGCGAGCCTGGCCGACATCCTCGGCGCTGTCGCGCTGGACCGCGTCGAGGAGTTCGCCGGGCGGATGGAGCGGCACCTGGCCACGTTCGGCACCGCCGCCGAGGTCGCCGTGGAATCCGTGGTGTTCGGCGTCCGGGCGGTTCCCGACGAGCCGTACCTGGGACTGCTGCTGAAGGCGGGCGAAGCCGACGTCTTCACCGTGGCTGTCACGTCGTCGCAGTCCTTCGCCCTCGGCGCGAGGATCCTGCGGAACGTGCCGGTCGATTGGACCGCGGCGGGTGTCGAGTCCGATGAGGACTTCGAAGGGCTCGCCGAGATGCTGATGCGGCTGTTCCTGTCGTTCCTGCAGTATCCCTCAGAGCCTGCGCACACCGATGCGGAGTTGCGCTCGCTCGTTCGTCGCTGGGTCGGGCCGTCGCTGGGCGGCTGACCCGGCTCGCTGAAGCGGAATTCAGCCGTTGAAATAGCACTGGAAGAGCAGATCGTCCAGCCGGATCGTTCCACCCTGTCCCGTGGTGCCGTAGTCGACGGTTCGGACGAGCACCGAGGTCCTGCCGTTCAGATTCCATCGATCCGTGTACAGCTGCTGGTAATTCTGGCTCCCCGCGTACATGGCCGATTTCCGGTAGAGCATGGTCCCGAAGAGGTCCCAGATCTCGATCGCCACTTCCTGGCGAATGACCAGCGGTTGTATCCAGACGGCGGCTGCGCAGTTCGTTTCCGGCATGCCGGAAACCGAGCCGGTGCGGACCTCGATCTGCTGGACCGACCAGCCACCCGGCTGGGCGCCGAGCCAGCCGGAGTTGTTGCCGCTGCGAGCGTTGGCAGGCATGTTGATGTTGAAGCCGCCGGCAGGCGAGTGGCTGCCGAAGATGGCCCATTTCGCCGCTGGATCGACTTCGAAGCCGTCCTGGAACTGCATCACTCCGGCGTGCGCGGTCCCGGTGCCGAGGGACGTCAGTAGCGTCAGTGCCGTGGCGGTCGCCAGCAATCGTCTGAGCAGCCTGCGGGTCCTCTGGTGTTTCGGCATTCTTGTCAGCCCCCTGTACGCAGTGATTCGGAGTACGAGTCGAATTTACATTTCGACAGGCGGCTTGAAACGTCCTGAATGGCGACTTAGGGGCGGCGACTTCTGCCTTATCAGGCAGGGAATCGCCACTCACGACCAACCCGACCAGACACGCCCCCTTGTCTCTTCCCCAAGTCACCACCCCCACAACTCACCTGGCCGGAGCGTGACTCGGGTGTTCTGCGCGGCCGCCGTCCCTGGTGTCGCGAAAGCCACTTTCGCGACGTCTGATGTCCCGAAAGTGGCTTTCGCGACACGGGCACTGGGCACGGGGTCGTCTGGGCTGACAGTGTTGCGAAACGGATCGGGCTGGTCGCGGCGACGACCGCGGCCGGCCTGCGGGTGGGCGAGCCTGCAGATCGAGCGGGACGCCAAGTCCCACTGGAACTGCGACAACCTGTCCGGCGACCACCGGCGGACGCTCAAGTCCGGCGATGACTCGAACAACTACTGGAAGGACACCGACTGCGTCCGGTCGACCAAGTGCAAGGTCATCTTCCGCGGCGAGTCCTACAACCCCGGTGAGTGGATCCGGCTGTACAACCCGACCTAGTTCTACAAGGTCAACTGCTGACCGGGCATGACCCGGGTGATCGCGCGGTGACCTTGCCACCAAATGGTGCCGGACACCGCGCGATCACCCGTTGACTGGGAGTTTAAGAACCTTTTACACTGCGATCGTTAGGAAACTTACTTAACGAAGCGACTCCGGCCGACCCGACGCCGCCCACGCCGGTACTCGCGACTCCGCAACGTCGAGGAGTTCGCATGAAACGGAGAACACCCCTGGCCGGTGTCGCGGTGGCGACCCTGGCCTTGCTGGGGCAGACACTGATCTCTTCGGGTACCGCCGCACAAGCGGAATCTCTGCTGTCCGCGGGCAAACCGACCACGACCTCGTCGGTCGAGGGTTCCGGCTTCGAGGGCGCCAACGCCGTCGACGGGAGCGCCACGACCAGGTGGGCGAGCGAGGAGGCGGTCGATCCGCAGTGGATCGCCGTGGACCTCGGCAGCGCCGCGACCATCACCAAGGTCAAACTGACCTGGGAAGCCGCCTACGCCAAGACTTACAAGATCCAGGGCTCGGCCGACGGCAGGACGTGGACCGACATCAAGTCGGTCACCGGCGGTGACGGCGCCGTCGACGAACACCCGGGCCTCAACGCGTCCGCGCGCCACCTCCGCGTTCACGGTACGGCCCGCGGCACGACCTACGGCTACTCGTTGTGGGAGCTGGAGGTCTACGGCGACCGCGTCGGCGGCGGCGACACGCAGGCGCCGACGGTGCCCACGGGCCTCGCCGCGACGGCCACCACCGCGGACAGCGTCACCCTCGGCTGGACCGCGGCGACCGACAACGTCGGGGTCACCGAGTACGAGGTGCTGCGCGACGGGACCGTCGTCGGGACCACGGCGGCGACCACCTACACCGACAGCGGGCTGGCGTCCGGAGCTGAGTTCGGCTACTCCGTGCGAGCACGGGACGCGGCGGGCAACGTCTCCGCGGCAAGCCCGGTGATCAGGGCCGCGACCAAACCCGGGGGCACCGGCGCCGTCACCATCGCGCTGGCGGGTGACATCGCCAACCCCGAACTCTTCTCCACGCACCAGGGAACGGCGAACCAGGTCGCCAGGATCAACCCGCAGTACGTGCTGACCGTGGGCGACAACCAGTACCACAAGGGCACCATCTCCGAGTACCGCGCCCACTACGACAAGACGTGGGGCAAGTTCAAGAGCATCACCAAACCCACGACGGGCAACCACGAGTGGGACGACCAGCTCAAGGGATACAAGGAGTACTTCGGCGCGATCGCGTACCCGAAGGGCTTGCCGTACTACAGCTACGACATCGGTGACTTCCACTTCGTCGCGATGGACTCGAACCCGATCTACACCGGCGGTGGTTCCGAACAGGTGGCCTGGCTGCGCGAAGACCTGGCGAAGAACACCAAGTCCTGTGTCATCGGGTACTGGCACCACCCGCGCTTCAACTCGGGGAACTCCGGTGACAAGAAGCAGATGGCGCCGCTGTGGAACGAGCTGGCCAAGGCGAAGGCGGACGTGGTGTTCACCGGGCACGACCATCATTACGAGCGGACGAAGCCCTTGGACGTCAATGGGCACGTCGACGAGGCGAACGGCGTGCGGTCGGTGATCGCCGGCATCGGTGGCGACTACCTCTACACCGACTACAAGGCGCGCGAAGGGGTCGAGAAGATCCTCGCCAAGCACGGCGTGATGAAGCTGGTGCTGAACGGAAAGTCGTATTCCTGGGAGATCTACGACACCGCCGGGAAGGTGCTCGACAAGGCGGGTCCGTACACCTGCCGCTGACGGCCGCGGTCCGGTGCCGTACGCGGCACCGGATCCGGCTTGCTGTCCACGACGACGTAGGCCCATCCAGGAGTACAGGTGAATCGAATGGTGAAGCCGGGCATCGCCGCGATCGCGGCGATCGTCCTGCTCGCTCAGCCCGTGACCGCGTCCAGCGCCCCGGCCGGACCGGTGGAATCACTGCTGTCGGTCAACAAACGCACCACCACGTCCACGGTCGAGAACGAGAGTTTCGGCGGCGCGCTCGCCGTCGACGGTGATTCGACGACCCGCTGGGCGAGCCTGGAGGGCGATCCACAGTGGATCGCGGTCGACCTCGGCGGTCCCGCGAACATCAGCCGGGTCAAGATCTTCTGGGAATCGGCCCACGCGAAGGACTACCAGGTCCAGGCATCCGACGACGGCCAGACCTGGCGAGACGTCAAGGCCGTCGTGGGCAGCGACGGCGGCCTCGACGAGTTCGCCGGCCTGAACACCTCCGCGAGGCACGTCCGGATCTTCGGCACCGCACGGGCGACCGAGTACGGATACTCGCTGTGGGAACTGGAGGTCTACGGCGTCCGGACCGGCGACGGCGACATCCAGCCGCCGTCGGTGCCGACCGGGCTCCGGCAGAAGTCGTCCACCACCGAGAGCATCACGCTCGGCTGGAACCCGGCGAACGACAACGTCGGTGTCGTCGAGTACGAGGTGCTGCGCAACGGCAACGTCATCGGCCGGTCGGCGACGACCTCCTACACCGACACGTCACTGGCGTCGGGTTTCGACTTCCAGTACGCGGTGCGGGCACGGGACGCGGCGGGGAACCTGTCCGGATCGACCTCGCCGGTGAAGGCATCGACCCGGCCTTCGGCGTCCGATGGCATCGTCATCGCCCTCGCCGGTGACATCGCGAAAGCGGAGCTGCCGTCGGAGCACCAGCGGACGGCGGAGCTGGTGAGCAAGATCAAACCCCGGTACGTGCTGACGGTCGGCGACAACCAGTACGTCGACGGCACCATCGAGGAGTTCCGGTCCTATTACGACAAGACCTGGGGCAAGTTCAAGCGGATCACCAAACCCACGCCGGGCAACCACGAGTGGAACAACGATCTGGCGGGATACAAGCAGTACTTCGGGAAGATCGCGACACCCAAGGGAAAGCCGTACTACAGCTTCGACGTCGGTGCCTTCCATTTCGTCGCCCTGGATTCGGACCCGGTGTACAACGGCGGCGGTGCCGAACAGGTGGCGTGGCTGCGCAAGGACCTCGCGAGGACCAAGAAGTCCTGTGTCGTCGGATATTGGCATCATCCGCGGTTCAATTCCGGGAACGCCGGAGACGCGAAGAGCATCGCGCCGCTGTGGAACGAGCTGGCCAAAGCGAAGGCGGACGTCGTCTTCGCCGGGCACGATCACCACTACGAGCGGACGAAGCCCCTGGACGTCAACGGGCATGTCGACGAGGCCAACGGCGTGCGGTCGGTCATCGCCGGGATCGGCGGCGACAGCCTTTATCTCGACTATAAGGCCCGTGAAGGTGTCGAGAAGATCTTGGGCAAGCACGGGGTGATGAAGCTGGTGCTCAAGGGGAAGACCTATTCCTGGGAGATCATCGGCACCAACGGGGAACTGCTCGACAAAGCAGGCCCGTACCGCTGCCGGTGACGGGAAAAGGAGACGGCGTGAAGCTTCCGGTGAAGTTCGTCGTGGCAGTGGCGGGTGTCGTCGCACTCGCCGCCGCCTCGGTGGTGTACGTGGTGCAGGCCAAGGCGAACAGCCCCGAGCGGCAGACGGCCGACGTGGCGATCGAGGTGGATTCCGCACAACCCGTTCTGCTGGGGGAGCCAGGAAGGCTGCTGTTCCGCAACGGTGCTCCGGGGCCGGGATACGGCAACGTCGCTTCGGTCCCCGTCTTCGAACCAGGGAGTCCGCGACGAATCAGTTCGCTCGCTTGTGAGCGGTTCTACACCGCGGCGGACGGCGGCCTGTGCCTGGCGAAAGAACCCACGCCGATGGCCGGCGCGGTCGCCCGGTTCGTCGACGCCGCGCTAGGCGAGGTCAAGCGGGTGGACGTCCCCGGGATCCCCAACCGCGCCAAGCTTTCGCCCGCCGGCCGGATGGGCAGCTGGACCACGTTCGTCACCGGCGACTCCTACTCGAAACCCGGCACCTTCTCGACCCGGACGGCCATCATGGACCGCGAGCGGAACGAGCTGTCGAGCAACATCGAGGGCATCCCGCTGCGGATCGGAGACGAGCAGCACCGCGGCGAGGACGTCAACTACTGGGGTGTCACCTTCGCCCCCGACGAGCGGACGTTCTTCGCCACGGTCGCCACCGGCGGGCGGACATTCCTGGTGCAGGGCGACAACGAGGCGTGGAAGGCGCGCACCCTGCGGGAGAACGCGGAGTGCCCGTCGCTGTCACCGGACGGCACGAAACTGGCGTTCAAAAAGCGCGTGGCGGATGGCGATGTCCGGCCCTGGCGCGAGCACGTGCTGGACCTGACCACGATGCGGGAGACCCCGCTCGCGGAGACGCGCAGCGTGGACGACCAGGTGGTCTGGCTCGACAAGGACACGATCGCCTACAGCCTGCCGCGGGGGAGCGGCAAGGAAAGCGACATCTGGTCCGTGCCCGCCGACGGCACGGGAGGGGCGCGGCTGCTGGTTCCCCTGGCGTCATCGCCGTCGGTCACCGTTGGCGCTCGGTAGCCCGGAATTCGCGCGTTGGAAGAAGAGGGTCGCTAAGCACTGATGGCGGAGTGAGGCCGCCATCCTCAAGATGCCTTCCGGACCGAGGTTCATGGATAGGGTGAACCCGGGATATCCAAAAGGGAAAGGCATTGTGCATGACGAGTCGGTTCGAATGGGTGACCATCGACAGTGTGGATCCGCGGCGGCTGGCGGATTTCTGGTGCGACGTTCTGGGGTACGTCGTTTATGCGGACAAGAACGGTGCCGCGGTCGAGATCGGGCCCGATCCGGAGGAGCCGGATGAACAGCGGTTGGCCGCGTTGCGTGGCGGGCCCGCTGTGCCGAGCATGGTCTTCGTCCGTGTTCCCGAGGCCAAGACCATCGTCAAGAACCGGCTGCACTTCGAGGTCTGCCCGATCGACAGCGACCAGCAGACCGAACTGGAGCGGTTGCTCGCGCTCGGTGCGTCCAAGACGGATGTGGGACAGGGAAACGGTCGGTCCTGGGTGGTACTGGCCGACCCGGAAGGAAACGAGTTCTGCCTGGCACGCAGCCTCGCGCCGGGGGAGTTCGACCTGTAGCCCGGAATTCCCGGTCCCGCTGTCCGGCCGGCACAGGGAGTTTCTTCTTTCGCCCCGATGGCTTTTGATCACTCGTCAGGCTGACTCCGGTTGTGCCGCAGGCCGTGCGGCACTGGACTGGTCACAGGTATCCAGTCTCCTGTGGACGGAAGGACATGACCATGTTTGGCTGCTCACGCCGTAAGCAGGCCGGCGTGCTGATTTCCGCGGCTGCGGCCATCTTGGTTGCCGCCCCGGTCGTTTCCGCGGCTCCGTCTGCGGTCGTTGCGGCCCAACAGCCGGCGGTGAAGAGCGGTGATGCGATGTACACCGTCTCGCCGGGACCCGGTCGTGAACCGTACTATTGCTCAGCGGGGTTCGCGATCCTCGTCAAGGGCGTCCGGTACATCCTCACGGCCGGGCATTGCACCGAACACGGGCTCGACTGGCAAGGCATCGGCCCCAACGTGGACACGCACTTCCCGGTGACCGATTACGGCCGTGTCCGGGACCTCTCCGGCTCCGGGCACAGCCGGGTCAACCTCTACGACGGCGGCACCCAGCGGATCCTGCGGGCGGGCATCCCGCAGGTGGGGCAAACGGTGTGCAAAAGCGGCATGGCGACGAAGAAGACGTGCGGGAAGGTCCTCGGCCTCAACCAGACCGTGAACTACGGCAAGGGCAAGCAGGTCATCGGGACGATCGCGACCGACATCCCGATCGAGAGCGGTGATAGCGGCGGCCCGTTGTTCGCTGGCGGCGTCGGCTACGGAGTGCTGTCCGGCGGGAACAGTCAAGTCAGCTTCTTCCAGCCACTACGGTCCGTGCTCGCCGCCTACGGCGCCACCCTGGCCTGAGAGGCATGCCCGGGAGAGAGATCCGGGACGGGCTTGCCGTGGCTTCCGCGCTGTGCGTCGCTAGATCCGTTCGAAGATGAGGTCGAAGTCCTTGCGCCAGGTGGATCCGTGGTCTTCGGATGCTTCCCAGCGTGCGGTGATCCGGTCTGGTTGGACGTCCGCGATGAAGCGTTGGTGCATGTCGGGGTCCTGGCGATCCAGGTGCCAGCGTGTGCCGTCGAAAGTCATGGCGAAGACCCGGCAGACACCTCGCTCGTCGTGGTAGAGGGCTGTGTAGGTGTCGCGGGCGTCGCTACGGCCGAGAACCAGGACCATCTCGCTCGCGGCCTTGTCGTCGTCACCCATGGTCCAGCGGAGAACCACGAACGCGTCACCGAGCCACTCGACCGTCGCTGAACCAGGCACCTCCTGGTCGGCGGGGTCCAGGAACCAGGCGTTGCACAGCGTTGTCCGCCACGAGCCGACCAGGACGTCCAGTTGCCGCATGGCCTCGTTACGCATGGCTATCTCCCTGACATCGGGCCCGAGCTCGAAGGAGTCTCGCGGGGGACTGCCTTTTCTGCGCCGAGGGACTTCAACCCAAGACTATCGGCCCTGAAAAAGAAAGAGCCCCTGGTTTGTACCTCAGGTACAAACCAGGGGCTTCGTCTTCCGGTCGGGCTGACAGGATTCGAACCTGCGACCCCTTGACCCCCAGTCAAGTGCGCTACCAAACTGCGCCACAGCCCGGACCCGTACTCCGTGGAGTGCGATGTGAGTACTTTAGCGGGTCCCGAACAGGGCCTTGCAACCAGGGGTCACTGTGTGTCTGAGCTGGGAAAACGGACCGTGAGGGCCGCCCTGCCGCAATCGGGCGGCCCTCACGGAGTCACTGTGGGTTGTCGGCGTGCGTGAGGGTCTGCCAGGAGACGAACAGGCTGTTGGTGCCCGCCGGGCGCTGGCGCAGGGTGAGGGCCTCGGTGTTGCTCATGGTGTGCCCGAGGCGCGTGTGGAGGTGGTTGTAGCCGACCTCGGTGATCGGGCCGAGGCCGAGCTTCAGGCTGCCGCCACAGAGCCACGACGGGACGGCCGCGCCCATCTGGTACTTCGCGTGGAAGCCGAGGCCTTCGCGGAGGCGGTCGGCGATTTCGGGGTAGAGGTCCTGGCCCTGGATGCGGCTGGTTTCGGCGAAGTTCGCGATGGCGGCGAGGCCGTAGCCGGTGTGGGTGAAGTCGCGGCAGGTCTCCTGCGAGAGGCCGTTGACGAACGTCGTCTGGCCTTGCCAGTACTTCACGATCTTGTCGCGGGTGTCCAGGCCGCTGCCGGGCGCGGTCTTCGGGAGCGCGCCGTCGCTGGTCAGGTAGAGGTAGGCGGGGACGCGGGTGCGGAACTTCGCGACGGCCTTGTCGTAGCTCGCCTTGTCGTCGAGGAACACCGAGATGCCGATCGCGGCCTCGGTCATGCTGAGTTCCCAGTTTCCGTTGCTGTGACTGCCGTTGATCACCTCGGGCAGGTACACGTTCCGGAGCATGGTGCCGAAGCGGCCGGAATTCGGCCAGCCGGTGTAGGTGTGCTTGATGATCTCCGCCGCGCGCGGCCATGAGGAGGCCGACCATGCCGATTGCAGGGGAGCGTTGCTGTTCGTGTGGTCCTTCAAGACCGCGGACCAGGCATCCATGATCTCGATCGCCTTCGTCGCGTATTTCGCGTCGCGTGTGATGTACCAGGCGAGGGAGAGGGAATACGCGGCGATCGCGTCTTGCCGTTCATCGGTACAGCCGAGATTCGGGTTCGAATAGGGGCCGCATTCGACGACGGCGCGCGGTTTCGGTGACCGGGACAATGAGGCGTACGAGCTCGACATCATCGCGTCGTACGCCTGTTTCCACGGTTGCGCGCCGGCCTGGACCTTGGTGCGCACGAAGTCCAGTTGCGGGCGGCTGACCAGTACGCCGGGGTGGGTGAACGTGGCCGGTGCCGCTTGCGCAGGGGCGCTGAGAAGGCCCAGTGCCAACGGGACGAGCGTGGTCAGGGCGAGCAGTTTCCTCGGTAGGGACATGGTTCTCCTCGGGCGGGTGTGAGCCAGGTCACCGGCGGCGCGTGATTCAGTGTCATGGTCTGAACCAGTTGCGTCAAGACCTTAATTCGCCCTCAAAAGAAAGGAGTTCCCGCTGATCGGAATCAGTGCCGCCAAGGACCGACGAATGCCGGGCTTCCGATCGGATAGCTGCCGATCAAGCGCCAGGTCGCGAGTTCGTAGGCCTGGACCACGTGCTCACTCTGCGACGCGACATAACAATGCTCGCCGACAACGGAGAAATGCCGCGGCCATTCGCCGGTCCCGTGATCGGCGACGGCCTTCGGGAGGACACCGTCGAAAGCGAACTCCGTGATCGTTTCGGGGCCCCGGTTCGACATGAGGAGCCGATCGCCGTGCAGAACGAGCTGTCCTGGGAGGTTCTCGCCGCCGGGCTCGAGCGTCGCGGGGATCGAGTTCTCCACGGAGAACGTGCCTGGCGGTTCTTCGCGCATTGTCACCAGCGAGGCGGCCAGTTCGCCGACGACGTAAGCGTGGTTCGTGCCCGGGCGCCGGACCAGCTGCCGGGGGCCGGTCCCGGCGGGCAGCGCCGACACCGAGACGGGGATCAGTTCGCCTTCCTCGCCGAGGCGGTAGCTGCGGATCTCGTCGGTGCCCAGGTCGACCGCGCTGACCAGCGTCCCGGTCTCGTCGACCACGGCCATGTGCACGTGTGCGGCTTCCTGCCGCTCCGTGTCGGGTCCGGTGCCCTCGTGCTGGACCAGCGCTGTGCGCACGGTGGGAACGCCGTCGGGCCCCAGCGCGAACGCGGCCAGGCTGCCGCCGCTGTAGTTCGCGCACACCAGGAAGCGGCCATCGGGAGTGATCCCCAGGTGGCACGGATCGGCCCCGCCGGTCGGGAGCGAGTTCAGGGCCTCGAGGGTGCCGTCCTCGCCGACCGCCACGGTGGTGATCGCGCCTTCGGCCGTTTCGTTCGCGGCGTAGAGCACCGGCAGCGTCGGGTGCGGGGTCAGCCAGCTCGGCGAGTCCAGTTCGAGCGAGCCCGCCGGGGTCAGTCGCCCGGTCCGCCTGTCGCGCCAGAAGGTGCCGATGCCTTCGCCATCGCCGTTGCTCGCGGCGGTGTAGGAGCCGACGATGAGCAGTGTCCGGTCGTCGTTCGCAGGAGTCACCAGGCACACTGTGCAGCAACCCGAGGTGGAGGTGAATCCCTTTTGACCACATCCTGTGCGATCGTTTCGGGAGCGGCGTCCGGTATCGGCGCGGCCACCGTCGCCCGCCTGGCCGCGGCCGGCCACACCGTCGTCGGCGTGGACATCAGCGAGCAACCCGGGGCGGAACACAGCGTCGTCGGCGATGTGTCCGACGAAGACACCTGGCAGCGAGCCGTGGACCTCGCCGAGCAGACCTGCGGCGGAGTCGATGTCCTGGTCAGCAACGCGTTCACCGCCGTGATGGCGCCACTGCACGAGCTCGGCCGGAAGGACTGGGACCGCCAGCTGGACGTCAACCTCGCGGGCGCCTACCTCGGCGCCAAGGCCTGCCTGCCGTCGTTGCGGGAGCGTCGGGGGTCGATCGTGCTGGTCTCCTCGGTGCACGCCCTGATCGGGTTGCCCGGGAGGCCCGCGTACGCGGCGAGCAAGGGAGCTTTGGTCGCGCTCGGCCGTCAGCTGGCCGTGGAGTACGCGCCTGACGTCCGCGTGAACTCGGTGCTGCCCGGTCCGATCTTCACCCCTGCGTGGGACCGCGTGTCCGAGGCCGATCACGCCCGCACCGTCCGGGCCACCCCTGCGGGAAGGCTCGGAGATCCCGCCGAGGTCGCCGAAGTGATCGCTTTCCTGGCCTCGCCGGCGGCCTCCTTCGTCACCGGGACGCAGCTGGTGGTGGACGGCGGCTGGTCTGCGACCAAGGACTCGATCTAGGAGCCCGGGGTGCCGGTGACGAAACACCGGCACCCCGGGAACCGTTACTTCAGTGAGTTGTCCACTGTGGTCATGAGGGATCCGGTGTCACCCGACATCTCCCATGCCATGACTCCGAGCAGTCCTCTGGTCTTGAGCCAGGCGACCTTCTGCTGGATGGACCAGGCGTCGTCGAAGGTCCACCATTGCCCGCCGTTGCCCGTGTAGCACGCCGTGGCCACGGCCGCGGTGTCGTGCTGGACGGTGCAGTTCGGGACACTGGCCAAGAGATTCGCGTAGCCACGAGTACCTGCTTCCTCGGGGAACTGGCCTGGCGCGGCTCCGGTCGCGCTCTGCCATTCGCCCTTCTTGCCGCCGTCCGCGACCCCTTGCCATCCTCGCCCGTAGAAGGCGAGCCCGAGGGTCAGTTTCCGTGGATTGGCCCCGGCGTTGGTGTAGGCGTTGATCGCCGACTCCACACTGAACTTGAAGTTGTACGGGTCGTCCGCGTCGGCGTAGAGGTTGCCCTGATGGCCGGTGCGGTTCGGCTCCCACGAGTTGTCGCTGCCCGAGCCGTGGAAGTCGTAGCCCTGCACGTTGGCGACGTCGAGGTAGTCGAAGATCTTCGGGATCTCCCAGCCACCGCTCACCTTCGCCGGGTCGGCGGGGGTGAACGCCTGCAGTTCGTACCGCTTGCCGGTGGTGGCGCCGTAGGCGTCCATCTGTGTGCGGAACTCGGCCAGCAGGGCCGTCAGGTTCGTCTTGTCGTTGGCGCTCCAGTGGTTTCCGGGGTGCCCGTCCGGACTGCCCGGCCACTCCCAGTCGATGTCGATGCCGTCGAAGATGCCCGCGGCCGTTCCCGGCCCGCCGGCCCCGCCGTACGCCTTGATGTTCCCCTTCAGGTAGGTGTCGATGCACGACGCGACGAACTTCTGCCGTGACGCGGGGGTGGCCGCGACGTCGGAGAAGTACTTCGAGTAGGTCCAGCCGCCCAAGGAGATGAGAACCTTCAGATTCGGGTTCTTGACCTTGAGCTTCTTGAGCTGGTTGAAGTTGCCGCGCAACGTTTCCCAGCCGGTGTCGCCGACGCCGTCGACGGACTGGGCGGCGGACATCGGCCGTGAGTAGTCGGCTTCCGCGTCGCCCGCGCCGTCGCCCTGGTTCGGGTCCTGGGGATTGGACGTCGTTCCCTTGGTGACACCCGAAAGGCAGGTGTGGTTGACCGGGTCGATGTTCCCGAAGGCATACAGCAGATGCGTCAGCTTGCTCGCGGATCCGTTGGTCACCAGGTTCTTGACGAAGAACTGGCGGCCGTAGATACCCCACTGGACGAAGTAGCCGACCCGGGCGTACCCGTTCACGATGTCGCCGGTGCGAGCGCTGACGGCGGCGCTCGCGGCGGAGACGTTGTCGTACCCGTCACGGGCTTTGACCGTGAAAGAGTACGAAGTGGACGGTGAAAGCCCGCTCACCGTCGCGGTCGTCCCGGCCACCGTGGTGACGAGGTCCGCGCCGCGGTAGACGTCGTAGGAGACGACGCCGGTGTTGTCGGTGGACGCGTTCCACGCCAGGGAGACCGAGCTCGACGTGACCGCGGTCGAGCGGAGGTTCGACGGCGCCGTCGGTGCCTGGGTGTCGTCGCCCGGGTTGTTGGTGGTCACCGCGAGCGCCGGGGTGGGCGGGGACTTGGCGTCCTTCCGGTCCTTGGCGACGACGGTGAAGCTGTAGGCCGTGTTCGGCGTCAGCCCGGTGATCCGTGCTTCGGTGCCGGTGACCGACGCCGCCAGTGTGGTGCCCTGGTAGACGTCGTAGCCGGTGACGGGCAGCGAACCCGGTGCCGCCGCGTTCCAGGCCAGCGCGGCGGTCGTGGTCGTCTTGGCCACGAGGCGGAGGTTGGCCGGGGTCGACGGCGGGGCGTCGCCCGAACCGTCACAGTTGGCGTCGTCGATCCGGCACGTGGTCGGGTTGACCGCCGTGCTGAGCCGGAACGACGGGCTGTACGGGTAGGTCGAACGGCCCGGCGCGAGGGATTTGATGTAGTACGCCGGGACGAGGGTGACCTGGTTGCCCGACTGGGAAACAGTGGCGTTGGAACCGCTCGTCGCGGTCACGCCGGCGGGGACGGTGAAGGTGATGGACCAGTCGGCGACGGTTTCGCTGCTGGGGTTCGTGACGGTGTACTCGCCGGTGGTCCCGGTCAAGGTGAAGGCGGCGCGGAGGCGGCCCGCCGCCATCGCCGGAGTACCCGCGGCCACGAGGAGCCCGGCTGCGAGGAGTGTCACGGTGAGTGCGCTGAGTAGTCGTTTTCTGGTGCGTCTCATGGCGGTTCTCTCCAAAAGAGGCGGCGAGACTGACCTGTGCTGAAACTGGCGCGTGTGGTCTAGACCACACTTGAATGTAGCGCGGCTCGCATAAAAGGTCTAGACCGATTCGTCGGTCGTGAACCTGTTCGGCCCCGCATGCGGACAACAAGTGACACTGACTGACGGCGAAGGGCGGTTCATGAGTTCATCTGGGGCGGATCCGGGGGACTGGGACGACGCGGAACTGATCGCGAGGTCGGTGACCGCGCCTGAGTGGTTCTCCGCGATCTTCGACCGGCATGCCGCGCACATCCACCGCTACCTGGTCAGACGCGTCGGCCCGGCCGCCGCGGAGGACGCGCTGGGGGAGACGTTCCTGGTGGCGTTCCGCAAACGCGAGGGGTACGACACCGAGCGCCGCGAGGCCCGGCCTTGGCTCTACGGGATCGCGACCAACCTCGTGGCGCAGAGGCGTCGTGACGAGGTCAGGGAGCTGAAGCTCCGGGAGGCTCTCGGCCCGCCACCCGACGAGGAAGGGCACGCCGAGCGTGTCGCGGATCAGGTGACGGCCGAGGCGATGGGGAAACTGCTGGACTCCGCGCTGGCGGAACTCGCGGACGGCGACCGGGACACGCTCACGCTGTTCGCGGCGGAAGGCCTGAGTTACGAGGAAGTGGCCGCCGCGCTGGACATCCCGCTCGGCACCGTCCGCTCGCGGCTGAATCGCGCGCGCCGGAAGGTCCGGGAAGCACTGGGGCGCCCGGACATCACGACTTCGAAGGAGATCGCCAACCATGGATGAACTGAAGCTGATCGCCGAGCGGACGGACTCGGTGCCCCTCGCGGAATCCGGCGTACTCGGCCCGGCCCGCGCGCGCTTGATGGCCGAGATCGCCGCCGCCGAGACGGAAAACGTGGTGCCGCTGAAGAAACGGCGGCGCTGGGTCTGGACCGGGGTGGGAGCGGCAGGTCTGGCCGCGGCCATCACCGCCGTCGTGGCGCTCACCCCGGCCGGCCTGGAACCGCCCGCGGCCACGGCGGACCCCGAGGCCGTGCTGCGCAGTGCCGCCGCGGCCGCGCTGAAGACACCGGACACACCGCCGAAACCGGACCAGTTCGTCTACACGAAGACCAAGCAGCCCGACGGTGAGCGGGAATCGTGGATTTCGGCGGACGGTACCCGCGACGGGATGATCAGGAGGGCGGACGGAAGTTCCTTCCCGCTTCCGGGCTGCCGGAACGGGCAGGCGCAGGCGTACAAGGGCGAGGAGCCGATCGAGGGTGTCACGGAGCCGTGCACGCCACGGCCCGGCTACCGGGCGGATCTCCCCACCGACGCGGACGCGATGTTCGCCTACCTCAACGCCGACCACAGCGGCGAGAAGGGCGACTACAACGCGCTGGGCAAGGACGTCCTCGCGCTGGCGAACGAAAACCACCTTCCGCCCGCCGTCCGGGCGGCCCTGTACGGCGCGGCGGCCAAGGTTCCCGGGCTTCGCGCCGTCGACCACACCAAGGACGCGGCGGGCAGGCCCGGTGTCGGCATCACCTGGCCGCTCGGGCCGCATGACGACCCCAAGGTGGCGAAACCGGTCGTGATCGTCTTCGCCGCGGACACTTTCCAGTACCTGGGCACGAATTCGACCGCCGCGACCGCGTCCGGTGTGGTGGACGCGGTCGGTCAGCGGCCGTAGCGGATCAGCGGCCGGTGAAGGTCGCCTTGCCGGGGCCGTCGGCGAGGAACGACTTCACCGCGCCGCGCAGGTCCTCAGTGTCGAAGAGCCCGGCGGCGATCGTCGTGATGTGCTCGTTCGCCTCGGCGACGCCGCCGTGCTCGTAGTGTTCGAGGACCTTCTTGGTGGCCGCGTGCGCCCTGGTCGGCCCCTGCGCGAGGTCGTCCGTGAAAGCGCGGACGGCCTCGTCGAAACCGTCCGCCGGGAGCACGCGGTTCACCACGTTCCAGCGTTCGAGGGTCGCGGCGTCATAGGTCGCGCCGGTCATCACGAACTCTTTCGCGCGGCCGACACCGGCGCGGGCGGCGAGCCGCTGGGTTCCGCCCATGGTCGGCGTCAGGCCGACGACCCGTTCGACGAGCCCGAACTTGGCCTTCTCGGTCGCGAGGATGATGTCGCAGGCGACAGCGACCTCGAAGGCCCAGGTCAGGCACAGGCCGTGGGCGGCGAACACGGTGGGGAACGGGAGTGCGGCGATCCGGTCGGGGATCGCCAGCATCTCGTCGAAGAGCACCTTCGCCTCGGCCGCGGAGGACTGGGCGTCGAACAGGGAGACGTCGACTCCGCCGCTGACGATCTTGCCCTCGGCCCGGATGATCGCCGCCCGCGGCGGGGTGGCCTCCAGATCGCCGATCGCCTCGCCCAATTCCTGCTGGAGTACCGCGGTGTAGAGGTTCAGAGGCGGCGAAGCGATGGTCAGGACGGCGACGTCGTCCTCGCGGTCGAGGTGGATCGAGGTGGCCAAGGCGGGGTCCCTCCGTAGATCGTTTTCCGTGACCCTAGCCGGAGGCGTCCGCGAGTTCGTCCCATTGGGCCTGTGCTTCTGGTCGCCATTCGACGTGCTGCCGGTGGAAAAGGTCCGCCGCGCGCACGCCGCTCCAACCGTCGGGGAGCAGTTTTAGCGGAAGACGGGGATCGAGGAACGGGAAGCTGCGCCATTCGTGGACGAGTTCGGTCTGCGCGCGCAGGATGCCGTGTTCACCGGAGGGGTGGGTGCCGGTGAAGCGGTCGATGAAGTCCTCGTAACGGTCTTTGAGGTCGCTGAGATCCCAGGACCGCGCGACCATCGTCTCTTGGTCGCCGACGTCGCCGTACGCGGCGGTGAACGACATCGCCTGCGCGTCGAGGCCGAGTTCCTGCACGATCTGCTGGGCCTCCCGCTGGCGGCTGAGATCCGGGCTGACCCAGACGCCCGCCACCGGCGAACCGAACCCGGCCCAGGTCAGGCGGGTGCGCAGCCGGTGCCGGAGATCCCGCTTCGCTTCGGGGACCGAGACGATCAACATCAGCCAGCGGCCGTCCCAGTCCTTCTCTTCGTTGCCGAAGGCGTATATCCGTTCCGCGCCCTCGGTCATGAGGCGCCTGCCTGGTGGGGTGAGAGACCAGCGCACTCTTCGTCCGACCCGTTCGGAGACGACCCAGCCCTCGGCGGAGGACCGGGCCAGCGCCTGCCGCGCGGACTTCTCTTCGATGTCGAGCACTCGCAGCGCTTCGACCAGCGTGGACGTCCAGATCGCCTGGTCACGAGGCAGGACGTACTCGCCGAGGATCGTCATCAGCAGCGATCGCGCGCTGGCATGACTGACTTCCCGCCGCCTGCTCATCGTCGGCCTTCGGGCACCGCCTTTCTGCTGGTGGACGACGGGGACCGGGGTGGCGGAGTCCGCCATTTGCTGTCACCGACCTCAATGCTCGGGGATTCGTTCGGGTCCAGAAGAACAACCAGGTTACCCACGTTCCGTGATCGCTTGGATACTTGCCACTCTTCCGAGGGACCACGAGTCGTTCAATCGGTCCCCGTAGACTTACTGATCTCATGAGCGCCACACTCGTTGCCAAGGATCTCGCCGCCGGCCACGGCGACCGTGTTCTCTTCTCCGGTCTCGACCTGGTCGTCGCCCCGGGCGAAGTGATCGGTCTCGTCGGTGTGAACGGCGCGGGCAAGTCGACCCTGCTGAAGACTCTCGGCGGCCTCGTACCGCCGGAAGAGGGAAGCGTCCGGCTGAACCCGCCGACGGCCACCGTCGGTCACCTCCCGCAGGAGCCGGACCGCCGTGAGGGGGAATCCGTCCGCGCGTTCCTCTCGCGCCGCACCGGCGTCACCGCCGCGCAAGCCGCGCTCGACGCCGCCACGGAGGCGCTGACCGCGGGCGAATCCGGATCGGACGACGCCTACGGGATCGCTCTCGATCGCTGGCTCGCGCTCGGCGGGGCCGACCTGGACGACCGGGCGGCCGAGGTCGTCGCGGACCTCGGGCTCACGGTCAACCTCGACCAGCCGATGCTGTCGCTGTCCGGCGGGCAGGCGGCGCGGGCGGGGATGGCCTCGCTGCTGCTGAGCCGCTACGACATCTTCCTGCTCGACGAGCCGACGAACGACCTCGACCTCGACGGGCTGGAGCGGCTCGAGCGGTTCGTCACCGGGCTGCGCGCCGGGACCGTGCTGGTCAGCCACGACCGGGAATTCCTCGCGCGCACGGTGGACCGCGTCGTCGAACTCGACTTCGCCCAGCAACAGGTGCGGACCTACGGCGGCGGTTACGAGTCCTATTTGGAGGAACGCGCCGTCGCGCGGCGGCACGCGCGCGAGGAGTACGACGAGTACGCGAACACCAGGGCTTCGCTCGAGGCCCGTGGCGCGATGCAGCGTTCGTGGATGGAGAAGGGCGTCAAGAACGCCCGGCGCAAGGCCACCGACAACGACAAGGTCGGCCGCAAGTTCCGGAGCGAGGCGACGGAGAAGCAGGCGTCGAAGGCCCGCCAGACGGACCGCATGATCGAACGCCTGGACGTCGTCGAGGAACCGCGCAAGGAGTGGGAACTGCGGATGGAGATCGCCGCCGCGCCCCGGGCGGGAGCGGTCGTGGCGACCCTGCGCGGTGCGACGGTGCGACGGGACGGGTTCACCCTCGGTCCGGTGGACCTGCAGATCGACTGGGCGGACAAGGTCGCGATCACCGGGGCCAACGGCGCCGGGAAGTCGACCCTGCTTGCCGCCCTGCTCGGCCGGATCGTGGTCGACGAAGGTGCCGCGTCGCGCGGCTCCGGTGTCGTGGTCGGCGAGGTCGACCAGGCGCGGAAGCTGTTCCTCGGTGACCTGCCGCTCGTCGAGGCCTTCGCCCGCGAGGTCCCGGAGCTCGCCGACGCGGACGTGCGGACTCTGCTGGCGAAGTTCGGCCTGAAGGCCGCGCACGTCCTGCGGCCGGCGGCCACGCTGTCGCCGGGGGAGCGGACGCGGTCGGCGCTGGCGCTGCTGCAGGCGCGCGGCGTCAACCTGCTGGTGCTCGACGAGCCGACCAACCACCTCGACCTGCCCGCGATCGAGCAGCTGGAGTCGGCACTGGCGGAGTACCCCGGGACGCTGCTGCTGGTGACGCACGACCGGCGGATGCTGGACGCGGTCGCGACGACGCGGCGGCTGGAAGTGGCCGACGGGAAGGTCACCGAACTCTGAGCATCTAGAGGACTGGTTGCGGTAGTCGGCATCACGTACTACCGCAACCAGAGGACTAAACGCGGTCCACCTCGGTCAGCCCTTGGTCGCGCCGCCGGTGAGTCCCTTCACGAACTGCTTCTGCAGTGCCAGGTAGAAGATCAGCACCGGCAGGGTCGCCAGGAACATCAGCGCGAACACACTGCCGAGATCGGCCTGGTACTGGCCGATCGACCGGTAGATCCCGGTGGTGACCGTGGTCCCCTGGCTGGGGCCGAGGATGATCAGCGGGTCGATGAAGTCGTTCCAGATCCACACCCCGAGGAAGATCAGGACGCTCGCCGTGGCCGGGCGCAGCAGCGGGAACACGATCCGCCAGAACACCTGCCCCCTGCTCGCCCCGTCGAGCAGGGCGGCCTCTTCGAGTTCCACCGGAACCCCGCGGATGAACCCGGTGAACACGAAGACCCCGAACGGCACGTAGTACCCGACGTTGAACAGCACCAGGCCTTGCAGCGTCGCCATCATCCCGGTCAGCCGGAGCACTTCGGTGACCGGGATCAGGATCACCTGCGGCGGGATCATCAAACCCGCCAGCAGGATCAGCGCGAGCACCTTGGTCCATCGCTTGGCAGAGCGCGCCAGGTAGTGCCCGAGCATGGCCGAAAGCACCGTCAGCACGATGATCGAGAGCAGGGTGACGAGCATGCTGTTCGCCAGGCTCACCCAGAACAGGCCGTCGGGCCGGGTGAGCACGGCGTGGAGGTTGGTCAGCGTCGGTGGCAGCGGGACCGACGCCGGCTCCTGGGCGATCCGATCGCCGGGTTTGAAGACGTTGACGAGCACGTAGTACAGCGGCACGAAGAAGATCGCGCTCACCAGGATCGCCGCGGTGGGGCGCAACCAGGAAAGCCGTGAACCGTCCACTGTGGTCACAGGTCGACCTCCCGCCGCCTCAGGAACCGCAGCACGATCGTGGTCAGCGCCGCCACGATCACCAGCATCACCACGGCCATCGCGGACGCGTAGCCGACATGGTTCGCGTCGAGGCCGGTGGCGAGGACGTTGAACGCGATGGTGGCGGTGGTCCCCGAGCCCGGCCCGCCGTTGGTGACGACCTTGACGTAGTCGTAGGTCTTGAACGCCGAGATCAGCAGGACGACCGTGTTGATCGTCAACGACGGCGCGAGCAGCGGCCAGGTCACCGCGCGGAACCGCCGGACCGGCCCGGCGCCGTCGATCTCCGCCGCCTCCAGCAGTTCGGCCGGGACGCCTTGCAGGCCCGCGAGGTACACGACCACGCAGAACCCCAGCATCTGCCAGCACACGATCGACGCGACCGAGTACAGCGCGAGATCCGGATCCGACAACCAGCCCGGCGGATGGTCGACACCGATCGCGCGCAGGAAGTCGTTCACCGGGCCCCGGTCGTCGAGCAGTTTCGTCCAGATGATGCTGACCACGACCGAGCTGAGGATCACGGGCGTGAAGAACACGCTCCGCAAAGCGTTGTACAGCCAGCCTTTCCGGTCGAGCAGCAACGCGACGCCGAGACCGAGCACGTTCGGCACGACCACCACGATCACGGTCAGGATCGTGGTGACCCGGAGCGCGGTCAGGAATTGCTCGTCCTGGAACAGCAGCTTGTAGTTCTCGAAACCCACGAACTCCGAAGGCGGGTTGAACGGGTTGTGGTTCGTCAGGCTGTAGCCGAAGCTGATGAGGATCGGTGCCATGACGAAGCAGAGATAGATGAGGACACCGGGTGCGCCGAACGAGGCGAAGTGCCACACCCTCGGCAGGATCGGTTTTCTCCGCATCGTGGCGTCAGCGCGCCTTCGCCCACTCGGCGTCCAGGAACGCGCACACGTCGGCCACCGTCTTGCGGCCGGTGATGACGTCCTGGGCGGCCTGGTAGACCTTGTCCTTCATCCCCGGCAGGAGACCGTCGTCCGCGGTCTCCCAGCTGAAGGCGTTCACGACAGCGTTCTTCGCCACGGCTTCCCGGTAGAGCTCGTAGCCCGCCTTGAAGACCGGGCCCGCGTCGGACGGCGGCGTGTACCCCTTGATCGCGGGGAACAGGCCGTCGGCCTTGACCGAGGCGTCGATCTGCTCCTTGTCGAGCTGGAAGGCGAGCGCGAACTTCCTCGCCGCGTCGAGGTTCGGGGACTTGGCGTTCACGACGATGCCGCCGCCGGTGTAGGCGGGCACGACGAGTTTCCCGTCCTCGGTGGGGAAGTTGAAGACGCCGATGTCGAACGACGGCTTCTTGGCGTCGGCGCTGGCGGCGAACCAGTTGCCCATCGGGTACATCGCGCCTTCGCCGTCGA
The DNA here is from genome assembly GCF_046549035.1 of Amycolatopsis sp. lyj-90. Taxonomy (NCBI): domain Bacteria; kingdom Bacillati; phylum Actinomycetota; class Actinomycetes; order Pseudonocardiales; family Pseudonocardiaceae; genus Amycolatopsis; species Amycolatopsis sp. lyj-90. The sequence goes on from NZ_JAJPWP010000001.1 coordinate 967,468, forward strand.
GGAACGCCGCTTCGGTCGCCGAGTAGTCCCGCGAGACCTGCGTCTTGTCGACGTAGCCCTTGGCCACCAGGTCGGCGAACTTGCCGAACGCCTGCTGGAAGGCCGGGTCGGAGAACTTGACCTTGTCGGCCCGCCGTTGGGAAAGCCAGTCCGGGGTCTTGCCGTAGACCTCGACACTGACCAGTCCGTCCAGCAGCATCGCGGACGGAAACCCCTCCTTGCCGCCGCCGATGGTGAACGGCGTGATGCCCTTCGCTTTCAGTTTCTCGGACGCGGCAAGGAGTTCACTCCAGGTCTTCGGTGCCGACGCGATCCCGGCGTCGGCGAAGAGCTTCTTGTTGTAGTAGATCGGCGGGATGGTCTGAGTGTTGGCGGGCAACTGGTGGTGCCCGCCCTTGATCGGGTTGGCGGCCGGGAACTGGAAGTCCTTGAGCTCTTCGGGCGTCCACGCGTAGAGGTTGCCCGATTCGGCGAAACCGGCCGAGTCGACGGCGATGGCGACGTCGGGGAACTGCCCGGACTGCAGCAGTTGCTTGGCGTACCCGGTGCGATCGGTCGACGGGGCGACCAGCTTTTTCACGGTGAGACCGGGATTCCGGTCCGTCACGCGTTTGATGGCGGCGTCCCAGTAGGACGGCGGCAGGTTCGGTGTTTCGAACGTCAGGAAGGAGATCTCGCCGCCGGAAGCCCCCGTCCCGCCGCCGACCGCGCAGCCGGTGAGGCTCGCGGCGACGAGTAGTACCGCTCCCAACGCGAAGGACCTTTTCATGCCCCAGTCACCCTTCTCGCGGCGATGCACGGCGTCTCAGCTGCGACGGCATTCGATCGGATGTCTAGGGCGATGTCAAGCGGCTGGACGCGACTTATGGCACCCGAAACGGGCGATACATCTGATCTATCGGCTGGCTCAGAGCTTGCTCAGCCGGATCACCACACTGGCGAAATCACCCTCCGGCAGGCCCGCCATCAGGCCGTGTGCCAGGAGTGCGGCGCCGTGCCACACCTTCCCGGTGTCCTCGTCACGGTAGCGGGCGGCGGGGTCGAGACCGTCGAGCCGGACCGGTCGTTCGGGAGTGGGGAAATGTGCCGCTTGCCGGAACACGAACACGACCGCGCGCCCGCCGTCGGCCGCGACGTACTGCAAGGCGGAAACCCCGTCGGTGGACGGCGGAACGAGCCGGTACAGCCTGCCGTGCTGGACGACCGGCCGGATCTCCTTGTACAGCGCGATCTGTTCGCGGGCGTAGGCGAGGTCGTCCGCGGGCCACTTGACGATGTCGCCGCCGATGCCGAGCACTCCCGCCATCGCGACGTGGAACCGGAACCGCAGCGGGGTGGAGCGGTGGGTGACGAAGTTGGGGTCGTCGGTGACCCAGGCCGCCATCGCGCGTGCCGGGTACACCTGGCCGTAGCCGTGCTGGATGACGAGCCTGTCGAGCGCGTCGGTGTTGTCGGAGGTCCAGACCTGGTCCGTCCTGGCCATGATCCCGAGATCGATCCGCCCGCCACCGCCGCTGCAGGCTTCGATGCGCAGGCCGGGATGCCCGGCGCGCAGCCGGTCCATGATCCGGTAGACCGCGCGGGTGTGCTCCACCCACAGCCGGTCCGGGTCGTCGTCGGCGGGCCAGCCCGCTTCGCTGAACGGGCGGTTCATGTCCCATTTCAGGAAGTCGATCCCGTGCTCGCCGACCAGGGCGTCGAGGCTGCCGAACGCCCATTCGGCGACGTCCGGCCGGGCGAAGTTGAGGACCAGCTGCTGCCGCAGTTCGGAACGTGTCCTTTGTGGATAGTGCAGGACCCAGTCCGGATGCGCGCGGTAGAGGTCGCTGTCCGGATTGACCATCTCGGGTTCGACCCAGAGCCCGAACTGCATGCCGAGCCGGTGCACCTCGCCGATGAGCGGTCCGAGGCCGCCGGGGAACTTGTCGCGGTTGACGTGCCAGTCGCCGAGTCCGGCGTGGTCGTTGTTCCGCGCGCCGAACCAGCCGTCGTCCATCACGAACAGTTCGACACCGAGGGCGGCCGCCTGTTCCGCCAGTGCGCGCTGGCCCGCTTCGGTGACGTCGAAACCCGTTGCCTCCCAGGAGTTGTAGAGCACGGGCCGGAGTTCGCCGGGGTGCGGGAGGACGTGGCCGATCGTGTACGCGTGCCAGGCGCGGCTCGCGGCGCCGAATCCGCCTTCGGTGTAGAGCCCGGCGAAGACAGGCGTGGTCAGCGTGTCGCCGGGGGAGAGGCGGGGGACGACGCCGTCCTGGCCGAAGCCGCCGGTCACGGTGAGGCGGCCGGTGGACGAGCGGGTGGTGGTGATCCGCCACGAACCGCTCCACGCGAGCGCGGCGCTGTAGACCTCGCCGTGGCGCTCGGTCGCTTCGCCGTCGTCGAGCATCACCCACGGATTGGCGTGATGACCGGTGATCCCGCGCCTGCTGCCGAACGTGGTCTCGCCGTGGGGCACCGGCTCCCGGAGCACTTGGCTCTCGGCGGCCCAACGGCCGGTGACATGACTGATCCGGTAGTCCGGCCGCGCCGGCACGACCCAGGTCGCGGAGTCGGCCCGGATGACCTCGATCGGGTCTTCCGTGCCGTCGTGGGTGAGTTCGGTCCAGCGCTCGATGACGTCGGTGCCCGCCGGGACGCGATAGCCGAGCGTGATGCGCAGGGGGTAGTGGCGATCGCGGAAGTGGACGCGCAGCACCCCGTCGTCGATGTCGTGGGAGAGGTACCGCCATTCGAGGGCTCGGGTCCCGTCGGCGAACCGGACCTGGAGCGCGGGGGTCCAGTAGCGGGTCCCGCCGTCGGCGGCGAGTTCGTCCAGTCCCTCGTCGGGATCGTTGAAGGCGTCCCAGCGCGCTTTGGTCCGGGGGAGGACGTCGGCGAGCTGGTCTGAGGTGAGCGCCGGGCCCCAATAGACGTGGGAGGGCGTGTCGTCCTCGGTCAGCCTGAGGGCGTAGCTCGTCGCCGCCGTGCGGATGAGCCAGGAACGGGTGCTCTCGTCGAAAACGATCTCGGCCACGGGGCCATCCTGGTGCCGAATGGTGACAGGGGCCAGGCGGCTTCCGCTTAGCGGTACATCGGGTGGTGGGTCTCGTGAGTGGTAAGGACGGTTCTAACCGTCCTTACCACTCACGAGACGGGACCGGGCGCGGTCAGCCACCGACCTTCGCGATCGCCACGAAATGCTCCGGCCGCACCCGCACGAGCACCTTCCCCGGTGAGGTCGCGTAGGCCAGCCAGCCCTCCATCGCCTCCTGCCCGGCCTCCCCGAGGTACCGCCGCGCGATCAGCTCCGAACCCGCGCGCACCCCGTCGGGATCGGAAACGATCTCCGCGACACCCTCGACGCTCACGAACGAGTACGGCGGAAGCGGGTCGTCGGCGACCACCGACACGCGCGGATTCTCCTTGAGCGCCTTGCCTTTGACGGTGTCCGCGCCCAGATTGACCAGGATGTCGTCCCCGTCCAGGGCGAACCAGACGGGGACCGCGTGCGGCCTGCCGTCCGGGCGGACCGTCGCGAAGACGGCGGTGCGGGTGCCTTCGGCGAGAAAGGCGCGGCGCTGCTCGTCGGTCATCTTCTCCGGCATTGCTTCATCCCTTCAGGATCGTGTCCAGGCCGAAGGCCGGGAACAGGTGGCTGTCGAACGTGGTGAACTCCGCCGCTTTGCCGTCCACGACACGGACGAGGTCGAGTTTGAAGGCGCGGAACTCGGTGTCGCCGGGGCGGCGCAGGTACGAGGCGAACGCGGGCATCCGGTTGGCGTCGACCGCGACGGCGCGCCACTCGCCCATCGATTCGGCGATCCTGCCGTGCCTGGCGAGGTGGTCGAGCCCGATGTAGCAGTTCGGCTCCGGCGGCATGGTGACGCGGACATCGTCGCGGACCAGGCTGCTCAGCGTGGAGAAATCGCCGCTGTCGTGGGCTTCGATGAGGCGCCGGACCAGCGCCCGTTCCTCTTCGGACGGTGCCGAGGCGGACCAGTCGCCGCGCTGTTGGGGAAGGCGTTCGCGCAGGGTCGCCCGGCCGCGCTGCAGCGCGCTGTTCGCGGCGGGCACCGAGAGGTCCAGCAGGGCGGCGGTTTCACTGGCCTGCCAGCCGAGCACGTCGCGCAGGATCAGCACCGCGCGCTGCTGTGGCGGCAGCATCTGCAGGACCGCGAGGAAGGCGAGTTCGATGGTCTCCCTGGCGACGGCGAGCGCGTCCGGTCCGGCTTCGGGCGGGGCGATCTCGTCGAGCAGCCTGTCCGGATACGGCTGGATCCAGGGGACTTCGGCGAACGAGCGCAGTGACGGCACCCGCCGCTCGCTCTTGCGGATCGCGTCGAGGCACGCGTTGGTCGCGATCCGGTACAGCCACGCGCGGAAGTTCCCGCCGTCGAACGAGTCCAGCCCGCGCCAGGCGTTGAGCAGCGCGTCCTGGACGACGTCTTCCGCCTCGTCGAACGAGCCGAGCATCCGGTAGCAGTGGACGTGCAGTTCCCGCCGGTGCCGTTCGGTGAGCGCGGCGAAGGCGGATTCGTCCCCTGCCTTCGCCGCGGCGATCGTTTCGGTCATGGCGCCTCCCATCGAGTGTTCTTACCCGATGTAACGGCGCCCTCCGGCCGGACTCATCGGTCCCGCGATGACTTTTTTCGCGGGACCGATGAGTCCGCAGGTCAGGGCCGGTTGGTGAGATATCCGCCCATGGTGCGGAAGTACTCGTCGGCGGCCAGCTCGGTGCCGTCCTCGGTCCGGACCCGTTCGATGACGAGCCCGTGCGACCGGCCGCGGCGCGATTCGGGGCCTGCGACGATCACGACGCCTTCACCCTCGCGGATGAAGATCCGGCCGGGGGTTCCGCCGTAGCAGCCCACGGAAACCGAGGAACGGACGACGCGCAGCTGCTTGCCGCGGTGGTGGGTGAAGGCGTTGGGATAGGGGTCGGACTGCGCGCGCACCAGCCGCTCGATCTCCTCGGCGGGCCAGGACCAGTCGATGAGACTGTCTTCGAGGGCGCGCTTGTGGAAGAAGCTGGCCTTCGACCTGTCCTGTTTGACCGGCGTGAAGTCCCCCTTCGCGATGATCTCGATGGCGTCGGTGGTGATCGGCGCGATGAGATCGACCGTCCGATGGAAGAGATCCGTCGTCGTGTCCTTCGGTCCGACCGGGACGGACCGCTGCAGCACGATGTCGCCCGCGTCGAGGTCCGCGTCCATCATGTGGGCGGTGAGACCCACTTCCGGCTCGCCGTTGATGAGCGCCCAGATCAGCGGCGAGAAGCCGGCGTAGGCGGGCAGCAGCGAGTCGTGGACGTTCAGCGTGCCGTGGCGCGGCATCTCGAAGATCTCGGGCGGCAGCCAGGTGCGCCAGTTGTTGGCCACGATCAGGTCGAGATCGGCTTCTTTCAGCTCCGCCAGCAGTTCCGCGTCGTCGGGGCGCTGACGCAGCAGCGCGCGGATCCCGTTGGCCTCGGCGAGATCCGCGACGGAGTCGGACCAGATCTTCTCGTAGGCGTGGTCACTCTTCGGGTGGGTGACGACGAGGGCGACCTCGTGGCCCGCGTCGATCAACGCCCGCAGGGTGCGGTGTCCCCAGGTCTGGTATCCGAACATGGCGACCCGCATGGGACCGGCCTCCTCCTGGTCGAGGGATGAACATCACCACTGAAAGTACTAGTTGAGCCTCACCTAACTTAGGTTAGGGTTCCCTGGTCTTCATAGCGAGCTAACGAGATGCGGCTGAGCCGCGCAAGGGGTTCACGATGGCACGAGCAGTGGTCGGCGAACGGGTTCCGGTCTACGACGTGGTCGGAGTCGGGTTCGGGCCGTCGAACCTGGCGCTCGCCATCGCCGTCACCGAACACAACGCCACGCCGGGAGCGGAGACCGTCACGGCTCACTTCCTCGAGCGTCAGGCGCGTTTCGGCTGGCACCGCGGGATGCTGATCGACAACGCCACCATGCAGGTCTCCTTCCTCAAGGACCTGGCGACGATGCGGAACCCGACGAGTTCCTTCAGTTTCCTGTCGTACCTGCACAGCAAGGACCGGCTGGTCGACTTCATCAACCACAAGAACCTGTTCCCGTTGCGGATCGAGTTCCACGACTACTTCGAATGGGCGGCGGAGAAGGTCGACGACCTGGTTTCCTATGGCACCGAAGTGCTTTCCGTCACGCCGGTCTTCGACGGCGACGAGATCGTGTTCTTCGACGTCCACGCCCGCACCGACGGTGAACTGGTGAACCTGCGCGCCCGCAACCTGGTGATGGGCACCGGGCTGCGGCCGAACCTTCCCGAAGGTGTGACGCCGGGCACCCGGATCTGGCACAACAGCGAGATGCTGCACCGCCTCGAGGGCATGGCCGCCGAAGAACCACGCCGGTTCGTCGTGGTCGGCGCCGGCCAGAGCGCGGCGGAGGTCAGCGCGCTGCTGCACGACCGCTTTCCCCGGGCCGAGGTGTGCGCGGTGTTCGCGCGCTACGGCTACAGCCCGGCCGACGACAGCGCGTTCGCCAACCGGATCTTCGACCCCGAGGCGGTCGGGCGGTTCTACGCGGCGCCGGAAGCGGTCAAGGAGCGCCTGATGCGCTACCACGGCGCGACCAACTATTCGGCCGTGGACATCGACCTGATCGACGACCTCTACCGCCGTGTCTACCGCGAGAAGGTGCAGGGGATCGAGCGGCTGAAGCTGATCAACGTCTCCCGTCCCACCGAAGTCACCGACACCGGTTCCGAGGTCCGGGTCACCATCGAGGCGCTGGAGACCGGGGAGCGGACCCGGCTGGACGCCGATTTCGTCGTGTACGCCACCGGGTACAGCCCGGCGGATCCGACCCCGTTGCTCGGCGAGCTCGCCTCCGCGTGCCTCCGTGACGACGAGGGCAGGCTCCGGATCGAACGCGACTACCGGATCGTCACCGAACCGCCGCTGGACGGCGGGATCTACCTGCAGGGCGGCACCGAGCACTCGCACGGCATCACGTCTTCGCTGCTGTCCAACACCGCCGTCCGGGTCGGCGAGATCCTGGAGTCCATTGTGGACCGGCGCACCGCCGGCGCGTCCCGGCCCGAGTACGCGGTGAGCGGCATCGGGCCCGCCTGACCCGGCCGGGGCTGATTCACCGGATACACACGAGGAGAACAAGGCATGACGAATCCGTTCGAGAACCCCGACGGCACGTATCTGGTGCTGGTCAACGACGAGGGGCAGCACAGCCTGTGGCCCGAGTTCGTCGAGGTCCCGGCGGGCTGGACCACGAAGTTCGGCCCGGCCTCGCGTCCGGAGTGCCTCGAGTACGTCGAGACCAACTGGACCGACCTGCGGCCCGCTTCGCTCGTCAAGGCCATGGAGTCCTGACCCTGCTGGATTTTGCGTGCGAGTGTTCGCAAGTTCGCGACACCCGGACTGGCTGGCGCGTCCCTCACGACGACTCGGCCCGCCACGCCACTGCCACTCTGGCTCCCTCTGCGGTACATGAAGGCCCCCTTCCTTGCGCCTAGGTACAGGAAGGGGGCCTTCATGTACTCGGGAAAGGAGGCCTTCACGGACCTGCGACCGACTCCAGCCACAAACAGGACTAAATGCGGGGGCGGCAAAGACCCACAGCACGAAACAGGGCCGCGAGCGGAAAGCTCGCGGCCCTGTTCCTGCCCGAAACGGCTCAGGAAGCGGGTTTCACCTCGGTCGTCGGGTCGCCGTCGACAGCGGCGGCGAGCTGCGGGACGATCCGGTCGACCACGTACGGCAGGCTCAGCACAGTCACGAAGGAGACGGCGCTGCCGTAGGTGCCTTCGTTCTCGATCAAGATCTCACGCTTTTCCTTCGCCACCTTCAGGCCGGTGTAGAGCGCGTCCTTGCCGAAGATCTCCTGCGCCTTGGCCGGGGTGTCGATGAGCCACACGAGCGCGTCGCGGTCGAGCAGGTCGGTCCGTTCGGCGCTGATGCTCTTGCCGAACTTGTCGCCGATCGCGGCGTCGAGGTCGGCGGGCATCTTGAAGCCGAGTGATTCGAGGATGCGCGAGCGCGGGTCCTGGCTGCCGTAGACGAAGTAGCCCTCGTAGGTCGAGGCCATCAGGGCAGACTTGCCCGCGAACTCCGGGTGCTCCTTGCGGACCTGGGCGAACTTGTCCTCGACGCCCTTGACCAGTTCGTTCGCCTTGGTCGCGCGCCCGACGGCCTGGCCGACCTTCTTGGTCGCCTCCTGCCACGGGATGCCGTAGTCGTTGTACTCCTTGGGCTGCGCGACGACCGGGACGCCGATCTGGCCCAGTTTGTCGTACTGCTCCTTGGTGAGCCCGGAGTACAGCGCGATGATCAGGTCCGGCTTGAGCGCGGCGATCTTCTCGTACTGCGGTCCGTCGACGTCCTTGAGGACCTCGGGCAGTGCGGCGCCACCGAGCTTGTCGGTCGCCCACGGGGCGATGGTGCCGGGGAACTTGCCGAGCCACTCCGTGACCCCGACCGGGACCACGCCGAGGGCGAGCAGCGCGTCCTGCTCGGTCAGGCCGACCGTGACGACGCGTTTGGGCTCCTGGGTGATGGTGGTGCTGCCGTACTTGTGCTCGATCGTGGTCGGGAACGCGTTCGCGTCGACGGCGCCGCCCGCGGAGTTCTGCGCGGCCGGGGTGGCCGACTCTCCGCCACCTCCGCATGCGGTGAGCGTGGCGGCCAGCACCAGGGTGGACGCCAGCACGCCGGCGGTCTTCAGGCGCCCCCGCGCAGCGGAGAGGGTGGAGATTCGGGCCATCGTCCGTCCTTCTTGATCGGTGACCCGGCGAAATGCCGGATTAATCGAAATTCAGGTTTGGCTAACCTAAGACGCCGAACGGCCGATTGCAACCGGCGACGCTGCGTCCCGTGTCACGTCCGTGAACGGTTGTCAGACCAGGCCGCCCAAAGCGTTGCGTACTGACCACCGGAGGCCACGAGCTCGTCGTGCGTCCCGCTTTCGACGACCACGCCCGCGTCGAGCACGACGACACGATCCGAGGCCGCCGCCTGCGTCAGCCGGTGCGCGACGACGAGACCGGTCCGGCCTTCGAGTGCGGCGGCCGCGGCGGCTTCGAGGGTTTTCGCGCCCGCGCTTCCGGCTTCGGCGGTGGCCTCGTCGAGGATCGCGATCGGCGGGTCCGCGAGGACCAGCCTGGCCAGCGCCAGCTGTTGGGACTGGGTGACGGTCAGCTGATGCCCGCCTTCGCCGACCACGGTCGCGAGACCTTCGCCCAACGCCTCGGCCCACCCGCGCGCGCCGACTTTTTCCAGTGCCGCCAGCAGTTCCGCGTCCGACGCGCCGGGCCTGGCCAGGCGGAGGTCGTCCGACAGCGAACCGGCGAAGACGTGCACCTCCTGGCTGATCAGCGCGACGGCCTGCCGGGTGGCGGACGGCCCGAGTTCGTCGAGCAAGACCCCGCCGACGGAGACCGTGCCCGACCCCGGGGTGTGGATCCCGGCGATCAGCTTGGCCAGCGTCGTCTTCCCGGCTCCGCTCGCGCCGACCAGCGCGACCCGCTCGCCGGGGGCGAGGCTCAGGTCGACGTCGCGCAGTACCGGGTGCCCGTCCACATAGGAATGGGAAACCCCGGCCGCCTTCACCGACGCGTCAAGGGGTTTCGCGGGCCGTTCGGGCTCGCGCGGGGCAGGCAGGTCGGCGACGCCGATCAGCCGGGCGAGGCTCGCGGCGGCCGCCTGCGCGTCGTCCACCAGCGCCAGCGCGGTGTTGATCGGGCCGAACAGGCTGTGGAAGTACAGTGCCGCCGCCGTCGCCGCGCCGATGGTCACCGCGTCGGCGCCCACCAGCAGGAAACCGGCCGCGAGCACCGCCGAGAGGCCGACGAACTCGGCGAGGTTCAGCCGGGCGAAGAACGTCGTCATCAGCCGGACGCCGCGCAGCATCAGCTCCATCGCGCCCTCGGACCGCTGCCGGACCCGCTCCACGTGGGCGTCGGCGAGCCGGAACGCGCGGACGGTCTTCGCGCCGCCGATCGTGTCGAGCAGTTGCTGCTGCTGCGATCCCGTCGCGATCCGCTGCTTCGCGTACAACGGGACGGCGTTGCGGACGTACCAGCGCACGGTGTGCAGCTGGATCGGCGTCGCCAGCAGCGCGGCCAGGAGGAATCGCCAGTCGAGGACGGCGAGGGCGCCGAGCGTCAGCACGATGGTGAGGGCCGAGCGGCCGAGCTCGGGCAAGGCGTCGCGGACCGCCCTCGCGACCACCGTGACGTCGTTGGTGACCCGCGCGGTCAGGTCGCCGGAGCCCGCGCGTTCGACCTGCTCGAGAGGCAGGCTCAAGGCCCTGTCGACGAACCGCTCGCGCAGTTCCGCCAGCAGTGTTTCGCCGAGCCTCGCGGTCAGCGAGACACCCACCGCCGTCGCGATCGCCTGCGCGACGGCGACCAGGACGAGCGCGACCACCGGGGTGGTCAGCTCGGTCGCGGGGCGCTTCTCGACGACGAGATCGACGATCTGACCGAGCAGGCGGGCGGTGAGCAGCCCGATCGCGGTCGCGCCGACGAGCATCGTGAGCGCGCCGGCGGCACGGCCCTTCGAGGTGCGGAGCAGTTCGCCGAGGACGGCGCGGATCCGCTTGCCGTCGGCGGTGGGGAGGAGTTCGCGGGTCATGACAGCACCGCCGCGCGGTAGTCGGCGCGATCGCGGGCGAGGTCGGCGTGGCCGCCTTCACCCGTGACCCGGCCGCCGTCGAGGACGACGACGCGGTCGGTGACGGCGAGGAGGGCGGGACTCGTGGTCACCAGGATCGTGGTCCGTCCTTGTCGTAGCCGGGCGAGCCCGGTGGCGATCTTCGCCTCGGTCACCGTGTCCACCGCCGTGGTCGGGTCGTGGACGACGAGCACCGGCGCGTCCGCGGCGAGCGCGCGGGCGAGGGCGACGCGCTGCCGCTGGCCGCCGGAAAGGGAGCGCCCGCGTTCGGTGACCGCGGTCGCGGTGCCGTCCGGCAACGCCGCCGCGACCTCGTCCGCCGCCGAAGCGGCCAAGACCTCGTCGGAAGAGACGCCACCGGCGTGGACGTTCTCCGCCAGCGTTCCTTCGAACAGGTCCGCGTCGTGCGCGGCGACCAGGACGACTTCCCGGACGCGCTCGGGGTCCACAGTGGACAGGTCGACGCCGTCGACGTGGACCTTGCCCTCGGCGGGATCGCCCGCGCGGCCGAGGCAGTCGAGCAGGTCGGTCGCGGTGGCCGGGTCGGTGGCGACGACGCCGATCAGCTGACCGGCGGGGATTTCGAGGTCGACACCGCGGAGGCTGCCGTACGAGACCTCGGTGAAGCGGACGTTCTCGGTGGCGGGCGAGGGGAGTTCGCCGTCACCGGCCTCGACCGCGGTCGGCGTGGTCAGCAGGCCGGCGACCCGGGACGCCGAGGCGCGGCCCAGGGCCAGTTCGCCGTTGACCCATCCGAAGATCAGGAACGGGGTGAGCAGGAACTGGGCGAGCCCGACAGCCGCGACGAGGTCGCCGACGCTGATCGACCCCGACGACGCGAGGTTCCCGCCGACCAGGGCGACGATCGCGATGAAGATCCCGGTCAGCGCGAGTACCGCGCCGTCGTGCCAGGCCTTGGCCCGCGCGGCGCGCAAGGTCGCCTGGAGCGAGTTCTGGCTCGTTTCGCGATAGCGGGCGACGGCGGCCGGTTCGGCCCCGATGCCTTTGAGGACCCGCAGGCCGGAGACTAGATCCGTGGCGACCCCCGAAGCGTGCGCCGACCGCTCCTGTTCGGCTTCGCTGCGACGTTCCAGCGGCTTGCCGATCAGATGCGCGAGGTACAGCAACGGAGGTGTGCCCAGAAGGACCAGGAGGCCCAGCGGCAGCGAGATGCGCAGCAGGGCGACGGCGCTGACCAGGACACCGGCGAGCGCGGCGATCCCGAACGGCAGCGCCGCGTTCACGACCCCGACCCGTTGCGCGTCGCTGGTGCCGATGTCGACCAGTTCGCCCGCCAGCTTGCCGCTTTCGGCGCCGCCACCGGGATGCAGGACGCGCCTGCTGATCGCGAGACGGATGTCGTGCGCCGCCCGGAGCGAGGCGCTTTCGGCCGCGCGCGCGGCGAACCGGTAGCTATAGGACAGTCCCGCGAAGACCACGCCGAGTACGGCGAGCCAGAACACGAGCGTGCCCGCCGAACCGCCGGCGACGGCCTGGTCGATGACCACGCCGATGATCACCGGGACGAGTGCTTCACCGCCTTGATGGCAGGCGGCGAGCACGGATGCGAGGGTGACTTGCCGTCGCTGCCCGGAAATCGCCTGGCGCAGAACGCTCCGGCTGGTGGTGGCCGTTGCGGGCACCGGCGCCTCCGTTCTCTTTCGTGAGTGGGTGAACCTGCCCCGGCTCCGCCAACTGGCCCAGGGGTAGGTAAGGCTAGTCTAAGTAGGTAGCTCGTTGAGGTGAACTCCGGCGTTCGGTCAGCTCGCCTCGTTCGAAGGAGGATCCGTGGTCGTCACCGAACGCGCGCCCTCGGCGACGTCCCCGCAGAGCACGGCGGCGCGGACGTTCCGCGCGGGCGGTCTGGTGCTCGGGCTCGCCCTGCTGGCGCTCGTGTTCCTGCTCAGCATCTGGGTGGGGTCGAAGAGCATCCCGTTCACCTCCACCTGGTCGGTGCTGTGGCACAACGACGGCTCGACCGACGCGGTGATCATCCACGACCTCCGCATCCCGCGGACCCTGCTGGGGGTCGTCGTCGGCGCGGCGTTCGGCCTGGCGGGCGCGGTGATGCAGGCGCTCACCCGGAACCCGCTCGCCGACCCCGGCCTGCTCGGGGTCAACACCGGCGCCGCGGCCGCGGTCGTCTCGGGGATCGCCTTCGTCGGTGTCACCAGCGTGCTCGGCTACATCTGGTTCGCCTTCGCGGGCGCGGCGCTCGCCTCGGTCCTGGTGTACGTCCTCGGCTCGGCCGGGCGCAGCGCCACCCCGGATCGCCTCGTGCTCGCCGGTTCGGCCGTGATGGCGGTGCTCCAGGCCTACATCGTCGGTGTCCTGCTGCTGATGCCCGAGACGTTCAACCAGTTCCGGTTCTGGAACGTCGGCTCGCTCAGCGGCCGGAAATGGGACGTGTTCTGGCAGATCTCGCCGTTCGTGGTGATCGGCGCGATCATCGCGCTGCTGCTCGCCCGGCCGCTCAACGTCCTCGCGCTCGGAGACCAGACCGGCAAGGCCCTCGGCGCCCACGTCGGCCGCACCCGGGTGCTCGGCGCGATCGTGGTGATGCTGCTCTGCGGCGCGGGCACCGCGGCCATCGGTCCGGTCCTGTTCCTCGGTCTCGCCGTGCCGCACGCCGCGCGCCTGCTGGTCGGCCCGGATCAGCGCTGGGTCCTGCCGTACTCGATGCTGCTCGCGCCGATCGCGCTGATCGGCGCCGACGTCGTCGGCCGCGTGCTGAACCCGCCGGAGGAACTGCAGGCGGGCATCGTGGTCGCGTTCCTCGGGGCGCCGGTGTTCATCGCGCTCTGCCGACGCAGGAAGCTGGCCCGGCTGTGACCGCGATCAAGGAGCACCCACCGATGAGCACCCGCGTCCTGCGCACCCCGGGCGGCGGACTTTCCCTGCGGGTCACCCCGAGGGCGGCGATCGTCGTCGTCGTGCTGGCCGTCGCCGTGTTCTTCGTCGGCGCGGTCAGCATGACCACCGGCGACTACCCGCTGTCCGTCGGCGAGGTCATCCAGACGCTGTTCGGTTTCGGCGACCGGAGCACCGAGTTCATCGTGACCACCCTGCGGCTGCCGCGGCTGCTGACCGCGTTGCTGGTCGGCGGCGCGCTCGCGGTCAGTGGCGCGATCCTGCAGAGTCTTTCCGGGAATCCCTTGGGCAGCCCCGATTTCATCGGCTTCACCGAAGGCGCCGCCGCCGGCGCGCTGCTGACGATCATCGTGGTGCACGGCGGGATGCTCCAGGTTTCGTTCGGCGCGCTGGTCGGCGGAGTGGTGACAGCCGCACTGATCGCGCTGCTCGCGTTCAAACGCGGCGTGCACGCGTTCCGGCTGATCCTCGTCGGGATCGGCGTGAACGTGATGCTCATCGCGTTCAACTCCTACCTGATCACCAGGGCCGCCCAGCAGGACGGCCTGGCGGCGCAGGCCTGGCTGGTCGGCGGGCTGAACGGACGCGGCTGGGAGCACGTCGTCCCGGTGGCGATCGCGATCGCCGTCCTGCTCCCGCCCGCCTTCGTCTACGGCAGAAGGCTTTCCCTGCTGGAGATGGGCGACGACTCGGCCAAGGGGCTCGGCGTGCCGGTCGAACGGAGCAGGCTGGTGCTTCTCGGTGTCAGCGTCGGGTTGTGTTCGATCGCGACGGCGGCCGCCGGTCCGATCGCGTTCCTGGCCCTCGCCGCGCCTCAGCTGGCGAAACGGCTCACGCGCTCGTCCGGACCAGGGCTCGCCGCGGCCGCGCTGATGGGCATGCTTCTGCTGGTGACGAGCGACCTGATCACCCAGCAGTTGTTCGCCGGGCTGCCCGTCGGTCTCGTGACCGGGGCGATCGGCGGGCTGTACCTGGCCTGGCTGCTGGTGTCCCGGCGCGGGGTCAGCCGGTCTGCGCGCTGACCGGCTCGATCGGCGCGGGTTCGCCGAAGCGGGCGAGCGCCAGCGCCGCCGAAACCGCGAGGGCGAACCCGACCACCGCCACGGCCGCGAAGCCGGGCCTCGTGGTGTCGCCCAGCACGATCACCCCGACCAGGGAAGGGAAGACGGTCTCGCCGATCACCATCATCGCGGTCGAGGTGGTGACACTGCCGCGCTGCAGCGCGGTGGCGTAGAACAACATCGCCAGCGCGCCCGCCACGGCGAGCGTGTAGGTGGCCGGGTCGGTCAGCAGGTCGAGCGGGCCGAGGCTGGTGAGCACGCGGCCGGAAAGGGCGACCACGCCGAAGCACAGCCCGGCGATCAGGCCCAGCGCCGGTGTCCGGATCCGCCGCGGCGCGCGGCCGGCGAGCATCCCGGCGGTGCCGAGCACGACCACCGCGCCGACCAGCACGAGCCGGAAACCCAGCCCGGTCGCCGCCGAGCCTTCGCTCTCCGCCGACATCCCGAGCAGCGCGAGCCCGGCGCAGACGACCGCGACCGCCGTCCACTCGCGACGTCCCAATCGGACACCGAGCGTCCGCGCCGCGACCGCCGTCACGGCGAGACTTCCCGCCAGGGCGGCCTGGACCACGAACAGCGGCAGCACGCGCAGGGCGGCGAGCTGCGCGACGAAACCGACGACGTCCAGCGCGAGGCCCGCGACGAACTTCCATTGCCGCAGCACGCGGACGAGGAGCTTGGGATCGACACGATCTTCGTCGCCCGACGTCGCTTTCGCGGCTATCGCCTGCATCACCGAAGCGACGCCGTACGCACAGGCCGCGAAGAACGCGCAGACAAGTCCCCACCACATGGAGAGTCAGCCTAGTCCTGTCCGATGTGTAAGGTGGTCGGATGTCGAACACGGGTTCGAGTGTCGCCGGGCCGGTGGACCGGTCCTGGCCGGACGCCATCGCCGAAGACGAGGCCGGGATCCAGTGGGACTTCCTGCGCTTCCTCCGCGCCACCGCCGTGAACAAGGTCGCGGGGCTGACCAGGGAACAGGCGGCCGCCACGCCGTTGCCCGCGTCCCCGCGGACGAGCGCGCTGGGCGTGCTCAAACACCTGACCGCGGTGGAGCGCTGGTGGCTTTCGATCGAGGCGGGCGGCGCAGACCTGCCGTCGCTGTGGGAAGGCTCACCGGATCCGAGCTGGGACCTGACCGACGCGGACGACCCGCGCTCGGTCGTCGAGGCCTACCGGGCCGAGTGGGCGGTTTCGGAGTCGTCGCTGGCCGGGGTCTCGCCGGACGAGCGGGCGCGCCGGTCGGGGAAGTTCACCGTCCGATGGGTGCTCGCGCACGTCCTGCAGGAGACCGCACGGCACGTCGGGCACCTGGACGTCTTGCGG
The DNA here is from genome assembly GCF_046549035.1 of Amycolatopsis sp. lyj-90. Lineage (NCBI taxonomy): Bacteria > Bacillati > Actinomycetota > Actinomycetes > Pseudonocardiales > Pseudonocardiaceae > Amycolatopsis > Amycolatopsis sp. lyj-90. Next base: position 983,365 of record NZ_JAJPWP010000001.1, read on the forward strand.
GAGCTGGCCGACGGCACGGTCGGCGAATAGCGCCGTAAGGTGTGCGCATGGCTGACAGGCTGTACTTCCGGCAGTTGCTCGCGGGCCGTGACTTCGCGGTGGGGGATCCGGTCGCGACGCAGATGGTCAACTTCGCCTACCTGATCGGTGACAGGGAGACGAACGAGGCCGTCGTCGTCGACCCGGCGTACGCCGTGGGCGATCTGCTCGACCTGCTGGAATCCGACGGCATGCGGCTCACCGGCGTCCTCGCCACGCATCACCACCCCGACCACGTCGGCGGCGAGATGATGGGCTTCTCACTGCCCGGGATCGCCGAGCTGCTGGAGCGGGTCCAGGTGCCGATCCACGTCAACGGCGCGGAAGCCGAGTGGGTCCGCCGCACCACCGGCGTCTCCGGAGCCGATCTGCGCTCGCACGAGCACGACGAGATCCTCGAGGTCGGCGCGGTGCCGATCCGCCTGCTGCACACACCGGGACACACGCCCGGCAGCCAGTGCTTCCTGGTCGACGGTCGGCTCGTCTCCGGCGACACGCTGTTCCTCGAGGGCTGTGGCCGGACCGACTTCCCCGGCGGTGACGCGGACGCGATCTACCGGAGCCTGCAGTGGCTCGCCGGACTGGACGGGGATCCGGTCGTCTACCCGGGACACCAGTACTCGGCCGAACCGTCGGCGAACCTTTCACGGGTGAAGGACACGAACTTCGTGTTCCAGCCGAAGTCGCCTGCCGAATGGCGGCTGATGTTCGGCGGCTGAGCCCGGTGCCTCGTGAGTGGTAAGGACGGTTCTAACCATCCTTACCACTCACGAGGCGAGGCGGCAGGCGTCCAGATCGCGGGACGCGAGGCCCGCCGATTGACCCGGCCCGCCCCCGAAGCCGAAGCTCGGAACCGTGACGCTCAAGCTGCATTGGTTCCTGCCCACCACCGGGGACGGCCGGACGATCGTGGAGCACTTCCACGCCAACCGCGACGCGGGCGCGACCGCGGCCCGCGAGCCGAGTCTCGAGTACCTCGCCCAGGTCGCCCGCGCCGCCGAAGCCAACGGTTTCGAAGGGGTCCTGACCCCGACCGGGACCTGGTGCGAGGACGCCTGGCTGACGACCGCGGCGCTGATCCGCGAGACGAGAACCCTCAAGTTCCTGGTCGCGTTCCGGCCGGGGACGGTCTCGCCGACGCTCGCCGCGCAGATGGCCGGGACGTTCCAGCGGATCTCGCAGGGCCGCGTGCTGCTCAACGTCGTCACCGGCGGCGACGCGGTCGAGCAGCGCCGCTTCGGCGATTGGCACGACCACGACCAGCGCTACGCCCGCACCGGCGAGTTCCTCGAGATCGTGCGAGGGGTGTGGAGCGGCAAGCCGTTCGACTTCGACGGCGAGCACCTGAAAGTCGAGGGCGCGACCTCGCGCGCGGCCCCGGATCCGGTGCCGCCGATCTACTTCGGGGGATCGTCCGCGGCGGCGCTGCCGATCGCGGCCAAGCATGCCGACGTCTACCTGACCTGGGGCGAGCCGCCCGAGCAGGTCGCCGAGAAGATCGCGAAGGTCCGTGAACTCGCCGAGGAACAGGGCCGGAAGCTCCGCTTCGGCATCCGGCTGCACACGCTTTCCCGTGACACCTCGGCGGAAGCGTGGGCCGAAGCGGGCAAACTGCTGGACGCGATCGACCCCGAGCGGATCGCCCACACCCAGAAACAGCTGTCCGCCAGTGAGTCCGTCGGTCAGCAGCGGATGGCGGCGCTGAACAAGGGAAACATCGAAGGCGGCGTCCGAGGGCTGGAGATTTACCCGAACCTGTGGGCCGGGATCGGCCTGGTGCGCGGCGGCGCGGGCACTGCTCTGGTCGGCAGTCACCGTGAGGTCGCCGATCTCATCGAGGAGTACCACGCCCACGGCATCGAGGAGTTCGTCCTCTCCGGATACCCGCACCTGGAGGAGGCGTACTGGTTCGGCGAGGGCGTCCGGCCCGAGTTGGTGCGCAGGGGACTAGTCCCAGCGCTGTGAGGCGTACACGACGACGTTGTCCCGATAGGACCGTTTCGCCGCGTCGAAGCTTCCACCACAGGTGATCAACCGGAGTGCGCTCCCCGGCGCGGGCCCGTAGACGGCCTGCGTCGGGAACTCGTTCTTCGGGTAGCGCTGGACCGAGTCGACCCGGAACACGACGTCCCCGCCGTCGGACCGGGAGACCCGTACCTCGTCGCCGGAGCGCAGTTCGCGCAGCCGGAAGAAGGGCGCCGGTCCCGAGCGCGAGTCGACGTGCGCGGCGAGGACGGCGGGGCCGGGGTCGCCCGGCACCGGGCCGTCCTCGTACCAGCCGACGTCGGAGAACCGTTCGGGCGCTTGGAGTTCGCCCGCGGCGCCGAGCGCGAGCGGGATCAGCCCGGTCTGGTCGAACCCGATCGCCGGGATGGTCAGCCGGACCGGCGACACCTCGGCCCGCGCGGGCAGCGGAAGCGGGCCGGACACCGCGGGCGCGGCCGTCGCAGCCAGGGGCGGAGGGGCCGTGGCGGGCGCGCAGGCGGTGAGCGCGGCGAGTCCTAAGAGGACGAATACGACACGGTCAGCGATCATGCGCCGGGCGCCGCCGGATCGCCAGGAACGCCAGCGCGGCCAGCGCCGGAAGCGCCGCGAAAGTCCACCATGGCAAGGAATCCGAGGACGTCCCGCCGCCACCGGTCTCGACGCCGAGCTTCGGCGGGTCCGGCAGGGTGGCGCCGTCCGCGATCGGCTCGGTCTTCAGCCCGGTTCCGTTCTCCGTCACCAGCAAGCTGGTGGTCGACCCGGCCTTGACGTCCACTGTGGACTCCGACGTCGCGCTGTTGGAGGTCAGCTTCAGCGGCCAGCGTCCTTCAGGGAGGTCGATGTACGGCGTCGTGACGCCGTACGCGGCGTCGCTCGCCACGGACTTCCCGTCCGGCCCGGCGATGCTCACCGGGGTCAGCGCGGCCGAACCCTGGACGACGCGCACCCGCCCGCTGCCCGCCGCGGGCGCGGTCAGGTCGTCCTGGACCAGATCGCCTTGCAGGCCACCACCGGGTCCGTTCGCGAACACCAGCAGGGAGTACGCGCTCGCTTCCTTGATCTCGATCGTCGCGCTCAGCGCGGGCGGAGAGGACGCGGCCGCGTCGGCTGGCCGCATCGAAACGGTGTACGCGCCGGGAGCCACCGAGGAGTACGGCGTCACCGCGCCGTAGCCCGCCTTGCGGACGACGACCTTCTCCGGCTTCCCGAAAGCGGCGAAGTAGACGTCGACCGGCGGGACCTTGGGGGAGAGGTGCCCGACGCGGATCCAGCCGACACCCGGACCGGGGGCGGCGTTCGCCGTGAGCGGCACACCGCCGAGCAGCAGCAGGGCTGCGGCGAGCACGCCGGCGGGTCTCAGCAAAGCCGTGAGGGGACGCATGGCGGGGACCTTTCGTTGCCGGGATCAGGGCGCGGAGAACGGCGTGAGCAGCCCGGGCGGCGGGAACAGCGGGTACGTCACGAGCACCCCGCCCGGCACCCGGGTGACGGACGCGGGTTCGAAGGTGGCGCGCTGGCCTGTGTAGAAGTCGGCGATGGCGGCTTCGTCGTTACCGGAGACGACCAGACGGCGCAGCGGCTGACCTGCGGCGACTTCGCCGGTGGCGGAAGGGAAGTCGACCAGGCGGACGGGCTGGAACGTGGCGAGGGCGGCCACGGTGGCGATGAGCCGGGGGTCGACCTGGCCCGCGCTCAGCGCGTCGCGAGTGCGCCCCTCGCACTGAACCTGTTTCGACGACGCCAAGGCCGCACCGGCGCGGGTGCGTGCTCCGGACTCCTCGTTCTCGCCGAGCGGATCCGCGGATTCGCCGACGCGGGAGACTGTCACCGCGTCCGGTCCCGAGCCGAAGACGGCGACCTTGGCGGTACCGGCGAGAAACGCCGACGCGGCCGGGAAACGCGGTCCGTCGCGTTGTCCGGAGGCGGTCAGCACGGCCCACTCCGGGGTCGCGCAGGTCGCCGCGCAGGAGCCGATCGTGATCAGGGAACCGGTCGGCCAGCCGTGCGCGGCGAGTTCGGTCCAGCTCGCGTCGTCGACCAGGACGACGGCGCCGGAAGCGTTGTCCCGCAACCATTCCCGCGCCTGCGTGAGCGCGACCCCGCCGGACGGCGCCGAGCTCAGCCTGCTGAAACCGTGCACCCAGCCGGCGATCGAAACGAGGGTCAGCACCGCGGCCAGCACGAGAGCGGACACGGGATGTCGCATCGGGACCAGGCGGTGCCCGGCTGGCCGCCTGCCCACCGCGACCGTGGCCGCGACCTCGGCGATGAGCAGCGGCGTCAGCGGGATGAGGAGTGCGAGAGGGAGTTCGACGGGGATCGCGGGCAAGGCGAGGACAGCGGCGATCAGCAGCGCCGACACGGCGAGCGGACGGGTGCGGGGCAGGACCATCCCGGCGACGATCGCGACCATCGACAGCACGACGAACACCGGATCCAGCGCGACCCAGGCGGCGATCCCCGGTGGCCCCGGTTCGGGCAGTCCCGGGCGCAGCGCCGGGCCCGCCGGGCCGAACGCGATGCCGAGACCGAGCGTGAACACCACGGCGGTGAACGCGACCCGCGAGTCCTCCCGCCGCCGGACGAGCAGCCAGCCCGCCGCGGGCAGCGCCAGCAAGGCCAGCGGTGCCGTGAGCACGGCCGCGAGCAGGCACAACGCGGCCAGGACGTCATGCCATGGCCGTGCTCGCTCGCGGGGTGTCGCGGCGAGGACGAGGGCGGCCAGTACCCAGGTGACGGCGAGATGCTCGACGATCGCCACCCGCTGCAGCCCGATCGCGAGCGGCGACACCGCCATCAGCACGACGGCCGTGGTCGCCGCCCAGAACGGCAGGCCCAGCCGCCGCGCGAGGATCCACAGCAGGACCGCGCACAGCACGGCCGCGACGACCATCGTCTCGCGGACCGCCGTGACCGGGACGAGGTTCCGCTCGAACGCTCGCGACACCAGCGCGTACCCGGCGAGCTGCGCCCAGCCGAACGGTGACGTCCCGGTGCCACCACTGCCGGTGAAGGGAGTGAGGTGGCTCAGGGCGAACACGTGGGCGACGGTCGCCGGTTCGGTGGCGGGAGCGGGCGCCGTCGACGCCAGATCGAGGACGCGCACGCCGCCGGTGACCACGAGAAGGGTGAGGACGACGTCGATGGACAGCAGGCGCCTGGCGGCCGTCTCCACCCGGCGACGGCCGTCGATACTGGCGGGGGCTCGGCCCGGTGGCGCGTCCCCCCGGTGCTGGGCCACCCGCGAAAGCGTAGTCCCGGAATCCCGCTCCGGTAAGGGTTCGCGACTGCTCCATCCGGGCGCGAAAACCTTGCGGTCGTGGAGAATTTCTTACAAAGTACGGGACAGTGCCAACGCGGCCGTGCGCACGGCGGGCGCGACGCGGTTGGTGTGCATGCGATTCGCCCAGCCGGAGATCGACAACGCCGCCACCGCAACGCCTTTCGTGTCGAGCAACGGGCTCGCGGCGCAGACGACGCCGACGCCGGACTCCTCCCGTTCGAACGCGATCCCGTCGCCGCGCACCTTGGCGAGCTGACGGCGCAGAAGGCCGGCGGCGGTGATCGTCCGGACGCTGACGCGGGGCAATCCGGCATCGATCACTTGTGCCACAACGGATTCCGGAGAGAACGCGAGGATCGCTTTCCCGACGCCGGTGGCGTGCGCGGGAAAACGGCCACCGATCCTGGACGGCAGCGACGGTGCGTCCGGTCCGCGCAGGATGTCGAGATAGACGACCTCGGTGCCTTCCAGGACCGCGAGATGCACGGTGTTCCGGGTCGCCTCGCGAAGATCGGCGAGGTACGGGCGTGCCGCCTCGACCAGTCCACGGCGCCGTACCGCCAGTTGGCCTATCTCGAACAGCTTCAGCCCGAGCCGCAGTGCCGAGTCCTCGCGTTCGAGCAGCCCGGTCGCGACCAGGTGACCGGTGAGCCGGTGGACGGTGGACTTCGCCAGTCCGGTCCGCCGCGCCAGCTCGGAAACGCCGAGGGCGTCGTCGCCGGGACGGAAGGCCGAGAGCAGCGCGGTGACACGGGCGGCGACGAGGCCGTCCGCTCCGGTTCGTTCCGGGTCGTCGTTCCGCCCAGCGGCACGCATGGGTTGAGTGTGCCCTATCCGCTCGGGAAGCGTCACCTGACATGGCGCAACGGAAAGCGGTGGCCGCGATCGTCGGTCCCGGGAACATCGGAACCGACCTGCTCGCGAAGCTGAGGCGCAGCGACCACGTCGAGGTGCGGTACATGGTCGGCGTGGATCCGGACTCGGACGGGCTGGCCAAGGCCGCCGAGCTGGGACTGGAGACCTCCGCCGGGGGCGTCGACTGGCTGCTGTCCCGCGACGAACTGCCGGACCTGGTGTTCGAAGCGACCTCGGCGAAGGCGCATCTGGCGAACGCGCCGCGCTACGCCACCGCCGGGATCCGCGCGATCGACCTGACCCCGGCCGCGGTCGGCCCGTTCACCTGCCCCGCCGTGGGCCTGCCCGAACGGCTGGACGTGCCGAACGTCAACCTCATCACCTGCGGCGGCCAGGCCACCATCCCGATCGTGCAAGCGGTGTCCCGGGTGACGCCGGTGCCCTACGCCGAGATCGTCGCGTCCGTCTCGTCCCGCTCGGCCGGGCCCGGCACGCGGGCGAACATCGACGAGTTCACCGCGACGACCGCGCGCGGGATCGAGCTCGTCGGGGGAGCGAGCCGGGGCAAGGCGATCATCATCATCAATCCCGTCGAACCGCCGATGATCATGCGCGACACGGTGTTCTGCGCGATCGACCCCGACGCGGACTTCGACGCGGTGACCGAATCCATCCACCGGATGGTCGAGACCGTCCAGGGATACGTGCCGGGCTACACGCTCAAGGCGGATCCGCAGTACGACCCGCCCCGGCAGGGCTGGAGCGGGCAGGCCCGGGTCGCGGTGTTCCTGGAGGTCGCCGGAAACGGGGACTTCCTGCCGAAGTACGCGGGGAACCTCGACATCATGACCGCCGCGGCCGCCCGCGTCGGCGACCTGCTGGCCACTCAGGGGGTGGCGGCGTGAAGTGGGACGAGATCGATCGCGCGGTCCGGCTGGTCGACACGAGCCTGCGCGACGGCAGCCACGCGATGGCGCACCAGTTCACCGAGAAGAACGTGCGCGACACCGTCCGGGCACTGGACGACGCCGGGATCTCGCTGATCGAGGTCAGCCACGGCGACGGGCTCGGCGGCTCGACGTTCAACTACGGCTTTTCCCTGGTCGACGAACGGAAACTGATCGCCGCCGCGGTCGACGAGGCACGTCACGCGAAGATCGCGGTGCTGCTCCTGCCGGGACTCGGCACGGTCGGGGACCTGCGGGCGGCGGCCGACCTCGGCGCGGGCGCGGTCCGGATCGCGACCCACTGCACCGAGGCCGACGTCTCCGTCCAGCACTTCGGCGCGGCGCGGGACCTCGGGCTGGAGACGGTCGGTTTCCTGATGTTGTCCCATATGTCCACGCCCGAGGACCTGGCGAAACAGGGCCGGATCATGGTCGACGCCGGTTGTCAGTGCGTGTATGTCGTCGACTCCGCGGGCGCGCTGATCCTGGAGGACGCGGGCGACCGGGTCGCCGCGCTGGTGGCGGAATTCGGGGACCAGGCGCAGGTCGGCTACCACGGGCACCAGAACCTGAGCTTCGGCGTCGCGAACTCGGTGCTCGCCTATCGCGCGGGCGCCCGGCAGATCGACGGTTCGCTCGTGGCGCTCGGCGCGGGCGCGGGGAACTCGCCGACCGAGGTCCTCGCGGCGACGTTCGAACGGCTCGGGATCCGCACCGGCGTCGACAAGGACGTGCTGATGGACGCGGCCGAGAACGTCGTGAAGCCCTACATCACGCGGCTGCCGGTGATGGACCGGTCGTCGATCGTGCAGGGTTTCGCGGGGGTGTACTCGAGTTTCCTGCTGCACGCGGAGCGCGCCGCAGAGCGGTACGACGTCCCGGCGCACGAAATCCTTTACCGCGTCGGTGCCGCGAAGTACGTGGGCGGGCAGGAGGACATGATCATCGACATCGCCCTGCAACTGGCCGCCGAGCGGGATCAGGGCTGAGCGTCGGCGCCGAGCACGAGGCGGACGCAATGGTCGATCAGGCGCTCGCGGCTCACCTTGAGCGAGCCGTCGAGATAGGCGATGAACACGTTGCTCAGCGCGCCGACCAGCCCGATCGAGATCATCTGCCGTTCGGCCGCGTCGCCGTGGGACAACTGCCCGCTGACCAGTTCCGCGAACGAGGGGAGGAGCGCGACCCCGCGCGTGGTCAGCGCGGGATCGGTGATCGGCGCGAGGAGGAGCACGCGGCCCTTGCGCGGGTCGTCGAGCATCAATCCGACGAACGCGCGGACGGCGGCCTTCGCCCGTTCCGCGGGTTCGGCCGTGTCGCTGACGGCGTCGACGAGGGCCTGTCGCGCCTGCCCGGCGATGTGCTCGTAGACCGCGACGACCAGTTCCTCGCGGTCGGTGAAGCTCTCGTAGAAGTACCGCTCCGTCAGCTTGGCGTGACGGCACACCGCGCGGACGCTCACCCCGGCGCTGCCCTGGGTGCCGAGCAGGTCGAGGCCCGCGTCGACGAGCTGTTCCCGTCGCGCGGCCTTGCGGTCGTCCAGGGTCGTGCCTGCCCAGCTGCGGCCGGCCATGATCGGCTCCTCGTCCTGCTTGCGATGTTGACTACGGCCGTTGTCAACTTTAACCTGACAACAGTTGTGGTCAATTTAACCAGCTCATTGAGGAGACCGGGGATGACACAGCCGCGGCCGCTGGGACCGGATTCGCTGACCTGGAAGTACTTCGGCGACTGGCGTGGGCTGCTCATCGCGCTCTGGGCCGGATCCATGCAGAACATGCACCCCGAGCTGGGCGCGGGCGTGGAGGAGCATTCGCGGTTCTTCGAGGAGCGCTGGCAACGGCTGTTCCGCTCGCTGTACCCGATCGGGGGAGTGATCTACGACGGCCCGCGCGCCCGGCAGACCGCGCTGGAAGTGCGCGGTTACCACGATCGGATCAAAGGCGTCGACAAACACGGGCGCCGCTACCACGCGCTCAACCCGGACACCTTCTACTGGGCGCATTCGACGTTCTTCATGAGCGCGATCCTCATCGCCGACAACTTCGTCGGCGGTATCGGCGAGGCCGAGAAGCGGAAGCTGTTCGACGAGCACGTGCAGTGGTACGAGATGTACGGCATGAGCATGCGGCCGGTGCCGGAGTCGTGGGAGGACTTCCAGCTGTACTGGAAGCGCATGTGCGAGGACGTCCTGGAGGACAACAAGGCCACGCGCGACGTCCTCGACATCAAAGACCTCCCGAAACCGCATTTCCTGCCGTGGCTGCCGGATTTCGCGTGGAAGCTCGTGCGCGGGCAGGTCGCGCGCAACTTCGTCTGGCTGACCGTCGGGTTGTACGACCCGCCGATCCGCGAACGGCTCGGGTACACCTGGACCGAACGCGACGAACGACGGCACCGGCGGACCGGGAAACTGATCAACGCGGCGTTCAGGCTGGTCCCGCGGGATCGTCGCTACCACCCTCGCGCCAGGGCGGGCTGGCGCCGGGAGCGTGGCGAACTGGCCACGGACGCGCCGTTGGTCGAGACTCCCGCGAGGAACCTTCCGCCGCTTTCGGAGCGGGGCAAACCCGAGCACTACTCGCCGAACGTCTGATTAGGAGCCTCGATGAAGCTGGGTTACCACCTCGGTTACTGGTCCTCCGGTCCGCCCGAGGGCGCGCTGGACGCGGTGCTGAAGGCCGAAGAACTCGGCTTCGATTCCGTGTGGACCGCCGAGGGCTACGGTTCGGACGCCTTCACCCCGCTCGCCTGGTGGGGCGCGTCGACCAGCCGGATCAAGCTCGGCACCAACATCGTCCAGATGTCGGCGCGCACCCCGACCGCGACGGCCATGCACGCGCTGACCCTGGACCATCTGTCCGGCGGCCGGTTCGTGCTCGGGCTCGGCGCGTCCGGGCCGCAGGTGGTCGAAGGCTGGTACGGGCAGCCCTATCCGAAGCCGCTGGCCCGCACCCGCGAGTACGTCGACATCGTGCGGAAGGTCGTCGCGCGTGAGGCGCCGGTGACCCACGACGGGCAGCATTTCCAGTTGCCGCTACAGGGCGGAACCGGGCTCGGCAAGGCGCTGAAGTCCACAGTGCACCCGTTCCGCAAGGAGGTCCCGATCTTCCTCGCCGCGGAGGGGCCGAAGAACGTGGCGCTGTCGGCGGAAATCTGCGACGGCTGGCTCCCGCTGTTCTTCTCGCCCAAGAGCGACGCCTTCTACCGGACGGCGCTGCGGGAGGGCTTCTCGCGCCCGGAAGCCAGGCACGGTTTCGACGACTTCGAGGTCGCGGCGTCCGTCCCAGTGCTCGTCCATGACGACGTCGAGGAGGCCGCGAGCTGGATCAAGCCGTCGCTGGCGCTCTACATCGGTGGCATGGGGGCGAAATCGGTCAACTTCCACCACGACGTCTTCGCCCGGATGGGGTACGAGGACGTCGCGGACAAGGTCCAGGAGCTGTACCTGGCCGGGCGCAAGGACGAAGCGATCGCCGCGATCCCGACGTCGCTGGTCGAGGACACCTCGCTGATCGGGCCCGCGGAGAAGATCCGTGACGAACTGGCCGCTTGGGAGGAGACCGTGGTGACCACTTTGCTGCTGAGGGGCGACGCGGCGACGCTCGCGAAGGTCGCGGAGACCCTCTCGTAGCTGGAGCTGAAGGACGCTTTCCCCGCATCGCATGCAGGGAAAGCGCCCTTCGCCGCGTCGCATGCGGGGAAAGTCCCCTTCAGCCCCCGGCCGTTCGTGGGTTGCGACCGTGAGGCCCATCACGTAGCGTCCCCGCCACGAACATGAAGTCGGTTCATGTTCGTGGCCGGGAGGTGCATCTCATGGCGGTGAGCCGGAGGCGGGTTCTTGCGGGTGCGGCGGCCTTGCCTGTCGCGGCGGGCGTGCTCGGCGCCCAGAGCGCGCGGGCGGAAACGCCGCGGCAGCAGGGTTTCCGCGTCGGCGTCGGCATCTCCGACGTCACCGGCCCGGCGGCCGAGAACGGCATGATGGGCTACTCGATGCCGCAACAGCAGACCGCCGGCATCCACCTCCGCACCCGGGCCCGGGCCTTCGTGGTCGACGACGGCGCCAAGCGGATCGCGTTCGTCACGGCCGACCTCGGCGCCCTGTTCCAGTCCGTCCACCAGGGCGTGATGCGTAACCTCAAAGCCGCCTACGGCGAGCTCTACACCGAGCAGAACGTGCTCCTCAACGCGACGCACACCCACTCCGCGTGCGGCGGCGATTCCCACTACGCCGCCTACGATCTGGCGATCCTCGGGTTCCAGCAAGAGGTCTACGACGCCGTCGTCGACGGGATCTTCGAGGCGATCAGCCGGGCGCACGCGAACCTCGCGCCCGGGTCGATCCGGCTCGGCCGCGCGGAACTGACCAAGGCGAGCGTCAACCGCTCCCGCAAGGCCTTCGACCTGAACCCGCAGGCGGACAAGGACCATTTCCCGCAGGCGATCGACCCGGCCGTCACGGTGCTGCGGTTCAGCCAGAACGGCGCCGACGTCGGCGCGATCAGCTGGTTCGCCACGCACGGCACGTCGATGAGCAACGGCAACCACCTGATCAGCGGCGACAACAAGGGGTACGCCGCCTACGAGTGGGAGCACGACCACGCCGGCGTGCGCTACCTCGACGGGACTCCGCGGTTCGTCGCCGCGTTCCCGCAGACCAACACCGGCGACATGAGCCCGAACCTGAATCTCTCGCCGGGGACGCCGGAGACGGAGTTCGAGAACACCCGCACCATCGGCGACCTCCAGTTCCGCGCGGCGAAGAACGCCTTCGACGCGGCCGCCGAAGCCGTGACGGGCGGTGTCGATCACCGGATGTGCTACGTCGACATGTCCGACGTCGCGGTCGATGCGAAGTACACGCCGAACGGGCGGCCGCAGCACACCTGCACGGCCGCGATCGGGGTGTCGATGCTGGCGGGAAGCCGCGAGGACGGACCCGGCCTGCCGCTGCCGGAAGGCGTGAAGAACCCGTTCATCGACTGGCTCGGCGGCATCGACGCGCCGATCCCGCAGGCACTCGCCGACGCGCAGGCGCCGAAGGTGGTCGCCGTCCCGTTCGGCGCGATGAAGCCGTACCCGTGGACGCCGGAGGTCCTGCCGCTGCAGATCGTCCGGATCGGACAGCTGCACCTCGTGGCCGTGCCCGCCGAACTGACGATCGTGTCCGGGCTGCGCCTGCGCCGGACCGTCGCCGCGGAACTCGGCGTTCCCCTGGAGAACGTGCTCGTCCAGGGCTACTCCAACGCCTACAGCCAGTACGTCACCACGCCCGAGGAATACGACTCGCAGCAGTACGAAGGCGCGTCGACCCTCTACGGCCGGTACACGCTTCCCGCGTACCAGCAGGAATTCGCCAAACTCGCGGCCGCGATGAAGGCGGGCCGGACCGTGCCGCACGGGCCGACGCCGCGCGACCTGCGCGGCAAGCTGATCAACTTCCAGCCAGGCGTCGTCTTCGACAGCGCGCCCGTGTTCAAGTCCTTCGGCGACGTCCTTACCGACGCGAAGAGCACCTACGCGCGCGGCGAGCAGGTCGCCGTCGAGTTCGTCACCGGCCACCCGAAGAACGACCTCCGGCGCGGCGGCACGTTCCTGGAGATCCAGCGGCTGGTGGACGGCAAGTGGACCCGGCACGCCGACGACGGCGACTGGGACACCAAGTACCACTGGGCGAGGACTTTCGTCGCCGAATCGAAAGCCGTCGTCCACTGGAAGATCCCCGCGAACGCCCCGATCGGCAAATACCGCGTGGTCCACTTCGGCAACTGGAAGAACGGCTGGAACGGGGCGATCTCCGCGTTCAGCGGGACTTCCCGGACATTCGTCGTCTCCTGACATCGGAAGGGTCATTCGTGCGGAAGCTCGCCGTGCTCGCCATCGCCGCCGCCATGTTCGCCGGAACCGCCGTCCCCGCCCAAGCCGCGGTCTCGGTGAAGGTCATGGCGTTCAACATCTGGCAGCTGCCGTGGATCGCCAGCCCGAACACCTCGGACAAGCAGGCGAGGGCCCGCGCGGCCGAGGCCGTCATCCGTGCGAACGACGCCGACGTCGTCGTCCTGGACGAGGCGTTCAGCGCGCAGGCGGAGGAGATGCGGAACCGGCTGAAGGACGTCTGGCCGCACCAGACCCCGCTCGTCGGCCAGTACTGCAAGACTTCGCCGGGCTGGACCACGGTCAACGGCAACTGCTCGAATTCACCCATCGTGGTCAACGGCGGGGTCACCGTGCTGAGCAAGGCGCCGGTGACCGAACAGCACCAGCTCGTCTTCCGCAATTCCTACTCGGGCACGGCGGACTACCTGTCCAACAAGGGTGCCGCGCTCGCACGGCTGGTCGTGAACGGGAAGCCGCTCTGGATCGCGGGCACCCACATGCAGGCCGACGAGGGACCGGAGACGCTGCCGAAGGCGCACGACATCCGGATGGCCCAACTGGGCGAGATCAGGGACCTGGTCACGAAATACGCGCCTGTCGGCGAGCCGGTCGTGATCGCCGGTGACCTGAACATCGAGTACTGGGCGGGACAGGGGCGCAAGGACGCGCAAGGCCGGACCCAGGTCCAGCAGGGCGAAGCCTTCCTCGGCGGCGTCCTCCGCACGGCAGGCGCAGGCGCGTACACCTTCGACGCCGCGACGAACCCGAACGCCGCGAAGTCCGTTCCCGCGACTCACCGGGACTCGCTCGACTACGTCGGAGCCGTGCAGGCGGGCGGCCGCCCACTCGCCGCTGTCGGCCCGGTACAGCTCGTGCATTACGACGGTGGCACGATTCCCTCCGACCACTACCCGGTGGTGGCCAAGATCCAATACTGAGGCCTTCATCGGGAGAATCGCCTCGAGGAGGATCATTGGCAGCCCTGCCAGCACGGACGAGGTATCGCTACTCGCTCGGCTCGTTCGTCACCGGCCCGTTCGGGACGGTTCCCGGCTTGCTCCTCCTGAAGTACCTCACCGACACGATGGGCGTCGCGGCGGGTGTGGCCGGCCTGATCGTGTTCGTTCCCAAGGCATGGGACGTGCTCTTCAACCCGATCGCGGGCAGGCTGTCGGACGCGGACATGGTCCGCACCGGCAGTCGCCGCCGGTTCCTGCTCTTCGGCGGCATCGGCGTCTCGATCCTCTTCGCGGCCCTCTTCGCGCATCCGGGCTTCGGCGGACCGGTGCCCGACGCGATCTACGTCGTCGTCGTGTTCCTGTTGTGCGCCACCGCGTACGCGTTCTTCCAGGTGCCGTTCAACGCGCTGCCCGCCGAGCTGACGGACTCGGCGGACGAGCGGACGAAACTGACCAGCATCCGGATCGGGTTCCTCGCGGTCGCCATCCTGATCTGCGGCGGCGGGGCCCCGGCGATCACCGAACTCGTCGGCGGGATCGCGGGCTACCGGGTGATGGGTTTGTTCATCGCCGTGATCATCCTGCTCGCGACGCTCGGCGTGTACTTCGGGCTGAAGGACGCGCCGGTCGGCGCGCTGCGGCCGAACACCGTCAGCCCGCGTGAACTGTTCCGGACGCTCGCGCAGTGGCGGCCGTTCCGCTGGCTGCTGAGCGTCTACTTCATCCAGGCGCTCGGCATCGGCACCGTGCTGGCCGCGATCCCGTTCTTCGCCGAGCGGATCCTCGGCAGCTCCGGCTACTCGACCGTCCTGTTCGTCGGTTTCGTCGGCCCGGCACTGCTGACCATGCCGCTGTGGCCCAAACTCGGCGCGTCCGTGGGGAAACTGGCCGGGTTCCGGCTCGCCACCACCGCGTTCGCCATCGGTCTCCTCGGCCTGCTCGGCGCGAAGGTCTTCCCGTTCCCCGTCACGATGGTTTTCGTCGCCTTCTGCGGTGTCGGGTACGCGGGGATCTCGGTGTTCCCGCTGGCGATCCTGCCGGACCTGATCAGCGACGAGGAGGAGCGGACCGGCGAGACCAGGGCCGGGGTCGCGGCCGGGGTCTGGACGGCGTCGGAGACGCTGGGGCTCGCGCTCGGCCCGGGGATCTGGGGCCTGGTACTGCAGTTCGGCGGATATCAGTCCAGCCTCGGCGCGGACGCCGCGCAGCCGGACAGCGCGCTCACGGCGATCCTGCTCGGCGCGTCGATCCTGCCCGCGGTGCTGATCGCGCTCGGCATCCCGCTGCTGCGCAAATCGGTGCTGGAGCGCCGGTCGTGACCGCCGAGGACATCCTCCGGGAGCTACGGGAACTGCGCGCGGGGGACCTGCCGACACACGGTGGCCGGACACTCGCCTATGTCTACGACAGCGGCCTGTCCGAAGTGGACGAACTCGGCGCGGCGGCGCACGCGCTGGCGTCGTCGGCCAACGGCCTCGATCCGACAGCCTTCCCCAGCCTGCTGAGGATGGAGAACGACCTCGTCGGTACCGCCGCGCGCCTGCTCGGCGGAACGGCGGAGACGGTCGGTTCGGTGACCTCGGGCGGCACGGAGTCGTGCATGCTCGCCGTCCTGGCCGCCCGCGACGCGCGTCCGGACGTGACGTCGCCGAGCATCGTGCTGCCCACGACCGCGCACGCCGCGTTCCACAAGGCGGCGCACTTCTTCGGGGTCCGCGCGGTCGCGGTGCCGGTCGATCCGGTGACCTTCCGCGCCGTGCCCGAAGCGATGGCCGCGGCGGTCGACGACACCACGGTGCTCGTCGTGGCGAGCGCGCCGTCGTACGCCCACGGTGTTCTCGACCCGATCCCGGAGATCGCCGCGTTGCTGGACGGTGTCCGGTTCCACGTCGACGCCTGCATCGGCGGCTGGGTGCTGCCGTACCTGGAGGCCGGTCCGTTCGGCTTCGACGTTCCCGGTGTCACCAGTGTGTCGGTGGACCTGCACAAGTACGCCTACTGCCCGAAAGGCGTGTCGGTTCTCCTGCACGCCGACGCGGGGCTGCGCCGGCCGCAGTACTTCGCCAGCGCGGACTGGCCTGGCTACACGATGCTGAACACCACGCTGCAAAGCACCCGTTCGGGTGGTCCGCTCGCCGCGGCGTGGGCGGTCGTGCGCCACGTCGGCGACGAGGGCTACATGAAGCTGGCTTCGGCCGCGCGTGCGGCGGCCGTCGAGATCCGCGCCGGAATCGAGGCGCTGGACGGATTGCGTGTCCTCGGCGATCCGGTGTCGACCCTGCTCGCGTTCACCGTGGAGCCCGGTGCGGGGTTCGACCTGTTCACCGTCGCGGACGAGATGCGCGAGCGCGGCTGGTACGTCCAGCCCCAGTTCGCCCACGAGTCGTCGCCCGCGAACCTGCACCTGACCGTGACCGCGGCGAACCGGGGCATCGAAAACGAGTTCCTGGACAGCCTGGCCGCTTCGGTCGTGGCCGCCAAGGAGTCCGGACCGGTCGTCGTCGACCCGCAGGTGGCGGAGTTCGTCGCCGCGCTGGACCCCGCGACCTTGACGCCGGAGCAGTTCGCCGGGCTGCTGGCGGCCGCGGGGCTCGGCGGCGACGCGGGACTGCCCACCCGGATGGCGGAGATCAACGCCTTGCTGGCCACGGCACCCGGTCCGCTGCGGGAACGGCTCCTGCTGGAGTTCCTCGGGGCGCTGTACACGGCTTCCTGATCCGGCCTTGACGCAATCAGTTGGTTGCTATACAAAGTTATAGCAACCAACTGATTGCTATTTGAGGAGGCCGTCATGGGATTCCCCGACCGCATCGAACGCACCGTCGAGATCGCCCATCCGCCCGCGAAGGTCTGGGCCGCGCTGACCACGGCCGAAGGGCTGGGCACCTGGTTCGGGAACCAGGCGAGCATCGACCTGAGGCCCGGTGGTGACGCCGAGATGAAATGGGACGAGGGGCACCAGGCGCACATGCGCGTGGAGCGTGTCGAAGAGCCGGAGATCTTCGGCTTCACCTGGAACATCTACGGCCTGCCCGACGACGATCCTCGTCGCACCTATGTCGAGTTCACCCTCGAACCGGTCGCTGCGGGCACGCGGCTCACCGTCGTCGAGTCCGGGTTCTCCCAGCTTCCGGACGACGTCCACAGCGTCGCGTTCGACGGGAACACGAAGGGGTGGGCGGCCGAGTTGGGCGAACTGATCGAATACCTCGATGCCGCCTGACACCGAAGCGATCGCCGAGCAGGTCTTCGTCGCACTGGCCGACCCGAGCAGGCGGAGCATCCTCGCCACCCTCGCCTCGGATGGTGCCGCGACGGCGACGGATCTGGCCGATCGGCTGCCCATCACGCGGCAGGCCATCGCCAAGCATCTCGCGCTGCTCACCGAAGCCGGGCTGGTGACCCCGGAGCAAGGGGAGCGGCGCCGCGTCCGATACCGGCTACGCTCGGCCCCGATGCGGGTCGCCCAGCAGTTCCTCGCCGCGCTCGCCCGCGATTGGGACGGGCCGCTCGCGGCTCTGAAAGAGCACCTGGAGGGTTCATGAAGGGCAAGACGGTCACCCCGGCCGAGTGGGAAGAAGCGCGACTTCGGCTGCTGGTCAAGGAAAAGGAGCTGACCCGCGCCCGCGACGCCCTGGCCGCCGAGCGGCGGCGGATGCCGTGGGTCGCGGTCGAAAAGCCGTACGAGTTCGATGGCCCGTCCGGCAAGGTGACGCTGCTCGACCTGTTCGAGGGACGGCGGCAGCTGATCGTCTACCGGGCCTTCTTCGATCCCGGGGTGGAGGGTTTCCCCGACCACGCCTGCAAAGGCTGCTCACTGGTGGCCGATCAGGTCGCGCACGTCGCACACCTGAACGCTCGCGACACCACGCTGGCCTTCGCCTCGCGGGGCACGCAACCGGACATCTCGCGGCTGAAGGCGCGGATGGGCTGGACGATGCCGTGGTACACGATCACCGCCGACTTCGACGTCGATCACGGTGTCGACGAATGGCACGGCACCAACGCTTTCATCCGCGAAGGTGACCAGGTGTTCCGCACGTACTTCGTCAACGATCGCGGTGACGAGGTGATGGGAGGTACGTGGAGCTACCTCGACATCACCGCGCTGGGGCGGCAGGAGGAGTGGGAGGACTCGCCGGAGGGGTATCCGCAGAGTCCGCCTTACGAGTGGTGGAACTGGCACGACTCCTACGAGGGGGCCGCGCCCGCGGGCGGCTGCTGCTCGGGGTGACGTCGCGAAGCCGCCAGAAATCGGACACCTGGTCGGCAGGCACGTGCTCGACCAGCAGCATGGCGCCGACCGTGTGGAAATAGGGACGTTCAACGTCCCTATTTCCACACACCCCTCACCCTGGGCGACATCTCGTGCTCACCAGCTACGTCGAGTGGCAAGCCGGGGTGGACGGCCCTTCACCCCATCGCCACCCCGACCCGGCACCTCAGTGAACGTGCACCGCTTCCCACTCCGGAAACGGATCCGCGCCCGCCGAAGCGTCCACATCGGACAAACAGCCCCGAAGCGAGTCCAGCAGGGCGTCCTTCTCCAGTCCCACCCCGATGAACACGAGTTCCTGCCGCGGCACCTCTTCGACACCCTGCGGTTCGAACCGGGCGACCGATCCGGCCTGCGACCACAGCCCGGTCACCCCGGGCCGCGACGCCAGCGAGAAGAACCCCTTCGACCGCAGGACGGTCCCGAACTCCCCGGAGTCGAGCCTGCCGAGGAAGTCCCACAGCCGTTCCGGATCGAACGCCCGCCCGGCGCGGAAGACCACGCTGGAGATCCCGTACTCCTCGGTCTCCGGAACGTGATCGCCGTTGAGTTCGGCCACCCAGCCGGGTGCTTCCTGGGCCCGCTCGACGTCGTAACGCCCGGTGCCGAGCACCCTGTCGAGAGGGACCCGGCCGTGTGTCGAGCCGATGACTTCGGCCGCCGGGTTGAGCCGCCGCAGCACCGCCGTCAGCCGTTCGAGGGAGACGGCCGGTACGAGATCCGCCTTGTTCAGCAAGAGGACGTCCGCGAACTCGATCTGGTCCATCAGCAGGTCGCTGACCGTCCGCTCGTCGTCCTCGTACTGGTCCAGCCCGCGTTCGGTCAGCGCGTCCCCGGCCGCCAGTTCCCGCTCGAAGTTCACCGCGTCGACCACGGTCACCATCGTGTCCAGCCGTGCGGAGTCCAGGAAGGAGAACGTCGCCGCCACGGGCATCGGCTCGGAGATCCCGCTCGATTCGATGAGGAGGTAGTCGAACCGGCCGTCCTCGCAGAGCCGCGACACCTCTTCCAGCAGGTCGTCGCGCAGGGTGCAGCAGATGCACCCGTTGGTCATCTCGACGAGCCGCTCCTCGGTGCGGGACAGGCTGTTCCCGTCCCGCACCAGCGCGGCGTCGATGTTGACCTCGCTCATGTCGTTGACGATCACCGCCACCTGCAGTCCTTCACGGTTGGCGAGGACGTGGTTGAGCACGGTCGTCTTGCCCGCGCCGAGGAACCCGGAAAGCACCGTGACCGGCGTCGTCACTTCCCACCCTCGTGAAAGTGTTTCATCAGCTTGCGCGGCACGAGTTTCGTCTCGCCGTTCACCTTGATCGGCACCAGATCCGGCACGGCCGCCTTCCACTGCGAGCGCCGGGACCGGGTGTTGCTGCGCGACATCTTCCGCTTCGGGACGGCCATTACTTCGCACCTCCGCGGCGGCCGTAGCGACGGTGGAACTTCTCGACCTGGCCCGCGCTGTCCATGATCCGCTGGTTGCCGGTCCAGAACGGATGCGACCACGAGCTGATCTCGACGTTCACCACCGGATAGGTGTTGCCGTCGCTCCACTCGATGGTCTGCTCCGACGTCGCGGTGGACCGCGTCAGGAAGGCGTCCCCGGTGGAGAGGTCCTTGAACACCACGGGGTGGTAGTCGGGGTGGATTCCCGGTTTCACTGCGTTTCGTCCTTTCGGTTCGACACGTTCACGTCGTGCTTCTCAGGGTCGGTTTCCGTGTCCTCACACGGTTCTTCGTGCCACTCGCCGAACGGATCCGGGTAGCGGAGCCACTCCTGTTCCCCGGCGGCGAGTTCTTCGTCGGTCAGGAGCGCGCCGTTCAGAGCGGCTTCGACCTCGTCGGGTGTGGCCTGGTCGGTGACGACGACCAGTTCCTGCGCGCGGTCGCCGAACAGCGGGTCCCAGCGCAGGGAGGCGAGCGTGCGGCGTTCCGGGGAGACATCGGCCCAGTCCGGCCCGTCGGGAGCGGCGAGCCACGCCCCGGCGTGCCCGATCCCGAGGCCACCGCCCGCCGACTCGATCCAGAGCGCCATGTCCGGCTGGCTCGCCACCCAGAGCCGGCCCCGGCTCCGGACGACGCCGTCGAGCAGGACGTCGATCGCGTCGTGGAGGCGCTCCGGGTGGAACGGGCGCTGCGAGGTGAAGGTGAGCAGCCCGATCCCGCAGTCGGTGTGCACCGGCGGCTCGCCGCGCAGCAGCGGGCCGTGCATGTCGGTGACCTCGCCGCGCCGGGCGCCCGCCGGGACGGCGTCGAGCACGGTCTTGCCGTCCACGGCGGACAGTTCGACGCGGGGGATCGACGGGGCGACCCGGTCGAGCACGGCCGACGCCTTCGCCGCGGACCAGGCGTCGGTCGCCGCGCCCGCCAGCACGAGCAGGTCGGCGAATTCGACCTGGGCCAGCGCGACCTGGGCGACGGTGCGCTCGTCCTCGGGGCTGGCCAGCAGGTTCCGCTCGGCCAGCGTGTCGTCTCCGGTGCTGTCGGCCAGCCAGCCGACGCAGTCGACGACGGCCAGTACGGCTTGGAGGTCGACGTCCTCGATCACCGGCCGCTCGCCGACGAGGACGTTGCGCAGCGCCCAGCTGACCGGTTCGGGCTCCATGGCCTCGTCGAGCCGGACCACGATGCGCCGCACCTGCGGCATCTGCGAAAGCTTGCGCAGCAACGGCAGGAGGTCTTCGCGCAGCGTGCAGGAGACGCAGCCGTGCGCGAGTTCGAGGACCGTCAGCTGGTCGCGGTTGCCGAGCCGGATCCGCCGTCGGACCACGCCGGAGTGGATCTGCCTCAGGTCGTGGTGCACGACGGCGGTGCCGGGCTCGGCGAGGTGCAGCCGCTCGGCGAGGTCGGCGTTCGGTCCCGGTGCGAGGCCACTGATCAGGACGAGGGGCACGCGGGGGTTGTCGGTCACTGAAGCTCCGGGGCGTCGAGGGCGTTGTGGTTCGGTTGTGTAGAGTAAATGAAAACGACAACCGATATCAACTTGGGAGGGTGTATGTCCGCCGTGTGCCAGGTCACCGGCCGCAAACCGGGCTACGGGAAGCAGGTGTCGCATTCGCATCGGCGCACGTCCCGGCGCTGGGAGCCGAACCTGCAGGCCAAGCGGTACTTCGTGCCGAGCGAAGGGCGCTGGGTCCGGCTGCGGGTCTCGGTGAAGGGCATGAAGACCATCGACAAGCGGGGGATCGAGGCCGTCGTGGCCGGGCTCCGCGCGAAAGGGGTGAAGCTCTGATGGCCAAGAGCACCGACATCCGGCCGATCATCAAGCTCCGTTCGACCGCGGGCACCGGCTACACGTACGTCACGAAGAAGAACCGCCGGAACGACCCGGACCGCATGGTGCTGCGCAAGTACGACCCGGTCGCGCGCAAGCACGTCGAGTTCAAGGAGGAGCGCTGATGGCCAAGAAGTCGAAGATCGCCAAGAACGAGCAGCGCAAGGTGATCGCGGCGCGCCACGTCGAACGCCGCCGTGAGCTGAAGGCCACCATCGCTTCGCCGTCCGCGTCGCCCGAGGAGAAGGCGGCCGCGGTGTCGGCCCTGCAGTCGATGCCGCGCGACGCCAGCGCGACCCGGATCCGCAACCGCGACACCGCCGACGGCCGCCCGCGCGGCTACCTGCGGAAGTTCGGGCTCTCCCGGGTCCGGATGCGGCAGATGGCGCACAACGGCGAGCTGCCCGGCGTCACGAAGTCGAGCTGGTGAAGCCGAACCGGGACCGCCCCGTCAAGCGGAAGACGAACCTGTTGCACGCCAACAAGATCACCGAGGTCGACTGGAAGGACGCCGACCTGCTGCGGAAGTTCATCTCCGACCGCGGCAAGATCCGCGCCCGCCGGGTCACCGGGCTGACACCCCAGCAGCAGAAGCAGGTCGCCACGGCGATCAAGAACGCCCGTGAGATGGCGTTGCTGCCCTACCCCAACGCGGGCCGCTGACGCCACCGGTCCGGGCGGTGCGACAAGCCGCCCGGACCGCGGCTCCTGTGGAAGAATCGGCCGCATGACGGAGAACCCCGGACAGGCCGAGGAATTCGATCCCGAACTGCTGGAGCTGTGGGCGAAGGTGTTCGGCTTCGCCCGTTCCGGCGCGACGGCCGAGCTCACCGCGTATGTCGACGCGGGCATCTCGGCGAACCTGATCAACGACCGGGGCGACACGCTGGTCATGCTCGCCGCGTACCACGGGCACGCGGAGACCGTCGCCGCGCTGATCGAGCGCGGCGCCGATCCGAACCGTGAGAACGACAAGGGGCAGAGCCCGCTCGCCGGCGCGGTGTTCAAGAACGTGCCCGAGGTCGTGAAGGCTCTCCTCGAGGGCGGTGCGGACCCGCGGGCGGGGGAGCCGTCGGCGATCGACGCGGCCAGGATGTTCGGCAACACCGAACTACTGGCGCTGCTCGAGAGCTGAGGCGGTTCTCACTCGGATCGCGGTTCGGGCGGCTGTCTCTTTACACTGCCCCGCATGGATGACCCGCATTACCTCTCCGGCCTCGACCTGGCAGGCCGTCGTGTCGTGATGATCGGCGGCGGGACGGTCGCCCAGCGCCGTCTGCCGCGGTTGATCGGCGCCGGCGCGCGGGTCGAACTGGTCTCGCCGCACACCACGCCTTCGGTGAGCGCGATGGCCGACGCCGGGGAGATCGTCTGGCACGAGCGCCGCTACACCGACGGCGACCTCACCGACGCCTGGTACGCGCTGGCGTGCACGAACGACCCCGAGGTCAACGCCGCCATCTGTGCCGAGGCCGAACGGGCGCGGGTGTTCTGCGTCCGCGCCGACGACGGAGAACGCGGCAGCGCGGTCACCCCGGCCTCGGGCAGGCACGGCGGGCTGCTGGTCGGCGTCCTCTCCGGCGGCGAGCCGTTGCGGTCTGCCACGGTCCGGGACAGCATCCTCGACGGCCTTCGCGCCGGCACGGTGGCCGACGGCCGCGTGCCCGACGCTCGTGACGAGCTCCCCGGCGTCGCGCTGGTGGGCGGCGGCCCCGGCGACCCGGAGCTGATCACCGTCCGCGGCCGTCGCCTCCTCGCCAGGGCCGACGTCGTCGTCGCCGACCGGCTGGCCCCGCGAGAACTGCTCGACGAACTCTCACCTCACGTCGAGATCGTCGACGCCGCGAAGATCCCGTACGGTCGCGCGGCCAGCCAGGACGTGATCAACTCGACCCTGATCGACCGGGCCAAGGCCGGCAAGTTCGTCGTGCGGCTCAAAGGCGGCGACCCGTACCTGTTCGGCCGCGGGTTCGAGGAAGTCCTCGCCTGCGCCGAAGCGGGCATCCCGGTGACGATGGTCCCCGGCATCACGAGCGCGTTTTCCGTGCCCGCCGCCGCGGACGTCCCGGTGACCCACCGCGGTGTCGCCCACGAGGTCGTGGTGGTATCCGGCCATGTCGCGCCGGGCGACGAGAAGTCGCTGGTGGACTGGGATCTGCTGGCGAAGATGCGCGGCACGATCGTGCTGATGATGGGTGTCGAACGCCTGCCGCTGTTCACGAAGGCGCTGCTGGAGGGGCGGCCCGGGGACACGCCGGTGGCGATCGTCGAGGACGGCACGATGCGCACGCAGCGGGTTCTTCGCTCCACTTTGGACACTGTGGTCGAGGACGCCGCGGCGGCCGGGGTGCGGCCGCCCGCGGTGATCGTCTTCGGTCCGGTGGCGGGGCTCGCTCAGCCGTCCGAGGTGTAGAACCAGTCGGCCCCGTCGTCACCGGGGGTGTCGAATTCCTCCGCCCGGACGAGGCCTGCCCGCTGGGCCACCCGCTGCGACGCGATGTTCTCCGGCCGGACGCGGGCGATCACGAGGTCGTCCGGCCGGTGGGTGCGCGCCCAGTCCACCGCCGCGGCGGCGGCCTCGCTGGCGTACCCGGCACCCCAGGCGGACGGGAAGAGCCGGTAGAAGAGGTTCAGGACGGCCCGTCGCCGGTAACCGACGATCTTCACCCCGCAGAACCCCAGCGGTTCCGGTGAGTCCTGCCGCAGGATCGTCCAGTACCCGAACCCGTACCGGTCCCACTGGTGCGACCAGCGGAGGAGCAGCAGTTCCGCCTCCTTGCGCGTCTCCAGCAGGTCCGAGGGGTTGTGCGCGCAGGCTTCCGGATCGGTGTGGAGGGCGAAGATCGCGTCGAGGTCTTCCGGGCCGGGACGGCGCAGGACCAGCCGTCCGGTCCGCATTTCCTCCGCGCCCGTGTCCCGGGTCGGCGCCGGTTCAACGGTCATGACAGCGCGCCGAGAAGTCGGTGATGGCCTCGGTCAGGCGGCTCGGGTCGAAACGCAGTTCGACCGGGCTGCGGGCCTGGACGAACTCGGCCTCCGGCATGTCCGCGGCCAGCGTGTCGGCGTCGCCGAAGGGGTGGATCGGGTCGCGTTCGTGCCCGATGACCAGGGCCGGCGTCTCGATCTTCCGCCGGATCGACTTGGGCGGCGCGATCCGGCCGAAGAGCACGCCGTGCAGGAGCGCGGCCATCGGCGCGGGCTGCTGGGACAGCGTGTCGGTGACCACGTCGATCCATTGGTTGCCGTGCGGGACGAGCCGCGCCGCCAGCGCCACCCCCTGCACGGTCACCGGCAGGAACCGGGCGGCCAGGAGCAGCGGCGCGAACGTGATCAGCCCGGAGACGATCGCGTTGTCCAGCACGGGCATCTCGACGATCAGCCCGAGCGCGCGTTCGGGAGCGGCGACACCGACTTCGAGCGCGACGTTGGCGCCCAGCGACGTCCCGCCGATGACGGCGGCGTCGATGTCCAGGTGGTCGAGCAGCGCGATGGTCTGCTCGGCGAACGCGGGCATGGAGTACAGCCACGAGTCGGTGGGCCGGTCCGAGTCACCGTGGCCGAGCAGGTCGAGCGTCACGACCCGGAAACCGGCGCGCGCCAGCTTGCGCGCGAGCGGGGCGTGCATCCGCCTGGTCAGCATGATCCCGTGGCTGAGGACGACCACCCGGTCGCCGGAGCCGAACTCGGTGTAGGCGAGCCGATGCCCTTCGTGGGTGAAGGATCCCGAGAGTTCGATCGGTCGCGAGGACCGTTCCCGCTCCCGCCGTCCGGGGATCAGTGCGGGCAGGTCGGCGACCGCGGCGGCGCTGCTGGCCGGGCTCATATCCCACCGTCCTTCGTCGATCGTCGGTACTCACCGGTAGTACCAGGAAAGCATCTCGTGGCCACCGTGGCACAGTGGCCGTTGGCAGTCTGTCAACCACATGAGTCAAGATGACCTCATGACCGCTACAGCTGACAGTCTTCCCGATCTCGTTTCGCTCAAGGTGGAGATCGACGGGCACGTCGCCGAAGTGACGCTGCTCGGTCCGTCCAAGGGCAACGCGATGGGCCCCGATTTCTGGCGTGAGCTGCCGATCGTCTTCCGCGCCCTCGACGCGGACCCGCAGGTCAGGGCGGTCGTGCTGACCGGCAGCGGCAAGCATTTCTCCTACGGGCTCGACCTGCCCGCGATGATGCCGAGCTGGGGCGAAATGCTCGGTGGCGACGCGCTCGCGGGCCCGCGGACGAAGTTCCTCGACGAGGTCAAGACCCTTCAGGCGAGCGTGTCGTCGATCGCCGAATGCCGCAAACCGGTCATCGCGGCCATTTCCGGCTGGTGCATCGGCGGTGGCGTGGACGTGATCGCGGCGGCCGACATCCGCCTGGCGAGCGCGGACGCCAAGTTCAGCGTGCGCGAGGTCAAGGTCGCGATCGTGGCCGACCTCGGCAGCCTGCAGCGGCTCGCGCCGATCATCGGCGAAGGACACCTGCGCGAACTGGCGTTGACCGGCAAGGACATCGACGCGGCCCGCGCGGAGAAGATCGGCCTGGTCAACGACGTCCACGCGGATCAGGACGCGCTGCTGGCCGAGGCCCGCAAGCTGGCGGGGGAGATCGCCACGAACCCGCCGCTGGTCGTGCAGGGCACCAAGAACGTCCTCTCGGCCAACACCGAACGCCAGGTCGCCGATGGCCTGCGCTACGTCTCGGCCTGGAACGCGGCGTTCCTGCCCAGCAAGGACCTCGGCGAGGCCGTACAGGCCTTCCTCGAGCGCCGCGCGCCCGAGTTCAAGGGAGAGTAGAAAGAACCGGCGGCCAACCAGCGGACCAGGAGGACGATCGTGAGCGCTTCGGAGGCACACCGTACGTTCCGCGAGGCACGGGACTACCTGCAGACCCATCGCGAGGACTACGAAACCGCGTATCGTGACTTCACCTGGCCCCGGCCCGCCGAGTTCAACTGGGCGCTGGACTGGTTCGACGTCGTCGCGGCCGATCCGGCCAATCAGGACCGGTACGCGCTGTGGATCGTCGAAGAGACCGGCATCGAGAACCGCTGGACCTACCCGGAGATGGCGCGCCGGTCCAACCAGGTCGCGAACTGGCTGCGTTCGCTCGGCGTCACCAGGGGCGACCGGCTGATCCTCATGCTGGGCAACCAGGGCGAGCTGTGGCAGACCATCCTCGCCGCGATCAAACTGGGCGCGGTCATCATCCCGGCCTCGACCCTGCTCGGTCCGGCGGACCTCACCGACCGGGTCGAGCGGGGCGCGGCGAAACACGTGGTGATCCGCTCCGCCGACGCGCACAAGTTCGAGAACGTCGACGGCGACTACACCCGGATCGCCGTGGGTGAGCCGGTCGAGGACTGGCAGTCCTTCGTGGACGCCTACGAGGAAGCGGATGCCTTCACGCCCGACGGCCCGACTGCGGCGGACGACCCGCTCTTGCTGTACTTCACCTCGGGCACGACCGCGAAGCCGAAACTGGTGCAGCACACCCAGGTCTCGTACCCGGTCGGGCATCTGTCCACAATGTACTGGATCGGCCTCGAACCCGGCGACGTCCACCTGAACATCTCCTCGCCGGGCTGGGCGAAACACGCGTGGAGCAACGTTTTCGCGCCGTGGAACGCCGAGGCGACGGTGTTCCTCTACAACTACGCGCGCTTCGACGCGGTCTCCCTGATGGCGCAGATGGAGCGGTGTGGCATCACCAGCTTCTGCGCCCCGCCGACGGTGTGGCGGATGCTCATCCAGGCGGATCTGACCGTGCTGAAGACGCCGCCGTCCAAGGTCGTCGGCGCGGGCGAACCGCTCAATCCCGAAGTGATCGACCAGGTCGAAAAGGCTTGGGGCGTCACGATCCGCGACGGTTTCGGGCAGACCGAGAGCAGCGTGCAGATCGCCAACACCCCCGGACAGGACGTCGTGCCGGGGTCGATGGGCCGCCCGCTGCCCGGCTTCACCGTCGCGCTCGTGGATCCAGTCACCGGTGAACGCGCGCAGGAGGGCGAGATCTGCCTCGACCTCGACAAACGCCCTGTCGGGCTGATGACCGGCTACGCGGACGACGACGAGCGCTCCGCCGCGGCCTTCGCGAACGGCTTTTATCACACCGGTGACGTCGGCTCGGTCGACGAACGCGGCTACATCACCTACGTGGGCCGCACGGACGACGTCTTCAAGGCGTCGGACTACCGGATCTCGCCGTTCGAACTGGAAAGTGTCCTGCTGGAACACGACGCGGTCGCCGAAGCGGCCGTGGTCCCGGCTCCCGACCCGATCCGGCTGGCGGTGCCCAAGGCGTACGTCGTCCTCACGAACGGTCACGAGCCCACCGCCGAGACCGCGGTGTCCATCCTGGCCTTCTGCCGGGAGCATCTCGCGCCGTACAAGCGGATCCGGCGGCTGGAGTTCGCGGAGTTGCCGAAGACGATCTCCGGGAAGATCCGGCGGGTCGAGCTGCGGGGACGCGAGAACGACGCGGCCGAGCGGCCGGCGGGGGAGTTCCGCGAGGAAGACTTCCCGCAGCTGAAAGGCTGACGGCCCGGCTCTCGTGAGTGGTAAGGACGGTTCTAGCCAACCCCCAACTGGGTACCTACAGTCGACCTATGGCGATCAATCACCAGGTTAGTGCAGGTCAGGGCGGGCGTCAGCCGATCCTGGACTCATACGCCCGGCTGTCCCACAATCAGGCGAGGCGGCTAGAGAAGTGCGAAACCCAGCATGCCGACAACCGTGAGGTGATCGGACGGTTGGGCGGCGCGCTGGGTGAGGAGATCTCGGACCCGAAACTCTCGGCCTGGAATCCGAAGGTGCGCCGTCCTGGGTGGGAACGGGTCATGAAACGGGTGGCCGCACGCGCGTGTGACGGCGTGGTGCTTTGGAACACAGACCGAGGTTGGCGGCAGTCGCCGGACTTGGAAGACATGTTCAAGCTGATCGAGGGGTTCGACTCGTTCACGGTCGCGTCCTCACACGGGCGGTATGACCTGTCGGACTACAACGACCGCTATCAGCTGCGGCAAGAGGTCGCGCCCAATCAGCGCAACTCTGATGAAGCATCACAGCGAATCTCCCGCCGGTTCGAGGTGCTACGCAAGCGAGGCGTTCCGCATCACCAGGGCAGGACGTTCGGATTCCCCGGCCTGGATCGGACCGCGCCGAAAGACCAGGCGCTGGACGCGGACGGCAACGACACTCGCAAGTCCGTTTCGGCCGTGCTGGTGGAACGTGAACGGGCCGCGCTGCGGTCGGAGACTACGGCGCTGCTGGCAGGGGTGTCTCAGACAACACTGACCGATGAGTGGAACGCGTTCGGGCTGCGCACGACTACGGGCGGGTCATGGACACCGTCGAAGGTGCGCGAGGTGCTACTCCGGCCGCGCAACGCCGGGCTGATCGAGCATAACGGCGAGATCGTGGGCACCATGGCAGGCGAACCGATCGTGAACCCGGACGAGTTCAAGCGACTACGGGCGCTGTACGCCGGGCGCACGCGTGGACAACGTCCGAGAACGAGCCCTTATTTGGCGTCCGGGGTCGCGACTTGCCCACACTGCCGTAAACGTTGAGCGGCCGCCCCCACAAGGGCGTATACCCTGACGGTCAGCGCCGTCGGCAGTACGCATGCACGAAGGGCAAAGGCGGATGCGGCAAGATCGCTGCTGATGTGCGCATGGTCGATCGCGAGTTGCGTGGGTTGGTAATCGCTCGGCTGTCTGACGCGAAGCAAGCGGCTGCGATCAGAGCTGCCCGCGCCCGCGTCTCTGACCGGCTGGCGCAGGTGGAAGCGGCGATCGCCGAGTGTAAGCGTCTTGCTCTCTCGATCGCGGCCAAACTCGGCAACCTGAAGATGACCGAAGAAGCGTACGACCAGGCCAACGAGCCCCTCATGGCACAGCTTGCGCGTTTGGAAGCCGAACGAGAAGAACTAACCGGCGGGAACCCGGAAGGCCCCACGCAAGCGATGAGCAAGAAAGAAGCGGCGGCGCAGTGGGATGCCGCCGACGTCGACGAAAGGCGCGCGATGTTGCAGGACGCACTCGGCCGCGACACCCTGTATGTGGACTCTGCCAACAAGACTGGATTCCGCACTTTTAACCCCAAGCGTGTGCGCGTCGAACGTTATAAGCTCACCAAGAAGCCATCTCAAAGTTTTCCAAATCGACCCCTAGCTGCAAACTAATCCACTACTTTTACGTGCGGTAAATATGTCACTGAGCGGATTCTGGTTCGCAGCAATATGTCAGCAGTAGTATGCTCATTGCATGAACAATCAGCCGCCTGCATTTGAATTCCCGCCAGTAGTCAAGCCGCTTCTGCTTGAAGCTCTAGGTAAACCATTTATGGCATATGTACTTGGAGCCACCGAAGAAGAGGTTGAGCAATGGTTTGCCAACGAGGGCGATGACTTTGGATCGCCTCAACAAACACATGCTCTTCGGCAGTTGCATGTTGTCCTTCATGCGCACGGCGATAGCGATCCCGGGCTGCGCCAGTTCAATCTTTCTCGAATACTCGGATTGTATCAGTCCGAGCAGGACACGACACTAGTTAATGTCCTAAGGATGATCGCAACTGGTGAAGCATTTGCGCCAGTAGTGCTAAATGAAGCTACTGAAGCCCTTGCCTTACTTGTACGAGACGCCTATCCGCTATATCTCTTACCCGAAGATGGCAGCCGTTTCCCGCACTCCTTTAGGTCTCTCTATCAGCATCCCACGCGCGAGGCATTCGAAACGTTGGCATTACGCGAGGATGCCTTTGTGAAGCTATTTCCTAAAGGCGACGAACATCTAGGGGATTCCGCAAGTACTCTTCGAAGTACTGGCCAAGGTGGCGGTGTTCAACTATCCATGCTTGCAGAAACTCTAATCGGTAGTGGATGGAATGCGGCGCGAATGCATTCAAGCGGACTGCCTTCTCTGCACGCGCACACTCGATCAACAATTGAGCAGCTGGATACTTTGCGGAGTGCGCTGCAAAACAAGACCGCTAAAGTGCCTGTTCGGATCGCCTTCACGGGCGTGCTCCTCAATTCAGATGAGCCGATTGATTTAGGCTGGGGTATTCTGCGAAAACTAGACAGCAGAGATCACCATCTAGTCCCAAGATCAACGGCAGGAAAGTTGTCAGGGGCAGGCACAGATGGCGTCACGGTGACTATCGACTACGGCGGAGAAGTGATTCTGGATACTACGCTTGAGTACCGAATTCAACTCAAGGATTTGCTGCCGGGTGATACCTGGCCCGTCGAACTCCGAGGATACGAACGGACCCAGGAACTTACCGAGTGTATCCAACTCGGTGCACTTCTTTCGCAAGAGCCTAGTGCTCAAGAGACGGTAATGGTAATTCCTGCATGGTTCTATACTCACGATCCACTTGCGCAAGGCTTGAACATGTCTTGGAATGATGTGCGCAGCGGAAAAGGATTCATTCCAAAGCAGATTGACGCCAACACTGCAAGTGCATGGAAGGAATTCACGGTAGCCGTTGAGGCAAATAGAACTAAGTACGTTGACGTAGCAATCCGGAGAACCCTACGTGCATCCGTTGAGCGTAGAGATCCTTCCGACGTCTTAGTCGATGCAATCATCGCTTGGGAGAACTTGTTTGGCTCTCGAAAAGGTGAGTCAACGTTGAGGATATGCGGTTCTTTAGCCTGGCTACTTGAAGCCGATAAAGCTAGACGCTTCCAGCTGCGCAGTGAACTCGGAAAACTCTACGATGCAAGAAGCAATGTGGTTCACGGCAACAAGGAACTCGCCTCCTCTGAGCTTGTACCACAAGCGCAACGTGCCCTGGCGGTGGCAATTGACGCTTTAAGGGTCATGTTTACTTCTCGGCTAGACCTATTGAATGAACTCAAAACTGGCGATGATCGAAGTAATAGACTTCTAATGGGCGGTTAACCTTTAGTGGTGGCTCAATGAAATGGATCACTATCCTCAGGTGAGGATAGTGATCCATGGCTACGCATGCTAGCCATCCAATGGCACTCCATTAAGATTCTGCGCTTGGCGCGCTTCGATGCGATTAAGAATAATTGCCACAGCCCGTATCTGTTCGTCGGTCATCGGCGGCCAGTCCTCGACGATGACGGCCCAGCGATCGACGGCTTCGGCGTCGAGCCGCGCCTGTTCTTCGGCGGAGCTCTCCATGTGCTCGTCAGCCGTCATCCGGCGCCGCCTCACCTGCCGTGACGCCTTCGATGGCGGCCCGGATATCGGCGGTGAGGTAGCCGCGTACGCGTTTGGTCTCCCCATCACTGCCGGGTACGCGCTCTCTGCTAGGGCGGCATCCGTAGTCGCCCATGGCCCGGCCGAACGCGGTGGGTTTCCCGGACGTCATTCCCGCCCTGCTCCAGACCGATGCCTACATCCGGGCCGTTCTGCGACGGTACGGTCACACCGGCCCTGACCTTGAGACCGGCGTCGAAGCCCGGCTTGCCCGCAACGCCCTCTTCACCCGGCGCTCAGGCCCAGCGCTCACCTTCTACATCCACGAAAACGCCCTCAACGCGATGGTCGGCGACTCGACCGTCATGAACGAACAACTTATTCAACTTCAGTTGGCGTCGTCGCCCCCGCACTGTCAGATCCACGTCGTGCCCGCCACGGCTGAAGAATCCGGCGACGGGCGCGAGTTCAGCGTCTTCTTCCAGCACGAGGGGAACCAACCTGTGTTCCACGTCGACGCCTTCACCGCCAGCCTCTTTCTAGAAGAGGACAGAGTGATCGCATACCACCGGGAGTTTCTCCGCCACCTCCCGACCGCAGCGCTTGACCGCGACCAGTCTCGGAACTGGATCGTCAACCGAACCAGCGAACTCGAACAGAACACCCCCTGGCAACGCGCAGCAGCTTGCCGAGGCGTTCACGCTACTGACCGGCACGGCGCATTCCGGAACGGGAAGACCCTGCCGCCTGGCAACTAGCCGGACCGGGCTACGTCCACGCCGCATCCCGGAAACGGCCGTGCACTACTGAAAAGGGCCAGATGGGCCAGGTTGGTTGAAACCTGGCCCACCTGGCCCGAACCTACGTCCGCGCAGGTGAACGTCACATTCGACCTGTCCCAGCAGCGGGACGGGGGTACAGAGGACCCGTTCTCCCACCGGGACGGGTCCGCATAACTGGAACGGACCCCTCGCAGGGGCAGGAACCCACAAAACCGCACGTCACAAGTAGGTAACCAAAAGCTGGTTGGCTCTAACCGTCCCTACCACTCACGACCACCTGGGCGGGCCGTGTGGGTCGAACGACCCACAGCGCGGTATCCGGAACCGCGTTAGCATCCGAGGCAGTGAATCGTTGACAACCCGTGGGGGTCACGGGTCTCTCACCTTCCCTGCCTTGAAAGGTGTTCCTGTCATGCGCATTCGTCTTTTACTGCCGATGCTCGCCCTCGTGGCCGGCCTCGGTACCGCGGTGGCCGCTCCGGCCGCCGCCGATCCCGGCCCGGTGACGGCGGGAGACGTGTCCGTCGCCGACGCCTGTTACTCCTGGGGACGCACGCTGTCCGAGGGCGCGTCCGGTGAGGACGTCCGTCAGCTGCAGATCCGCGTGGCCGGTTATCCCGGTTTCGGCGGCGTGCTGGCCATCGACGGCCAGTTCGGCGCGGGCACCAAGGCCGCGGTCACCCGGTTCCAGCAGGCGTACGGGCTGGGCGCGGACGGCGTCGCCGGGTCGGCCACCTTCACGAAGATCTACGCGTTGCAGGACGACGACTGCACGCCGGTCAACTTCACCTACGCCGAGCTGAACCGGTGCAACTCCGACTGGTCGGGCGGCAACGTCTCGGCCGCGACGGCGAAGGCCAACGCGCTGGTCTCGATGTGGAAGCTGCAGGCGATGCGGCACGCCATGGGCGACCGGCCGATCGCCGTCAACGGCGGCTTCCGCAGCGTCCCCTGCAACAACGCGGTCGGCGGGGCGGCCGCCAGCCGTCATCTCTACGGCGACGCGGTCGACCTCGGCG
The DNA here is from genome assembly GCF_046549035.1 of Amycolatopsis sp. lyj-90. Lineage (NCBI taxonomy): Bacteria > Bacillati > Actinomycetota > Actinomycetes > Pseudonocardiales > Pseudonocardiaceae > Amycolatopsis > Amycolatopsis sp. lyj-90. Next base: position 1,016,827 of record NZ_JAJPWP010000001.1, read on the forward strand.
CGGGCGCGCAGGGCTTCTGCGCCCTGGCGCAGCAGGCCCGCAACCACGGGTTCAGTGAGATCCTCGGCCCGGGCTACCCGGGCCACAGCGATCACACCCACGTGGCGCACCGGTCCAACCGGTTCTGGTCGGCGTCCTCCTGCGGGATCTGATCCGTCACTCCCAGCGCCACAACGACGGCGGCCGTCCTCCCTTGGGGAGGGCGGCCGCGTGTTCGGTGGTCCGCCGCAGCCCGGGGACCCGCTCCATGGTCCGGCCGAGATTGGCCGGATAGGGGCGGTCCCCGGTCAGCGCTTCGGTCGCGTCCAGCGCCTGTGCCGTGGTGAAGAGCGGTCCCAGCAGTCCGGCGGTGAAGGCGACGTCCCGCCACAGCCGCTCGGCCAGCAGCGGACGGCAGTCCGCCACGATCCGGTCGTGGTCGAACGCCAGCGGCGGGACCGCGTCCAGCGGGGTCCACAGCACGTTCCCCGGTTCGTCGAGCGCGGGATCCGTGGTGGCCCACAAGGCGATGGAGAGCGTGGGCCCCCGGGGGTCACGGTTCGGCTCGTCGAAGGTGGTGAGCTGCCCCGTCGCCGAGAGCGCGTCCGGCGGCAGTCCGAGTTTGGTGACCACCGCCCGGCTCGCCGCGTCCCGCAGCCGTTCCCCGCGCCCGAGCAAGACCCCGGGCAGCGCGAGTTCCCCTTCGAACGGCTCGGCACCCCGCGGCGCGATTCCCAGCAGCACGGTCCTGGTGCCGGGAGCGAACCTCACCACGAGCACGTCCACGGACACCGGCGTCGACTCGATCACGCGTTGATTGTCGACCTTGCCTCCGCGACCCGGTAACCGGCCCTGTCGGGGCCGTATCCGGTCACGGCCACCGGCAGCCGGGCACCGAACCACGCCAAGGGATCCGGCAGCCCGACGGCGGGGGAGCCGTCACCGGGTGCGACCCGCAGGCCGGTCGCGTCGAGGTGGGTCACCGCGAGCGCGTCCACGCCGTCGCAGGCCGCGATGGCGTAGTCCAGCAGCGCCTCGTCGAGATGCCCCGCCCGCCACGCGCCCTGGTACTCGCCGGTGTCGTTGTGCGCCTCGGGAAAGCGGGCGAGCACGGAGGCGCACTCGGTGGGAAGCGGTCCCGCGCCGTGCCTGGTGAGGTAGGTCCGCGTGACACCCAGAACGGCGTGACGGCGGCCGCCCAGCAGTTCACGGGCGTTGTGCGGGGTGGTGGTGGACCAGGTCGTATGCGGGTGGAACCCGTGGTGCTGGTCGAGGAGAACCCCCTGCGCTCCCTCGAAAACCAGCCGTCCGGAGTCCGCGAGCCGTCCGGTCTCGTCCCCGTCGGTGATCCGCACCGCGTCCGCGAAGTCGCGGTACAGCGTCACCAAGGCGTCCACGTCGTGTGACGGGGCGGCGAGCGGGGCGTAGAACCGGGCGAGCGCGTCGAGCTTGCGCCGCAGCACCGACGGCCGGGCGCAGTCGGCGACCGTCGGCGCGTCACCCGGTGTCCCGATCACCTCCTGGTTCTCCACCACCTCGCCCGGGCTCGCCCCGGACAACAGCGAGTACCAGACGGTCTCGCCGATGCCTTTCCCGCACGAGCCGTGCCGGTCCGCGCCGCGAGCCTGCTCCCTCGCCCGGTTGGCGTAAATGTGGAACGGGGTCGTGAGCAGGGCCCGGCCGTCCACGCTCAGCAGCGAGAGCGGATTCCGGACGCCGTCGGTTTCGAGCTGCCGGGCCTCCGCCGCCAGCGCGAACGGCTCGACCAGGACGAACCGCGACAAGTGGGTGGGCACGCCGGCGAACGTGCCCGCCCCGAACTGGCTGAACGTGTGGTGCCGCCCGTCCGCGACGACGTTGTGCGCGGCCTGCGCGCCCCCGTTGAAGCGGACGACGGCGGTGGTCGGCCGGTCGGCGCAGAGCGCGTCGACCACGGCACCCTTGCCTTCGTCGCCGAAGCCCAGCCCGACCACCACCACGTGCCCGTCCAGGAGGCTCATCGCAGCACCACGTCGCTCGGACCGCCCGGGTCGGGGACCGCCGAGGTGACGACCGTTTTGGTGCCCAGCCTCGCCAGCGCCTTGCCCACCGCCGCGCTTTCGGCGGCCGAACCGACGTCCGCGAGGTCGGCCAGCGCTCGGTCCACGTCGACGACCTGCTCCTCCAGCCCGATCGTGGCCGCGATCAGTTCGCACACCGCGCCGGGATCGTCGAGCTTGAGGAAGTTCTGCCCCAGCAAGCCGCTCCAGTGTTCGCCGATCTCCGGGTCGTTGTAGTACGACGACTGGTTCGGCAGGACGAAGTAGACGTTCCACTTGCGGGCCAGTTCCCGGTACACCGACGCGGGGTCGATGTCCTCCCGCACGTCGTCGCCGATCACCCGGCGGATGTGGCGGGCCTCCAGCGCGGGCTTGTTCAGCTCGTCGCCGATGAGGAACAGGTATCCCTTACGGCCGCGGTTCTGCCACGCGTCGGTGACCACGTGCCTGGCCATGAAGTAGGCGGCCAGTTCGTAGGACTCGCTCTTCTGCCCGCCGCCACCGCCTTCGAGGAAGATCGTGCGCAGCTGCTCGTCCATCCGGTTGTCCGATTCGAACTGCCCGACCTGCAGGGGCACCCGGTCGCTGTCGGCGTCGCCGATCGCGCCGAACAGGACCTGCGGGTCGGTCAGATAGCCCCGGCGCTTCAGGAGGCCGTGCAGTTTGCCGAGCTTGCCCTGCATGATCCGCGGCACCCGGCGCATCGAGCCGGTGACGTCGAACAGCACCGCGATCGGCGTCGAATCGGCGTGGTCGGCCGAATCCCGGCACTCCCGGACGGCGTTCTTCGGGTCGAGCGCGGCCGCGGCCTTCCACGCGGAAGCGGGCTTCTTGCGGAGTCCGGCGCTGTAGCCGAAATCGTCCTCGCCCTTGGCCGCGCGGAAGGTCTTCGCGGCGGCGTAGGCGTTGTCGTCCCAGTGTCCGTGTCCCATGGTCAAACTCCTGTCTCGGGGATGATGAACGGTCGGAAGGTGCGGGGGCCGTACAGCTCGCCGAGCAGGTCGTCGTACTCGTCGAGCAGGTCGGCGGCTTCGGGTCGCTGTCCCGGGATTTCCTGGGTGCACCACGTGGCGAACTCGCGCTGGCGGGTTTCCGTTGGTGACAGCAGCGAAAGCATCAACTTGTGCAGCATGTGGACGTCGGTGGCCGCGGTCATCGGCAGTCCCTTGTGGACTTCGGGCGGGTAGTCGACGGACTTGTCCGCCGCCAGCGGGAGCACACCGTCCTCGACGGCGAAGGACCAGCCGGCCAGGACGATGCCGTGCTGCCCGGGGTGGACCAGCACGTTGTCCGCGGTGAGATGGCCATGGACGACACCCGCGCGATGCGCGCCAGCCACGGCGCGCAGCAGGCGCCGGTGCATCCAGGCGTAGTCGCGGCCGTCGAGACCGTCCGGGAAGGCTTTCCCGATGTCGGCGAGGGTGGTGAACCCGCCGACGAGCGGATCGAGGACGCTGAACGCCCGGTCGCCCCGCGCCACCGGGCCCGAGGTGTCGAGCAACCGCGGGTAGTACGGGCGAAGCCAGCGGTGCCGTTCGGTGAAGCCGTCGAGCGTGCGCAGCGCCGCCCACTCGGCGTGGATCAGCGGGTTGAGCGCCGGGTCGCGCACGATTTTGACCAGATGGGGGCCGGTGGTGCGATAGGTGGTCGCGACACTGCCCACGGCGTGCGGAGTGGTGAGTGTGTAAGCCGCCGTGGCGGTGGTGACCGTTTGCCGCCGGGATTGCTTCCAGTCGGCATAGAGGCGATTGAGGGTGGCGGCCGCCTTATGGGCCCGAGGGTCGCCGGGATTCCGGTCGGGATGGAGTGCGGCCGCCAATTCGCGGTAGCGGTGGTGGGCGAACAGAGTGGCCGCGTCGACCGCGTTCTCGATCGTCGTCACGGCGTCGTCCCTGGTGAGCATGGTTTAAGTCTAGACGACTCTTACCTCGGCTGGCAAGGGGGCGATGCGCGCTCGCCGTCACCGGGAGAGGAACGAATTGAATGCGGAAATGGTGGTGTAGGTACAAATCCCGTGCGGTTCGACCGCTTCGAAGAATAGGCTGGAGTGGCCGAACAGGGGGTGGTGACCTTTCCGGAAGAGTCGCAAAAAAGCCAGTGGGTGGCCGTTCTGCTCGTGACCGGAATCGTCCTGGGGTTCATCGCGGCTTTCGCCGGGCGGTGGACCGCCGAGGGAATGGCCGGTACGTACGACTTGCGCGCGGTGATCTCGGTAGCGGATTCCACGACCACCGAAGGGCAGAACGGCCCGCACACCACTCACGAGATCGTCGCCGTCGCCGAAAACGCCCGCGCCGTCGAACTGCCGACGGGGGAAGCGTTCGGTCTCGCGGAGCCGGTGGTCGTCGGGCTTTCTTCACTGACGGACCGGGTGTTGTCCGTGCGCGGGGCCGACGAAGTCGTGGAGGCCCACCACCCGTGGGAGAAGATCACGGCGATGTCGATCGGCGGAGTGGTCTTGGTGCTCGGCGTCGCCGTGGCGTTCTCGGTGACGAGGCCGGTGACCGTGCGGAAGTCGCTTTCTTTCCTGGCAGGGTTCGTCTTCGGCGCGTATGTCGTGCTGGCGCCGCTCGGTTTCGGCTGGACGGCGTACCGCGAGGCGGCCGATCCCGTTCCGAACCTGTGGGAATACCGCCGCGAGGCCTGGGGTCCGCCGCCGGTGATCGGCAAGGGACAGGCCGCGGTGTCGGGGGACTCGACCGTGCGTGTGCTCGACAGCCGAGCCGAGCCGCCCGAAGGCGCCGAGGCATGGCTGGGCGGATTCCACGTCCTCGCCTTGCGAGTCGAGACGTCCCGCCTGGGAGACACGGCGCTGGAGCTGTCGGCCGACGAACATGGCGCCCCGCGGCGGGTCGAGGACTGCGCGGGCGCTCCCGGTGCTTTCGACGGCACCGCGGGTCTCGTCTGTTTCGTGGTCCCGTCGGGATATCAGCCGAAGTACCTTGTCGTCGGCGAACTCGACCGGGAAGTCCTGCTGACACTCCAGTGACTCGAGGAAAGGAATTTAGTGCCGGGCAAACCGCAGAATTCCAAAGTTCTCTTTCGGGCGCTGTTGGCCGGGGTCCCGTACGTCTTCCTGCTGTGTGTCGCCTGGGGATACTTCGGTAACCACGTACGTGAAGTGAACACCGGTGAGGAAGTCGCGGTCACCGGGATCTCAGGGTGTACCGAGGAGGGAGCGCCGATGAGCGGTCAGATTCCCTACTGTTCGGGGGAGTGGCGGTTCGACGACGGGAGCACCGGTCGCGGGCGCATCGAGGGCGACAAGGCCGCGGAGGGCGACAGGATCTTCGCCGGGGACGGATTCGTCTACCGGTCGAAGTCCGCGCTGATCTGGAGGATGTCGATGGTCGGCCTGTTCGGCGTGGTGCTGCTGGGCCTGGCGATCGGCCTCGGCGTCCTGTACCGGCTGGACGCGGTCCGGCGGCGTCAGGAGAACTGACGCCGCCGGAGCGCTCAGACCCGCGTCGCTTCGATCTGCCGCTCGTCCTCGGTCGAACAGCTCGTCACCGGATCGTTCGGCCCGCTCCCGCACGTCCAAGCGCCGATCACCACCGGCCCGGGGCCCTGCGGCGAAGCGGCTTCGGCGGGGGTCAGCTTGGTGAAGTAGTCCGTGAGCACCTGTGTCGCTTCGGCGCAGTCGGTATTCCCGTGGGCGACGACCTTGTTCTTCGCGCCCTGGAGCCCGGCGACCTCGCCGCACGGTGTTCCGGGCGGTGCCGGTGTGACGGCGGGGGAGGACGGGGCCTGCGCGGCCGACGGGGCGGGATCGGCGCCGCAGCCGCTCAGCAGGACGACGGCGAGCGCGGCGGGAAGTACGGCGAGGCTCTTCATGGGCCCTTCTTCTCGGGGATGGTTCATTCGACGGGGACGACGGCGGCGAACACGTTGTGGTCGCCCTTGCTGCAACTGGTGCCGCCCTGGGCGGCGGGTGCGCCGGAGACGCACAGCCACCCGTCGACGGTCTCGCTCACGGGCTCGTCCGAGCCCGCGGACTGGCGGCCGGCGATCGTCTTGTGGAACGAGCCGACGATCCCGGTCGCGTCCGCACACGAGACACCCGGTCCGTTGAGCACCTGAAGGGTCAGCCCGCTCGCCGCGGTGACCGTGCCGCACGAACCCTGTACCGGTTCAGCGGGTTTCGGCTTGGGAGCGGGATTCGGGGCAGCGGACGAACTCGGCGCGGTCTGAGACGGGATCGGCGGTACCGGTGCGCTGGAGACGTTCGAAAGGGGCGCGGGCGGTGAGACCGACATGGAGGTGACAGGCGGTGGCGGATCTTCGCCCGAACAGGCGGCGAGCGTTCCCGTGGCGGCACAGACCGCGATCAGGCGCCGCCACGTTCCCGTGGTCGTCGAGACGGGCAAGGCGATCCTTTCGTCGGCCGTTCCTGGCCTGCCCATTCTGACCTGGGCGAGCCCGATGCCGTGGCATTGAGCCACGTTCGATTCGCGGGAGGTTATCGCGCCGACGGTGCGACGGTACGCGAGGACCGCCCAATCACTGTCCATTGTGGACAATTAACATGCCGTTCACACCGTGACAACACCCTGCTGTCGTCGCGAACCGATCGGACGAATCCGGCGCCCGGGCGTTAACGCCGGGCCCTGTTCTGCCGAAAACAAAGGTAGCGCTCCGGCGTGTCCCAGTCCCCGTCACCGAAACCGTGAGAGCGATGAAGACCGACGAACAGAACGACCCCGCGTCATTCGAGGCCACCGCGCCGGCGAGCACGGAGCTGCCACCCACGGCACCGTGCACCGTCGTCTGGTGCGGCGGCCGCCCGTACGTCCTGGAAAGTTCCTCCGGGCACACCCGCTGGATGGGTACCGACTACCGGGGCAGGCCCGTGGCGCTGACCAGCGCGGACCTGCAACGCCGCGGCTGGAGCCACACCCGGGCCAGCTGACGCGGGAGGACCTGCCGCCGCTGGATAGGCTGAGCGGGTGAGTACGCCCCCCGAACCGAGCGTGACCAGCGAAGAGCCGTCTTTGCTGCGGCAGGCCCTGAACGTTCCCAACATGCTTTCGATCCTCCGGCTCGCCGGGGTGCCGGTCTTCCTGTGGCTGCTCCTCGGCCCGAAGGAGGACGGCTGGGCGTTCGCGCTGCTCGTGTTCAGCGCGCTCACCGACTGGCTCGACGGCAAACTCGCCCGCTGGCTCAACCAGATGTCGCGGCTCGGTCAGCTGCTCGACCCCGCCGCGGACAGGCTCTACATCCTCGCGACCCTCATCGCCTTCCTGATCCGCGACATCGTCCCGTGGTGGGTGGTGGTCCCGCTGGTCGCCCGCGAGGCGGTGCTGGGGGTCTGCGTGCTGCTGCTGCGGCATCGCGGGTTCGCCCCGCCGGAGGTCACCTACATCGGCAAGGGCGCCACCTTCGTGCTGATGTACGCCTTCCCGTTCCTGCTGCTCACCCAGGGCGGATCCGACATCGCCGCGTTCGCGCGTCCGATCGGGTACGCCTTCACGGCGTGGGGTGCGGTCCTGTACGTCTATTCGGGCGTGTTGTACGTCGTCCAGACGGTGCGGGCCCTGCGATCCGCCGATCGCGGCTAGCTAGCGGGAGGCGCCGGGCGCGTGCCCCGGCGGGATGCGAAACTGCGCGCGTCGGTTTCGAGCGAGGGCATGAGAAAGGGGAGCGGCGTTGTCCACTCCAGAAGAACTGCGCTACACCGAGGAGCACGAGTGGGTCTCCGTACGCGACGGAGGGCTCGTGCGCGTGGGCATCACGGAGTACGCCCAGGACCAGCTCGGTGACGTGGTGTTCGTCGACCTCCCCGAGGTCGGCAAGCAGGTCGGCTCCGGCGACGCCTTCGGCGAGGTCGAGTCGACCAAGAGCGTTTCGGAGCTGTTCGCCCCGCTCGACGGCGAGGTGGTCGCGGTCAACGACGCGGTGGCCGAGTCGCCCGAACTGATCAACAGCGACCCCTACGGTGAGGGCTGGCTGGTCGAGCTCCGTCTCGACGACGCGAGTTCGGTCGATTCCCTGCTCGAGGCCGAGGCGTACCAGGCGCTGATCAAGGAATAGCCGCAGGCCGCGGCCCTCCCGCGAGAGTAGGGGGAGCCGCGGACCGGAGATTCGATCAGGCACGGTACGTTTGACCTCTGCACGTTCTTGAGTAGTGGCAACACACATGCGTTAGGAGAGCTCAGGTGAGCACGAACGACGGGCCCGGCGTTCCCCCGGAGCAGTCTCCGGAGCGGACTTCTGTCTTCCGGGCCGACTTCCTGGCCGACGTCGAAGGCACTGAGGCTCCTCCGGCTGCCGAGGCCCCCGTCCAGGGTGTGGACGCGCTGCCCGCGGGTTCCGCGCTGCTGGTCGTCAAGCGCGGCCCGAACGCGGGTTCGCGCTTCCTGCTGGACCGCGACACCACCAGTGCGGGACGGCACCCGGACAGCGACATCTTCCTCGACGACGTCACGGTTTCCCGGCGGCACGCCGAGTTCCGCCGCGAGGGTGGCGAGTTCGTCGTCATCGACGTCGGCAGCCTCAACGGCACCTACGTCAACCGCGAGCCGGTCGACCAGGCCGTCCTCGCCGGTGGCGACGAGGTACAGATCGGCAAGTTCCGCCTGGTCTTCCTGACCGGCCCGGGTTCCGGGGGCCAGGGGGCACGGTGACGGCGGCCGGGCGGCCTGATCGGGATGCGTCGCAGCGCGATGGGTTGAGCATCGGGGCCGTGCTGGCACAACTGCGCGGCGACTTCCCCGACGTCACCATCTCCAAGATCCGGTTCCTCGAAGCGGAAGGTCTGGTCCAGCCGGGCCGGACCCCGTCGGGGTACCGTCAGTTCGCTCCGGCGGACGTGGAGCGCTTGCGATTCGTCCTGTCCGCCCAGCGGGATCACTACCTTCCGCTGAAGGTCATCAAGGAACAGCTCGACGCGGCGGATCAGGGTGCCGCGCCTTCGGCGGCGGCTCCCAAACCGCCGCGGAAACTCGTTTCGCTCGAGGCCCCGGGGGAGAACGGCGGACTGCCGTCCCCCGGGGACTTCGAGACCGATCGCGAGATCAGGCTGACCGAGGAAGATCTGCTCCGCCAGGCCGGCATCGACGCCGCCACCCTGGCTGAGCTGCGGCAATACGGTCTCGTCCGCCCAGGCGCGGCGGGGTTCTACGACCCCGACTCGGTCCTCGTGGCGAAGACCGTGAAAGCGATGACCGAATTCGGTATCGAGCCGAGACATCTGCGTGCCTTCCGGGCCGCGGCCGACCGCGAAGTCGGCCTGCTGGAGCAGATCGTGACCCCGGTGTATCGGCACCGTGACGAGGACGCCCAAGCGAGGGGCGACGAGGTCGTCCGCGAGCTCGCCGCACTGACCGTGGCGTTACATACGCTCTTGGTGAAGGCCGGAATACGCGCCGTCACGGGCGGCTGAGCGGCTCCGGGGACACAGGAACCCTTGTGAGGCCACTTGTCAATGACTGAATGTTCGGCACCCTATGCCGTACCGTGAGAGTCGGGTTTGCCACGGGCGAACCGAGAATGTCAGGACAGCGAGCACAGCGCTCGGAAGACGGGTAGCGTCGGGATCACCGTCGCTTGATCGTCGAGACAAGCGTTGCAGCCCGTGCGCACGAGAGGGAGGCGAAGCCCGATGAGCGAGATGCGCGTCGTCGGCGTGCGGGTGGAGCTACCCGCGAATCAGCCGATCTTGTTGCTACGGGAAACCGAAGGCGAGCGGTACCTGCCGATCTGGATCGGCTCGGTCGAGGCCACCGCCATCGCCTTGGAGCAGCAGGGAGTCCGCCCGGCCCGTCCGCTCACCCATGACCTGCTCAAGGAGGTCATCGGGGCGCTGGGCCGTGAGCTGGAGCAGGTCGTCATCACCGACTTGAAGGAAGGCACGTTCTTCGCGGAACTGGTCTTCGACGGGGACATCCGGGTTTCGGCGCGGCCGAGCGATTCGGTCGCCCTGGCGCTGCGGGTGGGGGTTCCGATCCACGCCGTGGACGCGGTGCTGGAGGAAGCGGGCCTCATCATTCCCGACGAGCAGGAGGACGAGGTCGAGAAGTTCCGCGAGTTCCTCGACTCCGTCTCGCCGGAGGACTTCCGCGGCGCTGACACTTAATCGCGCTAACCGGGATCGCGCTGCCAGGGCGCGCCTTGGCAGGTGAACTCGCGTTCTCCCGAAGGGCGCCCTGCCATCGCGATCCCGGGGCCTGTCGGCCGAAAGGCGCGCGACTTCAAAAGATCAGAAGACCTCGGTCACCTTCGTGGTGCTGCGTCAGGCGGGGTCACTTTGGTGCGGCGGTGGCCCGCGTGAACAGGTCCGCCAGTTCCCGTCCGTACCGCTCCAGGTCCAGCTTCGGGTCGGCCGCGAACTTCGCGGCGACGCCGTCGACGGCCTGGGCGATCGACAGCGCCATCACGTCCGGCGCGAAGTCGCCGAAAGCGCCTTCTTGCTGTCCCTGTCGCAGTTGACGCTCGAGCCGGCCGGTGCGGAACTCTTCGACGATCGGCGCCGACATGAACCAGCCTTCGGCGTCCGATCCGCTCGAAGCCATCTCGACCATGACCCGCACCAGCTCCGGGTACGAGCCGAGGAACTCGATCTCCGCTTCGATGTACCCGCGCAGCAGCCCGGCCCGGTCGGTCGTGCCCTGGATCCGCTCCTCGAGGAACTTGTCCTTCATCCCGGTCGCGGTGGTGACCACGGCCTGCATCAGACCGGCCTTGTTGGTGAAGTGGTACGAGATGATCCGGGTGCTGGACAGCCCGGCCCGCTCCTTGATCTTCGCGAACGACGTCTTGTGGTAGCCGAGATCGGAGATCGTCGCGATCGTGGCGCCGACGATCTGGGCCCGCCGGGCGGCTTCGGTGACCGACAGCCCGAGCTCCGCCTGCACCTCTTGCATGGCGCTTTGGGTGGAAGGAGTTACTTGCATGAGTAAAAAATAACACGGCTGAGTAAAAGTGGCAAGCGCGCAGCCGAACGGGGGACTGTTTCCGACAAGCCTCAAGAAGAGCTTGAGGTTGACCGCGCGTCGCGTTGACCGCTCTGCCGGACGCGCTTACCGTCAATGGAGGTAAATCGCCAAGGTGTGATTCGGATGTCTGGGGCATCCGTCTTGACGATGAACTCCGGTGCGGACTCACGTGGGTCCGCGCGGCTTTGTTCGCCGGCCGCCAGGTCGGGCGAGGGGAGGCATGGCGTGGTCGAGGCTGGTAGCCCTCAAGAGCCGCTCGTTCCGGTCGCTGACGGCGAGCAGGGCGAGCTGTTCCCCGACTCTTCCCTCCCGGACGAACTCGTCGGCTACCGCGGTCCCGCCGCCTGTCAGATCGCCGGGATCACGTACCGGCAGCTCGACTACTGGGCCCGCACGAAACTGGTCGCGCCGAGCATCCGCACGGCGCACGGCTCCGGTTCGCAGCGGCTCTACTCGTTCAAGGACATCCTCGTCCTGAAGGTCGTCAAGCGGCTGCTGGACACAGGTGTCTCGTTGCAGAACATCAGGGTCGCCGTCGACCACCTGCGTTTGCGCGGTGTCCGCGATCTGGCCAAGGTCACCCTGTTCTCCGACGGCACCACCGTCTACGAGTGCACGTCGCCCGAAGAGATCGTCGATTTACTCCAGGGCGGGCAGGGCGTTTTCGGCATCGCGGTCAGCGGGGCGATGCAGGAGATCAGCGGGACCATCCACGAGTTCCCGGCCGAGCGGGCCGACGGCGGCGTGATCGAAACCGTCACGCCCGACGAACTCACGCAGCGCCGTAACGCACGTCGCACCGGCTGATCATGAAGCCGCGCGAGCGGCAGGGTAGGCTCACTTCCGCGGTCGACGAATCCGCGCGGGAGAGACCGGGCCGATAACGGCCCGGCGCCGAAGGAGCAAGTCCTCCCCGGAACCTCTCAGGCACCCTGGACCGCGCGGACTAGACGCCTCTGGAAAGTGAATCGTCAGGTCACCACCTGGCGGCTCCGCCGACGGTGCAAGCCCGACTCAACCCACGGGCGAAACTCTCAGGCGCCCCCACGGGGGTACGGACAGAGTGGGGAGGGCCAGGGACAATCCGTCCCGGCCCCGCCCCCGCGTCTTGGGAGGTCCCCGATGGAGCCTGATTCACTGGCCGCGCTCGAATCCGGAACCCCCTTCGCGGACCGGCACATCGGTCCCGGCGCGGAGGAACTCGCACGCATCCTCGACGTCGTCGGCGTCGGTTCCCTCGACGAACTGGCCGAGCGCGCCGTCCCCGCGTCGCTCCGGGAATCCGCGACTCCGCTGGAGCTGCCTCCGCCCGCCACCGAGACGGCCGCCCTCGCCGAGCTCCGCGCGCTCGCCGCGCGCAACCGGCCGATGGTCCAGATGATCGGCCTCGGCTACCACGACACCGTCACCCCGCCGGTCATCCGCCGGAACGTGCTGGAGAGCCCGGCCTGGTACACCGCGTACACGCCGTATCAGCCGGAGATCTCGCAAGGCCGCCTCGAAGCGCTGCTCAACTTCCAGACCATGGTGGCCGACCTGACCGGCCTGCCGATCGCGAACGCTTCCATGCTGGACGAGGCGACCGCCGCGGCGGAGGCGATGACGCTGGTCCGCAGAGCGGGCAAGGCGAAATCGAACCGGTTCGTGGTCGACGAGGACACGCTGCCGCAGACGATCGAGGTCCTGCGCACCCGTGCTGAACCGCTCGGCATCGAGCTGGTGACCGCCGACCTGTCGCAGGGCATCACCGGACTCGGCCTCGGTGGCGACTTCTACGGAGTGCTGCTGTCCTATCCCGGCGCGTCCGGCGTCGTCCGCGAATGGGACCACACCATCGCCGAGGCCAAGGCGCTGGGCGCGGCCGTGGTGATGGCCGCGGATCCGCTGGCCTTGACCCTGCTGCGGTCGCCGGGCGAGCTCGGCGCCGACGTCGCGGTCGGATCGACGCAGCGATTCGGTGTCCCGATGGGCTTCGGCGGCCCGCACGCGGCTTACCTCGCCGTCCGGCAGGGGCTCGAACGTCAGTTGCCCGGCCGGCTCGTCGGAGTGTCGAAGGACGCCGACGGCGCTCCCGCGTACCGGCTCGCCCTGCAGACCCGTGAGCAGCACATCCGCCGGGAGAAGGCGACCAGCAACATCTGCACCGCGCAGGTGCTCCTGGCCGTCATCGCTTCGATGTACGCGGTGTACCACGGTCCCGAAGGCCTGCGCGCCATCGCCAACCGCGCGCACCGGATGGCCACCGTGCTCGCGGCGGGGCTCGCCGAAAGCGGCGTGGACGTCGTGCACTGCGAGTTCTTCGACACCGTCATGGTCTCCGTCCCCGGCCGCGCGACAGGCGTCGTCGGCACCGCGAGAGAACTCGGCGTCAACCTCCGGCAGGTGGACGCGGACCACGTCGCCGTCGCCTGTGACGAGACGACGACCCGCGAGCACCTCTCCTTGGTGTGGAAGGCGTTCGGTGTCGCGGTGTCCGATGTGGACTCGCTCGACGCGGACACCGCCGACGGGTTCCCGCCGGATCTGCGCCGCACGAGCGACTACCTGACGCATCCCGTCTTCCACGCGCACCGCTCGGAAACGGCACTGCTGCGGTACCTGAGGGCGTTGTCCGACAAGGACGTCGCACTCGACCGGAGCATGATCCCGCTCGGCTCGTGCACGATGAAACTCAACGCCACGGCCGAAATGGAGCCGATCACCTGGCCCGAGTTCGCCGGCCTGCACCCGTTCGCGCCCGCGGAGGACGCGGCCGGTCTGCTGTCCATCGTCAAGGATCTGGAACAGTGGCTGGCCGGGATCACCGGCTACGACGCGGTTTCCCTGCAGCCGAACGCCGGAAGCCAGGGCGAGTTCGCCGGACTGCTGGCGATCCGGGCCTACCATCGCGAACGCGGGAACGCGGCGAGGGACGTCTGCCTGATCCCGTCGAGCGCCCACGGGACCAACGCGGCCAGCGCGATCATGGCGGGGATGCGGGTGGTCGTCGTGAAATGCGACGACGAGGGGAACATCGACCTCGCCCACCTCAAGTCCACGGTGGACGAGCACGCGGACGACCTGGCCGCGATCATGATCACCTATCCCTCCACGCACGGCGTGTACGAGGACACCGTCCGCGAGGTCTGCGCGCTGGTGCACGACGCGGGCGGCCAGGTGTACGTCGACGGCGCGAACCTGAACGCGCTGATCGGGGTGGCGCAGTACGGCCGGTTCGGCGCCGATGTCTCCCATCTCAACCTGCACAAGACCTTCTGCATCCCGCACGGCGGCGGCGGACCGGGTATCGGCCCGATCGGCGTCCGCGCGCACCTGGCGCCGTACCTGCCGAACCACCCGCTGCAGCCGGACGCGGGCCCGGCCACCGGCGTGGGTCCGATCAGCGCGGCCCCGTGGGGAAGCGCGTCGATCCTGCCGATTTCCTGGGCCTATGTCCGGATGATGGGTGTCGAAGGCCTGAGGCGCGCGACGCTGACCGCGGTCGCGAACGCCAACTACGTCGCCAAACGCCTCGCGGAGCACTACCCGGTGCTGTACTCCGGCCACGACGGTCTGGTCGCGCACGAATGCATCCTCGACCTCCGCGCGCTCACCAAGCGGACCGGCGTCACCGTCGACGACGTCGCCAAGCGGCTGGCCGACTACGGCCTCCACGCGCCGACGATGTCCTTCCCGGTCGCGGGCACGCTCATGGTCGAGCCGACCGAGAGCGAGGACCTCGGCGAACTCGACCGGTTCTGCGACGCGATGATCGCGATCCGCGGCGAGATCGAGAAGGTCGCTGCGGGGGAGTGGCCGGTGGCCGAGAGCCCGCTGCGGAACGCCCCGCACACCGCGCGCTGCCTCGCGGGTGAGTGGGATCGCCCGTACAGCAGGGAGATCGCGGTCTTCCCGGCCGGGTTCACGGCGGCGAAGATCTGGCCTCCGGTGCGGCGGATCGACGGGGCCGCGGGTGACCGCAACCTCGTCTGCTCCTGCCCGCCGCCGGAGGCCTTCGCCTGACCGTCAGCCGGGCATCTTGTCCAGAAAGCCCAGCACCTGCTTGATCCGCCCGTCCTCGACGGTGATGACGTCGAAGCCGATCGCCAGCGGTTCCGCCGCGCCGTCGGGGCCGAGGTACCACTGGAACCGCGCGATGTCGTGGTGCGCGTCGGGGGCCGCGGGCAGGCTGAACCTCAGACCGGCGAACTGGGCCTGAGCGCCGGCGACGAAGCCGTCGACACCGTCGTGACCGGTGACCGCGCCGAGCGGGTCGGTGTAGGCGGCGTCCTCGGTGAACACTTCGGCGATGAGCGCACGGCGCTGGTCCGCGTCGGTCTCGTTCCACACGGCGATGTACTGCTCGGCGACGCGCTGGATGTCCGACATGGTGTCCTCTTTCGTTGTGGGGTAACCGATGCCGCAACTCTGTCCGCCGGAGGTGGGTCCCGTCGATTACGCGGGAGGTAATGGCGGCCCGGCGCGCGTGGCCGTAAGTTCGTGATCGTGACGACCACAGTGATCGCGAGCCGCGCCGGCCGCCCCGTCGGCGAACTGCTGCGGGAATGGCGTGATCGCCGCCGGATCAGCCAGCTCGACCTCGCCATCTCGGCGGAGATCTCGACCAGGCACCTGAGCTTCGTGGAGACCGGGCGGTCCAAGCCCAGCCGCGACATGGTGCTGCGGCTCGGCGAGCATCTGGAGGTGCCCTTGCGGGAACGCAATCAGCTGCTGCTGGCGGCGGGCTACGCGCCCGCGTACCCCGAGAGCGGGCTCGGCGACCCGGAGATGGCGGCGGTCCGCAAGGCGGTCCGGCAGTTGATGACGAGTCACGAGCCCTATCCGGCCGCCGTCGTCGATCGCGGCTGGAACCTGGTCGACGCCAACGCGAGCGTGTCGATCATGACCGACCTGGTCTCGCCCACCTTGATGACCCCGCCCGCCAACGTCCTCCGGCTGACCCTGCATCCGGAAGGCATGGCGCCCTACGTGCTCAACCTGGGGGAGTGGCGTGCCCACCTGCTCGGCAGGTTGCGGCGCCAGGTCACCCAGACGGCGGATCCGGTGCTGACGGCGCTGCTGGAGGAACTGCTCACCTATCCGTGCGACGATCCCGTCCCCGAGGTGGAGGTTCCCGGCCCTGGCGACATCTTCGTCCCGCTGCGACTGCGGCACGAGGGCGTGGATCTCACGTTCTTCAGCACGGTCTCCACCTTCGGGACGCCGTTGGACATCACGGTCGCCGAGCTGGTGATCGAGTCGTTCTTCCCGGCCGACACGGCCACGGCGGAGTACTTGCGCGCGTACGCCGGGCGCGGGGTGGGATGATGCCGGGCAAGAAGCCCAGCCACCGACTCCAGTGAGGATTTCCCTTCCATGGCCGTGCCTTCCGTCGTCCTGAACAACGAGGTAGCCATCCCCCAACTCGGTTTCGGCGTCTGGCAGGTGCCCGCGGGCGACACGGCCAAAGTCGTCCGTACCGCCATCGAAGCCGGGTACCGCAGCATCGACACCGCCGCGTCGTACCGGAACGAAGCCGGTGTCGGCGAGGCGATCCGCTCGGCGGGCGTGCCTCGCGACGAACTGTTCATCACCACGAAACTGCCGAATCCGGGCCACGGGTACGACGAAGCGCTCCGGGCGTTCGACGCGAGCCTCGCGGAACTCGGCCTCGAGCACGTCGACCTCTATCTGATCCACTGGCCGATGCCGACGCGCGGCAAGTACGTCGAAACCTGGCGAGCGCTGGAAAAGCTCTACGCGGACGGCCGCGTGCGCGCCATCGGGGTGTCGAACTTCCACGTCCCGCATCTGCGGCGGCTGTTCGGCGAGACGGGGATCGTGCCCGCGGTCAACCAGGTCGAACTGCACCCCCGGCTCCAGCAGAAGGCGCTGCGGGAGTTCCACGCCGAGCACGGGATCGTCACCGAGGCGTGGAGCCCGCTCGCGCAGGGATCGCTGCTCTCGGACGCGACCCTGTCCGCCCTCGCGGCCAAGTACGGCAAGAGCCCGGCGCAGCTGGTGCTGCGCTGGCATCTGCAGCTCGGCACCGTGGCCATCCCGAAATCCGTGACCCCGTCCCGGATCCGCGAGAACTTCGACGTCTTCGACTTCGAACTCGCCGAAGACGATCTCGCGGCGCTCGCCGAGTTCGACGACGGGACCCGCACCGGCCCCGACCCGGACACCTTCGACCTGGTCTGAGGACTCGTGTGTGGTAAGGACGGTTCTAACCGCCCTTGCCACTCACGAGCCTTTCCTGACATCCCAGGTACGGGAAAGGCCCCTTCCCGAGCGGTGAAGGGGCCTTTCCCGTATTCCCTGAGCTCAGGTGGCCTTGATGCCCGCGGCGGCGAAGTCGGCCTGCTGGGCGGGCTGCTGCAGGAACTGCCGGAACGTCTGCGAGGCGCGCATCTGGACCTCGTCGATGTTCTTGCCCGCGAGCCCGACGAGCGGGTAGTCGGCGGACCGAGCGGTCGCGACCGACTGGGCGGGCGAACCGACCAGCTCGGGCTTGGCGGTGTTCAGCTCGGTCACCCAGTACGAGGACTCGGGGATCCAGGCGGCGGGGAGACCGCCGATGGAGTCCAGGTTCGTCCGTCCGACGAGGCCGTCGAGGACGGAAGCGGAGGACAGCGCGTCGATCTGGATGATCACGCAGTGGTCGCGGACCACGGTCGCGGCGTTGTTCCACCGCTCGGCCGCCGCCCGGAGGGGCTTCTCGATGCTGGGGGTGACCACGACCCGCATCGGGGTGTCACCGGCGCTGCAGGCCTTGGCCTGGGCTTCGGCGCGGGTGTTGAGCTCCCCGTCCGCCCAGTTCCAGCCGAACACGCCGACCGCGACCAGGACCAGGAGGACCAGGCAGGCGATGGGCCACTTGGCGATGCGGCGCCGCGGGGCCTTTTTCCCGACGATCCGGTGCGAACCGGTCGCCTCGCCGCGTCCCTCGAGCCGCTTCGGCGGGTCGAGGGGGTGCGGCACCGGCTCCTCGGCCACGCTGTGTCGCCCCATCGTTGTCCTTTCGAAACGTGCGCGCTCGCGCTGCGTATGCAATCAAACCGTTATCACTCTAACAGGGGAGGATGTTACGGGGAATGCGACGACTCACAGTTGTTTTCCGCGTGTCGCGGGCGCCTTCTTTAGCTCGGTGAGCAGTCGTTGGCAATGCGCTATCAGGTGCTCACGCAGCGGCGCGGCCCGGCGGGCGAAACCGGCCTGGGCGCGAGCGTACTCGGCCCGGCCTTCCGGGCTCTCGATCGGCACCGGCGAGTACCCGAACGCCGCGAGGTCGTAGGGGCTCGCCCGCATGTCCAGCTCCCGGATGTCCGCCGCCAGCTCGAAGCAGTCCCCGACCAGCTCGGCGGGGACGAACGGGTCGAGTTTGTAGGCCCACTTGAAGAGGTCCATGTTGGCGTGGAGGCAGCCCGGCTGCTCGAACTCGATCTGGTTCTCCCGCTCCGGCCGCAGCGTGTTGCGCGGCCGGGCGGGCTCGGTGAAGAACCGGAAAGCGTCGAAATGCCCGCACCGGATCTCCAGCGACTCGACGACGCCGTCCGTTCCGGCCGAACCGAGCCGGAGCGGAAGTTGTGAGTGACGAACCTCATTCGCCGATTCCCGGTAAACCATTGCCCATTCGTGAAGGCCGAAACAACTGAGCCTCGGCGCGCGGGACGCGGTCGCGGAAAGCAGGCCGAGGACGAATTCGGCGGTCTTGGCCCGGCCCTCGGTGAAACCCGCCGGATCGAGCACGACACCGTCCGGCGTCTCGACGTAGCCCTTCCGCTCCAGGAACCGGTGCGCGGACCGGCCTTCGAGCGCGACGCCCGGCCCCGGCTGCCAGCGTTCGACGTGCCCGGGACGGTGCGAGTAGTAGCTGAAGAGGAAGTCGAGCACCGGATGCTTCTCGCCCCGCGAGCGGCGGCGCTGGTGCGGTGTCGTCCAGCGCCGCATCCGGGTGACGTGGTCGTCCTCCCGAGCCCGCCAGACGGACTCGGGAAGGACGATCAGGCCGGTCATGACATGACGTGGGTACCGTCGCGGACAGTTCCCACGTATTCCTCGACGAGGTCCTCCAGCGCGACGACGCCGACGGCCGCTCCCGCCGGGCTCAGCGCCCGCGCCAGGTGACTGCCTTCCTTGCGCATCGCCGACAACGCTTCGTCCAGCCGGGCGTCGGCGTGCAGTTCGGTCAGCGCACGCGTCTTGTCCGACGGGACCACGGTCGTCGGATCCTCGCCCACGAGGTCGAGGATGTCCTTGACGTGGATGTAGCCGGTCAGCGTCCCGTCGTCGGTGCACACCGGGAAACGCGAGAACCCGGTCGAGGACACCGCGCGCTCGACGTCACCCAGCGTGGGCGAACAGGGCAGCGTGGTGAGCTGCGCCGTCGGGACCAGGACCTCGGCCACCGTCTTCTCCACCGACGACAGCGTCTTGCTGAGCCGCTGGTGCTCGGAGTGCTCCAGCAGCCCCTCGCGCCGCGACTCGCTGAGCAGTTCGGCGAGCTCGTCGGAGGTGTAGGCGGTCTCGAGCTCGTCCTTCGGCTCCACCTTGAACAACCGCAGCAGGGAGTTCGCCACGAAGTTCAGCAGCCAGATGAACGGGTTGGCGACCTTCACCCAGGCCACGTGCACCGGGACCAGCCACAGGGCCAGCCGCTCCGGCTCGGCGATCGCGAGGTTCTTCGGCACCATCTCGCCGATGAGGACGTGCAGGATGGTGATGAACGCCAGCGCGATCGCGAACGAGATCGGGTGCAGCAGGACCTCGGGGATCCCGAGCACCTCGAAGAAGCCGGCCAGCTGATGCGCGATGGCGGGCTCGCCCAGCCGTCCCAGCAGCAGCGAACAGATCGTGATGCCGAGCTGCGCGCCCGCGAGCATCAGCGAGACGTTCTTGCTCGCGTTGATCACGATCTTGGCGCGGGTCTTTCCCTGCTCCAGCAAGGCTTCCAGCCTGTCGCGCCGCGACGAGATCAGCGCGAACTCGGCGCCGACGAAGAACGCGTTGGCCAGCAACAGGACCACGACGAGGAAGATGTTGAACCAGTCGTTCATCGGGCGGGCTCCTGCTCGGCGGAAGTGGCGGTCTCGCTGACCCGGCGGACTTCGACCTCGGCGATGCGGAGACGGTCCATTTTGGTCACCGTGAGCCGCCAGGCGTCGAGATCGGTGGCGTCGCCGGGGGAGGGGATCCGCCCGAGCCGCTCGAGGATCAGCCCGGCGATGGTCTCGTAGTCGCCGTCCGGCATCCGGAAGCCGGTCTCGTCGGTGACTTCGTCGGCGCGAAGCTGCCCGGAAACGAGCCAGTTGTCGGCGCCGACCTGCTGGGAGGAAGGCGCTTCCCGGTCGTCGTGCTCGTCGCGGACGTCACCGATGATCTCCTCGACGACGTCCTCCAGCGTCACCAGTCCCGCGGTGCCGCCGTACTCGTCGACGACGATCGCGAGCTGGAAACGGGAATCGCGCAGCCGGTTGAGCAGTGAGTCGCCCGGCAGTGATTCGGGCACGGTCGGGATCGGCCGCATGACCGAGCCGATCCGCACCGTGGCGCGTTGCGCGGCCGGGACGGTGAACGCCTGCTTGATGTGCACCGCGCCCTGCACGTCGTCGAGATCCTCGGTGTAGACCGGGAAACGCGAAAAGCCGGTGCGGCGCGAGATCTCGATGAGGTCGTAGATCGTGTCGTCCACGGTCAGCGATTCGAACTGGACGCGCGGCGTCATCAGCTCGTCGGCCGTCCGCTCGCCGAAGCGGAGCGACTTGTCCAGCAGTTCGGCCGTCGACGTGTCGAGCGTGCCGCTTTCGGCACTGGAACGCACGATCGAGCCGAGTTCCTGCGGCGACCGGGCCGAACGCAGTTCTTCCTGCGGTTCGACACCGAACTTGCGGACCAGGAAGTTGGCGCTGTTGTTCATCAGGGTGATGAGCCAGCGGAAGAGCGACGAGAACCGCGAGTGGTACCCCGCGACGGCGCGCGCGGTCTGCAGCGGCCGGGCGATCGCGAGGTTCTTCGGCATCATCTCGCCGAGGATCATCGACAGCGACGTCGCCAGGATCAGCGCGACCGCCAGCGACACGCCGTTCGCGACGCCCTCGGAGAACCCGACGGCGGTGAACAGCGGGTGCAGCAGGTCACCGATCACCGGTTCCGCGAGGTAACCGGTGATCAGGGTGGTGATGGTGATCGCCACCTGCGCGCCGGAAAGCTGGAACGAGAGCGTGCGGTGCGCCTTCTGCACGGTGTGTGCGCGCTTGTCGCCGACCTGGCGGACGTTCGCGTCGACCGTGCTGCGTTCGAGCGCGGTGAGGGAGAACTCGGCGGCGACGGCGAGGCCGGTGCCGACGGTCAGCAGGAGGAACAGGAGAATGCCGAGAACGGCGAACAGGATTTCCATCATTTCCTGCCGGCGGGGACGGGGTCGGCAGGAAGGTCCTTGGAACAGCCGGGTGTGCCACCCGGCTCGATACTGTCACCAGGTGACTGCGCGTCGCGCACGAAAAGAGTCACTCCTCAATCGGGGATCAACAGACACCGCCGCTGTACTGCGGCGATAGGACAATCTTAACGCGTTCCCCCGGCCGCGCGGGCGCGGTGCCGCCGCACGCTCTCCTCGACCAGGTCGAGGACGGGGCCGAGATCGTCGCCCGGCTGGCCCATCGCGAGGTGCGAGACGAGCCCTTCGAGGACGAGTTCGAGGTATGCGGTCAGGACGTCGACGTCGACATCGTCGCGCAAGATCCCGGCGTCGCGCTGGCGCAGCAGGCGGCGGCGGGTCGCGGCGGTCAGCTGCTGGGACCGCTCGGCCCAGCGGGCCCGGAACTCGGGATCGGTGCGCAGCCGCCGGGAGACCTCCAGCCGCGTGCCGAGCCAGTCGGCGGGGTGCTCGCTGCGGTTCGACAGCAGGTCGCGCATGACCTGGACGAGGCCCTGCTCGGCGACGACATCGGCCATGCGGACCGCGTCGTCCTCGGCCAAGGCCAGGAAGAGGGACTCTTTGTCGCGGAAGTGATGGAAGATCGCGCCCCGGGAAAGGCCGGTGGCCTCCTCGAGCCGCCGGACGGTGGCACCCTCGTAGCCGTAACGTGCGAAGCACACGCGGGAGCCGTCGAGGATCTGGCGCCGGCGTGCGTCGAGGTGATCCTGGCTGACCCGTGGCATCCTGGAATCCTGTCACCGGGAACCCGGTTAATGCAATCCGTACGTACGTACTGTGACCAGTTCGCGGGATGATTGATCCGTCCGGGAACCTTGCGGCCGCGAAACACGTCCGAACACTCGGCCGGATCGGCTGACACGCCGTCGGCCACTTGGCTACTCTTTGTCCATCACGGTGAGTGAGTGCTGAGGGGAAGGTGCGGGCGTGAACATCATCGGCGACGCCGCGAGCGCGATCAAGGCCGTCTGGGGTGACCTGACCACGCCGAAGGAACCGACCGTTTACGGCGGTGGGGGCGGCGGAGGCGGCGGGTTCGAGATGAGCCCCGAGGAGCTGAAGACCGTCATCGGGCTGTGGGAAGACGAGCTGAAGAAGGTCGTCGACGACGGCGACAAGATCGACCTCATCGTCGGTGACCTGATGCCGCCGGGTCAGGACGAGGCCAGCTCCAGCTACGTCGACTCCGGTGTCGAATCCTTACTCGGCTTGCAGAAGCAGAACGAATCGATGAGGGCCTACATCGAGGGTTACATCGCGAAGCTCGAGATCGCCCGGACGAAGATCATGGCCACCGACCAGGCCAATACCCTGCGCACGACCTGAGGATGCCGAACGTGTTGAGGAATCGCGCCGCGGTGGCGGCGCTCGTGCTCGTTTCCGTCGTGGTCGCCGGCTGTACCGGCGAGACTCCCGGGACGGCTACGCCTACTCAGGGAACCTCTCCGTCGTCGGGGTCGTCCGCCGCGCCGGAGGACCCGGACGTGCCGAAGGTGGCGAGTCCGCTGGACGCTTCGGCGTACGTCGGTGACGTCTGCAAGCTGCTCCCGCCTGCCGCGGCCGCGGAACTGGGGTTCACCGCGCCCGGTGAGTCGAAGGGCGAAGGCAGCAATCCCGGTTGCAGCTGGCAGATTCGCGGCAAGGCCGACAGCCTGCTGATCATCCTCGGCAGCGGCAACCGTGAAAAGGGCATGGGTGGCCTGGCCGGACTGCACAAGGCCAAGAAAGCCGGGCAGCTGAGGTTCCTGGAGCCAGGTCCGGACGTCGACGGCTATCCGACCGTCTACTACGGAATCCAGGATCGGCGAGCGGGCGGCAACTGCGACCTCGCGGTGGGCGTCGCCGACGATCTGTCGATCAGCACCCTCGCCAAGGGCTACGACAACGAGCAGGATTCGTGTGGGAAGGCGCAGAAACTCGCGTCGGCCGTGATCAAGACACTCAAGGGGGCATGAGGGTGGACGGCAAACAGATCTACGAGAACTTCACCCAGGGCGACACCCGCAACCTGCGCACCGCGGCCGACCGCGTCGCAGAACTCTCGGACGCCTACGTCGAGCGTGGCATGGCCATCAAGTCGCTGCAGTCGCGGATGTCGGCGTCCTGGACGGGTTCGGCCGCCGACGCGGCCAACGCCGGTGCCGGTCCTCTCGAGCAGGCCTTCAAAGAGACGGCGGACCCGCTGTTCACCACCAAGGCCTCGGTCATGACGCAGGCCGACAGCTTCGACGACTCCGGGCAGACGGTCGTCCCCGTTCCGCCGAAGCCGGACAAGCCCAACCCCTGGACCACCGGCCTCAAGGGCGCGATCCCGATCGCCGGGCCGTTCATGGTCAACAACGACATCAAGAACTACCAAGAGGGCGTCGCGAAGCACGAGGCGGCGAACCAGAACAACGTCCGGGTGATGGACCAGTACGACTCGGTCACCAGCAGCACGAGCGCGAGCCTTCCGACCGACTACGGCGTGCTTAAGAACGACGGCGCGAACGTCAGTGTCAAGGTCGGCGACGGGCCCGGCCCGATCGATCCGCCGCCCTACATCCCGCCGAAGCGCCCCACGAAGCGCGGCGGTGGTGACGAGAACGACGGCACCGACACCAGCGGCACGGACAGCAACGGGACCGACCGGAACCACACCGGCGGCAACGACCAGAACCAGAACCAGAACCAGAACAAGCCGGGCACCGGCGAAGACCGTCCCGGAGGCTCGAAGGACCGGCCAGGTCCGGACATCACGACGCCGACCCGGAAGCCCGGTCCTGGCGACACGACGCTCCCGTCCGGTGGTGGCAAGGGCAAGCCCGGCGGCGGGACCACGGAGATCCCGGGCCGGAATCCCGGGCGCGGCACCGGCGACCCGGAAGACGTCCTCGGCCTGACCAACGGCCTCAACCAGAACTACGGCCCCGGTGGCGGCGGGCCCAACCAGCCCGGAACCGGCGGTGGACGCAACCTTCCCGGGCCCAGCACGGCCGCGGGCAGGCTTCTCGGCGGCGAAGGTGGCACCGGCGGCCGCGCGGGCGGTCCCGGCGGGCCTGGTGGATCCGGTTCCGGTGGTCTCGGCGCCGGCCGGGGCTCGGGTATGGGCGGCCTCGGTGGCGGCATGGGCGGCGCCGACCTGGCGGGTGGCCGTGGAGGAGCGGGCCGCGGCGGCGGTCAGATGGGACCGATGGGCGCGGGCGGCAGGCGGGCCGAAGGCGACGAGGACGACGAGCACCAGCGTCCCGACTACCTGATCGAGGCCGACCCCGACGCGATCTTCGGCACCGACCAGCGGACCAGCCCGCCGGTCATCGGCGAGTAGCGGATGACCGTCAGAACAGGCCGGGTGGACGTCCCGGTCGAAGCCTTGGCGGTGCTCGCCGAACGTGAACGCGTCGGCGACCTGCACATCACGCTGCGTCCCGAACCGCGCTGGCTGTCGAGGACGGCCCGCGCGGAGGCGGACAAGCGAGTGGAAGCCGCTTTGGCGCAAGCCGGGCTGCTGGACTCGAGCGGCCGCGCGTCGGTCGACTTCCTGGACTGGCTTCCGGTGCTCACGAAACCGGCCATCGAGTACTACGGCTGGGTGAACGCCGGCGGCCAGACCTACGGCGTCCTCGCCGCCTCGCTGGGCATGCAGGCGGTGCTGGCGGTGGCGTCCGGTGACTGGGTCGGGCTGCAGGAGATCGACCGGCGACGGCTGCCCGAAACGCTGATCGAACAGTTGCCGCCCGTTCCCGCGGGCGGTGGCAGGCTTCGCACGGTCCGGGCGTACGAGCTCGAAGAGGCGGCGCGGCGTGGCCCGGATACGCATTCCCTGCCGCCGGTGATCGCGGACATCGTCAGCCTCGTGCAGCGGCCGGTCGAGGGGAGCGGCGAGCTCTACGTCGGCAAGCGGGACGAAGTCGGCAGGCATGTGGCTGTGGAAGATCCGCTCCACTTCGCCGATACCGACTGGGGCCGGTACCTCAGCTACACGACCGGGCAAGGCAACGACGCGGTGGTCCACATCGGCCCCGCCGGGCCTCCGGAGCTGGCAGACGCGCTTCGGCATGTTTCCAGCACTCTGGGCGGCTAGCCGACCGGCAAGTACGTGAAGGCCCCCTTCATTGCGTCTAGCGCAATGAAGGGGGCCTTCACGTACTCGGGCCGAGAAAACCGCGCGCATCGAGTCTTCGTCCCGGGCTATTGTGACAGCGCTGTTGTATTTCTGGCGGGTCTGGGAGGACGAGGACATGACACGGCTGTATCCGGAGATCGAACCGTACGACCACGGGATGCTCGACGTCGGCGACGGGCACCTCGTGTACTGGGAGGTCTGTGGGAACCCCGACGGCAAACCCGCCGTCACGCTGCACGGCGGTCCGGGAACCGGCTGCAGCACCGGCCTGCGCCGCTACTTCGACCCGGCCAAGTACCGCGTCGTGCTGTTCGACCAGCGGGGTTGCGGCCGGAGCACCCCGCACGCGGGCGAGCCCGAGGCCGACCTTTCCGCCAACACCACCGGCCATCTGCTCGCCGACATGGAGAAACTGCGCGAGCACCTCGGCATCGAGAAGTGGCTGATCTTCGGCGGATCCTGGGGTTCCGTGCTCGCGCTGGTCTACGCCGAGCGGTATCCGGACCAGGTCTCGGAGATGGTCCTGATGGGCCTGGCAACCGGGCGCCGGAGCGAGACCGACCTGCTCACCCGCGGCCTCGGTGGCGTCTTCCCCGAGGCGTGGGCCACGTTCCGTGACGGTGTCCCCGAGGCGGATCGCGACGGCGACCTGGCGGCGGCGTACCTCAAGTTGCTGATGGACCCGGACCCTGCGGTGCACGAGAAGGCGGCGGCCGCGTGGTGTGCCTGGGAGGACGCGATCATCCCGACTTCGCCGCCGTACAAGAGTTTCGAGACGCCGAAGTTCCGGCTCGCCTTCGCCAGGCTGGTCACGCACTACTGGAGCCAAGGGTCCTTTTTGGACGAAGGCGTGGTCCTGCGGGAGGCCAAGAAGCTGGCCCACATCCCGGCCGTGCTCGCCGAAGGAAGCCTCGACCTGGGCAACCTCATCGGCACGCCTTGGGAGCTCGCGCACGCCTGGCCGGGCAGCGAACTGGTGGTCATCGACGAAGTCGGCCACAGCACTCAAGACGAGCCGATGCGCGAAGTCCTCATTGGCGCCACTGACCGCTTCGCTTCTTGAGCCCGTGAGAAGGCCCCTTCCCTCAGGTCAGCCGAGGGAAGGGGCCTTCACGCGCACGGTCAGGGAATGACGAGAACGGGGGCGGTTTCGGGCGCGGTTGCGGCGTCCGAACGGGTGGTTTCGGCGAGTCGCAGGCCGGTGGTGCGCGGAGCGATCCGGTCCAGGTTCCACGAACTCAGCAGCAGCGCCACCTTCGCCCGCATCTCGGTCCGGAGCCGCAGGAAAGAGTCGGCGGGGTCGGCGCCGACCTGGCCGAGCAGGAGCCACCAGGCCCACGCGGCGGCACCGGCGTTGGCGACGAAGTCCGGGATCACCGGGATGCCACGGGCCTCCAGACCCGCTTCGGCGTCGGGCGTGGTCGCCGCGTTGGCCGCCTCGATGACGACCTTGGCCTTGACCGAGCCCTGGTTCGCGGCGCGCAGCGCGTAGGAGATGGCCGCGGGGACGAAGATGTCGGCCTCCGTCGCCACGATCTCGTCGCGGGGGAGCAGCTGGACGTCCGCCGGGAGCCTGCTCCGGTCGATCTCGCCGTACGCGTCACGCAGGTCCAGCAGCGCCGGGATGTCGAGGCCTTCGGGCCGGTACAGCGTCCCGGCCGCGTCGGCGACCGCGACGACCCGCATGCCCGCTTCGTGCAGGTACCAGGCCGCGCCACCGCCCATGGTGCCGATGCCCTGCACGGCGACCGTGGTCTCGTCCGCCTGCCACTCCCACGCGTCGGCGACGCCGAGACAGGCCTGTGCGACGCCGTAGCCGCCGATGACGTCGCCGAGCAGGAGCCCGCCGGGGACCGGGGTGGTCAAGCCGGCCTGCACGCGGCGAAGGGTCTGCGCCGGATCGGCCGAACGGCGGATCGCGGCGTGGTACGACTGCTCGAGTCCCAGCTTCGCGAACACCTCGTCGATCAGGTGCTGCGGCACGCCGAGGTCCTCGGCGGTCACCCAGTGGTTGTCGATCCACGGCCGCAGGAACGAGCAGAACCGTTCCAGCACACCGAAAGCCCGCTCGTCCTTCGGATCGAAGTCGATACCGCCCTTGGCCCCGCCGACCGGCAGGCCGAAGGTCGCGGTCTTGTTCGCCATCCCCCTCGCCAGGTCCTCGACCTCGGACATCGTGCAGCCCGCGCGCATCCTGGTCCCGCCGGTCGCGATACCGGAGACCAGGCTGTGCACTACGAGGTAGCCGGTGGCACCGGTGACGGGGTCGGTCCAGATGAGCCTCATCAGCGGTTCGGCGTTCCTCGCGGCCATGCGGCCACCTCCTTCGGGATTCGGGGTCGTGCTGCGCCACTTCCGAGGGTGCGCCCCACCGGGCACGGGCGTCTATTTACCGAATCTGAACGATGATGTGCAGAGAAACTGGTGTAACGCGCCATCCGGCATCCGCGACCGCGCCCGATTACGTTGGAGACATGGAGCTTTCGTTGCACCGCCTGCGGATGCTCCGCGAGCTGAGCAGGCGCGGCACCGTCACGGCGGCCGCCGCTTCGCTGCACTACACCGCGTCGGCGGTGTCGCAGCAGCTGGCTCAGCTGGAGCGGGACGTGGGCGCGAAGCTGTTCGAACGATTCGGCAGACGGGTGCAGCTGACCGAACTGGGGTTGCTGCTGACCGAGCACGCCGAGGAGATCCTGGGGTCGGTCGAACGGGCGACACTGGCGCTGGAGGAGGCACAGGAGACGGTCTCGGTCCGGCTCATGGCCGGTGTCTGGGCCTCCGTCGCTTCGGGGCTGTTGCCGAACGCGCTGGCCGTGCTCGCGGGCGAGCATCCGGGGATCCAGGTCCGGACGCGGGAACTCGCGCCCGAGGACACCGCCGACGCGGTCCGTGACGGCGAACTGGACCTGTCGTTCGTGATCGACTACTCCGACGCGCCGATGCCGTGGGACGCGGGCCTGGAGCGCGCGGTGATCGCGGTCGAACGACTGCACGCCGCGGTGCCCGCCGGTGCCGTGCCCGCCGGAAGCGCGTCGTTGCTCGAACTGGCTGAGCATCCGTGGATCCTCGCCAGCCCGAAGAGCCACTTCGGCCGCGCGGTGCGCACGGCGTGTCACCGGCACGGGTTCGACCCCAAGATCAACCACGAGGTCGAAGAGCAGTCGACGGCGATGGCGATGGTCCGCGCGGGGCTCGGGGTGACCCTCGTTTCCGACCTCGGGCTCGGCCTCAGACCGCCGGGGATCGACGTTGTCGCGTTGACCACACCGTTGCTCCGAACGGTTTCGATCGCTTACCGGACGACGTCGTCACGGAGGCCCGCCCTGCAGCTGGTGATCGAGGCCGTACGCAACGCGGCAGCTGCGCTGGGCCTGGGTACCGAGCCCGCTTTGCCCTGATTCGTCCTGTCCTAAAAGGTGGTCCGCAGATCCAGCCCGGTAGGAACGCACCTGAATTTGTCGGACCTCGCGTGTAGCGTCCGATGTCAAGGTTTCTCATTGATCGGACTACCGACTGGACGGCGGGAAGATGACAACTGTTCATGATTTCCCCGAGAAGTCCGGGAGCGCGTCGAACGCGACGGCGAAGGTCCTGTCGGACCGCGCCGAAGGTGAGGCGTATGTGGCTTCCGTGTGCTTCAAGCACGGGCCACCGAGACTTCTCGGCGTAGAGCTGGAATTCACCGTGCACTACGCCGACGAGCCCGCCCGGCCTCTCGACCCCGACGATCTCGCCACCGCGCTCGGCCCGCACACCCCGCGGACACTGCGCCCCGACAGCCCCGCCCTCCCGCTTCCGGCAGGTTCACCGCTGAGCCTCGAGCCCGGATGTCAGGTGGAGATCTCCGCTCAACCACAGACCACGCTGCGCCACCTGGACGCCGTCGTCTCGGCCGATCTGGCCCACCTCGAAACCCTTCTTTCCGCCCAAGGCCTGTACCTGGGTGACACCGGCATAGACGGGCATCGTGCCCCTGTCCGCAAACTGGGCACGCCCCGCTATGCCGCGATGGAACGCCGCTTCGCCCCGATGGGCGACGGCGGCGCGACGATGATGTGCAGCACCGCCGGCCTGCAGATCTGTGTGGACGCGGGCGAGGTGGACGACCTGCCGCTCCGCTGGGCCGCCGTCCACGCGCTCGGCCCGCCCTTGCTGGCCACCTTCGCCAACTCCCGGATCCACGCCGGACGCGACACGGGCCACGCGTCCGCGCGCTGGCTGGCCGTCATGAACACCGAAAGGGCCCGCACGCGTTCGGCCGAGTCCGATCGGGATCCCGCGGGCGACTGGGCCCGGCGGATCCTGGACACCCCCTTGATGGTCCTGCCCCGGCAGGACGACGGTTCCTGGGACGCGCCGCCGGCGCTGACCTTCGCGGACTGGATCGAGGGGCGCGAAACGGGCCTGGGTAGGCCGACGGAAGACGACCTGGCCTACCACCTGACGACCATGTTCACCCCCGTCCGGCCACAGGGCTACCTGGAGATCCGCTATCTGGACGCGCAGCCCGCCGCCAGGTGGCTGCATCCGGTGGCCCTGCTGACCGCGCTGCTCGCACACCCGTCCACAGTGGACAAGGTGCTCGGACTGTGCGAACCGGTCGTGGGCAGGTGGGAGTGCGCGGCCAGGTTCGGCCTGGCCGACAAGGTGATCGCCACCGTCGCGAGCGAGGTGGTGGACCTGGGCTGTGCCGAACTCGGCGTGACCGGTCTGCCGCCGGAGACCATCAGCGAGATCAGCGAGGGTGTGCAGTCCCTCGTGCACGGTTCGAGGAGCCACCAGTCATGAGCGTGGAAAGCACCGAGACCAATCCGCTTCGCGCGCTGAGCCCGCAAGACCTGCGGGCTCACGCGGCCGAGGCGCTCACCAGGGCCCGCGAGCGCAGTGTCGTGCTGACCGACATCGACGACGAAGAACTGGTCCGTCAGCATTCGAAATTGATGTCGCCGCTGGTCTGGGACCTGGCGCACATCGGCAGCCAGGAGGAACTCTGGCTGGTTCGCGACGTCGGCGGCCGCGAGGCCCTGCGCCCGGACATCGACGACATCTACGACGCGTTCCAGCACGCCCGCGCGTCCCGTCCGGAGCTGCCGTTGCTGGGCCCGGAGGAGACGCGCAAGTACGTCCGCGAAGTCCGGGAGAAGTCCTTCGACATCCTGGAAAACGTTCCACTGCAAGGCAGGCGGCTCACCGAGGACGCCTTCGCCTTCGGCATGATCACCCAGCACGAGCAGCAGCACGACGAGACGATGCTGGCCACCCACCAGCTCCGCAAGGGCGATCCGGTGCTGCACGCGCCGTCGCCGCCGCCGTCACGGTCCGGACGGCTGCCCGCGGAGGTGTTCGTTCCCGGCGGCGCCTTCACCATGGGCACATCCGCCGAGCCGTGGGCTCTGGACAACGAGCGCCCGGCCCACGAGGTCGAGGTCGGGGCGTTCTTCATCGACACCACCCCGGTCACCTGCGGAGCCTATGGAGAGTTTCTCGACTCCGGCGGCTACCGGGATCCGAAGTGGTGGAGCGAGCGAGGCTGGGCGTACCGCAGTGAACACGGGATCGACGCGCCGCGCTTCTGGAAGCGGGAGCAGGACGGCTGGTGGCGGACGCGGTTCGGCGTCTACGAGAAGGTGCCTGCCACGGAACCCGTCGTCCACGTTTCCTTCTACGAGGCCGAGGCGTACGCGGCATGGGCCGGGCGGCGCCTGCCGACCGAGCGGGAATGGGAGAAGGCCGCCCGGTTCGACCCCGCGACCGGGCGTTCGCGCCGGTTCCCTTGGGGTGACGAGGAACCCGCCCCCGAACACGCCAATCTCGGGCAGCGGCACCTGCGGCCCGCGGAGGTGGGCGCCTATCCGGCTGGTGCGTCGCCCTTGGGCGTGCACCAGCTGATCGGCGACGTCTGGGAGTGGACCAGCAGCGGGTTCGAGGCGTACCCGGGCTTCGCCGCGTTCCCGTACAAGGAGTACTCGGAGGTGTTCTTCGGCGGGGACTACCGGATCCTGCGCGGTGGCTCGTTCGGCACGGACGCGGCGGCCATCCGTGGCACGTTCCGCAACTGGGATCACCCGATCCGGCGGCAGATCTTCTCCGGGTTCCGCTGTGCCCGGGACGCGCGGCCGGGCGAGGTGGCCTGACCGGCATGTGCCGTCACCTCGCGTATCTCGGCGAGCCGCGTTCGCCCGCCGAGATGCTCTTCCATGCCCCGCATTCCCTGCTCGTGCAGTCCTACGCCCCGGCCGACATGCGGGGCGGCGGCTCGGTCAACGCGGACGGGTACGGCCTCGGCTGGTACGCCGAAGGTCCCGATCCGCTGCGGCTGCGCCGGTCCGCTCCCTTGTGGACGGACGGGGACTTGCCCGCGCTGGCCGGGTCGGTGCGGTCACACGCCTTCATGGCGGCGGTCCGTAACGGCACGACCGGGATGCCGGTGGTCGAGGCGGCCAACGCGCCGTTCACCGGCGGCGGCTATCTCTTCAGCCACAACGGAATGGTGAAGGGCTGGCCGGGTTCGATGGCCGAGCTCGCCGCCAAACTGCCGATCACCCGCCTGCTGACGCTGGAGGCGACCACGGATTCGGTACTGCTGTGGGCGTTGCTGCGTGAGCGGCTCGAGGCGGGCGAAGACCCGCTGGCCGCCGTCATGTGGCTGACCGGCGCGGTCGAGGAGTCGGGGCCGGGTTCAAGGCTCAACCTCCTGCTGACCGACGGCCGGACGCTCATCGGCACCGCGTGGACGCATTCCCTGTCCTATCGGGACACCGGCGGAGGTGTGCTCGTCGCGTCGGAACCGTGCGACGGCGACCCCGGCTGGATCCCCGTTCCCGACCACCACGCCGTCCGGGTCACCGGCGAAGGCGTGCGAATCCATCCCCTCGAAGCCGATCGGAGCCCTGAGGCACGATGACCGAAGTGGATCTCGACGTACACCACAGCGAGTCGGACATCACCGAGCAGCTGCGCGCGGACGTCCGCGCCGGCCTGGAGGCGGACCAGAAATGGTTGTCGCCCAAATGGTTCTACGACGCGCGCGGCAGTGAACTGTTCGAGAAGATCACCACCCTTCCCGAGTACTACCCGACCCGCAGCGAACGGGAGGTGCTCGCCGGGCGCGGCGGCGAGATCGCGGAAAGCTCGGGCGCGCACACCCTCGTCGAGCTCGGTTCCGGATCGAGCGAGAAGACCCGGCTCCTGCTCGACGCGCTCACCAGCCACGGCACGTTGAGGGAATTCGTGCCACTCGACGTCTCCGAAACCGCGCTCGCCGAAGCCGCGGAAGCCATCACTGCCGACTATCCGTCGCTCGAAGTCCGTGGCGTTGTCGGTGACTTCACCCAGCATTTGGACCTGTTGCCAGGTGACCGTCCCCGCCTGGTGGTCTTCCTCGGCGGCACGATCGGCAACTTCCTCCCCGAGGACAGGGCCACGTTCCTGCGGTCGGTCCGCGACGTGCTCGACGAGGGGGAGTGGCTCCTGCTCGGGACGGATCTGGTGAAGGACCGGGAAACGCTGGAGCGTGCCTATGACGACGCGGCCGGGGTCACGGCCGAGTTCAACCGCAACATGCTCCACGTGATCAACAACGGTCTCGGCGCGAACTTCGATCCGGCCGCCTTCGACCACGTTTCGTATTGGGACGAAGAGAACGAGTGGATCGAAATGCGGTTGCGTGCCCGTGAGCCGCTGACGGTCGAC
Source organism: Amycolatopsis sp. lyj-90 (assembly GCF_046549035.1). Taxonomy (NCBI): domain Bacteria; kingdom Bacillati; phylum Actinomycetota; class Actinomycetes; order Pseudonocardiales; family Pseudonocardiaceae; genus Amycolatopsis; species Amycolatopsis sp. lyj-90. The sequence goes on from NZ_JAJPWP010000001.1 coordinate 1,049,992, forward strand.
ATCCCGGGCGCCGATCTGCAGGTGAAGTTCGCCGAGGGCGAATACGTGCGCACCGAGATCTCCGCGAAGTTCCGGCGGGAGGGCATCGCGGCGGAACTGGCCGAAGCCGGTTTCTCGGTGGAGAAATGGTGGACGGACTCGGAATCGCGGTTCGGGGTGAGCCTGGCAAGATCTGTCCGTGGCTAACCCTCTTACGCTCCTCGCTCGCGCGCTCGGCACGAAACCGTGGCTGATGGGGCTCGCGGGCGGGATCATCTGGGTGGACAAAAGGCTCCACCGGCTGTTCAAGGGGAAGGTGAGCCTGGTCGCGCTGGCCGGGCTCCCTTCCCTGCGGCTGACCACGACCGGCCGCAAGAGCGGGCTGCCCCGCAGCACCAACCTGCTGTACTTCCCGCACGAGGGGGACTTCGTGCTCGTCGGCTCGAATTGGGGGAGGCCGAACGATCCCGCGTGGACGCACAACCTGCGCTCGCATCCCGACGCGGTCGTCGCGCTGGCGGGCAAGGAGATCCCGGTGCGCGCCAGGGAGGTCCTCGGAGACGAGTACGACGCGATGTGGAAGCTCCTCCTGGACTTCTGGCCGGGCTACTCCATGGAGGAGAAAGCCGCTCGCCGTGTGTTACCGATTTTCGAATTAAAGACCACCACTCGATAGGTTCATGCCATCCTTTCGGCCGGTGACTGGGTAACCGGCTTGTGCGAGGCTCGCTTGGTGTTACGCGCCGTGATGGCTACGGCGCGCCGAGCGACGTGTCCTGTCACGTCGCCAGCCGAGGGAGGAGTCGTTTTGCCGAGTTCCACAAGGAGGCCGGTGCGCGGGCTCGCACTGGTGGGGGCACTCGTGGCCGGTGCCGCGCTGACCGGGCTTTCGTCCGGTACCGCGGTCGCGGCCCAGGACGGCGGGACAGCCGCCGCTCAGGTCGGGGTCACGGCGGCGGTGAACTGGGGCGCCTGCACGGCGGACCAGATCCGCGGCGTTCCCGCCGACCAGGCCAAGTTCTACAGCTGCGCGCGGTATCGCGTGCCGATCGACCACGACAACGCGGCGCTCGGCACCATCGACATCGCGATGCTGAAGCGGGCGGCGAAGACGCCCGACAAGAAGGTCGGCTCGCTGTTCCTCAACCCGGGCGGCCCCGGCGGCTCCGGGTTCCGGATGCCGATCGGCGCGGCGAACTACTTCCAGCCGCAGGTGCTGGACCGGTTCGACCTGATCGGTTTCGACCCGCGCGGGGTCGGGGCGAGCAACCCGCTCAAATGCTTCACCACGCAGGAGGACGCGAACGACGTCTTCGCCGCGCAGATCCCCGTCCCGCTGTCACGGCAGGAGATCTCCGGCACGCTGGCGTCGTACCGCGACTACGGGCAGTTCTGCAAGAACAACGCGGGTGCGCTGCTGAACCACATGTCCACCAAGGACGTCGTGCGTGACCTCGACAAGATGCGGGCGGGTGTCGGCGACAAGAAGCTGACCTTCGTCGGTTTCTCGTACGGGACCCTGATCGGGTCGACGTACACGTCGATGTTCCCGAAGCAGAGCCGCGCGATCGTCATCGACGGCAACGTCGACCCGGCGCTGCGCACCAGCGACGGCGTGCAGTACGACCGTGAGCGCGCTCGCGGGTTCGAGATCGCGCTGGACGCCTTCCTGCGCAAGTGCGGGCAGGTCGGGCCGAAGTGCTCGTTCAGCTCGGGCACGCCGCGGGAGAAGTTCGACGAGATCCGCACCTACCTGCGCCAGCAGCCGATCAAGCTGCCGGACGGGAGCAGCTACGACATCAACGCGTTCACCAGCACGGTGGCCGGGGTGCTGTACTCGCCGACGTCGTTCCCGCCGCTGGCCGACGACCTGCAGGCGCTGTACAACGTCGTCCACCCGCCGTCGGCACAGACGCAGGCGGCTCAGGCCGTCGAACTGAAGGTGCTGCGGTCGGGCGCGAACGGCCGTGCGGACGCGGATCCGGACAGCCCGTACGTCGGCGACGACTCGTACTTCGCCGTGAACTGCTCGGACAAGAAGATCACGATCAAGCAGGACAAGGTCCCCGAGATCGCCGCGAAGTGGGAGAAGGAATCGCCCACTTTCGGTCGCTACCAGGCCTTCTCCGACGTCGCCGGCTGCCCGGTGTGGCCCGCGAAGAAGCCGGACGTCTACCGCGGCCCGTGGCAGGCCAAGACCGACACCCCGGTGCTGGTCGTCGGCAACTACTACGACCCGGCCACCCAGTACCTGTTCTCGAAGCGGATGGCCAACCAGCTGGGCAACGCCCGGCTGCTGTCGGTCGACGCCTTCGGGCACTGCATCCTGGGTGACTCGCTCGGCGTGGACAAAGTGACGGCCGACTACCTGATCGATCTGAAGGTTCCGGCCAACGGTCAGGTGTTCCAGCCGAACGTGCAGCCGTTCGAAACCACCGCCTGAACCTCGGGCACGTAACCGTGAAGGCCATCTTCGGGACCATCACCGTCCCGAAGGTGGCCTTCACGGCGTTCGGCTCGGCATCCTTGACCGATGGATCCCGTCGGTACCGCTCGAACTCTGGCCGCCGCCCGTTTCCCCGGCGCACGGGCCGCGATCCTGGGTGGCAGCGCGAACACCGCGCTCCGGACCGCGTTCTCGGATCTCGACATCGTCGTGTTCCTCGACGGCCCTCCGGCGCCGTACCGGGAGACGACCGAGCACGAGGGCTTGCCGGTGGAGTGGTTCTGCCACACCGTGGAGTCTTACGACGAACTCGTCGAGCGGGAGACAGCGAGCAGGCGTTCGCCGTTGCTGCACATGTGCGGTGAAGGTGCCGTACTGCTCGACAGGGACGGTCTCGGACTCCGGACGCGGGAAGAGGCCCGTGCGCGATTGCGCGCCGGGCCTCCTCCGCTTTCCCCCGTCGAGTTGGAAGATCGCCGCTACGGCCTCACCGGCCACCTGGACGATCTCGCGGGAGCGGGCGATCCCGACGAACTGGTCTTCATCGCCGACAGGCTGATGATCGCGGTGGCCGAGCTGGTCCTCGCCGTGCGGCGGCGGTGGCGTTCGCACGGCAAATGGCTGCTGCGGCGTCTCCGCGAAGCCGACCCGCAGACCACCCGGGACCTTCTGCTCGGCTACCGGAAGGTGGTGTGCCAGGGGAATCCCGCCTTGCTGCGGCAAGTGGCCATCGGTGTCCTCGACGACCTGGGTGGCCGTCTCAGCGAGGGCTACCGCCGAGCCGCTCCTCGCTAGCTCACACGTCGATACTCGCGTAGGCGTTCAGCCCGTAGTTCGTGGCGTACGCGTTCTCGACCCCGACCAGAAGGTCGACGATCTCGAAGTACCGGTCCCAGAACGGCGTCTCGCGCAGCGCCTCGATGAGAAGCTGGTACGAGTGGTGATCGCGCGCCTCCCACACCCAGACGTCCGTCACTCGCGCGGAGTAGAATTCGGTGTCGAAGAACCGGGAGCGGACTCCCTTCACCTTGTTCTCGATCGCCGGGAGGATTTCGGTCGTGAAGGCCTCCACACGTTGCTCGACGGTGAGGCCGAGCCATTCGGGCGTGGTCTTCACCAACATGAAGGCGGTCACTTCGGTGGTTTCTGACATGGTGTTTCCTTTCGGTCAGGAGTAAGCGCCGGCTTCGATGTCCTCGACGAGGCTCGGTCCGAACGGGGTCCAGTCGAGGAGTTCGCGGGTGCGCGCGCTCGACGCGGACATGTCCAGTGCGAAGAACCTGCCGACGAAGCCGAAGTGCCCACCGGCCTCTTCCGGCGCGACGGACGTCACCGGGACGCCGAGCGTCCGTCCGACGGCTTCGGCGATTTCGCGGGTCGTGATGGCTTCTTCGTCGACGACGTGGAGCAGCGAGCCGGTGGGCGCGCCTTCGAGCCCCAGCCGGACGAGCCGGGCCGCGTCGGTGCGGTGCACGGCCGCCCAGGACGCGGTGCCTTCGCCGATGTAGGCGGAGACGCCGTGCTTGCGGGCGGCCGCGACGATGGAGGAGAGGAAACCGTGGTCGCCCACGCCGTGCACCGAGGGCGCGAAACGGGCGCTGATGACCCGCATGCCCTTCTCGGCGTATTCGAGGGCGAGGTTCTCACTGCCGCCGCGCATGGAATCGGGGCCGAAGGCGGGGGAGGGGTCGGCCTCGGTGGCGGGGCGGCCCTTGGCCAGACCCGAGAGGGCCGAGGCGAGCACGAAAGGCCGTCCGGTTCCGGTCAGCGCGCCGGCGATGGTCTCGACCGCGGCCCGTTCGGTCCGGTTGGACATGGCCAGGTTGCCCCAGTCGTGCTTGTTCGCCAGGTGGATGACGCCGTCGGCCTCTTCGGTGCCGGCACGGATGCCGTCGAGATCGTCGAGGTCACCGCGGCGCACACGGGCGCCCTTCCGCTCCAGGGTGGCGGCGGAAGCGTCCGAGCGAGCGAGGCCGGTGACCTCGTGACCGGCGTCGAGCAACTCGTCCACGATGGCCGAGCCGATCCAGCCGGTGGCTCCGGTGACGAAAACATGCATGGAACTGCTCCTTCTACTGGTTCCCGCGGGTGCGGGAAAGTCGTGATTGCAGGACGACGAGCGCCCCGAGGACGAGCACGCTGACGCCGATCACCCGCAAGGCGGTGCTCGTGCCGTCGACGAACGCGGAGATCACTTCGGGGGCGCGGCCGGGCGTCGTGACGGCGAGGGCCTGCGCCACGGTGTGCGGATCGTGGTTCGCGCGGATGTCCGGCGGCAGTGCGTCGACGAACCGTCCGGTGAGGACGGTGCCGATGACCGCGACGCCGAGCGCGCTGCCGAACTCGCGGGTGGTGGCCTGCAGTCCGGCGCCGACACCGGCTTGCGCCGGGGGCAGCGAACCGGAGATTGCGGCGGACAGCGTCGGAAGGGCCAGCGTGACCCCGATGCCGGTCACCACGAGCCAAGCCGCGTAGACGAGATACGGCGTCGAAGCGTCGCTTGTGGACAGTCCTATGAGGCCACAGCCGCTGAAGGCGAACGCGACGGCGATGGTGGCGTCGACGCCGATGCGCTGGACCAGCCGCCCCACGTGCCGTGCGCCGACAATCACCGGAAGGGTCATCGGGATGATCCCGAGCCCGGTCATCAGCACGCTGAAACCCTTGCCGTACTGCAGGAAGGACGCGTTGACGTAGAACAGCGCGAACATCCCGAAGAAGATCGCCGTCATGCCGAGGCAGGCGCTGCGCAGCGCGGGGACACGGAACAACCGGGGATCGAGCAATGGATGCTCGGCCTTCAGCTCCACGAACGTCCACAGGGCGAACAGCACGACCGCGCCGGCGAATCCGCTCAGGACGATCGGGCTGCTCCAGCCCGTTTCGGGTCCTTCGACGATGCCCAGCAGCAGCGCGACCGTCGCACCGACGAGCAGGACGGCGCCGAGGAGGCTGAGCGGGCGGTCGTGCCGCTGTGACACCGGCGCGGTCCGGGCGACGGCCGCGGCGAGCACCAGGGCGAGCGGGACCGCGGCCGCGAACAGCCAGCGCCACGACCCGCCGGACAGCACCGCGCCGCCGCCGACGTTGCCGACGACACCGCCGATCCCCGTCATCGAAGCCCAGGTCGCGATGGTCACGCCCTTGCGCTCGGCGGGTACGGCGTGCAGCAGGACGGCGAGCGTGTTGGGCAGCACCGCGGCGGCCCCGATCCCCGTGATCGCCCGGCCCGCCAGCAGCACGGGCACGTTCGGCGCGACCGCCGACAGCAGCGCGCCGACGGCGAACAGCACCAGACCGGCGAGCAGGACCCCCTTGCGGCCGAAGCGATCGCCCGCGGCGCCGCCGGGGATCACGAGACAGGCGAAGAAAACGACGTAGGTGTCGACGATCCAGATCAGCGCCGACGCGGACGGCCGCAGGTCGCTCGCGGCCAGCATCGGCACCGCGAGGTTGATCGAGGCGACCATTCCGACGACGAGCACGACGGCGGCGCACATGACGGTCAGCAGGCCGCGCCCCGATACCGGGCGGCTCGCGGCGGCCTGGGATTCGTCGCGGATGTTGAGTCGGAGTGGCATGTCCATGACGCTATGGACCAGCGGGTACTTCGCGCCACGCAACATTGGCAACGACTAGTTGCGTACGATGCAACTATGGCCGACCAGCTGGACCTGAACCTTCTCCGGGTGTTCGACGCGCTGATGCAGGACGGCAGCGTGACGGCGGCGGCCGAGCGCCTGCACCTGTCGATCCCGGCGGCGAGCCGGGCGCTGGGCCGGTTGCGGCGGGCGATGGGGGATCCGATCCTGGTCCGCGCCGGTCGCGGGATGGTGCCGACCCCGTTCGCGCTCCGGACCGCGCCGCGCGTGCGGTCACTGCTCGACGAGGCGTCGGCCCTGATCAGTGCCGACCGCGAGCTCGCGATCGGCACTCTCGAGCGCACTTTCACCATCCGCATCAACGACGGCGTGGCCGCGACACTGGCGACGGCGGCCGTGGAGGCGACCGCCGCCGTCGCGCCGGGTGTGGTCCTGCGCTTCGTCGGGGAAGGCGCCGAGAGCGCCGAGGCGCTGCGAGACGGTTCGGTCGATCTGGACATCGGTGCCGGTGACATCGCGTCCCCGGATATCCGCTCGATGCGGCTCTACCACGAGCGAGTGGTCGGGATCGTCCGCGCCGACGGTCCGCTCGGCCGGGTCCGTCACCCGACACTGGCGCAGCTTTGCCGCCACCCCCACGTTTCCGCTTCCCGGCGCGGCCGGGTCAGGGGACCGCTCGACGACGTGCTCGAGGCGGCCGGTCTCCATCGCCGGGTCGCGGCGACCGTTCCGACGTCCGCCGTCGCCGCGTTCCTGGTCGCGTCTAGTGACTACATCGGACTCGCGCCTCAGCGGCTCGCCGAGCAGTACGGCCGGTCGCTCGGGATCCGCTGGTTCCCGATTCCCGCGGACCTCCCGGAGATCGAGGTGAGCCTGCTGTGGCACGCCCGGCTCGACGCCGATCCGGCCCAGCGCTGGCTGCGCGAAACGATCCGCGACGCGCTGTCCTGACGGGAACCCTGTCCACTAACCCGAATCGCCACTCACGACCACCCCGGCCGACTCGGCTCCGGCGCCCTGGTCACCCGGAAGTACGTGATGGACCCCTTCATTGCGCTAGACGCAGTGAAGGCCTCCATCACTACTGTCAAGGTAGGCAAGGGGCCCTTCACGGCCCGGACCCGTGAACGACCGCAGCCGCTGATCCGGGCCACCATGAGGCAACACCGGCCGTTCCGGGTGTCGCGAAAGCCACTTTCGCGACGTCTGATGTCCCGAAAGTGGCTTTCGCGGCACAGTCGCCGGGCTTCACGGACCTGCGATCACTCGCACCGGAATCCAGTAGGTACATAAGACATTCCTGATCCGAATCGCCACTCACGACCACCTGCATCGGCGCCTTCTGCTCCCGCGGGGTGTGTGAGCCCTTCCACGTGGGGGTGGCCGGACGGCGGTCCGGTGGTACAGTCCCGAAGGTTGATCAACACCGTTCGAGTACGAAAGCGAGGTGAGCGGCACATGCCGGAAGACAGTTCTGGAACGACCGGAAGCGGTCGCCGTTCACCCGTGTGCGCGGTGCGCTGACCTTTCCGGTCGCCTTTTCCTGTCTGGCCTTGTGTACGCACGCCAGAAAAGAGCCGGAATCATGAACACCTTCGAAATGCTGCTCAGGGTCGGCACCGGCGTCGGGCTGGGCGCCGTCATCGGCATCGAGCGCCAGTACCGCGCCCGGATGGCCGGACTCCGCACCAACGCGCTCGTCGCCGTCGGCGCCACCCTTTTCGTCCTGTTGTCCGCCCACGGTTTCGGCGGCCTGAACACCAGTGGCGACGCCGACCCCACGAGGGTGGCCGCCCAGATCGTCTCCGGAATCGGGTTCCTCGGCGCCGGCGTGATCCTCAGGGACGGGCTGAACGTGCGCGGGCTCAACACCGCCGCCACACTGTGGTGCTCGGCGGCCGTCGGATCCCTTGCGGGAGCGGGACTTTACGTCGTCGCGCTCGCCGGGACCGCGGTGATCGTCGGGGTCAACGTGCTGCTGCGCCCGCTCGGCCACGTGCTGGACCGCCGCCCCGAGAACCGGGAAGAGTGCTCGGAGCAAGAAGAGCGCGAAACTGCTTGAAGCGCTCGGCGGTCAACAGCCCAGGAAATCCAGCAGGATCCGGGAAAACTCCGCGGGTTTCTCCAGATTGACCATGTGCGCGACCCCGGGAACCCTGATTTCCCGGGCATCGTGTGCCTCGCGTTCGATCTGGTCGGCGATGTCGAGGATGTCCGAGGAATCGAGGTCGCCCACCAGCGTCAGGGTGCGCGGGCTCAACTCGCCGGTGCGCTCGATGGCCCGTAGTTCGTCCATCAGTATGAAGCCGCTGCCGCGGTGCCGGGTGATCGTGTGCGTGTACATCTCCTGGCACCGGCGGCGGATTTCCGGATCGACGTCCGCCGGTGCGCGCCGGGGGCCGTCCACCCACATCCGCAGAACACATTCGATGGCGGCGGGAAGATCGCCTCTGGCACCCGCTTCTTCGAGTTTCTTGTTCTGCTCCAGGACAAAGGGGTCCTTCGTCGTCATCGCGCTGAGGCCGGTGGCCACGAGGACGAGGTTGTCGACGAGGTCCGGATACGTCAGTGCGAAGTCGACCGCGATCCGCCCGCCGCCGGACAGGCCGACCAGCGAAGCGCGGGGGAGTTCCAGCGCGGTCATCAGCGCGCGGAGATCCTCGTAGTGCTTGAACCGTTCTGTCGGCGTGGACGACTCGCCGTGTCCCCGCGCGTCGTAGCGGATGGCCGTGTAGCGCCCTTCGAGCACCGCCATCTCGGCGTCCCACATCCGCGAGTCGAGCATCCCGCCGTGCAGCAGGATGACGGGATCACCCTCGCCCCGGAGCTCGTACGCCAGTTCACCGTTCTCGACCGGAATTCTCCCGCTGGGCATACCCGTCACGGTACCGAAAATCGCGAAAGGCCCCCTTCCCCAAAGTGCGGGGAAAGGGGCCTTCGCGTGTGGTGCTTACGCCTGGGTCATCTTCCGCAGGACGTACTGCAGGATGCCGCCGTTGCGGTAGTAGTCCGCCTCACCCGGGGTGTCGATGCGGACGTCCGCGTCGAACTCCACCTTGGTGCCGTCGGTCTTCGTCGCGGTGACGTGGACCGTGCGGGGGGTTTCGCCGTCGTTCAGCTTCGTGATGCCCGAGATGTCGAACGTCTCGGTGCCGTCGAGGCCGAGCGACGAGGCCGACTCGCCCGCCGGGAACTGCAGCGGGATGACGCCCATGCCGATCAGGTTCGACCGGTGGATCCGCTCGAACGACTCGGTGATCACCGCGCGCACGCCCAGCAGCGAGGTGCCCTTGGCCGCCCAGTCACGCGACGAGCCGGAGCCGTACTCCTTGCCGCCCAGGACCACCAGCGGGATGTTCTGCGCCGCGTAGTTCTGCGCCGCGTCGTAGATGAACGACTGCGGGGCGTCGTCCTGGGTGAAGTCGCGGGTGTAGCCGCCCTGCACGTCGTCCAAGAGCTGGTTGCGCAGCCGGATGTTCGCGAAGGTGCCGCGGATCATGACCTCGTGGTTACCGCGACGCGAGCCGTAGGAGTTGAAGTCCTTCTTCTCCACGCCGTGCTCGGTCAGGTACTGCGCGGCCGGGGTGCCCGGCTTGATGGCGCCGGCGGGGGAGATGTGGTCGGTGGTGACCGAGTCGCCCAGCTTCGCCAGCACGCGCGCGCCCGAGATGTCGGTGACCGCCGACGGCTCCGCCTTCATGCCGTCGAAGTACGGGGGCTTCCGGACGTAGGTGGACTCCGCGTCCCAGTCGAAGGTCTTGCCCTCGGGGGTCGGCAGCGACTTCCACCGCTCGCCACCGTCGAAGACGTCGGCGTAGTCCTTGGTGAACATCTCCTGCGTGATCGCGTAGTCGATGGTCTCCTGGATCTCCTTGGCCGCGGGCCAGATGTCCTTCAGGAAGACGTCGTTGCCTTCGGTGTCCTGGCCGAGCGGCTGGTTCTCGAAGTCGAAGTCCATCGTGCCGGCGAGCGCGTACGCGATGACCAGCGGCGGCGACGCGAGGTAGTTCATCTTCACGTCGGGGTTGATCCGGCCTTCGAAGTTCCGGTTGCCCGAGAGCACCGAAACCGCGGTGAGGTCGTTCTCCTGGATCGCCGCGGAGATCTCGTCCGACAGCGGGCCCGAGTTGCCGATGCAGGTGGTGCAGCCGTAGCCGACCAGGTGGTAACCCAGCTTCTCCAGGTACGGCCAGAGACCGGCCTTGTTGTAGTAGTCGGTGACGACCTGCGAACCCGGCGCCATCGAGGTCTTGACCCACGGCTTGACCGCGAGGCCCTTGTCGACCGCGTTCCGCGCGAGCAGCGCCGCGCCGAGCATGACCGACGGGTTGGAGGTGTTGGTGCACGAGGTGATCGAGGCGATCACCACGGCGCCGTGGTCGAGGATGAACTCGCCGCGGTCCGACGTGCTGACCTTGACCGGGTTGGTCGGGCGGCCGCTGTGGCCGTTCGCCGCCGACTGGATGTCGACCGCGCCCTCGTCCTTGAAGGAGAGGGCGGCCGGGTCGCTGGCCGGGAAGGACTCCTCGACGGCTTCGTCGACGTTGGTGTGCGGGGGCTGCTCGCCGCCGACGTAGTCGTGGATCGACTTGCGGAACGAGTTCTTCGCGTCGGTCAGCTCGATGCGGTCCTGCGGGCGCTTCGGGCCGGCGATCGACGGGACGACCGTCGAGAGGTCGAGCTCGATGTACTCGGAGTACTCCGGCTCGTGCGACGCGTCGTGCCAGAGGCCCTGCTCCTTGGCGTAGGCCTCCACGAGCGCGACCTGCTCCTCGGACCGGCCGGTGAGCTTGAGGTAGCGGACGGTCTCCTCGTCGATCGGGAAGATCGCCGCGGTGGAGCCGAATTCCGGGCTCATGTTGCCGATGGTGGCGCGGTTGGCCAGCGGCACCGCGCCGACGCTCTCGCCGTAGAACTCGACGAACTTGCTGACCACACCGTGCTTGCGCAGCATCTCGGTGATGGTGAGCACGACGTCGGTGGCGGTGACGCCGGTCGGGATCTCGCCGGTGAGCTTGAAGCCCACGACGCGCGGGATGAGCATGGAGACCGGCTGGCCGAGCATGGCCGCCTCGGCCTCGATGCCGCCGACGCCCCAGCCCAGCACGCCGAGGCCGTTGACCATCGTGGTGTGCGAGTCGGTGCCGACGCAGGAGTCGGGGTACGCCTGGCCGTTGCGGGACATCACCGTGCGCGCGAGGTGCTCGATGTTGACCTGGTGCACGATGCCGGTGCCCGGCGGGACGACCTTGAACTCGTCGAAGGCGCCCTGGCCCCAGCGCAGGAACTGGTAGCGCTCGCGGTTGCGCTCGTACTCGATCTCGACGTTGCGCTCGAAGGCGTCGGCGCGGCCGAAGACGTCGATGATGACCGAGTGGTCGATGACCAGTTCGGCGGGCGCGAGCGGGTTGACCTTGTCCGGGTCGCCGCCGAGGTCGGTGACGGCCTCGCGCATGGTGGCGAGGTCGACGACGCAGGGGACGCCGGTGAAGTCCTGCATGATCACGCGGGCGGGCGTGAACTGGATCTCGATCGACGGGTCGGCTTTGGCGTCCCAGTTGCCGAGCGCGCGGATGTGGTCGGCGGTGATGTTCGCGCCGTCCTCGGTCCGCAGCAGGTTCTCGAGCAGGATCTTCAGGCTGTAGGGAAGGCGCTCAGAGCCCTCGACCTTGTTCAGGCGGAACACCTCGTAGGAGGCGTCGCCCACCTTCAGCGTGTCCTTGGCGCCGAAGCTGTCCTTGCTGGCAGGTGCAGTCACTTCTAACTCCAGTGGCGGGTCAGTTCGGTGTGTTCTCCAGGTCGTTCGGGTCGACCAGGAGCGAGTGTTGCGCACCCCCACCGTAGGTCCGGACCCGGGATGGCACACCTCGTTCGTCCCCACAAACAGTACGCCTGTCCTTTTTAGCTTGCAAGCCGACACGCGCGTAGGGAACGTCTCAGCGACCTGCGGCCATTCGAGTGACGAAGCGACCGTCTGTTCGTCCCCCGTTGAGGGGAAATGGTGCCTACGGTGTGTAAGTTCCTGGTGGTGCTTCTGGTAATGCTGTTGCAGCAGTGGCACAGTGAGCTCGTTGTTACAAGATCAGGAGGTGGGCGGATCGTGCGTGGTGAGACCGGGTCCGGGACCAGTGCCCGCCGAGGCATGACCATCGGGGCGCTCGGCGTCGCCTTGTTGCTCGGGGTGACCGGCACGGGCCTCGCGGTCCCGCCGCCCCCGCCGAACCCCAGCGACTCCGAAATCAACTCGAGCAAGGCCGACGCCAACGCCAAGGCGGGCGATGTCGGCAGGCTCACCAATCAGCTGGCCCAGGCCGAGTCGAAGCTCTCTCAGCTCAACGACGAGGTCGAGCTGAAGATGGAAGAGGCCAACAAGGCCCGGGTCGACGCGGAGACCGCGCAGGACGAAGCCGCGCAGGCCGACCGCGACGCGCAGTCGGCGCGCACGGAGTCCGACGCCGCGCAGGCCACCATCGACAAGGCGCGTGCGGACCTCGACAAGTTCGCCGCCGCCAGCTTCCAGCAGGGCAGCACGGTCGGCTCGGTGTCGGCGTACCTGACCGCCGACAGCCCCAAGGAACTCCTCGGCCGCGCCCAGATGCTCGACGCGGTCGGCGGCAGCAGGCTCAACGCGCTCGACACGATGAAGCGCGCGCAGACGGAGAAGTCCAACAAGGACGCGACCGCGCGCAAGAAGCTGGAAATCGCGCAGGAGCGCAAGCGAGCGGCCGAGGCGGCCAAGCACGAGGCCGACAACGCCCAAAGCGCCGCGCAGCACGCGCAGGACACCCAGGCCACGCAGAACGGCCTGCTGGAAGCCGACAAGACGAACGTCGAGAAGCAGCTCTTCGAAGCGCAGCAGAAGGTCAGCGGTCTTCAGGGGCAGCGGCAGCGCTACGAGGACTGGAAGGCGCAGAAGGCCCGCGAGGACGAGGAACGCGCTCGCCAGGCCGCTCTCGCCGCGTCTCGACCGAGCCCCAGCCAGGGTGGCGGTGGCCGTCCGTCGAGCGGCAGGCCCGCCCAGTCGGCGCCCGCCGGGTCGAGTGTCGAGGCCGTCGTCCAGCGGGCTTTGTCGCAGCTGGGACTTCCGTACGCGTGGGGTGGCGGCAACGGCTCCGGGCCGACACGCGGTATCCGCGACGGCGGCACGGCGGATCGCTACGGCGACTACATGAAGATCGGCTTCGACTGCTCCGGGCTGATGATCTACGCGTTCGCCGGGGTGCGGTCGCTCCCGCACTACAGCGGCTATCAGTACAACGCAGGGCGGAAGGTGCCGCTTTCGCAGATGCGCCGCGGCGACATGCTCTTCTGGGGCGGCAGCGCGCGGGGTATCCACCACGTCGCGATGTACCTCGGGAACGGGCAGATGGTCGAAGCGCCGCAATCGGGTCTGCGGGTCCGGATCGCGCCGGTGCGCTACGGCGGCATCATGCCGTACGCGGCCCGCCTGATCGGCTAGGCGTGGCCTACGCGGGGATCGTGCTGGCGGGCGGCGCCGCGCGCCGTCTGTCCGGTGTGGACAAACCCGCGCTGACCGTCGGCGGGAAACCGTTGCTCGCCAGGGCTCTCACGGCGCTCGCCGACGCGGACCCGGTGATCGTCGTCGGCCCGGAACGACCGGGGTTCGGCGACGTCCTCTGGACGCGGGAGTCATCGCCGGGAACGGGTCCGGTGGCCGCGGTGGCGGCGGGACTCGCCCTGGTGCGCACGGAGGTCGTCGTGGTGCTGGCCGGGGATCTCGCCGGGGTCCGGAAGTCCACTGTGGAACGGCTGGTGGCCGCGCTCGGGTCTGCTCCCGGTGCGGTTCTGGTCGACGCCGCGGGGGAGCGGCAGTGGTTGCTGGGCGCTTGGCGCACGGAAGCACTGCGCGGCGCCTTGCCCGAGAAGGTGGAAAACGCGTCGCTGCGGCGGGCGCTGGGCGGGCTGGACCTCGTCGAGGTGGCCGAGGAACCGGGGGAGAGCGACGACATCGACACCCCGGAGGACCTGGACCGGCTTTCGTAGCGTTCCCGGGAACCCGTTGACGCGGTTCGGCATCATAAGCCGGTGAGCGACCACCATCTTGACGAAACCGAGTCGGACGTCCTGCGTGACGGCGAAGGGTTCATCGAGGATTTCGACACTTGGTTGTCTTTGCTCGCGCTGGAGGACGTACTCGACGAGGCGCTCGGCGAGCCGGAGATCGCCGCCGGTCTCCATCGGGAAGGTCTGCGTGCCGACGACGCGAGGAACGCCGTCCTCGGCAGCGCCACCGCTCTCGCGCGGATCCGGATGGAACGGGAACGGGCGGGTGTGGTCTTCGACCGTCCCCGGCGGCTCCCGCTCCGGCAAATGACCCTCCGGGAGGCAGGATGGCTGGCCGTGACCTGCGCCCTGCTGGTGGGCTACCTCCGGATCCTGCAGCTGTCGTGGCAGGCGATGCCTCTGGGCTTTCAGCTGGTCGGGGTACTGGGACTCGGGGCGGTGATCGGGATGGCCGTCCTGGTCATCAGCCGCCGGATCCCCGGTCTGTTCGTCACCGAAGGCAGGGAACGCGGGACGGACCGGGCCCATCCCGAGATGATCGGGCTGGGTGACCGGTGGGAGTTCGTGTTGCACGAAATCGTCCTGCCGGAGCTGCGTGACCACATCCGCGATCACCGGCGGATCCGTGACCGGGTGAACCTCGTCTTCGAAGATCCCGACGCCTCGGCGGAGCTGGAAGCGGGTCTCGTCCGGACCGCCGCGGTGAAGCGGCTTCGCCGGATCGTCGACCGGGCGGAGTCGGTGGCCGTCGCACTGGCCGGGCACCGGGGGACCGGCAAGACCACGTCGATCCGGTCGCTGGAACAGGGTTTGCTGAGCCGATCCGATCAGGCGGCACCGCTGGTCGTGGTCGCCTCCGCGCCCGCCGCGTACGAGGCACGGGACTTCGTGCTGCACCTGCACGCGCTGCTCTGCAAGGCGGTGCTGGCGAAGATCTCGAAGGGATCGCGAGCCGTGCCCGGCCGTCTTCGGCGGCGGGCGGCGTTCGGGCGGTTGCTCCGGACGTCGTTGGCGTTCCTGGTGTTCTGGGGAGTGGTGGCGGTCGCCGTCCGGCTCCTGTGGGGCGGGACGGCGGCGCAGGACCTCGGGACGTTGGCGGTCGAGGTCGTGAACGGACGCGTGACGCTTCAGCAGCTGTGGACAGGCCAGCCGACAGCACGGCTCATCGCGCTCGGGTTGGTGTCGATGTTCCTGCTGCGGCTCGTGATCGGTGTACTGGCCGCCGGTGCCACGGTCACGCGCCTGCTGATCGCGCGCCGCCGCGATGTCCACCTGGCGGGCTTCCGGCGCGTCACCGAACAGCAGCTCGATCGGATCCGGTTCTTGCAGACCTACACGACCGGATGGTCCGGGAAGCTCAGCATGCCGCTGAAGGGGGAAGCCGGCCGGACGTGGTCGACTCAGCGCGCCGAGCAGCAACTCACCCATCCGGAGGTCGTGGACAAGTTCCGGGAGTTCGCCGAACTCGCCGCGGTGAACCTCGCTGGGCGAGTCGTGATCGCGATCGACGAACTGGACAAGATCGGGGAGCCCGACAAGGCGCACCAGTTCATCAACGACGTGAAAGGTGTCTTCGACGTCCCAGGATGCCTGTTCTTCGTGTCCGTTTCGGACGACGCCGTTCTCGGTTTCGAACAGCGCGGGCTCGGCGTCCGTGACGCCTTCGACAGCGCGTTCTCGGAGATGGTGCGGCTCGAACCGTTCACTTTGGACGAAAGCAGGCTCTGGATCGCCTTGCGGTTGCGGGGGGTCTCCGAGCAGTTCTGCTATCTGGCGCACTGTCTTTCGGGCGGCTTGCCGCGCGACCTCAAACGCTGCGCCGTCGAAATGGCGGATCTCGCGAGCGAGATCTACCAGCCGTCCTTGGCGGTCGTCGCGCGGAGCCTCGTCGCCGGGGAGTTGACCGGCAAGACCCGGGCCTTCACCGCTACCGCGGCCACCCTGGAACGGTCGCCGGAACTGGTCGCGTTGACCACGGATCTGCTCGGTATCCCGGGAACCGACGCACCGGAGGAACTGGCCGAGATCGCCGGCCGCCTGGTGCGGACCGAAGAGGACACCGCCGCGCCGATCAGCGATCTGCGATGGCACAGCGGCTGTTTCGTGCTGTTCTGCGCGACGGTGCTGGAAGTCTTCGACGACACGCTGACCGGTGACCGGCTGAGCCCCGGGTTGCACCGGCTCGCCGCCGTCCGGCAGCGGATGGCCATGCACCCACGGCAGGCGTGGGACGACCTGGTGGAATTCCGGAAGGGGCGGGGTTCGGGAGAGTAGACCGAGGCCCTTCACAGCCGTCATACCGGTGGTCGGGTTGGCTACCTTCACGAACGGCTGTGCCACCGACCACTACGGTCACATCCGGACGCAAGAACGCAAGCGGGGAACACAGGAGGCACGAGTGACCGAGCCCGGCTACGCCGACGGCGCGCAGCAGCAGCCCGGAACGCCGGCGCGGGACGCCCAGTTGCTGGAGCGGACCGTGTTCGAGGTCAAGCGGATCATCGTCGGCCAGGACAGGCTGGTCGAGCGGATGCTGGTCGGCTTGCTGGCCAGGGGCCATCTCCTGCTCGAAGGTGTGCCCGGTGTCGCGAAGACCCTCGCCGTCGAGACCTTCGCGCGAGTGGTCGGCGGCTCGTTCTCGCGGGTGCAGTTCACCCCGGACCTGGTCCCGGCCGACATCCTCGGCACCCGGATCTACCGCCAGGGCGCCGAGCGGTTCGACGTCGAGCTCGGCCCGGTGGTGGCGAACTTCGTGCTCGCCGACGAGATCAACCGCGCGCCCGCGAAGGTGCAGTCGGCGATGCTCGAGGTGATGGCCGAGCGGCACGTGTCGATCGGCGGCCAGACGTTCCAGATGCCCGACCCGTTCCTCGTGCTCGCCACGCAGAACCCGATCGAGAACGAGGGCGTGTACCCGCTGCCCGAGGCGCAGCGCGACCGGTTCCTGTTCAAGATCGTCGTCGAGTACCCGACCGCCGAGGAAGAGCGGGAGATCATCTACCGGATGGGTGTCACCGCGCCCACGCCGCAGGAGGTGCTGAGCCCCAGCGAGCTGGTCCGGCTCCAGAACGTCGCCTCGCAGGTGTTCGTGCACCACGCGCTGGTCGACTACGTCGTCCGCCTCGTGCTCACCACCCGTACCCCGAACGACCACGGCCTCGCCGACGTCGCGGGCTGGGTGTCCTACGGTGCCTCGCCGCGTGCCAGCCTCGGCATCATCGCCGCCTCGCGGGCGCTGGCGCTGGTCCGCGGCCGTGACTACGTGCTGCCGCAGGACGTCGTCGACGTCGTTCCCGACGTGCTGCGTCACCGGCTCGTGCTGTCTTACGACGCACTGGCCGACGGCGTCCCCATCGACCACATCATCACGCGGGTGCTGCAGACCGTGCCGCTGCCGCAGGTCTCGGCCCGTCCGCAGGGCGGCACCGGGCAGGGCGGCCCGGTCCCGGCCGGCGCACCGGTCAGGTAAGGACGAAGCGTGAAGAACGAGAAGGGCGAACGTCCTTCCTGGGCACCGCCGGTACTCCGCGGGGAGCGGATGGAGGCGGGCCTGCGCACGCTCGAACTCGACGTGCGCCGCCGTCTCGACGGTCTGCTGCAGGGAAACCATCTCGGCCTGGTGCCGGGGCCGGGTTCGGAACCGGGGGAGGCCCGGCCGTACCAGCCCGGTGACGACGTCCGCCGGATGGACTGGGCGGTCACCGCGCGGACGACGAGCCCGCACATCCGGGAGACCGTCGCCGACCGTGAGCTGGAGACGTGGCTCGTGGCGGACGTGTCCGCGAGCCTCGACTTCGGGACCGCGCTGTGCGAGAAGCGCGACCTGGTCGTCTGCGCGACGGCCGCGGTCGCCCATCTGACCGGCGGAGGCGGCAACCGGATCGGCGCGCTCGTCTCCAACGGGGCGGGCAGCATCACGCGGATCCCGGCGCGCGGCGGGCTCCCGCACGCGCGGGGGCTGGTCCGCAAGCTCGCCGAGACCCCGCGTGCCGAGGAAGGTGTCCGCGGGGATCTCGCCGCGGCACTGGAGAAACTGCGCCGTCCGCCCCGCCGTCGCGGGCTCGCCGTCGTGATCTCCGACTTCCTCGGCGACACCGAGTGGCAGCGCCCGTTGCGCGCGCTCGGCGGGCACCACGACCTCATCGCCATCGAAGTCCTCGACCCGCGCGACATCGACCTGCCCGACGTGGGCACCGTCGTGCTGGCCGACCCGGAGACAGGGAAACAGCGCGAAGTGCACGCTTCGGCCTTGCTGCGCAAGGAATTCGGCGCCGCGGCGCATGCTCACCGGCAGGAGGTCGCGGCCGCGCTGCGCCGCGCCGGTGCGGCGCATCTGGTGCTGCGCACCGATTCGGACTGGATCGCGGACATGGTCCGGTTCGTGGTGGCCCGCAAGCGCCGCTGGTCCGGTGGTGTCGCGTGAGCCTGACCGGATTCGCGTCGCCGTGGTGGTTCCTGTTGCTGCTGGCGGTCGCCGCGGTGGCCGTGGGCTACGTGCTTTCCCAGCGCGCGCGGCGCAAGCGCACGATGCGGTTCGCCAACCTGGAGCTGCTGGACAAGGTCGCGCCGAAGAGCCAGGGCTGGGTGCGGCACGTTCCCGCCATCCTGATCGTGCTCTCGCTGCTGGTGCTCACCGTCGCGCTCGCCGGGCCGACGGCCGAGCAGAAGGTGCCCCGCAACCGGGCCACCGTGATGCTGGTGATCGACACCTCGCTGTCGATGGAAGCCACCGACGTCGCCCCGACCCGGCTGAAGGCGGCCCAGGAGTCGGCGCGCTCGTTCGCACAGAACATGACGCCCGGGGTGAACCTCGGGCTGATCTCCTTCGCGGGGACGGCGACCGTGCTGGTCGCGCCGACCACCGATCGCGGCGGTGTCGTGAAGGCGATCGACAACCTCAAGCTGGCGCAGTCGACCGCCACCGGCGAAGGGATCTTCGCCGCGCTGCAGTCGATCGAGAGCTTCTCGGCGATCGTCGGCGGCGCGGAAGGCCCGCCGCCCGCCCGCATCGTCCTGATGAGCGACGGCAAGCAGACCGTCCCGGACGACCTGTACGCACCGCGAGGCGGCTACACGGCCGCGCAGGCGGCGAAGCAGGCTCAGGTGCCGATCTCGTCGATCTCGTTCGGGACCACGCACGGCTCGGTCGACATCGACGGCAAACCGCAGGACGTGAAGGTCGACGACGAATCGCTGGAGGAGATCGCGCGGCTCTCGGGCGGCGACTTCTACAAGGCGGCGAGCGCGGACGAGCTGAAACGCGTGTACGACGACCTCGGTGAGCAGATCGGGTATGAGCTGAAGGACGCCGACGCGAGTCGTCCTTGGGTGATCCTCGGGACGCTGGTGCTGATGATCGGCGCCGCCGCTTCGCTCTTCTTGGGTCAACGACTGCCGTAGATCCTGCCCCCGGGCGTGCTATGAAAGGCCCGTTACTTGCAAAATTTGCAAGTAACGGGCCTTTCATAGCATTGGGGGAAGCGGTCAGGGAGTCGCGAAGCCGTTCTGCCGCCAAGCCTCGTAAACGCTGATCGCCGCGGTGTTCGCAAGGTTCAGCGACCGGCTCGACGGCAGCATCGGCAGCCGCACCCGGTCGGTCACCTGGGAGGACTCCTGGACGTCGAGGGGCAGTCCCGCCGACTCCGGACCGAACATCAGCACGTCTCCGGGCTCGTACGCGACGTCGGTGTGCAGCCGTGTCGCGGAGGCGCTGAACGCGAAGACCCGGGCGGGCAGCAGAGCCGCCCAGGCCGCGTCGAGGTCCGCGTGGACGTGGACGCGCGCGAGGTCGTGGTAGTCGAGGCCGGCGCGGCGCAGCTGCTTGTCCTCCAGCGTGAAACCGAGCGGCTCCACCAGGTGGAGCTCGCAGCCGGTGTTCGCGGTCAAGCGGATCGCGTTGCCCGTGTTGGGCGGGATTTCCGGGCGGTAGAACAGGATGCGGAACACGAGGGTTGATCGTCTTTCGTTCACGGGCGCTTCGCCTGAGGGCGGCCGGGAGGCCATATACGCGGACGAGCATGAGGCCGCCCGTGACCATCCCACCACAGGAGGGCTTCATGCCTTCGCTCCCTCACCCCCTGTCGCGGCGTCGCTTCCTCGGTTATGGCTCCGCAGGCGCGGCCGCCGTCCTGCTGGGGACCGGTGCCTGGAACGCCGCCGGCGCGATGCCGCTCGCGAGCGGCTCCGGAAATCCCTTCACCCTGGGCGTCGCGTCGGGTGACCCGTTGCCCGGCGGTGTGGTGCTCTGGACCAGGCTCGCGCCGAAGCCCTACGAGGCCGATGGCTTCGGCGGGATGCCCCGCAAGCCCGTTCGCGTCGAGTACGAGGTCTCGCTGGACGAGCGCTTCCGTGCCGTGATCCGCCGCGGTTCCGTGGTCGCCGCTCCCGAACTCGGCCACTCCGTGCACCCCGAGATCCACGGCCTCGCGCCGGATCACCAGTACTTTTACCGTTTTCGCACGGGCGGCGAGATCTCGCCCGTCGGCCGCACCCGGACGGCGCCGGTCGCGTGGTCGTCGCCGCGCGAGCTGAACTTCGCGTTCGCGTCCTGCCAGAGCTGGGAGGCGGGGCACTTCACCGCCTACGACCACATGGCGGCCGAGGATCTCGACCTGGTCGTGCACCTGGGCGACTACCTCTACGAAAGCGGCGTCACGGGGGTCGGCCGCGGAACTCCGGTCGGGTCGCAGTTCAAGGGCGAGACCTTCGACCTCGCGCGCTACCGGCTCCAGTACGCGCTCTACAAGTCCGAAGCGCCGCTGATGGCCGCCCACGCCGCCTTCCCGTGGATCCACGTCAACGACGACCACGAGGTGGAGAACAACTGGGCGGGCGACCTCTCCCAGGCCGACAACGAGCCCGACCAGGACCCGGCGGTGTTCCGCCAGCGGCGCGCGCAGGCCTTCCAGGCGATGTACGAGCACCTGCCGTACCGCATCGCCCAGCTGCCGAAGGGGCCGGACGCGCGTCTTCACCGGCGCCTGAGCTACGGCACGCTCGCCGACTTCACCATGCTCGACACCCGCCAGTACCGCGACGACCAGCCGTGCGGCGACGGCCAGTCGGCGAACTGCACCGAGCGGTTCGACGAGGACCGCACCCTGCTCGGTTCGGAGCAGCGGCGTTGGCTGCTCGACGGTTTCTCCCGGTCCCGCGCTCGCTGGCAGATCCTGGGCAACCAGGCGCCGATGGGCCAGACCGACACCGACGCGGGCGCCGCCACCAACGTCTACCTCGACCCGTGGGACGGCTACGTCGCCGACCGCGACCGCGTGCTCGCCGCGGCGCAGGACCGGGGCGTGCGGAACCTGGTGGTCATCACCGGCGACAGGCACCAGAACTACGCCTGGGACCTCAAACGCGACTTCGGCGACCCGGGTTCGCCCACCGTGGCGAGCGAGTTCGTCGGGACGTCGATCACCAGCGGCGGCAACGGCGCAGACATGACGCCCGCCGGCGAGAACCTGCTGAAGGCCAACCCGCACATGAAGTTCTTCAACAACCAGCGCGGGTACGTCCGGGTCAACGTCAACCGGCAGCGCTGGCGCAGCGACTTCCGGGTGGTGCCGTTCGTCAACACCCCCGGCGCGCCGATCAGCACGCGGGCCAGCTACGTCGTCGAGGACCGGCGCCCCGGCGTTCAGTCCGCCTGAGCGGGCAGGAGGGCGGCGTACACCTCGCGCACGACCGCGGGTGGCGCCGCCTTCTTGAGCGTCGCCGGATCGACGAAGACGTAACGGTTGGTCGCTTCGGTGCACACCGTGCCGTCGCGGCCGATCTCGAAGTCGATGATCAGCGACGTGGTTCCGAGATGGTTCAGGAACGCCGAGACGACCAGTTCGTCGTCGTAGCGGCAAGGCGCGCGGTAGCGGAGGTTCGATTCGGCGACGACGACGTCGACACCGAGGGCCAGCGCCGCTTCGTGGGAGCCGTAGAGGGTTCTTTCCACCTCGAACATGGCCATGTCCACGTAGGCGAGGTAGTTCGCGTTGAAGACGATGCCCTGTCCGTCGCACTCGTGGTAGCGCACGCGGAGCGGCATTTCGACGATCGGTTTCCGTGGCTCGGTCACCCTGCCAATGTAGGAGCTGAAGGACGCTTTCACCGCATCGCATGCGGTGAAAGCGCCCTTCGCCCGATGGTATGCGGGGAAAGTCCCCTTCAGTCCTACTCGATGAAGTCGATATTCGGGTGCCGCGGGGATTCCCCGTCGAACAGGTGCCGGTCACGGCCCTTCAGGTGCAGATCGAAGAACGCGCCGATGTAGTCCCGCTGCGCGGCGAGCGAACGACGGGGATCGATGGTGCCGATGGACGCCTTCCGCTTCTCCGGCGTCACCAGCGCGCCGAGCTGCGGCACGACGACCTGCAGATCGCTGTAGGACATGTGCGTGCTGCCGCCGCGCAGGAGCAGGTCCCGCTTCCAGCCTCGCTGGTTGGCCCAGAAATCCGCCCAGCTGCGGTCGAATTCCAGGGTGCGGTGCGTGTGCTCGAGCGGCTTCCCGTCCGGACCGACACCTTCGGCGCCCATCAGCAGGAACGGCCGGTCCAGACCGCGCTTCGTCACCTCTCCGGGGATGTAGGCGCTTCCCGGCGGGTAGCCGAACGCCGTCGCCATCGCGCCGTCCAGGTTGATCCCGGCGTCGACCCGGCGGTCGTGGACCATCGTCTCGCCCGCCGTGAACCCGCCGTAGGAATGCCCGTAGGCACCGACCTTCGACAGGTCGAGCGACCAACCGAGCCCGCGAGGGAGCGGCCGGTTCTCCGCGTCCGGGTTCTGCCCCCGAGTGATCTTCGCGAGCTGGTCGAGGACGAACCGGCTGTCGCCGACTCGCGCGTCGAGCGCCTTCTTCATGAATTCGGGACCCTCGCCCGGCGGGAGCGCCGTTTCGAGTCGCCCGCCGGGGAACTCGACCGCGGCGCTCTCGTAGGTGTGCGAGAGCGAGACGACCACGTAGCCGCGGCTCGCGAGGTCGTCGACGATCGCCGAGTACGTCTCTCGAGGTCCCCCGAAGCCGGGGGAGAAGAGCACGACCGGCTTTGGTGCGCCGGGCGCCGCCGGGACGCCGATCTCGGCCCGCCGCTTCGACGACGTCCAGTCGACGGAGCCGACCGGGACATCGAGGTCGTTCGGGTTCGCCAGCGCCTGGTCGATGACGGCGCTCATACCCGGCGTCAGCCACGGTGCTTGCGGGCCGTGGGCGAACCGGTCCGCCGGGTAGGTGACGGTGGCCATGACCTCCCGGCGCCGGTCCGGTTTCCACGGATCGGGCCGGGACCGGTCGACGAGGTGGAGGTCGGTGGTGCCGACCTCGTACTGGCCGGTGAGGGCGGGTGCGGTGAGTCTGACCTGCTCCGCCGCGACGGCGGGGGCGGCGGTGGCGAGCCCGCCGGCGAGCGCGAGGCCCGCGACGAGCGCCGAACCCCGCACCACCCTGGTGTGTCTCGATGACACTGCTGGAGTCCTTCCGGATCGGGGCGGTCCGACGACCGCCTCCCTTCCGACCATGGCAGCGCCACCGGGTGACGCGCATCCCTCTGGAGGTGGAGCCCCGATCACCCGTGCAGGGCACGGTAGGCCGACGCGGCACCAGG
The DNA here is from genome assembly GCF_046549035.1 of Amycolatopsis sp. lyj-90. Taxonomy (NCBI): domain Bacteria; kingdom Bacillati; phylum Actinomycetota; class Actinomycetes; order Pseudonocardiales; family Pseudonocardiaceae; genus Amycolatopsis; species Amycolatopsis sp. lyj-90. Next base: position 1,073,637 of record NZ_JAJPWP010000001.1, read on the forward strand.
GTGCAGCGGCACCTTGCCGGTCCCGATCAGCGTCCGGACGTCGAGGAACTGGGTCCCGACGGCGGGTGCCGGGACGAGGTCGGCGGCGTGCGCGGCCAGCACCCGCGCGACGGCGGCCGCGACGTCGTCGGGCAGGGAAGGAGCCGCCAAAAGGAGGTTCGCGACGCCGATCGTCCGCAGTTCGCCGACTCCCTGATAGGCCTGCGCCGGGACGTGGACCAGGTCGTACACCGGGCCGTGGCCCGCGCGCAAAGCGGGAAGGTGGGCGTCGAGCGGGAGAAGGGTGATCGGGGTGGTCCGGTTCAACTCGGTCAGCGCGGGCGTGGGGATCCCGCCGGACCAGAACAGCGCGTCGACCTCGTGCGCCACCAGCGCGTTGATCGCCTCCCCGAGCAGGAGGTTCTTCGCGTTCACCGGGATTTGGGCGCGGGCGAACAGCCGGGTGCTGAACACCGCGACCCCGGATCCGCTCGCGCCCATCGCGACCGGCCGCCCGGCCAGGTCGGCGAGTGAGCGCACGCCACCGTCCGCGCGGACCACGAGCTGGTGGTAGTTCTCGTAGACGCGGCCGATGGCCGAGAAAGCGATCGGGACGGAGAACGGCTCCGCACCGGCGAAGGCGGATTCGGCGACGTCACCGAGGACGAGACCGAGATCGGCCCGGCCGTCCCGCAGCCGTCGCAGGTTCTCGACGCTGGCCTCGGTCGCGACAGCCGTGGCGCGCAGCCGCGATTCCGCCCTGTTCAGCTGCTGGGCCAGCAGCTCCGCGAAGGCGAGATAGAAACCGCCGCTCTCGCCCGCCGCGATGACGACCTCTCGTTCCGGGCCCTGGTAGCCCGCCGTCGAGCAGCCCGCGAGCGTGGCCAGCCCGGCGAGGAGCGCGGTACGCCTGGTGACGGTCATGGCGTCTCCCCGGTGGAGAGGGGAAGTTCGACGCGGACTTCGAGCCCGTGCGGTTCCGCTGCCCGTAGCTCGAGTTTCCCGCCGCGGGCGAGCACGTGCTGGTTCGCGATCGCGAGTCCGAGCCCCGTTCCCCGCGGCGCTCCGTCGCCACCGGCACGCCAGAACCGCTCGGTCGCGCGTTCACGGTCCTCTGTGGACAGTCCAGGGCCGTTGTCGGACACGAAGACCGTGGCGGTCGCGTCGCCGGTCTCGTAGCCGGTGGTGATGGTCGCGCCCCGGCCCGCGTAGTGCACCGCGTTGTCCAGCAGGACATCCAGCACCTGGGCGAGATCGCCTTCGGTGCACCGCACCGGAACCGGCGGGTGGTGGCCCTCGGCGGCGGGGAGGCCGACTCCGGCGTCGTCGGCCGACGGACGCCACGCGTCGACCCGTTCGGCGAGCACGGAAGGAAGATCGCAGGGTTCGTCGTCGGCTTCGCCCGCGGCGAGCCGGGTCGCGGCGCTTTCGGCGAGCGCCAGCGCGAGCAGCCCGTCGAGCAGGGACTCCAGGCGTTCGACCTCCGCGACGGTCGCCCGGTAGGTCCGCTGGCCGTCGCCGTCGATCTGCGCGGCCAGTGAATCCACGCGCAACCGCAAGGCCGCCATGGGGTTCCGCAGCTGGTGCGACGCGTCCGCGACGAGCCGTCGCTGCTGTTCGGACGCTTCGACGACGGCGTCGGACATTCGGTTGAACGACGTCGCGAGCGAGCGCAGCTCCCTCGGCCCGGCTTTGTCGGGAACCTGCGCGCGGTGCCCGCCGGTCACCGCCCGCACGCCGGTCTCCAGTTCGTGCAGCGGCCGCACCATCCACCGCGCCAGCAGGACCGCGAGCAGCACGAACACCGCCGCGACCAGCACCGCGCCCGCGACGATCGCGGCCCAGCGGGTGGCGACGTCGGCCGCCGCCGTGGTCACCGACGCCCGCAGCACGACCACCCCGGCCACCCGGGTCCCGGTGCCGACCGGACGGGCGAAATAGACCGGATCCACCGACCACGGGCTCAGCTGTTCGGGGCCTTTCGCGGGCTGGTTGCGCAGCGCGGACTCGACGAGCGAGCGGACCACCGGCTCCGCGGCGGTCATCCCACCGGTTTCCACCAGCGGCATCCCGCGCGCGTCGACCACCACGACGGCTTCGCCGTATAACGACGAATACCGCGCCGCGTCGACCCCCAGCGCGGTCGGGTCACCGGCGTCGACGGCCTGCTGGGCGAGGACGACGAACCGGTCGACGTCGGCGTTGCGGGCGATGACCAGCTGCTGGGTCCGCTGGGCGGCGGTCGAGCCGAACAGCGGGATCGCGAACGCGGCGACCACGGTCAGCGCGAGCGCGACGAGGACGACCAGCAGCCGGGCACGCACCGGTCAGTCCCGGCCGAAGCGGTAGCCGAAACCCCGGATCGTGGTCAGCAGCCCCGGCCGGTCGAGTTTCGCGCGCAGCTGGGTCAGGTGCACGTCGAGCGAGCGGGAGACGGCGAGGTACGCGTCGCCCCAGACCTCGTCCATCAGCTGTTGCCTGCTCACCGCGGTGCCGGGCCGCGCGGCGAGCACAGCCAGGACGGCGAACTCCTTGGTCGTGAGCCCGATGTCGTTCCCGCCGACCAGCACCCGCCGTGCCGCGAGGTCGATTTCGACGTCCTCGACGCGGACGACGTCGTCCTGCGGCGTGGACGAGACGGCGGCGCGGCGCACGACCGCGTCCATCCTCGCCAGCAGTTCGGCGAGGCGGACGGGTTTGGTCAGGTAGTCGTCGGCGCCGAGCCGCAGCCCGCGCACCACGGACCGCTCGTCCCCGCGCGCGGTGAGGACCAGCACCGGCACCAGCGACACCTGACGTACCTTCCTGAGGACGTCGAGCCCGTCCATGTCGGGCAGGCCGAGGTCCAGCAGGATCACGTCGGCTTCGCGGTGCCGGTGCAGCGCGTCGCAGCCCCGGATCGCGTGGGAGACGGTGTGGCCGCGCGTCTGCAGTGTCTCGGCGAGCGCGTCGGCGACGCTGGTGTCGTCTTCGACGAGCAGCACCCGCACGGCCATTCCCTTCCGCCTAGCCTTCTCGGCCGGAAACCAGCTCGGGCTCCGGCTTCTTCTCGAGCTCCGAGGTCTTCGAGGTTTCCCGCATTGTGCCGTAGACGATGAGCGACACCAGGACACAGCCCGCGACGTAGAAGAAGAACACCGATTCGTGGCCCGCCCCCTTCAACGCCTGCGCGATGAGCTCGGCGGTGCCGCCGAAGATCGCCACCGTGAGCGCGTAGGGGAGGCCGACGCCGATGGCGCGGATCTTCGTCGGGAACAGCTCGGCCTTCACGATCGCGTTGATCGAGGTGTACCCGGTGACGATCACCAGGCCGGCGAGCATCAGCAGGAAGGCGAGCACCGGCTCCTGGGTCCCGCCCATCAGCGTCATGATCGGGACGGTCAGCAGCGTGCCCGCGATCCCGAAGAACATCAGCAGCGGGCGGCGGCCGATGCGGTCGGAGAGCTTGCCCGCGAACGGCTGCAGGATCGCGGCGACGAGGATCGCGCAGAACAGGATCAGCGTGACCGTCCGGCGCGGGATGCCCGCGGTGTTCTCCATGAACTTCTGGCTGTAGGTGGCGAAGGTGTAGAAGGAGACCGTGCCGCCGAGCGTGAGGCCGACGACGAGGGCGATTTCCTTGGGGTACTTGATCAGCGCGCGCAGCGTGCCCTTGTCACCCGCGTCCTTGCCGGTGCCGGACGCCTTGGCCTCCTCGAAGCTGGCCGATTCGTCCATCCCGCGGCGCAGGAACATCACCACGACCGCGGCCAGCGCGCCGACGACGAACGCGATCCGCCAGCCCCACGAGGTCAGCTGCTGCTCGGTGAGGACGGCCTGCAGCAGCAGCTGGAGGCCGAGCGCCAGCAACTGGCCGCCGTACAGCGTCACGTACTGGAAGCTGGAGTAGAACCCGCGTTTGCCGGGAGTGGCCACTTCGGACAGATAGGTCGCGGAGGTCGAATACTCGCCGCCGACCGAGAGCCCTTGGATGAGCCGGGCGACCAGCAGCAGAATCGGCGCGGCGATGCCGATCGTGGCGTAGGTCGGGGTCAGCGCGATCATCAGCGACCCGGCGGCCATCAACGTGACGGAAAGCACGAGTGCGCTTCGTCGCCCGAACCGGTCGGCGAACCGGCCCAGCATCCACCCGCCGAGCGGCCGCATGAGGAATCCGACGGCGAACACCGCCGCGGTGCCGAGGAAGGCCGCCGTCGTGTCCTTGGTGGGGAAGAAGGACTTCGCGAAGTACGTGGTGAAGGCGGCGTAGGCGTACCAGTCGTACCACTCGACCAGGTTGCCGATCGAGCCGCGCAGCACGTTGCCGACGACTCGCCTCTCGCTTACGGGCGGCGACGTTTCACCGATCCGGGTTGTCATCTTTGACCTCCTGTGTTCCGGCTCACGGTGAACAATCCGTGACGACGGGGCAAGGTCCCGGCCCGGTTCCTAACATCCGCTTAGGACGGTCGCGGTTACCCGGAGGTAGGGGTGGCGCGGCTCCGGCCGGTCCCGGGTGAGCCGATAACCTCAGGGCGTCAGCGGGACGAAGACGAGGCGAGGAGAGCTCTGTGGGACGGTCGGTACTGGTCACCGGCGGCAACCGCGGCATCGGTTTGGCGATCGCGAAGGACCTCGCGGCGCAGGGACACCAGGTCGCGATCACGCACCGCGGTTCCGGCGCGCCCGAAGGCCTCTTCGGGGTGCAGGCCGACGTCACCGACGCCGAGCAGATCGACGCCGCCTTCAAACTCGTCGAGGAGCACCAGGGTCCGGTCGAGGTCCTCGTCGCCAACGCGGGCATGACCGACGACACCCTGCTCATGCGCATGAGCGAGGAGCAGTTCACCCGCGTGGTGGACGCCAACCTCACCGGCGCGTACCGGGTCGCCAAGCGCGCCTCCCGCGGCATGCTGCGCGGGAAGTGGGGCCGCTACATCTTCATCTCGTCCGTCGTCGGCCTCACCGGGTCGGCGGGCCAGGTCAACTACGCGGCGAGCAAGGCCGGTCTCGTCGGTCTCGCCCGTTCGCTCGCGCGTGAGCTGGGCTCGCGCAACATCACCTCGAACGTCATCGCCCCCGGGTTCGTCGCCACGGACATGACCGACGAGCTCGGCGAGGACCGCAAGAAGGAGATCCTCGCCCAGATTCCCTCCGGCCGGTACGCCGAGCCGTCGGAGATCGCCGCCGCCGTCCGCTACCTCGCCTCCGAAGAGGCCGGTTACGTCAACGGCGCGGTGCTGCCGGTCGACGGCGGCCTCGGCATGGGCCACTGACGTCCCCCGTTTTCCCTTACCGACCGCATCATTCCGGACTGGAGGTCCCGTGCCAGGACTGCTCGAAGGCAAGCGCCTGCTGATCACCGGCGTCATCACCGACGCCTCGCTCGCGTTCCACGCGGCCAAGATCGCGCAGCAGGAGGGCGCGAAGGTCGTGCTCACCGGCTTCGGCAGGCTGTCGCTCGTCGAGCGCATCGCCAAGCGTCTCCCCGAGGAGGCGCCGGTGCTGGAGCTGGACGTCACCAACCAGGAGCACCTCGACTCGCTCGCCGACCGGGTCCGTGAGCACGTCGACGGGCTCGACGGCGTGCTGCACTCGATCGGGTTCGCCCCGCAGTCCTGCCTGGGCGCGCCGTTCCTCGACGCCCCCAGCGAGGACGTGAAGGTGGCCGTCGACGTCTCGGCGTACTCCTTCAAGTCCCTCGCGGTCGCGACCCTGCCGCTGCTTTCGCGTGGCTCGTCGATCGTCGGTATGGACTTCGATGCGCGCGTCGCGTGGCCCGCCTACAACTGGATGGGCGTGGCGAAGGCGGCGCTGGAGTCGGTCAACCGGTATCTGGCCCGCGACCTGGGCCCGCAGGGCATCCGGGTCAACCTGGTCAGCGCCGGCCCGATGAAGACCATGGCCGCGAAGTCGATCCCCGGGTTCTCCGACCTGGAGAACGGCTGGGGCGACCGCGCCCCGCTCGGCTGGGACAGCTCCGACCCGGACCCGACGGCGAAGTCCGTCTGCGCCGTGCTGTCGGACTGGCTGCCCGCGACCACCGGCTCGATGATCATGGTCGACGGCGGTCTGCACGCGACCGGTTTCTGAGGTCCTTTTCGCGCGTGAAGGCCCCCTTTCCTCGGCTGAACCGAGGGCAGGGGGCCTTCACGCGTTTCAGGGGAGGACGGCGTTCGCGACGTGCCAGGAGTCCTCGAGCAGCAGGTACTTGGTGATCGCGCCCTCGTCGTTCACCTCGAATTGGATGGTGAAGGCGGAGTCGATGACCTTGCCGGTGCTGCGGATGATCGAGCGCAGGCGGCCGATCGCGACCGCGTGCGGCCCGTCGACGAGGACGCGTTCGATCTCGAACCGGTCCTTGATGAGGCCCTTGTCGAGCAGGTCGTAGAACTCGCGGATCTCCGCCGGGTTCCGGCGCGGGCCGATCCACGGGACCAGCTCGGTCGCGCCGGGGATGTCCCACTCGACGGTGTCGGCGAAGAGGTCCGCCGCGCCATCGGTGTCCCCTGTGGACATCCGGCGGAAGAATTCGTCCAAAGTGGATCGTGTTCGGTCGGTCATGATTTCTCCTTACTGGGTAACGGGTTCGCGGAGCAGTCGGGTGTCGTCGGTACGCTGGACACCGGCGGCGAAGGTGAGCGTGAGCACTGTGGCGACCCCGAGCCCGACGCTCACCCACGCGACGCTGGGATAGCCGAGTCCGGCGTCGATCGACTCGCCGCCGAGCCACGGGCCGACGGTGTTGCCGACGTTGAACGCGGCTGTCGTGCTCGCGCCGACGAGGGTGGGCGCGTTGCCCGCCACGGCGAAGGCGCGGACGTTCAAAGCGGGGTTGACCCCGAAGCCCGCGACGCCGAACAGGAAGACGGCGAAGATCGCGACCGGGGTCGCCGGGCCGGAGAGCGCGAGCAGGACCAGGGCGAGCAGGGCGAGGGCGAGCAGGGCGAGGGCGAGGCCTCCGTAGAGGGTGGCGAAAGGCCTCGCGTCGGCGAGCCGCCCGCCGACGGTGATGCCGATCAGCGCGCCGAGCCCGAACAGGGAGAGCACTCCCGGCACCCAGCTCTCCGGCAGTCCGGCGACTTCGGTCAGCAGGGGAGCGAGGTAGCTGAAGGTCGCGAAGATCATCGCCTGGGCGAAGGCGATCACGCCGAGTGCCAGCCAGAACCGGCCGCCGCGGTACAGGCGGAGCTCGGTCGCGACGTCGGTTTTGTCGTCGCCGTTCTGGGTTTCCGGGACGAGGGCGAAGACGCCGATCAACGCGACGACGGTCAGCGCCGTGACCGCCCAGAACGCCGCCCGCCAGCCCGCGTGCTGGCCGAGGAAGGTCCCGGCGGGCACGCCGGCGATGTTCGCGATGGTGAGCCCGCCGACCAGGATGGCCAGCGCGCGGCCACGGCGTTCCACCGGGACCAGCGCGACCGCGGTGGCCGCCGCGACCGCCCAGAAACCGGCGCAGGCGACGGCGCTGACGACGCGGGTCGCGAAGAGCAGCGCGTATCCCGTGCCCAGCGCGCCGACGACGTGCGAGAGCCCGAAGACGACGAGCAGGGTCATCAGGGTGGCGCGCCTCGGCACCCTCAACGTCGCGATCGCCAGCAGGGGAGCACCGACGACCATGCCGATCGCGAAGGCGGAGATGAGCAGCCCGGCCTCCGGGATGCCGACGTTCAGATCGGCCGCCATCCCCGGCAGCAGACCGGTGATCATGAACTCGGACGTGCCGAGCGCGAACACGCTCAGTCCGAGTACGCAGACTGCCAAAGGCACGGGTCTTCCCTCCAGTTTTGTATTGATCAGTCCAAAATTTGGGCAGCGTTGCGCACAGGGGCTTGTTTCGGTTACTTCGCGGCGATCGCGTCCAGTGCGATGCCCGCGACCGCTTCCATCGCAGTCCGGTCGGCGCCGCGCCGGGACATCAGGCGGAGTCCGGCCACGGTGCTGTGCGCGAACTCGGCGAGGTCTTCCGGCTTGCGGGAGCCGTCGACGGTCCCGTCGATCTGTCCTTCTCTGGCGCAGGCCGAGAGAAGGACGAGGTGTCGTTTGGTGTCGGCGTCGATCCGCGCTTTGATCTTGGGATCACGGTCACCGAACTCGGCCACGGTGTTGACGACGAGGCAGCCCCGGCCTTGGTGGGCGACTTCCTCGTCGATCGTGTACGAGAACAGCGACCGGAACCGCTCGACGCCGGTCACGGCGTCCTCCAGCAGTGCCGTCCTGGCCGCGATCCCGCGCTCCGCGTAGTGATCGAGCGCGCGCATGAACAGTTCGTGCTTGCTGCTGAAGGTGTTGTAGATGCTGCTGCGGCCCAGGCCGGTGGCTTCGCAGAGGGCCTGGGTCGACGTGCCCTCGTAGCCGCGAACCCAGAACGCGTCCATGGCGCGCCCGACCGCGGCGCGCTCGTCGAATTCCTTCGGCCTGGCCATGGGAACGACCGTACCAGGTTTTGGATCGCTCAGTTCAAAACGGGCCGGGTCAGCGTGCGGGGCGCCACAGCGGCAAGATGGCAGGGTGGGTTATGACGCGCTGCTTTGGCTTTCGTTCGGTGGTCCCGAGGGGCCCGACGAAGTGATGCCGTTCCTGGAGAACGTCACGCGGGGCCGGGGGGTCCCGAGGGAACGGCTGCTCGAGGTCTCCGAGCACTATCAGCACTTCGGCGGGGTTTCGCCGATCAACCGCCTGAACCGGGACGCGATCTCCGCGGTGGAGAAGCAACTCGCCGCGGCGGGGATCGACCTGCCCGTCCACTTCGGCAACCGCAACTGGCGGCCGATGGTCGAGGAGACGCTGGCGGAGATCACCAAAGCGGGCGCTCAGCGTGTCCTGGTGTTCCCCACGAGCGCGTACGGCGGCTACTCCGCCTGCCGTCAGTACGACGAGGACATCGAGCGCGCCCGCGCGTCGGTCGGCGACGGTGCGCCGGAACTGGTGAAGCTGCGGCAGTTCTTCGACCACCCGCTGTTCATCGCCGCCTTCGCCGACGCCGTTCGCGCCGCGCACGCGAAACTGGGGAACCTGCCCGGAACCAGGACGGTCTTCTGCGCCCACTCGGTGCCGGACTCGGCCGACGCCGCGTCCGGGCCGCCCTCCGAAGGCGGCCACCGCTACTCGCGCCAGATCGCCGAGGCCGCCCGTCTCGTCGCGGCCGAGGCGGGCATCGAGACCTACGACGTCGTCTGGCAGTCGCGCTCCGGCCCGCCGCAGGTGCCGTGGCTGGAGCCGGACATCGTCGACCACATCGACGCGTTGCACGCGGACGGCGTCACTTCGGTGGTGGTCTGCCCGGTGGGCTTCGTGTCCGACCACCTCGAAGTGATTTGGGACCTCGACAACGAGGCCGCCGAGCGGGCCGCCGAACACGGCATGGGGTTCGCGCGGGCAGCGACTCCGGACACCGATCCGCGCTTCGCGGAGCTGGTCGTCGAGCTGATCCGTGAGCACACGGAGGGGGTTCCGGCGCGGAAGTTGTCGCCGTTCCCGGCCGCCGGGTGCACGGTGAACGGCGCGCCCTGCGCTGTGGGCTGCTGCGAGCCTGCGAAGCGCCCCGCGCGTCCGTAGTCGGTCGCCCCTCGTGAGTGGTACGGACGGTTAGAACCGTCCGTACCACTCACGAGGCGATCAGTGGTAGAAGCCTATGCTCCGCGAGCTGACCTTCAGCTGCTTCGTCGTGGTCAGCGTCCCGCCGTAGTGGTAACAGCGGATCCCTGTGTCGACCAGTTCGTCGTCGACGCCCAGCCGCACCGTCGTGACCTCCGGGATCTTGTCGCAGCGGAGCACGTCGTCGGCGTCGAGCGGGTCGCCGTTCTGGAAGGCCATGATCGATTCGTGGAACTCCCGGTGCACTTCTTCCCGGACGAGGAAGCGCGCCTTCGCGGTGATGTCCTGCTTGTAGGTGTCCATGGCTTTGCCGGGGTAATAGTCGTAGATCCGGGCGTCGATCTGGACTGTCTGGTCCTTGAACCGCGCCGAGCAGCTCAGGGAACTGCCGGAGAACTCGCCGCACTGGAGGGTGAGGCCGGGATTCGGCCCGCCGATCATGTCCTCCGCCCGTCCCTTGATCTCGTACTGGACTTTGCCCGCGAGTTCGCGCGGAGATTCCCCGCGGTCGGCCGCCGAGGTGGGGGCCGGGCTCGGTACGGGTTCCGTGCTGGCCTCGTCGTATCGCGGCCCGCATGCGCTGAGCAGGACGATCGATGCGGCGGCGAGGGCCGGCGCGGCGCGGCGGTTCATCGGGCTTTCCTTCGCGTGGCGGTGATCCGTGACAGGTGCAGGTCGATCAGGGCGATGGCCTCCTCGCCGGTCTGATAGCCCAGCAACACCGCGTCTCCCAGGCCGGACACCAGGGCCAGGAGTGAGACGGCCTCGGCGGGCGGGTCCACAGTGGACACGAGAGCGCCGTTGTCCCGTGCGGCCGCTAGCATGGCCGCCACCGCGTCGCGGAGCTGGCCGTGGCCGGTCCGGAAGTGGCCGGCGATCTCCGGGTCCTTGAGCGCGCGCACCAGGAAGGCGTTGGCCACCAGCGCGTCGTTCCGGGCGGCGTCGTCGAGGGGGAGCAGTGCGACGAGCAGATCCCGGACGCCGGGTTCGCCGGCCGTGGCGATGCGCTCCTCGACTCCGCCTCGCAAGGTCGTCGCCGCGTAGCGCAGCATGTCGTCCCTCGACGCGAAGTAGTGCTGGACGAACCCCTTCGAGATGCCGGCTTCGGCCGCGACCTCGTTCAGGCTGACCGCTTCGAGTCCCCGGTCGGCCGCGATGCGGCGGACGGCTGCGGCGATCTGCCGCCGCCGTTCCTCGTGATCGACTCGTTTGGGCAACCCCGCCTCCTTTGCGGTCCGATCGGATTGCAAACTTGTCACCAACTGCTTTACAATCCGATCGTACCGTAAAAGGAGGGGTGCGAATGAAGGTGGGCGGTTTCTCCTCGCCGGAGGCGCGAGCCGAATACGAGGTCGTCTACGAACGAGGTCTGGCGGCTTTGCCCGCGCCGGCCGGGATCCATGACATCCCGACGGCGTTCGGGGTGGCGCGGGTGTACCGGTTCGGGCGGCCGGGCGGCACGCCGATCGTGCTGCTGCCCGGGCGCGCGGGTACCGCGGTGATGTGGGCACCCAACATCGAGGCGCTGCTCCGGCACGGCGAGGTCTTCGCCGTGGACCTCATCGGCGAGCCCGGGCGCAGCGAACAGACGGCCCCCATTCGCGATGGCGCGGATCAAGCCGCGTGGCTCGGGACGGTGCTCGCGGAACTCGATCTGACGGCCGTGCACCTGATGGGGTACTCGTTCGGTGGCTGGCTCGCGGCCAACTTCGCCGCGCGAGCGCCGGAACGGCTGAAGTCGGTCACGCTCATCGATCCCGTGCTGACGTTCGGCGGACTGACCGCGGGATTGGTCGTCCGCGCCACGCTCTCCGTGATCCCCGTCGTCGACCGATGGGCCCGGCCCTCCTTCCTCCGCTGGATTTCCGGAGGTGCGGAGGTCGATGCCACCGATCCGGTCGCGCGGGTGATCGACGAAGGAATGCGGACCTACCGCATCGCCCTGCCGTCACCCCGGTTGATCACCGACGACCAGTTGCGTTCGCTGCGGATGCCCGTGCTGGCCCTGGTGGCCGGGCGCAGCGTCATTCATCGTCCGGCGCGTGCGGCCGCGCGCGCCCGGGACCTGCTGCCGCGGGGACAGGTCGAACTGTGGCCGTCGGCGACCCATGCCATCGCGGGGGAAGCGGCGGCGGAGGTCAACGCGCGTGTGCTGACTTTCCTGGCCGACTGCGAAGCCATCGGGAAAGCGCCGTCGTGACCGCGCGAGGCAGCCGGAACCCGGCGCTCACGCTCCTGCTCTGGGACGTCGCGCTGCCCTTGGCCGCCTACTACGGGCTCCGGCTCGCCGGACAGAGCGAGCAGGTCTCGCTGCTGGCGGGAGCCGCGATAGCCGCTTTCCGGATCGCCTGGGCCGCCGTCCGGGACCGCTCGTTCGACGGCTTCGCCGCGTTGCTGGCCGGCGTCCTCGGCGTCGGGCTCGTCCTTTCGCTGTTCACCGGTGACGCGAGATTCTTGTTGCTGAAAGAGTCCTTCGGTACCGCGACCGCGGGGATCGTGCTGCTGGTGAGCTGTTTCAGCCGCACTCCGATGATGCTCATCGCCGTGCGTGCCGGGTCGAGCGTGGCCAAACGCGCCGAGATCGACCGGCTCGCCGGCGAGGTGCCCGGCTTCCGTCGCGCGTTCACCCGGATGTCCGCGGTGTGGGGAGTGGCCCTGCTCCTGGAGGCCGTGGTGCGGGTGCCGCTGGTCTACACCTTGTCGGCCGACGTGATGAACGGCCTCAGCGTGGTCCTGCTCATCGCCGTCATCGGCGGGCTTTCGCTGTGGTCGGTCCGATATGCCGGGAAAGTGCTGGCTACGGGTGGCGGTCAGCCTGGTCCGCGAACACCCGCACCGCTTCGTTGATCGCCGCGTATCGGGCACCCCGGACGGCGTCGGCCAGCGGCCGCAACGCCTCGGCCCGTCGCAGCGCCGCCGACGCCGACAGCGCGCCGCCCGGGTCGTCGGACTCGGCGATCGCGAGGATCGCCGCGATCTCCTCCGCCCGTTGCAGCACGCGCAGCGACCGGCTGGGCATCCCGGCGGGCCAGGGCGCGTCGGTGGCCGACCGCAGCCGCGCCGAGAGTTCAGCCCGCACTCCCGGCCGGTCGCGGGCGACGTCGAGTGACTGCAGCGCGCCGGCGCTCGCGCGGATCGCGTCGGTCAGGCCGTGTTCCGACTCGCCGAGCGGCCGGTACTCGAGGACACCCGGCGTCGGCACCGAATAGACGGTCCACCGCATCAACCCCTCGGCGATCGCCTCCGGGACGAGCCCGTAGCCGAGATCCGGCAGGACGACGGCCTCGCCGGTCCGCAGCGCGGCCTCGGTGAACGGGCCGCCACCGCCGAGGCCGCGGACGTCACCGGGCACCGGGAGGAGCAGGTGGAGGCTCTTCGCGCCCTGTGAGCGCAGGGCGAGGAGCAACTGGACCGGAGTCGCCGCGCGGTTGAACGCCAGCGGCAGGTCGAACGCCTCGGCGGCCGCGGCATCCGCGGCGACGACGTCGTGGGCTTCGCCCCAGACCTGAAGGGCGTCAAGGACGTCGTCGGAGGCGGCGGCTCCGTTCAGCCACGCCGAAGACCAGACCGCGAGGGTCGCACTAGGACGGCACACCGCGTTGATTTTAGTCGTGCTTTCTACGAAACCGGGAAATGGGCACGTTATTGAGGGATGAAGCAGAGGTGTCGTGCACGGGCGCGAGCTTGGTGGTCTGTCATCGCGCCGGTCCGCCCGAGGGGTTCGCGAGTGGCGGTTCGGGTTCTGGTGGACCTGTATCTGCTTCCCCGCTCGGCTGCCGTCCGCGGGGTTGTGGGGTGGCATCAAGCTCCGAGACCGGAGCGACCCCCTCGACTCCCGCACCGCACCTTCGCCCTGGTCACGCGTAAGTAGGCAAGTACCGGTCCGCTCACTGACCCTTGGGTTTCAGCAGCCTCAGGTGGAAGGCCTCCGCCACCGCGGCGGCCCGGTCACCGACGCCCAGCTTTCCGTAGATGTTCAGCAAATGGGACTTCACGGTCGCTTCGGTGATGAACAGCCCCGCGGCGGCCTCCCGGTTGGTGTTCCCGGCCGCCACCAGCCGCAGCACCTCCAGTTCCCGCTCGCTGAGCGGTCCCGGCGCGGGCGTGCGCATCCGGTCCATCAGCGTGGCCGCGACCGACGGCGCGAGCACGGCCTCGCCCCGGGCGGCCGCGCGGACGGCTCGGAGCAGTTCGTCACGGGGCGCGTCCTTGAGCAGGTAGCCCGTCGCACCGGCTTCGATGGCGGGCAGCACATGCGTGTCGGCGTCGTAGGTGGTCAGGACGAGTACTCGCGCCGGGTTTCCCCTCTCGGCCAGCTCGCCGATCGCGGTGACGCCGTCCGTTCCCGGCATCCGCAGATCCATCAGGATGACGTCCGGGCGCAGGTTCTCGGCGAGCCGGACCGCTTCGGCGCCGTCGGTGGCTTCGCCGACGACATCGAAGCCCGGATCGCGGGCGAACATGCTGCTCAGACCATCGCGGACGACGGGGTGATCGTCGGCGATGAGCAGCCGGATCGGTGACTCAGGCATGGGCTCCTCCCAGCGGGACGCACGCGGAGATCCCGGTGCCCCCGCCCGGTTCCGACTCGATCCGCAGCGTTCCCGCGAGACTTTCGATCCGTTGCCGCATCGAGGTGAGGCCGAAGCCGGTCCCTGTGGTGTCGCCCCGGGGGCTCAGCGGATCGAACCCCCTGCCGTCGTCCCGGACGTCCACGGCCACCTCACCTTCCAAGTACGACAGCGTCACGCCGGCGCGGGTCGCGCGGGCGTGGTTGGCGACGTTCGCCAGTGCCTCCTGCGCGGTCCGCAGCAACGCGACCTCGGTCTCGGGGGACAGCGGCACCGCGGTCCCGGTCGTGGTGACCCGCACCGCGACGCCGTGCAGCGCCGACCATCGTTCCGCGACACCGTCCAGCGCCTCGCCCAGCCGCGACGTCCGCAGGGGTTCGGGCCGGAGCGCGTGCACCGAACGCCGGGCTTCGGTCAGGCTTTCCCTCGCCAGCGCCGTCGCCGCCGTGGTGCGCCGCCGCCAGGAGTCCGGATCGTGCTCGGCCGCCTGCAACTGCGTGATGATCCCGGTGAGACCCTGCGCCAGCGTGTCGTGGATTTCCCTGGCCATCCGTTCGCGCTCGCCGTGCACGGCGGTTTCGCGCGCACGGGCGAGCAGTTGCTCGTGTAGGGCGGCGTTCTCGGCCAGGCTCGCCTCCAGCCTCAAGTTGGCTTCGGCCAGCTCACGCAAGGCCTCCTCCCGTTGCCGGTTCCGTTCGTCGCCGCGCCAGGCGAACCAGGCGAAGGCGCACATCGGCCCGATGTTGGCGGCGAGGACGGCGAGGTAGCTCAGCACCCCGGCGACCGTGGTCTTGTCCACGCCGTAGGCCTGCGCGGTCCCGGCGACCACCGCCGCCGCGGCGACGCCGGGCACCAGCCAGGGCCACGGCAGGAGCCGGAACGCGTACACATACAGCACGGGCGTGAAGCAACCGAACCAGGGGGCTTCGACCACGAGGATCAGCGTGATCGCGGTCAGCACGCCGAGGAAGACGGCCGTCACCGGCAGGCTCGAACGCCACGACCGGGGTGCCACGAGCATGCCGAGCATCCAGCCGGCGGCGACCCCGCACAGGACGAGCTCCTTCACCAGGGGGCCGTCGGCCACGAACGTGAAAGCAATGAGGATCGCCAAGAGTACGAACGACAGCACCGTCACCACCGGGCTTGCCTCCGGCTCGACGCTCATCCACCACCTCCCTCATCAGCGTGCGGCCCACCGCCGGGGCACGGGTCCAGTCTGCTGCGCGGCCGCCCGCTCCCACATCAACCGACCTCTTGAGGTTCCCTCAACCGTTCGGTTGATCCAGAGCTGGAGTTGCTTCACGTCGACAGGGGCCATGATCGCGACGTAGCGTCGAACGGGTGAACGATGTTCCCGCAAATCTGCCCCGGACCGCCGGGGACCTTCGCGCGGCCGGCCACCTGCCGCGTTCGATCAAACAAGAACTGCACGACAACCTTCTCGCCAAGCTCCGCGCCGGGGAAGACCCGTGGCCCGGGATCGTCGGGTTCTCGCGCACTGTGCTGCCCCAGCTGGAGCGCGCGCTGCTGGCCGGGCACGACGTCGTCCTCCTCGGTGAACGCGGCCAGGGCAAGACCCGGCTGCTGCGCACCCTCGCGGGACTCCTCGACGAGTGGACGCCCGTCATCGAGGGCGCCGAACTGGCCGAACACCCGCTCGACCCGATCACCCCGGCATCGCGCCGCCGTGCCGCCGAACTCGGCGACGCCCTGCCGGTGACCTGGCGCCACCGCGACGAGCGCTACACGGAAAAGCTGGCCACCCCGGACACCTCGGTCGGTGACCTGATCGGCGACGTCGACCCGGTGAAGGTCGCCGAAGGCCGCAGCCTCGGCGACCCCGAGACCATCCACTTCGGACTCGTCCCGCGCGCCCACCGCGGCATCGTGGCGATCAACGAGCTGCCCGACCTCGCCGAGCGCATCCAGGTCGCGCTGCTGAACGTGATGGAGGAACGCGACATCCAGGTCCGCGGGTACACCCTGCGCCTGCCGCTGGACGTGCTGCTGGTTTCGACGGCCAACCCGGAGGACTACACCAACCGGGGCCGCATCATCACCCCGCTCAAGGACCGGTTCGGCGCGGAGATCCGGACGCACTACCCGCTCGACGTCGAGTCCGAGATCGCGGTCGTGCGGCAGGAGGCGCATCTGGTCGCCGAGGTCGGCGAGCCGCTGCTGGAGGTGCTCGCCCGGTTCGTGCGGAACCTGCGCGAATCGCCCGCCATCGACCAGCGGTCCGGTGTCTCGGCCCGGTTCGCCGTCGCGGCGGCGGAAACCGTGGGCGCGGCGGCGCTGCGCCGGTCCGCGCTCACCGGTGAGGAGCCCGCCGTGGCGCGTCCGGTCGACCTCGACGCGGTGCCCGCCGTGCTGCGCGGCAAGCTCGAGTTCGAGCCGGGGGAGGAGGGACGCGAGACCGAGCACCTCGTGCACCTGCTGCGCCGGGCGGTCGCGGAGACGGCCCGCGCGCGGTTCGCCGGACTGGATCTCGTGCCGCTGGCCGACGCCGTCGAGAACGGGCATCTGGTGGCCACCGGGGAACGCGTGCCCGGCAAGGACGTCCTAGCCGCCTTGCCCGAACTTCCGGTGCTCCACGACGTCGCCGCGCGGGCGGGCGTCGGCCCGGACGAACCGGCGGGCCGGATCGCGGCCGCGGTCGAACTGGCGCTGGAATCCCTGTTCCTGTCGAGGAAACTCGCCAAGGATTCGGACGACACGACGACCGTCTACGGCCGATGAGCACCGTCCCGGAGGGGTATTCGTACGGGCCGTGGCACGACGGCCCGGATCCGCTGGCGCCGCCCGCCGACCTGCGGGACGCGCTCGACGAGATCGGCCGGGACGTCATGGCGGGCGCCTCGCCCCGGTCCGCGCTGGAAGAACTGTTGCGGCGCGGCACCCCGCGCACCGCCGGTTTGGACGAGCTGACCAGGCGGCTCTGGCAGCGGCGGTCGGAGATCCAGCGGCGGCACCGGCTGGACGGCACGCTCCAGGAGGTCCAGCGGCTGCTGGACGAGGCGCTGGAGGCCGAGCGGCGCGAGCTGTTCCCCGACCCGGACGACGACGCCCGCTTCCGCGAGGCGCAGCTGGACGCGCTTCCGCCGGGAACGGCGGCGGCCGTCCGCGAACTCGGCCAGTACGACTGGCGCTCTCGGCAGGGCCGGGAGAACTACGGGAAGATCCGCGACCTGCTCGGGCGTGAGCTGCTGGATTCCCGCTTCGAGGGGATGAAGGAAGCACTCCAGAACGCCGGGCCGGAGGACGTCGAGCGCGCCAACCGGATGCTCGCCGACCTCAACGGCCTGCTGGCCGCGCACGCGCAGGGTCGTGAGGACGTCCCCGAGCGGTTCGCGGAGTTCATGCGCGAGCACGGTGAGTTCTTCCCGGAGAACCCGAAGAGCGTCGAGGAACTGATCGACGTCCTCGCCGCTCGCGCCGCGGCCGCGCAGCGGATGCTCAACTCGATGACGCCGGAGCAGCGCGCCGAACTGGCCGAGTTGTCACAGCAGGCGTTCGGCGATCCCCGGCTCGCGCAGCAGCTGTCCACTTTGGATTCCCAGCTGAAGGCACTGCGGCCCGGCGAGGACTGGACGTCGTCGGAACGCTTCCGGGGCAACGATCCACTCGGTCTCGGCGAGGGCGCCCGGGCGATGTCCGACCTCGCCGAACTGGACGCGCTGGCCGAACAGCTCGGCCAGTCCTACCCCGGCGCGAGGCTCGAGGACATCGACGTCGACGCCCTCGAACGCCAGCTCGGACCGGACGCCGGAGTCGACGCGCGGCGGCTGTCCGAGCTGGAACGCGAACTGCGGCGGCAAGGTCTCTTCGAACGCGCGCCCGACGGCACGCTCCGGCTGTCTCCCAAGGCTTTGCGACGGCTGGGGGAGACGGCGCTCGCCGACGTCGTGGCCGCGTTGCGCGGCAAGGCGGGTCAGCGGGAGACCGAATCGGCGGGCGCGGCGGGCGAGCCGACCGGCGCGACCAGGCCGTGGCGGTTCGGGGACATGCAGCCGTGGGACGTCTCCAGGACGGTCCGCAACGCGGTACTGCGCTCGGTCTCGGTGGGCGAACGGTCCGTCCGGATGGACGTCTCCGACGTCGAGGTGATCGAGACCGAGCACCGGTCGCGCGCGGCGGTCGCGCTGCTCGTGGACACCTCGTGGTCGATGGTGCAGGAGGGCCGCTGGCTGCCGATGAAGCGGACGGCGCTCGCGTTGCACCAGCTGATCAGCACCCGGTTCCGCAACGACGCGCTCCAGCTGATCACCTTCGGCCGCTACGCCACGTCGGTCGAACTGGCCGAGCTGGTCGGCCTGGAGGGCGCCTGGGAGCAGGGCACCAACGCCCATCACGCCCTGCTGCTCGCCGGACGGCATCTGCGGCGGCATCCCGACGCGCAGCCGGTGGTCCTGATGGTCACCGACGGCGAGCCGACGGCGCACCTGGAACCCGACGGAACGGCGGAATTCGACTACCCGCCCCAGCCGAGGACACTGCTCAAGACACTGTCCGAAGTGGACCGGATGGCGAAACTGGGCGCGTCGGTCACCGTGTTCCGGCTGGGGGACGATCCGCGGCTGACGGAGTTCGTCGA
This sequence comes from Amycolatopsis sp. lyj-90, assembly GCF_046549035.1. Classification (NCBI taxonomy): domain Bacteria; kingdom Bacillati; phylum Actinomycetota; class Actinomycetes; order Pseudonocardiales; family Pseudonocardiaceae; genus Amycolatopsis; species Amycolatopsis sp. lyj-90. The sequence continues at coordinate 1,092,360 of NZ_JAJPWP010000001.1, forward strand.
CCTCATCGCGCGCCGCTCCGGCGGCCGGGTCGTCGCTCCCGACCTCGACGGGCTCGGCGCCGCGGTGGTCGGCGACTACCTGCGGACCAGGAAGCGGTAGCTCAGCGGCCGGTCACCTTGATCCTGGCGCCCCGCGCCGGTTCCAGGGTGATCGGCCGCGACCGGGTCCGTTCCGGGCGTGCGTGTTCCGGGGCGACGGTGAACCGGCCGAACAGCTCCCGCAGCACGATCGTGGCCTCCATCAGGGAGAACCCCGCGCCGAGACACCGTCGCGCGCCGCCGCCGAACGGCAGCCAGCTACCGGTGGGCGGCGAACCCTCGAGGAATCGCTGCGGCCGGAAGACCTTCGCGTCGGGATGGTGCTCGTCCTCGCCGTGGACGACGATGATCGACGGCATGACGTCGAACCCCGCCGGGATCCGGTAGCCGCCGATCTCGACGTCCTCGGTCAGCCGCCTGACGACCTCGCCGACCACCGGGCGCAGCCGCATCGCCTCCTTGATCACCGCTTCGAGTGCCTTCTCGTCGCCGTCGTCCGCCGCGCGCGTGGTGAACGCGGCCTGCGCGGGGTCACGGGAAAGCTCGTGCAGTGCCCAGGCGAGCGCGGTCGCGGTGGTCTCGTGGCCCGCGAGCAGCAGGGTGACCAGCTGGTCACGGAGTTCCACATCGGTCAGTTCGTCCCCGTCGCCGGGCACGGTGATGAGGCGGGACAGAACGTCCGTGCGCTGGTCGAGGTCGGTGGCCCGGCGTCGCTCGGAGATCTCGGCGTAGAGCAGCTCGTCGACCCGCGCCTGGCGTTCGGCGTAGGTGCGCCAGGGGCGGTAGCGCTGCAGGCGAGGGGTCTGCCAGCCGATCAGGTGGATCAGCCCGAGTTCGACCAGATGCTTGATCAGCCGTCGCAGTTCGTCGAGCCGTGGTCCTTCGGCGACGCCGAACACCACCCGCAGGATGATCTCCAGGGTCAGCGCGCGCATCCGGTCGTGCGCGCCGAACGCCCGGTTCTCCGGCCAGCGGTCGAGTTCGGCCCTGGTCAGCTCGGTGATCATGTCGCGGTAGCCGCGCAGGGCCGCGCCGTTGAACGCGGGCATCAGCAGCTTCCGCGCGCGCAGGTGCAGGTCCTCGTCGGTGACCAGGACGGAGTGCTCGCCCATCAGCGGCTTCAGGACGATGTTGCCCTCGCCCCCGTGGAAGGTGGCGACCGGTCCGGAGAACACGGTCTTGATGTCCTCGAGATCCGTGAGCATGACGATGTCGCGATGAGGCATGAACCTCATCCGGACGACGGGTCCGTAGCGGCGCTTGAGCAGCGGGAGCACCTGATGCCGGAGATTGCCGACGACGAGCGTCTGGACTAGGCCGGGCAGCCGGGGCCCGGGCGGAAGTGCGGCCGGCACGGTGGTTCCAGCTGTCCCCATCCTTCGTTTCTACGCGCGGTCCGGGATGGCGTCCACCTACGCTGGGCCGATGGGGTATCCGGTGGGGAAGGTCGCGGCGCTGTCGGGGATCACCGTGCGCACGCTGCACCACTACGACGAGATCGGCCTGCTGTCACCGAGCGGGCGGACGGCCGCGGGCTACCGCAGCTACAGCGAAGACGACCTCGACCGCTTGCAGCGCGTCCTGTTCTACCGCGAACTCGGGTTCGGGCTGGAAACGATCGCGAAGGTCATCGAGGACCCGGACGTGGACGCGCTGGAGCACCTGCGGCGTCAGCGCGTGCTGCTCGTGGAGCGGATCGGTGAGCTGACCCGGATGGTCGACTCCGTCGACCGGGTGATCGAGGCCAAGCAGGTCGGCGCCGCGCTGACGCCGGAGGAGCGGTTCGAGGTCTTCGGCGAGTACCGCGAACCGGAGGGGTACGCGGAGGAGGCCGTCCGCCGGTGGGGCGAGACCCCGCAGTGGCGGGCGGCGGCCAGGCCACTGTCCAAGGAGGAGTGGATCGAGGCGGAGAAGGTCCGGCGGGACTGGGTCCGCCGTCTGCTCGACGTCGTCGACTCCGGCGCGCCCGCGGACAGCGCCGCGGCGATGGATCTCGCCGAGGAGCACCGCCTGTTGCTGGCCGCGTTCATGGGCGAGTGCGGTCACGCGCTGCACCGCGAGATCGCCGGGATGTACGCGACCGACCCGGTCCAGCTCGGCTTCCTGGTGCGTGAGCCGGACCAGCGGCCGGGCCTGGGGGAGTACATCCGGGACGCGGTCGACGCCAACGCGGGCCGGTCCTGAACGGGCGAGTTCGGTTACTCCGGCCGTGTCCGGCTCCCACCGGACGGGAACGGCGCGGCGGCTCCGCTTACAGTCGGGGTATGCAGACTTGGTCATCGGTCGACGTGCCCCGTATCCCCGGCACCCCCCGTCCGCTGCGGCTCCACGACACCGCGACGGGGCAGATCCGCCCCACGGCGCCCGGGTCCACCGCCCGGATGTACGTCTGCGGCATCACGCCGTACGACGCCACCCATCTGGGGCACGCCGCCACGTATCTGACATTCGACCTGGTGAACCGCCTGTGGCGCGACGCCGGGCACGACGTCCACTACGTGCAGAACGTCACGGACATCGACGAGCCCCTGCTGGAGCGGGCCGAGCGCGACAAGGACGACTGGGTCGTCCTCGGCATGCGCGAGACGGCGTTGTTCCGCGAGGACATGACCGCGCTGCGGGTGCTGCCGCCGCGGCAGTTCGTCGGCGCCGTGGAGAGCATCCCGGAGATCGTCGAGGTCATCGCCAAGCTGCTGGCGAACGGCAGCGCGTACCGCGCCGACGACGCGGACTACCCGGACATCTACTTCGACCACAACGCGACCGGGCATTTCGGGTCCGAGTCGAACTACGACGCCGAGACCATGGCGAAGTTCTTCGCCGAACGCGGCGGCGACCCGGACCGGCCGGGCAAGCAGCACCCGCTCGACGCGCTGCTGTGGCGGATGGCGCGGCCCGGCGAGCCGTCGTGGGAGTCCGAACTGGGCGCGGGGCGGCCGGGCTGGCACATCGAGTGCAGCGCGATCGCGGTCAACCGGCTCGGTCTCGGCTTCGACGTCCAGGGCGGCGGCTCGGACCTGATCTTCCCGCACCACGAGTACAGCGCCGCGCACGCGGAGGCCGTCGCGGGGGACCGGCCGTTCGCGCGGCACTACGTGCACGCCGGGATGATCGGCCTCGACGGCGAGAAGATGTCGAAGTCGCGCGGGAACCTCGTGTTCGTCTCCCGGCTGCGTGCCGACAAGGTCGACCCGGGCATCATCCGGCTCGCGCTGTTCGCCGGCCACTACCGCGAGGACCGGCCGTGGACCGCGCAGTTGCACGCGGACGCCGCGGACCGCCTCGGGCGCTGGCGCGACGCCGTCTCGCTCGGCACCGGCCCGGCCGCCGAGGACACCGTCGCGCGCCTGCGCGACCACCTCACCGACGACCTCGACACGCCCAAGGCGCTCGCGGCCGTCGATGCCTGGGTGGAGCAGGCGCTGAACCGCTCGGGTACCGACCCGGCGGCGCCCGGGCTGATCCGGAACGCCGTCGACGCGCTGCTCGGCATCGAGCTCTGAGAAACGTCATGAAAGGGGCTTTCAGGACGAATTTCGTCCTGAAAGCCCCTTTCATGACACCCGTATAACGCCCTACACGGCGACGTGACCGGCTTCCAGCCGGAGGTGGTCGCCCACCCAGTCCCGTCGCAGCCACCGATCATGGGAAGCGATGACGACGGCGCCGGGCGCCGAGTCGAGCGCGGCGAACAACTCCTCGGCCAAGGTGAGCGAGATGTGGTTCGTCGGCTCGTCCAGCAGGAGGACCTCCGGCGGATCGGCGATCAGCAACGCCAGCGCGAGCCGCCGCCGTTGCCCGACCGACAGCGCGCCGACCCGGGTCCCGAGATCACGCGGAGCCAGCAGGCCGAGGCCGCGCAACGGTGGAGCGCCCTCGCCGAGAGCTTCGGCGTAGGTCCGCTGGGCGGTCTTCTCCGGTTCGGCGAACGCGACATCCTGTGCCAGCAGGCCGATCCGCACCCCGCGTCCGGAAAGGACGGTCCCGGAGTCCGGCGTCAGCGAGCCGGCGAGGACGGACAGCAGCGTCGACTTCCCGGCACCGTTCCCGCCGGTGATCAGGAGCCTCGACGTCGTCGTGATGTCGAGGGTCGCCAGGCACAGCCGCCCGGCGATCTCGAGGTCCCGTACCGAAATCGCCGTCTTGTCCTCACCGGGTTCGCCGGTCAGCCCGCCCTGGAACCGCAGGGGCGCGGGTGGTTTCCGCACTTGGTCGCGTTCCAGTTCGTCCAGCCGCAGTTGCGCGTTGCGGACCCGGCGTGAGATCTGCTTCTGCACCCTCCCGGTCTTGAAGTCGTAGAGCATCTTGGCGTTGTCGCGCTGCGGCCGGTTGTGCGCGACGTTGCGCGCGGTGACGGCCACCGATTCGCGCAGTTCCTTGAGTTCGTCCTGCTCCTCGGCGTAGCGCTGTTCCCAGCGCGCCCGTTCGGCCCGTTTCTGGTCCAGGTAGTCGGAATACGTGCCGCCGTACCGGGTCGGGCCGCCCAGCGCCGGGTCGAGGTCGACGATGTCGGTGCACACCGCGTCGAGGAACACGCGATCGTGTGACGACAGCACGAGGACACCGGTCAGTGAAGCGAGATGGTGCTCCAGGAACTCCATCGCGGCGTCGTCGAGATGGTTCGTCGGCTCGTCCAGGATCAGCGTGCCCGGCCGCCGGATCAGCAACGCGGCGAGGCCGAGTCGCGACCGCTGCCCGCCCGAAAGCGTGCCCAGCTCCCGCGCCGGGTCGATCCCGGCGAGCCCCAGGCCCGCGCACACCACCTCGGCCCGCCGGTCGGCGTCCCAGAGATCGTGCGCCTGGGCCCATTCGAGCGCGGTGCCGTACTCGTCGAGCACCGCCGGGTCGTCCGGGCGCTCGGTGAGCGCTTCGGTCAGTTCGTCGAGCCTTGCCGACGCGTGCCGGATCTCGGCGAGCGCGTCGTCGATGACGTCGGAGAACCGCGCTGTCAGCGGGAAAGGCAGTTCCTGCAAGAGGAATCCGAGGTCGTCGCCGCGCTGTACCTCGCCGGCGTCGGGCTCTTCGACCCCCGCCAGCAGCCGCAGGAGCGTGGACTTGCCGACGCCGTTCTCGCCGACCAGTCCGAGCCGCTGCCCGGCCGAAGCGATCAGGTTCACGCCGTCGAGCACGACACGGGCGCCGTAAGAGTGGACGAGGTCCTTGGCGATCAGGGAAAGAGACATACGACATCACCGCGTTTCTTCGGACATGGGGAATCCCCGCCGGGCCTCGTCGCTTACGGGAGCTGCGCTCGACCGAAGCCGCCTCGGAACGGGGAAGGTGCGATGTCAGTTGTCCATGATGCGAAGAGTCTAACGCAACGGGTGTAGCGTTAGTCAACCCCCAATTTCGGGGGACCCGGATCGCAGCCGGGTGGCTTCTTGTTCGGCGAAGGCGCGCCCCTCGGTCATGACGCCGAGCAGTGCGGCGAGCTGGCGCCGGTCCAGGCGGCCGAGGCGGTCGCCGAAGAACCGGGCCATGGGGGAGTACAGGTCGGAGACCTCGCCGAGCCGGTCCGGCAGCGGGCGGATCAGGAGACGGCGGCGGTCGGCCGGATCCGGGACCCGCTCGACCAGATCCCGCGCCTCCATGCGATCGAGCATCCGGGTCACCGCGCCGGTGGTCATGCCGAGCGCCCGCGCCAGCCGGGTCGGGGAGGTCGCGGTGCCGCTGATGACCAGCTGGAGTCCGTGCAGTTCGGTGGCGCTGATCCCGAGCCGGTCCGCCATGGCCGTGTGGAACAGGACGGTCGCGCTGACGAACCGGGGGATCTCCAAGGCCGCGGCGGTGGCGAGTTCTCGCTGGTCAGGCATGCGTGTTCCCGGTGCAGTAGTTGACTTGTGCAGTTACTGATATGTGCAGCAGCTGTCGTGGCAAGGGTATCGAGAGCCGATTGACATCTTCGACGCCACCTGCAACTCTGAAAGAGAACTTTCGAAAGAATTCTTTCAGATTGGATCGGGACGATGGCCGGGTTGCCGCCGCGCAAGCGGATCGAAGACGTCGAGCTGATGCGGGCGCTGGCGCATCCGCTGCGTTCCGCGCTGGTGGACCATCTGATGGCGGTCGGTCCGAGGACCGCGAGCGAGTGCGCGGCGGCGGTGGGCTCGACCGCGTCGAACTGCAGCTGGCACCTGCGTCAGCTGGCCCTGCATGGTCTCGTGGAGCGGGTCGAGGGGGAGGACGGGCGAGAGCGGCCGTGGCGTGCTTGCCAGGTCGGCATCGAGTTCGGCGACGATCCGGAACTGCGCGGGGCACAGCTGGCGGTCGTGGGAACCGCGCTGGCGCGGGAGAAGGAGCTGATCGAGCGCTATTTCGACGCCGCCGACCAGCTCGACAAGGAATGGCAGGACGCGTCCGGGATCAACACGTACTCGCTGCGGGTGACCGCGGCCGAGCTGGACGAGCTGGTCCGGGGGATCGACGCGCTCGTGCGGCCTTACGTCAGCACGATCCGCGAAGACGCTCCTGGGGAAGCCCTGCCCGTCCACTTGGGACTGCGGGCGTTCCTGCGGATCGACGCAGAGGGGAAGCCGAGCGCATGAAACCGTTGAGAGAACCCGCCTTCGCGCGGTTGTGGACCGCGGCCTTCTTCTCCGAGACCGCCGAGTGGATGCTGCAGATCGCGCTGCCGGTGTTCGTCTTCCAGGCGACCGGTTCCGCGGCCACTACGGCGTTGAGCATCGTGCTCGGCCTGCTGCCCGCGGTCCTCCTCAGCCCGGTCGCCGGGGTGATCGCGGACCGCTGGAACCGGCGGCTGGTGCTGTGCGTGGTGTGCGCGGGGCAGGCGTTCGTCGCGTTGCCACTGCTGTTCGTCGCGTCCGGCGGGCCGGTGTTCGTGATCTACGGGGTCATGGCCGCGCAGGCGGGCCTGGCTTCGCTGTTCGAGCCCGCCCGCAACGCGCTCGTGCCGGAGCTGGTCGCGCCGGACGAGCTGATCGGCGCCAACGGCCTCATGAGCATCAACGGCAGCGTCGCGCGTCTCGCCGGAGGCTGGGCGGGCGGCCTCCTGCTCGGTTTCGGTGGCCTGGGCTGGGTCGTGGTGGCCTATCTCGGCGTGCTGGTGGTCGGCTCGGCCCTCCTGGCGCGCCCGTTCCGGCGGGTCGCCGCGCCCAAGGAGGCGGGACCGCACGAGCCGGTGCTGAGAGCCTGGCTCGACGGGCTTCGCGAGATCGGCCGCGAAGGGCGGCTCCGCCTCGCCGGGGTCGTCGTGGTGCTGACGTCCCTGGCGCAGGGGATGTTCCTGGTGCTGTTCGTGGTCTTCGTGCTCGACATCCTCAACGGCACCGAAGGCGACGTCGGCCTGCTTCGCGGGGTGCAAGCGCTCGGTGGGCTGGCCGCGGGATTCGCCGTCGCCACCGTCGCCCGCAAGGTCGCGCCCGCCGCTTTGCTCGGCTGGGGAGGACTCGCGCTCGGTCTTCTCTCGGCGGTCATCTGGAACCTGCCGGCGCTGACCGCGTCGCTGGGGGTCTTCATCGGACTCTTCGGGCTTGTCGGCGCTCCCGGGGTGCTGGCCGGATCCGGTCTGCTCTCGCTGGTCCAGACGACCGCGTCCCCTGAGCGGTCCGGCCGCGTGCTGAGCACCATGTTCGCCGCGACGGCCGGGTTCACCGCGCTGGGCGCGCTGCTGGCGGGCGGGCTGGTGAGCGTGCTGGGCACCGGCGTGCTGCTGAACGTCCAGGCGGGCCTGCACGTCGCTTCGGCGGTGACCGTCCTGTGGGTCGCGGCGTCGGGCCGGTTACGCCGTGATGCGGTTTCGGCGGTTCCCCGGTCCGAGTGAAGCTACGGTGGTGGAGTGCCGCATCTCTTCGCCACCAGCGATCTCCACGTCACCCATGAAGGCAACGCCCCGCTCGTCGACGAGGTCGTGCCCCGGACCCCCGACGACTGGCTGCTCGTGGTCGGTGACGTCGCCGAACGCGCCGAATCCGTGATCGGGGTGCTCAAGACCTTGCGGGAACGCTTCGCGAAGGTCGTCTGGGTGCCCGGCAACCACGAACTGTGGACCACCCAGAAGGACGAATGTCAGCTGCGGGGCCAGGCGCGCTACGAGCACCTGGTCGACCGCTGCCGGGAGATCGACGTGCTCACCCCGGAGGACCCGTACCCGGTGTGGGAGCACCAGGAAAAGCCGCTGACGATCGCCCCGCTGTTCGTGCTGTACGACTACAGCTGGCGCACCCCCTCGGCCGACGGGCTGCCGTTGCTGGCGGCCGTCGAGCAGGCGCGCGAGGCCGGCGTGCTGTGCACGGACGAGTTCTTCCTGCACCCCGACCCGTATCCCAGCAGGCAGGCCTGGTGCGCCGACCGGGTGAAGATCAGCACGGAGCGGCTGGAGGCGATCCCGGAGGACCACGGGACGATCCTGATGTCGCACTGGCCGCTGCACCGCCACCCGACCGCGCCGCTGTACTACCCGGAGTTCGCGCTGTGGTGCGGGACGACCGAGACCGAGGACTGGCACCTGCGTTTCCGGGCCGAGGTCGCCGTCTACGGGCATCTGCACATCCCGCGTTCGACCGAGGCGGACGGGGTGCGGTTCGAGGAGGTTTCGCTCGGCTATCCGCGTGAGTGGCGGAAGCGTGCCCGGGGACCCATTCCGCTGCGGCGCATCTTCTAGCGGCCTCGTGGGTGGCCGCGGAGTGCTATGAAAGGCCCGTTACTTGCAAAATTTGCAAGTAACGGGCCTTTCATAGCGCGCGACGCGACCGAAAGAGAGCCGTCAGCCCCGTCCCGGGCCGTCCTGACCGGGACGACGACGCCGCAGGTACCGCTCGAACTCGGCCGCGATCTTGTCGCCGCTCACGTCGTCCAGCGTGAACTCGGTCTCCGCGTCACCGCGCTCCTCGAGTCCCCGGACGTACTCGGTGATCTCTTCGTCCTCTTCGGCCATCTCGGTGACCGTCCGCTGCCACTCCTCGGCCTGCTCGGGAAGGGCACCGAGCGGGATCTCGACGTCGAGGACGTCCTCGAGCTTGTGCAACAGCGCGAGCGTGGCCTTGGGCGACGGCGGATGCGAGACGTAGTGCGGCACGGCCGCCCAGATCGACACCGCCGGGACGCCGGCCTGCACGCAGTAGTCCTGCAGAACCCCGACGATGCCGGTCGGGCCCTGGTAGTTGTTCAGCTCCAGGCCGAACTGGGAAGCGGTGTCCTTGTCGTACGCCGTCCCGGTGACCGGGACGGGCCGGGTGTGCGCGGTGTCGGCCAGGAGCGCGCCGAGGGTGACCACGGTCGCGACGTCCATCTGCTGGATGTGCTCCAGGAGTTCGGCGCAGAAGGCGCGCCAGCGCATGTTCGGTTCGGGCCCCTGGACCAGCACGATGTCCCGGCTGATGCCTTCCGGGCGGCAGACCGAGAGCCGGGTGGTCGGCCAGTCGACCCTTCGGGTGACGCCGTCCACCATGCGCACGGTCGGTCTGCTCACCTGGAAGTCGTAGTACTCGTCCGGACTCAGCTCGCTCAGTGGGGTCGCATCCCAGTTGAGCTGGAGGTGCTCGACCGCCCGGCTGGCCGCGTCACCTGCGTCGTTCCATCCTTCGAAGGCGACGATCATGATCGGCTTGGTGTCATCCGGGTGGTCGCGGCCGGGCCGCTGGGTCTCGTCGACGGGCTCACTCACCGGACCAGCCTACGACCAGACGGCTGTCCGCCGTTGAGCATGTCCGATCGCCCGGCGTTCGGACGAACCGCGTCAATCCGTCGTAAGCCGACATTTCGGTCAAGATCCTCGGCGTCGGCGTGGATCCGTCTCGGCTACCGTGGGATCCGGAACGCCGGGTTAGTTCGCCATCTGATCGTGAAGGGGGAGCCGTGACCGAACCGTCCACACGGGACGGACTCGCCGCCGTGCTGTGGGATATGGACGGCACGCTGGTCGACTCGGAGAAGCTGTGGGACGTCGCCCTCTACGAGGCCGTCGAGACCCTCGGCGGCACGCTGACCGAGGAGCAGCGCCTGAGTCTCGTCGGGTCCAATATGGACGAAACGGCCGCTTTCCTGCTCGAAGTGTGCGCCAAGCCCGTCACCCCCGAGTCGATCGCGGAGATGGGGGAGTGGATCCGCAAACGGACGGCCAACCTCTTCGACGGTCCCCTCCCGTGGCGCCCCGGCGCGCAGGAGCTGCTCGACCTGTTGCGCGCCAACGGCGTGCCGATGGCGCTGGTCACCTCCACCGAACGGTCGCTGACCGAACTCGCCCTCAACACCATCGGCCGCGAGTACTTCGCCGTCACCGTCTGCGGTGACGAAGTCGATGGTCTGAACAAGCCGGACGCCAGGCCGTATCGGCTGGCGGCGGAGTTGCTGGGGGTACCGGCTTCCCGCTGCGTCGCGATCGAGGACTCACCGCCGGGCGCGGCTTCCGCGGCCGCGGCGGGCTGCACGGTGGTGGTGATCCCGAACGACGTCGACGTCGAGCCGGGAGAACGGCGTGTGTTCCGCTCGTCGCTCGTCGGTCTCGACGTGCGCGCGCTGACCGCCCTCCTGCCCTGACCGCCATGTCGCGTTTTCGCTAGACCCCGGCCACGCGGTCGGTGATGCTGGCTGGGTGCATGAGGATTTCGAGCGTTGCGTCCGGGCGGTCCAGGCGAACGACGACCGGTTCGACGGCTGGTTCTTCACCGCCGTCCGGACCACGAAGATCTATTGCCGGGCGAGCTGCCCGGTCGTCCCGCCCAAACCGGAGAACATGAAGTTCTACCCGAGCGCGGCGGCCGCGCAGGAGGCCGGGTTCCGCGCCTGCAAACGGTGCCGCCCGGACGCGAGTCCCGGTTCGCCGCAGTGGAACGAGCGCGCGGACCTGGTGGCCAGGGCGATGCGGTTGATCGCCGACGGAGTCGTCGACACCGACGGCGTGACCGGTTTGGCCGCCCGGCTCGGCTACAGCGTCCGGCAGGTCGAGAGGCACGTGCGCGCCGAACTCGGCGCGGGCCCGCTCAGTCTCGCCAGGGCCCAGCGCGCGCAGACGGCGCGGCTGCTGATCGAGACGACCGGCCTGTCGATGATCGACGTCTCCCTCGCCGCCGGGTTCGGCAGCGTCCGGACCTTCAACGACACCGTCCGCGAGGTCTTCGCGCTGTCCCCGACCGAGTTGCGGGCCCGGGTCCGCACCGCGCCGGCGACCGCGCCCGGGACGTTGAACCTGCGCCTGCCGTACCGGAAGCCGCTGTTCCCGGACAACCTCTTCGGACATCTGGTCGCGACCGGGATCCCCGGTGTCGAGGAATGGCGCGACGGCGCGTACCGCCGGACGCTGCGGTTGCCGCACGGTCCCGCCCTCGTCGCGCTCAAACCCGAAGACGGCCACATCGGCTGCCGTCTCACCCTGTCGGACCTGCGGGACCTCTCGACCGCGATCAGCCGCTGCCGCCGCCTGCTCGACCTCGACGCGGACCCCGTCGCGGTCGACGAGGCCCTGGCCGCGGACAGCCTGCTCGGCCCGCTCGTGGCGGCCGCGCCAGGCAGGCGGGTACCGAGGACCGTCGATGGCGACGAGTTCGCCGTCCGCGCCGTGCTGGGCCAGCAGGTGTCCACCGCCGCCGCCCGGACGCACGCCGCCAGGCTCGTCCTCGCACACGGCGATCCGGTCGACGATCCGGAAGGCGGCCTCACCCACGTCTTCCCGGACCCCATCGCGCTCGCCGAGATCGACCCGGAAAGCCTCGCGATGCCGCAGAGCCGCAAGCGGACGCTGCTCGGCCTCGTCGCCGAACTGAACGGCGGCGAGCTCGACCTCGGAGCGGGCAGCGACTGGCAGCGGGCACGGGAACGCCTGCACGCGCTGCCCGGGTTCGGACCGTGGACCGTGGAGAGCATCGCGATGCGCTCGCTCGGCGACCCGGACGCCTTCCTGCCGACCGACCTCGGCGTCAAAGTCGCCGCGAAGGGCCTCGGTCTCGGCCCGGCGGCGTTCGTCGAGCGTGCCGAGCATTGGCGCCCGTGGCGCGCCTACGCCGTCCAGCACCTCTGGGCGACCGGAGACCACCCGATCAACCGGCTGCCCGCCGCCTAGCAGGAGCATCATGCGCACGCACACCGTCATCGACAGCCCGTACGACCGGCTGACCCTGGTCGCGGACGGCGAAAGCCTCTGCGGCCTCTATATGGTCCAGCAGCGTCATCGCCCGGCCGAGGAGACTTTCGGCCATCCGGATCCGGGCGCGCCGATCTTCGCGGAGACCGAGAAACAGCTCAAGGAGTACTTCGCCGGACAGCGGACGGACTTCGATCTCCCGATGAGCTTCGGCGGCACCGAATTCCAGCGGATGGTCTGGGAGGGTCTGCTCGGAATCCCATATGGCGAGACGGTCTCCTACGGCGAACTAGCCGACCGGCTCGGCAGGCCCACCGCGTCCCGCGCGGTCGGTCTCGCGAACGGGAAGAACCCGATCGGCATCATCGTGCCGTGCCATCGCGTGATCGGCTCCACTGGCGATCTCACCGGCTACGGCGGTGGTGTCGAACGGAAGCGGCTCCTGCTCGACTTCGAGCGGGGCGGCTCCACGCTGTTCTGAGGTGTGACGCCGGTGGCATCACACCGGCCCGGGGCAGCGCGACGCGGGCGCGGATGGAAGGATCTCCAGACTGTGAAGACCTTCGATGAGCTGTTCGCCGAGCTTGCCGACCGCGCCCGCACGCGCCCCGACGGTTCCGGCACCGTCGCCGCCCTCGACGCGGGTGTACACGCGCAGGGCAAGAAGGTGCTCGAAGAGGCGGGCGAGGTGTGGATCGCCGCCGAGCACGAATCCGACGAGAGGCTCGCGGAGGAGATTTCACAGCTGCTGTACCGGTTGCAGGTACTCATGCTCGGCCGTGGACTGTCGACAGAGGACGTGTACCGGTACCTGTGACGCGTTCGCGTCCGGAGAACCAAGGAGAAGCAATGTTGCGTGTCGCCGTGCCTAACAAGGGAGCCCTCGCCGCCGCCGCGTCGGAGATGCTCGGAGAGGCCGGTTACCGCAAGCGACATGAGGCCCGCGATCTGACCGTGCTGGACACGGTCAACGAGGTCGAGTTCTTCTTCCTGCGTCCCAAGGACATCGCGATCTACGTCGGATCCGGCGAGCTGGATCTCGGCATCACCGGTCGCGACCTCGCGCTCGACTCCGGCGCTCCGGTGGAGGAGATCCTCGGCCTCGGCTTCGGCGGTTCCACATTCCGGTACGCCGCGCCGGCGGGCCGGGACTGGCGGGCCGAAGACCTGCACGGCAAACGGCTCGCGACGTCGTACCCGCGGCTCGTGCGCGAGAACCTGAAGCAGCACGGGGTGGAGGCGGAGGTCATCCGCCTCGACGGCGCCGTCGAGATCTCGATCCAGCTCGGCGTGGCCGACGCCATCGCCGACGTCGTCGAGTCCGGCCGTTCGCTGCGCCAGCATGGCCTCGTGGCCTTCGGGGACCCGATCTGCGTCTCGGAAGCGGTGCTGCTGCAGCGGGAGGGTACCGAGCACACCCGGCCCAAGGACCAGCTGAAGGCACGGCTGCAGGGTGTCGTCTTCGCCCAGCACTACATGATGCTGGACTACGACTGCCCGCGCTCGCTGCTCGAGGCGGCCATCGCGATCACGCCGGGCCTCGAGTCGCCGACCGTCGCGCCGCTGGCGGACGAAGACTGGGTGGCCGTGCGGGCGATGGTGCCGCGCAAGGAGGTCAACCGGATCATGGACGAACTCGCCGAGACCGGTGCCAAGGCCGTCTTGGCTTCGGACATCCGGGCCTGCCGTCTCTAGGTCTCAGACGCTATGAAAGGCCCGTTACTTGCAAATTTTGCAAGTAACGGGCCTTTCATAGCAAGCGCTAAGTGCTACCGAGGCCGGTTCGGCTTCTTGGGCATGAGGTCGTAGAGCCGCTTCCGGGCGCCGTTGTCGTTGGCGCTGCGCGCCACCGAGACCTCGGTGATGAAGTCCTCGAAGACGAACTCCTCGTCCGCGGGCACGATCGCCGGGGCCGGATGGTTCTGCAGGTACCCGTCCAGCGTTTCCGCGATCTCCCGGAACGACAGTGCCTGCAGGGTTTCCGGCGCGTAGGTCGTCACGGGCACGCCGTGCGCGGCGGCCTCGTTCATCACCACGCCGAGCGGGACGTGCGAAAGCATCGGGATCCCGAACGTGTACAACTCCTGCAACGCGGCCGCCGCGTAGTGCGAGATCGGGCGGCGGTACAGCCCGGGAACGAGGCCGTAGTAGGCGATCGGCGGACGGCCGACGGTCTGTTCGACGTAGCGGACCTGGTCCGAAAGCAGGCGCAGCGCCCGGATGCTCGTCCGGTCCGGCTGCACCGGCACGAGGATCCCGTGCGAGGCGGCCAGCGCGTTGTTGGTCAGCACGTCGAGCGCGGGCGGGCAGTCGATGATGACGTGGTCGTAGTTCGCGAACTGGATGACCCTGGCCAGCTGCCAGCCCGGGACCCGGAACTGGTCCAGCCGCCGGATCAGGTCGAACATGCCCGGCGAGGTCGGGATGACGTCGAACGCGCCGCCCCGGCCGAGGTTGCTGCGCGGATGCCGCACGGCGAGTTCCTCGATCGGCCCCTTCCACACCTTGGTCAGGGCTTTCGCCAGGCTGGGCATGTCCGGCGCCACCTCGTCCAGGCCGAGGAGTTCGGTGGTCGCGTGGCCCTGTGGGTCGAGGTCGATCAGCAGCACCCGGCGGCCGCGTTCGGCCAGTGCCGCCGACGCGCCCACACTGAGTGAGGTCTTGCCGACCCCGCCTTTTTGGTTGACCACCGAGGTGATCTGCATGCCGAAGCGCTCCCTGCGTCTGTTGTTCCGGGAAGGCTATTGGAAACGGGCTCAGAATGCGCGTCTATCAGCCCGCCTGTCGCGGGCGCACCAGCAACGCCTGCGCCCCGGACGCGATCGATCCGGACGTGTCGTGCAGCGTGGTCGTCGCCGTGCCGATGCCGTTCGGGCCGACCAGGGTGGTCGCGTCGACGCCGATCCAGTCGCCCAGCGGTGGGCGGCGGAGGTGCACTGTCAGCTCTGAGTTGATGAACCACCACTCGCGCGGGTCGAGGAAGTTCGAAATCCCGTTGCCTGAGTCGGCCAAGACGAACAGCCGCTGGAGAGCACTCGGTTTCTCCCCGTCCACGAGGACGACACGCTGACGCCCCCAGACCGTCGCGGGACCGGGTTCGTCCAGCGCGCCGCTGACACGCCGCCATTCGACGGCGTCGAGGTAACCGCCGTGCCAGCCTTCCGGCCAATTCGACGTCGGCAGGCCCTCCGGCGACGGCAGGGCGGGACCTTCCGCCGTGGCCACCGAGGTCGTGTCCGAGGTCGCGATGCGCCAAGCCGAGGCGCGGGCGACGACTCGCTCCCCATGGGAGAGCTCGGCCTCCAGCCACTCGACCGACCGGCCCGGGCGTTCCACCCAGGCCCGCACCGACAGCTCCTTCAACGGCGCGGGCCCGAGGATCTCGATCGTCACCCGCGCCAGCTGGCTCGCGTGCGGCGCCTCGACCTCTTCGAGCGCGCGGACCAGCAACGCCGAGGGCGGACCGAAGTGCTGCGCGTCCGGGGTCCACGGCCCGGCGGTGTGCGGGGTCGGGACGAAGAGACCGTCGCCCGACGGCACGTAGAAGGCTTCTGTCACACCGGGCACCCTAATCCGCACGGTCCAATACGGACTCCTCGCCGGGATCCGGCTCGGGCCAGCCGGGGTACGGCGGGGGAGTGCCGCCGTACTGCGGGCAGAGCGCCTGGTGATCGCACCACGCGCAGAGTTTGCTCGGATTGGGCCGGAAATCGCCGGTCTTGCCCGCTTTGAGGATCGCCTGCCAGATCGCCTCGAGCGTGCGCTCGAACCGGACCAGCTCGCCCTCGTCGGGCGTGTAGGCGAGGGACTGCCCGTCGGTGAGGTACATCAGTTTCAGCTGACGCGGCACGACACCGCGAAGCCGCCAGAGGACCACGGCGTAGAACTTCATCTGGAACATCGCCTTGGCCTCACCGATCTCCCGCGGCGCGGCACCGGTCTTGTAGTCGACGACGCGGATCTCGCCGGTCGGCGCCACGTCCAGCCTGTCGACGTAGCCCCGCAGCAGCACCCCGGAGCCCAGCTCGATCTCGACGTGCAGCTCGCACGCTTCGGGCTCCAGCCGGCTCGGATCCTCGAGGCCGAAGTAGGTGTCGACGAGCTGCTCCGCCGACGACAACCAGGACGTGACGGCCTCGGGGTCGTCCTGATCGAACAGCTCGATCCACTCCGGACGTTCCGCGGACAGGTCCTCCCACGCCGGTGCGAGCAGGTCCTTGGCCTGCGGCGGGGTGCGATCGGCCTGCGGAAGGGAGAACAGGCGCTCCAGCACGGAATGCACCAGCGTGCCGCGAAGCTGGGCCTTCGTCGGGATCTCGGGCAGTCTGTCGACCGCGCGGAAGCGGTAGAGCAGCGGGCACTGCTTGAAGTCGCTGGCACGCGACGGGGACAGGGCCGGCCGACGGCGCGGGACTTCGGCGCCGGGCGGCGGATCGGCGGTGACCGTGTCGGTGTCGGGCATGCAGGGAGGGTAGCGCCGGGTACCGACAGTTCCGGGACTGCGACGCACCGGAGTGGCCTGACCGACACCACCCGGACGGGAAGGGCGGGTTACCCGCACCCCACACCTGGGCATCTACGCTCTGACACATGGCGGTGACGGGTGAGCAGGGCCCGCCTCGACGAGGCGTGGCACCGGACGGTGGGCTCCTGCTGTTCCGCGTCTCCGGGATCCCCGTACTGCTCGCTCCTTCGTGGTGGATCGGCTCGCTGGTCATCGTGGTGCTCTACACGCCACTGGTCGGCCGGTTCCTGCCCGGCGCGACGACGCTGACCTCGTGGCTGCTGGCGGCCGCGTTCGCGGTCCTGCTCGGGCTT
This sequence comes from Amycolatopsis sp. lyj-90, assembly GCF_046549035.1. Classification (NCBI taxonomy): domain Bacteria; kingdom Bacillati; phylum Actinomycetota; class Actinomycetes; order Pseudonocardiales; family Pseudonocardiaceae; genus Amycolatopsis; species Amycolatopsis sp. lyj-90. The sequence goes on from NZ_JAJPWP010000001.1 coordinate 1,109,251, forward strand.
TCGGTGCTGGCACACGAACTCGGGCACTGCCTGGTGGCGCTGCGCCTCGGCATCCCGGTCCGGCGCTTGCGCCTCTTCCTCCTCGGCGGCCTCTCCGAGGTGGCGAGGACTCCCCGTCAACCGCGGCAGGAAGGGCTCGTCGCGGCCGCGGGACCGGCGGTTTCGTTGCTGCTCGGCGCTTTCTGTGGGCTGCTCATGTTCGCCGTCCCGCCGGAGAGCGCGGCGTGGCTGCTCATCGCCGAATGCGCCGTCGCGAACTTCGCCGTCGGGATCTTCAACCTCCTGCCCGGGCTCCCGCTCGATGGCGGGCGCCTGGTCCGCGCCGGGGTCTGGGCGGCCACGGGCCGCCGGGACAAGGGCACCCGGGCCGCCGTCGTCGGTGGCGGTGTCGTCGCGGCCGGACTGATCGTCTGGGCGCTGTGGGGGCTGGCGGCGGGCAGTGAAGACCGCTGGCTCCGGCTCGGTGTCTGTGTCGTGACAGCGTGGTTCGTGATCCTCGGCGCGCGAAGCGAACTCGCCGCCGAAACCCGTCGAGGCTGGCCCGAAGGTGTGCGGCTGAGCGAGCTCGTCCGGCCCGTGCTCCAGCTTCCCGCGGAAAGCCCCGTTTCGGACGCGCTGGCCGCTTCGGCGGGCCGTGGAGTGGTCTTGGTGCGTGCCGACGGTGTGGCGGCGGGGTTGCTCGACGAGCAGGCCGCCGCGCAGCTGGCGGGAACGTCGCCGCACGCGCCGGCGGAGATGGCCGCCGAGCCGATTCGCGCCGACACCGTGCTGCTTTCCTCGGAGTCGGGGGAGGAGATCGCCGAGCGTGTCCGGGAAACCGCCGCGTGGCAGTTCCTCGTCGTGGACGACGAAGGCAGGCCCGCGGGCGTGCTCCGGCGCGAGGACCTGCGCGCCGCGATGACCAGGAGCCGACCCCCGGCGTAGCCCGGGACGGCCACCTGCGAGGATCGGTCGTCGATCAGTTCGCGCGTATGGAGGTTCAGTGTCGGTCCGTGGGCCGTTTCGTATTGGTGACCGGGTTCAGCTGACCGACTCCAAGGGGCGGCACTACACCATGGTGCTCGCCGAGGGGCAGCAATATCACACCCATCGCGGCGCGTTGGCGCACGACGACGTGATCGGCGCGCAGGAGGGTTCGGTCGTCACTTCGGCAGGCGGCAGCAACTATCTGGCGCTGCGCCCGCTGCTGCCGGACTACGTGCTGTCGATGCCGCGCGGCGCGCAGGTGATCTACCCGAAGGACGCCGCGCAGATCGTGATGTGGGGCGACATCTTCCCGGGCGCGCGGGTGCTCGAGGCCGGCGCCGGTTCCGGCGCGCTGACCTGTTCGCTGCTGCGGGCGGTCGGGCCGGAGGGCACCGTCCAGTCCTACGAGATCCGGGACGACCACGCCGAGCACGCCGAGCGGAACGTGGAAAAGTTCTTCGGCCACAAACCGGACAACTGGTCGCTGACGGTCGCGGATCTGTCGACGCACACCGGCGAGGTCGATCGGGTGGTGCTCGACATGCTGGCTCCGTGGGACCAGCTGGAGACGGTCGCCGCGCATCTGGTGCCCGGCGGGGTGCTCACGGTCTATGTGGCGACGGTCACACAGCTTTCGCGGATCACGGAGGCCTTGCGAGAGCAGCAGTGCTGGACCGAGCCGGAATCCTTCGAGACGCTCATGCGGCCCTGGCACGTCGTGAGCCTCGCGGTGCGGCCGGACCACCGGATGGTCGCGCACACCGCGTTCCTGCTGACGGCTCGCCGTCTGGCCGACGGCACGGTCTCGCCGCGGGTCCACCGCCGCTCCGGCAAGGGCTGACCGCAGCCCCCGAAGTACGTGAAGGCCCCCTTCCTTGCGTCTAGCGCAAGGAAGGGGGCCTTCACGTACTTGGGAAAGGTGCGAAGGTCGAGTTCCCTCGGCTGAGCCGCCCCCGACTCATCACCGACGTGGGGCCGGTATCCGCGAACGGTCTCCCCAAGGGCGCCCAGCGCCCGACGGAGACTTCAGCGCTCGACAGACATCACGGCACGCACCACTTGCCCTCGCGCTTCTTCAGCGGGAAAGGCGTGTCCTTCTGACCGCCTGCTCCCTCGACATGGACGGTCACCGTGGCCGAGTCGCCGCTGACCGTCGGCGGGTCGGGGACGGTCGCGGACACCTTGCCCGCCGCCTCCCACTTCCGCTTGAGCTCGGCCAGATCGGCCGACGACTGCTGGACGCAGGTGAGCTTGCCGAACGCCGTCGCGTCGTGGTTGACGATCGCCGCGGCGATCGCCTTGCCCACCACCTCGACCGCGGCCACGTCCGGATCCACCGGGACCGGACGGGACTGACTCGGCCACGACGGGGGCGCGGCGGTGCTCGACGCGGCCGGGTCGGAGCCGGACGGGGCCACCAGCAGCAGCCCCACCACTACACCCACCACGACCGCGCCGCATCCGGCGAGAACGGCGATCAGCCTGCTGGACACCGGTTCCGGGTCAGCGTTTCGCGCCGACGAAGCACCAGAGGTCCGACTCCTTCTTGAAGTTGAGGACCCCTGACTCGGTCTTGCCGTTCGTGGTGGCCGTGATCGGGAGCTTGGCCGACTCTCCGGTGGTCGCCAGGTCCCCGGACTTCGTGATCTTGAGGTCCTTGGCGATCGAGATGTCGTCCTTGGTGTTCACACTGCGGCAGGCCGACTGCGCGACCGTCTTGCCATCGCCCGAGTTGTAGGCGTTGAACACGGCGTCCGCGACCTCTTCGGGTGTCGCCTTGCCCAGCGGGGCGGGCCCGGAGCCCTTGGTCGCCGAGGTGCTGGGCGAGCTGGACTTGCTCCGGGTCGACGAAGTGGACGGCTTCGAGGACGAGGAAGCGGAACCCGTCGGGGCCGCACTGCTCGAACTGGCAGGCGGGGCCGCTGTCGGGTTGTCGTCGCCGGAGTTCAGGGCGATGACGAGGGCGGTGACACCGCCGCCGACCAGCACGACCGCGCCGATCGCGATACCGACGATCAGTCCGGTCTTCTTTTTCTTGGGCGGCTCACCGTAGCCGCCGCCTTCCTGCGGGTAGGCGTTGTAACCGCCCTGCTGCTGACCGTACGGATCCTGTCCGTACTGACCAGGCTGCTGCTGACCGTACGGATCCGGCTGGCCGAACTGCTGCGTGGCACCGGGGTATCCCTGCTGGGGCTGGGGGCCGCTCTGCGGGTAGCCACCTTGCTGCTGGCCGTACGGGTCCTGTCCGTACTGACCAGGCTGCTGCTGACCGTACTGGCCGCCACCGGGGTATCCCTGCTGCGGCTGGGCGCCGCTCTGCGGGTACCCGCCCTGCTGGCCGTACGGATCCTGTCCGTAGCCGCCGGGCTGCTGCGGCGGGTAAGTCATGGCTGATGCCCCCTAGCTGTTCTGCGAAAATGCTCAACACGACAGGCCGGTTCGCCTCCCCGGCGAACGTCGGCCCGATGCTAGCCATCGAGCCGGATCGCCGCTCGATTAGGGCCGAACTGATACCGGAAACCCGTTTGCACCCGGACGGAGCCGGGTATTCCGCCGCAGGTCAGGGCAGGTGGACGGAATGTGACCATGGGAGTGCCAGACCCGGCACCGGGATGGCCCCTTGCGCGGTGTGAACGTACGTGCTGTCAGGTCGTCCGGAACGCGACGCGCCGATCTTGTGATGCGGAAAGGCCTTTTATTGTCGGTGATCGCCGGTACCGTGGAATGAAAAGCACTCCGAGGAGGTGCCCAATGCATCATGACCTTCCCGGAGGTCGGCGCGAGGAGGCCGACCCTTCAGAAACGACCGGAGCTGGAACCACGTCCGACGAGCAGGCACGTCAGATTCGCTTCCTCGAGGAGGAAGTGGCCCTGCTGCGCCGGAAGCTCACCGATTCGCCACGTCAGAACCGAGTCCTGGAGCAGCGACTCGCCGAGGCGTCGGAACGAGTGAGCCAACTCACTGAACGCAACACGAAACTGGTCGAGACGCTCCGCGAGGCGCGTGGCCAGTTGCTCGCGTTGCGAGAGGAGGTCGACAGGCTGGCCCAGCCTCCGAGCGGTTACGGCGTGTTCGTGACCGCGTACGAGGACAACACGGTGGACGTGTTCACCGCGGGCCGCAAGATGCGGGTCTCGGTCTCACCCGCGGTCGAGGTCTCGTCGCTGCAGCGCGGACAAGCGTTGCGGCTCAACGAGGCACTGACCGTCGTAGAAGGCGGCGACTTCGAGAAGATCGGCGAGGTCTGCGCGTTGCGCGAGGTGCTGGCCCCGGACGTCGAGGGCGGCAGCCCCCGTGCGCTCGTGGTCGGGCACGCGGACGAGGAGCGGGTCGTCCTGCTCTCCGATCCGCTGGCCGAGCAGCCCCTCAAGCCGGGCGATTCCCTGCTGGTGGACTCGAAAGCCGGCTACGCCTACGAGCGCGTGCCGAAGGCGGAGGTCGAGGATCTCGTGCTGGAGGAGGTGCCCGACGTCCAATACGAGGACATCGGTGGCCTCACCCGGCAGATCGAGCAGATCCGCGACGCCGTCGAGCTGCCGTTCCTGCACGCGGATCTCTACCAGGAGTACCAGCTGCGCCCACCGAAGGGCGTGCTGCTCTACGGGCCTCCTGGCTGCGGTAAGACCCTCATCGCCAAGGCGGTGGCCAACTCGCTCGCCAAGAAGGTCGCGGAAGCACGCGGCGACGCGGCGGACGGGAAGTCCTACTTCCTGAACATCAAGGGTCCGGAGCTGTTGAACAAGTTCGTCGGGGAGACCGAGCGGCACATCCGCCTGATCTTCCAGCGGGCTCGGGAAAAGGCCTCCGAAGGCACCCCGGTGATCGTGTTCTTCGACGAGATGGACTCGATCTTCCGCACCCGCGGTTCGGGCGTGTCCTCCGACGTGGAGACCACGATCGTCCCGCAGCTGCTTTCGGAGATCGACGGTGTCGAGGGCCTGGAGAACGTCATCGTCATCGGCGCCTCCAACCGTGAAGACATGATCGACCCGGCGATCCTGCGGCCGGGCCGGCTCGACGTCAAGATCAAGATCGAGCGTCCGGACGCCGAAGGCGCGAAGGACATCTTCTCCAAGTACCTGTCCGACGGTCTGCCGATCCACGCGGACGACCTGGCAGAGTTCGGCGGTGACCGCAGGGCGACGTTCGACGCGATGATCCAGCACACCGTCGAGCGGATGTACGAGGAGACGGACGAGAACCGGTTCCTCGAGGTCACCTACGCCAACGGTGACAAGGAGGTCCTGTACTTCCGTGACTTCAACTCGGGCGCGATGATCCAGAACATCGTGGACCGGGCGAAGAAGTCGGCCATCAAGTCGGTGCTGGAGACCCAGCAGCCCGGCTTGCGCGTGCAGCACCTGCTGGACGCGATCGTCGACGAGTTCGCGGAGAACGAGGACCTGCCCAACACCACCAACCCGGACGACTGGGCCCGGATCTCCGGCAAGAAGGGTGAGCGGATCGTCTACATCCGCACGCTCGTCACCGGCAAGAACCAGGATTCGGGGCGGGCGATAGACACCGCCACGAACACCGGTCAGTACCTGTAAGGCGAGAACCGAAGGGGCCCTTCACCGCGGAACACGCGGTGAAGGGCCCCTTCGGTTCGTTCACACGGCCACAGGTTCCTTGACTTTCTTGCGCAGGCTCAGTCGCCCGTGCGCGGCGAGGATGCCCAGGACGACGAGCAGCGCGCCGGCGGGCTGGTTCCACGCCAGGGGTTCGTCGAGCACCAGGACGCCGAGCAGCACGCCCACAACGGGTGTGAGGTAGGTCACCGCCGACGCGTTCGACGCGCCCCACGCCGCGATGATCGACGCGTTCCAGGCGTAGGCGAGTCCGGTGCCCAACGCCCCGAGCGCGATCATGCTGAGGACGATCGTCGTGTCGAGGTGCACCGGCGTCGTCGCGATGAACGGCGCGAGCACAAGCATGACGACGGCCCCACAGCAGACCTGCCCGAGCGCGATGGTCGGGGCGTCGAGGTTCCGCCAGGAGATGAACCGTCGCACGTAGACGAACGAGATCCCGTAGCAGGTCGTCGCGCCGAGGCAGGCCAGCTGCGCCGTCAGCTCGTGGGAGACATCGATCCCTTGCCAGACCCCGACGATGGTGAGCACACCGAGGAAACCGAGGACCAGGCCGGTCGTCCGGGCCTTCGTGAAGCGCTCGGAGGGCAGCGCGGCCGCCGCGATGAGCATGGTGATCAGCGGGGTCGTCGCGTTGAAGATGCTGGCGAGCCCGGAGGAGATGTACTGCTCGGCCCAGGAGAACAGCAGGAACGGGATGACGCACAGCAGCACGGAAACGACCGCGAGGTGGCCCCATACGGCCGGATCGCGGGGGAGTGGCTTGCGGCGCCAGGCGGCGATGGCGATCAGCGCCAGCGCGCCGAGGCAGACGCGGGAGAGTGCCACCTGAGCGGGCGACAGGCCGGTGAGCCCGACTTTGATGAACAGAAAACTAGCGCCCCATACGATCGCGAGTGCCGCGAATCGGATCGCGATACCGAAACGTCCCAATTGTCCTTCTCCTGAGCCCTCGACTGCGAACTCAGTGAATCGGGAATCCACTGTGCACTCCAGCGGTTTTCGGACGATGTGTCCGACGCCTCCAGTACGTTCCGGGAATGGGGAAGAAATTTTCCGGGATGTGGCGCCATGCGGCGGGCGATCTCGTGGCCGCTGCGAGCGCCCTCGGCGAGACCGGCGGGATCCCGTGGGAGGTCGAACTCGATCAAGACGGACGGCTGACCGTCACCGGGGCGACGGCGGACTGGATCAACGAACTCGCCGCGACGGTGGATCCGGTGGGGTGGCTGGCCGAGCAGGACGGGTTGATCGGCCTGACCGAAGGGGGCGGGCTCCTCCCCGCCCGAGGTCCCGAGATTCCGGACGGACCGGTCCCTCCCGTGCTCCCCGCCCGGATGAAACCCGCGCCCGGCCGCGAGTTGCGCGTGTCAGGTCATGAGCGCGCCAGCGAGCATTGGGCGCTGCGCGTCCTGCCGGACGGGACTTTCGCGAACGGATCGGGGCGTTTCGGTCCCCTGGATCCGAAGACCGTCTTCGAGGACGCGGACGATCCCGCGGTGGCCTGGCGCGAGTGCTTCCATCCCGAAGACCCCGACATGTGGACCGAGGCCGTCGAGATCGTTCGCGCGGTCGTTCCCGCACTGAGGCACCCACTCGTGGCGTCCTACGGATGGCTCGGCGCGCTGGAGATCTCGACCGGGGGAGAGGTGGCCGTCGCGGGCCGCCAGAGCAGGGCATTGCTGGAACTCCTGGTGGACACGGGGCTGGCGGCCGACCCCTTCGGCACGGTGCGACGCTCGGCCCGGCTTCTGGCGGACCGGATCCCGGACGTCAGGGAACACACTCCCGGCGTGGTGGTCACGCTCGGCGCGCGTATAACGCCCTATACTTCCGGGCTGTGAGCGAATCCTCCGGGCGCCCGCGCGCGCCGATCACCGAGGCCGATGTCCTGGCGTGGCTGGAAACGACGGCGGCCGCCGTCCAGGCCGGGGAGGTGAGCGCTCCCGAACTGATCGAGATCCTGGGGGAGCTGCGGCGCGCCTCCGCGGCCTGCGCCGACGCGTCCGACTGGGCGCTTCTCGCCGCCAGGGAAGAGGGTGCCAGCCTCCGTCAGATCGCGCCCGTCTTCGGCAAGGGTTACGTTCGGGCTCCGGCGGCCCGCCTCGAAAAGCTCCACCGGCAGGCGCAGAACTCGAGTCAATGGCTCGCCATCCTCCGCCACAAGAACGAAGGAGCCCGGTGACAGCCTCGGAAATCCCGGTCGGCGAACGGATCGCCGTCGGACTGGCGGCGCTCGGCAGGCCCGCGTACATCAACCTCGGCCGGGTCGACGCGCTGCCGCCCGGACGCGGGTTCGAGGCGATGCGCGCGGCGACCTACGACGTGCTGGACGACGCGTACCGCGCGGGCGTCCGCTGGATCGACGTCGCCCGTTCGTATGGTTCTTCGGAGGAGTTCCTCGCCGGGTGGCTCGCCGAGCGCGCCCACTCGGACGTGACGGTGTCGAGCAAATGGGGCTACCGCTACGTGGGAGAGTGGAAGCTCGACGCGGAAGTGCACGAGGTCAAGGAGCACACCGCGGCACGGTTCGCCGAGCAATGGGCGGAAACTGTTGACCTGCTGGGGAAAGCGGTCACGCTCTACCAGGTCCACTCGCTCACTGTGGACAGTCCGCTGTTCACCGACGAGCGGCTCGTCGGCGCGCTGGCCGAACTCGCGGCAGACGGTGTTCCAGTGGGGTTCTCGACGTCCGGGCCCGCGCAGGCCGACGCGATCCGCCGGGCGTTCGAACTGGAAGTGTCCGGGACGCCGGTGTTCAGCGCCGTGCAGTCGACGTGGAATCTGCTCGAACCCTCCGCCGGCCCGGCGCTCGCGGAAGCGCAGGCGGCCGGGAAACGGGTGCTGGTCAAGGAAACCGTCGCGAACGGACGGCTGGTGGTCGAGCCGCCGCCCGCACTCGCGCGGATCGCGCGCGAACACGACGCAGGCCCGGACGCGGTGGCGATCGCGGCGGTCCTCGCGCAGGACTGGCGGCCGGTCGCGGTCATCGGCCCGTCGAGTACGGCTCAGCTCGCGGAGAATCTCGTTGCCACCAAGGTGAAGCCGACCGCGGACGAACTCGCGGAGCTGGCCGCGCTCGCCGAGGAACCCGTCGCCTACTGGCGGCACAGGTCCTGCCTCGGCTGGCATTGAGGGGCTGGACTAGTCTCGCGGCAAACGTCTGGCGGGTCACCGGGGAGGCTTGAGGGTGCGTCATCGGCAGGTTCTCGCGGTGGCGACGGTCGCGCTGTTCGGTTTGTCCGGCTGCGCGGACCGGCCCAACGACCTCGACACCTATTACGACGACCCGACGCCCACGCCGACGGTCGAACCGGTGCAGCCTTCGGTCAAGCCGCAGGCCGCCCCGGTTCCGCCCTCGTCGACCCGGGCTCCGGTCCCCGCGGCCGTTTCCGCCGCGTTGCTGACCGACGAAGACGTCGCCGAGGAAGAAGTCGTCCCGGGCGAGAGCAAGGTGTCCGGCTGTCTGACCGGTCTCACCCGCGGCACGAGCCGCTCGACGGCCTGGTCGTACCCGAGCGGCTCGACGCTGGAACATCAGGTGACCGAGTACACCGACCGTGACGCTTCGGACGTCGTCACCCAGGCGGTCTGCGAAGGCAAGAAGCTCACGTTGACGAAGCAGTCCGGTATCGAAGTGCAGCGGGCTTGGTGCGAAGGCACGACGTGCACCGTGTTGCTCGCCAAGGGGAAGCTCGTCTCCGCGCTCAGCGTGACCGCCGGGACCGAGGCGCGCGCGACCGACGCGGCCAGGCGCCTGCTGTCGATCGTCGCGCAGCGCCTCCGTTCGGCCTAGCGGGCGGCTTCCCGCCGGAACCACTCCAGCGCGCCGAGACGTCCGTCCGGGATGAACCGGCTTTCCGGATCGTCGAGCCACGAACGCAACTCGTCCAGCGTCAGCCACCGTCCTTCGACCACTTCGGACGGCTGATGGACGAAGGGACCGTCCCAGCGCGTTTCGAAGGCGAAGTTGTGGCAGCGGATCGTGTCGTCGTCGGTGATATGGACGAAAAGCGGCCGCAGTTCCACTCCGTGAACACCCAGTTCTTCAGCCAGTTCCCGTCGGGCGCACTCCTCGGGCGTCTCACCCGCCGCGACGATGCCACCCGCCCAGCAGTCCCAAGTGGAGGGATAGACGTCCTTCGTGGGGGTGCGCAGGTGCACGTAGACGGAGCCTCCGTCACTCGAACGGACCAACACCACGCCCGCCGCGTGCCAGAGTCCTTCGGCACGGACCCGGGACCGGGTGGCCGCTCCCACGGCGGTTCCGCCGAGGTCATAGAGCGCAACGAGTTCGTCACTGCCTGACATGGGGGGCATCGTCGCACGCCTCCGACCCCGTAGGGTGGTGGGTATGCGGCGGATCATGGGAACCGAAGTCGAGTACGGCATCGCGGTGCCGGGCGACGCGACGGCGAACCCGGTACTTACCTCGACCCAGGTCGTGTTGGCCTACGCGGCCGCGGCGGACATCCCGCGGGCACGGCGTGCTCGCTGGGACTACGAGGTGGAATCGCCACTGCGCGACGCCCGTGGTTTCGACCTGACCGGCCCGAGCGGCCCTGGCCACGATCCGGACGTCGAGGATCTCGGCGCGGCGAACGTGATCCTGACCAACGGCGCGCGGCTGTACGTCGACCACGCTCACCCGGAGTATTCGGCGCCCGAGGTGACGAACGCGCGTGACGCGGTCATCTGGGACAAGGCGGGCGAGCGGGTCATGGAGGAGGCGGCGCGCAAGGCCGCCACCGTTCCCGGCCAGCCGCCGTTGCAGCTGTACAAGAACAACGTCGACGGCAAGGGCGCGAGCTACGGCACGCACGAGAACTACCTGATGCAGCGGTCGACCCCGTTCACCGCGGTGATCGCGGGACTGACGCCGTTCTTCGCGTCCCGTCAGGTGATGACGGGTTCGGGACGCGTCGGGGTCGGGCAGCAGAGCGAGGAAGCGGGCTTCCAGCTTTCGCAGCGTTCCGACTACATCGAGGTCGAGGTCGGCCTGGAGACGACGCTCAAGCGCGGGATCATCAACACCCGCGACGAACCGCACGCCGACGCGGACAAGTACCGCCGTCTGCACGTCATCATCGGTGACGCGAACCTGGCCGAGTACTCGACGTACCTCAAGGTCGGGACGACGGCGCTGGTGCTGGACCTGATCGAGGCGGGCATCCGGTTCGACGACCTGAAACTGGACGAGCCGGTGCGCGCGGTGCACCAGATCAGCCACGACCCGACGCTCAAGGCGAAGGTGTCGCTGGCCAACGGCCGGAAGTACACCGGGCTGGACCTGCAGTTCGCCTACCACGAGATCGCGTCGGCGAACCTGGAGCGCACCGGTGCGGACGAAGCCTCCAAGGAGGTCCTGCGGGTCTGGGGCGAGATCCTGGACGCGCTGGCGCGGGACCCCCAGGAATGCGCGGACAGGCTGGACTGGCCGGCGAAGCTGCGGTTGCTCGAGGGCTACCGCGCGCGGGACCAGCTGGCCTGGGGCGCGCCGCGGTTGCGGCTGGTCGACCTGCAGTACTCGGATGTCCGGCTGGACAAGGGCCTGTACAACAGGCTCGTCACCAGGGGTTCGATGAAGCGCCTGGTGACCGAGGAGGAGGTGCAGGAGGCGATCACGAACCCGCCTTCGGACACCAGGGCCTACTTCCGGGGCCGCACGCTGGAGAAGTACGCCAGCTCCATCGCCGCGGCGTCCTGGGATTCGGTCATCTTCGACGTCGGCAGGGAATCGCTGGTGCGGATCCCGACGTTGGAGCCACTGCGGGGCACGAAGGCCCACGTGGGGAAGTTGCTGGACGACTCCGCGACCGCCGAGGAGCTGGTGGAGGCGCTCACCGGTTCGGACTAGCGGGATTTCCTTTCATCGGGGTTAAGCGATCACGGATCCCACGGAATGTCGGGACCGCTGGGTAGGCTAGGAAACATCGGCCACACCGGGAGGCGAGATGGCTCAGGAAAAGATCGAAAAGCACGGCGGAGGCGACTCGGACGAAGAGTTCGAGGGCGGCGGTCCGGCGGGCCAGGAGCGGCGCGAGAAGCTGGGTGAGGACGTCGACACGATCCTCGACGAGATCGACGACGTGCTCGAAGAGAACGCCGAGGACTTCGTCCGCGCGTACGTGCAAAAGGGCGGCGAGTAACTCGTTCCGGGCGGCCGGGTGCGGCCGCCTGTGCGGAGCCGGCGGATCACACAGATTGGAACTTTGAGCACGTATGGAACACACCTCGGGTAAGTCGGCGCTGCCCGCCGCGTACTTCTCGTCGGCGACCTCGTCGTTCTCGGACTTCCTTCGGGCGCAGGCGCCCGAACTGCTCCCGGAACGGCGTGTCGCGGCCGGCGCGGGCGGGCTGGACGCGCCGCACGGTACGACGATCGTCGCGGTCAAGTTCGCGGGCGGGGTGCTGATCGCCGGTGACCGGCGGGCGACGTCGGGCAACCTGATCGCTTCGCGCGACATGGAGAAGGTGCACGTCACCGACGAGTATTCGGCGGTGGGAATCGCGGGCTCGGCCGGGCTGGCGATCGAGATGGTGCGGTTGTACGCGGTCGAACTGGCGCACTACGAGAAGATCGAGGGTGTTTCGCTCTCGCTCGACGGCAAGACGAACAAACTCGCCGGGCTGGTGAAGTCCAACCTCGAGATGGCGATGGCGGGCCTGGCCGTGCTGCCGCTGTTCGTCGGATACGACCTCGACGCGGAAGACGCGAAGCACGCGGGCCGGATCGTCTCGTACGACGCGACGGGCGGCCGGTACGAGGAGAGCGCCGGGTACCACGCCATCGGTTCGGGTTCGCTGTTCGCGAAGGGCTCGCTGAAGAAGCTGTACGACCCGGACGCGGACGCCGAAGGCGCGATCCGGGTGGCAGTGGAAGCGTTGTACGACGCGGCGGACGATGACACCGCGACCGGCGGGCCGGATCTGGTGCGCCGGATCTTCCCGACGATCGTGACGGTCACCGCGGAACAGGGTGCGGTGGCGTTGCCGCTCGAGCAGACCACCGCGGTGGCCGAGGCGATCGTGGCCGCGCGATCCGAGCGCGGGCGCTAGCCGTCCTCCCTGTCCCTTTTCCGATGAGAGCCAGAAAGAGCGGAGCACCACAGTGACGATGCCGTTGTACGCCTCTCCCGAGCAGTTGATGCGGGAGCGCTCGGAGCTCGCGCGCAAGGGAATCGCGCGCGGCCGGAGCGTGGTCGCGCTGAAGTACCGCGGTGGCGTGCTGTTCGTGGCCGAGAACCCCTCGGCCACGTTGCACAAGGTGTCGGAGATCTACGACCGGATCGGTTTCGCGGCCGTGGGCCGCTACAGCGAGTTCGAGAACCTGCGGGTCGCCGGTATCCGGCACGCGGACCTGAAGGGCTACCAGTACGACCGGCGGGACGTCAGCGCGCGTGCGCTGGCGAACGCGTACGCCGCGACACTGGGCAGCATCTTCACCGAACAGCTGAAGCCGTTCGAGGTGGAGGTCTGCGTCGCCGAGGTCGGCGCGACCGCGGCCGAGGACCAGCTGTACCGGTTGACCTACGACGGTTCGATCTTCGACGAGCCGAAGTTCGTCGTGATGGGCGGTCAGGCCGACACACTCACCACGAAGCTGAAAGAGAGCTACGAGCCGGACCTGGAGCTGGAGGTGGCACTCGGGGTCGCCGTGAAGGCGTTGCGCGACAACACCCCGACGCCCACGAACGGCGACTCGGACCCGGTGAAGCTCGAGGTCGCCGTGCTCGAGCGGGAGCGCCGCGGCCGCAAGTTCCGCCGGGTCGCCGGGGCGGCGCTGGACGCGCTGCTGCCCGCCGAGCCGGAGAAGGACGAGTCCGAGGGTGACAAGCCCGAAGGCGAGTCCAAGAAGGACTGAGTCTCAAGTACGTGAAGGCCCCCTTCCCCGCGTCTGGAGTGGGGGAGGGGGCCTTCACGTTTGGGGGTCCGGTGTGGACGGTGGGCGTGGAGCGTCGTGAGTGGCGGCTGCGGTAGTCCACGGGTCCGGGTCGTGAAGGGCCCCTTGCCTACCTTGACAGTAGTGATGGAGGCCTTCACTACTGTCGTGATCGCCATGGCCGCTACTTTCGCCCCACCCGCACCGGTGGTCACAGCGGCCGCGCGTGAAGGGCCTCTTCCCTCGGCTCAGCCGAGGAAACTCGACCTTCACACCTTGCCGAAGTACGTGATGGCCCCCTTCCTTGCGTCTAGCGCAAGGAAGGGGGCCATCACGTACTTCAAGCGACCGAGGCGCCGGTACCGAGTGGGTCAGGTTGGTCAGGAGCGAACCGGACCGTTCACGGCCTCAGGCGGGGCCGGTGCCCCACCACTGGCTGCGGCCACCGGCGAGGAAGCTCCACAGCTGGAGCCGCGTGCCGTTGGAGGCCGAGTTGCCCTCCGCGGTCAGGTAGCGGCCGCTGCTCGGGTTCTGGAACCGGACGTAACCCTCGGGGTTGACGGCTCCGCCCCACCACTGGTTCTTGGCACCGGGGATGTAGTCCCACAGCTGGACGATGGTCCCGTTCTGGTTGATGGTGTTGAGGTCCGCGTCCAGGTAGCGGCCGCTGGCCACGTTCTGGAAGCGGGTGTAGCCCTCGGGGTTGTCGGTGATGTAGAACGCCTGCTGGTCCGCGTCGAAGTTGCAGTCCCAGACCTGCATCTTGGTGCCGTTGCGGTTGATGGTGCCCAGGTCGGCGTCCCAGCACTTGTTCGCGTCCAGCCCGGACGGGATGAGGAACATGTCCGCGTCGGCGACGCCGGCCGCCTGCGTGCGCGCGCCCGTCGAGGTGCGCTTGACCGGAATGAGCTTGATGCCGTGCACGGTGACCGTCTTGAACCCGTCGCCGGTGGGCTGCGGGGCCGCGGTGGCGGCGGGTGCGGTGGCCAGGGTCAGGACACCCGCTGCGGCGGCGATGAGGCCGGCCAGACGCTTCGTTTTCGTCATTTTTCCCCTTTGTGGAAAGCGTTTTCTCCCAGTGAAGCGAGGGGGACGGCAGGAGTCGCCAGGCCGCGTCGAAACGCGGCCCCTTGGGCCTGTCGGTGATTCCCCCTCGTGGAAGGCTCCGCGTAAACCCCCGAGAAGCGGGCCCTCTGTGAACATCATTCAGGTCTGGACCACGGCCGTCGAGGAGATTTCCGGCAGCGGCAAAGCGGCAGTTCAGTGATGTAACGGAACGGCGTGGCTCGCGATCACACGGCGACGACTTCGATCTAGGCGAGGGCACCCGTGCGTATCGAGCTGACGTTGCAGGACCTGACGCGCGTCCGGCTCGCGCCCGAGGCCGATCCCCTGACCGAGCTCGTATCCAGTTTGCAAATCCTGCAGCGGCGCGATGCCGGCTCGGCGTTGTTCAACCGGTGGCGGCACCGGGTCCGGCACGGACTGGCGGAGTCGGCTTCGGTGCTGCTGTGGCTTTGCCGCCCGTACGCGCCGATCCCGCCGTTCCTCGTTCCGGACGCCGGCGAAAGCGGTTTGGAGGCGGGGCTCGCGGCGGTCGCCCGGACGGGCTCGGTGTGCTTGAAGTCGGCCTTGCGGGACGCCCCGGTGAACCGGGAGCTGCCCGCCTGGGCGGCGGCATTGCCGGACGGTGACACCGCGGGGCTGCCGAAGCTCGTCCAGGCGATGCAGGACTACTTCGACCTGTCGTTGGCTCCGGGGTGGGAATCGGCACGGGCTCAGGTCGACGCGGATCGCGGGATGCGGGCGCAGCTACTGCTGCACGACGGGGTGGACGCGGTGCTGACGAGTCTGCGTCCGCTGGTGCGGTGGTCGTCTCCCGTCCTGGAGGTCGGCGACGGGATCGTCGGCTCCTGCGGCGGGGGTGGCGCCGGGCTGGTGATCTCGCCGACCTACTTCGCGGTCTGCCCGGTTATCGTCCCGGCGGAGGGGGAGTCGCCGGTCCGGCTGCTGTATCCGTCGGTACGGCAGGCGGCCCCGTCGACCGGTTACGGCCGTGATGTGCGGAGGTCGCCTGACACCGCCCTGGCCGACCTTCTCGGGCCGACCAGGGCCGCGGCGCTGGCTGTCCTGGTTGTCGGGTGCAGTACGTCCGAACTGGCCGCCAGGCTGGGAGTGACGCCGTCGGCGGTGAGCAAGCACGCCACGGTGCTGCGGCGCGCGGGGCTGATCACCACCGAACGCGACCGCAACGCCGTGCTGCACTCGCTGACGCCGCTGGGCAGCGCCCTGCTCGAAGCCTAGTTCCGGTAGATGGTCAGCGCGCTGGGCCGCGACCGGAAGCGGAAGTCGTTGCCGAGCGGGCCGACCTCGCCGTCGGTGGCCACCCGGCGGTTGCCGTTGAGCAGCCGGACGTGCAGTTCCGGGACGTCGAGTTCCTGGTACACGTGACTGGCGTTGAGGCTGTTCGTGATCGTGGCGAGGATGAACCGGGCCCGCGAATACGGCAGGTCGGCCCGCAGGTAGCGCACGTCGAGAAGGCCGGTGTCGAGTGCCGGGCGGTGCGAGGGCGCGAGCCCCTTCGGCGCGTAGGTGCCGTTGCCGACGAACAGCAGCCAGATGCTGGTGCTCTTGCCGTTGAGCGTCACTTCCAGCGGCTTCGCGCGCCGGAGGGTGCGGGCGAGCGCGATGGCCGCGGACGGCCACTTGGGATGCCGCTTCTGCAGCTTCTCCCTGACTCGCACCATTTCCGGGTAGCCGCCGAGGCTGGCGGTGTTGACGAAGTACCGGTGATCGTCGTCGTCGTTGATCTCCACCTCGCCGAGGTCGACGCCGACGGCGTTGCCCGCTTCGGTGGCGGCGTCCGCGTCGGGCATCGAGCGCATGCCGACGTCACGCGCGAAGTGATTGAGGGTGCCCGCCGGGATGAGCGCGAGCGGCAGGTCGTGGTCGGCCGCGACGGCGGCCACCGCGGCGACCGTCCCGTCCCCACCGGCCACACCGAGCGCGCGCACGGTGTTCTCACGGGCGGCGATCTCGTCGCAGAGCTGATCGCGGAGGTCCCGCTTCGAGTCCGGGTACAGGATGGTGGCCTTGGGCCAGGCGAAGCGGGCTTCCTCGGTCGGGTCCTGACCGTCGACCCCGGAGTGCGGGTTGACCAGGACGAGCATGTCCTCACCGTCGCGCATCTCGGGCGCTTCGGCGGTATGCGCTGTGCGGGCCGGGACGTCGGGGTTCAACGGCCACCAGTGGCGCGTGAGCAGCCCGGCGCCGACGCCGATACCGATACCCACGCCGACGTCACTGGGCCAGTGGACGCCGGTGTGGACCCGGGAATAGGCCACGGCGGCGGCCAGCGGGACGAGGGCCGCGCCCGCCTTGGGCGATTCCATCGCGACGGCCGTGACGAAGGCCGCCGCGGACGCCGAATGCCCGGAGGGGAACGACGACGAGGTCGGACGCCGGACGAGGCGCCGGTGCATCGGCACCTCCTCGGCCGCGGGACGGCGGCGGGGGAACAGCGGCTTGCCGATCAGGTTCGCCGCGGCACTCGCCCCGGCGATGGCGGCCACGCCGCGGAGCGCGCCCCGGCGTGTCGGGCCCTTCTTCGCCGCGAGCAGGACGGCGACACACCACCAGAGCTTGGATTTGTCCGCACTTTTGGAGAGCGAGGTGATCACCTCGTCGGCCCTGGTCCTCGGCAGCGCCGCGCTCTGCGCCATCAACCTTCGGTCGGTCCGCCCGACCTTGCGGAAAGGGCGTTTGAGCTGCTTTAACACGAGTTCCCCACTTCCGGGCCGGGATGTCATGTGCGTGATACCCGATCGGGACATCCCGCACACCTTTCACCGAATGCAACGTACCTACCGCGTGTCGCAGCCCGAACGGCGCATCATCAGTGGGGTCTCACCGCCTACTCTGGTGGGATGCAGCGGCGGATCTTTGGCATCGAGACCGAGTTCGGGGTCACGTGCACCTTTCACGGGCAACGCAGGCTCTCCCCGGACGAAGTGGCGCGTTACCTGTTTCGGCGTGTCGTGTCCTGGGGACGTTCGTCGAACGTCTTCCTGTCGAACGGCTCGCGGCTCTACCTCGACGTGGGCTCCCATCCGGAATACGCCACGGCCGAATGCGACGACCTCGTGCAGCTGGTCACGCATGACAAGGCGGGCGAGCGGATCCTCGAGGATCTCCTGGTCGACGCCGAGCGGCGACTGGCGGACGAGGGCATCGGCGGCGACATCTTCCTGTTCAAGAACAACACCGACTCGGCGGGCAACTCCTACGGCTGTCACGAGAACTACCTCGTGACCCGTGCGGGGGAGTTCTCCCGGATCGCCGACGTACTCCTGCCGTTCCTCGTGACCCGGCAGCTGATCTGCGGCGCGGGCAAGGTGCTGCAGACGCCCCGCGGGGCGGTGTACTGCCTGTCCCAGCGAGCGGAACACATCTGGGAAGGCGTCTCCAGTGCGACGACACGTTCGCGTCCGATCATCAACACCCGCGACGAACCGCACGCCGACGCCGAGCGGTACCGGCGCCTGCACGTGATCGTCGGCGACTCGAACATGGCCGAACCGACCACCCTGCTCAAGGTCGGATCGGCGAACCTGGTGCTGGAGATGATCGAGGCGGGCGTCCAGTTCCGCGACTTCACGCTGGACAACCCGATAAGGGCGATCCGCGAGATCAGCCACGACCTCACCGGCCGCCGCCAGGTGCGGCTCGCCGGCGGTCGCGAGGCGTCCGCGCTGGACATCCAGCGGGAGTACCACGCCCGTGCCGTCCAGCACGTCAAGGAGACCGGCTCCTCGCCGCAGTCCGAGCGTGTCGTCGAGCTGTGGGGCCGGGCGCTGGAGGCGGTGGAGCAGCAGGACTTCAGCAAGATCGACACCGAGATCGACTGGGCGATCAAGCACCGGCTGGTCGAGCGCTACCGCGCCAAGCACGACCTCGACCTGTCGAGCCCGCGCATCGCGCAGCTCGACCTGGCCTACCACGACATCCGGCGTGGCCGCGGCATCTTCGACCTGCTGCAGCGCAAGGGCCTCGTGCGCCGGGTCACCGACGACGGCGAGATCGAACTGGCCAAGGACACCCCGCCGCAGACCACGCGGGCGAAGCTGCGTGGCGACTTCATCGCCGCCGCGCAGGCCGCCGGACGTGACTTCACCGTGGACTGGGTGCACCTGAAGCTGAACGACCAGGCTCAGCGGACAGTGCTGTGCAAGGACCCGTTCCGTTCGGTGGACGAACGGGTCGAGAGGCTCATCTCCTCGCTTTGATCGACACCCGGCTCAGAACCGGCTGACACGCGACCATCACTCCGAGTACCGTGTTGATCGCTGTTGGTTCTGAGCCGGGGAGGGCGAGGATGGACGACGAGCGATGGGCCTTCGAGGACGAGCTGGAACAGGACGACGATCCACCGCGGTCGTCGTCCACTGAGCCGGTTCCCGAGGAGGACCGGATCAGCGGGCAGGACCAGGACGGTGTCGTCACCGTGGTCGTGTCACCGGATGCCGACGTCCTCTCCGTGGTCCTCACGCGGGAGTGGAAACAGTCGGTCGACCCGCGCGGCCTTCATAGCGCCGTGACCGCGGCGGCGAATGCCGCCACCATCGCCGCCGTGGCTCGGCAAGCGGACGACGTCGCCCGCAATCCGCCCGCCATGCCGTGAAGTCCCTCGGTGATACGTGGCCCAGGACCAACACGGAGTCGATATCGCACTCGACGGACTGGAAGCGGCAGTCGTGACGTATCCGACCGTGTGGCCGACGGAGCCCTATCGTCGGCTCCCACCCGGGATGATCAGCGCCATCCGTGAAGTCGTGACCAGTCTCGGGGCTGGAACGGGCGTCGTCGGTCTGGTTCTCGTGGTCGTTATCCAGATCGAGGGGCGAATTCTTCCGACATCGAGTGATGGCGCCAATGTCGTCACCATGGGAATGGCGACTTTCGCCGCCGCCGCGCTGCTGTTGTCGGGTGTCGCGATGATGATGGCACGGTCACTCGTGAGAACCGGCTCGGTGCAGACGAAAGGCGCCGTCGTCCTGCGGGGAGTCGAAGCGGGGTTGTGTGGTGGAGCGATGTTCTCGGTGGCGATTTTCTTGATTTTTTATGTCTCGGGGGTTGCCGGTTCCGGTCGATACGATGCGAAAGATCGAATAGAATTCACGCCCGGCATCGTGATGTACACACTCTTGCCGGTTCTCGCCACGATCCTGACCGTCGTCAACCTCGTCGTCGCCCACCGCTTGCTCTTCCCGACCATCGAGAAGGTCCAGAAGCATCTTGCCCGGGAGTCCGGCTGACGCGGGTCTCGCCAGGCCGCCGTCGGCCAGGCTAGGGTGACCCGCGCGATTCTTCGACCGAGGGAGAGGTGCGCCGATGCGCCGTGCGTTGCTGGTCCTGCTGGGAGCGGTCGTCCCGCTGGCGTTCACCGGTGTCGCGCACGCCGCGCCGGAATGCCCCGACCCCGCGTGGACGGAGACCCCGACGGGCACGGACGCGCAGTTGCGCGGGCTCTCCGCGGTGGACTCCCGTACGGCCTGGGTCAGCGGCAGCAAGGGCACCGTCCTGCGCACCACCGACCGCGGCCGCACCTGGAAGCCCGTGGCCCCGCCCGGCACCGAAGCCCTCGACTTCCGTGACATCGAGGCCTTCGACGCCGATCACGCGGTCGCTCTGTCCATCGGGCCCGGTGACGCGTCCCGGATCTACCGCACCGACAACGGCGGCAAGAGCTGGCGACTGTCCTTCCAGAACAGTGATCCCGTCGCCTTCTACGACTGCATCGCGTTCTTCGACCACCGTCGCGGCCTCGCGATGAGTGACCCGGTGGACGGGAAGTTCCGGTTGCAGTCCACTTCGGACGGCGGCCGCAGCTGGAAGCCCGTGCCCGCCGAGGGCATGGTTCCCGCGCTGGAAGGCGAGTTCGGGTTCGCCGCCAGCGGTCAGTGCGTCACCACGTCGGGCCCGCGCGATGCCTGGATCGCGACCGGCGGCGGGGCACGCGCGCGAGTTCTGCATTCCGGCGACGGCGGGAGGACCTGGGAAGCCGCCGACACCCCGTTGCCCAGCGGTGCTTCTGCCGGGGTCTTCTCGGTGACGTTCCGGGATCCGCGGCACGGCGTGGCCATCGGCGGCGACTACGCGGCGCCGAACGCACCCGGTCCCGCGGTCGCGCTCAGCGCGGACAAGGGACGCACCTGGCGGACACCGCCGGAGGCCCCGGTCGGTTACCGCTCCGGCCTGGCCTGGCTGGGGAACACGGTCATCGCCGTCGGCCCCGGCGGGAGCGATCTGAGCCCGGACGGCGGACGGCACTGGAAGTCGTTCGACACCGGATCGCTGGACTCGGTCGATTGCGCCCGCGGCGCGTGCTGGGCGAGCGGGGCGAAGGGCCGGGCCGCCCGGCTGGCCGCGGGTTAAGCTCGAAGGACCATGACCGCACACGCCGAACCCGCCCAAGACACCACCGAGCACCTGGTCGAGGTGCTGAAGGCGCTCGCCAACCCGGTCCGGCTCCAGGTGCTCGGCTGGCTGCGCGAGCCGGACCGGCATTTTTCGCCGGATAAGGCGATCGCCGACCAGAACGAGGTCGGCGTCTGCGTCAGCCACCTCCAGGAGAAGCTCGGGCTCGCGCAGTCGACGGTGTCGGCGTACATGGCGTTGCTGCAGCGCGCCGGGCTCGTCCGGTCCACCAGGGTGGGGAAGTGGACGCACTACCGGCGTGACGAACAGCGGATCGCCCAGCTCGTCGACCTGCTCGGACGCTCCATCTGAGCTTCCTCGGGAATAACATATCGAGAATCTGCGATACTGCGATATGTTGTACTCGACCTGAGGAGAGACTGATGGAACTGGGGCGTTTCGGGATCTGGACGTTCGACTTCGAGGATCAGCCCGCGAGTCTGCTGCGGGATTCGGTACGGGAACTGGAAGAACTCGGCTGGCCCGCGATCTGGATCCCCGAACGGGACGGCCGTGAAGCGCTGACCCACGCCGGATTCCTGCTGGCGTCCACCGAGCGGATCTCCGTCGTCAACGGGATCGCGCGCATCGATTCCCGCGGAGCGCGCTGGACCCACGGCGCGGCACTCCTGCTCGCCGACGCCTTCCTGGACCGGCATGTCCTGGGGCTCGGCTTCGGCGGTGCGCGTCCCGGCGTCAAGCCGCTGGAGGCGATGAGCGGGTACCTCGACGAACTCGACACAGTCACCAGCGCGAACCCGCTTCCCGCGGCCCCGATCAGGCGGCTGCTGGCCGCGTACGGGCCGAAGATGCTCGGGCTCGCCCGCGACCGGTCCGAGGGCGCGCACACTTATCACGTGACGGTGCCGCATACCGCTCAGGCGAGGGAAGTACTGGGGGACAAGGCATTCCTCGGTGTCGAGCACGCGGTCCTGTTCGAAACCGACCCGGGCAAGGCGCGCGAGATCGCCCGTGCGCACCTGCACCCGTACCTCACGTCGCAGTACAACGTCGCCAAGTATCTCCGGCTCGGCTACACCGAGGCCGACATCGACGGCGGCCGCGGTAGCGACCGGCTCGTCGACGATCTCGTGTTCTGGGGCGACCTCGACACCGTCGTCGCGAAGCTTCGCGGTCACCTCGACGCCGGCGCGGACCACGTCGGGATCCAGGTCATCGGCGTCGCACCCGGCGAGTCGGCGATGCCGTACTGGCGGCGGCTGGCGGAAGCGCTGCTGCCGCGCTAGCGGAGCTGTCCGGTCGGGCGGACCACGATCTCGTTGACGTCGACCGAGGGCGGTTGCTCCAGCGCGTAGAGCACCGCCCTCGCGATGTCGTCGGGTTCCAGTTTCGGCTTGGACTTCGAGTCCTCGGGGATCATCGAGGTGTCGACCAGCCCCGGCTGGACCACGGTGACCCGGACGCCGGTGCCGATGGCCTCCTCGCGAATGGACCCGGCGAGCCCGGTCACCGCCCATTTCGTCGCCGAATAGAGGTTTCCCGGCCGGTGGTAGCGCCCGGCGACCGAACCGGTGAGCACGAGGTGCCCCTTCGATTCCGCCAGCGACGGCAGGGTCGCCCGCGCGGTGAGGGCGGTGCCGTAGACGTTGGTCAGCACCATGTCCCGCCACTGTTCGGGGTCCGCGCCGCCGTCGCCGAAGAACGAGACCACGACGCTCTGCCCCGCGTTGGCGAACACCGCGTCCAGGCGGCCGAAGGTCTCCTTCACCGTCTCCACGGCGGAGGACAGCGACTCCCAGTCGGTGACGTCCACCGCGAGCGCGAGGGTGCGATCCTCGCCGAACTCGGCGACGAGGGGGAGCAGCGCCTCGCGGTCGCGGGAGAGCAGCGCCAGCCGGAAACCGGCCGCCGCGGCCCGGCGTGCGGTGGCTTCGCCGAGGCCGCGGGAGGCACCGGTGATCAGCAGTACTCGATCGTTCATGCGTCCAAACTAGGCGGCGTGTAGGTGTCCCACTCGGGCACGGGTTCGCCGACGAGGGAGGCGCCGAGCCGGTCGAGGTAGAAGTGCCAGCCCTTGAGGATGTCCGAGGTGTCCCAATCGGTCTTGGGCAGGTGGTGCACGAAGTCGAGCACCGTGCCGTCGCCCCGCGGAGTCAGGGTCAGTTCCACCCGCCACGCGGGCTGGTCGGTCACGCCGAGGTCGACCACCAGCCGTCGGGGCGGATCGCATTCGCGGATGACGGCGGGGCCCGGTTCGGAACCCTCCTCCGCGGTCATCAGCAGCATGATCGTGTTGCCGACCCCGGCCTCGCCGGTCCACGTGCCGATCCAGCGGGACATCCGCTCGGATTCGGTAAGCGCCGACCACACGTCTTCGATCGGGTCCGGGTACTCGCGCCGGAGTTCGAGCCGGGTCTCTTCGCCGTCCATGGGGTGAAGATAACCTTGGGCTTAATTAAGCGTCAACTTATTCTTGGGTCAGAACCAGTCGTCCGCGGAGGCCACCCGCCGCGAGGCGCTCGTGTGCCTTCGCCGCCTCGTGCAAGGGCAAGGTCTCCGCGACACGCAGGGCTAGCACTCCGTCGTCCACCAGGGTCGCGAGTCCGGCCAGCGCGGCGCCGTCCGCGCGGATCCAGACGTGCTCGACCTTGATGCCGCGCAAGGGGATGGGCGCCGCTCCTGCCGCGAACACCACGAACCGCCCGCGGTTCGTCACGGCGTCCAGGGCTTCGAGTCCGAGCAGCGCGGTGTCGAGCGCCGCGTCGACGCCACCGGGGATCTCGGCCCGCACGCGGTCGGCGAGGAAGTCGCCGCGAGGCACGAAAACCTCGGCGCCGAAGCCGCGAACGAGTGCTTCGTCGGCGGAACCGGCGACAGCCACCACCCGGTAGCCGCGGGCCTTGGCCAACGCGACCGCGTAGCCGCCGACGGCGCCCGCCGCGCCGGTCACCAGGACCGTCGCTCCCGGCGGCAGATCGAGCAGATCGAATGCCTGCGTCGCGGTGAGACCGTTCAGCGGCAGTGTCGCGGCCTCCACAGTGGACACCGTCCGCGGGGCGGCGGCGATCGCGGTCGCGTCGAGGACGACGAACTCGGCGTGCGTGCCGAGCGCGGCCGACGGCCGGTCCCGCAGGCCGATCACGGCGTCCCCCTCGGTGAACCCGGTGACACCGTCGCCCACCGCGTCGACAGTCCCCGCCACGTCCCAGCCGATGCCGATCACCTCGCGCGGCGGGATGATCCCCGCCTCGGTCAGGAAACCCGACCGGGTCGCGGCGTCGACCGGGTTCACCGCGGCCGCGGCCACCCTCACCCGCACCTGACCGAATCCCGGTACCGGCACCGGGATCTCGGTGAATTCCAGGACTTCCGGACCGCCGAACCGGCGGACCACCACAGCGCGCATCGTTCTCCTCCAAGGGGTCGTTCACCGCGAACGTAGGGGGAGTTACTCTCCATCGGGAAGTACGCACCTCGAGGTGCCCAACCCACGCGGAGGTACGGCGACCGTGGTCACGCGCACGGCACAGGAGCGGCGGGACGAGGAGAAACGGGCCTACGACGCCTACCTCGCGGCCTGCCCGGCCCGGAAGCTGCTCGACGAGGTCTCGGGCAAATGGGTCAGTCTCGTCCTCGTCGCCCTCGGCGACGGCCCCCAGCGCTACAGCGACCTCTCCCGGCGGATCGCCGGCGTCAGCCAGAAGATGCTCACGCAGACGCTGCGGACCCTGGAACGGGACGGTCTGCTGACCCGCACCGTCACGCCGTGTGTGCCGGTTCGCGTGGACTACGAACTGTCCGAACTCGGCCGGAGTCTCCTGCGGCTGGTGGCCGGGATCAAGGACTGGGCCGAGACGAGGTTCGACGAAGTGGAGAGCGCCAGGGATCGTTATGACGCGCGATCGGCGGCTCTCACCATCGGGTCGAACGGCGCGGGCTAGGGTAACCGGGTGTCCACCGCACGCGCCGAACGATTGGTCAACCTGGTTCTGGCCCTCCTGTCCACCCGGCAGTACCTCACCGCCGAGCGGATCCGGGGCATCGTGCCCGGGTATGCCGACGCGGCCAGCGACGAGGCCTACTTCCGCATGTTCGAGCGCGACAAGACCGAACTGCGCGAACTCGGCATCCCGCTGGAGACCGGGCGCAACTCCGCGTTCGACGCGATCGACGGCTACCGCATCGCGCGCCGCGACTACGAACTCGGCGAAATCGACCTCGCCCCGGACGAGGCGACCGCGGTCGGCCTCGCCGTCCGGCTCTGGGATTCGCCGGAACTGACCGGAGAAGCACAGGGCGCGCTGGTGAAGCTCCGCGCCGCAGGGGTCGAAGTCGACGACCACGCCCCGACCGTCGTCGAGCCCCGTGTCCGCGCCGAACCGGCTTTCGGCCCGCTGCTCGCCGCCGTCCAGGCCGGGCAGGCGGTGCGCTTCGAGTACCGGCGCAGCGGTTCGGCCGAACGCAAGATCCGCACCCTCGAACCGTGGGGCGTGGTGTCCTGGCGAGGCCGCTGGTACGTCGTCGGGCACGACAGGGACCGTGGCGCGTCCCGGTGTTTCCGCCTCTCGCGGGTGACCGGGAAGGTCGCGGCCTTCGGCGAATGCGGCGTCGTCGAGCGCCCGGAAGGGGTCAACCTGCTGCGGATGGTTTCGGCCAGCAGCAGTGAGGACCCGTCCGCGCCGACCACGGCGAGCGTCTGGGTCGCCGACGGCCGGGCCGCCGGGGTCCGCCGCCGCGGCCGGGTGGTCGGCCGCAGTGACGCAGGGGGAGAAGAAGGCGATCTCGTGGAGATCGAGCTGTACTACCCCGAATCCGCCGCCGACTGGCTCACCGCCCACGGCCCGGACGTCCTGGTCCTCGAACCCGAGGTCCTCGCGAAGTCGGTCTTCAGCCGTCTCGAGGCCATCGCGCACGCGGGCGGTGCCCGATGAGCGCCACCGGACGGATGCCGCGCCTGCTCGCGCTCGTTCCGTACCTGCTCGCCCGGCCGGGGATCAAGATCACCGACGCCGCCCACGACTTCGACGTCACGCCCAAGCAGCTGCGCAAGGATCTCGAACTGCTGTGGATGTGCGGGCTGCCGGGCTACGGCCCCGGCGACCTGATCGACCTTTCCTTCGAAGGCGACACGATCGTCGTCACGCACGACGCGGGCATGAACCGCCCGCTGCGGCTCACCGGCGGCGAGGCGACGGCGATGCTCGTCGCGCTGCGGGCGCTGGCCGAGACGCCCGGCGTGCTCGACGCCGACGCCGTCCGCCGTGCCATCGCGAAGATCGAGGCCGCCGCGGGGCAGGCCCAGCCGTCCGGGATCGTCGTCGGCGGGGGAGTCCGCGAGGGAAAGAAGACCGCCGGCACCCGCGAAGCCGTCCGGGCCGCTCTCACCGCGAAGCGCGCGTTGCGGATCCGCTACTACACCGCGTCGAAGGACGAGATCACCGAACGCACCGTCGACCCGATGCGGCTGCTCATCGTCCAGGCCGTCGGGTACCTCGAAGCGTGGTGCCGCCGCGCCGAGGATGTCCGTCTGTTCCGGCTCGACCGCATCGACGAGCTCACCGTGCTTGATGAACCGGCCGTCCCGCCTGCGCACGCCCGGCCGACCGATATTTCCGACGGTGTCTTCCGGCCGCGTCCCGATCAGCAGGAAGCCGTTCTCGTGCTCGACCCGGACACACGCTGGGTAGCCGAGTACTACCCCTGCGAGGAACTCGCCGAGCTCGACGGCGGGCGCCTGCGGATCCGGATGCGGTACGCGGACGAATCCTGGATGGTCCGGCTGATCCTCGGTCTCGGTGGGGACGCGCAGGTCGAAAGCCCGGCCGTGCTCGCGGAGGCGGTTCGTCGACGGGCGGCCGACGCGCTGGCGCGGGCTCGTCACCTAACGTCAACCTACGAGCAGTAGGGTGACGCCGTGTCGTACCTGCCGAGCATCGTGCTCGCCATCGCCGGGCTGGTCCTGCTCTTCGTTCTGCTAATCAAATTACGCAGAGTCTTGCGCGTGCTCACCCATACGATGAGCATGGTGGCTACGAACACCCGAAAACGGACAGGGCTTCTCCGCGCCCGGTCGGCCGCGCTCCGCGTGGCGATCGCGCAACGACGTGGGCTCGAAGACCGGTAACATCTCACACAGAGACTCGAGAAGGAGGCCGCAAACGATGAACGCGCTGCAGCCGTGGCACATCATCATCCTGGTGCTCGTCGTTGTTCTGCTGTTCGGCGCCAAGAGGCTTCCGGACGCCGCGCGGTCCATCGGCAAGTCCATGAAGATCTTCAAGGCCGAGACCAAGGACATGGCCGGAGACAAGGACAAGGCCGCCGAGACCGAAGAGGTCGAGACCAAGCAGCTGCCGCAGGCCACCACGCCCGCGCCCGCCGCCTCGACGGCGCAGGACAAGCAGGTCGCCGATCTCCAGCGTCAGCTCGACGAGCTCAAGAAGCAGCAGGCCCCCGCGCCCGCACCGGCGGAGCAGGCGCAGAAGAACGCCAGCTGATCGGCTGGCGAGCAGCGGTCTCAGCAAGCCCAGCGGAGCCTGTTCGCGGATGAGCGCGCCGAAGTCACGGCGCGCTCATGGTGGACCCTGACGAGAACGGACTGTTCAGTGGCGGATTCCGCCTCCGGTGAGGAACGCCGCGGGTCGAAGCGGCGCAAGCGCAGCCGTCGGGGCAACCCCGACGGCACGATGACGCTCATCGAGCACATCTACGAGTTCCGGCGCCGTCTGGGCTTCGCGCTGCTCGCCATCCTGGCCGGCGGGATCATCGGTTTCCTCTGGTTCCAGACCAAGGTGGGCCCGATCCCGTCGCTCGGCGAGATCATGACCGGCCCGTATTGCGGCATTCCTCACCAGCGCAGGCTTGGCGGACAACCCAACGGCCCTTGCCAGCTGCTGCAGACGGTCCCGTTCGAAGCCTTCATGATCCAGCTGAAGGTCGGTCTCGCCGCGGGCGCGGTGCTGTTCGCGCCGCTGTGGCTCTACCAGATCTGGGCGTTCATCGCGCCCGGCCTCTACTCGAAGGAGCGCAAGTACGCGCTCACCTTCGTCTTCTTCGCGTCGATCCTCTTCGCCACCGGCGCCGTGCTCGCGTACCTGCTCATCCCGCACGCTCTCGAGCTGCTGATGAACTTCGGTGGCGACCAGTTCATCACCGCCCTCACCGGTGACAAGTACATCTCGTTCATCCTGTCGCTGCTGCTGATCTTCGGCGTCAGTTTCGAACTCCCGCTGTTCGTGGTGATGCTGAACCGTGTCGGCGTCCTGAAGTACCAGATGCTGAAGAAGTGGCGCCGCGGCCTGATCATGGTGGTGTTCGTCTTCGCCGCGTTCGCGACGCCCGGTTCGGACCCGTTCTCGATGATCGCCTTGGCGGGCGCGCTGGTGGTGCTCCTGGAGCTGTCCATCCAGATCGCGCGCTTCCACGACCGCAAGCTCGACAAGGAACGCGGCACCGAGGGCTGGGACAAGCTCGACGACGACGAGGCCGCGCCGTTCGACTACACGCCGAGCAAGATCGACGACGAGCCTTCCGCCGCGACCGGCGGCAAGCGGACCAGCACCGACGACGTCACCTGATCCGGGGATGCACGCGGCACTGGCCGTCCACCCCGCTTCCGGTAACGGAGCCGCGGGACGATTGACGGAGTCGGTCGCGGCGCGGCTGCGGCCCGCCGTGGACCGGCTCGACGTCCTCGTAGCCAACACGGTCGAGGAATCCCGAGCGCTGATGACCGACTCGCGCGCGGCCGGGCTGGACGTCCTCGTCGTTCTGGGCGGCGACGGCGCGGCGCACCAAGGCGTCCAGTTCTGCGCGGAATCCGGCGTCGCTCTCGGTCTCGTCCCCGCGGGCACCGGAAACGACTTCGCCAGGGCGCTCGGCATCCCGGAGAACCCGCACGCGGCCGTCGATCTCGCCGCCAGGCAAATCGCGGAGGGGAAGCGACGCAGGATCGACCTCGGCCGGGCCGGTGACGCCTGGTTCGCCACCGTTCTCTGCTCCGGCTTCGACGCCCTGGTCACCGAACGCGCGAACAGGCTGTCCTGGCCTCGCGGACCGCGCCGCTACGACGTCGCGATCCTGGCCGAACTCGCCGCGTTCCGGCCCCGGCCGGTCCTGCTCCGCACCGACGTCGAGACACTCGAACTCGACGCCACCATGATCGCCGTCGGCAACACCCCGTTCTACGGCGGCGGCATGCGGATCTGCCCGGGAGCGGACCCGGAGGACGGCCGGTTCGACGTCACCGTGGTGGGCAACGCGACCAGGCGGGATCTCCTCCGCATGCTGCCCGGCGTCCGTTCCGGCGAGCACATCGCGCATCCGGCGGTCCGGACTCTCAAGGCGAGCCGGATCCACCTCGCCGGCAGTGATCTGCCCGTCTACGCCGACGGTGAGCCACTGGGCAGGCTGCCGATCGACATCTCCTGCGTTCCCGGCGCGCTCACCGTCCTGGCTTGAGCCCGGCGTAGCCACCCGCGCGCCACACCCGGCCCCGGAACTCCGCGGCAGGCATCAGGTCACCGCGCGGGAAGAACACGCCACCGCACCGATGGCAGAACCACGCCTGCCGCCAGTACTCCAGCGCGTCCGGGATGCCTCGCCGGATCCGCGCGTTGCGCCGCAGCCGGAGCACGAACAGCACGGCGAACAGCGCCACCAGCGCGAACGCCCCGAACGGGAAGATCCACGCCCCTATCGCCGCCCCGACGCGGCCGCCCGCGGTCGGCGCGGGGTTCTCGGCGAGCACGTCGTTGGCGAACGAGACGAACACGAACGCGGGGACCAGCAAGAGCAGCGCCAGCGTCAGGAAGCACCCGCCGCCGCGGACCACGGGATACGGGTTGAGCGCCGCCGCGGTCGCGGTCACCGACACGCCGCGATGCGCCGTCGCGGTGTAGACCACGCCGTCACCGGCGGGGATGGCCGTCATCGACCCCTGCACCCGGTAGGTGGTCTGCCCGGCCTGGAACACCGCCGGCACGCTCTGCACCTGGTCGACCTGCGCGCACCGCGGACAAGCGAGCTCCATGGCGTCCCCTCTCGATCCCGAATCCGGCCCTTGGATGCGACAGGGGTGGCCGCCGTTCCCGGGATCGTCACACCGAGTGCGAACTGTCGGTGGGGTATGGAACCCTGACGAAGTGGTCAACAGCCCTTCTCAGACCCCGGCCGAGGCGTACGCAGCCTCCCAGCGCCGCGCTCAGTATCCCCAGCTGACCCGGTTCGCCGCGGAATCGTCGTTCGAGTTCGACGACTTCCAGATCCGCGGCTGCGAGGCGCTCGAAGACGGCCACGGTGTGCTCGTCTGCGCGCCCACCGGCGCCGGGAAGACCGTGGTCGGCGAGTTCGCGGTGCACCTCGCCCTCGCCGAAGGGCGTAAGTGCTTCTACACGACGCCCATCAAGGCGTTGTCGAACCAGAAGTTCGCCGATCTCGTCGGGCGTTACGGCGCCGACGCCGTCGGCCTGCTGACCGGTGACACCTCGATCAACGGCAACGCGCAGGTCGTGGTGATGACCACCGAGGTCCTGCGCAACATGCTCTACGCCAAGTCGTCGACCATCGGCGAGCTCGCCTACGTGGTGATGGACGAGGTCCACTACCTCGCCGACCGGTTCCGTGGCGCGGTCTGGGAAGAGGTCATCCTCCATCTGCCGGAGCACGTCCGGGTCGTCGGCCTGTCGGCCACGGTGAGCAACGCGGAGGAGTTCGGCGAGTGGCTCGTCGAGGTCCGCGGCGACACCTCGGTCGTCGTCGACGAGCACCGTCCGGTGCCGCTGTGGCAGCACATGCTGGTCGGGAACCGGTTGATGGACCTGTTCGCGGGCCAGGAGGAACACGCGCCGGGCGCCGAACTGCGGATCAACCCCAGCCTGCTGCGCCGCACCGAAGAGGTCGGCCGCGGTTTCGCCCCGGCCGGGATGCGCGGGCCGAGGGGGCGGCGCGGGGCGCCGTCACGGATGCCGCGGTTCCGGCCGCCGTCCCGCACGGACACGGTCGAGCGACTCGACAGCGCCGGTCTGCTCCCCGCCATCGTGTTCATCTTCTCCCGCGCCGGCTGCGACGCCGCCGTCGGCCAGTGCGTCCGGTCCGGTTTGCGGCTCAACGGTCCCGAAGAGGTCGAGAAGGTCCGCCGGATCGTCGCCGAACGCACCAAGGACCTGCCCGAAGGCGACCTCGGCGTCCTCGGCTTCTGGGAGTGGCGTGAGGCGCTCGA
Source organism: Amycolatopsis sp. lyj-90 (assembly GCF_046549035.1). Classification (NCBI taxonomy): domain Bacteria; kingdom Bacillati; phylum Actinomycetota; class Actinomycetes; order Pseudonocardiales; family Pseudonocardiaceae; genus Amycolatopsis; species Amycolatopsis sp. lyj-90. Next base: position 1,140,348 of record NZ_JAJPWP010000001.1, read on the forward strand.
GCGCGGCATCGCCGGGCATCACGCCGGGCTGCTCCCGGCGTTCAAGGAAACCGTCGAGGAACTGTTCGTCCAAGGCCTCGTGAAGGTCGTCTTCGCCACCGAGACGCTCGCGCTCGGCATCAACATGCCCGCGCGCACCGTGGTCCTGGAACGACTGGTGAAGTACAACGGCGAGGCGCACGTCGACCTGACACCGGGGGAGTACACGCAGCTCACCGGGCGTGCCGGGCGGCGCGGGATCGACGTCGAAGGGCACGCCGTCGTCGCGTGGCAGCCGGGGATCGACCCGAAGCAGGTCGGCGGGCTCGCGTCGACGCGGACGTACCCGCTGCGCTCGTCGTTCCGGCCCGGCTACAACATGGCGGTGAACCTGGTCGCCCAGGTCGGCGCCGAGGCGGCCCGTGACCTGCTGGAGCAGTCGTTCGCGCAGTTCCAGGCCGACCGGTCGGTGGTCGGGACGGCGCGGCGGATCGAGCGGAACAAGGAGGCCCTGCGGGGCTACACGTCCGCCATCACGGGCGATTTCGACGCGATGTTCGAGTACGTCGAGCTGCGCGCGAAGATCTCGGCCCGGGAGAAGGCGCTCTCGCGGCAGAACACCTCCGCACGCCGCGCGGGCACGGCCGAGTCGCTGGAAAAGCTCCGCAAGGGCGACGTCATCGCCGTCCCCGCGGGCAGGCGGGCGGGGCTCGCGGTCGTCGTCGACCCTGGGCTCGACCCGATCCGCGAACCGCGGCCCATCGTGGTCACCGAGGACCGCTGGTCCGGTCCGCTCTCGGTCGCCGACTTCCCGTCACCCGTCGAGGCGCTGGGGAACATCAAGCTGCCGAAGCACATCGAACTGCGGTCACCCAAGACCCGCCGGGACATCGCCGCGACTCTCCGGAACGCGGGAATCTCGTTGCCGGGCAGGCAAAAGCGCCGCGCCGGGGCCAATGAGGACGGTGAGCTGGCCGCGCTGCGCCGCGCGCTGCGCGCCCACCCGTGCCACGGTCTGGCCGAACGCGAGGCGAACCTGCGCTGGATCGAGCGGTACCAGCGTCTCTCGGCGGAGACCGAGCAACTGGAACGCAAGGTCGCCGCGACCACGCACTCGCTCGCGCGTGCCTTCGACCGCATCCTGCGGCTGCTCGGCGAGCGCGGTTACCTCGGCCCCGAATCCGAGGGAAACGGCGAGGACCGCGTCACCGAACACGGCAAACAGCTCACCCGTCTCTACAGCGAGTCCGACCTGCTCGCCGCCGAATGCATCCGGAACGGCGTCTGGAAGGGCCTGGCGCCCGCCGAACTCGCGGCCGTCGTCTCGACGCTGGTCTTCGAGGCCCGCCGCGACACCGCGGGGGAGCCGCGCCTGCCCGCGGGCAAGGTGCTCGACGCCTGGCAGGCGACCACGCGCCTGTGGATGGAGCTCACCGAAGACGAGCGGCGGCACAAGCTGGACCGCACCCGCGAGCCCGACGCCGGCTTCGCCTGGCCCATCTACCGCTGGGCGCGTGGCGAATCGCTGGAAAAGGTCCTCACCGCCGCCGAAGCGAACGGGCAGGAGCTGTCCGCCGGCGACTTCGTGCGGTGGTCGCGGCAGGTCATCGACCTGCTGGACCAGATCCGCGACGTCCTCGGGCGGGCCGATCCGGTGGGTGCGGCGGCTTCGGATGCGGTGAAGGCCTTGCGGCGGGGTGTCGTGGCGGCGGGCGGGGCCTGATCCCCGGGTTCGGTTCGGTCACCCAAGCGCTATGAAAGGCCCGTTACTTGCAAAATTTGCAAGTAACGGGCCTTTCATAGCGCGCGCTGGGGCACACCACGGTGCGCCCGGGTGCCGGGTGGTGTTGGGCTGACCGGCGGATTCGATGCCGCCACCGGTGTGAGCACGGTCGCGGCGACTTGGCCCGACACCACCCGGGAACAGTGGGCAGGGGCGCCCACCTGTGGTTGGATCGCCCACGACGGCCATGTAGCACGGCCGGTGACGATGGCGGAACAGGCGGAGGCGAACGATGAGCACGCCGTATGGCGGCAACGACCCGCAGCAGCAGCCCCAATGGGGGCAGCAGCCGGGCTACGGGGAACAGCCGGGCGGCACTCAACCGCCGAGCGGTCCGCAGCAGCAACCGCAGTGGGGTCAGCAGCCGCAGTACGACCCGTCGCAGACGCAGCAGCAACAGCCCCAGTGGGGTCAGCAGCCCGCTCCCTACGACCCGTCGCAGCAGCAGCCGGGGTATCCCCAGCAGCAGCCCGGTTACGACCCCTCCCAGACGCAGCAGCAACAGCCGCAGTGGGGTCAGCAGCCCCCGCAGTACGGCCAGCAGCCGGGCTACCCGCAGAGCGGACCCCAGCAACAGCCTGGTTATCCGCAGAGCGGCCCTCAGCAGCAGCCCGGCTACCCGCAGAGCGGCCCGCAACAGCAGCCGCAGTACGGGCAGCCGCAGCAGCAGGGCCAGTACGAGTACGGCCAGGGCCAGTTCGCGGGCACCCAGGGCGAGGCGCAGGACAAGCCGAAGTCCAAGAAGGGCCTGTTCATCGGGATCGGCGCGCTCGTGGTGATCATCGCCGCGGTGGGCGTTCTCGGGTTCGTCACGCCGGGCTGGTTCAACACGCAGGTCTTCAACAACACGCAGATGCAGACCGACGTGCAGAAGCTGCTCACCGAGACCTACGGGATCAAGGAGATCAGCGCGGTCACCTGCCCCTCCGGCCAGGAGGTCAAGGACGGGGTGAAGTTCACCTGCACCGCAACGATCGAGGGCAAGCCGCAGGAGGTGCCGATCACCGTGAAGGGTGACACCGGCAACTACGAGGTCTCACCACCCGCCGTCACCAAGTAAACGGCGGGCGCCGGGGACGGTCGATCCTGCATGATCGTCCCATGAGCGACTTTTCAGTGCGGCTGTTGCGGTCCGACGAGGATCGGGCCGCGACGGACGTGTTCAGGCGCGCCTTGCACGCCAGGGAGATGACCGACGAGGAATGGGCGGCCATCTCCCCGTCGATGCAACCGGACCGCGGGTTCGGCGCGTTCGACCCGGAGCTGATCGGCACCGTCCGGTCCTTCGATTCGGAAGTGACACTGCCCGGCGGCGGCACCACGCCGCTCGCCGCGGTCAGCCTCGTCGGTGTCCGCGCCGACCGGATCCGGCGTGGCGTGCTGACCGGTCTGATGCGCGCTCAGTTCGAGGATTTCGCCGCCCGCGGCGTTCCCGCGGCGATGCTGCACGCGTCCGAAGGAACCATCTACGGCAGGTTCGGTTACGGCGTCGCCGCGCGGGGCAAGTCGATCGAGGTCGACAGGCATCGCGCGCGGTTCCGTCCCGAGGTTCCGACCGGCGGGCAGATCTCCTTGCTGGGGCTGGAAAGCACCATCGAGCAGTGGCCGTCGCTCTTCGACGCCCTCCCGCGCACCCGGCCCGGCATGATCGCGCGGAGCCCGCATCTGTGGCCGGGCTACGAGCGGGAAGTGCGCCGGGCGACCTCTCCCGTCACGACCGCCGTGCACCGAGGTGCGGACGGGGTCGACGGCTACGTCACGTACACCGTCGAGAGGGCCAGATTCGACGCCCCGTCGCTGCTGAAGATCCAGTCCTTCCACCACGCGGGCCCGGACGCGTTCGCCGGGCTGTGGCGCTACCTGCTGTCCGTGGACCTGGTCGACCGCATCACCGCGGAGAAACGGCCACTCGACGAACCCGTCGAGTTGTTGTTCGCGGACCCGCGGCACGTGACCGTGCAGAAGACCCAGGACGAGGGCTGGCTCCGGCTGGTCGACGTCGCCACGATGCTCGGCGCCCGGACGTACCGGGGCGAACCCGTCGTCATCGAGGTCACCGATCGCTTCCTGGACCACAACTCCGGCCGGTACCGCCTCTCCGAGGACGGCGCCGCCCGCACCACCGACCCGGCGGATCTCGCCATGGACGCCGACACCTTGTCGATGCTGTACCTCGGCGGCTGGCGCGCGTCGGATCTCGCCTTCGCCGGACGGGTCCGCGCCACCGGCGAGCTCGCCTTGGAACGGGCGGACCTGCTGTTCGGCACGCGAGTGAACCCCTGGTGCGGTACCTTCTTCTGACGTTGGAAGATCACATTCCGGGGGTGGAGAAGCTTGAGCAGGCGAGCCGTCGCGACGGTCGGTCTGTGCTGTGCCGCTTTCGCGGTGCTGGCGGGGTGTTCGGACACTCCGGTACCCGCGCCGGCGACGAAGACCGTCACGGTCCCGCCGTCGACGAGCGTGTCGTCGAGCGCGCCCGCCACCGGCGGTACGTCGGTCGGCCCCTCCAGCGCCCCGGGCAGGGTCTTCGACCCGAGGACCATGCAGGCGGACGTGAAGAAGGTCCTCACCGAGACGTACCAGCTCCAGGGCGTCGGGGACGTGATCTGCCCGTCGAACCAGAAGGTCACGGACGGCAGTACGTTCAGCTGCACCGTCCAGGTCGGCGGGGAGGGCAAGACCGTCACGATCACCGTCACCGGTGAGGACGGCCGCTACGAGGTCGGCGCGCCCGCCTGAAAACCGGTTGGGTTCGCCGCGGCCGGACGGCAGGATCTCCGGTCATGAGCGAATTCCATGTGCGTGCCGTGGCCGAGGGCGAACAGCGGGCCTGCCTCCAAGTTCTCGAAGAGGCCTTGCACGCCAAGCCGATCTCGGACGAAGCCTGGGCCAAGATGGCCCCGAGCTGGCCCGCCGCGGGGAAGTTCGCCGCGTTCGACGACGACGGCACCCCGGTGGGGATCACCAGTTCCTTCGAGATCGAACTCACCGTCCCAGGTGGACAGAAGCTCACCACCGCGGCTGTCGACGGTGTCGGCGTCCGCGCCGACTGGACGCGCCGCGGGATCCTCACCACGATGATGGCCGTACAGCTGGAAGACCTCGCCGCGCGCGGCGTCCCGCTGGCCGCGTTGCACGCCTCGGAAGGCGTGATCTACGGCCGTTTCGGTTACGGCGCCGCCACCTTCTGCAAAGGCGTGTACGTCGAACGTCCCCGCGCCCAGGTCCGCGACGGCGTCGGGCGGGAGGGCCTGGTCAGGTTCGTCACCCCGGCCGAAGCCGTCGAGCGGGTTCCCGTGCTGTACAACCGGTTCCAGGGAACGGATCCCGGGTTCGCCTCCCGGCCGGCGCAGTGGTGGCCGGGCTTCTTCGACCGGCTCGTCACCGGGAACGACGGCTACCGCGTCGCCATCCACAGTGGACCGGACGGGGACGACGGTTTCGTCGCCTACCAGACCATCGACGCGCGAGACCGGCAGGCGCCGGAACGCGGGGCGATCATCGAGGTTCGCGCACTCCAAGCCGCGACACCGCGGGCCTGGGCCGGGCTGTGGCGCTTCCTGCTGTCGATCGACCTGGTCTCGGCCGTCGCCGGACGAGGCCGCCCGATGGACGAGCCCATCGCCGAACTCCTCACCGACCCGCGTGCGGTGAACACCACCGAGGTCATCGACGACCTGTGGGTGCGGCTGGTCGACGTGCTCGCGGCGCTGCGGGCGCGCACCTACGGCACCGCCGAACCCGTGGTCCTGGAAGTGTTCGACAAGCAGCTTCCGGACAACAACGGCCGCTACGTCGTCGGCCCGGACGGTGTGGAACGCACCACCGCGGAGGCGGAGCTGCGGCTGGACGTCAGCACCCTGTCGTCGCTGTACCTCGGCCACGGCCTCTTCACCGACCTGGCACTGTCCGGCCGCGTCGAGGTGCTGGACGAGGCGGCGGCCGTCCGTGCCGACGCGCTGTTCCACACCGCCCGTGCCCCTTGGTGCGGGACCTTCTTCTAAGCCGGATTGCGACGCGGTTTGATCCGCACCTGCGGCAACGCGGGTGCGGGCAACCACGCCGTGGCGCCCTGATAGCCCTCGACGCGGCCGTAGCGATCCGCCTGCGCCTGCCAGGCCTCCCGGTACTCGGCGATCTCCTCGTGGCTGCGGCCCACGAAGTTCCACCACATGACGAGTTCCTCGGTGAACGGGGTCCCGCCGAGGAGGAGCACCCTGGCCGGTACGTCGCCGTGGTTCGCCAGCTCCAGCCGTTCCGTGCCCGGTGCGAGGTAGGCGAGTTCCCCGGTGTCCAGCGCGGTTCCGGCGACGGTGACCGAGCCGACGTCCTGCAGGACACCGTGTTCGAAGGCGGGATCGACGTCGAGGGACAGGGTCGCGCCGGGCTCGATGGTGAGTTCCGCACCCAGCAGGGGAGTGAACGCCGGAACCGGTGACGTGGTTCCGGCGAGGCTGCCGAGGAAGACCCGCGCGGTGGCACCGGGCAGCCCGAGCAGCGGTGGCGCGTAGTGCCGGAAGTCCCGCGCGGTGTCGCGGTGTTCGTCCGGCAGTGCGATCCACAGCTGCACTCCGTGCAGCGTCGCGGTGTCCGATGTGGACACTGTGGACACTGTGGATACCTCGGAATGCGCGATGCCGTGCCCGGCGGTCATCAGGTTGAGTTCGCCCGGCCGGACCGTGGCCCGCGTGCCGATGCTGTCGCGGTGCTCGATCTCGCCGCTGAACAACCAGCTCGCGGTCTGCAACCCGGTGTGCGGATGCGGCGCGACGTCCATCCCGCCGGACTCCGACACGTCCTGCGGCCCGTAGTGGTCGGCGAAACACCACGCGCCGATCAGGGACCGCTGCCGCTGCGGCAAGGTCCGGCGGACCCGGATCGCACGCGGCCCGCCGAGCGGCACCTCACGCGGGGTCAGCACGGTGACACCCTCGCCCGGCCGGTCCCGGCACAGCAGCTCGGCGGGGTCGGTCTCGGTGTTGCTCACGGCTTGGGGAGCGCGGCCAGCAGACGCTCCACCGAACGGCCGAGGTTCCAGCGCTCCGCCAGTTCCGCGACCTTGTCCGGGTCGGCGGGCTCGGTCGGGACGGTGTCCGGGCGGGACTGCTCGACCGGCGCGTCGGCCGCGACCCGGACGACGGTCGGCGCGACCGCGAGGTAGTCGGCGGCGTCGGTCAGGCGCAGCCGCGTCTTGAGCGGCACGCGCGAATCGCCCGCGTTGGACGCCTCGATCAGCTCCTGCAGGGAACCGAACTGGGTGATCAGCTTCGCCGCGGTCTTCTCGCCGATCCCGGCCACGCCGGGCAGCCCGTCCGACGGGTCTCCCCGCAGCGCGGCCATGTCGGCGTAACCGGGGCCGGCGTTCGCGGCCGGGATGCCGTACTTCTCGGCGAGTTCGTCCGGGCCGAGGATCTCGGCCTTGTTCCAGCCCTTGCCGACGTAGATGACCACCGTGGGCGTCGGCTCGTGGCGCACCAGCTGGAACAGGTCGCGGTCGCCGGTGATGACCTCGACCGGCGACTTCTTTTCGCGGATCGCGAGCGCGCCGATGACGTCGTCGGCCTCGTACCCGGCCGCTTCGGCCGTCGCGAGCCCGAAGGCCTCCAGCAGTTCCAGGATGATCGGAACCTGCGGCGTGAGCGTGTCCGGGACTTCTTCGACGTCGCCGCCTTCCGGGACCTCTTCGGCCACGCGGTGCGCCTTGTAGCTCGGCAGTAGATCGGTGCGGAACTTCGGCCGCCAGTCCGCGTCCAGGCAGGCCACGAGCCGGGAGGGCCGCCGGTCGACGAGGATCCGCGCGACGGTATCGGTGAACCCGCGCACGGCGTTGACCGGCGTCCCGTCAGGGGCGGTCATCGACTCGGGCAGTGCGTAGAACGAGCGGAAGTAGAGGCTCGCGGAATCAAGGAGGGCGAGAGGTCCGGTCACGCGGACAGCCTGCCATGTTCCGGCCCGAATGTCCGTGAAGGACCCGACCCCCAGCCGGGTCCTCCACGGACGCCGGTCAGGCGGCGTAGGGCCGGGCCTGGCGCGCGGTCCGCAGCGCGGTGGCCCACCAGTTCAGCTGGTTCAGCAGCGTGGTCGCCGCGAGGTCGGCTCCGTCGGCGTCCAGGTGCCCGCCGTCGGGCCCGAAGTTGTTCCAGGCGTAGGGGAAGCTCACGGTTTCCCGGATCGTCATGGCGTGGAGTTCGGCGAAGACCGGGCGCAGGTGCTCGACCGCGCGCAGGCCGCCGGAGATCCCGCCGTAGGAGACGAAGCCGACCGGCTTTCCATGCCATTCGGGGCCGGTGGCGTCGAGCGCGCTCTTGAACGGGCCGGGATAGCTGTGGTTGTACTCGGGGACGATCACGACGACGGCGTCCGCGGTGGCGACACAAGAGGAGAGGTCGTGGGGGTTTTCGGCGAGGTCGATGACGGTCAGGGCCAGGTCGTCGCGCTGTTTGGCGCGATCGAGGAACCAGTTCGCGACCACGGGAGCGAAGCGGCCTTCGCGGACGCTGCTGATTACGACGGCGAGCTGATAGGGCGAGTTCGTTGTCATGCCAAGACCGTAAAACCTGAACTTAGGTTGAGGTCAAACTCCAGAATCGGCTTGTGGTGGAGAGCCAACCGCAGAGAACTCTTTGCAAAGAGTTCTCTGCGGTTATAGGCTGCGAGCCATGGGGAAGAGCGAGAGGTATCTCGCGCGGATCGACGGCCGTCTTCTGCGGGCGTTGTCGCATCCGCTGCGCGTCAGGATTCTGGAACTGTTGCGAGAGGACGGCCCGGCCACGGCGTCGGGACTGGCGAAGCGGGTGGGGGAGAGTTCCGGGACCACGAGCTGGCATCTGCGGCAACTGGCCGAATGCGGCTTGATCACGGACGACGCCGAACGCGGCAGCAGGCGTGACCGGTGGTGGAAGGCCGTGCACGAAGGCGATCAGATGCAGGCCGCGGACTTCATCGACGATCCGGACCTCGCCGGCCCCTTCAACGCGTACGCCCACACGATGATCGAGCGGCGCTACGCCGCCGAAGCGCAGTTCGTCGCCGAGGTGCGGGACTGGGCCGACGAATGGATCGACAAGGTCAACTTCCACGACTCGCCGCTGTCGCTGACGCCCGACGAAACTGCTGCCCTGAGCGACGAGATCATCGAGGTGATCGGCCGCTATCGCCGTCCGGAGAAGGACGGCGACACCCAGGTCCGCGTGCACTGGGCGGCCTTCCCCAGACGATCGCGGCCGGAACACCCATGAGCAGGCTGCCACTGGGAGCCCTGGTCGTGGCTTCGGGGATCTCCTCGGCCGGGGTGATGATGACCCTGCTCGCGATTCCCTGGTTCGTTCTGCAGAGCACGGGCAGCGGCACCAAGACCGGTCTCGTCACCGCGGCCGAGGTGCTGGGCCTGATGGTGGCCGCGTTGCTGGGCGGGCCGATCGTCGACCGGGTCGGCACGCGCCGGGCCAGTGTCGGCGCCGACCTGCTGACCACCGTCACGGTGCTGCTGATCCCGCTCGCCATGAACACCACGGGACTCGGCCTGCCGGGTCTGATCGCGCTGTCGTTCGTGATGGGTGTGTCCCGCGGTCCTGCCGACACTGCGAAACAGGTGCTGCTCGCAGGAGTCGCCGAAGCGGGCGGTATCCGCACGAGCCGCGCCGCGAGCGCCGTCGAAGCGGCGATGCGCACCGGCCGGATGGTCGGCGGGCCCGCCGCCGGTGGGTTGATCGCGCTGATCGGGCCCATCCCGGTGCTGTTCGTCGACGCCGGTGCGCTCCTGCTGTCCGCCGCGCTGGTGTTTGCCCTGATCCCCGCCGCGGCCGGTCCGCCGAGACCGCCGTCGGGCGGCTACCTCAAGGAACTGCGCGAAGGGCTCGGGTACGCCAAACGCGATGCCGTCCTGCGCGCGATCGTCGGCATGCTGATGCTCACCAACAGCCTCGACTTCGGCCTGCTCGGCGTCCTGTACCCGGCGTACGGCGACCAAGTCCTGCACAGCACCGCGCTCATCGGCGCGATGATCACCGCCGTCGCGGCGGGCGCACTGGTCGGTTCGGCGCTCTACGGCTGGATCGGGCACCGGTTCTCGCGCCGCTCGGCGATTCTGGTCGCCGTCGCCATCGAAGGCGCGCCGAGGTTCGCCCTGCTCGTGCTGGAACCGGCGCCGGTCGTGCTGCTCGCGGGGCTGGCGATCGCCGGAATCGGGGCGGGCGCGCTCAACCCGATTCTGCTCCCGGTGGTCTACGAACGAGTTCCGGAGGGCGTCCGGGGCCGCGTGCTCAGCCTTCTCGTCGGCGGAGTGCTCGCCGCGATGCCGCTCGGCTCGATGGCGGCCGGGCTGCTGCTGGACGGCGTGGGGCTCGTCGGCGCGCTCGCCGTGTTCGGCGGCCTGTACCTGATCGCCGGAACCTTCCCGGCGATCTTCCGGGTTTGGCGCGGGCTCGACGATCCCGCCCCGATCGGGGGTGACCGGCTGGTGAACCAAGGGGTGCGGACCGACTAGGCTCGGCGTCATGTCGCGCCGTTCCCTTCACAACCCCGCCCCCGACACCGCCAGCCTCCGCGCCCGCCTCGACAGGGCCCGTGCCGCCGCGGCCGCCGCGGACACCGACGCCCTGCTGATCGCGCCCGGCTCGGACCTGCGCTACCTGATCGGCCAGGCCGGGGGCTCCTTCGAACGGCTGACCACGCTGGTGATCCCGGCCGACGGCGTCCCGGCGCTGGTGCTGCCGAAGCTGGAAGCTCCCGGCTACGCCGACGTCCCCGCGGACGAACTCGGCATCGAGGTCGTCACCTGGGTCGACGGGGACAACGCCTACGAACTGGTCGCCGACAGGCTGGGCAAGCCCGGCCGGGTCGCGGTCAGCGACTTCACCCCGGCACTGCACGTGCTCGCCTTCCGCGGCGCACTCGGCGACGCCGACCAGACGCTGGCCGGGCCGATCGTGCGCGAGCTGCGGATGCGCAAGGACGCGGCCGAGATCCAGGCGCTGCGCGACGCGGGCGCCGCCATCGACCGCGTCCACGCGCGGGTCCACGAGTGGCTGCGGCCGGGCCGTACCGAGGCCGAGGTCGGCGCGGACATCACCGCCGCGATCGTCGAAGAGGGCCACACCCACGCCGACTTCGTGATCGTCGGCTCGGGCCCGAACGGCGCCAGCCCGCACCACGACGTCTCCGAGCGGGTCATCGAGCGCGGCGACGTCGTCGTGGTCGACATCGGCGGCCCGATCGCCGAGGGCTACAACTCCGACTCCACGCGTACGTACGCGGTCGGCGAGCCGCGTGACGCGGACGTCGCCGAGACGTACGCCGTCCTGCAGCGGGCCCAGCGCGCCGCGGTCGAGGCCGTCCGCCCCGGCGTGACCGCCGAGCAGATCGACGCCGCCGCGCGCGACATCATCGACGGCGCGGGCTACGGCGAGTTCTTCATCCACCGCACCGGTCACGGTATCGGCCTCGACGTGCACGAGGAGCCCTACATCATCAAGGGCAACGCGCTGCCGCTCGAGCCGGGCATGGCCTTCAGCGTCGAGCCCGGCATCTACCAGCCGGGCCGCTGGGGCGCCCGCATCGAGGACATCGTCGTGGTCACCGAGGACGGTGTCGAGTCGGTCAACCAGCGGCCGCACGACCTGATCGTGCTCGACGCATGACCGGTTCCCTGGAGCCGCTGGACCAGGCCATCGTCGGCGAACTGGCCGCGGACGGGCGGCGCAGTTTCACCGACCTCGCCGAGCGGGTCGGACTCTCGGTGTCGGCGGTGCACCAGCGGGTGCGGCGGCTGGAGCAGCGCGGCGTGATCCTCGGGTACACCGCGCGGCTCGACGGCGAGCAGATCGGCCTCCCGCTCACCGCGCTGATCTCGCTGACGCCGAACGATCCGGCCGCGCCGGACGACTATCCGCAGCGTCTCGAGCACATCAAGGAGATCGAGTCGTGCTACTCGGTCGCCGGGGACGAGTCGTACATCCTCCTGGTCCGGGTGGCTTCGCCGCTCGGCCTGGAGGACCTGCTCCGCCGCATCCGCGAGTCCGCCAAGGTCTCGACCCGGACCACGGTGGTGCTGTCGACTCCGTTCGAGGGACGCTCGCCGACGCTCTCATCAGGTCTTTCTCACTGACCGGGTGGGCTTGCGCGGCGCTGGTACGATAAAAGGTATGGCAACACGTAAGGTCACACTCTCACTCGACAGTGGTGCGCTCGAGTTCGCCGAGCGGGCGGCCAAAGCGCACGGGATCTCGGTCTCGTCGTGGTTGTCCAAGGCAGCCCGCAGGGAAGCCGTCCGCACCGGATACACCCCGCAGCGAGCTCCGGTCGCACCGTCCGCCGAATCGGACGAGGCCGAGCTGACAGCCGCGGAGAAGGATCTGCGTGCACAGGGGTGAAGTCTGGACGTACCACCCCCCGACCGAACCGGCACGGCAGCGCACCGTCGTGCTGCTGTCCTCGGACGGGGTGAACGAATCCGAGCGGCCGTGGCTGCTCGGCACCGAACTGCTCGACCGCGACCCGCAGGACATCCTCGGGGTCGCCGTCGACGCGCGCTACTGGGTCTCCACGCTGAACCTCACGCGCCTGTACAGGCCGTGGTTCGACGAGAAGATCGCGGAGATCGACCAGGAGGTCCAGGAGCGCATCGACATCGCTTTGCGCGCGGCACTGGATCTCTAGTGCCGGATCACCGTGGGCTCAACCGGTCCAGCGCCGACTGGCTCTCCTCGTCCGCGGCGCGGTAGATCACCAGCAGCTGGTCCGTGTCCTGAAGTGGCGTGAGCGTTTCGAAATCCACCGCGATCGTGCCGACGTCAGGATGCCGCAGCACCTTGCGTCCGCGGCCCTTGACCTTGACGTCCCGCTCGGCCCAGCAGTGCGCGAATTCCTCGTCGCCCGTGGTGAATTCGGCGATGAGGTCGGTCAGCGCCCGATCCTCCGGATGCGCGGCCCACGCGGCGCGCAGGTGGGCGACGGCCTCCCGCACGACCCGTTCGCGGTCGGCGTAGAACTCACGCGTTCCCGGATGCATCAGGCACAGCCACATCGAATTGCGCTGTGGCGGTGGCAGGGTGTCGAAATCCAGGAGCAGCCGCGCGATCTCACCGTTCCAGGCCAGGATGTCGTAGCGGTGGTTCAGCAGCATGGCGGGCAGCGGCGACAGGTCGGCGACCAGCCGTGCCAGGGGCGCCGCCGCGGTGGTGGCGAGCTTGTCGGCGGTGCGGGGGCGCTGCTGGGCCAGGTCGAAAAGGTAGGCGCGTTCGTCAGGGGCCAGGCGCAAGGCGCCCGCCAGCGCCTCCACTACGTCCGCCGAGGGCCGCAGCCCGCGAGCCTGTTCCAGCCGGACGATGTAGTCGATGCTGACGCCGGCCAGTTCCGCGACCTCCTCCCGGCGTAACCCCGGGGTCCGCCTGGACCGGCGTCGCGGCAGGCCGAAAGCGTCCGGGTCCAGGCGCTCGCGCCGGGTCCGCAGGAACGCGGCGAGTTCCTGTGTCGTGTCCACGGTGCGGGTCATGATCTTCGAATCTACAGCAGGGTAGGACCGGCGTTCCCAGGAAGTTCTTTCCCTTATCCCCGGCTCGCGGTGGTCGCAGACTCGCTTTCGACAACCGATCACGAGCACAGGAGGACACGATGTCGCTCACCCTCGACACGTACCGGCTGCTGGGCCGGTCCGGGCTGCGGGTATCCCCGCTGGCGCTGGGCGCGGCGACCTTCGGCACCGAGTGGGGCTGGGGCGCCGGGCAGGACGACGCGCGCAAGCTGTTCGACCTCTACGTCGAGCGCGGCGGCAACTTCATCGACACCGCGAACACCTACACCAACGGCAGTTCGGAGCGACTGCTGGGCGAATTCACCCGTGAGAACCGCGAGAGCCTGGTGCTGGCAACGAAATACTCGACGCTGAGCCGACCGGGCGATCCGAATTCCGGGGGCAGTCACCGCAAGACCTTGTTCGCGTCGGTGGAAACCAGTCTGCGACGGCTGAACACGGACTACCTCGATCTGCTCTACCTGCACGTGTGGGATTTCACGACGTCGGTCGAAGAGGTCCTGCGCGGCCTGGACGACCTGGTCCGCCAGGGCAAGGTCCTGTACGTGGCGATGTCCAACGTCCCGGCCTGGCAGGTGTCGCGTATGCAGGCGATCGCCGACCTGCGCGGCTGGTCGCCGCTGGTCGCGCTGCAGGTCGAATACAACCTGATCCAGCGCACCGCGGAACGGGACCTGATCCCCATGGCACGCGAGCTGGGGCTGGGAGTGATCCCGTATTCACCGCTGGCAGGCGGGGTGCTCGCCGGCAAGTACGGCCGTGACGACCTGAACGCGGCGAAGGTCGACGCCGACGGCACCCGCAAGGGCTTCAACATCGCCAACGGCGACGTCACCGAACGCAACCTCGCGATCGCGGACATCCTGAAGGAGGTCGCCACGGAGATGGGCCGCCCACCCGGCCAGGTCGGACTGGCCTGGACCCTGCAGAACCCGGGCGTGACGGCACCGATCGTCGGCGCGCGCACCCCCGCGCAGCTGGAGGACAACCTCGGGGCGCTGGAGGTCGACTTCACCGCCGCCCAGCTGGCCCGCCTCGACCAGGCCAGCACGATCGAACTCGGCTACCCACACGACCTGCTCGCCAGCGACAGGGGCCGCGCGTTCAACAGCGGCGACCTGTCGATCGAGACCCGCCGCTGATACCCGACCGAGCGCCGAGGAGCAGTGCAGCTAGCGGGCGATGACCTCGGGGGCCGCGTGCAGCTTGCCGTCGGCCCCCGAGAGACACGACGCGTTCCCGCCGCGGGCGGCGAGGAACTCGTTGAGGCAGTTCGCGAGCTGTGCGTGCCCGTTCGCGTTGGGGTGGAACGACTCCTGCAAGGCATGGCTCGCGCGGTCGACCTGGCCGAGGTCGCGCAGCTGCAGTGTCAGCCTGCTGAACCACTCGTTCGCCGGGTCGCTGCTGCACGCCTCGCGCCCGGCGCCGGCCCGGGAAAGGTCGAGGAATCGTGAACTGGTCGCCCTCGACGCCTGCTTGAGCCCGTCGGAGAGGACGGAAACGCCGTCGCGGCGCATCCACTCCAGATCCTCGGTGCGGAACGGGCAACCGTTGAGGCTGCGCAGTGCCTCCGGGATCTGCGGGCCGACGGGCGAGGCGTACGACATCAGCACGAGCTGGTAGTCCGCCGGGACGTAACCTGCCTGCGCCAGTACCTTCTTGACGTCCGCGACGGCGTTGGTCACCTTCGGCACCATGGCGTCCACTTTGGACTTCCAGGTGGCGCGAAGCGCCTCGCTGCACGGCGGGCTCTGCGGAGAGAACCACGCCTTGAAGCATTCGCTGACCTGAGCGGAGAACTTCGGCTCGTCGTTCGCGCCGACCGCGATCACCACCGCGGCGACCCGGTGGTCCTTGATCAGCTGCGCGAGCTGCTGAGCCTGTGACGGCTCGGTCCACTGCTTGGCCTCGCCGAGGGCGATCTGCTCGGAAGGCGCCCCCGAACACGCGAGGTTCACCCGCGCGGTGACGTCGGGGATCTTGATCTGCTCGACGAAGGCGTTGGGGGAGCGGTGGCACCAGTTGCCGCCCTGCCCGTTGGTCGTCGGCGTGTAGTTGCCCGCGCCTTCACCGGAAACGGTGCTGTCGCCGATGGAGACGACCGTCAGCGGCCCCGTTCCCGGCGGGCCTTGGCGCGGGGACGGCTGCCCCGGGCGGCTTTCCGACCCGGTAAAGGCAATGAACCCGACGAGAACCACCACGAACGTGAGCGCGAGAGCACCCCACCACCACCGGAAACGTCGCATCGTCACCGGATTCTACGGACACCCTGCCCGACAGGGTGATCATGGCGGTGTGACGTTGCTGATCCGGCCGGACGAGGGCGATGGAGCGAGGCTCCGCCGCCCTCGGGAACCACGGGTGGTCAGACGCCGGCCCAGCGCTCGATCGCGGTGTCGAGCAGCTTCCTCGCGTTGTCGTCGGAGACGTTGTCCGCCCACGCGATGATCCCGTCCGGACGCACGAACAGGCTCGGCTGCCAAGCATCGGGATCCGCCACGTAGGCGACCAGGTGTTCCAGGCCGCGGACCGCTTCGGCGTACCGGCTCTCGGCGGACCGGTCGACGAGAACGAACCGGCCGTCGTGGGCGTGGTCGGCGAGACGGCCTCCGGTGCTCAGCTCGGCGTCCCCGGTGATGGAGCCGACCGGGTGCTCGCCGTCCTCTGCGACGTCGTACCGCTGCAGGATCCCGGAGGACAGCGCGATCATGTGGTTCGTCGCGCCCGGAACGGTGAACAGGTCGTCGTCGATCACCTTCCGCAGCCGTGCGGTGCGTTCGTCGCCACGCATGAGGGCGACCTGCGCCCTCGTCCAGTCCAGCACCCACGCGCCGATCGGATGCCGCTCGGAGTGGTAGGTGTCGAGTAGCCCCGCCGGAGCCGTGCCCAGAATGGTCGCGGCGAGTTTCCAGCCGAGGTTCACCGCGTCGCCGAGGCCGAGGTTGAGACCCTGCGCGCTGAACGGGGAATGCACGTGGGCGGCGTCGCCCGCGAGGAACACCCGGCCGCGACGGTAGGTCTGTGCCTGACGAGCGTTGTCCGACCATCGGGTCGCCCGGCCGTGCAAACCGGTGATCGTCACGGGGACCCCGCTGACCTCCCGCACCGCGCTCTGCAGTTCCTCGACGGTCACGGGCGCGTCGCGATCCTCCGGCTGCGGCGCGAACCGCGCGACGAGGATGCGTCCGGGCACCGGGCCGTAGGTGTAGATGCCGCGAGGGGTCCAATTCCAGCCGCGGCGCAACTCGCCCGGGTCGTCGAAATCGGCGATCGCCTGATACCCGACGAGTTCCGGATCGGTGCCCACGAAATCGACGCCGAGCGTCCTGCGGATGACGCTCCGGCCGCCGTCGGCCGCCACGACCCATCCGGCCGTGAAGTCACCGGCACTGGTCTCGACGACGACGTCGGCATCGTCGTCCAGGTCCGTGCCCGTGCCACGCAGCCCCCGCACCTCGACGCCGCGGCGGATTTCGACGCCGAGCCGGGCGCAATGTGCCCCGAGAAGCAGTTCGAGATCGTGCTGCGGCACCCAGATGCCGTTGGCCACGGCGGTGTGCGCGGCCAGCACCGGATCGTCCTGGTCGACGAGGTCGTGCCGGAACATGAGCCCCGCGAAATGGCCGATGACCGCGAACCGGCGGGATTTCTCGTTGGCCGCGTCCTCGAGCGCGCGCACGGTCCGGTTCATCCGTCCGGTGGTGAAGGCGCCGGAGGCGGCGAGGCGACCGCGCTGCACCTCTTCCGCGGCGGGAAGCAGCCCGCGCCGGTCGAGGATTTCCGCACTGGCGACGTTGATCGAACCGGACTTGATCGTCTGATCGGGCTCTTCGAGCCGCTCCAGCACGGTCACCCGCACTCCCCGCAAGGTCAGCTCGCTCGCGAGGAAGAGACCGGTGGGCCCCGCTCCGACGACGATCACATCGTTCCGCATGACAGCTCTCCAAGGCTTACTCGATAAGTTTACTTGGTAAGCTTAACGAGTAAAGGTACGGTTGTCACATGGCGAAGCGAGGAGACAGGGGCGGGGCGAAGACGCGGGCGCATATCGCCGCCGTCGCGACAGAGCTGTTCCTGGAGCGCGACTTCGACGACGTCACCGTCGCCGAGGTCGCCGCCGCGGCCGGTGTCTCGAAGGTGACGGTGTTCGCGCACTTCGATCGCAAAGAGGATCTCGCGCTCGACAGGCTGCCCGACGCCGTCGGCATCGCCAGGGCCGCGATCCGCGAGCGGCCGGACGGCGTGGGTGTCGTCGAAGCCTTCCGCCGGACGGCTCTCGCCCTCGCGGAGGAACAACATCCGCTCTCAGGACTGGCCGAGGGGGGCGATCCGCTCGCGCGCACCGTCGCCGGTTCGCGGGCGCTCATCGCACGGCTGCGCGAGTTCGAGCACGAGATCGAGGCGGAGCTGGCCGACGAGCTCGAGAACGACGCCCGGTTCTCGGGCGACAGCGAGCTGGTCGCCGCGCTGATCGTCGCGGCGTACCGCACCGTCGCCGTGGCGACGGTGCGGCGCCGTCTCGCCGGAGACGACCTCGCCGCCGTGGTCACCGCGCACTGTGAGCGGCTGAATGCCGCTTTCGGCGCGCTGTCCACCGCTTTGCAAGGCTGAGCTCATGCCGGCTTGGCGGCGAGGGTCGGGCCGCACCAGATGCGGGAGCACCTGATGCGGCCCTGTGGCGGGGTCAGCGCTTACGCCAGATCGAGACCTCCAGATCGGTGATCTCGTACCGGCGGCCGTCGACCCTGGTCAGGCTCGGCTCCGTGTCCTCCGACAGCAGCTCGAACGCCTCGCCGAGGACGTTCGCGAGCTCGGCGGCCGACGCCCGCGGGAGCGCCACGAGCAGCAGCCCTCCGGCACGCAGCAGGTTCGCCGAACCGACGAGCGGTCGCAGGTAGCCCGCCGCGCCGCCGAGCCGGTCGAAGGCGTCCGCCACGACCGCGCCGTCGAAAGTGCCGAGAGCGGCGGGCGGACGAGCGGTCTCGGCGAGGACGAACGAGACACTGCCGCCCGCCGAGAGCGACGGCCGCCGCGCGTGCAGCTCCCCGCGTCCCGGGACCCGGTAGCCGACATCCGTGCCTTCGGCGAGCCGGTCGGCCGCGGTGATGAACGACGGCCGGTCGTCCAGGCCGACCACCTCGACCGGATGCCGGGCCAGCGAGAACGCCAGCCCGCCCGCCGCGGTGGCGAGATCCGCGACCCGGCGTAGCTCGACGCCGGCCGCGGCAGCGGCTTCGGTGAACCTCGCGGTCAGCCGGTCGGGATAGGCCGCGGTCGCGGCCAGGGGGTGCCCGGCCCGGCCGAAGGCCTGTTCGGCGGTGCCGTACTGGCCGAGCAGCACCCGGTCGAGCTCCGCGCGCGCCTCACTGTCCACAGTGGATTCCGGTGCCACGACCAGCCGGATCCCCGCCTGCTGCAGGAAATGCGGGCGGTAGAAATGCCGCGCCCAGATGCTGCCGAGTTCGCCGGTGCTGATGTAGGCCCCGCCGAGGATCAGCTGATGCTGCCCTCCGTAACTGGGTACCGAGAAGTCCTCGTAGTAAGGATGCGGGGTGAAGCCTTCGAGTGGGTTGAAGGTGTCTTCGCTCCACGTCCACAGGTTGCCGCCGGCGTCGTGCAAGCCCTGCGAGGTCGTCGGTGAGTGGTCGACAGGACCTTCCGAACCCCAAGCCAGGCCGAGGTTGACGCCTGCCTCACGCAACTGCGCGCCGTCGAGCCGCATGACCACGTCGTCCGCGACGCCGGGACGTTCCGGCAGGTCGCGCAACAGGAAGTACTCCGCTTCGGTCGGCAGCCGGTAGTCCCGGCCCTCCTTTTCGGACCGCCAGGCGGCGAATGCCTTGGCCTCGTGGTAATTCACCACCACCGGCCAGTCCCACGGCATGTCGATCTCGTCGAACAGCGTGCGCAACCGGAACGCGTGCAGCCCGGTCGGGCCGGTCGGTATCCAGAACCGCGGCCACTTGGTGTTGCGGAAGCGGCGCCAAGCCTCGCCCTCCGCCGACCACAACTCCGGCCGCCGGTAACCGCCGTCGGCGACGAATCCGTGGAACTCGCCGTTGCTCACGAGACAGCGGGCCGCTTCGAAGTCCGGCAGCTCCTGGCGGCGTGAGCCGTACGCGCTGTCCCAGCCGTAAGACGGGAAGGACAGCGGCTTGCCGAGCTGGGCCGTGCGCCCGGGCACGGTGACGGTGCCGTTGGCAGGAACGGAACCCGGCTCGGGTTTGCCGGTCTCGGTGGTGCGGCGCAGCGGTGACGGCGACGGCCACGCGGCGGGCCGTTCGACCAGGCGCGACCGCATCTCGCGGACCAGCACCGAACTGGTCTCGAGGTGGATGCGATCGTGCTCGATGGACAGCAGCAGGGCCCACGCCTGGTCGTTCATCGTCACCGGCCGCCCGAGGTCAGGGGCGAACGGCGTGGTCTCGATGATGCCGACGACCGTCCGGTACACCTCGGCCCGGTAGTCCTTCACCTCCGAAACCGACGGCCACACCATCTCGTTCTTCGACATGTCGTCCCACGAGTTCTCGTCGACACCCATTTCCAGGATGTGCTCGAGATAGGCGTCGATCGGCGCGTCCAGCAGCCCGGAAACCCGCAGCTTGTTGACGTACAGCGAAGTCGTGTGGCCGTAGTAGAAGATCATCGGGTGCCGCAGGTTGTGGTCCGGCGGACGGTAGAAGGCCTCCGCGCCCTTCAGTCCGGCGAACATCACCTCATGCAGTGTCCAGGCGTTGTCGAAGTAGTCCAGCACCTCTTCGCGGCTGCAGACGGACAGGTCGGGCAACGGCAGCGCCCTGATCTCGCCGGATTCGGCCACACCGGGGCAGCGGCCGGGTTCCGGGCGGATCCCGGTGTACCACCACTGTGGATCCCGGGTTCCGTTCAACCGCTCGTCGGCGTGCTTTACAGCATTTCTCTCCCACGGTTCCGTGTTGACTGTCGACGTCATCTGACCTCACTTCACTTCTCGGTGCGCGGCGGGACAGGTTGCGGAAACCGTCGCATCTTCCAAAAGGCGATTTCCTCTCCTGCCGTGCCGTGGACCGCTCTATGGAAGACGGCGGGCACGGGAGCGCAAGCGGGAAGATGCCGTTTGATCACGGTGGATGGGACCGTCGGTGTCCGTTCCCACCTGTTGAGAGGTGAACCTTGCCGTCGAAGCCCTGTGTCGTACTCGTGGACACCTACGAAACGGCCGATCACGGGCTGCCGCAGACCGCCCGGCACATCGCGCCGACGTTTCTGGCCTTGGGCGCGGAATGTGTGCGGGTGCAGAGCGCGCCCGACGCGCCCGGGCAGTACCGGACGTCCTCGCCGACCATGAGCAACTACCGCGAGAACATCGTCCACGACGGCGATCTCACGAAGACGCTGGACGCGCTGTCCGTGCACGAGCCGGTCGCGGTCGTGGCCGGCGGCGAATACGCGGTCGCGTTCACCGATGTGCTCAGCGAGGCACTGGGGGTGCCGTCGAACGGCACCGCCCTGTCCTTGGCCCGGCGGGACAAGTTCGCGATGGGGGAGGCCGTCGACGCGGCGGGCCTCAATGGCGCGAGACAACTCCTGACCGCCGATGAGGCGGAACTCGCCGCCTGGCACCGGGAAATCGGCGGCCGGATCGTGGTCAAGCCGAACCGCAGCGCCGGTGGCGACGGGGTGGCCTTCTGCGACACCCCGGAGCGGTCGGTCGAGGCCTTGCGCGCGATCACCAGCCGCCAGAACGTGTTCTCCGAGGACAACGACTTCGTCGTGGCGCAGGAGTATCTCGCCGGCAGCGAGTACATGGTCAACACGGTGAGCATGGACGGACTGCACCAGGTGTGCGACATCTGGAAGAGTTCGCGGTTCGCCGTCAACGGGGTGTCCGATCTGCTCGGCGCCTGCCAGATCGTGCCGCGTCGCGCGCCGGGCCACGACGAACTGGTGGAGTACGCGTTCGCCGTGCTCGACGCGGTGGGCATCCGGCACGGGGCCGCGCACGTCGAGATCAAGCTGACCCCACAGGGACCGCGGCTGATCGAGGTGGGTTCCCGGCTTTCGGGCGGCGACCTGCCGCATCTGGCACGGCTCGCGATCGGCGAGTCCCAGCTGGACTGGATGGCCGACGCGGTGCTCCGGCCGGAGAGGTTCCGCGAGCGCTGGGGTGAGGACTACCGGATCCAGCGGCACTACGCCTGGTCCGCGCTGCTCTCGCCGGTCGAAGGCACGCTCCGCCGGTACACGGTGCTCGAGGAGATCGAGCGGCTGGAGAGCTTCCACGAGATGTTCGTGCTGACCCGGCCGGGGAAGCCGTTGCGCCGCACAGTCGACGACACGACGTTCCCGGTGGTCGTCACGTTCATGCACGAGATCGAGGAATACGTCCTGCGCGACCTCGGCACGCTGCGGTACCTCGACGGTGTGGGCTGTTACGAGCTGGAATCATGACGGCACAAGGGTTCCTGCGGACTCGGCTCGGCGGGCTGCCCAAAACGTTCTGGGTGCTGTGGACGGGCACGCTCGTCAACCGGCTCGGCACGATGGTGCTGCCGTTCCTGGCGCTGTACCTGACCAGCGACCGCGGCCTTTCGGTGGCGACGGCGGGTACCGTGCTGGCACTGCTCGGGATCGGGCAGGTGTTCTCGCAGCTGATCGGCGGCGTGCTGGCCGACCGCATCGGACGGCGGGCGACGCTGACCGGCGGCATGCTCGCGACCGGCGCGATCATGCTCGTGCTGGGGTACGTCGAGCGCCTCGAACTGATCGCGGTCGCCGCGCTGCTGCTCGGGCTGGCGCTCGACGTGTTCCGCCCGGCGACCCAGTCGATCGTGGCGGATCTGGTGCCGGGCGCCGACCGCACGCGGGCTTTCGGGCTGCTGCTGTGGGCGATCAACCTCGGCTTCTCGATCGCGATGGTTCTGGGCGGCACGATGGCCCGCGCCGGCTTCACGACGTTGTTCTGGGTGGACGCGGCGACGTGCGTGCTGTTCGCCCTGTTGGTGTGGAAGGCGGTACCGGAGACGCGAGGTGGCGGCCCGACCCGGGAGCGGGGTGGCTTCACCGTCGTCCTGCGCGACCGGGTCATGGTCGGGTTGATGCTGGTCTCGCTGGCGGTCGCGTTCGTGTTCCTGCAGAGCTTGGCCACCCTCCCGCTGGCGATGAGAGAGGACGGCCTTTCGCCGGCGGGGTACGGCCTGGTGATGGCCGTCAACGGGGTCGTCATCGTGGTCGTGCAGCCGCTGGTGGGTCACCGGCTGGGCCGTTGGGATCCCTCGCGGGTGCTCGCGTGCGGGATCCTGTTGACGGGCTTGGGTTTCGGTGCCACGGCCTTCGCGTCGACGACACTGGTGTACGCGGCGTGCGCGGTGTTCTGGACGCTCGGAGAGATCGTGATCCAGTCGGTGGGCGTCGCGATCGTGGCCGAACTGGCCCCACCTCATCTGCGTGGCCGCTACAACGGCGCTTACGGCACGGCGGCGGGCCTCGCCGCGTTCGTCGCCCCGCTCGGCGGAACCCAGCTGCTGGTGCTGGGCGCGCCGGTGCTGTGGACGGTCTGCCTGGCCTTGTGCCTGGCCGCGGCCGTCGGCCAGCTGTTGCTCGGCAACGCCGTCCGCCGCCGGATGACCGCCACGGTCGTTCCCGTGGCGGTCTGATCCGGCTTCATCCCGCGGTGGGACGACCGTCCATCCTGGACGCGAGGATCACCGGTAGTCGAGCCAGCCGCACACGTAGTAGTTCGTGTCCTCGTTCCGCTCGACGTTCCAGGAGTAGACCACGTCCCCCGCGAGTCTGCCAGTGCGCGCGTTCCGCTGGGTGACAGTGGCCTGGACCGTCACGAACTCCTGTCCCGGCGGGACGGAGTACGGCAGCATCTGCCAGCGCTCGACGTAGTGCCCGTGGAGTTCGAACCCGAGCAGCGTCTCGCGCAGGCGCGGGCACGTGCCGCTGCGCAACGCGGTCATGTCGTGGTTGGCCAGGCCGTTCATGTAGACCTGGAACACCCGGTCGATCGCGGCGGGTTCGAGGCTTGGCGCGGAAGACGAAGTCGGCGCCGGGGGCGTCACGGTCAGGGTCCGGGTCTCGACCGAGGGAGCCGAGTACGACGTGGACGTCTCGGGCGCGGAATCGGAACGCGGTACCGAGAGCCCGCCTCGGCACGCCGAAAGGACCGTGCCGAGGCCGATCAGGAGCACGCCCGCCCGAGCGCGCGAAGTCAGAGGTGTCACCCCGCCGACGCTAAGCGGCCTTCATGAAATTCGGATGAAGCGAGTCGGGTGCCGGCGTCGGGCCACTTGAGTGGCAATGCGGGTTCTCGGGCGGGCCATGCTGGACCGAAGGCTCCCTTCGCCGCGTCCGATGCAGCGAAGGAAGCCTTCGGCGTCGGGGATCTGGACCGGCCGCGCCCCGACTGTCCACATGGGATACTTTCAGGCGGACAATTGTCCTTTTGGCGCCCATATGCACGCTTTGTAACAGGGGTCGTGAGTGGCAAAGAGGGTTCTAACCCTCTTTGCCACTCACGACCTCCTCGCAAACTGCACATCTAGCCATCAATCGGACATTAAGCTGCCGGGAAGTGTCCCTTGTGGACACTCGGGAACGGCTGGGCCCCTAGGCCAGTCCAGAACCACGCCGCGAAGGCACCTTTCGACCTTGAAGCCAGCGAAGGGGTCCTTCACCCCTCAATAACCCGACACCACTCACGAGGCGGTCAGCAGTTCTCCAGGAAATGCCGCAGGACCCGCGTGCCGAACCGCAGCCCCTCGACGGGGACGCGTTCGTCGACACCGTGCGCCATCGCGCGATAGGGGAAGCCTTCCGGCAGCCACAGCGGCGCGAACCCGTAGCAGTCGATCCCGAGCGGGCTGAACGCCTTCGCGTCCGTCCCACCGCCCATGCAGTAGGGGACCACCACGGCTTCGGGATCCTCCGAACGCAGCGCGTCCGCCATCGCGTCGAACCACGGCGAATCCACCGGAGCCTGGACCGGCGGCTGGTGCGCGACGAACTCGCGGGTGACGCCTTCGCCCAGCATCGCGTCGATCTCGGCGAACAGCTCCGTCTCGGCACCGGGGAGGACACGGACGTCCACCTGGGCCTCGGCCGAACTCGGGATCACGTTCACCTTGTAGCCCGCGTCGAGCATGGTCGGTGTCGTGCTGTTGCGGACCGTCGGCACCACCAGCGCTCCGGCGGGCCCGAGCCGCGCGATCGTCCCGTCCACATCGGACAGATCGACCGGGACGCCGAGCGCTTCGCCGGTGCGCTCCAGGAACGCCTGGACCGTCGGGGTCAGCTGGATCGGCCAGCGGTGCGCGGCGATCTTGCCGAGCGCGGTGACCAGCCGGGTGACGGCGTTTTCGTCGTTGGGGCGCGATCCGTGCCCCGCGCGGCCCTTGGCGGTCAGCCGCAGATGCGCGGTGCCGCGTTCGGCCGTCGCCACCGGATAGAGCCGCACGGCCCGGCCGTCGGCCGCGGGGACGTGGTAGCTGTAGGCCCCCGACTCGCTGATCGCGGCCGCGCAGCCGTCGAACAGGTGCCGGTGCTCCGCGGCGAGCCAGTGCGCGCCGTACTCGCCCTTGTCCTCCTCGTCGGCCACGAACGCCAGCACGATGTCCCGTCGCGGCCGGAAACCGGTGGCGAGGGCGGCGAGGACCATCGCGATGAAGTCCTTCATGTCGACCGCGCCGCGCCCCCAGAGGAACCCGTCGCGGACCTCGCCGGAGAACGGGTCCACCGACCAGTCGGCGGCGTCGGCGGGGACGACGTCGAGATGTCCCTGCACCAGCAGCGCGGGCAGGCCCGGGTCGGTGCCCGGGACACGCGCTATCACATTCGCGCGCCGGTGCGCGGACTCGATGATCTTCGCGCCGATCCCGAGCCCGGACAGCAGCGACGCGACGTACTCGGCCGCCTCGCGCTCGCCCTCGGAATCCCCGTTACCCCGGTTCGTGGTGTCGAACCGGATCAACCGCGAACAAACTTCGACGACATCCATCTCAGTGTTGTTTCGGGAACCCTCATCCGCGATCACGTCGCCAGGGCGCACCTTTTCGCCGCCTGCCGCGTCTTCGCCGAGGGCGCCCTGCCGCCGCGATAGCGGGGCCTGCGGCCGGGCGGGTTCCGTGTCGGCAACTTGGCCGGGAAGCTCGCCCTGCGTTTCCATCTCAGCCATAGATACCCTGCACCGCCCCGGCCGCGATCGCTGTGACGATCTTGAACGCCTTCATCGCTTCGGTCATGTCCGGCGCGTCGAAACCGACTCGCCGCACGCCGATCTGTTCCACCGTCGGGATCACCGCCGTCGCCTGCGCGAGGTGGCTCGCGTCGAACTCCACCTCGATCCGGTGGGGAGTGGTGAACCGTTCGACCCGGCCCGCCCGGTTCATCGCGTCCGCCGCGGCCGAGGACAGCAGCTCGGCGGTCCTCGCGGGAGGGAGGCAGATCGCGGCGTAGCGGCTGATGCACTCCTTCACCGTGACCAGCTCGGCCTCGGGCGCGTAGTCCTGGGCGTCGTCGCAGGCCTTGTCGTCGCCGGAGACGACCAGCACCGGGACGCCGTACTCGGCGGCCATCGCCGCGTTGAGCCTGCCCTCGCTGGCGGGGACGTCGTCGAGCCATACGCCGGTGATCTGATTCTCCAGGTACGTATGGGACAGGACGCCGTCGAAACCGGCACCGGCGTGGTAGCCGAGGAAGACGACGCCGTCCACGCCGGTGTCGATCCCCTGCATCATCGAGAGCGGCTTGTGCCTGCCGGTGAGCATCCGCGCCCGGCCGTCGAGGTCTTCGAGCAGGAGGTTCCGCTGGGACGAGTGCGCCTCGTTGACCAGCACGTCGGTGGCACCGGCGTCGAACAGGCCGGCGATGGTGGCGTTGACGTCGCCGGTGAACAGGCGCCGGAATCGCTGCCATTGTTCCGTTCCGGGGATGACGTCCTCGGTCCAGGTGACGCCGGTGGCGCCCTCCATGTCCGCCGAGATCATGATGCGCATGGAGGGCACCCTAACCGAGGCTCTTTGCCCTCGCCGCCGGAATCAGGGCCAGGAACCCGAACGCGGGTAGACCGCCCAAGCGCGTTCCCAGGCCGCCGCGCGGTGCCGGTCCAGCACCAGCCGGACGACCCGGTGGAGCAGGACGAGCGCGGCGACCACCGCGAACCAGAGCCAGAGGCCGACGAGCACCGAATCGAACACGGCCGTGGACGCGCTTCTCGGGGCGGCGGTGAGGTCGCCGCGGGCGTCGGTCCAGATCGGCACGGGCGATCCGGCGGGGCTGCCCGGCGTCGCGAGGACCCCGCCGGTGTGGCGACCACCGCGCGAGTCGGTCCAGGTCGCCTCGGTGGTGGAATCTTCGGTCCCGACGCTTTCGCTGTCGACGATGCGGACCGGCGCGGCCTTCAGCAGATACGCGGTGGTGGCCTGACGTCCGGCCGCTTCGGCGGCGGCCGCGGTCACCTGCCTGCCGTGGTTGGCGGAGCCGACGGCGGCCGCGACGGGGATGGCGAGGAGCGCGGCGAGGATGACGAGTTTGAGGATGAGGGCTTCGAAGCGGTCGGAGCCGCGGGCGAGCGAGTTGTGACCGGGGAAGAGCCGTCGCCGGAACCGGGCGATCGGACCACTGGACCCGTGCACGAGGAACCCCATTCCCTCAGACCGCGAAAACCTCCGGTGTCGATTCTCGGTCACCGGGGCGTCCTTGTCGCGGTATGGGGACACAGACCACTCTGTGAACCCGTACACAACTTTTAATTCGTTTTGCCCGTCCGCATTCCCCGGCTACCGTCTACCCCATGGGGTTCTTCTTCTACCTGTGATTCTCGTCTTCGACGCGGCCCTGGCGTAGAGCCTTCGCTCCGCCGGGCCGCGTCCTTCCGCGTGCTCTTCTTACTTCCGAGAATCCAGGAGGACGCCCCTATGCGTACCCCGCATCGAAATTCCGGAACACAACTCGTGCTCTCCGGTGTCACCAAACGTTTCGACGACCATGTCGTGCTCGACCAGGTCGGCTTCACCGTCAAACCGGGCGAAAAGGCCGGGGTCATCGGGGACAACGGTTCGGGCAAATCCACCTTGCTCAAGCTGATCGCCGGCCACGACCGGGCGGACAACGGCACGGTGACCGTCACCGCGCCCGGAGGCGTCGGCTACCTCCCGCAGACGTTGGAGCTGCCCGGCACCGCCACGGTCGGGGAGGCGATCGATCTCGCGCTGGCCGATATCCGGGAGCTGGAATCCCGCTTGCGGGCGGCCGAGAAGTCGCTCGAGACCGCCGAAGACCTGGAAGTCTACGGCGACCTGACCGCGGCGTACGAAGCCCGTGGCGGCTACGAGGCCGATGCCAGGGTGGAGGTCGCCTTGCACGGGCTCGGGCAGCCTGGTCTCGACCGCGGTCGAGCGCTGGGCAGCCTGTCCGGCGGGCAGCGGTCCCGGCTGGCGCTCGCCGCGACGTTGGCCGCGTCTCCCGAACTGCTGTTGCTGGACGAGCCGACCAACGATCTCGACGACGAAGCCGTCGCCTGGCTGGAGAACCACCTCCGCGGGCATCGAGGCAGGCTCGTCGCGATCACCCACGACCGCATGTTCCTCAGCCGGGTCACCACCACGATCCTCGAGGTCGACGCCGATCGCCGGACCGTGCACCGGCACGGCGACGGCTACCCGGGTTACCTCGCGGCGAAAGCGGCCGCGCGGGCCCGGTGGGTCCGGGAGTACGAGGTCTGGAAGCTGGAGATGGCCCGTCAAGAACGGCTGGCGGACGTCAACATCGACCGGTTCTCGGCGATCCCGCGCAAGGCGCCGGCCGCCTTCAGCGGGGCCGGTGCGTTCCGGGCCCGTTCCCGGGCGCACGGCGCGATGAGCCGCATCCGGTCGGCCCGGGAGCGGATCCAGCGGCTCGAGGCCGACCCGGTTCCGCCGCCGCCGCGGCCGCTCCGGTTCACCGGGCGGATCGACGCGGGGGAGGTGGAGGCCGATCGGTACGTGGTCAAGGCGGACGGTGTGTCGGTGGACGGTCGTCTGCCGCGGACGTCGCTCTGCGTGCTGCCGGGGGAGCGGGTGCTCGTGACCGGTCCCAACGGGGCGGGCAAGACCACCCTCATGCGGGTGCTCGCCGGTGAACTGGCGCCGTCGGCGGGGTCGGCGGAGCGGGCGGGCCGGATCGGGTTCCTGCACCAGAACGGCGGGCTCGGTGGTGACGCCCGGACCGCCCTCGCGGTCTTCGCCGGCGACGGTGACGAGGAGGAGGCGGCCGAGAGGTTGCTGTCACTGGGCCTGTTCCGGGCGCCGGATCTGCGCAAACCGGTCCGGGAGCTGTCCGTCGGGCAGCGCCGCAGGCTGGAACTGGCCAAGCTGGTGACGGCCAGGACCGACCTCCTCCTGCTCGACGAGCCGACCAACCATCTCGCCCCCGATCTGGTGGAGGAGATGGAACAGGCGCTCGCGGACTACTCCGGCGCGCTCGTGGTCGTCACCCACGACCGGCGGCTGCGGCGGACGTTCGTGGGCAGGCGCCTCGAACTCGCGTCCGAACCGGTGGCCGTCTGATGTGGACGGTCACTTCAAGGGCGCAAGTGGCCCGTCCACCTTCGCCGGGTTGAGGCAACTGCTCAGCCCGTCCACGAGAGAACAAGTCCCGGGTCCGCGTTCGAGCCGGTAGCCCTGCGGAACGCCACCCGCCGTCACCAGAGCCTGGTACGCGGGAACGGCGTCCGTGGGTCGCCGGGTCAGCGCGGGATCGGTGAGCGCGTCCACTGTGTACAGTCCGAACCGGGCACGGTAGCTGCCCCATTCGTAGTTGTCGGTGAGGCTCCAGTAGTTGTAGCCGATGAGGTTCATCCCGTCGGCCTTCGCCCGCTGGAGCCAGTACACGGTGTCGCGCACGTGGTCGCCGCGGGTGTAGTCCGCGTCGCGAAGCCGGCCGTTGTCGGTCGCCATGCCGTTCTCGACGATGTAGAGCGGCAGGCGCGGGAACCGGTTGTGATAGCTGCGCAGCGCGTAGTAGATGCCTTCCGGCTGGAGCTTCACGTCCCAGAACTTGTCGCTCGCGGCGGCGAACACCGTCCAGTTGTCGATGCTGAGGCCGTAGTAGTAGTCGATGCCGATGAAGTCGAGCTTGTCCTTGACCTGGTCGAGGAAGAACCAGTCGGCCATCCCGTTGACCCCGGTGATGTAGGCCTGGTTGCTGGTGACCTTCGAGGCCGGATCGATCTCGTGGATGAGGTCGTAGGCCCGCCGGTGCGCCTGGACGACGTTGGACTGCGCCGCGAAGTACCGCGTCGGGCTCAGCGCGCCGACCTTCTGCTCGTTCTTGAGGAAGATCAGCGGTTCGTTGAATGTCACCCAGAGGACGTCCTGCCCGGCGTAGCGCTGGACGATCTTCCGGCTGAACTGCAGCCACGCGTCCGCTGTCCGGGTCTCGGCCCAGCCGCCCTGGTCCAGCGCCCAGCCCGGGTAGACCCAATGGTTGAGCGTGATCATCGGCGTCATGCCCGCGGCGCGGACCTGCCGGAGCACGTCGTCGTAGAAGGCCAGCTCGCCCTCGTCCCACCGGCCGGGCGAGGGCTCGACGCGAGCCCACTCGATGCCGAAGCGATAGGTGTTGACGCCGAGCCCGGCGGCCAGGCGGATGTCGTCGGCGTAGCGGTGCCGGAAATCCACGGAGTCCCGGTACTCGTCAACGCCATCCTTGCCCGCGGAGCGGTCCACGAACCGCTTCCAATTGCTGTCCGGGGCACTGCCTTCGGACTGGTAACCCGACGACGCGACACCCCAGTAGAAGTCACGGGACCAGTCGTCATCCTGCGATGCGGACGCGTTCACAGCCGAAAGTGTCGCGCATAGTGAGACGGCGACCGCCAAGGCCACCGCCCGGCGTAACCTTCCCCGATGCTCCGGCCACTTCGTCGAACGTTCACCGGTGTCCGCCATCATCCGGACGTTAACGTGAGTGAACGGCGTAAACAAGCGGCCGTCCGGGGACTTCGACGATGACGTTGGGGAGATGATCGACTTGACCGGCAGCACGGTCCGCCATGCCGTCTATCTGCCGCCTTTCGGCCCGTTCGGTGAGCCGGCGGTGCTCGTCGACCTCGCCGTACGCGCGGAGGCGGCGGGCTGGGACGGCTTCTTCCTGTGGGATCACGTGGTCGCGGACACCATGCCCATCGCGGATCCGTGGACCACGCTCGGCGCGATCGCGCACGCGACCAGCGGACTGCTGTTCGGGCCGATGATCACGCCGCCCGCCCGGCGCCGCCCCTGGGTGGTCGCGCGGCACGCGTCGACGGTCAGCAGGCTCTCCGGCGGGCGGCTCATCCTCGGCACCGGGCTCGGTTCGGACGAATCCGGTGACTTCAGCCGATTCGGTGAGCAGACCGACCTGCTGACCCGATCGGCGATGTTCGACGAAGGCCTCGACGTCATCCGCGCGATCTGGTCCGGCAGACGGTTCGACCACGACGGCGCGCACTATCAGGTCGCGCTGGCCGAATCCCCGCCCGAGCCGTTCCCGATCCCGATCTGGGTGGCGAGCTCGACCGACAATCCGCGCGTCGTCCGGCGAGCGGCGTTGTGCGACGGGATCTTCCCGAACCCGGAGGACCACACGCCGACAGCCGAGGAGATCGCCGAGACCCACCGCGCGCTCAATCTGGCCGGGCTGGAACCGGGCCGCCCCTTCGACGTCGCCGTCGCGGGGAACGCGAGCCCCGCGTGGGAGGAGCCGATCAAGGTCGACCTGCCCGCGCTGGGACAGGCCGGGATGACGTGGTGGATGGAATCGCTGATGCATCACGATCCGCTGGAGCTTTCGCAGAAGATCGTGGACGCGGGGCCGCCGCGGTGGTGATCCGGTCGCCTTGGTCGTGAGTGGCGATGGGGGTTAGAACCCGAAACGCCACTCATGTCCACAATGGACTCGCGCTCCACCCCTCGCAGGATTCCGTTGCTCCGAAAGACTTCAACGCCCTTGGGGTGACGCTCACCTTTGGTAGCGTCACCGAAGGCATCCTGCGAACCAGTGATGCCCGGGGGAGGGGCACGATGGCTGACGAGCCGGACGGGACGAGGCTGGACGGGCACCACGCGATGCACCTGGAAACCGGGGTCGCGCTGATCAACGCCTTGACCGGGGGACACGTACACGGCAGACCGAAGCCCGCACTCGGCGGCCACGACCTCGTTCGCGCCGCCACCGAGGCGCTCGGCGACACCCGATCCGGGAACGGCCGGGTCGACCTTCTCGCGGCGGAACGGCTGCGAAATCTCGCGTCGCGGCTGCGGGAGATCATCGAGTCGCTCTCCAGCGGTGAGCCTGACCAAGCGGCCGGGCTGCTCAACCGGATGCTCACCGACAGCAAGGCCCGCCCGTATCTGCACCGCCACGGCGAACAGTCGTGGCATCTGCATTTCCACAGCCCCGAGGCCGACCTCGTCCAGCAGTGGGCGGCCGGGCTGGCGGTGTCGGTGGCCGCCGCGTTCGGCGAGCACATCCCGCATCGGGTCGGGCTGTGCGCGGCGCCGAGGTGCGATCAGGTCTACATCGACGCGAGCCAGGCGCAGATCAAGCGGTTCTGTGGTCTGGCCTGTCAGAACCGGGTGAAGGCCGCGGCGTATCGAGCCCGCGTGCGCCGGTCAGGGGCGTGAGCAGGGCGGCGATCGCCCTCGTCGGTGCTCGCGCGGGCGAAGCGGACCCAGCCCGGCGCGTCCAGGTAGAGGATCGCGCCGTGGCCGCTGCCGGCGTAGCCGAGATGCTCGACCCGCGCGACGACGAGAACCTTCGCGCTCGCGTCGAGTTCGGCCGGCGCGTCGACGCCCGTCATCCCGATGGTGGCGACCACCAGGACGACGCGGTGCCCGTCGTGCGGGCGAGGGTGCCGCCGGTGAGGAGCGCTTCGTCGTCGGGGTGCGCGTGGAAGGCCACGATGGTCGTCACGCTCCGAGCATGCCCGGAGGTCGGTGAAACAGTCGGTGGTCAAGTCTTGACCGTCCGTCGAGCCCGTGGGTAATCTCTCCTTTACTTTCCAATAGTAAGGAAAGTTTCCTATTTAATCCCGCCGCCCTGACCGTCGGCGCACCAACGCCGGTGCCGCCGACGCGAGAGGAGAAGCCGAATGCGTTGGGACAAGATCCGTCTCCGGGTGACGGCCGCACTGGCCGCCGGACTGCTGGCCCCGATCGCCACCGCGAGCACGTCGATGGCGAACGAGACCGCGACAGAACCCGCAACGCAGGCAGCCGCCGCGCTGCCGCCGGGAAGTCCGGCGGCGATCAACGGACAGCTGAAGGTCTGCGGCCTCCAGCTGTGCAACTCCGCGGGCAAGCCGATCCAGCTCCGTGGCATGAGCACGCACGGGATCCAGTGGTACAGCCAATGCGTGAAGACCGCTTCGCTCGACGCGCTGGCGAACGACTGGAAGGCCGACGTCCTCCGGATCTCGATGTACATCCAGGAAGGCGGTTACGAGACCAACCCGCGGAAGTTCACCGACATGGTGCACGGGTACATCGAAGAAGCCACCAAACGGGGTCTGTACGCCCTGGTCGACTGGCACCAGCTCACCCCCGGCGACCCGAACGCGAACCTCAGCCGCGCGAAGACGTTCTTCACCGAGATCGCCCAGCGGCACAAGGACAAGACCAACATCATCTACGACATCGCCAACGAGCCCAACAACGTCAGCTGGGACCGTGTCCGCAGCTACGCGGAGCAGATGATCCCGGTCATCCGCGCCCAGGACTCCGACGGCGTCGTGCTCGTGGGCACCCACGGGTGGGGCTCGCTCGGCATCTCCGACGGTCGCAACGAGACCGACATCATCAACAACCCGGTGCGCGCCAGCAACTTCATGTACACGTTCCACTTCTACGCGGCGTCGCACAAAACCGAGTACTTCAACGCGCTGAGCCGGGCCGCGAGCAAGATCCCGCTGTTCGTGACCGAGTTCGGCACCCAGACCGCCAGCGGTGACGGCGGGAACGACTTCACCAACTCCCAGAAGTACCTGGACTTCCTGGCGTCGAAGAAGATCAGCTGGACCAACTGGAACTTCTCCGACGACAGCCGTTCGGGCGCGGTGTTCAAGCCGGGCACCTGCTCGGGCAGTTCGTTCACCGGCACGGCTCCGTTGAAGCCCGCCGGTGTCTGGATCCGGGACCGCATCCGCACCGCGGACAACTTCCCGACCTCCTGATCCCGGGGAGCGCACGTCAGGAAAGGGGCTTTCAGGACGGAAACGTCTTGAAAGCCCCTTTCCCGACACCTCAGCCGAGGGGTTCGAAGTCGAGCGTGGCGAGGCGGTCCGGGCCGGAGAGGATGTCGATCTCCGCGATCTTCCCGTCCACGACGGTGAAGGCGAAGAGCGTTTGCGGCACGCCGTCCTTGGTGACGACCATCCCGGCCGCACCGTTGACCAGCACGGGCCGCGGCACCCCGCCCGCGCCGAACTTCCGGAACATGAGCGCCTGTCCCGCGACCTGGGCCGCCCCTCGCACGGAGCGTGAGGTCCCCGCCGGTACCGCGCCGCCCTCGGCGCGGAGCACCACGTCCGGGTCGAGCACCGACACCAGCGCGTCGAAGTCGCCGCCCCGGGCGGCGGCGAAGAAGGCGTCGACGACTTCCCGCTGACGGTTCAGATCCGCGTCCGGGACCGTCGGAGAGCCCTGCAGACGGCGGCGGGCCCGGCTGGCGAGTTGCCGGGTCGCGCCCGGCGTCCGGCCCACGATCGGCGCGATCTCGTCGAAGGGCAGGGCGAACATGTCGTGCAGGACGAACGCGAGCCGCTCGGCGGGGTCCAGCGTGTCGAGCACGACCAGGAGCGCCAGCCCGACCGAATCCGCCAGCAGGACCTGGTGTTCCGGATCGATCCCGCCCGCGCGGCCGATGATCGGGTCGGGAAGCTGTGCGCCGACCGGGTCCTCGTGCCGCGACTTGCGCGAGCGCAGCATGTCGAGGCAGATCCGGCCGACGACGGTGGTCAGCCAGCCGCCGAGGTTGTCCACGTCCTCGCCGCCTGCCCGGCTGAGCCGCAGCCATGCCTCCTGCACCGCGTCGTCCGCCTCGCTCAGCGAACCGAGCATCCGGTACGCCACCGCCCTCAGGTGCGTCCGGTGTCCCTCGAAACGCCGTGCCAGCCAGTCGTGTTCGCCCACGGTCCCCATCCTTCTCCGCTATCAGTCGTAACCCTGACGGATGACGGAGCGCGGATGTGACAGCGGGGTTCAGCCTCGCTGTCCGGCTTGGATCGCCGGGGTGCGCATCGCCTTCGCCGCCGCGCCCAGGTGCGAACCGAGGGTCAGCACCACCGCGATTCCGGCGATGGCGAGGTAGAACCCGATCGTCCGGTCCGGCACGAGCCCGCCGGTCCTGGCGACGCTGTAGGGGATCACGGTCACGGCCGACGCGAGCGAGCCGAGCAGGACGCCGATCGCCACCAGGACGGTCCCTTCGGTGCCGACCAGCCGCAGGACCTGCGACGGCGTCGAACCGATGAGCCGCTGCTGGCCGAATTCCCGCCGCCGCCCGACGACCGCGGCCACGACCGTGTTCACCAGCATCACCGCGGCGAACAGCGCGATCATCCCGACGACGACGTAGTTCAGCGTCTCGATACTCCCCGCGATCTCCGACGGCGCGGTGCCCGCGACGTTCTCGATGGCCTGCATGGACAGCGTCCCGGCCGCGATCCCGGTGAACAGGATGATCGGCACCAGTACCCCGGCCAGCTGACGGCTGCGCACGCGAAGATGCGCCGCGGTGAGATGACCGCAGACACCCGTCCGGCGCAGCGGTGCGGCCAGCACGGCGGCGATCGGGCCGAGTAACGCGGGGGAGAGGAGCGCGAAACCGATCGCGGAGAGGATCCCGCCCTGACCGCCGACCGCCATCAGCGCGGGCTCGGTCCCGGTGAACGCGATCATCGTCGCCAGACCGCAGCCGAGGCCCGCCGCCAGCACGACCACCGCGCCGATCACACGGATCCGGCTGGTCGGCCCGGTGTCGACGCTCGCCTCGCGAATCGCCTCGACCGCTCCGCGCCGGGTCACCTGACGAGCGGTGACGGCCGAGGCGGCCAGCGCCGCGAGAAGGGTGATGCCGGTGCCCATCGAGACCGCGATCGGGCCGAACCGCGCGTCCAGCCCCGCCGGTATCCGGCCCGTGTCGCCCAGCAGCGTGACCAGCCATCGGCCGGCGAAGATCGACGGCAGGACGGACACGGCCGAGGCGAGAACCGCGACGGCCGCCGCTTCGACGGTGATCATCCGGCCGATCTGTACCGGCGTCGCACCGGCACTCTTGAGCAAGGCCAGTTCCGGGGCGCGTTGCCTGATCAGCAACGACAGCGTCGAGAGCGTCGCGAACAGGACGATCACCAGACCCCAGCCTCCGACGACGCTCGCCATGATCAGCAGCGTCTCGCCGGCTTCCGGGCCCGCGGCCGTCCGGGTGTCCAAAAGGGACGAGAAGGTCATCAGGATCGTGGCGCCGAAGAACATCGCGGCGAAGCTCGCGAGGAATCCGGCCGGACGACGGCGGAGCGACGACAACGCCAGCTTGGTCGCGATCATGTGAAGGTCCTCCCCAGTGCCTTGCCGCCAGACTAGGGAGGCATCGAGGCACCGGACATGGGACAAACCCCCGTACGCGAGGTGGGGCCGGCCTTACCGTGCCGGGTAGCCGCCGTCGACCTCCTTCACCGGCTTGTGCGGAAACCGCCGTTCGGCGTAGGCCTTGGCCGCGGAACCCTGCCGTACGTACAGCGTTTCCACCTTGTCCTGCAACGGTTTCACCACGGTCCCGAGGAAGCCGCGGCGATCGTCGAGATAGGGCCCGAGCACGTCTTCGCCCGCCGGGCAGACGGCCATGCAGTACGCGGCCTTGTAGTTCGGCTTGAACGCGAGGCTCTGCCACATCGACACGTTCTCGGAATCGGTCACCCTCGACCGGAAGTCGGCGGCGTCCTCGCTGTCGGCCACGGTCTGCGCCCAGTCGGTGAAGCCGCTCATGAACTCGCGGTAGTTGTGCGTCGAGCAAGCGAGGAAGTCGAACTCGCCGGTCTTCGAGATCGCTCCGATCGGGCAAGCCGCGACGCACAACTTGCACTCCAGGCAAGGGTTGTAGTCGAGGGATTCGCCGTAGGTGGACACCTCGGCGTCGACCAGCAACGTCGCCAACAGCACGAAGTTCCCGAACTTCGGGTGGATCACGTTGCGGTGCAGTCCCATCGCGCCGAGCCCGGCGGCGACGGCGACCGTCTTGTGCGCGACCACCCAGATCCGGCCGGGATAGTTCTCCATCTCCATCGGGAAGGTCGCCGACGGGTTGATCGCGCGGTACCCGGCGTCCTGCAGCGTCCGGACGATCGCGTGCCCGGCTTCGTTGATGATCTCGCCGCTGCGGTGGAACTCCTGATTGGCCACGCTGCGGGCGGGGGAGCGGACGTCGTCACGGTTCATCCGCACGACGAGCGAGACCAGGGTCTTGGTGCCGGGCAGTGCCCGCAGGACGTGCTCGCGTTCGCCTGTCAGGTCGGGGTGATCGAGCGAGACGGCCGCGGCGTCGTCGGCGCCCGCGGCGAGGCAGATCTCCCTGAGCCAGGCGGCGTCGATCACCGGCGACGGCTTCTCGCGAGGTTTGGCGAGCACCGCCTTCACCGACGGATGGTCCGCCAGTTTCTTGGGGAGCCGGCCGGTCACAACGCCTCCAGGATGGTCGCGTTGGCCTGGCCGCCGCCTTCGCACATCGCCTGCAGGCCGTACCGGGCGCCGTGGTGGTGCAGCGCGTTGACCAGCGTGCCCATCAGCCGGGTCCCGCTCGCGCCGAGCGGGTGGCCCAGCGCGATCGCGCCGCCGTGGACGTTGACCTTGGCCGGATCGGCGCCGGTTTCCTGCTGCCACGCGAGCACGACACTCGCGAACGCCTCGTTGATCTCGAACAGGTCGATGTCTTCGAGTCGCAGACCCGCGCGCCGCAGCACCTTCTCCGTCGCCGGGATGACACCGGTGAGCATGAGCAGCGGGTCGGACCCGGTGACGGCGAAACTGTGCAGGCGGGCACGGGGCCGCAGGCCCAGCCGGGCAGCGGTCTCGCTGGAGGTGATGAGCACGGCGGAGGCGCCGTCGTTGATCGGGCTGCTGTTGCCCGCGGTCACCGACCAGTCGATCTGCGGGAACCGCTCGGCCACGCCCGGATCCTGGAACGCCGGGCGCAGTTTGGCGAGCGTTTCGAGATCGGTGCCGGGCCGGACGGACTCGTCGGTGGACGCCAGGCCCGACGGCGTCTCGATCGGCACGATCTGGCTCGCGAACCGCCCGAGGTCGTGCGCCCTCGCCGCCTTCCGGTGCGACGACACCGCGAACTCGTCCATCGCCTCGCGGGTGAGCGACCACTTCGCGGCGATGAGTTCGGCGCTGATCCCCTGCGGTACCAAGCCTTCCGGATAGCGCTCGGCGACGCCGGGGCCGAGGGGATCGGTACCCGGCAGTACGTTCGACCACATCGGGACCCGGCTCATGGACTCGACACCACAGGCGATGACGACGTCGTACGCGCCAGCCATCACGCCTTGCGCGGCGAAGTGCACGGCCTGCTGACTGCTGCCGCACTGCCGGTCGACGGTGGTCGCGGGCACGCTTTCCGGCAGTCCGGCCGCGAGCGCGGCCCACCGCGTGACGTTCTGGGCCTGCTCGCCGACCTGGTCGACCGCGCCGCCGATGACGTCGTCGATCAGGACCGGGTCGAGCCCGTTGCGCTCGACGAGCTTGCGCAAGGTGTGGGCGAGCAACTGGACCGGATGGACCTCGTGCAGGGCGCCGCCGGGCTTGCCCTTGCCGATCGGGGTACGGACGGCGTCGACGATGACCGCGTCGTGCACGGCTGCCTCCAGAAGTGAGTTGGTTTCTCCAACTCACTGTGGCACCGAGTGGGTTGGAAATCAAGACTCACTGGGTTTACGCTGGTCGTATGACCGAAGCACCGAGGGACTGCTCGATCGCCAACGCGATGGAGGTGATCGGGGAGCGCTGGAGCCTGCTCGCGCTGCGCGAGGTGTTCTTCGGGGCGCGGCGGTTCGATCAGATCGTCCGCAACACCGGCGCGAGCCGGGACATCCTGACCGCGCGGCTGCGCAAGCTCGTCGAGGCGGGAATCCTCGAGAAACGGCTGTACGAAGAGCATCCGCCGCGGTACGAGTACGTGCTCACCAAGGCCGGGCACGCCCTCAACCACGTGCTGCTCAACCTCATGGCGTGGGGCGACGAGTACGTCACGGAAGGGCCGCCGCCGACGGTGTGGCGCCATTCGTGCGGCGAGGACCTCGCGCCGGAGACGGTGTGCGCGCACTGCCGCGAACCGGTGCGGGAGAAGGACATGACCCTGGTGCGGAGCAGCCGGCGCGTTCGTGGCTCGTGAGTGGCAAGGGCGGTTCTAACCGTCCTTACCACTCACGAGGGGGTTAGCGGGACTTCCACTCCCGCTCGACCATCCGCAGGAGCGCGGGGTAGACGAACAGGTACCGGAACGGCTTGATGAACCCCATGTACGCCCGGCCGAACCGGCCGTTGGGTTTGACCAGCACCGCCATCTGACCGCGATACCGCCCCGGCTCGTCCTCGATCCACGCGAGATGCAGGACGCCGTGCATGGTCCGGTTCGCCATCTCGGCGGCGAACTCGTCGTCGAGCAGGTACAGCGGCGTGAACGGCAGCCAGTCCTCGTCCGGTCCCGTGGGGGTGTCCCGCAGGCCTTCGGGCAGCCTGTCGCGCAGCGACCCGACCCGGGAATCGAGGCCGGAGTCGCGGCCGTCCAGCCGGAGCAGCGCGCCGAGTTTCCAGCGCAGCGACCACAGGGCGCGCACGATGAGCGGTGCACCGTCCGGGAAATCGCCCGACGAGAACTGCTTCACCAGCTCGGCGAAGTCGTCAGGTCCGCCGGGTGTTTCCAGCGCCCAGACGTCTTCGAGGTCGAAGTCCCCGGCGACCTCGTGGATCCGCCAAGCCCGCGTCGTGTGGGCCGTGTTCGCGAGCTTCATGCCGACACCAGTTGGACGATCTCGCGCGGGCGGACTTCGCGGTCGTCGAAGGCGACGTCCACGTCCGCGGATCCCAGTGCTCGCATCGAAGCCGCCTGTGCCGCCTCGGATTCCCAGCGCACGATCGACACCACGGCGTCGCCGGCGGGGGTGACCCAGCATTCGGCGGCGAGGCAGCCAGGAGTGGAGCGCAAGACGTCGGCCACTCGCTGGACGCGCGAGACGAAAGCGTCGTGATGGTCGGTGTGCGGGTAGTGCGTGGCCACGAATCCGACAGTCATGTCGTTGGTTCCTCCCAGTGAACTCCGCCATCTATACGGTAGCGTATATATCGTCGTCGTGGTGCGGGAGTGACGGGGGATACGGTGATCACATGGCCGCCGAAACCCGGACCCCGCCGAGCGCCTGGATCGATGCGGGGTTGCTCGCCCTAGCCGCCGGAGGACCCGACGCGGTCCGCGTCGAGGCGCTCGCCAAAGCGCTGGGTGTCACCAAAGGCGGGTTTTACGGCCATTTCGCCGATCGCGGCGCGCTGATCGAGGAAATGCTCGCCACCTGGGAGCGGATGAGCACCGGCCTGCTGTTCGAGAGCGTCGAGCGCGAAGGCGGCGACGCCAGGGCGAAGATCCGGCGCGCGGGCTTGCTCGCCAGTGATCGCCTGCTGCCGATCGACCTCGCGATCCGCGACTGGGCCCGGCGTGACCCGGAGGTGGCCGAACGGCTCCGGCGGGTCGACAACCAGCGGATGGACTACCTGCGGTCCCTCATGCGCGAGATCTTCGCCGACGAGGACGAGGTCGAAGCCCGCTGCCTGCTCGCGTTCTCGCTGTTGATCGGCAAGCACTTCATGGCCGCGGACCACGGCGCTCGCAGCCGCGACGAGGTCACGGAACTGGCGGGGAAGCTGATTCTCGGCGGGCCCGGTCATGACGGCTGAGGCGGGCCACCGGCTCTTGACCTTCTTGAGTGAGGTTCAGGCGATGAAGGTCGCCGAGGCGAGGTGGCGACTCAGCGGCTCGATTTGGCACGCCACTGTGGACGTCGAGCCGCGACGCTGGCTCGGACTGGCGTTCGAGGTGCTGGACCCCGTGACCGGCAAGCGCGCCACCTATGACATCGACACCGACCTGTACGACCTGACGCGGGAAGACCAGCGTGAGTTCGCGGAGGAGATCGAGCGCGACATCATCGAGTTCCTCGGCAACTTGAGGAAGGGCGAAGTCCTGCGCGGAAACGACGGGACGAAGTTCGTGCTCGTCTTTCCGCTGGACGGTTCCTATGTCCGCGTCGTCCAGGGTCGCTTCATGTCGAGCGCGTCCGCGCACGCCGATCTCACCGCAGCCTGTGCCGGCGGTGACTTCGCCCCGGTCGCATGACGAGCTAGTCGTCGTCCTCTTCGGGTGTCGTGGGGACCTGCTTGCGCGCGACGTAGATGAGCAGCCCGATGATCACCACGGGGCCGACGAAGATGAGGATCTCGTCCCAGCCGCCCTGGTGCATCATCATCACCCGCGCCGCGAGGGTCATGAGCCGGAGACCAGCGCGATCCCGAGCGCGGTGTAGCCGATCATCAGCGCCAGCATGGGGTACTGGCCCACCTTGACGTAGTTCGCGCGCAGCACGCCGACGGAACGATCATGTGCCGAGGTTACGGCCAGCACGTGCCCGGCGACGATTCCGGCGATCTGCACCAGCGCGATCACGCCGGTCGAGACGACCGTGTAGTCGATCGCGCGGCCGAAGCCCTGCTGGCCGGAGAACACGGCGAACGAGAAGTAATGCGCGACGGTGTAACCGACCATGATCGGGATCAACGACGGCGCGAACGCCGGATACGGGTCGAACCCGCGTCGCAGATATGGCCTGGTCAGGCTGATGGCACCCGCGTAGGCGCCGTAGGTGAGCGCGATACAGGCCGCGAGCCCCGCGGT
This sequence comes from Amycolatopsis sp. lyj-90, assembly GCF_046549035.1. Taxonomy (NCBI): domain Bacteria; kingdom Bacillati; phylum Actinomycetota; class Actinomycetes; order Pseudonocardiales; family Pseudonocardiaceae; genus Amycolatopsis; species Amycolatopsis sp. lyj-90. The sequence continues at coordinate 1,181,582 of NZ_JAJPWP010000001.1, forward strand.
GCCGCCGAGGACACCGGCGTCCAGCGACGTCCAGAAGGGGAGCCGGGTCAGGCCGTCGAACGCCGTCGAGCCGAGGACCACCAATACCAGCGCGGTCAGCCACGGCGCGGGGGAGATGGTGAGCAGCCCGTCCAGCGGATTCCTGACCACGAGACGCCCGTCGCCGCGCCTGCCGAACGGGGAGAGGGTCGCGATCAGGCGCGCGTAGACCTCGAACGCGTCGCCGCGGTCGAACCAGCGCGGACCGAAGACCACCCCGAGCGCGATGTGTATAACGGCATACACGGCGCAGAAAAGAGCGATCGCACGGGGCGAGTCCGAGTGCGGGAAGACCAGTTCCAGCCAAAGAAACGCGAGGAGGCCGACGATCGCGGGCAGGTAGCCCAGCCGGTCCGGGAGTTCGCGATGCCGTGCGGGGATCAGCGACGCGACCGTCCTCAGTGGATTCAGCCGTCGCCAGACCGGGCCGAACAGGAGCGAAAGCGGGACCAGGCCGACCCAGAACCAGACGTAGAACCACGCCGGAGCCGGGTTGTCGGCCGAAGTCCCGGGACCGGCCCAGGCCATCGCCAGGAACCCCGCGAACAGCAGGACACCGACCGCGCGCAGCGCGACCCGGGTGAACCCGCTGTCGGCGAACCGTTGCACGGCGAGGGGGAGCGCGCGACCGGCGTCCGCGCCGCGGAGCTTGGGTTCCTTCCAGAGCACGGTGAGCGCGAAGAACGAGATCACGACGGCGGCCGCCCCCGCGTAGAGCGCGAGCCACAGCGGGACCGGCAGGTCGGACCGGCCGCCGAGACCGTGCGCCAGGATCATCCGCTCACCCGGAGCTTGGTCACCGCCGCGCCGCTCTTGTGCAGTTCCACCTCGAAGATCCCGTCGATGTTCGCGGCGAAGGCGACGGTCCCCGGTACCCCGGGAGCCAGCTGGGCGGCCTTGTCGTAGCCGTGGACGTGCAGTTCGTCCGCCTGGTCGGAGGTGACCTCCAGTGCGAGGTTCTCGCCGGTGCGCACCGCGACCTCTTCCGGGCCCGCCGTGCGCTTGCCCTCGGTGATCGAGAACTTCACGGTCCGGGTGCCGGTGCCCGGCGCCGGTTCGGAACCGGCCGATCCCGAACAGCCCGTCACAGCCAGCAGCGCGGCCACGGTGATCCCGCAGATCCCGCCGATCCTCCGCATCGAGGTTCCTCCAAGTCGTACGCCCCGGCTTGCCTGGCCGGGACCTTGCCCCTATCGTGTTACCCCAAGGTAACAGTTACTCAGGTTAGCAGGAAGGCGAACAACGGTGTTCTTGGCTCAGGAGAGCCCGCCTGCGGGCGGTGCGCAATTCGGGCAGATCGTCATCGCGGGCCTGATGTTCACCGCGGTCTTCCTGCCTCTGGCTGTTTTCGTCCTCCGTGAGCGCGCGGGAAAGAAGACCGTCATCGGTCGCGTCGCCGACTGGATGGGCGACCTCAGCGGTCTGCCGCGCTGGGCCGCGCTGCCGATGTTCGTCGCCTTTCTCTCCGGGATGTCGGCGCTGATCGGCGTCTACTGGGACGTGCCGATCCACATGGAACTCGGCCGCGACGAAGGCCCGCTCGCGAACCCGTCGCACTACCCGATCTACTTCGGACTGATGGGCATCTTCGCCAGCGGCGTGCTCAGCGCGACCCTGGCGACGAAGAACCTGCCCAAGCGCACGTTCAAGATCGGCCCGCACTGGCGGGCGCCGATGGGCTCCATCCAGATGATGGCGACCGGTCTGGTCGGCATCGCCGGGTTCCCGCTCGACGACGTCTGGCACCGGCTCTTCGGCCAGGACGTCACCGAATGGGGACCGACGCACGTCCTGATGATCGGCGGCGGCGTCGGCGTCGTGCTGGGCCTGCAGTTGCTGCTTGGCGAGGCCCGTCAGGCCGGTGCGACCGGGCCGATCGTGCGGCTGCTCGGCCCGGTGCTCGCCGGCGCCTGGATGATGGGCGCTTCGGCCTTCCTCATGGAGTTCGACCTCGGCGTCCCGCAGTTCCCGATGCTGTCCCAGGTGGTGCTCGTCGGCCTGATCGGCGCCTGGACGCTGACCTACGGACGGCTGTCCTGGGGCCCCGGCGGCGCGCTGATCGTCGTCGCGGTCTTCCTCGCCTCCCGCGCTTCCTTCACCGTCATCCCGCTGTTCGCCGACCTGCACGTGGCCTCGCTGCTGCCGTACATCGCCGAAGCGGTGATCATCGAGGTCGTCGCGCTGGCGATGCGGAACAGGCAGGGTTACTCCTTCGCCGCTGTCGCAGGTCTGCTCGTGGGGACGGCCGGGATGCTCGCCGAGGCGGCGTTCACCCACTGGCTGATGCCGAACCCGTGGCCGGTCGCCCATCTGCCGTTGTTCGTCCTGTTCGGGACCGGCGCGGCGCTCGCGGGCGCGTTCATCGGCGTCTGGCAGTACCAGCGGGTGGAGGAGACGGCGACCCAGGTGCCCGCGGCTGGCCCCCGGCACGCGATCGGGCTGGTCGGCGCGCTGGGCGCGGTCGTCCTGATGTCGTCGGTCGCCGTCCCGCAGGATCCGGAACCGGGATTCACCGCCGACGTCCGGCTGACCGAAGCCGCGGCCGGACAGCCGATCTCGAACCCGCACGGTGGCGGCACACCCCGATGGGTCGACGCGACCGTCACCCTCTCCCGGCCCGATCTGGCGGACGACTCGGTCTGGCTGAACGGCTTCGCCTGGCAGGGTGGCGACTTCTTCACCGCGCCGCTGGAAAAGATCGGCGACGGCGTCTACCGCACGGCGCAGCCGCTGCCGGTGTTCGGACAATGGAAGACCGGGATCCGCGTGCACGTCCCGAACCGGATGATGGGGCTCGCCCCGATCTACGCGCCCGCCGACCCGGCCGCGAACGCGCCGGCGATCGACGTGGCGTCCGGGCCGCGGGTGTTCATGTCCGAGATCGAGTTCCTGCAGCGGGAGCGGAAGTCGGAAACGCCCGCCGTGCTGTGGACGGTCGCGTACGCGGTCGTCGGGCTCATCTTCGCCGGCATGTGGGCGCTGTTCGCGTGGCTCTACGCGGCCGCCGCCACCGCGCGGCGGCGTGAGGTCCCGGTCGGCTGAGGCGAGTACGGTCCGGTCCGGTCACGCGGCGTCACTTTGCTCGCGCTTCGCCGGTACGTATCGATTGAGCATCATCGCGCGCAAGCCTTTTGCAAGCACGCTTCCCTTGAATACCCAGGACACTGCACGTGGTCCCGCTTCACGCGCGGAATTGGTGACTCAACGCTACGTTCACTGAACGTAAAGTAGCTGTTGACCACGCGATGACGTCCGCCGTGCACGATCGGTATTGGCGAGTCATTGCGCGGTTACCGCGACATGTGGTTACTTTTCCGCTTCGGGGGTTGGGTCACAGCGAGTTTCGATGGGGTGGTCTTCGTGCGCACAGAGCGTTTTCCCAGGCGACGGCGCGGTCTTCGCGTAGTCGCGGTCCTCGCCGCTTCGGCGGTCGCGACGGTGCCTTTCGTGCCGGTCGCGGCGGCGCAGCAGCAGGGCAAGGTGTTACGGGTGGCGCTCACGACCGGGATCGACCACCTGAACCCCTTCACCGCCACGCTGTCGGCGGCGACGCAGGTCGGCCGGTTCAACTACGAGTTCCTCACGCTGCCTTCGGCGGAGGACACCCAGCCCACCGGCGGGGTCGCGGAGTCGTGGAAGACCTCCGACGACAAGCTCACCTGGACCTTCACCATCCGCCAGGGCATGAAGTGGTCGGACGGCAAGCCGGTGACCGCGCAGGACCCGGCGTACACCTTCCAGCGGATGCTCGACGACGAGAACGCCCGCACCGCGAACGGCAGCTACGTCACCAACTTCGCGTCGGTGTCGGCTCCGGACGACAAGACGCTCGTCATCAAGACCAAGGCGCCGCAGTCGAGCATGACCTCGCTCGACGTCCCGATCGTGCCCAAGCACATCTGGGAGCCGATCAAGGACCTCAACGCCCCCTCGACCGACGAGATGGCTGTGGTCGGCGTCGGCAGCGGCCCGTACCTGCTGACCGAGTACAAGAAGAACGAGTTCGTGAAGTTCAAGGCGAACAAGGACTACTGGCGTGGCGCGCCGAAGGTCGACGAGCTGCAGCTGCTGCAGTTCAAGGACGCCGAGGCGGCGGTGAACGCGCTCAAGCAGGGCGAGGTCGACGTCATCAACCGGCTCACGCCGACGCAGTTCGACGCGCTCAAGGGCGAGAAGAACATCACCACGAACAAGGCGCCGGGGCGCCGGTACAACGAGATCATCCTCAACTTCGGCGTGAAGAACGTCGCCGACCAGCCGATCGGTGACGGCAATCCGCTGCTGAAGGACATCCGCGTCCGCAAGGCGATCGCGCAGGCCATCGACACCCAGGCGATCGTCGACCGGGTGATGAGCGGTTACGGCCAGCCCGGAACCGGCGTCGTGCCCGCGATCTACAAGGCCTACACCTGGTCCCCGGGCGATGCCGAGAAGACCAAGTTCGACATCGGCGCCGCGAACGCCACGCTCGACCAGGCAGGGTTCGCCAAGGGACCCGACGGCATCCGCGTCGGCCCCGGCGGGGCGAAGCTGGAGTTCCGGCTCACCGGCCACGCGAACCGCCCGTTCGACCAGCGGACCGCGCAGTTCGTCTCCGGCTGGCTCAAGGACGCCGGCATCGGCGTCAAGCAGGAACTCGTTTCCGACGACGAGCTGAACGACCGCACCACCGCGGGCAACTACGACCTCGCGATCTCCGGTTACGGCACTTCGCCGGACCCGGATTACGCGCTGTCGCTCAACACCTGCGCCGCCCGCCCGAACGCCGAAGGCAACGGCGGCAGCAGCGCGACCTTCTTCTGCGACCCGCAGTTCGAAGACCTGTACAAGAAGCAGCTGACCGAGTTCGACCCGGCCAAGCGCGCCGAGATCGTCAAGCAGGCCCAGGCCGTGCTGGCGAACCAGTACGTCGACGTCGTCCTGGACTACGACAACGTGCTCGAGGCCTACCGCTCGGACAAGTTCGCCTCGTTCGCCAAGCAGCCGCAGCCCGACGGCGCGATCCTCGAGCAGACCGGCTACTGGGGCGTCTACGGCGCGACCCCGGCCGACGCGGCCGCGGCCAGTTCCGAGGACGGTGGCAGCAACACCGGACTGTGGATCGGCATCGGCGCGGTCGTGCTCGTGGTGCTCGTCGGCGGCGGAGTGCTGCTCGGACGGCGCGGCAAGTCCGCCGACGACCGGGAGTAAAGGACAGCGTTGACCGAGGCACTCAGTTCTCTCGACCAGACCTCGGCGCTCGTCGATCCCGACGAGCGCCGAGGGGGGACCGGCACCACCCGGTTCGTTCTCTCCAAGATCGGCGGCGCGCTGGCGAGCCTCGCGCTCGTCGTCGTGCTCGGCTTCTTCCTGTTCCGGACACTGCCCGGCGATCCCGTCCGGTTCATGGTCCGCGACCGGCCGACCGACGCGAAGATGATCGCGGAGCTGCGGGAGCGGATGGGCGTGGACAAGCCGCTGCTCCAGCAGTTCTGGGACTACGTCGTCGCTCTGCTCCAGGGCGACATGGGCGGCTCGTACCTTCAGCAGCGCCCGGTCGCCGACATGATCGGCGAGCGGTTGTGGCCGACGATCCTGCTCGTCGGCAGCGCGACCGTGCTGGCGATCGCCCTCGGCCTGTGGCTCGGCATCCGTGCGGGCTGGCGCCGGGGGAGCAGGTTCGACAAGGTCCAAACGGGACTCGCGCTGACCCTGTGGTCGGTCCCGCAGTTCTGGCTCGGGCTCATCCTGCTGGTCTCCACCAACGGCCTGTTCCCGAGCCGGGGCATGCATTCCCCGGACGTGGAGCCGGGTTTCTTCAGTGAAGGGCTCGACGTCCTCCACCATCTCGTGCTGCCGTGCGTGACCTTGCTGGTGGTGTTCTACGCCCAGTACATGCTGGTCATGCGGTCGTCGCTGATCGGCGAGATGAATTCGGACTACCTCACCACCGCGCGCGCCAAGGGCCTGCGCGACGACCTGGTCCGCAAGCGGCACGCCGTGCCCAACGCCCTGCTGCCGACGGTGACGCTGGTCTTCATGCAGTTCGGCATGGTGGTCTCTGGCGCTGTCTCGGTCGAGGCCGTGTTCAGCTGGCCGGGCCTCGGGCAATTGCTCTACGAAGCGCTGCGCGGCCCTGATCTGCCTGTGCTGCAGGGCGTCTTCGTCGTCCTCGCGGGCTCGGTGGTGCTGATGAATCTGCTCGCGGAGTTGCTCTACCGCGTGCTCGACCCCAGGGTGCGGACGGCATGACCACAGCGGAAAAACCCGGCTCGATCGTCTGGCGCCGCCGTCGCGCGGCCGTGGCGAAGCACTGGCACGAATTCACCACGAACAAGGCGGGCGTCTTCGGCCTGGCCTTCCTCGGCGTCATCACGGTGCTGGCCATCCTCGCCCCGGTGATCTCGGACGAGTCCGGGCTCGACGTCACCAAGGCCACCGGCGGTTCCCTGAACCCGCCCAGCGGGGAGTACTGGCTGGGCACCGAGATCGACGGCCGCTCGGTCCTGCTGATGACGTTCTGGGGCGCGCGGATCTCGCTGCTCGTCGGCTTCTCGGCGGCGTTCCTTTCGGTACTGATCGGCACGGTCATCGGCATCGCGGCCGCGCATTTCGGCGGCTGGCTGTCCGGCCTGCTGCTGCGGTTCACGGACTTCTTCCTCGTGCTCCCGTCGCTCGTGCTCGCCGTGGCGCTGGCCTCGGTGCTGGAGCAGGGCACGCTGACGGTGATCGTCGCCATCGGTGTCACCGCCTGGCCGAGCACCGCGCGCCTGGTCCGGGCGCAGACCCTGACGATCGAGGGCCGTCCGTACATCGAGCGCGCGAAGGCGCTCGGCGGCGGCCACCTGCACATCGTCGGCAAGCACGTGCTGCCCGGCGTCATGCCGCTCGTACTGGCCAACACCACCCTCGTCGTCGGCAACGCGGTCATCGCGGACGCGACACTGGCCTTCCTCGGCGTCGGCAACCCGAACACCGTCTCCTGGGGCGCCATGCTGCAGTCCGCGCTGAACAACGGCGCGATCAGCAAGGGCGCCTGGTGGAACCTGCTGCCACCGGGTATCGCGATCGTCGTGGTCGTCCTCGCCTTCACCCTCGTCGGACGTGCGCTGGAAACCGTGCTGAACCCGCGCCTGAAGGGACAGCACTCATGAGCCCCTTGCTGGAACTGAAGAACCTCGGCGTCACCTACGCCACCGGTGGCGGCGAGGTCGCCGCCGTCCGGGGTGTCGACCTGGTCCTCGAACCCGGCGACACCCTCGGGGTGGCGGGGGAGTCGGGCTCGGGCAAGTCGACGGTCGCGATGAGCGTGCTGCGGCTGCTCCCGCGTTCGGCGAAGGTCAGCGGCGAAATCCTGCTGGACGGCGAAGACGTCACGGCGATGAAGTGGGGACGGCTGCGCGCGGTGCGCTGGGCCGAGGCGTCGGTCGTGTTCCAGGGCGCGATGCACGCGCTCAACCCGGTCCGCAAGATCGGCGAGCAGATCGCCGAGCCGATCCGCCTGCACCCGCCCGGCGGCAAGGCGCTGTCGGACGCCGCGGTCCAGGCCAGGGTCACGGAACTGCTCGAACAGGTCGACCTGCCGCCCGGCCGGGCCGGGGCGTACCCACACGAGCTGTCCGGCGGGCAGAAGCAGCGCGTCATGATCGCGATGGCGTTGGCCTGTTCGCCGCGGCTGATCATCGCGGACGAGCCGACGACCGCGCTCGACGTCGTCGTGCAGGCGCAGGTGCTCGACCTGCTGGGCAGGCTGGTCGCGGAGCAGGGGATCGGGCTGATCATGATCAGCCACGACCTGTCGGTGCTCGCCGCGACCTGCCGTCGGATCGCGGTGATGTACGACGGCGAGATCGTCGAGGAACGGCCGAGCGCGGAGCTGATGAGCGCGCCGCGTCACGAGCACAGCAAGGCGCTCGCGGCCGCGTTCCCGACCGTCGGCGACCCGGTGTCCCGGTTCGCGCCCGCCACCAGCACCCCGTTGCCGCCGGAACCCGACCGCTCCGGTGAGCAGCCCGCGCTGCTGGAGGCCGAAGACCTGCGCGTCAGCTTCCGCGACCGCACGGGCAAGCGGATCAACGCCGTCGCCGGGGTCACCCTCCAGGTGCGGAAGGACGAGATCGTCGCGCTCGTCGGCCAGTCCGGCTCGGGTAAGACGACCCTCGCCAGGACGCTGCTCGGGCTGCAGAAACCCGACTCCGGCGCGGTGCGGTACGACGGCAAGCCGGTCCCGCTCGGTGGTGCCGGGCTCAAGGCGTACCGGCGGCAGGTCCAGCTGGTCCTGCAGGATCCGACCAGCGCGCTGAACCCGAACCACACGGTGTACGAGGCCGTCGCGGAAGGCCCCCGCATCCACGGCATGGGTGCGAACGAGCACGAGATCGTCACCAAGGCGCTCGAAGCGGCGGAACTGCGGCCCGCGGAGAAGTTCCTCGACCGGCTCCCGCACGAACTGTCCGGTGGGCAGCGGCAGCGCGTGGTCATCGCCGGTGCGCTCGCGCTGGACCCTGGCGTGATCGTGGCGGACGAGCCGGTGGCGTCGCTCGACGCGTCGGTGCGGGGGGAGATCCTCGCGCTGCTGCTGCGCCTGCGACGTGAGCTGGGTCTCGCCGGGCTCGTGATCACCCACGACCTCGGGCTGGCCTGGAACATCGCCGACCGCGTCGCGGTGATGTACCGCGGTGAGCTGGTGGAGGTCGGTACCGTGGAAGAGGTCCTGCTGGACCCCGAACACGACTACACGAAGTCGCTGCTCGCCGCGCTTCCCGGTGGCACCGCCCAGCGAGCGGCGGTCGACCGCTGAGCGACGGAATTCCCGTGCCCGACGCGGAAGATACCCATTGCCGCGCACTCGCACAGGCGCGGTGTGTAACCTCCAATCTCGAAATGGCGACCACGACAGACACCCCGCAGACGCCCTCGGCCGGTTCGCTCGGCGAGCGGCTCCGGGTGCCATCCCGGTTCCCGTACCGCACGATCGCGATGGGGACCATCGGCAGCACGCTGCTGATGCTGGCCGCGCTCGGCGCCGGGGGCATCCTCATCCGTGACCCGGTCCTGGGCCACGGACCGTTGTCGTGGATCCGCTACGGCCACGGCCGCATGCTGGCCAACGCGATGCTCTACACGGGCTTCGCGCTGATCATCTGGGCCTGGGTCCGGCTGGGCCGCTACGCGCTCGCCGGCCGGATCGGCAGCCGTCCGATCGTGATCGCCGCCGCCTGCTGGATGGCGCCGCTCCTGGTCTCGCCGCCGCTGTTCACCCGCGACGTCTTCTCCTACCTCGCGCAGGGCGCGCAGCTGCTCAACGGGCTCGACCCGTACGCCAACGGCCCGGCCGAACTGACCGTGCTGCCGGACGTCGTGCAGAACGTCCACCCGCTGTGGCAGACCACCCCCGCGCCGTACGGTCCGCTGTTCCTGCTGTTCGCCAAGTGGATCGTCGCGGTCACCGGCAACGACATGATCGCCGGCGTCATCGCGACCCGCCTGGTGCTGATGATCGGCCTGGTCGGGATGCTGTGGTCGCTGCCGCGGCTGGTCAAGCACCTCGGCGGCAAGCTGCCGATCACCCTGTGGCTCGCGATCGCCAGCCCGATGACGGTGATCCACCTCGTCGGCGGACCGCACAACGACCTGCTGATGCTCGGCTTCCTCACCGTCGGCGTGCTGGCCGCGCTGGAACGCAAGCACGTCGTCGCGATCGTCCTGGTCACCATCGGCATGCTGATCAAGCCCACCGCGGCGTGGGCGCTGCCGTTCCTGGTCTGGGTCTGGGCGAACCACCTGCCCGGCGACCGGAAGGTGGTCAACTTCTTCCGGGCGGGCGCCGCGTCGGTCGGGATCTTCCTGCCGGTGTTCGTCGCGGGCACCTGGCTTTCGCTGGGTTCGGTCAACCTCGGCTGGCTGGGCGGCCTCAAGGCGCCGACGCTGATCGCGAACTGGATGAACTTCCCGACCGGGATCGGCGAGATCGTCTACTCGCTGGTGAACCTGGTGATCGACGTCGAGGTCTCGCCGTTCGTCACCGTGTTCCGGGCGATCGCGATGGTCGGCCTGTTCGTCTTCGCCGGTCGCCAGTGGTGGCTGGCCCGCAACGGCGGCAACCCGGCGATCCACCGGATGGCGATCGTCCTGCTGGCCGGTGCGATCGTCCCACCGCCCTCGCTGCCGTGGTACCTGACCTGGGGTTTCGTGGTCCTGTCCGCCTTCGAATGGCGTCGGCGGAACCTTGCCGTCGTCGTCGCGGTGTCGGTGTTCGTGACGCTGGTGTACTACCCGACCGGCGAGCAGGCGCTGTACGACTGGTGGTTCATGGCGGGTGTCGTCGTCGCGAGCGTGTACGCGGCCGCTTCGCTGCTGCGGCCGGATCCGCTGGGGATCATCGCCGCCTGGCGGGGGAAGCCGGTGGAGCAGTTCCTGCCCGCCGAGGCCCCGCGTTCCTGACGCTGGAAGTACGTGAAGGCCCCCTTCCTTGCGCTAGACGCAAGGAAGGGGGCCTTCACGTACTTGGGATCCGGTCACCAAAGTGTATAACGACCTATACGGCCGGGCAATCGGCATCGTGTTGCCACAGAACGGCAACACGACAAAAACGCTAAGACGCCCGCCACCCGCTCCAGGAGCGGACGAGCGTGCTCACCACGGCATGCGGAGGCGGCTGCGCCTCGTACTGCGGGTACTTCTCCCGCAGCAACCGCGCCGGCAGCGCTTGCTCGTCGGGATCGGTCAGCACCCGGGCGACCCCGTCGGCCCGCGCCCACCACAGTCCGGCCCAGTCCTCGTCGTAATGGTCGGTCAGGAAGCTGACCGCGGGGTTCTCGGCGATGTTCTTCAGCCGCCGCAACGCCGTCGTGCTCTTCGGCTTGTGATCGATCGCGAAAGCGACCGAATCGCCTTCGACGACGAAAGTCACCGGCACCAGGTGGGGCACACCGTCCGAACCCGTCGTCGCCAGCCGCGCGATCCGCTCGCCCTCGAACCTCGACCTGGCTTCCGCAGGCGTCAATCGCATGCGGTCAACGGTACCTAGGCAGCGCGCCGCACGCGGAGCACGTTGTCCGACCGGGTTCCCTCCTGGCCCTCGGGGCCTGGGAAATCGCGCGTCACGACTTCCTTCAACTCCACGGTCCACTCGCTGTCGGCCAGCGCGAGCGCTTCGAGGACCTCGGCGGGTGTCGGGAAGTGGAAGTCCTTGTGCGGCGGCTCTTCCAGCCACGTCGGCCAGCCCGCGTGGCCGACGACGATCAGCGTGCCGCCGGGAGCGACCGCCTCGGAGGCGCGGCGGAGTGCCTTGTCCCGTTCGTCGTCCACGGCGACGGGGGAGTGGAAGAACTGCGCGGAGACGAGGTCGAATTGTCCCTCCGGGAACGACTTCGCCAGGTCGTGACGCTCCCAGACGATGCCGTCGGCACCGGCTTCGGCCGCGTGCCCGGCGGCACGCTTCAGCGCGACGTCCGAGATGTCGACGGCGGTGACCCGCCATCCCTGTTGCGTGAGCCAGATCGCGTCGCCGCCTTCGCCGCAGCCGAGATCGAGCGCCGCTCCCGGCGCCAGCGCCGCGACCTCACGCACGAGGAGCGGGTTCGCCTTGCCGCTCCAGACCTGGTCCTTGTCCCGGTAGAAGTCTTCCCAGAACTGCTGTGTGGAATCCATGACCGAAAGATGCCTCCGAACCGGCCGGATCCGCCAGTTCCGTTGCCGTTATGGCAAAACCACGAGCGTGCCCGCGTCGGCGTCGAGGGTGGCCCGCGCACCGAGAGGGATGGTCGGCGACGCCGGGACGTGCCCGAACCCGAAATCCCAGACCGTCGGCACGTCGAGCGGCCCCAGCCTGTCGAGCATCAGGTCGCGGATCGCCCCGGGATCACCGCATGCGGCCCACGAGCCGAGAACGATCCCCTGGACGCCGTCGAACCAGCCCGAACGCAGCAGCTGGGTCAGCATCCGGTCGATCCGGTACGCGCTCTCGGTGACGTCCTCCAGCAGCACGATCGCGTCCCGCGCCGAGCCCTGCTCCGGGGCACCGAGGCCCGAGGCCAGCAGGGCGAGGTTGCCGCCGATGAGCGTCCCGGTCGCGGCGCCCGGCACGAGCGGCGACCCTGTCGGCGAGGTGATCGTCTGTACCTCGTCCGGTTCGAACAGCGACAACCGCAGATGTTCGGCGGCCACGTCGTCGAACAGGGTGGTCGCGGGCAAGGGAGAGAACAGCGTCTCCAGTCCCAAGTGGACGTTCACGGCGCGGTGCAGCGCGGTCACGTCGCTCGACCCGGCGAACATCTTGGGCCCGGCCGCCCGCAACGCCGCCCAGTCGACCAGGTCGAGCATGCGCTGCGAGCCGTAGCCACCGCGGGCGGCGAGGACACAGGTCACCCCCGGATCCAGCCATGCCTCGGTGAACTCGGCGGCCCGCGCCTCGTCGGGTGCGGACAGGTAGCCGGTGGGCGCCGCGCGGACGCACTCGCCGACGCGGACCTCGACGCCCCAGCCGTGCAGGACGGGCAGCGTCTTCTCGACCAGTTCCACCGGGACCGGACCCGCCGGAGCGACCAGCGCGATCGTGTCGCCCGGCCGTGTCTTCGGCGGCTTCACCGGCTCAGCCGCAGCTTCGGCACGCCGGGCGTCTCGAAACCGAAGACCTGGCCGTAGAACGACAACTCCGCTTCGAGCGCGGCCACGATCGTCTCCGCTTTCCGGAAACCGTGTTGCTCGCCCTCGAACCTCAGATAGGCGTGATCGATTCCCCGCCCCGCGAGCCCGGCCACGAACCGGTCCGCCTGCTCCGGCGGGCAGATCTCGTCCTCGAGGCCTTGCAGGAACAAGAGCGGGCCGGCGAGGGTGCCCGCGTTGTTGATCGGTGAGCGGTCCTTGTAGCGCTGTGCGGCCTCCGGCAGCGGGCCGACCAGTCCGTCGAGGTAGCGGGACTCGAAGTCGTGCGTCTCGCCGCCGTCGCCGGTCCACTGATCGAGGTCGAGGATCGGGTACATCACGGTGCCGGCGCGGTAGGTCGTCGTGGTGGTCAGCGAAGCGGCGGAGGTGTATCCGCCCGCGCTGCCGCCGCGGATGGCCAGCCGGTCGCCGTCGACGGTGCCTTCGGCGGCCAGTGCTTCGGCGACGGTGACGCAGTCCGCGACGTCGACGACGCCCCACTGCTCCCGCAGCCGCTCACGGTAGGCGCGTCCATAGCCGGTGGAGCCGCCGTAGTTCACCGTGACGACGGCGATCCCGCGGCTGGTGAAGTAGGCGATCTCGGAGTCGAGCACCGCGCTGTCCCGGCCGGTGGGCCCGCCGTGCGGGTACACGAACAGCGGCGGCCGTTCCCCCTCCGGTGCGGTGAAGTCGGCGTTCGCGGGCAGGTAGACGAAGGCCGGGATCTGGTCGCCGTCGCCGGTTTTGAAGACCCGCTCCACGGGCGTCGACAGATAGGCGGACGACGGCGGTTCGGGCGATGGCGCGAGTTCTGTCACCGTCCCGCGTTCGAGATCGACCTTCACCACGGCGCCTTCGCGTTCCGGGCCCGCCGCGACGCCGACGACGCCGCCTTCGTGGACGGCGAAACCGTTGGTGGACCACGCGGTCAGGTCGGCGGCCGCCGCGACCGGGGTGACCTCCCGCGTCGTCTCGTCGAGGACGGCGAGCTTGCCCGAGGCGATGACCGCGAACCGGCCGTCCCCGACCGGCGTGAACCAGCGTGCGCCGAGTTTCCACTGCGCGCCGCCGATCTCCTGCTCGGACGGCGCCAGGTTCGTGACGGTGCCGTCGAGCCCGACGCGGTGCAGGTTCCACCAGCCGTCCGGGTCGAGCAGTGCCAGCAGGCTGTCGGCCGACTCCCATTCGACCTGGCAGACGGAGACGTCGGCCGCACCCGCGAGGACGTGGTGGGGTCCGAACGTCCCGTCCCCGCGGATCTCGGCGACGCACAGTTCCGTGCCGTCCCAAGGCATCGCGGGGTGATTCCAGCCGACCCACGCCGCACGCGCGCCGTCGGGCGACAGCTGCGGGGCGGTGAGGAAGTGATGGCTGGCCGTCAGGACCCGTTCCGGACCGCCGTCGAGGGGGACCGCGATGAGGTCCCGTGCGATGTCGACGCGCCTGGGGCCGGTGCTGCGTTCGCGGACGAGCCACACTTCGCCGTCCGCGCCGGGCCGGAGATCGCTGTAGCGGATCCCGTGCCGGGCCGCCGGTTCCGGCGTCAGAGGTGCGGTCGCGCCGGTGGTCAGGTCTCGGCGGTAGACGCGCTGATCCGCCCAGTGGGTGAAGACGAGGACGTCGCCGAGCACGAGCCAGGGACGGCCGCCGTACTCGTGCACGCGGTTCCGGACGTTCCACGGAGCGGGAAGGACGTCTTCGACAGTGCCGTCCGCGCGGCACCTCACGAGGGTGACGCGACCGCCTTCACCGGTTCTCGCTTCGGCCCACCAGACCTCGTCTCCCGCCGTTCCGAGCCATTGCGCGCTGACTCCCGAAGCCGCGACATCGGCGGCCGACAGGGGAGACGTCCAGGTGCCGTAAGGGGCGATCTCAACCACAGCTGAAGACTAGGATCGGGTCTTTGCCCGTGGTGGCCCGGGGCACACCTGGCCCAGGCGGAGTTTCGCCCTTGGCAGAACCGTGGGGCGGCGGATGCCGATCATGGGGTCGTGGCCTAGGGTCAAAGGTGCCATGTCTCGCGTAATCCACGTCTTCCGCCAGCCCGACCGGTTCGTCGCAGGAACCGTCGGTGAGCCCGGCGACCGCACGTTCTACCTCCAGGCGTCCGAGGACGTCCGCACGATCAGTGTGACGATCGAAAAACAGCAGGTCGTGGTCTTGGCCGAAAGGCTCGGCTCGCTGCTGGAAGAGGTCGCCAGCCGGTTCGGCGCGGACGTACCGGACGACGCGCCCGACGAGCTTCTCGACGTCGACCCCCTCACCGTCCCGGTCGAGGAGGAGTTCCGCGTCGGCACGATGGGGCTCGGCTGGGACGCCGACAGCAGCGCCGTCGTCATCGAGCTGCTCGCGATGACCGAAGGCGAGGTGGACGAAACGGTCGTTCTGGACGACACCGAAGAGGGGCCGGACGCCGTCCGCGTCTTCCTGTCGCCGGGCGCGGCGCGCGCGTTCGCCGAACGTGCCGACAGGGTGGTCAACGCCGGCCGCAAACCGTGTCCGTTGTGCGCCGAGCCGCTCGACCCGGCGGGCCACATCTGCCCGCGGCAGAACGGGTACCGGCGCGACGTCGACGTCCTCGAGGACTGATCAGGTGGCCGAGAGCTCGCTGGAGCTGGTGACGCGCGGCAAGATCGACGTCGAAGGCAGGCTCGTCGACGCCTCCAACGTCACGCTCTTCTGCAAGATCGAACTCGACGGCGTGACCGGTGACGTCGTGTACAAGCCGGTGTCGGGCGAGCGGCCGCTGTGGGACTTCCCGGACGGGACGCTCGCCGGCCGTGAGGTCGCGACGGCGATGATCGCCGAAGCGTCCGGGCTCGGCGCGATCCCGCCGACGGTGCTGCGCGACGGGCCGTTCGGTCCCGGAATGGTGCAGCTGTGGATCGAGACCACCGAAGAGGAACTGGTCGACGTCCGATCCCCGGAGAGCCTGCCGGACGACTGGCGCGTCGTGCTGCACGCGCACGACCGTGACGGTGAGCCCGCGGTGCTCGCGCACGCGGATCGCCAGGGGATGCGGGAACTGGCCGTGCTCGACATCGTCGTCAACAACACCGACCGCAAGGGCGGGCATCTGCTCGCCGGCGTCGACGGCCGGATCTACGGCGTGGACCACGGGATCTGCCTGCACACCGACCCGAAACTGCGGACGGTGCTCTGGGGCTGGATCGGCGAGTCGCTCACCGAAGCCGAGGTCGGCAAGCTGCGCGGCCTGCGCGAGCAACTGGACGGCGAGTTCGGTGAGGCGTTGAGCGAGCACCTCACCGGGTTCGAGATCCGTGCGCTGGCCGAGCGCACCGAGCAGCTCCTGACGGCGGGCGTCTTTCCCGCGCCGGGTGACGACTGGCGTGCCATCCCATGGCCGCTGTTCTGATCGACGATCAGGCCCGTGCGCGCCTGATCACGCGATTCGGTGACGACGCCGCGGACTGGTGCGACGCGCTGCCCGCACTCGTGGCCCGGCTGGCGGAGCAATGGGGACTCACCGTCCTCGACGCGAAACCGGGCAACACCGGTCGCACGCTGATCTGCGCCGGGGACGACGGCGCCAAGAAGGTTCTCAAGCTCACCCCCGATCACACCATCGCCGAGTCCGAGGCTGCGGCGTTGCGGGCGTGGGACGGCTGCTCTCGCGTCGTCCAGGTGCTCGCCACCGAACTCGCCGACGGGGCGATCCTGATGGAAGGCATCGATCCGGGTACGGAGCTGCGTGAGTCGGGGGTGAACGTCCCCTGGTCCGAGGTCGGCGACCTGCTGGCCCAGATCCACGCGGTGACCCCGCCCGCCGGTTTCTCGACGCTCGAAGACCGCGTCTCCTTCATGTACGGGCTCGCGGAGCGAGGGCTTCGCGGCTCGGTGGCCGAAGCGACGTTGTCACTGGAGACGCTCGACCGTGCCCGTCTGCGGGCACTCGCCCTCGCGACCGATGGGGGCGGGAGTTCGATCGTGCACGGCGATCTGCACCCGGGCAACGTCCTCGACGGCGGGCCCGGCAGGGGAGTGGTCGCCATCGATCCGCGACCGAGTGTCGGTGATCCGTCCTTCGATCTGGCCGACTGGGTCACGCTGCCGATGACCGAGGGCGGCACGCTCGAGGACGGCTTCGACGCCATCGCGCCGCATCTGCCCGGGTTCGACGCCGAGCGTGTCCGGGCGTGGTGTGTCGCGCTGTCGCCGCTGTTCGTGATGCGCCCGCTCGAACGCGGTGAACGGACCCCGTTCGTCGAAGCGATGCTCCGGATGACGGCCTGACCGGCGTGGCGGGGAGACGCTGACCCCGGGCACCGCTAGCGTCGTCCGCCGTGCGCTCTCATTCGTATGACGACGTGCTGTCCGGTCCGCGCAAGCGGAAGATCCCCGAGGTGCCCGCGGAACCGGGCCTCGTGGTCGAAGACCCGGCCAGCGGGTATTGCGGCGCCGTGGTGAAGATCGAGTACGGCAACGTCGTGCTGGAGGACCGGCACGGCAAGCATCGGGTGTTCCCGCTGAACCCCGCGGGTTTCCTGCTCGAAGGCAAACCGGTCACGCTGGTGCCGTCGAAGGCGGCCCCGAAGACCCCGGAACGGCGGATTTCCGCGTCCGGGTCGGTCCACGTGGGCGGTCTCAAGGCCCGGGTCGCGCGCGATTCGCGCATCTGGGTGGAAGGCAAGCACGACGCCGAACTCGTCGAGCGGGTCTGGGGACACGACCTGCGGGTCGAAGGCGTCGTGGTAGAACCACTCGATGGGGTGGACGTGCTGGCCGACCGCATCGGTGACTTCGGCACCGGTCCCGGCCGCCGCCTCGGCGTGCTGGTCGACCACCTGGTCGCGGGCAGCAAGGAGTCCCGCATCGTCGACGGGATCCGCGACGAGAACGTGCTGATCACCGGTCACCCGTACATCGACATCTGGGAAGCGGTGAAGCCGTCGGTCGTCGGTATCCGCGCCTGGCCGAAGATCCCGCGCGGCACGGAGTGGAAACAGGGTGTCTGCGACGCGCTCGGCTGGGGCGAGCCGTGGGAGGGCTGGCAGCGGGTCCTGGCGGCGGTCGGCAGCTACCGGGATCTGGAAACGCCGCTGATCGGAGCGGTGGAGCGGCTCATCGACTTCGTCTCCGACCCGGGCGAGGAGTCCTGAATGACCGGTTTGCGCGAGGTCACTCAAGGTCACGCGTCGGTCACGTCGGTTTCGCTTCTTCGGTATGAATCGGCGCGATCTGGGAGCATGAACGCATGACAGGCGCTCTCATCTGGCTGATCGCCGGCATCCTCTTGGTCATCGCCGAGCTCCTCTCGGGTGACTTGTTCCTGCTCATGGTCGGTGTGGGAGCCCTGTTCGGGGCCGGCTCCGCCGCGCTGACCGGGAACCCGTTCATCGACGTGGCGGTGTTCGCCGTCGCCTCGGTCGGGATGCTCGCCCTCGTGCGTCCGACCCTCAAACGCCGGTTCCTCTCGGGGCCGGACATCAAGACCAACACCGACGCGCTGATCGGCGCGCGGGCGGTAGTAGTGTCCACTGTGGACGACGAAAGTGGCCAGGTGAAGCTGGCGGGCGACGTCTGGTCGGCACGGTGCATGACCGACGGCGAACCGATCCCCCCGGGGACATCGGTGACGGTCGTCGAGATCTCGGGCGCCACGGCGGTCGTTTCGGCCGCGGTGTGAGCACGGCAAAGGGTTTCTACGTAAGGGGAAGGTAGTTGTCAGAGACAGTGGTGTTCATCGTCGTCGGGCTGCTCGCGTTGTTCGTTGTCGTCGTCGTGGTCAAGGCGATCATGGTGGTGCCACAGGCGCAGTCCGCTGTGATCGAACGGCTGGGCCGGTTCCGGACGGTGGCTTCTCCCGGCCTGACGTTTCTGGTGCCCTTCCTGGACAAGGTGCGGGCGCGGATCGACCTCCGCGAGCAGGTCGTCTCGTTCCCGCCCCAGCCGGTGATCACCGAGGACAACCTGACGGTGTCCATCGACACGGTCGTGTACTTCCAGGTCACCGACTCGCGGGCGGCGGTCTACGAGATCTCGAACTACATCGTCGGTGTGGAGCAGCTGACCACCACGACGCTGCGAAACGTCGTCGGTGGCATGAGCCTCGAGCAGACGCTGACCTCGCGTGACTCGATCAACAGCCAGCTGCGTGGCGTCCTCGACGAGGCCACCGGCCGCTGGGGCATCCGTGTCGCGCGAGTCGAGCTGAAGGCGATCGACCCGCCGCCCTCCATCCAGGACTCGATGGAGAAGCAGATGCGAGCCGACCGTGAGAAGCGCGCGATGATCCTGACCGCCGAAGGTCAGCGTGAATCGGCGATCAAGACCGCGGAAGGTCAGAAGCAGAGCCAGATCCTCGCGGCCGAAGGTGCCAAGCAGGCCGCGATCCTGAGCGCGGAGGCCGAACGGCAGTCGCGGATCCTGCGGGCGCAGGGTGAACGTGCCGCCCGCTACCTGCAGGCGCAGGGTCAGGCGAAGGCCATCGAGAAGGTCTTCGCGGCGATCAAGGCCGGGCGCCCGACGCCCGAGGTCCTGGCGTACCAGTACCTGCAGACCCTGCCGCAGCTGGCGCAGGGTGACGCGAACAAGGTCTGGATGATCCCGAGCGACTACGGCAAGGCCCTTGAGGGCTTCGCCCGCGCTCTCGGCGCCCCCGGCGACGACGGCGTGTTCCGCTACGAGCCGCCGAAGGAAGACCCGGTCGAGAAGCCGGACCTGGAAGACGAAGAAGTCCAGGGCTGGTTCGACACCTCCAGCGACCCGAAGGTCGCCGAGGCCGTCGCGGCCGCGGAAGCCGTGGCACGCAAGGAGGTTCCGGCGCTGGGTGTCGCGACGCCGCGGCAGGAGCCGCCCGCTCCGCGTCAGGTTCCCCAGGCCGCGCCGGCTCCCGAGCCGGAGGCCGCCCCGGAGCCCCCGCAGCAGCAGGCTCCGCCCTCGCAGTTGCCGCAGCCGCAGCCGCCCGCTCCGCAGGGAGGCGCATACCAGGGTCCCCCAGGACAGGCGCCGGGTGGCGGCAGTGGTCCGTTCCCGCGGCAGAGTCCGTTCGGCGGACCGCAGGGTGGACCGCCGCCGCAGCGCTGAGTGCAGAACCGAAAGAGGGCCGTCCCATCCGGGGCGGCCCTCTTTCGTGCTCGTATGGCGGCCGCGCTCAACGCGTGAGTCACGTTTCGGTCGGGTTGGGCGTGAGCGAGGGTGTCCGGTGTCCTGAAGGCCACCTTTGAGACGTTGAACGTCCTGAAGGTGGCCTTCAGGACACCTGCGAGAGGCCCCGTGACCAGGACCTCGTGAGTGGTAAAGACGGTTCTAACCGCCCTTACCACTCACGAGGATTCGTGGCGTTCGGCGGCGTTCCACAGGATGGCGATCGGGGTTCCGCCGGACTTCTCCCGTCCGGCGAACTCGTCGAGGAGCGCGTCGACCCTGCTGTTCAGTTCCGCCTGGTCGCCAGCGTCCAGCCGCAGGACGGCCCGGCGGGTGTGCTGAGGGATGGACGGATCGTTCTCGCTGATCTCCGCGCGGTGCGCGTCGAGGATGGCGAGGTCGACCTTGGCCGTGAGGTGTCGATCGCCTTCCGGCTCGAGGTTGAGACGCCAGGTCTTCTTGGTCGCCCGGTAGGGATGTTCCCAGGCTCCCTTGGGTCCTCGCCGCGGCTCCTCGGCCTCGAGAAAACCGGTCGAGCTCAGTACTCGCAGCCTGCGCAGCAGCGTGGCGGGCGCGACGTCGAGGCGTTCGGCGAGTTGCTGGTTCGTCCAGGCCGTGTCCACGCACAACCGCAGGATGCGCCAGCTCAGCGGGTGGGAGAGCGCGCGCAGCTCTTCGGGCGTCGCGGCGGGGTGTTCGGCCATTGACAGCACTGTAATCGATTCGCATACTCGAAATCAATTTCACTCGATGAAATCGATGAGGAGTCGACGTGGACTCGGTCAAGGAATACGTGCGGCGGCACCGGCTGCGGCACGAGCTGGAGCTCGCCGACTGGATCGCGGTGCCGAGCGTGAGCGCCACGGGCGAGGGCATGGATCAGGCCGCGCCGTATGCGCTGGAGCTGCTGGAACGCAGCGGATTGGACGCGCGGATCGTCGACACCGGCGGCTGGCCGCTGGTCGTCGGGCACGCGGCGGGACCGCCGGACAGTCCGCACGTGGTGATCTACGGGCACTACGACGTCCAGCCGGCGGGGCCGCCGGAGGAGTGGCACAGTCCGCCGTTCGAGGCGAGCATCCGCGACGGCCGGATGTACGGACGGGGCACCGGCGACAACAAGGGACAGCACTTCGCCCAGCTCCTCGCGCTGCGCGCACTGCGCGATGTCGACGGGGGACTGCCGTGTTCGGTGACCGTCCTGCTCGACGGCGAGGAGGAGATCGGCAGCCCGAATCTGACCGCCACGCTCACGGCGATGCGCGAGGAACTGGCCGCCGATCTCGCGGTGTGGAGCGACGGGCCGGTGCATGACAGCTACGAGCCGACGGTCGCGCTCGGCGTGCGCGGGGCCGTGGCCTTCGAGATCACCGTGCGCGGCGCGAACAGCGCGCTGCATTCCGGGAACTGGGGCAACGTCGCGCCGAATCCGGCCTGGGAGCTGACCTGGCTGCTGTCCACCATGCGCGCACCCGACGGCCGGGTGACCGTCGACGGCTACGACGCGGGCGTCACGCCCTTGACCGACGCCGAGCTCGACGCGCTGCGAGCACTGCCGATCGACCCTGCCGCGATGCTGGCGGGAGCGGGGCTGGACCGGATGGACGCCGGCCACGGCCAGGACATCAACGAACGGCTCGCGACGCCCACGTTCACCATCAACTCGCTGACCTGCAGGGACAACGACGAGCACCGGACGGTCATCCCGTCGGTCGCGGTGGCGCGCTGCGATCTGAGGCTGGCCTGCGGGCAGCGATCGGAAACGGTCATCGACGCGCTCCGCGCTCACGTCGAGAAGCACCTGCCACACGCCGAGCTGCGATTCGGGGCGATCATGGAGGCGTCCCGGACCCTGCCGGACGCGCCGTATGCCGACCTCGTGCTGCGGGGAGTGACCGAGGCGCACGGCAAGCGGGCCCTGGCCGTGCCGGCGCTGGGCGGGAGCCTGCCGATCGCGGCGCTCACCGACGGTCTGGCCCTGCCGTGTTACGGCATCGCGCTGGCGAACGTCGACGAGCGCAACCACGCGCCGAACGAGAACTTCGAACTAGAGCGGTTCCATCAGGGCATCGTGACCGCGGCCAGTGTCCTGACCAGCGTCGGCCGTCGATGAACGCGACGGTGCGGATCGTCGCGGCGGCCTCGACGGGGAACATGCTGGAATGGCTGAGCTTCACCGCTTACGCCTTGGTCGCCGACGTCGTCGCGCGGCAGTTCTTCCCGTCGGCCGACCCGGTGACGTCGTTGATGCTGGCGCTGGGGACGGCCGTGGCCGCCTACCTGGCCCGGCCGATCGGCGCGGTGGTGCTGGGTGTCTACGCAGACCGGGCCGGACGGCTGGCGGCGTTGACCGTGGCCATCCGTCTGATGACCCTCGGCTCGCTCCTGATCGTGCTCCTGCCCGACTATCAGAAGATCGGCGTGTTCGCCCCGATCGGGATGCTGATCGCCCTGCTGATCCAAGGATTCTCCGCGGGCGGCGAGTTCGGTTCCGCCACCGCACTGCTCGTCGAGAGTCACGCGGGGCGGCGAGGCTTCATGGGGAGCTGGCAGACCGCGAGCCAGGCGTTCGCGGTCCTGCTCGCGACGGGACTGCTCGCGACCACGAGCAGCTTCCTGAGTCCCGAGCAGTTCGACGCGTGGGGCTGGCGGATACCGTTCGTGGTCGCCCTGCTCCTCGGCCCGGCCGGCTACTACATCCGGACCCGGCTGCGGGACTCGCCCGAGTTCACCACCGCGCGTGCCACGGCCGACCCCGGTCCGGCCCGTCCGCTGGTCGACCTCTTCCGGAACGACAAGGCACGGGTGCTGCTGGTCATGGGCATGATCGCGGTATCGACGGGATTCTCCTACCTGATCACCTACATGCCGACGTTCGCGATCCGGCAGCTCGGCATGTCGCCCTCGACCAGTTTCACCGCGACGTTCGTGACCGGTGTCATCCTCACCGTGTTCACTCCCGTGGCCGGTCACCTCTCCGACCGGATCGGGAGAACCCGGATGCTCACCGCGGCCGCCGCCGTCATCGCGGTCATCAGCATCCCGTTGTTCCTGCTCATCCGCGCCGTACCGGAAATGGTCACGGTGGTGGTGGCCTTGGCGCTGATGGGCCTGGTCAAAGCCTGGTACGCGGGCCCTCTGCCCGCGTCCATGGCCGAGATGTTCCCGGTCGGCAACCGGGGGACCGGGCTGTCGATCAGCTACAACGTCGGCGTGATCCTGTTCGGCGGAGTCACCCCGCTGGCCATCACCTTGCTGATTTCGGCCACCGGCTCCACCCTGGCGCCCAGCTACTGGATCACCGCGCTCGCCCTGCTCAGCGGTACCTGCGTGCTGCTCGCCCGGCGATACCGGAGCTGAAAAGGGGGCTTTCGCCGCATGTCACGCGGCGAAAGCCCCCTTCACCTCCTGAGGAAGCCGAGCGTCCGGTACTCGTCGACCACCGCGGCGAGTTCGGCGATGCGGGCCTGCCCGGCGTCGATGAGGCGCTGCCCGGCGGCCGACCACCGCTCGAGATCGGAGGACATCTGCGGGATCTCGGCCAGGATCTTCGCGCTTTCGGCGAGGCTGAGCCCGACCCGCTGGGCGGCGACCGCGAGCCGGATCCGGCAGACGGCGTCGATCGTGAACCGGCGGGCGTTGCCCGCGGTGCGCTCGGCGGTGATGACGCGGTAGCGCTCGTAGTAGCGGACGGCGTTGGTCGACACCCCGGCTTGGCTCGCGATGTCACCGATGGTCAGCCGGGCGTCGATCGTGGTCCGAGTCGTCATGCCGCGCTCCGTACCGTGGTCGGCTCCGCGATCGAGGCGGGCCGGGTCTTCAACCTGACCACCAGGGCGATCACCATGACCGCGAGGACACCGACGAGGGTGACACGGTACGCGGAGACGATCTCCGCGGTGAGCGGCGCGCCCGCCGCCGGGTCGCTCAGCGCCGCCAGACCCCGCCCTCCCGTGGCCGTCGCGATCAACCCGGTGAACGTCGCGCTCACCGCCGCGGTGCCGACTGCGGTCGCGATGGTGGCGGCCAGGGGGAGGATCGCGGAACCGGACGCGAGGTCCGGGCCGTGCAGGTTCCGGCCGGCGCTCACGATGGTGGGCATCATGATCGCTCCGGTGCCCGCTCCCTGGAGCACTCCCAAGATCGCCAGTACCAGGTACGGCGTATCGGGCGTGAGGACGAGCACGGTCAGCCCGGTCCCGGCGATCGCCAGGCCCAGTCCGATCCCGACGACGATCCGCGGACCGAAGCGTTCCAGGACGCGGGCGGCGAGCTGGATGCTGAGGCCCATCCCGATCGTGCTCGGCACCATCATCAGCGCACTGACCATGGTCGAATCGCCGCGCATGATCTGGATGTAGGCGGGCATCAGCAACATCGAGCCGAAGTACGGCGCGGCGTACAGGACGAGGACCGCGGCGTTGCGCCCGAACGTCCGGTCACGCAGCAGACGGACGTTCAGCAGCGGCGCGTGATGGTGCCACGACCGGCGCGCGAACACGGCCACGAGCGCCAGCCCGGCGAGGACGATCGCCGCGCGGAGCCCCGTCGCGACCGTCTCTTCGCTGAATCCGTAAGCCACCGCGACCACTCCGGGGACGAGCAGGAGGCCACCCACGAGGTCGATCGGGACGCGTTCGGTCGACCGCGTTCCGGCGGGCACCCAGCGCAGTACACCCACGACGGCGAGCAGGGCGGGCGGCACGGTGATGAAGAACAGCGCCCGCCACGACAGGCTGTCCAGCAGGACGCCGCCGAGCAACGGGCCGAGGATCGGGCCGATGAGCAGGGGCAGCCCGGTGATCGTGGTCATCCGCCCCCGGCGTTCCGGCGCCACCGCGCCGAAACCGATGGTCATCCCCAAGGGATTGATCAGACCGCCGGCGAGGCCCTGCACCGTCCGCGCGGCGATCAGCCATCCCAGATCACCCGCCGCTCCGGCGGCCGCGGACGACGCCGCGAACACGAGCAGTGCTGCCAGATAAACCCGGCGGGCTCCCCAGCGCCGGGCGAGCGTCGCCGCGAGCGGCATCGCCGCGACCATGCCGAGGGCGTAGGCGGTCGCGATCCACTGGATCGTCGTGAGCGACGCGGAGAAGGTCGTCATGAACTGGGGCAGCGCGACGGCGACGATCGTGGTGTCGAGAACGGCCATCAGCCCGCCGAGCGCGATCACCGCCGCGATGCGCAGTTCTTGTCCGGTCAGCCGGTTCATGCCGCACTCGCCTGATCCGCGACGCGTCCGGCGCGCAGGGTGCGGGCCCACCACTCGAGCTCGGTCATGGTCGCCGCCAGTGCGGCTCGCTCGCCCTCGGTGCTCTTGTAGCCGTCCGGGCCGAACCGGGTCCACGGTGCGTTCAGCAGTACCGCGTCGCGCGTGGTGGTGGCCCGCAGCTCGGGGAAGATCAGCCGCAGCTGCTCGATAGCGCGGATACCGCCCGAACCGGCGCCGTAGCCGACGAACGCGACGGGTTTGTACGCCCATTCGGTGAAGTGCCAGTCGATCGCGTTCTTCAGCGCGGCGGGGAAACTGTGGTTGTACTCCGGGGTGACGATCAGGTACGCGTCGGCCGCGTGCAGCCTGCCGCTGATCACCGTGTCGGTACCGCCGGGCCGCGTTCCCTGCAGCGGGAGATCGACGTCGGCGAGGTCGATCGCGTCGACTTCCAGGCCTTCGATCGTCGCGAGTTCGGTCAGCAGCCAGCCCGTGATGGCGTCGGCGAACCGCTCGTGCCGGACGCTGCCGATGATCACGGCGAGGCGAAGTGGGGACTGTGCGGTGGTTTCTGTGCTCATGCCGAAGACGCTAAAAGCTCGTCCATAGGTGAACTCAAGCCGTTTGCGGCCCTGCTCACGATTCCTGGACCTCTATTAAGGTCGAGGTTGTACGGTGCGGCCATGGAGCGACCGGGATTCGATGTGCGGGGGTTCTTGGATGAACGCGAACGTCCGGCCAGTGTCGCCACGACGACCCGTCGCGGCGCCACCGCGTTGGCGATGATGTGGTTCGTGGCCGAGGAAAACCGGTTCTGGTTCCACACTCCGGCCCCCGACGGCCGGCCGGCGCCGTTCCTCGACGCGGCCCGGCACCATCGTGAAGTCGCGGTCATGATCGCGACGTTCGCCCCGCCGGACGATGTCCGTCAGGTACGCGTGACCGGACCCGCGAGACTCGAACCGAAGGATCTTCCCAGAATCCGCCGCATCTATGAGCGCTACATTCCGGAATGGACCGAGACCTGGGCGGCGCACGCGGCGTCCCCGGACGCACTTCTGTGGTCGATGGCGCCGGAACGCGGGATGGCCGTGGCGTATCCGGATTTAGGGAACACACCGGCTTTCCGCTGGGCCGACGTGGCCGAGTACGCCCGGATCGCCACTTAGGATCAGCCGCCGAAGGCCGCCGCTGTCGCGTGGACACGGAGGTCTTCGAGTTCGTCGATCTGGTGCCGGGCCCGGTCGATCAGGTCGTCCAGCCGTCCGCCGTCGAGCCGGGGATCGGCATCGGCGCGCACCCGCAGGGTCCGCCAGCCCGCCGCCTTGCCCTCGACGCCGAGGCGCATCAGTTCGAGTTCCTCGACCGAGCTCAACGGTGACCGCGAGACGAGCCGCCCGTTCGGCTTGAGCCGTCCCAGCTTTTCACCTGCCCAAGCCGCCACGGTCTTGTAGTGGCGGACCGGAACCTCCAGGGCGGCCATGCAGGTCAACAGGGCGGCCCGGTCGTCGGCGACCTCTTCGGCGAGCCTGCTCAACACCGCTTCCCCGCGCTGTCCGCGTTCGGCGGCGGCGAGCCGCTTGGCGAGTTCCGTGCCCGCGGTCGCGCCGGCCAGATGGTCGTTGAGGTAGATACCGAGCAAGGCGGTATCGGGGAGAGTGTCGGCCATGTCCGAGGCGTACCCGGTGCCCGCCGATTGACACGTAGGTAATCTCCTACGTATGGTCGCGACATGAACATCACCCTCTACGTCGGGACCTGGCCGCGCTGATGCCGGTCAACGACGACGTCTTCGCCGCGCTCGCCAACCCCGCCCGCCGCGAGGTGCTGGGCATCCTCCTCGACGGTCCGCGCGCCGCGGGGGAGATCGCCGAACGCTTCGACATGCGGCGGCCGAGTCTGTCGGAGCACCTTCGGGTGCTGCGCGAAGCGGGGCTCGTCAGGGAAGAGCGCAAGGGGCGCAATCGCGTCTACTCGCTGGAAGCCGCTCCGTTGCAGGAAGTCTCCGACTGGCTTTCGCCGTACGAGCGGTACTGGCGAGGGAAGCTGGGCAACCTGCGTGACCTGCCGGACTAGGAGGGCCTCACGCCGGATCATGGGCGGCGGCTGGCGCACCGGGGTCCCGAAGGCACTGGCGCGCTTCCTGGCCGACCTGCCCGACTAGGGAGTGTTCTGGGTGCTGTCAACCCAGCCGGATCCCCTGGCCGGCAGGTTCGGTAACATCGTTTTATGACCGACCGCTTAGTTTGTCTGGGTGACTCCTTCACCGAGGGTGTCGGCGACGAGGACCCGTCGTCGCCCAACGGCGTCCGTGGCTGGGCCGACCGCGTCGCCGGCCAGCTCGCGGGCAACTACCAGGACTTCCGCTACGCGAACCTCGCGATCCGCGGCAAGCTCCTCGGACAGGTCCTCACGGAGCAGCTCGACCAGGGGCTCGCGCTGAACCCGGACCTCGTGACGCTGTACGCGGGCGGCAACGATCTGATGCGGCCGAAGGTCGACATCGACGCTCTCCTCGACGACTACGACGCCGCTGTCGGCAAGATCGTCGACAGCGGCGCGCGCGTCGTCCTCTTCACCGGTGTCGACGGGGTCGAGGACGCGCTGTTCCGCCGGATCCGGGGCCGCGTCGCGATCTACAACGAGCACGTCCGCGGTATCGCGGCACGGCACGGGGCGTTGCTCGTGGACATGTGGGCGATGCGCCGGCTGCGTGACCGTCGCTTGTGGGCACCGGACCGTCTGCACCTGAACTCGTTGGGGCACAACGAGGTCGCCATCGCCGTCCTCGACGCGCTCGGCGAACCGCACAAGCTCACGCCCGCAGAACTGGGCCCGCGGCCGCTACTGAGCCCGCAGGCTCGGCGCACCGAGAACCTTCAGTGGGGCAAGGAGCACGCCGTTCCGTGGATCAAGCGGAGGCTGCGTGGCGAGTCCTCAGGCGACGAGCTCGCACCGAAGCGGCCGACGATGGATCCTTACGCCTGACGCGGCCGTAGTCCGTCGAAAAGGATGCAGATCGTCCGGGTCCGCAGTTGGGGCCCGGCATGTTCCGCTGCCTTCGCCGTCCCGATGATGACCGGGATCAGTTCGTCGACGCCGAGATCCTTGCGGACGTCGCCAGTGTCCTGCGCGCGGCTGAGAAGCACACCGAGCGCCTCTTTGAGCCGGACGCCGATGACCGATCCCGTCGTCGGAACGCTGATTCCGGCCGCGGACAGGGCTTCGAAGTAGGCGTTCTTGGCATCGGCCATCTCGATCCAGCCGGTCAGGAAGCCGAAGAACGCCGCACCCGGGTCGGGCGAGTTCGCGGCCACCGTGGCTTCCGCTTCATCGACGAAACGGTGAAGGCGCGCGTAGAGAACGGCTTCCAGCAGGGCTTCCTTCGTCGGAAAGTGCCGGAAGACCGTGCCGACCCCGACGCCTGCTTCGCGGGCGACTTCTTCGGTCGGCGCACTGGTGCCCTTGGCCGTGAAGACGCGCTCCGCAGCCTCCAACACCCTTGTCCGGTTACGGCGGGCATCGGCTCGGAGCGGTTTCTCGTCCGTCACAAGCGGGGATCCTAGACCCGGTGTCGAGAGCCGGTCCGGCGGCTGGGTCACCCGTCCGCTTTCTTCTCCAACACGGCGAGATCCCAGCCGGTGGCCACCACGAGCCGGGCGTCTTGTGCGAAGTACCGCACCGAGCCGACCGGGCCCGCGAAGTCGATCGTGGCCAGCTCTCTGGCGGTACTGAGGTCCCAAAGTCGCACGGTGTTGTCGTTTCCGGTGGTGACGACTGCGGGGCGGCCATCGATCATCAGGGAGCCGACCTGGCGTACCAGTCCGACATCGCCGCGCAGCGTGGACAGGCGCTCGTCGTGGGTCAGATCCCAGATCTGGACGGTCCGGTCGAGACAAGCGAGTACGGCCACCGGGCCGTTCCCTTGTACCGACTCGTGAACGGTCAGCGCGTGCGCGGGTGGTGCGGTCAGGGGAGTGCGGGCCAACCCGGCGAGGTCCCAGAGGCTGGTGCTGTTGTCTCGCAGGTTGTTGACGACGGCTACCGGCCGTCCTCCGATCGTGGTGGTGGCGATGGCACCTCCACCGGCGGAGTCCGGCAAGGTCGCGAGCACTTCGCCGGTGGCCAAGTTCCACATCCGTACCGGGCCCACGTGCCCGCCGGTCAGCAGGACAGGGGCGCCGCCGATGCCGGTGACGGCGATGGTCCGCACCGGACCCTCGTGCTCGCCGAGGATCCAGGTGAGATCACCGGTGGCGAGGTCCCACACCCGAACCGTGCGGTCACTGCTCGCGCTGAGCGCCGTTCGTCTGCCGTCCACGTCGGTGCACGAGACGAGGTGTACGAGCCCGGAGTGTCCATGCAGTGAGTGCGCCGGTTCACCGGTGTTCAGATCCCACACTCCGAGGGTGCCGTCGCCCACTCCGGTGACCGCCACGGGGCAGTCGTTCACGACGGTGCATGCCACGTCGTAAACAGCCGTTTCATGATCCGTCAGGACGTTGCGGATCTCGCCGGTCAGCAGGTCCCAGACGCGGGCCGTCCGGTCCTCGCTGACGCTGACCACAACCGTTCGGCCGGCTGTGACGGCTCCGTCGAGGGCCGTGACTTCGGCTGTGTGACCGGACGCGGGCAGCCCACCCGCGGTCGCGACCGTGAGATCCCAGCTGCGAACGGTCCCGTCGTCGCTCGCCGTCACCGCGAGCGGATGACCGTCCACTTCGACGCAGGTGACCGCGTTGACCCAGCTCCGGTGTCCCGTGAGGATCGCGCGCGACTCGCCGGTCGCCAGGTCGCGGACGTGGACCGTCCCCTGGTCGCCGGCGATGACGGCGACCGGTCGATCGCCGAGGACGGTGCAGGTGACGGCATTGGCCCATCCGTCACCACGGCCCATCTCCGCGCGCGCCGCGCCGGTCCGGGCATCCCAGACCTTGGTGCTGTCGCTGACGGTCATCACCACCGGCTCCCCGTCGAGCTCCGCGAGATCCAGGTCCATCGCCTGGGCATGCGAGCCGACGAGCCGAGACAGCGTGCCCTCCGCCAGATCCCAGAGCTGGATCACGCCGTCGCTGCCGAGGGCGGCGGCTGTCGGACGGCCCGCCACCACCCGGTACGCGACGGCCTTGACCCATCCTCGACGTCCACTCAGGACAGTGCGGTCATGGGTGACGAGATCCAGAACGTGCAGCGAGCCGTCCTCGCCGCCGGTGACCGCGATGGGATCGCCGTGGAGGATCCCGCAAGCCACGGCGTGGATGGTGCCCTGGCCACTGGGGAATTCGGTCTGAGTATCGGTGATCAGGTCCCACACCCAGGCCGTTCCTTCGGTGTCGCCGACGATCACCAGCGGCCGGTCAGGCGCCGTGGCACACGCGACCGGGTCCGACGCGCGGAGCTTGAAGGTGGCGCCCGGAAGCCCGGTCGTGAGTTCCCACGTCCGGACGGTCCGGCCCGCGCCGATGGTGACGGCCACGGCGTCGCCGTGCACGGTCGTGCAGGCCACCGACGCGATGCCCCCGCCGCCTGGGAGGGTCGTTCTCAGCGCGGGGCTGATCTGTTGACCTGTCGCCCATCGCGTGGCCCAGGACAGGCTCCGGGAGAGCTCACGGTGAAGATCTCCCGCGTTGAACCGGGCGGCATCCATGGCGAGAAGCTGTCGCCGACGCCGGTGATCCAGATGACGGTGCACGGACGCGGACGCCCGATAGATCGCGCCGCCGGTCTGGCCGGGCGTGCCGTGCAGGACGCGCAACAGATCGTCGGGGGAGGCGTGCACGAGGAAATCGGCGTCGGCCAGCACCCGGTCGAGCAGGCCGGCCGCGGCCGCGTGAGTGGCCAGATGGCGGTGGAGGTACGGATGCGCGACCGTCCACTCGCGACGGCCGGACGGATCTGCGGGCACCAGATCCAGGAGTGCGAAGGTGATCGTCCGGTGAGAATCCGCGTCCTGGAAGGATCGGCGGAGATAGCCTGCCATGGTTTCGTGGAACAACCGGTGGACAGGACCGTCCGCCGACGGGTGTTCCGAGATGTACTCACCCGCGGTTTCGAGCAGCCAGTGCACGTCGTCGGCGGTGCATCGCTCGCCGGAGAGCGCGGTGGCCATCGCGGGCCAGACGGTCGACCGGGGCAGGCCCGCCCCTTGCGCGTACGCGAGCGGTCGCAGCAGGCGTTCCACTTTCCTCCGCTGGTCGCCGAACCGGGCGAGGTAGGTGGAGTAGGCCTGGTTGATGTCGTTCGGCAACCGGTCTTTCCAGCCGGGTTCCGTCGTGTCGACGGTGATCTGGCCCTTGACGACGGCGCTCGCCGTCACCTGGGCATAGAGGAACATGTGACCGGCCGACTCGGCGATCACCTCGCCGACCTCCGTGGCATCCTCGAACCGGTCGCGGTAGGGGGAAAGACTGCCCGGGTCCTGGGCGTCGAGAAGGACGTCCCGGGCGTAGGAAACGAGGTCCGCAGGGGCGACTTGGTCCGCGCCGTCCAGGTTGATCACCGTGATTCCCGTGCCCAGTTCCGGCAGGTGCGGACGGCGCGAGCCGATCACGAGCCGCAGTTCGGGAAGCGTGGTGAACGGCCGCAGCATCCTGGCGAACTGCCCGCTGTCCGGAGCTTCGTCCAGACCGTCGACGATCACCAGAAGGGGAGTGTCGCGCACGCTCAGCATGAGCTGGAGTTCGTCATGGCTCGCCCGAGGGTTTCCGAGCACGTTGGCCAGTTCGGCGAAGACATCGTCTCCGCGCGCGTGCAGCGCCAAGACGTCCATCTCAGGGCTGGGCCCCGAGCCCGGCCGGAGATGACGGCGGGCCGGGTGCTGCCGGTCGGTGAGCATGAGCAGCCTGCCCAGCAGAGCGGTCTTGCCCGAGCCGGGGTCGCCCACCACGACCCGGGCGCGCCGGTCGTGCGTGCCGGATCCCAGCCAGGACAGGAGCTCGGCGAGTGCCGTCGTCCGGGCGGAGAAATAGTCTCCCGGGTCGCTCACATTCCGGACGCCGCGACCGGAGATGCCGAAGCGGGCATTGTCGAGCCGATGCAACTCGGCGATCCGGGCGTGGTCGACGGCCCCGCTGCCGCGGGGGACATGGAAGAACGGGCCGGTGCCCGGGTTGTCGACCGTGGAGTACGTCGCGCACTGTCGCCTGCCACGCTGGATGAAGTAGGCGTTGATCTCCTTGACGATCTCTTCGACACCGGGACTGCGGCCGAGCGAGCCGAGCGCGTGCTCGAGCGCGTCGACGAAGGCGTTGTCCGCGGCCGTCTCCTTGCCGCGTGCCGCCGCGAGCGTCCAGCGGCCCACCGGCTGCGACTGGGTCGCCGCCAGATCGGCCGCCACCGCGGCGACCTCGCCTCCGCCCGCTCCGGCGTAGCAGGTGTCGAGTACGACGAGGAGATGTTTGAAAGCGCCACCGAGCAGTGGCCTCGCCAGCTCCTCACTGGGCACGGCCGTCGTCCACCGCCCTGGCTCGTAATCGGAGCACAGAAGATGGTGCCGTTCGGAGTTCTTCTCGGCGTGACCGGCGAAGTAGACCACCACGACGTCTTCGGCGCCCAGCCGCGCCTCATGCGCCCACGTTTCGATTCGATGCGGGATGTCCCGGCCGGGGATGGCCGCCAGATCGGGCAGCACTTCTCGATAGCCGAGGTCGGAGCACAGCCGTCGCACGCGGTCGGCGTCAGCGGGTGCCCCCGGCAGGTCGGTGATGCCGCTGTCGCGGTAGACGCCGACGCCGATCGCGATCAGGAAGCGACGGCTCATGCTTCCTCACCGTTCCGGATTCCTCGGGCGATCGCGCCGCCGGTCGTGGGTGCCGTGAGATACCGGAGCAGGTCGTGCATCCGGACGCCGTTGGTGATCGTTTCGTCCCGCACCCCCGGAAAACGATCCGCCAGGCCGTTCGGAAGGGCGACGATGTCGCCCCGGTCCGCGACGTTCGTCCATCGGCGCAAGTCGCCCGGCCAAACGCCCTTCTCACCGACCGGCGCGGGGTCGAGGCGGTCGAAGACCAGTGAACGCAGGCCGAGCGGGGAGCCGAGCGTCACCAGATCAGAGACCGGGGAGTTCCGTTCGGCACACAGCGTCTCGTAAGCCACCACCGAACCCAGCGAATGCGCTACCAGCACCCGGGTATCGGGGCCGATCGCGGCGGTGACGCGAGTCCGCACGGCCTCGCGCAGCGCCGTGTCGGTCAGATACCGGCGGACCTGTTTGAGGGCGAAGATCATCAGCCGGTCGGACACCGAGCCGAAGAACCGCGATCCGCCGAGAGCGTCCAGTTTCGCCCGCACAATGCGGGACAACAGCGCCCGCGAGGCGACGAAGCCGAGCGCGCCGCGGCTTCCGGCGGGATCGTCCACGCCCGGATCGACCGCGATCGCCGCCGACCACCAGGCGTCCAGCAGGTCCGCTTCCCACTCGTCGACGTCATGTTCGTCCCAAGGCGGCAGGTGCCGCGACCGGACTCCGGGTGGAAAGAACAGGTCGCCGTAGAACGCGCAGGCCACGTCGGTGGCCGTGAGGTCCGGTCCGCCCGCCAGCCGTACCCCGTCCCGCAGGGCGGGGCCGACCTGGTGGCACATCAGTTCTGGTCCGAGGAACTCCTGCCCGATCCCGTGTACGACGACTACTCGTGCCACCCGTCACCTCCGAGAGCCTCATCGTGGCTCATTCTTCGGCGTCAGGCACGTTTTCCTTTCCTTCCGGCGTATAGAGCAAAAGGAACGCGAGAATCCCCGCGATTCCGGCGATGACGCAGACGTTGTCGGCGATATCGGTGCCGAACGCCGTCACGAGCGGCCCGGAGCCGACGATGATGCCGAGGGTTTGCCCGGCGACGACCACGCCGCCGCCGACGAGGAAGGCGAACAGGCAGACGCGGGTCGCGGCCAGCAGGATCCGGTACACGGTGATCACGCTCCAGGCAGCCACAGCACGCCGACGGCCATGAGCACGCCGAACAGCAGTGTGGGCAGCAGGTAGTAGAGGACGACCGGGACGAAGATCCGTACCGGGTTGATCTCGGCGATACCCGCCGCGACGTAGAGCGGTGCCGCGCCCGGCGGTGAGCATCCCTCCGACGACGCCCACACGAGGATGGCGGCGAAGGCGACGTGCGGAGGGATGCCGGCGGCGGTCAGCGCGGCGAACGCCACCGGGCCGACCGCGGCGACCGTGGACGTCGTGTTGAGCGGTCCCGCGACGAGCACGATGACGACGCCGACCACGATGGCCGCCACCAGCGGGGAGACTCCGGTGAGTCCTTCCAGGTAGGGCTTCAGCTGATCGTCGAGACCGAGCGTCTTGAGCACGTTCGACGCGGCGAACGCGGAGATCATCGTGACCCCGACCAGGCCGAGTTTGGGCCCGACCGCGCCGAACAGATCCCACCACTGAGCCCGCCCCTTCGGCAGCAGCTTCCGCTCGACGAGCAGGCCGACCAGCAACATGACGATCGGCAGCCAGATGAGCAGCGGGATCGCGTCGGGAGCGTCGATGCCGATGCGGGCCGAGACGAAGTCCGCGGTCGGCGGGGCGGTGAGCAGGATCGGGACGGCGATCGAGCCGAGGACGACCAGCGACGGCCAGCCGACCTTGAACGACGCGCGCAGCGGATGGATGTCCTGCGGCTCCATCGCCTGGACGCCGCGGCGTTTGACGATCACGTAGGCCATGATCAGCCGCATCCCGACCATCCACGCGCCGGTGACGAAGATCGTCGCGACGATGTCGCCCGCGCCGAGCACCGGCATCACGGTCGGCGCGGCCAGAAGGATGAAGAACGCGCCGCTGAACGGGAAGGTGGCGCCGACACCGGCGTTCCCGGACAGCACGAGCGCCGCGGTCTCGCCGCTGGCCTTGGACCGCTTCATCCAGGGGATGGTGATCGACCCGACCGTGGCGACGATCGCGGCACCGTTGTGGGCGACCGCGCCGAACAGGCCGGAGGCGACGGTCGCCGCGTAGGCCGATCCGCCCCGCCGTCGGCCGAGGAACGAGCTGAGGATGTCGACCATCCGCTGCACCAGCCCGGTCCTGGTGAGCAGTTCGCTGACGAAGACGAACGCCAGCGCGGCGAAGGTGATCTCGGATTTGAGCCCGTCGACCAGGCTTTCCCAGGCGACGGTGAAGAAGTCCGTGCCCGCGAAAGCGGCGGTGACGAGAAAGCCGACCACCATCGCTTCGCCGATGTTGCGTTTGAAGACCGCGTTCCACACGACGATGGCGGCGATGAACGCGATCAGTGCCAGGATCGCGTTCATCCGCGAGTCCGGGGTGAGTGGTCGGTGACGAGGCCGGCGTCGCGGTAGGCGGTCTTCGCTTCCGGTCCGGAGAGGAACCGCAGCAGGTCCGCGGCCTCGGGCGGGGCCGAGGGGCCGAGCGCGGCGGAGAGTTCGCTGTAGTGCTGGGCCCCGTCGGGGAGCGGGCCGATGATCCGCGCCTGCGGGACGAACTTCAGTTCGCTGATCTGCTGGACGGCGAGGTCCGCACGGCCGTCAGTGACGGCGAGGGCGGTGAACCCCTTCTCGACGATGGTGGCTCGCGCGTTCACCTCGTCGGCGACGCCCAGGTCCTGGATCAGCCGGGCGAAGTGGATGCCGCTCGCGCCGCTGCGTGAGTAGGCGACGGATCGCGCCGAAGTGAGGGCAGTGCGGAGCGCGTCCACCGTGCCGATGTCGGGGCTGTCCAGTTCCGGTGCGGTGGCGATGCCGATCCCGCTCTTCGCCAGCACCACACGAGAATCAGAGGTGATCGCACCGGCGGCCGCCAGCCCGGCGAAGGCGTTGGACACGGCGATCACGACGTCGGGCTGAGCGCCTTGGGCGATCTTCTCGACCAGGATCGTGGTGGGGTCGAACGTGACCTCGACTTCGACGGCGTGCTTCTTCGTGAACGCGTGCAGCAGCACTTCGTCGAGTGCCTTCTTGACGGAGAGGGCGCTGAACAGGGTGATCATGGGGTGTCCCTTCGAGCGGGTGGGGAGTGGAGGGCGTCGCGCCGGCGATCGGTCAGCGGACGGGTGGGGAGACCCCGCAGGAGCAGGAAGATCTCCGCGGTGTGCTCGAGTTCTTCGAGGGTGTCCAAGGCGGTGTCGAGGTTCGTCCCGGCGACCACCGGGCCGTGGTTGGCGAGCAGCAGCGCCGGATGGCCGACGGCGGCGCGGGCGATCGGCTCGCTGATGCCGGGGTCTCCTGGTGGGTGGTACGGGAGCAGGGGAAGGCGGCCGACACGCATCGCGAAGTACGCGGTCAGCGGCGGGATGGCGTCGTCCGGGTCGAGGCCGTCCAGACAGGAGACGGCGGCCGAATACGTCGAGTGCGTGTGCACGACCGCGCTGTCGGACGGGCGCTCCCGCAGCACGATCGCGTGGAAGAACGCTTCCTTCGACGGCGGTGGTCCGGCGAGATGGTTTCCGTCGGCGTCGAGGAGCGACAGATCCCCCGGCCGCACGGTGCCGAGGCAGGCTCCGGTGGGCGTGACGAGGATCTGCTCGCCGTGGCGCACCGAGATGTTGCCCGTGCGGCCGTGGGTGAGCCCGCGGTCGTACAGCGATCGTGCCGCGGCGATGACGCGTTCGCGGTGGAGCCGGTCGCCGCTCACGGGGCGGACGCCGTCGCGAGGAGATCCGGATCGCCGAAGTTGCCCGACTTGAGCAACAAGGCGGGATGACGGTCGCCGACGGGGTGGATCCACGGCACGCCCGGTGCGGCTTCCGCCCCGATGACGCCGCCACGGACGTCGAGCGCGGTGACGATCGCGCCGGAGGTCTCACCGCCGGCGGCCACGAGACGGCGCACACCGCGTCCGGCGAGGCCCAGGGCGATGAGCCCGGTCGCCTTCTCGAGTATCCCGGCCGACCGCTCGACGCCCAGTTCTTCTTGGGTGCGCTTGAGTTCCGCCGGACTCGACGACGAGTAGACGAGCGGTCCGGGTTCGGTCAAGGAGTCGTACCAGGCGAGTGCTTCCGCCGCGAGGGCGTCCGGATCCGGCGTCGCCACCGGGTCGAGCCGGTGGGCGGGACGGCCGAGCCGCAGCATGACGGCGACCTGTTCCAGCGTTCGCGCCGAGCAGCTTCCGGACAGCACCACGGCCGGGCCCGCCGGTGCGCGGGTCTCGGTCGGCAGGGGAGTGGCGGAGGCACGCGCGGCGGCGAGCCCGGCCGCGAGACCCGCCGCGCCCGCGACGAGTGGCGCGTTCACCACGACCCGGCCCAGGAGGCGGAGGTCGTCTTCGGTGAGCGCGTCGACGAGGACGTAGCCGCTCTTGCCGTCGATCGCTTCGCGCACGGCGGTTTCCCCGCGCCGGACGATGTCGTGCGTGACGAGAGCGACCGGTGTGGTGGTCTGCGCCCGGAGCAGCCGAGGCAGGTGGGAGTCCGTCATCGGGGTCGCGGGATGGTCGCGCATGGGCGATTCGGCCAGCAGGGTCTCGCCGACGAAGAGATGCCCCTGGTACTGCGTGCGCCCGTGCTCCGGCGAACTCGGCGTCATCACGGCACGATCGGACGACAGTGCCCGCGACAGCGCGTCGAGGACCGGGCCGATGTTGCCGTGTGGCGTCGAGTCGAAAGTGGAGCAGTACTTGAAGTAGATCTGCTCCGCCTTCCGGTTTCGCAGCCACCGCAACGCTTCCAAGGACGACGAGACAGCGTTCTCGGCGGGGATCGCGCGGCTCTTGAGTGCGATCACGATCGCGTCGTGCGGCGGAAGTACCTCGGTTTCGGGTGGGACACCGAAGAACAGCAGGGTGCGCAGTCCGCCACGGCGGAAGGCGACCGCGACGTCGGTCGCGCCGGTGAAGTCGTCGGCTATCGCGCCGAGGGTGCCGGTCATGCCCCGATCACCGCCTTCAGTCTCGCGGCCGCGCTACGGGGGCCGGACACGACCGGCACACCGAGTGCCGCGGCGAGTTCCTCCGCTGCCGGGGCGAGGGAGTACTGGGCGAGCAGGACGAGGTCCCAGCCGTCGCCCCGTGCCCGGCAGGTTTCGACGAGCTCGTCCGGCGCGAGCAGCCCGCCGACCTCGACGGTGATTCCCTTGTCGCGTGCAGCCTGCTCGAAACGCGCGGTCGAGTCGCTCAGTGCCGAGGCCAGCGAGGCGACCACGAGGATCCTGCTGTGTCCGCTGGAAAGCGCGTCGTCGAAGGCCGCCTCGTCCGGGGCCAGGAGCGGGACCGGCGCGTCGACCTGCTTCGTGACTTCGCCGTAGAGCGAGCAGGTGAGCAGTACGCCGTCGGCGCCGCCGGTGACCGCGTAGGCGATGAGGTGGCGCATCCGGTCGTCCAGAGCGGTGGTGCGGCCGTCTTCGCCGACGTCGGCCAGCAGCCGGTCGTCGAGGATGTTCCAGGGCCGGGCCTGGGGGAATCCCGTTGCCAACGCACTGACGGCGGGCGGGATCGCGGCCGGGGTGGCGCTGATCAGCGCGATACGCGGGCTCATCGGAGTCGCTCCTTGATCCAGGCCAGTCCCGCTTCGGTGGTGGTGGCGGGCCCGTATTCGCAGCCGATCCAGCCCGCGTAGCTCTCGGACTTCAAGGTGTCTAAGACGTCGGTCCACGGAATGCCGCCGGTGCCGGGTTCGGCGCGGCCGGGCGAGTCGGCGATCTGCACGTGGGCGGTCCGGGGCAGGAACTCCCGCAGCGCCGCGACGATGTCCTTCTCGTCGATGGAGGCGTGGTAGACGTCGAAGAGCAGGCTCACGTGGTCCTGGCCGATCGCGTCGACCACCGCGGCCGCGTGTGCCTGGTCGTCGAGGACGAACCCCGGCGCGTCCTGTTTGTTCTGCGCCTCCAGCAGCAGCCGGACGCCGCTGCCGCGCGCCTGATCCGCCGCCCACGCGATGTTCGCGACGTACTGCGCGAAGGCACGGTCCCGGGAGACGCCGGCGGGCCGGATCCCCGCGGGCAGGTGCAGGAAGGAACTGCCCAGGGCCACCGCGTACTCCAGGCCGAGCTCCACCCCCGTGCGGAACTCGGCCGCGCGACCTGGAAGGCACGCGTAGCCGAGCCTCTCGGGGGAGCCGGGTTCGCCGGTGGGGGAGTTGACGAGGATCTGGGACAGGCCCGCGTCGGCGAGGCGCCGGACGAGGGTGGCGGCGGGGAAGAAGTACGGCGAGGCGTATTCGACGGCGGTGAAGCCTGCCGCCGCTGCCGCGTCGAAGCGCTGTTCGAAGGGGAGTTCCGTGAACAGCCACTTGAGGTTGGCGTCCAGGCGAAGTCCGTTGTGGAGGATCATCGGCGGTATCCGGGATTGGCGAGGTTGCCGGGATCGCGGCCCTGGAGGACGTCGATCACCTGCTGGGCGGCCATCAGGCTGGACCGCGACCTGGCCTGTTCGGTCGCGGCTCCGATGTGCGCGGTGACCACGACGTTGTCGAGACTGCGCAGCCTGCTGTCGAGTGGCAAGGGCTCCTCCGTGAGCACGTCCAAGGCCGCGCCCGCCAGCGCGCCGTTCTCCAGCGCGTCGGCGAGGGCTTCCTCGTCGACCACCTCCCCGCGCGCCGTGTTGATCAGGAAAGCCCCGGGTTTGACCTTCCGCAGCGCGGACGCGTCGATCAGGTGACGGGTGGAGTCGTCGAGGAAGATGTGCAGGCTGACGAAGTCGGCCTCGGCCAGGACTTCGTCGAAGGTGCGGGCTTCGACGCCGGTCTCCGCCAGGAAGTCTTGGTCGGGGTAAGGATCGTGGGCGACGACCCGCATCCCGAGTGACAGCGCCAGCCGCGCGACGGTCTTGCCGATCGAACCCAGTCCGATCAGGCCGAGCACCGCGCCGTCGAGTTCCCGCCCGCTGCGCTGCTCCCAGCGTCCGGCCTGGACGCTCGCGATGTTCTGCGGGATCAAGCGGGCGCAGTTGAGCATGAGGGCCAGGACGTGTTCGGCGACCGACCGGCGGTTGGCACCGGGGGTGTAGGTGACGGCCACACCGGCGCGGGTCGCGGCGTCGAGGTCGATGTTGTCGTAGCCGACGCCGCAGCGGCCGAACACCTTCAGCCGGGTCGCGGCCTCGATGACGTCGGCGGTGAAGGCGTCGGTGCCCGCGACGATCCCGTCGGCGTCACGGACGAGGTCGGCCAGGGGAGTGCCGGTGGCCTCGCGCTGCGCTGGGGTGGTGAAGGCGGTATCGAAACCCGCGTCCGAGAGCAGCTTGTCGACCTCGCCGCCGGGCTTCAGATACGAGGTCGTCACGAGTACGCGCTTGGTCATCCGGTTCGTTTCTCCTGTTCGAAGCTGCCTGATGCAAATACTATAGGATTCATGTCAATACTATAGCGAGGCAAGATCAAGGCTTCCGGACGCGCGGGATATCGTGAGGCGACTAAGGAGGGACACATGGCTTCCCCGCGGAGGTCCGGACGGCAGCCGCTCGCCGACCGGAT
Organism: Amycolatopsis sp. lyj-90; assembly: GCF_046549035.1. Lineage (NCBI taxonomy): Bacteria > Bacillati > Actinomycetota > Actinomycetes > Pseudonocardiales > Pseudonocardiaceae > Amycolatopsis > Amycolatopsis sp. lyj-90. The sequence continues at coordinate 1,221,938 of NZ_JAJPWP010000001.1, forward strand.
GTACGAGGTGCTGCTGGGTCAGTTCACCGACGGCCGATGGTCCGCGGGCGAGCCGGTCAACATCGGTGCGCTGTCACGGGAACTCGACGTCAGCCAGACTCCGCTCCGAGAGGCGCTGGCGCGGCTGGAGCACACCGGGCTCGTCCGCCGCGAGGCGCTCAAGGGTTACCGGGTCGCCCCGCTGCTCACCGAGTTCGAGCTGATCAAGCTGATGGACGCCCGTCTCGTCCTGGAGCCAGCCCTCGCCTACGAAGCCGCGCGCCGGACGACGCCCGAGTTCCTGGGGGAAGTCCTGGAGAGCGTCGACGATCTCGCGCGCGCCGCGACCTCGCCGGACACAGCGGCCTTCAGTGCGTACTGGACGATCGACGAACGGTTCCACCTGCTCATCGCCGCTCAGGCGGACAACCCGTTCCTGGAGAAGGCGTACCGGTCGCTCGGCGGCCAGGTCCAGCGGTTCCGGTTCTTCGCGAAGCTCGGCTCGGCCAGGGGAGCGCCCGGGCTGGCGGCGGAGGAGCACCGAGCCGTCTACGAGGCGTTGGTAGCGGGGGAGGCGGACGAAGCGGCCGCCCGGATGCGACGGCACATCGAGAACGCGAAGCAACGCGTCCTGGAGGACCGAAGGTCGGTCGAGGCCGCCGAACTGCCGTCCAGTCACTGAATCTTCTAAGTGTATAACGCCCTATACGTCGGGGCGACATTCAAAAACAGTCATTAATACGCGTGAAAAAACCTGCACTGATCGTGAAGGCCTCCTTGCCGACGTTGAGCGTAGGCAAGGAGGCCTTCACGGACTTCAGTTGACGGGCTTGCCGAACCAGCGTGCGAGGTGGTCGTCCAGGTCCTGCTGGTGCTCACCGATCCAGGCGATGTGTCCGTCGGGGCGGAGCAGAACCGCCGGAACCTCCAGTGCCGCGGTGGGATCCGCAAGGTGATCGACCCGGTCCGACCAGCCGCCGACGGTCAGGCGTTCGGTGCGGTCGAGCAGTAGACCGCGGCCCCCGTGGAGCCGGTCGTACAGGCGGCCCTGCTTCACCTCGATGTCGCGCAGGCGGCGTCCGAGCAGATCGGGTCCCTCGCCGAAGTCGTAGCGGATGCCGATCGCGGTGATCTTCTCGATCAGATACCGGTTCACGTCGTCGAAGTCCATCAGTTCGGTGAGCAGCCTGCGCACGGCCTGCGGACCCGGTTCGGTGGACGACAGTGCGATCTGGGCGCGGGTGTTGTCCAGTACGTCTTCGGCGACCGGATGACGTTCGGCCTGGTAGGTGTCCAGCAGGGTTTCCGGCGCCCAGCCACGGATCTGCGCGGCCAGTTTCCAGCCGAGGTTGAACGCGTCCTGAACCCCCAGGTTGAGGCCCTGACCGCCCGCGGGCGGGTGGATGTGCGCCGCGTCGCCCGCCAGGAGCACCCTTCCGACCCGGTACCGCTCGGCCAGCCGGGTGGCATCGCCGAAGCGGGACAGCCAGCGCGGGGAGTGCACGCCGAAATCGGTTCCGGCGATGGTGTGCAACTCTCGTTTGAAATCGTCGAGGGTGGGCGGCTCCGCGCGATCCTCGCTGACTTCCGCGGCGGGGACGACGACGCGATAGATCCCTTCGCCGAAGGGGCCGAGGCTGAAAACCTTGCTGGTCTCACGGATTTCGGCCACCTTGGCCGCGATCTCCTCCTGCGGTACGCCGACGGCCATCTCGCCCATCAGCGTGTCGTTCCGCGAGGGCTCGCCGGGGAAGCCGACGCCGAGCAGTTTGCGCACCGTGCTCCGCCCGCCGTCACAGCCGACGAGGTACCGCGACCGCAGTCGCTCCCCGCAGACCAGCTCGACGGTCACCCCGTCGTCGTCCTGCTCGAATCCGGTCAGCGCACAACCGCGCCGGACCTGTGCGCCGAGTCCGATCGCGTGTTCTTCGAGCAGGTGATCGACGACCGGCTGCGGTATGCCCAGCAGGTAGGCGTGCGCGGAATCCAGGCCCTCGGGCTCGGGTTTGCTGATGGCGGCGAAGAAACCGGCGGCCGGACGCCTTCTGCCGCGTTCGAGGAAGCGCTCGAGCAGTCCGCGCATGGCCATCAGTTCGAGGCTGCGAATGTGCAGGCCGACGATCCGGACGAACGACACGGGCTCGGTTTCCTTTTCCAGGACGAGTACCCGTACGTCGTGCAGCCGGAGTTCGGCGGCCAGCGTCGCGCCGGTCGGCCCGCATCCGGCGATGATCACGTCGAATTCGTCGGTCCCGGAGGCCGGTGACGGCCCGGGGGTGAACTGCTGAAGGTGCATAGGTGGTGCCTTTCGGGAGTGCCTGTTGTCGAGGCGCTCCCGGCGACACCTACGTCAATCGCCCGACCGTAACGCAAGAGGGAGCACCCACATCGATTCTGCGTTCATGGGTCTCACCTCCTGGGGCGATGTCACGGTCGAGTGCAAGGTACAAGCCCGGGTTCGTCCCGTCCACTCCTTTTCGCCTGCCGCGTGACCATGGAATCTGCACTACGACGATAAAAATCGACACAGTGTAGACTTTGTGCTCAGGAGATCGTTTCGAGTCCTCTGGAGGGGCGATGAGGAAGCAGAAGTGGCTGATCACCGGTGTCAGCACGGGCCTTGGGCGCGCCTTCGCCCAAGCCGCCTTGGCCGCCGGGCACACCGTCGTGGGGACGGTCCGGTCCCGGGAGGACCTGCGGTCCTTCGAGGATCTCGAGCCCGGCAAAGCGCACGGCCGCATCCTGGACGTGACCGACGACGACGCCGCCTCGGCGGTGATCGCCGAGGTCGAGCAGAGCGTCGGTCCGTTGGACGTTGTCATCGCCAACGCCGGCTACGGCGTGGAGGGCACTTTCGAGGAAACCCCGCTGGCGGAAGTGCGACGGCAGTTCGAGGTGAACGTGTTCGGGGCCGTGGCGACCCTGCAGGCGGCGCTGCCTTACCTGCGCGAGCGCCGCCGCGGGCACCTGCTGGCCGTCACCTCCATGGGCGGGCTGATGGCGGTGCCCGGCATGTCCGCCTACTGCGGCAGCAAGTTCGCGCTGGAAGGCATTCTCGAGGCGCTGGGCAAGGAGGTCGCGCAGTTCGGGATCCACGTGACGGCGATCGAGCCGGGTTCGTTCCGCACCGACTGGGCGGGGCGGTCGATGTCCCGCGCCACCCGGACGATCGACGACTACGACGAGCTGTTCACCCCCATCCGTGAAGCGCGGCAGAAGGCCAGCGGCAACCAGTTGGGCGATCCGGCGAAGGCTGGGGAGGCCCTCGTGCACATCACGTCGCTCGACCGGCCGCCGTCCCATCTGTTGCTGGGCTCGGACGCGCTGCGGTTGGTCACCGCCGCGCGCACGGCGGTGGACGAGGACATCCGGACGTGGGAGGCGCTCTCCCGGACGACCGACTTCGCCGAGGGCGCGCAGCTCTGATGTCCAGGCGCACCACCGAGCGCAAGGGTGATGTCCGGGAGCGGGCCATCCTGGACACCTGCGAAGTCCTGCTGGCGCACAAGGGCTATGACGCGATGACCGTCGGGGACATCGCCCAGGGGGCCGGGATAACCCGTGGCGCCTTGTATTTCTACTTCGGCTCCAAGCAGGAGGTGGTCACCGCGCTGGTGGCCCGGACCGTCGAGCATCTGTGGGAACGGTCCCGCGTCGCCGCGGAGGCCGACGAGCCCGTCCAGGCCATCGCGGCGGCCATGCGGCGCACGGTCGAGCTGTGGAACGAGCACGGTCTTGTCATGCGGACGGCGATCGACCTTTCGTTGACCGTGCCGGAGATCGGCGAGCTGTGGAGCCGGACGGCCGACCTGTTCAGCTCGGCCATCACCGCTGTGCTGGAACGGGCCGGTGTCCGGGCCGGCGCCGAACCGGACCAGGCGTCGTCGATGGCGCGTGCCTTGTGCTGGATGATCGAGCGGAGCTTCTATCACGCTTCGCAGGAGTCCCGTGAGAGCTTGCAGCGGGCGTCCTCGACCTGTGAGCACATCTGGATGGTCAGCGCGGGCCTGACAGCTTGAGGAAGAAGGCCCGGATGTCCTCGGCGAGCAGGTCCGGTACTTCCATCGCGGCGAAGTGGCCGCCGCGCTCGAGTTCCGACCAGTGCCTGATGTCGTAGAGCCGCTCGGCCAGTGGCCGTACCGACTGCGTGATGTCGTGCGGGAACACGGCCACGCCGAGCGGTACGGGGCAGGGCGCGTTCCCTCGCTGGGTTTCGTGGTGCAGCCGCGCGGAGGAGGCCGCGGTGGCGGTCAGCCAGTACAGCGAGATGTCGGTGAGCATCCGGTCGTCGCTGACGGGGGAGCGAGGGTCCGTCCACTGTGCGAAGCGCTCGGCGATCCAGGCGAGCTGGCCGACGGGTGAGTCGGTCAGGGCGTAGCCGATGGTCTGCGGGGTGGCGGCCTGCAATGCCTGGTACGGCGGGCGGTTCGCCATCAGGTGCTTGATCTTCTCCAGTCGCGCTTGGTCCACTTCGGACAGTTCGATGCCCGCGTCCGGATCCGGCCGGGTCGGCAGGTAGTTGACGTGGACCCCGACGACCTGGTCCGGTGCGACCGTGCCGAGCGCGATCGAGATTCCCGAGCCGAAGTCGCCGCCCTGCGCGCCGTAGCGCTCGTATCCGAGGCGGTGCATCAGTTCGGCCCAGGCGCGGGCGATCCGGACGAGGTCCCAGCCGCGTTCCCGGGTCGGTCCGGAGAAGCCGTAGCCCGGGATGGACGGGATCACCAGGTGGAAGTCGCGTGACAGTGGCTCGATGACGTCGAGGAACTCCAGGAACGAACCGGGCCAGCCGTGGGTGAGGATCAGCGCGAGCGCGTCCGGGTTCGCGGACCGGACGTGGACGAAGTGGATGTTCTGGCCTTCGATCTCGGTGGTGAAGTGCGGAAGCTCGTTGAGCTCGGCTTCGTGGGTGCGCCAGTCGTAGCCGGTGCGCCAGTGGTCGGCCAGTTCTCTGAGTCGTGGCAGTGGGAAGCCGTAGTCCCAGCCCGCGTCGGTGATCTCGTTGGGCCAGCGGGTGCGGGTCAGCCGGTCGTTGAGGTCGTCGAGGTCGGCTTGGGGGATGTCGATGCGGAAGGGCTTGATCATGTCTCGTCTCCATTATGTTCGGGCACCAAACGTTTAGGTGACAAACGATAGCGCAATCGTTCGGTCGCCCAACGATTCGTTAGACTCGTCACATGGAGAACCCTTCGGAAGGGCCGGACGGCGGCTGGAAGAGCCTGCCCAGCTGGCTGCTCACCCAGACCGCGAACCATGCGCATCGCCTGGTGACCGACGGGTTCTCCGCCGTCGACGCCCGGGGTTACCACTTCCGCGTGCTGGCGACGTTGGAGGAGTCCGGTCCCGCCAGCCAGGCGACGTTGGGCCGCCGCAGCGGGATCCACGTCAGTGAGATGGTCGCGACGATCAACGAGCTCGCCGAGCGTGAGCTGGTGGAACGCGCCCCGGATCCCGCCGACCGGCGGCGGAACGTCATCTCACTGACCACCGCGGGCGAACAGCGGCTGCGGCTGCTGGAGAAGCAGCTGGCCGAGCGCCAGGACGAACTGCTGGCGCCGCTGTCGTCCGAAGAGCGAGCGCGGTTCACCGAGCTGCTGTCGAGGCTGTTGGACCACCACGACCGGCGAAGGGGCGAGGACTGGACCGGGTAGTGAAGGAGTCCTTCACGCGGCCGCTTTGTGGCCTTCCCCACGCCTTCCGTACTGCGAATCTTCGAGATCGAACGGCGAAATGACTTCGCATTGTGGACACTCTGTTCGTGCTCCGAGAAGTCGACGACCTTGATCAGCCCGCCGTTCCCGAAACGGCGCCCCGGCAGGGGCGCCCGGCGCGTGTGTTCGAGAGAGTTCTCGACAGACTGGCCTGGTCGCCCTATCCGAGGGCGATCCTGCTGTATCTCGTGATCCGGACGGCCAGTGTCCAGCTGCTCGACCTGTTGGCCGACCGGCGTGGTGCGTCGCTGACCGATCGGCTGACCGCGTGGGACGGGCAGTGGTACCTGCGGCTGGCGGTGCACGGGTACGCCGATCTTCCGGGGACGCTGGACGCGGCGAGGCAGCCTTATTCGGACGCGCCGATGGCGTTCTTCCCGCTCTATCCGAAGTTGGTCGGGGCGGTGATGTGGCTCGGGGCCGACGTCGTCACCGCGGCGCTGACGGTCTCGGTGCTGGCCGGTCTGGTGCTGGCGTGCGGGTTGATCCGCATCGGGCGCGCGGTGTCGCCGGAGCGCGGTGACCGGACCGGGTTGCTGCTGGTGGCGTTGTGGGCCGGGGCGCCGATGGCGATCGTGTTCTCGATGGCCTACACGGAGGCGGTGTTCTGCGCGTTCGCAGTGTGGGCGCTGGTGGGAGTGCTGGAACGGCGATGGGTGCTGGCCGGGTTGTGCGCCTTCGCGGCCGGGCTGTCGAGGTCGACGGCGGTGGTGCTGGTCGCGGTGGTCGTCGTCGCGGCGTTGATCGCGGTCTTCCGGCATGCCGAGGAGCGGCGGTGGGCGCTGGTGGGCGCGGTGATCGCGCCGCTGGGGGTGGTGGGGTATCTGGGGTTCGTCGCGTACCGGACGGGCAGTTGGACCGGTTGGCAGGACATCGAACTGCGGGGCTGGAACACCGAGTTCGACTTCGGGGTGGAGACCGCGGAGTCGGTGCTGGCCCGGTTGACCGGGGACGAGTCGGTGTTCAGCACACTGACGGTGTTGTTACTGCTGGGCGCGGTGGCGCTGGCGGTGATGGCGGCGTTCATCCGGGTGCCGTGGCCGTTGACGCTGTACGGCGTCGGGGTGCTGTTGCTGGCGATCGGGACGCGGGGGCTGCCGGACGCGAAGATCCGGTTCATTCTGCCCGCGTTCCCGGTGCTGATCCCGATCGCGATCGGGTTGGCGAAGCGGCGGACGGTCACGGCCGTCGCGGCCGCGACGGCGTGGGTGGTCCTGGGCGCGTGGTTCTCGGCGCATGCCCTCACGGCGTGGCGATACGCGATCTAGGACGCTTGCCGGGTCCGGTGGTCGGCGACGTGGACCCTGGTGGCGCAGCGGGTGGAGCAGAACCGGCGGCGTCCGTTGCGGGAGACGTCGACGTAGACCGTTTCGCAGCCTTCGCGTGAGCAGACGCCGAAGCGGTCCGGGGCGTCGCAGACGAGGTGCGCGAGCCCGCCCGCGGTGTAGGCCCGGACCCGGGGGACGGTGCCGGCGTGCGCGTCGACGTAGTGCAGGTGGGGCGCTTTGCCGTCGTGGGTCGAGATGTACGGCTTGGACGCGGAATCGTGCAGCAGCGCGTTGACCAGGTCGACTCGCGCGTCCGGGGCTGCTTCGAAGACGTTCCGGAGTCTGGCGGTCCAGGCGATGATCTCGGTCGATTCGGATTCCCGGACGGCGGGGACGGTGTTCATGCGGTCTTTGAAGACCGCGGTCAGGGCGGCCGGGTCGGCGGCGTCGCCCAGGTTGACCAGGTCCACGGCGATCTGCGCGGCCGCCCCGCCGTAAGGGTTGAAGTGCATTGACCCATTACAGCACGATCGGGGCATGGAATCGAACCTGTGCCCGCGGTGTGGGTGGCCGCTGGCGGAACTGCCCGGAAGCGCGACGAAGTCCCAGCGGGTCTCCCAAGGGAGGCTCGAGTACGTCCGGTGCCTGTGCGGGAGCTGGCTGGCGCGGGTCGACGGTGTCGTGATCGGGGCGACGAAGTCCCAGCTGGGACAGGCTCAGCTTTGACGGTGGCGCGCGTCGGCGAGCAGTTGCGCGAGCGCGTGCACGGGGGAGGTCTCCAGCTTGTGCCGGTGGGCGTCGTAGCGGTCGCGGGTGGTGCGGATGTCGGCGTGGCCCAGCAGGTCCTGGACCTTCTGGACCGGGACGTCGTTGGCCAGCAGCAGGGTTCCGGTGGTCCGCCGCGCGGTGTGCGGGGAGATGGTGTTCGCTTCGGTGAGCCCGGCTGCCTTGGCCTGCGCCCGGAGGAGGAACCAGACATCGCGTTGCGCCAACGGTTTTCCGCCGCTTTTGGTGCTGTCGTACCGGTGGGGCATGGTCGCGAGCAACGGGCCGGTCAGTTCGTCGGGACGGACCCCGGTGCGGGCCGCCCTCAGGTCGAGGTAGCGGCGCAGCGGGTGCAGGGCGGCGGGGACGAGCGGGACGAAGTCGCGGTGGCCGCCTTTGGCGGTGTAGCGCAGGATCGTGTGCCCGGCGTCGATGTCGAGGTCGCGCACGGTGGCGGTGGTCAGACCGGAGACGCGCAGGCCGGTGTAGAACAGGATCGCGACGACGGCGGCGTCGCGCCAGGACGCTTCGGTGTCGTTGGCGCGGGCCCGGTTCTCCATGTGGTTCAGCAGTTTCGCCGTCGACTCGCCGCCGAGCGCGGGCAGCGGCGGGGTCTTGCCGGTCTTGGGCCGGTTGACCGCGGAGACCGGGTTGCGGTCGGCGATGTCGTTGGACTGCAGATACCGGTACCAGCTGGAGATGCCGGCGAGGGTGCGCGCGACGGTGGAGTCGGCGGCGGGCCGGGGCAGGCCGTCCCTGCCGGTGACGGTGAGGGTGTTCTTCCAGGCGTCGACGTCGGCGCGCCGGGCCGTCAGCGGGTCGAGTCCCGTGCGGTCGCACCAGCCGAGCCAGGCGGCGAGGTCGGCGTAGTAGGCGCGGCGGGTGTGGTCGGTCTTGTCGGTTTCCAGCCAGAGCGTGGTGATGTGCCGGATGGCGTACCGGTCGAGCGGGTCGGCCGGGGGGAGCGCGGGCAGCAACGCGACGGCTTCGGCGAGGACCTGTCGCCGGTTCTCGGCCTTGGTCTCCGGCAGTTTCGGGGCTGCGGGCACGAGTTCGGCGGACATCACGATCATCCTAACGCAACGCGGTCCGTCACGACGGTGAAACTCGGCTTGTCCGGTCCTTGTCTTGTTCGCTATCGGCAAGTTCGTAATGGGCCCCCTCTTTTTCTGCTCGTCACGTTGATGACGCACTGGGGATTGGGGGTTGGCACAATGGATGGCCGATCCCCTGCGTCCCCCCTTTTTTTGCGTGGGACCGGGCGAAAGGCTCTTTCTGTGCAGTTTCCTCCTGCACCGTGATCCACAAGTGTGGAATGACGCCGACGAGTACCTCCCGAAACGCTAGGAGAATCCCCCTCAGGGCTACAAGTCCGTCTATCTCCCTTATGGTTTCGGGGCAGCCGCCTGTGAAGGAAAATCCGGTGATGGGGCCGATTCTGGCCCCACCGGAATTCCGATTCGCCGGTTCTCAGGTGTAGTACCCGGCAACCGGGACACGGGCCTCGTCGAACAACGCAGGCCCTTCCAGCCGCACCGCCGGCGCGGTGGACGGCGGCTTGAGCGCGGTGACCTGCTCGCCCGACAGGGCGAACACGACCCGTCCCAGGCCGGAGCGTTCGATGGCGCCCTGGCACATCCCGCACGGCTGGCAACTGGTGTACATCGTCGTCTCGGCGGCGACGGCAGGGTCCAGTTCACGTGCGGCCCACACGGCGAGCTTCAGTTCCGGGTGGAGGCTGATGTCCGACTGCGACACCGACGTGTTGTGGTCTTCGGCCAGCACCGTGCCGTCGGGGCCGACGAGAAGCGAGCCGAAGGGCGGGTCACCGTCCTTACGGGACTTCGCGGCCAGCTCGATGGCGTGGCGGAGGAACTTCTCGTCTTCGTCGGTCATGATCGCTCCCGTTCCGGCCGGTATCGGCCCAGTTCCCAGTGTGCTGCCACGGTCGCCAAAGCCTGCCAGGCGGCTTCCGGGCGGAGTGTTTCCTCGGGGTCGCCGGAGAACGGGTCGAGCACGACCGTCTCGGCGCCGAGGTGGCGAAGCCGGTCGAGGTCGTCGACGATCTGCTCGATCGTGCCTTCCCCGGCGAGGCGTTCGGGTCCGGTGATCGGACTGTCGGTGACGTTCAGCAGGATCCGCGGGGTGAACGCGGGGACGGGCCGCTCTTGGGCGTCGGCGATCGTCTTGACCCTGGTGAGCGCTTCGGTGAGCCAGGGGAGTGAGGTCCGCAGCGGATGCCAGGCGTCACCGACGCGGACGGCGCGGCGGATCCCGGCGTCGCTGTTGCCACCGACCCAGATCGGGATGTCGCCCGCGCGGTAGTCGGCGTCGTTCGCCCACGCCTTCCGGACGGCGTCGAGGTGGTCGTCGGTCAGCCGTCCTCGTTTCTCGAACGGGACGTCGAGCGCTTGGAACTCCTGCCGGGCCCATCCGGACGCGACACCGAGCACGAGCCGTCCACCGCTGAGCTGGTTCAGGTTCGCGGCCATACGGGCGATCAGCAGTGGATGCCGGTACGGGACGATGAGCACGGTGGTGCCCAACCGGATTCTGCTCGTCACGCCGGCCAGCCACGACAGCGTCGTGAACGGCTCGTAGAACGGCGCCGGGTACTGCTCGGCGACGTCGGGGGTGATGGCGACGTGATCGGACACCATGAGCAGGTCGTAGCCGAGGCCTTCGACCGTGGTGGCCCAGCCGCGGAGGATTCCGGGGTCGGTCCCCGGTCCGAAATTCGGGACGTTGACACCTATTCGCACAGGCCAAGGCTATCCGTGCGACGGCGGCCCGGGAAGAGATCTTTCCCGGTGTGCGGGCGTTCCCGCCGTGGATCTGCCGGTATTCTGGCCGGATGGCCGAGACTCTCGACGCGACGGACTGGGCGATCCTGATCGAGCTCCAGAAGGACGGGCGCCTCCCGCTCACCGAGCTGGGGAAGCGGGTCAGCCTGAGCGCCTCGGCGACGACCGAGCGGGTCAAGCGGCTGGAGTCGGCGGGGGTGATCACGGGCTACCGCGCCGACATCGACCTCGAAAAGGCCGGGTACGTGGTGCTCGCGGTGGTGCGGCTGAAGTACCCGGGAAGCAAGCACTCGCCGTTGTACAAACTCCTGGCGGAGCGGACCGAGATCCTCGAATGCCTCCGGACGACCGGTGACGACTGCTATTCGCTGAAGATCGCCGCGCCGTCGATGGGGCGGCTGGAGGAGATCGTCAACGAGCTGGCGCTGTTCGGGAGCACGAACACCAACATCGTCTACAACCAGACGTTGCCCTACCGCGGACCGCAGGGCCCGTGACCGGTCGGGTCACGGGCCCTGGGTGTCAGGCTTGTCCCGCCGTCTCCCGGACTTCGCCCTCTCCGAACCACCGGCGCAGCGCGGCGTCCAACCCTTCCTGGTCTTCGCCCGCCCACGCCACGTGACCGTCCGGCCGCAGCAGGACCGCCGGTACCTCCAGTTCTTCGCTGACGTCGACGACGTGGTCGACCCGTTCTCCCCAGCTCCCGACCGAAAACCGTCCGGTCTGGTCGAGCAGCAGGCCACGGCCTGCGTGGGTGAGGTCGTACAGACGGCCGTCCTTCAGTGCCACGTCCCGCATCCGCCGCCCGAGCAGGGCGTGGCCGTCGCCGAAGTCGTAGCGGATCCCGATCGCGACGATCTTCTCGACCAGATACCGGTGGACCTCCTCGAAGTCCATCAGCTCCGACAGCAGCCGCCGCACGGCCTGGGCGCCGGGTTCGGTGGACATCAGTTCGGCCTGCGCCCGGGTGTTGTCCAGGACCTCGGCGGCCACCGGATGCCGTTCGACGTGGTAGCTGTCGAGCAGCCCTTCCGGCGCCCAGCCCGCGATCTCGGCGGCCAGTTTCCAGCCGAGGTTGAACGCGTCCTGGATACCGAGGTTGAGCCCCTGCCCGCCCAGCGGCGGGTGGACGTGCGCGGCGTCGCCCGCCAGCAGTACCCGGCCGACACGGTAGCGCTCGGCCTGCCGGGTCGCGTCGCCGAACCGGGACAGCCAGCGCGGCGAGTGCACACCGAAATCGGTGCCCGCGTAATGCCGCAGCCGTTGCTTGAACTCCTCCAGCGTCGGCTCGACCGTGCGGTCCTCCCGCACACTCTCGGCCGGGACGACGACGCGGTACACGCCCTCGCCGGACGGACCGAGACCGAAGAACTTCTCGGTCTTGCGGATCTCGGTCACCACGGCGGTGATCTCCTCCGCCGTCGCGGTCACCTCCATCTCGCCCAGCAGGTTCTCGTTCCTGGCCGGGTCGCCGGGGAAACCGACACCGAGCAGCTTGCGCACCGTGCTGCGCCCGCCGTCGCAGCCGACGAGGTAACACGACCGCAGGCGGGTGCCGTCGGCCAGCTCGACCTCGACGCCCTCGTCGTCCTGGCTCAGCCCGACGACCTCGGTGCCGCGCCGGATCTCCGCACCCGCCTCGACGGCGTGCTCGGTCAGCAGCCGCTCGGTGGCGGGCTGCGGGATGCCGAGGACGTAGGCGTGCGCGGAGTCCAGCCGGGGCGCCCGCGGTTTGACGATGGCGGCGAAGTGACCGTTGAGTTCGTACTGCTTGCCGGTCTCGTGGAACCGCTCCAGGAGACCGCGCTGGGCCATCACCTCGATGCTGCGCACGTGGATGCCGAGCGACCGGACGTGATCGGTCGGCTCGGTCAGCCGTTCCAGCACGACGACGCGCACGCCGTGCAGCCGCAGTTCGGCGGCCAGCATCATGCCGGTCGGTCCGCCGCCGGCGATGATGACGTCGATCATGAGTCCCCCCGATTGATCAAGCTCATGGTTCATGAAACCCCTGATTTCCGCAGGTTGTAGCCCTACGGCGGAAGATTGTGAAGCACGATGGGGGTCTTGCCGCAAGCCCCGGGGTGCGCTATACCTTGAAGGGGAGGGGACAACCCCTCCTTTTTCGTCCGCTCTGGACAGCTCCCGGAAAGCCAAATCCATCCACTGTGACCTGTGACGAACATGTTCGGTCCGAACTTGTTCGTCACGAACATGTTCGCTACCGTGGACGTATGGCACCTGAGAAGAGCCGCCGGGAACGTCCGGCCAAACCCGCACTGAGCCGCGACGGCATCGTGGCCGCGGCCGTCGGGATCCTGCGGGAAGAAGGCCTGCGGAAGGTCACGATGCGCCGCCTGGCCCAGGAACTCGACACCGGCGCGGCCTCGCTCTACGTCTACGTCCGCAACACCGCCGAACTGCATGCGGCGATCCTGGACGAACTCCTCGGCACGATCGCCCCGCCGCCGTCCGAAGGCGACTGGCGTGACCGGCTCGAGCGGCTGCTCACGGCCTACACCGCGATGTTGCTCGAGTACCCGGGTCTCGCCCTGTCCGCGCTGGTGGCCCGCCCGAGCGGGGAGAACTACCTCCGCCTGGTCGAAAACCTGCTCGTCCTGCTCGCCGAGGGCGGCGTGCCCCCCGAACGGCGCGCCTGGGGAATCGACCTCCTCCTGCAGTACGCGACGACGACCGCGGCCGAGCACGCCGACGAGGAACCGCACGGCGACTGGGACGCGCTGGCCCTCGCCGTACGGGACGCCGACGAGACGACCCACCCGCAGATCGCCGCCCACGCGGCCGATCTGCTCACCGGACGGCCCGAGCAGCGGATGTCGTGGGGCTTACAGGTGCTGATCACCGGGATCACGCACACCGCCCTACCACCCGAAAGGAACCCGACATGACCACACATCACCCCATCGCGATCATCGGCGCAGGCCTCGGCGGACTCACCCTGGCCCGCGTTCTGCACGTCAACGGCATCGAGGCAGCGGTCTTCGACCTCGACGCGTCGCCATCGGCCCGGACACAGGGCGGGATGCTCGACATCCACGACGAATCCGGCCAGGAAGCACTCCGGGCCGCCGGCCTCCACGACGAGTTCCGCGCGCTCGTGCACCCCGGCGGCGAGGCCATGCGCATCCTCGACCGCCACGGCGTCGTCCACCATGAGGAAGCCGACGACGGTGACGGAGGCCGTCCCGAAGTCGCCCGTGGCGACCTCCGAGACCTTCTGCTCGGCTCACTGCCCGAAGGCACCGTGCACTGGGGCGCCAAGATCACCGGCGCACGCCCGCTCGGCGGCGGCACACACGAAGTGACCCTCTCCGAGGGCGCCACGTTCACCACGGACCTGCTGATCGGAGCGGACGGCGCGTGGTCCAAGGTCCGCCCCCTGGTCTCCGACGCAGAACCGGCCTACGAGGGGCTCTCGTTCGTCGAAGTCCACCTGCGCGACGCCGTGACCCGTCATCCCGCGAGCACCGCACTGATCGGCGGGGGCATGTTCTTCGCGCTCGGCGCGGGCAAAGGATTCCTGGCGCACCACGACTCGGCAGGCAGCCTGCACGTCTACATCGCGTTGAAGACCGCCGAAGACTGGATCTCCACCATCGACTTCACCGACACCACCGCCGCAAAGGCCGCGGTGCTCGCCCATTTCGACGACTGGGACGCAGGCCTGCGGGCACTGATCACCGACGCGGACGGCGCCCTGACCCCACGGCCGATCCACGCGCTGCCGATCGGACACCACTGGGACCGCGTCCCCGGGGTCACCCTTCTCGGCGACGCCGCCCACCTGATGTCACCGTTCGCCGGCGAGGGCGCCAACCTCGCGATGCTCGACGGCGCCGAACTCGGCCTGGCCCTCGCCGCTCACCCCGGCGACGGCGACGCCGCCTTGGCCGCCTACGAGAAGTCGTTGTTCCCGCGCAGCGAAGCCTCGGCAGCCGAATCCGCCGAAAGCCTCGTGCTCTGCTTCGCCGAAGACTCCCCGAAGCCCTTGCTGGAACGATTCGCGTCCTATCGCTGAGGCAACCACCGCGCGGTGCCGGGCGTAGATCCGTTAGGCGCGCGAGGGGGAATGATGGCGAACGCGATGACGGGCTGGCCCGGCGAACCAGGGTTCGACGAGATCACGGCGACCAGGCAATGGCTGGGCAAACGCGGCGTCGAGGTGGGGGAGCCGTCAAGACTGCTCGCCGCCCGCGTCGGCGCCCGCTTGAGCCGGCGGACACCAGGCCGATTCCGATGGCTCGCCGGAGCGGCGGTGTTGAGTGTCCTGCTGGGCATGGCCGCTGGAGCCGTGGGGCTCAGCGGCAACGGGATCCTCCTCGGCCTCATCTGTGCCTCCCTGGAAGTCGCGCTCTGGCTGTCGTACCAGCACCGCGAGCGGGCACTGGGACCGTTGCCGGTGATGGACCGGCGCTCCGGGAGACCTTCGGCCTTCGCGATCCTCGGCGGCTGGTACGTGGCCTCGTTCGTGATCACTTTCGGCGGCGGAGCCGCCCTCGCGGCGGTCATCCACCTCACCACCCCGGCGAAGGCGTATGCGTGGGGGCTGGCCGCCCTGCTCGGCTGGGCAGCGCTCTGCTGCGCGGTGATCCTCATCGGCACCCTGCGCCGGCCGGTGTACGCCGATGACACCGCTTCGGCGGCCGTCGACACCGAACTGCGCGTCCTGGACAGCCAAGCCGCGCTACCCGGTTTCTACCCGGTGATCGTCCTGTACGACATGGCCGTCGGCGACCAGGTGCCCGCCGAGTTCACCGGCTGGCTGATCGCCTACGCCGTCCTCGCGTTCGGGACGACGGTGATCGGTGTGTGGCGGCACCACCGCCGTCCCGCGTTGCCGCCCGGCGACTACGGCACCCCCGTGCAGGTCTCCTCGTGAGTGGTAAAGACGGTTCTAACCGTCTTTACCACTCACGAGTTCAGACCGGCTCGTGCTGGGAGCGCCGGGCATAGGCGCGGGCGGCGCGGGCCCGGTCGCCGCAGCGCACGGAACACCACTGCCGTCGTCCGTTGCGCAGGAAGAACCGGGTGCACGGAGCCGATCCGCAGGCGGCGATCCGCTCGGCGTCCGGGCCGGTGAGCAGGTCCGCGGCGTTGGCGGCGAGCGTCGCCAGCGCGTGCTCGACGATCTGGGTGACCGGATGCGGCGCGATGCGATGCAGCCCGTGGACCGGATCCCAGCGCAGCAGTTCCGCTGTCGGGGCCTTGCTCAGCGCGTCGTTGACGGCGTTGAGCGCGCTCTGCGGGGCCGGATCCGAGCAGGACTTCGAGGCGAGCAGGACGCGCACCTGTTCGCGCAGCGAGCGGACCAGTCCCGCGCACATCTCCTGCAGACCGGCGTCGACCGGGGCGAGTCCGTGCTCGACGAGCCAATCCGTCGCGAGGGCCGGGCTGCCGAGGAGATCGGTGAACTGGCCGCCGGGCAGCGCGATCGCGGTGTTGGCGAGGGCCAGCGCGACGTACTGCTCGGCGCCCGGCGCAGGCGGCAAGGCAGCGGTGTCGAGATCGGTACCGGCGTTGTCGTGCACGTCCTCATGGTAATCGCCGGGTTCAACCATGAGAACGCCTCACGGAAACGGTTGCACTCTTCCGTGAGAACTGGCTAATGTTCCTCACGGAAAGAAGAATAACTATCCGTGAGGTGGATGATGACAGCCGGCACGAACCAGATCAGCGACCAGCTCTCCGTCCAGGTCTTCGGCGGGCCGACCGCCTTGATCGACTACGGCGGCCTGCGGCTCCTGACCGATCCGACCTTCGACGAGCCCGGCCACTACGGGAGGCCCGACGGGAGACCCGGCCTGACCAAGACGGCATCGCCTTCGGTGAACCCGGCGGACCTCGGCCGCGTCGACGCCGTCCTGCTGTCTCACGACGAGCACCCCGACAACCTCGACAACTCCGGCCGGGAACTACTGGCAGGCGTGCCGCTGACGCTCACCACACCCAGTGGCGCGGGCAGGCTGGGCGGCACCGCGAAGGGCCTGGAGACCTGGGAGACGGTCGAGCTGACCCGTCCGGGTGGAGGAAAGGTGACCGTGACCGCCGCACCCGCGCTCCACGGTCCGGAGGGCGCGGAGAAGGTGACCGGCGACGTCGTCGGCTTCGTGCTCACCGCCCAGGATCTTCCGACGGTCTACGTCAGCGGCGACAACGCCTCGCTCGACGCCGTCCGCCAGGTCGCCGACCGTTTCGGCCCGGTCGACGCCGCCGTGCTCTTCGCCGGGGCCCCGCGACTGAAGCCGGTCTTCGACGGCGCGCTGCTCGTCCTCGACAGTGCCCTGGCCGCCGAAGCGACGCGGATCCTCGGCGCCCGCGTCGTCGTCCCGGTGCACATCGACAGCTGGGAGCACTTCACCGAAGGCCGTGACGACCTGGTGGCCGCGTTCACCGCGGCGGGCTTGGCCGACCGACTCCATCCCGGAGGGCTGTGAACAGCCGCTCGAGGCGCGTGCGATGGTCCTTCACCACGGTCTCCGCCGGTTCGCCCGCGACGAGGTGACGTGCGGTCTCGACCATCATGTCGCTGTAGCCGGCGATGAAGAACGCGGCGAGCAACGTCCCGTCACCCTCGAAGGCGGGGTCGCTGTCCAGCTCTTCGGCCAGGGTCCGCCGAAGTTCGGACTCGATCGCCCTCGCGCGCGCGATCAGCGCGGGGGACCCGGCGATCGTGCGAAAAAAGGGCACGGAACTGTCGTTGACGCCGGACAGTGGATGCCGGGTGTCGAAAAGGCGGAAGCTCATGTCCCGCAAGGCTGTCAAAGCCTCGACATCCGGCGCGCGGTCGCGGACGGCCGAGCGCAGCAGATCGACCGCGTCGTCCGCGCGATCCAGGAAGAGGTCTTCCTTCCGTGGGAAGTGATTGAAGACCGTCACGCTCGAGACACCGGCCTCGCGCGCGATCTCGGCGACCGTGACAGCCTCGTACCCGCGCTCGAGGAAGACCCGGTTCGCGACCTCCAGGATCCGCGCGCGCGTCCGGGGGCCACCACGTTCGCCGGTTCTGGGCATGGATCCCACTCTCTTGTGTGACTAAATTTAGTCAGTTAAGGTAACGCTCGTTCCGCTTCCTCGCAACGAACATGATGGCCGGGTCGCGCCGGCCGAGGGGAGTCGAGTCATGAGCGAGCGCACCTTCCCGGCTCCGTCCACGGTCAGCGAGCAGGCGCGCACCTGGCTCGCCGCCGCCCGTGGCGAGCTGACCTATCCGGCTTTCGAAGACACCCGCGCCTGGCTCGCGATGGTCGAGCAGGCGAACCGATCCACCGCCCGGCGATTCCCGATCTCCGATTTGCCGGTCACCGTCGACGACTTCGACGTGGACGGCGTCACCGTGTACGCCGCCAGACCTCACGGAGTGGAAGAAAGGGCGGACGAGCCGGTCTTCCTCTGGATGCACCCCGGGGCGCTGCTGGTCGGCGGCGGGGACGCGTGCCGCGTGACGACCGGCAGGGCCGCGCTGTCCACGAGAATGCTCACCTGGGGCGTGGACTACCGGCTTCCGCCACTGCATCCGTACCCGGCCGCGCTCGACGACGTAGTCGCCGTGTACCGGCGCGCGATACGAGACCGCGATCCCTCCCGGATCTTCGTCGGAGGTGACTCAGCGGGCGGGAACATCGCCTCGGCCCTCCTGCTGCGCGCCAAAGACTCCGGCCTGCCGATGCCCGCGGCCCTGGTGCTCAACACGCCACAGGTCGACCTCACCGAAGCGGGCGACACCTTTCAGACCCTGGCCGGAGTAGACAACGTCCTTCACAGCCTGCGAGCGCCGAATGAGCTCTACGCGGCGGGAGCCGACCTGCGGGATCCGTATCTCTCCCCGGTCCTGGGCGACCTGACCGGCTTCCCGCCCACCTACCTCCGCAGCGGTACTCGCGATCTGTTCCTCTCCAACACCGTCCGGATGCACCGCAGGCTTCGCGGCGCCGGCGTGGAAGCCGAGCTGCACGTGTTCGAAGCGATGACCCACGGCGGATTCGGGGGCGACAGCCCGGAGGACCGGGAGGCCGCCGCCGAACAACGCCGCTTCCTCGACCGGCACGGCGCCTGACCTACGGGTGCCGGGTCGCGCGCACGACGACGTCATGGAGCGGGGCGTCTCGTCCAGGAAGGATGCGTTGGCCCTCCTCGGCGGTCACGACCTCCCAGGCCGCCTCGTCCAGCCGCGCCGTGATGGCCGCGGCGGTGGCCGACGCCTCGGCGGGCGGATGGTGGCCGTGGCCGCCGTGAGTGTGGAGGTGCCCGACGATCAGCAGCGTCCCGCCGGGCGCGACCCACTCCGCGACGCGGTCGTAGAACTCCAGCTGCGGCATCGCCGGATGCGCGTAGTGCGTGGTGACCAGGTCGAACCGCATACCCGGGTCCCAGGTGCTCAGATCCGCCTCGACCCACCGCAGCCGCTCGGGCGTGCCACGTTCGGCGGCGCGGGCCAGCACCGCCGACGAGATATCGGCGGCGGTCACCTCCCACCCCCGTGAAGCGAGCCAGATCGCTTCGGCGCCCTCACCGCAGCCCGCGTCCAACGCCGTACCAGGCGCCAGCTCGCCGACCTCGCGGACGAGATGCGGATTCGGTGGGCTGCCGGCGCCGTCCCGCTGCCAGTGCTCTTCCCAGTACTCCTTGTCGAACCCGTGCGTCATCGGTCGATCCTCTCCGGTCGTCTCCGGCGATGGTGACGACCGTGAAGGCAAGATGGCAAATCTAGTTGCCGAATGGCAAAATGGACGGATGGCCGAGGCACTGGATCGCACGCTCGACGCCGTCGGGACGAGGTTGAAGCACCTGCGTCAGCGTCACGACATCACCCTCACCGACCTCGCCGGGGAAACGGGCATCTCGGCAAGCACCCTCTCGCGGTTGGAAGCCGGGCTGCGGCGTCCCACCCTGGAGCAGCTCCTACCGCTCGCCCACGCCTACGGCCTGACCCTCGACGAGCTCGTCGACGCGCCGCCGACCGGCAATCCCCGGATCAACCTGCGCCCGATCGCCTGCGGTGACGGATCGACCATCCTGCCGCTGACCCGCCGACCGGGCGGTATCCAGGCCTACAAGTTCGTCCTTCCCCGTGGCGACGACGACACCGAGCCGGACCTGCGCACCCACGAGGGATACGACTGGGTCTACGTTCTCGACGGCACGCTACGACTGGTCCTCGGCGAGCACGACCTCCTCCTCGAACCCGGGGAAGCCGCGGAGTTCGACACCCGCACCCCGCACTGGTTCGGCGCCACCGGCGCCGGTCCCGTCGAGTATCTGAGTCTCATCGGACGGCAAGGCGAACGCGCGCACATCCGCGTCGGCCCGAGGGCTCCGTTGTCCGAGTAGCAAGAAAGGAAGCACCGCCATTCCCACCATCACAGCGCAG
Source organism: Amycolatopsis sp. lyj-90 (assembly GCF_046549035.1). Taxonomy (NCBI): domain Bacteria; kingdom Bacillati; phylum Actinomycetota; class Actinomycetes; order Pseudonocardiales; family Pseudonocardiaceae; genus Amycolatopsis; species Amycolatopsis sp. lyj-90. The sequence goes on from NZ_JAJPWP010000001.1 coordinate 1,241,853, forward strand.
ATCCCCACCCCGGACGGCCAGGCAGACGCCTTCGCAGCCTTCCCCGAGGGAGGTCCGCACCCGGCCGTCCTGCTCTACCCGGACGCCTTCGGGCCACGCCCCGTCCTCTGGAAGATGGCCCGCGAACTGGCCGACAACGGGTACTACGTCCTCGTTCCCAACGTCTTCTACCGGCACCGCGCAGCACCGGTGTTCGACCTTCCCGAGCACATCACCGCCGAAGACCGGCCCGCGCTCTTCGGCGAGATCATGCCTCTCGTCCAGGCGCACACCGCCGAACGCACCCTGCTCGACGCCGAAGCCTTCCTCGGCTTTCTCGGCGACCAGCCCGAGGTCCGCCCAGGACCGGTCGCCGTGATCGGTTACTGCATGGGCGCCGTCCTCGCGATGCGCACCGCGACCGCCCATCCCGGCAAGGTGGCCGCCGTCGCGGGATTCCACCCCGGTGCCCTGGTCACCGACGCACCCGACAGCCCGCACCGGCAGATCCCGAGCCTCACCGCCCAGGTCCACCTCGGTCTCGCCGAGAACGACATGACACCCGAGGCCATCACCGAGATCAGCCAGGCGTTCGATGCCGCCGGAGTCGGCTACTCCTGCGAGATCTACCCCGGCACCGTCCACGGCTTCACCATGGCCGACACCGACGCCTTCGACCCCGCCGGATCACAACGCCACTGGGAGCGGCTGCTGGCCCTCCTCGGCAGCACCCTGACCTAATGACGGGTGTTCCGAATGTCGCATTTGAGACACTGAGCGTCTCAAATGCGACATTGGGAGCTTCCGATTAATGCGATTGACGTCCGTCGACGACATTGGCAATGATGGTCGCATACCGGAATTCACAGGAGTAGCCATGATGAACGTGCGACAGCAGGGGACGTCCACTCTCGTGCTTTCGTCGTGCGCCCAAGACCTTCTGGCCTGCTCTGGCTCCCCGCCGTGACCGAAAACGTCACGCCAGGGAGCCGCCCATCGGGAAACCGATCAGGGCGGCTTTTTCTATTCCACAGTTCGTCGATGCAGTTCTTTTCGCGGTTCCCCGGAACCGCACTCCCGGCGCCACGGCGCCGACGCCCCTGTAGCCCAACGGAAGAGGCAACGCGCTCAGAACGCGTCCAGTCCAGGTTCGAATCCTGGTGGGGGCACCACACCCGATCCCGGTTGGTGTAGCGGCAGCACGACGGACTTTGACTCCGTCAGGCCAGGTTCGAACCCTGGACCGGGAGCAAGTCCGTTGTGCCATATTGGGCCATATGCCTGTCACTTCCGAGAGTCACGCGGAGAACGACTACGACGCCTTCGCCGAGGCGTACGCGGCCGAGAACGAGACCAGTCTCATCAACGCCTACTACGCGCGACCCGCGATCCTGGATCTCGCCGGGGACGTGTCCGGTCGTCGGATCCTCGACGCGGGCTGTGGGGCGGGCCCGCTGTTCGAAGCTCTGCGTGATCGGGGCGCCGACATGACCGGCTTCGACCTCAGCGCCAAGATGGTGGAACTGGCCAGGAAGCGGCTCGGCGACGACGCGGCCTTGCGCGTGGCCGACATCGGCAAGCCGTTGCCGTTTCCCGACGACGAGTTCGACGACGTCATCGCGGCACTCGTCCTGCACTACCTGGAAGACTGGGCCGCGCCGTTGGCCGAGCTCCGCCGTGTGCTGAAGCCCGGCGGCCGGCTGATCCTGGCCGTCAACCACCCGCTCAGCTTCAAGCTGCTCCATCCCGAGGCCGACTACTTCGCGACCGTCAAGTGGTCCGACGAGTACACCTTCAATGGCCAGAGAGCCGAGCTGACCTACTGGCACCGGCCCCTGCACGCGATGACCGACGCCTTCACCGCGGCCGGTTTCCGAACCGCCGTCGTCAGCGAGCCCCACCCCGCGCCGGGTGCGCGCGAGCGGTTCCCGGAGGAGCTTGCGGGCAAGACGGCCTTCCTGTGCTTCTTGTTCTTCGTCCTCGAGGCTGCCTAGCTCCGACTGGCGTCCTGGGCCGACTCGGCGACCGCCTCGCGCAGCTCGTCCGCGGCCTGGGTGATGAGCTGGGAGAGTGAGGCAGCCGGTTCGGCCAGCCAGCGGGCCACGGCGCGACGGTGGATCGCCAGCACCACGTCGATGATGAAGCGTGCCTTGCCAGACTCGACACCGCGACGTTCGAGAGCCTGCGCCAGTGCGTCGGCGATGTCGGCGAGCTTGATCAGATCACGTTCGACCAGTGCGGGGTTGGCGGCGATCACTCTGACGCGGCGCAGCAGGAACTCGCGTGGGCGAAAGATCTCCTCGGCGGTTCTCAGCGCGGTCAGTACCGCCTCGAACGGCGTGAGGCCCGGGTCGGTCGCCTCGACCTGCGCGACGAGGCGGGCCTCGAGTTCATTACCGGCGAAGAGGACTTCCCGCTTGTCGGGGAAGTAGCGGTAGAAGGAGCGCTCCTTCAGACCGGCGGCATCCGCGATCTGCGCGACCGAGGTGCGTTCGAACCCCTGATTCTCGAACAGTTCGAGCGCAGCGCGCTCGAGTCGGCCCTGTGCGTCGGATTCCCATCGCGGCATACCCGTCAGAGTACGACAACAGCATCTGTCGTCATGCTGGTACGGTCGATGACAACAGATGCTGTCATCACATAGGAGATCGTCATGAAGGCCCTTCAGTTCGACCGGTTCGGTTCCCCGGACGTGATCGTGCTCCGCGATGTCCCACAGCCGGAGCCTGGACCCGGTCAGATCCGGATCGCCGTGCGGGCGTGCGGCCTGACGCCGGCCGACTGGCACGTCGTCGACGGTCTGCTCGCCGACCATCTGCCGCCGCTGCCACGCGGACTCGGCTTCGAGATCGCGGGCACCGTCGACGCGCTCGGCGAGGGCGTCGACGGCGTCCGGATCGGCGACCGTGTCTTCGGCCCGGCCACCTTCGACGGCCCGACGGCCGGCGCCGCCGAGTACGCACTGATGCCGGCCTGGGCACCCATCCCCGACGGCGTCACCGCCGAGCAGGCCGCCGCGTTGCCGATGGCGGCCGAGACGGCGTGGCGCGCGCTCGACGATCTCGGCGTCCAGCCCGGTGAGCTCCTGCTCGTCCACGGCGCGGGTACCACCGTGGGTGAGGCGGCGGTGCGCTTCGCGCTGCACCGGGGTATTCGGGTGATCGCCACCGCCGGACCCACTCGGACCGCCGCGCTGGAAGAGATCGGCGCCCAGGTGACCACCTACGGCGAGGGCATGGCCGAACGCGTCAGCGCACTGGCCGGGGGTCGTGTCGACCGCGCCCTGGACGCGACACCGACCGGCGGACGGATCGACCGCGCCGACCAGCCCAGCCCGGCCGGCGGCTCGCTGCCGATTCTGATCGAGCTGACCGGCGACCCCGACCGCGTCCTCAGCGTCTCGGACTTCGCCGCGGCGGCCGACCTGGGCGTCCGGATCACCACCGAGATCCGCTACGACCAGATGGACGAGTTCGCCCGGCTCGCCGACGAAGGCATCCTGGTCGTACCGGTCGCCCGCACCTACACGCTCGACCAGATCCAAGAAGCGGCCGAGCTCAGTCAGTCCCGCCGCCCCGGCGGCAAGCTCATGCTCGTCCTGTGATCGCCCGGCCGGCCTGACTCACCGGCGGCAAATAGCAAGCCCCTGACCAGGCAAAACGCTCTCAGATCGCCGCTGAGCGCCTAAATCCGTCGTCCGGGTGTGATCCCACCCCGGCGATTTCCGATTCTCACGAGCGCCTTCGCGATCGACGTGCCCACTTTTCGCGCCCACTTTTGAGCGCGCGCACCGGTCGATCGAGCTCCAGCAAGCCATCCTTTCGGATACTCAGTCATAAGGGGCATTATCACGGTGCATACCCTTGGCTTCAGTATCGCGTCTATAAGACGCGTAACCGCTTTCGCGACGCGCGTAAGCGATAGAGGAGGCGTCGTTTTGCGGCTTCGGTGTGGACGGGGACAACCCGGCCGCGGCGTGGGTACGTTCGGCACGCCCAGACCATCCGTGCGCCGAGTCGGGTAAAGGCGTCGCGGGGCGAGACGTGGACGGGTTCGCAGTCAACGTCCGTGGCAGGCGGGTCAGAACTAGCGAGCTGTCTCGGGGAACAAGGGCATGATCGCGGCGACGGCGTCGTCGAGAGGGGCCGCGCTGCGGTGCGCGCGGCAGAGGATCACCGCGCCTTCGATCGTGGCGACGGCCAGTGTCGACAGGCGCCGGGCGTCATCTTCGGCGGTGCCGTTGGCGATCAGCAGTTCGCGGATCTTCTCCTGCCAGCCCGTGAAGATCTCGCGCACCGTGTTCTCGGCACCGGGGACCTCGTCGCCGCTGTCGACGGCCAGAGCCACGATCGGGCACCCCGCCTGATAGTCGCTTTCGATCAAGGAGATCCGCCAGATCTCCGCGAATCGCCGAAGCGCGACGCGGGCGTCGCCGCTCTCGGCCGCCTCGTCGATGAGTGCGGTGATGTAGTCGCCCGCCAGCCGCACCGCGTCGATGATCATTTCGTTCCGCCCGCCGGGGAAGTGGTGGTACACCGACCCTCTCGGGGCTTCGCTGCGGGCGAGTACGGCGTCGATGCTGATCCCGGCGGCGCCCCGCTCGCGCAGCAGCGCGACCGCGCTGAGAAGCATGCGTTCCCGGGTTTGCCCTGCTCTGCGGCCCATCGCCCTTGTCTCCGCCTCTTCGTGCCGTCCTTGACTCAATACTATGTCAGAGTCCATAGTTACTGGAAAGTAGGTAAGAGACGAGCGATGGGAGTGGCGATGAAACGCTGGGATGCGGTCGTCGTCGGCAGCGGGATGGGCGGGCTGACCTCGGCCGCGTATCTGGCCGCCGGCGGAAAGCGAACACTCGTGCTCGAGGCCGGTGACGTGCTGGGCGGCTGCACTCACGTGTTCCGCCGGAAGCAGTTCGAGTTCGAGGTCGGGGTGCACTACCTGGGGGATTGCGGTCCCGAGGGGACGATCCCGGCGATCCTGCGTGGCGTCGGTCTCGACGAGCGAGTCCGGTTCCTCCCCATGGACCCCGACGGATTCGACACGATCGTCTTCCCGGACGTGACCGTGAAGGTGCCGCGCGGCTGGGACCGCTACCTCGCCAACCTGATCGAGGCGCTGCCCGGTGACGCCGATGGACTGCGCAAGTTCGTGGGCGTCCTGCGGCGTCTCGGCGAGTCGACCGATCGGCTGACCACGCCGGGGTCGCATCTCGAGATGGGCAAATTCGCGCTCCGTGCCGGGACGGCGGCGGTGTGGGCGATGCAGCCGCTCGACCGCCTGCTCGACGCCTGCAAGCTGAGCGTCGCCGCCCGCGCAGTGTTGTCCAGCCAGGCGTCCTATCTGTCTCCGCCGCATCGCGCGGCGACGATGGTGCACGCGGTCTTCCTGCACAACTACATCCGTGACGGTGGCTACTTCCCGGAGGGCGGCGGCCAGGTGCTGGCCGCGCATCTGGCCGATGTGGTGACCGCGCACGGCGGTGAGGTGCGGACCAGGGCGCGGGTTCGCCGCATCCTCGTCGAGCACAGCCGGGTCACCGGGGTGGAGCTCACTTCGGGAGAACTGATCCCGGCCGACGTGGTGGTCTCCAACGCCGACATCAAGCGCACGCTGCTCGAACTGGTCGGCCCGGACAAACTGCCGTCGCGGCTGGTCCGCCGCACCGACGGCTACCGGATGTCGATCCCGCTGTTCAACGTCTACGTCGCGCTCGACGTCGACCTGCGCGGGCGGATGCCCAACACCAACTACTTCAGCTGCCCGGTCACCGAGCCGTCCAAGGAACTCTTCGAACTGGCCGGACGGGCGGGGGAGCTGTCCGAGCCGCAGATCGCCGACCTGCTCGCGCGGACACCGGGGTTCGTGTCCGTCCAGTCGATCAAGGACCCGGACAACGAGCGGATCGCCCCGCCCGGCTACACCAACCTGGAGATCATGTCGGCCGCACCGGCGGACTACGGGTTCTGGGGCGTCGACGAGGGGCCCTATTCCGGCGGCAAGTACCGGCGGCGTCCCGGCTACACCGAACGCAAGGAGCAGTTCACCGAAGCGATGCTCGACCGGGCCGCTGCGGTCATCCCCGAGTTCCGTGAGCACATCGTGCACGTCGAGGCCGGGTCACCGATCACCCAGGAGCGGTACACCCTCTCCAGCGACGGCGTCGCATACGGCATCGACCTGTCGTGGCAGCAGTTCGGCCCGCTGCGCCCCGGCGTCCGGACGCCGGTGAAGGGCCTGTTCCTGGCGGGTGCCAGCAACTCCTGGGGACCGGGCGTCGAGGGAGCCATGGCTTCGGGTGTCGGCGCGGCCGGTGCCGTGCTCGGCCGCGACCTCGCCAAGCAGCTCAGGGCGGGCGCCGTGCTCGCCGACAAGGCTTCACTGCCCGCGCTCCCCGGCGACTGGGATCCGCTCATCGCGGCAGGCGGGCCGGAGCACCAGCGCAAGAGCACCATCCCGACCGGTACCAGGAGGTAGTCAGCATGCCCATGATCGAAGTGACCGCGGTGACGGGGTCGATTCCCGAGGCGAAGACGCCTGCCCTGCTCGACGAACTCGCGACGATCCTGCTGCGCTGGGAAGGCGCGCCGGACACGGAATTCTTCCGCGAGATCACCTGGGTGTACCTGAACGAGATCGACCCCGCACGGCTCGCCGTCGGCGGGCGCGGCGGCGGGGAACCCCGCTTCCGCGTCGACATCACCGTTCCCGAAGGTGCGTTGTCGCAACGTCGCAAAGCCGGTCTCATCGCCGACGTGCACACCGCTGTCGTCACGGCCGCGGGCCTGGACCCGAACAGTGCGCAGGCCTTGCACGTCTGGACCCTGATCCGTGACGTGCCCGAAGGAAACTGGGGCGCCGCCGGCCAGGCGATCGCCTTCGCCGACTTGAAGAACGCCGCCGCGGCCGCCCGCGAGAGCAGCAACGGCGGCGGGCCGGGCTAGCTCACCATGCCGCCGTCCACTCGCAGGACCGTGCCGGTCACGTAGGACGCGCGGTCGCTCAGCAGCCACGCGGCGGCCTGGGCGATCTCCTCCGGCTCGGCCACGCGGCCCAGTGGGGTCTGGGCGTTGAGCCGGTCCAGGATGCCCGGCGAGGCCTCGACCCATTCGCCGAACATCTCGGTCATCGTCGTGCCGGGAGCGACGGCGTTGACGCGGATCCCCTCCGGCCCGTAGGTGACGGCGGCCGACGCGGTGAGGCTGTTGACGCCTCGTTTCATCGCGCCGTACGCGGGGAGTTCCGGATTGGCCATCAGGCTGCCGACACTGGTGTTGTTGACGATGGCCCCGGTCCCCGCGGTGGCGCGGATCGCCTCGATCTCGGCGACCATCGACAGCCACGGGCCCTTGAGGTTCACCGCGTAGATGTGGTCGAAATCGGCCTCGGTCACCTGATCCATCGGCCCGGGAGGCACGTTCGTCGCGCCGTTGTTGAAGGCGATGTCGAGCCTGCCGTGCAACTCGACGGCACGGCCGACGGCCGTGCGGATGCTCGCCGCGTCGCCGAGGTCGCACACCACGTGGTCCGCGATGCCACCCGCCGCGCGGATCTCCTCGGCGATGGTCTTCAGCTGGGTCTCGGTGCGGGCGGCGAGCACGACGCGGGCGCCTTCCCTGGCGAACAGCCGCGCGGCGGCGGCACCGATGCCGCGGCCGGCGCCGGTGATGAAGGCGACCTTGCCGTCCAGCAGGCCCGAAACAGTCGTTGTGGTGGTCATGGCACCGAGACTTCACCCGCGTCCGGTGCCTATCCAGGCATCGGCGGTACCTGGCTGGCGCGACGCCATCGTCCACACTGGAGGGGTGGACAGACGACAACTGGCGGACTTCCTGCGCAGTAGGCGCGAGCGGATCACCCCCGCCGACGTGGGGCTGCCCGCCGGGCCGAGGCGCCGGACCCCTGGGCTGCGCCGCGAGGAGGTGGCGCAGCTGGCGTTCATCTCGACCGAGTACTACACGCGGCTGGAGCAGGCCCGCGGTCCCCGGCCTTCGCGTGAGGTGCTGGCGGGGCTGAGCAGGGCGCTGCGGCTGTCGGACGCGGAACGCGATCACCTGCACCATCTCGCCGGTGCCCCGCCGGGACCGCCACCCGGCCCCTCCCGGGAAGTCCGGCCGAGCATTCTCGCGTTGCTGCAACGGCTTCCGCAGGCCGCGGCGATCGTGCTGTCCGCGACCTACGAGGTGCTCGCCTGGAACGACCTCGCCGCGGCCTTGATGGAGGACTTCTCCGCCCTGCCGCGTCGCGACCGCAACCTTGTCCGGCGCGCGTTCCTCGGAGCGCCGGAACGCCGGATGTACGGGGTGTCCGATGTGGAGGAGTTCTCCGCGAGCGCCGTCCGGAACCTGCGAGCCACCGCCGCCCGCTACCCCGACGACCCCGAGATCACCGGCCTGATCAGCGAACTCCTCGAAGGCAGTGAGGAATTCGCCCGGCTGTGGGCCGCGCACGACGTCTCCGCCGCGCCCACCCTGTGCAAGACGTTCCAGCATCCGGCGGTCGGCCCGGTCAGCGTGAACTGCGACGTGCTCGACATCAGCGACCGGGACCAGCAGGTCGTGATCTACACCGCCGACCCCGGAAGTCCGTCGGAGAACGCGTTGCGGCTGCTATCGGTCGTCGGGACGCAGCGGATGGACGTCCCGCTCTGAGTGCTTTGTAGGTTCCCTCGATACCAGCGGATCGATCCTCAGCGCGATGGCCAAGGCGAACCGCCCGGCCGGATCGTCGATCGTGCCACCGAAGAGCGTCCGTAACTGCCGGATCCGGTATCGGACGGTCTGCACGTGGACGTGCAGTTCGACGCCGATCGCCTGAGGCTGGTCCGGCCGCGCGAGCCACGCCGCGAGAGTGGCGGTCAGCCGTTGCCTCGCCGGTTCCGGCAATCCCGCCAGCGGCGCGAGGACGTCCTTCGAGAACTCGGCGGCGAGCTCGGGATCGGTGGTCAGGAGCAGGTCGATGCGGTGGTCCGTGGTGTGGACGAGGGCGCTGTCGCCGAGGGCACCGGTGCGGGTCAGCCGCCACAGCGCACTCGCCCGGCGGGCACTGAGCGCGGCCGAGTGAAGCGGCACCACCGGGCCGACCCCGGCCTGGTCCTGGCCGAGCAGGTCCCGTAGCCGGCCGAGGTACCACTCGATCCGGTCGGCGGGCATGACCACGGCCGTGAGGTCGTGGTGGCGGCCGATCAGCACCCGCCCCGGCATCCGGTCCAGCAGCTGCGGTGCGGCATCGGCGCTGGTGACGGCGATGACGAGACGGCCCGGCAGTACCCATGCGGCCTGGCTCGCCGCGTCGTCGAGCACCTCGCGGGCGGCCGCCGGTTCGGTGAGCAGGAGGCCGAGGAGCCGGTCCCTCCGCGCTTGCCCGGCCCGCGCCGCCTGTGACCGCGCTTCGGCGTACCCGTCGGCGGCCGCGGCGGAAAGTTCGGCGATGAAGGCGAAAAGCGCCTCGCCGAGTTCGACGATCGCCTGGGTCGGCAGCTCGACTGCGGGCGCCGCCGAGGTGAGCTGCCGCCAGACCCCCAGTGCGGCCGACTGATAGAAGCCGAGCATCTCCTCCAGGCTGCGCCCGGCGGTGTGCTGAGCCCGGCCCTGCGCGCGGTAGACCTCGCGATCGGTGGTGACGTCGGGATGGCCGATCTCGCTGAAGAAGGCGTCCAGGGCGACGTCGAGGGTGAGGTGGAGGTTCGCGGCCGTCCGGTCGTCCAGCGGGGTCCGCAGGCCTGCTCGGACCTGGTCCATCGCGGCGGACGCGATCGCGGCGGTGTCGGGCTCCAGCCGGGTCAGCACCGAGGCGTCCAGCCGTCGCCAGGGCTGTCCCGACGGCATGGTCATAGAGGCAACCTACAAAACTCCGATCAAGTACGCGCGCCTCCGTTCTAGTGGTGCACCCGCTGTCCGGCGGACGCTGTCCGCAGCATTCGACGACGCATGCAGGAGGCGGCAGTGACACGTTCTCGCTGGGGAAGACTCGCTCGGATCGCCGCGGTGGCGGGCACCGCACTCACCCTCGTCGGAATCGGGACACCGGCCCTCGCCGCGGCGGAGCGCCAGGTGTACGTCGCGATGGGCGACTCGTTCTCGGCGGGCTCCGTGGTCCTGCCGCAGTCCGACCTGCTCACCTGTGCCCGTTCCTCGATCAACTACGCGGGGCTGCTGGCCAAGCAGCTCAAGGTCGACGAACTGCGTGACGTCACCTGCGGTGGCGCGACCACGGCGCATTTCACCAACCCGCAGAAGGGCATCATCTCCGGCACCAACCCGCCGCAGTTCGACGCGCTCTCGGCCGACACGACCCTGGTGACGGTCGGTATGGGCGGCAACGACATCGGGCTGGTCGGGCTCGCCACGTCGTGCGTGAACCTGCTGCCGGTGGGCGCGTCGTGCAAGGCGGCCAACACCGCGGGCGGGGTGGACAAGTACGCCGTCAAGATCGACGCGTTCGCCGCGACCTACGGCACGGCCATCGAGCAGATCCGCCAGCGCGCCCCGCGGGCCACGATCGTCATGGTCGGCTACCCGACCGGGCTCAAACCCGGCGGCTGCTGGCCGCTCGTCCCGGTACTGCCGCAGGACGCCGACTACATCCAGGGCAACATCGACCGGCTCAACGCGCGGATGGCCGAGCAGTCCGCCGCGCACGGCGCGAAGTACGTCGACATCCGGACGCCGAGCATCGGTCACGACGCCTGTCAGCCGATCGGCGTCAAATGGATCGAAGGGCTCATCCCGTCGGTGGTGAACAACAGCTTCGCGCCACTGCACCCGAACGCCGCCGGACTCGCGGCCGTGGTGCCGAGCATCCGCAAGGTGCTCTGACCCGGACGCAATGAACGGGACTTTCATTGCGAAATTTGCAATGAAAGTCCCGTTCATTTCAGGTGCGGGACCGCGATCAGGCGGTCGGCGCCCAGTACAGGAGCCGGTTCGGGGAACCGGAGCCCGGGTTGGTCACCTTGTTCGGGGTGGCCGCGTTGATCAGCGCGGTGGCCACCTGCGCCGGTGTGGCGGTCTTGTTGTTCTGCAGGAAGCGGGCCGCGACGCCGACCACGTGCGGGGTCGCCATCGAGGTGCCGCTGATGGTGTTCGTCGCGGTGTCACTGGTGTTCCACGACGACGTGATGCTCGTACCCGGCGCGAAGATGTCCACCAGGCTGCCGTAGTTGGAGAAGCTGGACCGCGCGTCGGTGTTGGTGGTCGAGCCGACGGTGATCGCCTGGGTCACGCGGGCGGGGGAGAAGCCGGACGCGTTCTGGTTGGAATTCCCGGCGGCCACGCCGTAGGTGACGCCCGCGGCGATCGACCGGCGGACGGCGTCGTCGAGGGTGGTCGAGGCACCGCCACCGAGGCTCATGTTCGCCGCGGCGGGCTTGACGTGGTTCTTGGTGACCCAGTCGATGCCGCCGATGACGCCGGCGGTGGTGCCGCTGCCGGAGTTGTTCAGGACGCGGACGCCGTAGATCGTGGCGCCCTTGGCGATGCCGTACTGCGAACCGGCGATGGTGCCCGCGACGTGGGTGCCGTGGCCGTTGCCGTCCTGGGCGACGGCGTCGTTGTCGACGAAGTCGTAGCCGTTGCGGGCGCGGCCGCCGAAGGTCTGGTGGCTGGTCCGCACACCGGTGTCGATGACGTAGACGTTCACGCCGGCGCCGGTGGAGGTGTAGCTGTAGCTCTTGTCGAGCGGGAGGTTGCGCTGGTCGACGCGGTCGAGACCCCAGGACGGCGGGTTGACCTGCGTCGCGTCCGCGTGGACGACCTGGTTCTGCTCGACGGACGCCACCGTCGGGTCGGCGGCGAGCCGCTTGGCCTGCTTCTCCGACAGCGTCGCGGAGAAGCCCTTGAGCGAGCTGCTGTAGACGCGCTCCACCTTCGCGCCGAAGCGGCTGGCCAGCGTGTCCACGACGCCGCTGTCCTTCAGCGTGACGATGTAGCTGTTCGGGATCGCTTCGGGGGATCCCGCGGCGAGGATCTGTCCCTCGGCGGCTTGCGCGGGAGCGGCGGTGACGCTGATCGCCACCGCGACCGCGCTCGCCATTCCGGCACGGGACAGCCAACGCGCTTGTCTCATCTCTCGCATGTGTTCGTCCTGTCGTTCGCAGGGGACCGGCCGGTCAAGACCACAGCGGCGGAAAGGCGGTCCAGCTCGACCGCATGGGACGGCACCTGCCGAATCCCACGAAGATCGAGGTTATTGAGCGTTTGACATGTCCGATATCGACTGAATGGGGCAGGACCCGACCTTCGTCTGGCGGCCATTGGCGGCGGGTGCCCTGCACGGAATGTGCACGTCGGCCCCTCCGTACCCTGTGGGTGGAACACCTCTCGAGCATCTGGAGTCCGAACCACCGTGCCAGTCCCTTCGAGCCTGCGAGCCGACTGCGAAAACTGCTTCGGCCTGTGCTGTGTCGTCCCGGCCTTCGCGGCGTCGGCCGATTTCGCGATCACCAAACCGGCGGGCCAAGCGTGCCCGAATCTGGGAGGGGACTCCCGGTGCGGCATCCACGACAAGCTCCGCACGAAGGGTTTCACCGGCTGCACGGTCTATGACTGCTTCGGCGCGGGCCAGAAGGTCTCCCAGATCACCTTCGGCGGCGAGGACTGGCGGAAAGCGCCGAAGACGGCGAGGTCGATGTTCGCGGTCTTCCCGGTCATGCGGGATCTGCAGGAACTGCTCTACTACCTCACCGAGGCGGCCGCGCTCCCGTCGTCGGCGCCGGTCCGCCCCGGTCTGGCCGAGATGATCGACCAGACCGAGCGGATGACCCTGGAGAAACCCGGCGTGCTGCGGGAACTCGACGTCCACGCGCACCGGGGCGCGGTGAACGGGCTGCTGCTGCGCGCGAGCGAACTCGCCCGCGCCGAAGTGCCCGGCAAGAAGAAGGACCGGCGCGGTGCCGACCTCATCGGCGCGAAGCTCAAGGGGGCGAACCTGCGCGGCGCGCTTCTGCGCGGGGCTTACCTGATCGGCGCGGATCTGCGGGGCGCCGATCTGCGGCAGGCCGACGTCATCGGTGCGGACCTGCGCGACGCCGATGTCCGTGGAGCGGACTTCCGGGACGCCCTCTTCCTCATCCAGTCGCAGCTGGACGCCGCGAAGGGTGACGCGACGACGAAGCTGCCGGAGTCGCTCTCACACCCCGCTCACTGGTAGTCCTGTGTGGACGATCTCCTGCTCCCACTCGTCCCGCGGCTGGGTGTGCAGCCGCCAGTAGTGCTCGGCGATGTCGTCGGGGTCGAACGGGGTCTCCTTCGCGACGGCGCCGGCGACGGTCACCGTCGCGACGTGCACCCCTGACGGGCCGAATTGCGTGTCCAGCAAGGAAACCAGCGCCCGCACACCGGCTTTCCCGAGCGAGAGGCTCGTGTAGGCCGGTACGGCTTCGGGCATCCCGCCGGTGACGATGATCGTGCCCGAACCGCGTTCGGCCATCCCGGGCGCGACGTGGGCGGCGGTGGTGATCGCTCCGACGACGTTGACCGACCACGCCGCGAGATGCCCTTCGACGGACAGCTCGCCGGGGGTGTCGGCCTGGATGATCGCGGCGTTGTAGACCACGACGTCGGGCTCACCGTGCTCGCGTCCCGCGGTGTCGAGAGCGGTTTTGAGGGACTTCTCGTCGGTGACGTCGGCGGTGAGCGCCAGCGCGGTCCCGATCTCGGCGGCCAGCGGATCCAGCGTCGCCGCGCTGCGGGCCACCAGGGTGATCGGCGACCCTTCCCGGGCGAACCGGAGTGCGACCGAGCGGCCGATGCCCGGTCCGGCGCCGATGATCACTGTGCCTGCCATGTCTGCTCCTTCGAGGTCGGTCGCGGCCGACCCTAAAGCCTGACATCAGTGTGAGGGTCAAGCGCGTTTCGTCCTCGGAACGCGGGCAAAGTGCGCATCGGATGAGCGGTTTGGCTGCGAGACTGGGGCCCATGCGTGCCGATCGCCTGGTGGCCACCCTCCTGCTGATGCAGGCCCGTGGCCGCGTCACGGCTTCCGAACTGGCGGACGAACTCGAGATCTCCATCGCCACGGCCCGGCGCGACCTCGAGGCACTGTCGGCGGCGGGCGTGCCGGTGTACCCGCAGCCGGGACGAGGCGGTGGCTGGTCCCTGATCGGCGGCGCGCGCACCGACCTCAGTGGACTGTCCGCATCGGAGGCTCAGGCGCTGTTCCTGCTCGCCGGGCCGGCGGCGTCGGTCTCTCCCGAGGTCAAGTCGGCGTTGCGGAAACTGGTCCGTGCCTTGCCGGACACCTTCCGGGCCGACGCGCAGGCCGCCGCGGACGCGGTCGTCATCGACCCGTCGCGATGGGGTGAACGGGAAAAGGAACGCCCCGAGCTGCTCACCGTGCTGCAGGCCGGGATCGTCCGCCGCCGCAAGGTCCGCTTCGGTTACGCGAAGAAGGGCACGGAACCGGTCGAGCGGGTCGTGGATCCGTGGGGGCTCGTGGACAAGGACGACATCTGGTACCTCATCGCGGGCACCGACAAGGGCCAGCGCACCTTCCGCGTGGATCGCATGTCCGACGCCGAAGTGAGCGACCTGCCCGCCGGGCGCCCGGACGACTTCGAGTTGTCGCGGGCCTGGGAGCAGGTGGTCGACCAGGTCGAACAGCGCCGTTCGGGACTGGACGCGACCGTGCTCATCGCCGAGCGGCATCTGCCGATCCTGCAGGACCACTTCGGACGGCAGTCCGTCGTCGAGGAGACACTCGACGACGGACGCGTGCGGGTGACGGTGTCGGCGCCGGTGGCGTGGATGATCGCCCAGCAGCTCGCGGGCTGGGGCTCGATGATCGAGGTAGTGGGCCCACCCTCGGTCCAGGACGAGCTCGCGCGGATCGGCGCCGAACTGGTCGAGCGCTACGCGACGCCGGTGCGGTAACCCTGCGGGCTGACGCCGTGCTCGCGTTTGAACGCGGTGCTGAGCGCGAACGAACTGCCGTAGCCGACCTGCCGGGCGACAGCGCCGATCGTGACGTCGGGATGCTGGCGCAGGAGGTCCGCGGCGAGCGCGATGCGCCAGCTCGCGAGGTAGGCCATCGGCGGTTCGCCCACCGCGGCGGTGAACCTTCGGGCGAACGCGGCCCGGGAGACTCCGATGTCGGACGCGAGGCTCGCCACCGTCCACGGCTCGGAAGGCTTGTGCTGCAATAGTTTCAGCGCCCGTCCGACGACGGGGTCGCTGTGCGCGCGGTACCAGGCCGGTGCCGCGGCACCGGGCCGGTCGAACCAGGTCCGCAGCGCGGCGACCAGCAGCAGGTCGAGCACGCGGTCCAGGACGGCTTCCTGACCCGGGCTGTCCTTGACGATCTCCCCGGCGAGCAGTGGCACGAGTGGGTTCTCCCACTCTTCGTTCCGGACGACCAGAAGCGACGGCAACGCGTTGAGGAGCCGTTTGCTGATCTCGCCTTCCAGCGGGTACGTGCCGGTGAGCAGGACGACGGGGCCGTCCGGGTCGCTGCCCCAGGTGCGGACGCCGAGGTCGGACAGTTCGGTGAGGTGCTGTCCGTCCGGTGTCAGGCATTCCTGTCCCGGCAGGATCATCGCCTGCGGCGGGGTGGCCGGGTCGTCCGCGACGAGATACGGGTCCGGTCCGCGGGCGATGGCGATGTCGCCGGTGCCGAGACGGACGGCGTCCCCGCGATCGGGGACGACCCAGGATTCGCCACGGACCTGTGCCATTACCGTGAGCGGCGCCTCGTCCTCGATGCGCAGCGACCACGGCGGGGTCATGACCGACTTCAGCAGGAACGCGCCGCGGGCGCGGGGTCCGTCGAGCAGACCGGCGAGGGGATCCATGCGGCAAAGTGTAGACGATGAAACATGGAACAGAGCCTTTGAACTATGTTCCGTCTCATCCTGAGGCGCTTGACTAGTGCCATGACAAACACGAAGAACAACGAGACGGTCCTGGTCCTCGGAGCGACGGGCAAGACCGGACGCCGGGTGGCGCAGCAGCTGACCGACCGGGGCATCGAGGTGCGGAAGGCATCTCGGCCCGCGTTCGACTGGGACGACCGCTCGACCTGGACCGCCGCTGTCACCGGGGTCGGCGCGGCCTACCTGACCTACTACCCCGACCTCGCCTTCCCCGGCGCGGCCGAAGCGATCCGCGACTTCTCGAAACTGGCCGTGGAACACGGGGTCCGGCGGCTGGTGCTGCTGTCCGGCCGCGGCGAGGAGGAAGCCGTGGTCAGCGAGCAGGGTGTCCGTGACTCCGGTGCCGAGTGGACGGTCGTGCGGGCCAGCTGGTTCGCCCAGAACTTCAGCGAGCACTTCCTGCTGGAGCCGGTGCTCGCCGGCGAGATCGTGCTTCCGGCGGGACAGGTGACCGAGCCGTTCATCGACGTCGAGGACATCGTCGACGTCGTCGTGACGGCACTGACCACCGACGGGCACCACGGCCGGGTGTACGAGCTGACGGGCCCCCGGCTGCTGGGTTTCGCGGACGTGGCGGCGGAAATCGGCAAGGCTTCGGAGCGGGATGTCCGGTACGTTCCGGTTTCCGCGGCGGAGTTCGCCGCGGGCGCGGCCGAACAGGGCGTGCCGGAGGAGGAGATCGAGGGCCTGACCGACCTGTTCACGCGGATCCTCGACGGCCGGAATTCCTCGCTCACCGGTGACGTCGAGAAGGTGCTGGGCAGGCCCGCGAGGGACTTCTCCGACTACGCCGCGAAGGCCGCGGCCACTGGGGTCTGGAATCGATGAAACGAACGGGAATCGGAAGGGAGGCGACGGGAATGTCCACGCTCAGCGAGATCGTCCTGATCGCGGCCGTCATCGCGGCGGGGTTGATCGCGGGCTTGTTCTACGCCTACACGTGCTCGGTCATGCCGGGACTGGCGCGGGCGGACGCACGGACGTACGTGACGGGGATGCGGGAGATCAACATCGCGATCCTCAACGGCTGGTTCGCGCTGAGCTTCGGCGGCGCGCCTCTGCTCGCCGCGGTGGCGGCGGCACTGCACTTCCGATCGGAGCTGCGGTCGGCGCTGCCGTGGATCATCGCGGGTTTCGTGCTGCTGCTGGTGATGCTGATCGTGACCATGGCGATCAACGTGCCACTGAACAACGCGCTCGAAGCCGGCTTCGACGGCGCCAACACCGACTTCGAGGCGTTGCGGGCGAAGTTCGAGGGTGTCTGGGAACGGTGGAACCTGGTCCGGACCTTGGCCGCGATCGGCGGCTTCGGCGCTCTGGTGGGCGGGCTGATCGTGCACGCCCGCGCCTGATCCGCTCCACGAGTGTCGTGAAAGGGGCCTTCAGGACGGAAAACGTCTTGAAGGCCCCTTTCATGCTCGGTCATTAACGCGCCGTCTCGATGCCGACCTCCCGGCGTCAGGAGATTTCGGCGAGTTTCCCCGTCAGGTAGGCACGCTCGGCCTCGGTACCGGTGAGCGTCAGCGCCTCGCGATAGGCCTCCGCCGCCTCCTCGAACCGGTCGAGACGCCGGAGCAGGTCCGCGCGGGTCGCGGGAAGCAGGTGGTAGCCGGGGAGAGTTCCGTCCGCGGTGAGCTTGTCCACCAGTCCGAGTCCGGTCTCGGGGCCTTCGGCCATCGCCACGGCGACCGCGTGGTTCAGCTCGACGACCGGCGAGGGCACGAAACGCAGCAGTTCCCGGTAGAGGGCGGCGATCTGGGCCCAGTCGGTGTCGGAAGCGCGGGCCGCGGTCGCGTGACAGGCGGCGATGGCGGCCTGGATCTGGTACGGCCCCGGTACTCCCCGGTGGAGCGCGGTCTCCAGCAGTTCGGTGCCCTCGGTGATCTCGGCGGTGTTCCAGCCGCCACGGTCCTGGTTCTCGAGCGAGACGAGGGTGCCCTCGCCGTCGACCCGGGTGGCCCGGCGGGCGTCGTGCAGGGCCAGCAGGCCGAGGACCTCGGGTTCGCCCGGCATCAGTCCGGCGAGGATCCTGGCTAGGCGGATGGCCTCCGCGGACAGGTCGGTCCGCAGCAGATCGGTGCCCGCGCTGGCCGAGTAGCCCTCGTTGAACAGCAGGTACAGCATCCCCAGCACGGCGGCCGTGCGTTCGGGCAGCTGAGCCGACGGCGGCACGCGGTACGGGATGCCCGCGGTGCGGATCTTCCGTTTCACCCGGACCAGGCGCTGCGACATCGTCGCCTCGGAGACGAGGAAGGCGCGGGCGATCTCGGCGGTGGTGAGCCCGGCCAGCGTCCGCAGTGCGAGCGCGACCTGGCCTTCCATCGGCAGGGCGGGGTGGCAGCAGGTGAAGATCAGGCGGAGCCTGTCGTCGTGGACGCCGCTCTCGTCCCATTCCGGTTCGGCGGGCGCGGTCAGTTCGGCGGCTTCCCGCAGTTTCTCCGCGCCGACGGCTTCCCGCCGGATCCGGTCGGTGGCGCGGTTGCGCGCGGTCGTGGTGAGCCAGGCACCGGGTTTCGCCGGGACACCGTCGCGGGGCCAGGTGTGCAGCGCGAGGGTGATCGCGGTGTCGAGCTCGGTGGTCACCCGAGCAAGCCCTCTAGCAGCGGAACGGTCTTCTCCGGCGGCGGGTACGCGGTGACCTCGTCCCGTAGCCGTTCGGCCGCGTCCCGATAGGACGGTTCCCGCAGCGCGGAGGTCACGGCGTCACGGATGTCCTCGGGTGTCGCGTGGATGACGTCGAGGACGGTGCCGAGCCCGAGTTCGGTGACACGGTCGCCGTTGTGGGGCTGGTCTGCGCCCATGGGCAGCAGTGCCATCGGCAAGCCGTGCGTGATCGCGCCCAGCAGGCTGCCGGAGCCGCCGTGGCTGAGGACCGCGTCGCAGTACGGGAGGACGTCGTCCTGCGGCAGGTACTTCGCGAGGTGGATGTGCTCCGGCTGCGGACCGAACTCGGCGGGGTCGATGAGGTTCCCGACGGTCACCACACAGGTCGCGTCGACGTCCCGCAGACCGGCCAGTGCCCGGGCGAACAGATCGCCGGACTCGGTGTTGAAGATGGTGCCGAGGGTGAAATAGAGCGTCGGACGGCCTTCGACGTGCCACTCCGGCACCGGGCCGCGGCCGGGAACGGGCGTGTGGAAGGGCCACGTGGTCGACGGCAGCGGGAACCGGGGATCACGGAAGCTCGCGGGGAACGGGGAGAGCACGAGGTGGCGGGTCGCCATCTCCAGGTCCCGCTGCGGGGGAAGCCCGTGGGCGGCGCGGACCTCGTTGAGCGCGTCGTCGATCAGTTCGGCGCGGATGAGGGCGCCGGTGGCGGTGACCAGGACGGTCGCGTGGGGGAGACCGAGCTTTTCGGCGACGATCATCGCGCCGTGATCGGCTTCGTCGCAGACGAGGAGATCGGGGGACCAGTGTTCGCACAGCGCCAAGACGTCTTCCGCGCGGCGGGGCGCGGTACGGCGGACGAAGCCGTCGCGCAGGTCGGCGTCCTCGCGATCCTTGTCGACGGGGAGCAACGGGTGCCGTTCACCCTTGCTGCCGAGGTTGGGGCCTGACGGGAAAGCGGGGAAACCGGCGGCCTCGACGATCGGGACCATCATCGGCTCGCCGGTGAACGCGACGGTGTGGCCCGCCTCGACGAGCGCGCGGGCAATCGGGAGAAGCGGCCGGAAGTGACCGTTGCCGCCGGCGAAAGTGAAGAGAACACGCACGAAGTCGACCCTATCGGCGGGTCCAACGGTTTTCCCGGCGTTGCCCCGCTTCCCACCCCACGGGGCAGCGCTACCCTGCTGCGGTGATCGATACGGACGCCGACGAAGTCCGGCTGTGCGCGCTGGAAGGCTGCGAGAACCCCTTGCCCCCGCCCGCGGTGGACGCCGAGGGAAGACGCAAGGGCGGGCGGCCTTCGGCCTACTGCAGTAAGACGCACGCCGACGCCGCGTCGCGGGCCCGCCGTGCCGCCGCGGTGGCGAGCGTGGCCGATCCCTTGCTCGAGGTCCGCCGCATCGCCGACGAGTTCACCCCGACGGCCGCGTCGCTCGTGGAGCTGCTCGACGCGATGCGCTCGCGGTTCGACGACGCCGCCGAGGCGGCGCTGGGCCGGGTCACCGAAGCGGAAAACGAGGCGGCCACGGCCAAACGCGAGGCCGAGGACGCCCAGCAGGCGGCGGCGAAGGCCGACACGGCGCGCGCGACCGCACTGGCCGCGTCCCGCGACGACAAGATGGCCAAGGCCAAGGCGGAACGCACGGCCGAGCAGGCGTTGAAGGACGCCGAGGAGACCCGTCAGCGTTCGTGGACCGAGATCGCCGCCCACGAACGGGCCCGAGGCGCCGCGGAAGCCGCGACCGTGGCGGCCGAACGCGCCCGCGACGCGCTGGTCTCCGATCTCCGGACCTTGCGTGAGGACTTCGCGGCCGTCCGGGAGGAAAAGACGCGACTGACCGCGGATCTGGGTGAGCGGGACACGGCTCTGGCCCGCGCGGTGGCCGAACTCGAAGCCCTGCTGGACCGGCTCGACGAGGCGAAGGCCCGGGTGACGGTGTCCGAAAAGGACTGTGCCGCCGCACGGGCGGAATCCACCGGCTTGCGCGGAGATCTGGATCGCGCCCGGGCGTCACTCGCGGAAGAACACACGGCCAGGAGCCTCGCCGAGGCGCGAGCGACGGCGCTGGGTGAGGAACTGGAGCGGGCGCAGGCCCGCGCGGTCGCCGATCAGGCGCGGTACGACGACGTCGTCCGGCAGCTGGCCGAACTCGCCCGCCCGCCGGTGGTGGAGGAGGCGCCCGTTCTCTCGCCCGAATCGGGTGTGGAGGCTTCGGAGCTCAAGTAGAGTCCGCTGACCTATCCAGGGGTTGGGGGTCGCGGGCGGTGAGTGGGTACGAGGTCGAGATCGGTCAGCTGCGGAACGCGGCCAAGGCCGCGGGATCCGCCGCGGACCAGGCCAGAGGCGTGGAACCCGGTACCGGCTTGGACGCGATAGCGACGGCGTTGCCGGGCGGGGACGCGGCGAAGAGCGCGCCAACCCTGGCCTCGACGTTCAACGAGCGCGCGAAGGGGCGGGCCGACGAGATCGACCAGTGGAGCGACTCGATCACGGCGGCCGCGAAGGCGTACTCCGAAAACGAGCGCTCCGCGGAAGAGGCTTTCGGGGAATGACGGTCGGGTACGACGACGTCCGCAAATGGGACGCTGAGGCGCTCAACGCGTCGGCCACCAACCTGAGTGGGCGGCGGGACAAACTCATCGGGCTGCAGGACGAACTCGACGACGCCAGGAAACTGCCCGATTGGCACGGCCCCGCCGGTGAGCGCGCCCGCGGTTCGCTGGGAGACACGCGGAACAAGGCCGAGATCCTGATCGCGGAGCTGTCCGCCGTCGAACGCGGCCTGCAGAACGCGTCGGACGACGTGTCCGCCCTGAAGACCCGGGTCGCCAACAACGACTCCCTCGCCGACACCTACCAGTTCCGCATCGCCGCGGACGGCGCGATCGTGGACGGCAAACCCGCCGACCCTCCGCCGAAGTCGCGGTTCGAGGCCGAAGACCGCGCCGAGACCGCCCGGCACCGCGAAACCATCAGGAAGCAGCTGGAGCAGGAAACCAAGGCGATCCTCACCACGGCGAACAACATCGACGCCGCCCTCGCCCGGGTGATGCGGCTGGCGCAGGACGGCGAGATCAGCGACCACGGAGCGACCACCCTGGCCGGCGCCAAG
The DNA here is from genome assembly GCF_046549035.1 of Amycolatopsis sp. lyj-90. Classification (NCBI taxonomy): domain Bacteria; kingdom Bacillati; phylum Actinomycetota; class Actinomycetes; order Pseudonocardiales; family Pseudonocardiaceae; genus Amycolatopsis; species Amycolatopsis sp. lyj-90. The sequence continues at coordinate 1,263,417 of NZ_JAJPWP010000001.1, forward strand.
AAGGGCGGGGAGATCGACGCCCAGGTGATCGACATGGAACAGGCGCTGCGCGACGCCGGGCTGCTGAGCGGGCCGCCCGCGTCCGGCCATTACCGGCAGTGGCTCGAGAACGCCGTACTCCGGGGCGTGCCGATCGACACGATCAAGAAGATCGCCGACGACCACGACATCACGCCGGAGGACTTCGAGGTCCTGGACGGGATGGAAGAGATCCGCGAGGACGAGGACGGCGACGGGACCTTCAAGTCGTACTTCCTGATGCCGACCGACATCAGCGGGGACGACGCCGCCAAGGCGGTGCGGATGACCTACATCATGAACGCGGGCACCGACTACGGCACCGAAGGCGAAAAGACCGACTTCGCGCCGACCCCTTACGGATCCGAGGAACTGCGGCGGATCACCGAGCGGCAACGGGAGAATTCCTGGAGCTACGACGACGATGTCGGCTTCGTGCACGACAACGGCGGGCGGCTGGTGACCACCCCGAACGGCATGATGATGGGCCTGGGCGGCAACCTCATCCAGGACCAGTTCAGCCAACGCGGCGGGACGACGTGGGGCGACACGTTCATGCTGAACATCGACGACCCGAAGGATCCGGCGCAACAGCTTCGTGAGGTCGCGAAGTCGGGCCACGCCTGGTACGAGGATGACAACGGCGCCTCCCAGGGATCGCTCGACATGGACCGGCTGCTGCACCACGAAGAGCGCCACTCCCAGCAATGGGGCCGCGAAGGTTATACGGGTTTCCTCGCCTCCTACGCGTGGGAGCAGATCACCGGCGGCAACGAGACCGAGGAAGACGCTGGACTTTCCGATGGTGGATACCATTAAGTGGCCGCGCGCCGCCTGCGCCGCCCTGCTCGTGGCGGCGGTGACCGGGGCGTGCGACACCAAGGCGCAGTTCGCGCCCTCGCTGCCGCCCGCGGCCGGGTTCCGCGTCGATGGCGGCGTCCTGAAGCTGTGGACCGGTACCCCGTGTGAGGGCGTCATCCGCCTGAGACTGACCTTCGACTCCGGTACCCAGCAGAGCACGGAGCAGGTGTGGACCGCGCCACAGCCGGGGGTGCGGGTGGAACGCCTGGACCTGCTGAGGACCGGTGAGGGATCGTCACCGGACGGGCCTCTCCAGGTCCAGACGCCGTTGCCCACCGGCTACGACTGGACCACGGCAGGCTCGATCGCCGTCACCGTCGACGGCCCGCAAGCGAACGGTGCCAAGGCCGACGTCGCCCGGGTGCTGCGCGAGTCGGCCCAGCACCCGGCCGGGAGCTACCTGTTCGGCGAGCGCGGCTGGATGGACGTCGCGGACGTTCAACGCGAGAACCGGAAGTCGTTCCTGGCCATCTGCACTCCCGACCCGGAGTGATGTTCTATGGACAGGCCAGTTATCCGGCGCGTCGTGCTCGGCGCGTTCGCCTGCGTCGCCGCGGTGATCGTGCTGCTGGTCGGCATGGTGGTGCTCAGCGCCACCGGGGTGTCCTCCGATCCGCACGGCTATGGAATGTTCGCGGGAATCCTGTTCGCGGCGGTCCTGACACCGGTCGCGTTGGCACTGTGGCTGCTGTACCGCTGGCTGCGACGGCGCCGCGATCGAGCATCTTGAGGGGAAGGCCACACGGTCTGACCCTTCATCCCCGGCCAGGAACGGGATCCCCCAGGACAACGCCGTTGTGAAAGCCACTTTCCCAACCTTCAACGTTGCGAAAGTGGCTTTCACAACACCTGCCCTGCGAACCAAAGACGGCACGAGCACGCCAGGCTCGCCCTAAACGCACTTACCGCTCACGAAGGCAGTTCCTGTTCCGCCCCTTGCGCTTCCCCGGTCACCAGCTGCTCGACCCCGTCCAGGATCCGCGCCAGCCCGAACCGGAACGTGTGCAGCGGCGCGCTCGCCGCGCCGTGCGCCTCTCCCGCCGCCTGGCCGATCCGCGCCGCCAGCGGGAACAGCCCCGCGTCGGCTTCCGGGATCTCCGCGAGCACCGGGGCGCTGGCCGTCCACCACTCCGTATCCGTCAGCCCGGACCGCCGCACGAGACTCGCCGATTCGACCGAACCCCGCGCGATGCCCTGGACGAAACCGTTGACCATCGCGACCACGGCGTCCATCTCCAGATCGGTGAGCCCGATCGCGTCGACTGCGCCCAGTTCGCGTTCGTGCTTGGCGAAGGTGTGCGGGCCGAGGGGGAGACGGCTGGTGGTGAGCTGGAGCATCCACGGGTGCCGGTGGTACATCGCCCAGGCGTCCTCGGCGAGGATCGTCATCGTGACCCGCCAGTCGTGACTGGGCGGCGGGTCGGTCAGCTCGCCGTGCACCCGGTCCATCATCAGGTCGAGCAGTTCCGCGCGGCTGGGGATGTAGGTGTAGATGGACATGGGGGAGACGCCGAGTTTCTCCGCGCCCCGGCGCACCGACAGCGCGGTGATCCCCTCGGCGTCGGCGAGTTCGATCGCGGCGGTGATGATCTCCTCGACGGTGAGCTTCGGCTTGGGGCCGCGGCGGGGTTTTCCCCGCACGCCCCAGAGCAGTTCGATGGTTCGTCGTGGATCGCCCGTGCCGGTGTGGTCCGCGTCCGTCATCCCGCTTCTCTCTACGGTGTACAGAGTTGTGCTATCCTGAACTGTACACCGTACAGAGATTGGGGTTGAGTGACGTCTCACGACGGTTTCGACAGTGTCGCGTTCGAACCGAAGATTCCGGCCCGGACCAGCGGATTCGTCTTCTGGAACGCCGAGGGGGACACGCCGGGAACCGGGGAGGTGACAGTCGCCCTCCCCGAGGTCGCCACGGTGCCCTGCGTCCGGCTTCCGATGGCCGAAGCGCTCCCTGCCCTCCTGCGGCTGCGCACGAGTGAAGACTCCTCGGCGCGCTTCTGGAGCACGGCCGCTACGGCGGCGTTGAAGCTCGCCGAGGCGGGCAGGCTGCTTCCCGGGGTCACGGAGTCCGATGTGGACGCCTGGCGTGCGGGTCCTCTGGAACCCGCCGATGCCGCCTGGCTGCGTGAACTGTCCGAGGCGATGCCGGCGCGGGCACGGGCGATCCCGGGCGACGGGAATCTGCTGCCCGCCCGGTATCCGTTGCTGCGCGCGTTCCTCGACGCGGTCGCCGACACCCTTCCCCGCACGCCCGCGGCCGCGCAGGCGGCGGGCGTCAAAGCCTTCGCCGCCCCGCCCTCGCATCGCGTCCCGCAGCTGCGGGACTGGGCGGCCGAGGTCGCGGCCGGACTGGACTCCGGGGTCCGGGTCTCGGTGCGGATCGAGGCACCCGGCGACGATTTCACCAGCGGCCGCTTCACCGGGGTCGTCCAGGTGCACAGCCTCGCCGATCCGGGCGTCCTGATCGACGCCGCCGCGCTCTGGTCCGGCGACGACCGTTTCGGCCCGAGGGCCCGCATCGACGTGATGCTGGCCCTGCGCCGCGCGGCCCAGCTGTGGCCGCCGTTGGAACCCTTGCTCGGCGCGGCGGTCCCCGACGAGGTCGGGCTCCGCGACACCGACATCACCGAGCTGCTCACCACCGCCGCGCCCGTGCTGGCCACGGCGGGCATCGACGTGCACTGGCCTGCCGATCTCGCCCGTGACCTGAGCGCGAAAGCCGTCGTCGGCGGTGGTGACGCACCGCCGGACAACCTGCCGTCGTTCTTCGCAGGCGGCACCCTGCTGCAGTTCGACTGGCAGCTGGCCCTCGGCGGCGCCCCGCTCACCGCGGCCGAGATGGACGCGCTGGCCGAGGCCCACCGGCCCGTCGTGCGGCTGCGCGACCAGTGGGTCCTCGTCGACCCGGCACTGGCGGCCAAGGCCCGCGATCGCGCCCTGAAACCGCTGACTCCCATCGACGCGCTCGGCGCCGCCTTGAGCGGGACGGCCGAGGTCGACGGCGAACGCGTCGACGTCCTCACCGACGGGTGGCTCGCCGCCTTGCGGGAACGACTGCTCGCGCCGCCGGAACCGCAGTCCCCGCCTCGGGGATTGGCCGCGACCCTGCGCGACTACCAGTTGCGCGGGCTGCAGTGGCTCACCGCCATGACGTCGATCGGGCTCGGCGGCTGCCTGGCCGACGACATGGGTCTCGGCAAGACGATCACGCTGATCTCGCTCCACCTGCACCGCGCGCAAGGCCCGACGCTGGTCGTCTGCCCGGCGTCGCTGCTGGGGAACTGGGAACGGGAGATCACCCGGTTCGCCCCCGGTGTCCCGGTGCGGCGGTTCCACGGCACCGAGCGCTCGCTCGACGAACTCGGCGACGGCTTCGTGCTCACCACCTACGGCACCCTGCGCGTCGACCCGGGACCGCTGGGAGGCGTCCACTGGGGACTCCTGGTCGCCGACGAGGCCCAGCATGTCAAGAATCACCGCTCCGGCACGGCGAAGGCGTTGCGGACGCTGACGTCGTCGGCGCGGGCGGCGCTGACGGGCACCCCGGTGGAGAACAATCTCTCCGAGCTGTGGGCGATCCTCGACTGGACCACCCCCGGCCTGCTGGGCACGATGGCCGACTTCCGCCGTGTGTGGGCGAAACCGGTCGAGTCCGGAATGGACCCCGAGGCCGCGGAACGGCTTTCCCGGCTGGTGCGCCCCTTCTTGTTGCGCCGCCGTAAATCCGATCCGGGGATCGCGCCGGAACTGCCCGCCAAGACCGAAACCGACCGGCCGGTGACGCTCACCGCCGAACAGGCCGCCCTGTACGAGGCGACGGTGCGCGAACTGATGGCCGAGATCGCCGGCAGCGAGGGCATCGCGCGGCGCGGCCGGATCGTCAAGCTCCTCACCGGGCTCAAGCAGATCTGCAACCACCCCGCGCAGTACCTCAAGGAACCGTCGGAAGCGGTGCTGGACGGCCGGTCGGGCAAGCTCGAACTGCTCGACGAGCTCCTGGGCACGATCCTCGCCGAGGACGGCGCGGTCCTGGTGTTCACCCAGTACGTGGCCATGGCACGGCTGCTGGAACGGCATCTCGCGCAGCGCGGCATCGCCACCCAGCTGCTGCACGGCGGTACCCCGGTGCCCAAACGCGAAGAACTCGTGCGCCGGTTCCAGGCCGGTGAGGTCCCGGTGTTCCTGCTGTCGCTGAAGGCGGCCGGGACCGGGCTCAACCTCACCCACGCCGACCACGTCGTGCACTACGACCGCTGGTGGAACCCGGCTGTGGAGGACCAGGCGACCGACCGCGCGTACCGGATCGGGCAGACCAGGCCGGTGCAGGTGCACCGGCTCATCGCCGAGGGCACGGTCGAGGACCGGATCGCGGCGATGCTGCGGGAGAAACGCGCGCTCGCCGACGCGGTACTCGCCGGCGGCGAGGCCGCCCTGACCGAATTGACCGACGCGGAACTGGCCGATCTGGTCGAGTTGAGGAGTCGCCGATGAGTACGCCCGACGATCGCGTCCGCGGCTTCCCCGCCTTCGGGGCCCAGGGCGGACACGGCCAGTTCGCCCGCTCGTGGTGGGGCCGCGCGTGGATCAACGCGATGGAGGACACCGCGCTGGACCTGCGGCAGCTCAAACAGGGCCGCAAGTACGCCGCCGGGGGCCGGGTCGGCCCGATCACCGTCAGCCCCGGGCGGATCGCCGCCGTGGTCGACGACCAGGAAGGCCAGTACCGCACCGAAGTCCGCCTCGCGGAACTGACCGACACCGAATGGGACCGCTTCCTCGACAGAGTCGCCTCCCGTGCCGGGCATCTCGCGGCGCTGCTGGACCGGGACATGCCACACGACCTCGTCGAAGCAGCCGACGACGCCGGGGTGCATCTGCTGCCCGGGATCGGCGACCTCGACCCGGACTGCGACTGTCCCGGCTGGGAACTGCCGTGCCGTCACGCCGCGGCGCTGTCGTTCCAGGCCTCCTGGCTGCTCGACGCGGATCCGTTCGTGCTGCTGCTGATGCGCGGCAAGGGGGAGCGAGAGCTCCTCGACGAACTGCAGTGGCGCAACGCGCCTCGGTTCGTGCGCACCGGGGACGACGACACACCTCCGGAGCGGGCCTACGCCGACGAGCCCGGTCCGTTGCCGGACCTCGCCGGGTTCGCGCCCGCCGGAGGACCGACCGTGCCCGGGGCGCCCGGCATCCCCGCGGAGACCTTCGCCCTGCTGGCCGCCAACGCGAGCCAGGCGGCGGGCGCGCTGCTGACGTCACAGCCGAAGCTCACCCGCAAACAGGACGCCGTCCGTCTCGCCGCGACCCGTCCGGAGACCGCCGACCGGCTGCGCCCGGCCGAGAACGGTGAGGAGTTCGACCGCGCGGTGCTCGCCTGGCGGCACGGCGGCCGGGCCGGTCTCGACGTCCTGGAGACCGCGTGGACACCGCCGTCGCAGGCGATGGGCCGCGCACGGGCCGCCTTCGCCGAAGTGGTCGACGATCCCGGCGAGGGCCTGGACGTCGAACGCAACCAGTGCACCGTCCACGGGACAGGGGTGCAGGTGCGCCTGGGCAAGGACGGACTCTGGTACCCGTACCGGGATCAGTGGCCCGCCGGGCCGCCCGAAACCGATCCCGGCGCGCTGTTCGCCGCACTGCTCGGCTGATCCCACTGCCGTCCTCGCCGCAGTTCGTCCAGCTGCGGCGAGGACAGGTGCAGGATCCGGTACCGGACCTCGTCCGACTCCGGCGCCTCGTCACGCCACAGGCTGTAGCGCACCACCTGCCAGGTCCGCGGATCGACGGCCAGCGCCCCCGAATGCGCGCCGTCCTGCCGCAGGTGTTCACGAAGCCCATCGAGAGCCTCGCCCAGGAAGGCGACAGGGTCGCTCTCGGCGGGGATGGACACGACGTGCTTTCCCGCCGCGGCGGGGGGAGTGCCGAACGCCGGTCCCTCGTCGAACCCGAGCACGGTCCAGTGCTGCACGGCGGGACGCCCGAACGATTCGACGATGCCGCTGAACGGGCCGCCGAACAGGAAGGCGTTCATCCCGGCTTCGTCGTGCCACAGGTAGAAGGGCGAGTACTGGTTCAGCGTCGAGCCGTCGACACCACGCTCGCGGATCCCGTACACCTTCAGCCCCAGGCCGCCGAAGTCGTCGAGCAGATGCCCGCGCGTGGCGACGCGCTCGCGGATGATGCCCATGTCGTAGTCGGCGGGGAGGGTGATCTCGTACTGCATCGCATGCATGCGTACATACTAGTAGGTACAGAACTACCTTCGCCGTAGTCCGATCTGGTAGCGACCCGGGGTTTCCCCGACCACGGCGACGAAAGCCTCGATGAAGCTCGTGGGGTTCGCCCAGCCCAGCCGCGCCGACACGGTCGTCACCGCGTGCCCGTCCCCGAGGAGGACGAGGGCGTGCTGGACGCGGAGCATGCTGCGCCATTGCCGGAAGCTCACGCCGAGCTCTTCGTGGAACAGCCGGCTGAGCACGCGCTCGCTGGCGCCGGTGGCCCGCCCGAGTTCACGCAACGTCGCGGAACTCGCCGGGTCGGCGTGCAGCAGCGAGGTCACCGAGCGCAGCCTGTCGTCGGCGGGCTCGGGCAGGTACAGCTCCTGCTGCGGAGCGGCGGTGAGTTCGTCGATGATCAGCCCGCGGAGCCGGTGCCGAGGCCCCGGACCCCGAGGACGGCCATCGCTGAGCGCCAGGAGCGCCTCACGCAACAGCGGTGTCACCGCGAAGACCGAAGGCAGAGCGGGCAGGAAACGGCCCAGCCGGACGGGCAGGTCGATGCGCCTGACCTCGGTCTCGCCGTACGCCCGATGGGAATGCTCGAATCCGGGCGGTGTCCAGGTGATCCGGTTCGCCGGCGCGACCCAGGTCCCCCGCGCGGTGGTGGTCGCGAGCGCGCCCGTGGAGGGGTAGAGCAGCTGGCCCCGGACATGGGTATGCGGGCCGACCAGCTGCCCGTGGCTCAGCGATCCTCGGCCGGTGTCACCCGGCTGCAGACCTCGGCGGAATTCCAGCATGGACCGTCAGGATACCGGTAGTAGGACGCCTCGACCTCGGCGAAACTCGAAGCATGTCCACAGCGAAGGAAACCAAGCCCGTCCTGATCATCGGCGCAGGCGTGTCCGGCCTCGCGCTCGGCAACTTCCTGCTCCGCGAGGGAATCGGCTGTGTCGTCTTCGAACGACGCAGCCGCGAATACGTCGAACACCGCCAGCGCGCCGGAGTCATCGACACCAGAGCGGCCCGCGCCTTCCGGAAACGAGGCCTCGAAGACCGCGTCAGCGCAGGGGCTCCCGCCGAGCCGAACCTCGGGTTCCGCATCGACGGCCGTCCCCGGCCCTTGCCGCTCTCCGTCGAAGAACACCGGGAAGGCCGGTTCTGCCCCCAGCAGGTCCTCGTCCGGAACCTCATCACCGTGTTCGAACAGGACGGCGGCGACCTGCGGTTCGACACCGATGTGACCATCGAGGACCACGAACGTCCTCGCGTCCGGCTCGGCGACGGATCGATCGTCGAAGGCGACTTCATCGCCGGATGCGACGGCAACCACGGCGCGACCCGGACCGCCATCCCCGAAGACCGCATCACCCGCCACACCCACGAATACGGCTACGCGTGGCTGGTCATCCTCGCCGAGGTAACAGCTCACCAGCAGACACTGATGGCGATCCACCGACGTGGATTCGCCGCCCAGTTCGGGCGCGGACCGCGAGCGAGCCGGTTCTACCTCCAGTGCCCGCTCGACGACACCACCGACGATTGGCCGGACGAGCGCATCTGGAGTGAACTCGAAGCCCGCTTCGGCGAACCGCTCACCGAGAAGGGCGCGATCGTCGAGAAACAACTGGTGCCGCTGCGCGGCGAGATGATCAGCCCGATGAGCCACGGCAGGCTCCACCTGCTCGGCGACGCCGCGCACATCGTCCCGCCGATGAGCGCCAAGGGCATGAACCTCGCCCTCCACGACGCCGACATCTTCGCCGAGGCACTGGTCCACCTCTACAAGAACGACGATCCGAGCCTGCTCGACGCCTACTCCGACACCCGCCTGCGCGACGTGTGGAACTACCAGGCCCTCGCGACGTGGTTCACCGACACCGTCCACGACGCCGGAGACGCGACCTACCGAGGGGAGTTCCGCCATCGGGTGGCACGCGCCGACTTCGAGCGCCTGTACACCTCGAGCACGGCGAACCGGCTGCTCAGCGAGTTCATGGCCGGTCTGAACTGATCCGCTACTTCTTGCTGAGCCGGATGATCCCGTCACCGTCTTGCACCGCGACGACGACGATCACCTGCCGGTTGATCTGATGGACCATCCCCGGCGGACCGGACACCGCCTCGCCCATCCCGCCGGAAGCGGGCGCGAGACCCACCTTCCCGGCCTGGATCGTCACCGAGAGCGGCCCGGCTCCGCCGTCGTTGGGGATCTGGTCGCCGGTCCGCACCAGCACCTCGCACTCCCCGTCGCCGCACGCCTTCAACTCCCGTCCGTCCGCCGCGACGAACGGCGTACCGGACGGGGCCGCCGCCTCCATCATCGGCACGCTCTCGGTCGAAGGCCTCGGACTCGCCGCGGCGAAGATCGGGGTCGGCTCGGCCGACCCGCAACCGGCGGCGAACAGCGCGAGGGGAACCAGGGCCAGGCATCTTCGGCGATCGACCATGACCGAGGAACGTAGCCGACACACGCGGCCCTGGATGCACCCGAATTCCGCAATCCTGCGGCTGTTTGCAGTGCTCGGAGCCGGTCCGGCCGGGGTAATCGGCACCACGTGGTCATGCGGATACCGAGCGTCTATCAGACCTCGGCACGGGCGATGATCGCCCGGGTGTCCACACCGGACGGCAGCGTCCCGAACGCGACACCCCAATCGCCGCTCAACCGCGACGCGCAGAACGCGTCGGCCACCGCCGGCGCCCCGTGCCGCACCAGCAACGAGCCCTGCAACACCAGCGCCATCGACTCGACCAGCCGCCGCGCCCGGTACTCGATGTCCGACAGATCGGACAGCTCCTTGCGCAGCCTGCCCACCGCGTCGTCCAGCCGCGCGTCGGCACCGGCCGCCTGCTCGACCTCCGTGAAGTACGCCGCCACCGACTCCGGCTGCTTCGCCATCGCCCGCAACGCGTCCAGCGCCGCGACGTTGCCCGAACCCTCCCAGATCGACATCAGCGGAGCCTCGCGATAGAGCCGCGGCATCCCCGACTCCTCGACGTACCCGTTACCGCCCAGGCACTCCAGCGCCTCCACCGCATGCGAAGGACCACGCTTGCACACCCAGTACTTCGTCACCGCCAGCCCCAGCCGCCGGAACGCCTGCTCCTGCTCGTCACCCGGCCGGTCGGTGGCCGCAGCCAACCGCATCCCGACCGTCGTCGCCGCCTCGGACTCCACGACGAGGTCCGCCAGCACGTTGCCCATCAACGGCTGATCCACCAGGTTCGCCCCGAACGCACGACGATGCCGCGCGTGGTGCACCGCCCGGACCGCGCCGTACCGCATCCCCGACGCGCTCCCGACCGCGCAGTCCAGCCTGGTGTTGTTCACCATCTCGATGATGGTGCGCACCCCACGGCCTTCTTCGCCGACCAGCCATCCGATCGCGTCGTCGTACTCGATCTCCGACGACGCGTTCGACCGGTTGCCCAGCTTGTCCTTCAGCCGCTGCACCCGGATCCCGTTGCGCGAGCCGTCCGGCAGGACGCGGGGGAGAAGGAAGCACGAGAGCCCACCCGGCGCCTGGGCCAGCGTCAGGAACATGTCCGACATCGGCGCCGAGGTGAACCACTTGTGCCCGACGATCACATAGCTGCCGTCGGCGAGCGGCCGCGCCGTCGTCGTGTTCGCCCGGACGTCGGAGCCGCCCTGTTTCTCCGTCATCGACATCCCGGCGATCAGCCCGCGCTTCGTGCTCGGCTCACGCAGCCCGAAGTCGTACTCCGTCGACGCCAGCAGCGGCTCGTACCGCTCGGAAAGCTCGGGATTGAACCGCAGCGCCGGAACCGCCGCGTACGTCATCGAGATCGGGCACGTATGCCCCGCGTCGACCTGACCCCAGACGTACATCTTCGCCGCCCGCGCCGCGTGCGCACCCGGCCGGGAATCCCGCCACGGCGTCGCGTGCAGCCCGTGGGACACCGCGACGTCCATCAACTCGTGCCAGTACGGGTGGAACTCGACCTCGTCGATCCGGTTCCCGACCCGGTCGTGCGTCCGCAGCACCGGCTCGTTCTCGTTGACCAGCCTGCCCCACTCCTGGGCCTGCTCGCTCCCGGCCAGCCTGCCGAGGGCATGCACCTCCGCCACCGCCCAGCCCGCGTCCGCCCGCTCCAGCCCCTCCAGCAGAGCCGGATCGGCGGCGGCGTCGTACTCCGCCAGCGGCGGCACCTGGTTGGTGACCTCATGAGTGACCGGCATCGGAACCTCCCAAAGAACGCAGGACAAAGGTGCGCAGCCCGGACACCTCGTCCGCACTGCCGGTGGTCAACGGGCCGATCAGCACCTCGGCCGCCGCCCCCACGAGCGCCGCCGCGGTGACCTCGGCGTCCTGAGCGGGGAAGACCCCCGACCGGACACCATCGGCCACGTGCTGGGCCACGACATCGCGGAACGCGCGCCGGAACACCAGGCGCTCGGCCTCGATCGGCGCGTCGACGGGCTCGGCCAGCAGCGCGTACGCCATCCGCGGTGTCTTCAGCGCCCGGCTCGCGAAGGTGTCGAAGACCGCCACGACCCGCTCCGCCGGCGTGCCGGGCCGCTCCGACACCGCGCGCACCGCCTCGACCTCACGCGTGACGACCTTCCGGAACAGCTCCACGACCAGCGCGGCCTTGGTGGGGTAGTGGCGGTACACGCTCCCGACCGCCACCCCGGCCCGCTCCGCGACCGCCGACACCGAACAACCCGCGTACCCGCGCTCGGCCAGCTGCTCCATGGCAGCGGCGAGGACGGCGTCGCGCTGGGCGTCCAGGCGCTCCTGGACCTTCGGTGTACGGCGATATGGCACTCAAGAAGTGAAGCACTGATTCACACCTTCAGTCAACGTGTGCGCATCAGCTCCTCGATCGCCCTGGCGATGCCCTTCTTGTCGTAAGCAGCCGTGGGTAAGGTCGCCCCATGGGCATGGCGGACCACCCCGTCCCGCCCGATCAGCACGCTCCCGGACTGCTGCAAGGCACCGAACACCTTCTTCGCCAACCCGACGGCCTCGTGCGGCGTACCGCTCCGGCCGGTCACCACCTGCAGCGACAGCCCACGCTTCGCCCGCCAAGCCGCGGCCTCGGCTCGCCCCTCCGGAACCGCGACCAGCACACGCACATCGGCGAGCTTCGCGAGGTCCTTCACGTGGCCGTTGCACACCGGGCACGTGGCCGAGCGCATGAAGTAGAGCAGCACGTCGTCCGAACCGCGGAAATCCGAGAGCCGGACGACCTTCCCGGCGGTGTCCTCCAGGGCGAGATCAGGGGCCGTGGATCCGATTTCGAGCATGAAGACTCCTCAAGAGATAGAGCAGGAAGGGGAGAAAGGGATCAGCGAACCTGCAACAGCGCACGGACCGTCGCCCGAGCCCGATGCAGTCGGGACTTCATCGCGGGAGTGCTCAACCCCAGCGCGTCGGCGACCGCCCGGCCCGAATACCCCTGGACGTCACGCATGATCAAGACGCGACGCTGATCGGAGGGCAACTCCGCGATCGCCGCGGCCACCCGCCGCGCCTCCAACCGCTGCAGAGCGTCGTCCTCCGCCGAGACCACCGCATCGGCACCCACCGGCTCGTCACCACGCCACGCCCGCCGAGCCCGGCGAAGACACTCGTTCCGCACGATCCGGAACATCCACGACGCCAGCGCCCCGGAAGCCCGCAAGGTGCCGATCTTCCGGTACAGGACGATCAGCGCCTCCTGCGCGGAATCCTCCGCGTCCTCCGGCGAAGCGCACAGCGAACGCGCGAACCGCTGCACATGCGGATGGGAACCCGAGACCAGAGCGGCGATGGCGGACTCGTCCCCACCCTGCGCGGCCACGATCAAAGACTCCCTCGGCCACTCGGCCCCCACGACAACCCCTCCTCCCGCGCCGGGCTCGTCCCGGCCCCTACAAGAGCCGCCACCTCGGCGAAAGGATTCAGCCCGCCTCACGTGACCCCGCTCACGCCCCCGTCGCGCGGCTCACCACAAACCCCTTGTCACCCGATGGCATGATCGCCGCTATGACATGGACCGCCCCCGAGGTGACCCGTCCGTCCGGCGACACCGCCGCCAACGAACGCATTCTCCTGCCCTCCCTGCTGGCGTGGCACCGCAGCACCTTCCTCGGCAAATGCGCCGGCCTCACCGGAGAACAGCTCGCCCAGGCGTCGGTCCCGCCCTCGAACCTCACCCTCCTCGGCCTCATCCGCCACCTGGCCAAGGTCGAACGCATCTGGTTCCGCCTGCGCTACACCGCACAGGACATCGAACCCCTCTACGACCTCGCCCTCGGCAAGGACCACGACTTCGAAGTCCTCGACGCCACCAAAGCCGAAGAGGCCTACAACACCCTCCTCGACGAAATCCGCCTCGCCGACGAAGCCGCCGCCGACGGATCCCTCGACGACACCTTCGACCTCGGCGGCGACCCCTTCTCGCTCCGCATGCTCTACGTCCACATGATCGGCGAATACGCCCGTCACAACGGCCACGCCGACCTCATCCGCGAACGCATCGACGGCGACACCGGCGCCTGAGCAGGAGTGACCATGGACTACGGATTCATCGGCGCGGGCGAGATCACCGCCGCCATCGTCGAAGGCCTCAGCAAGGACATCGCCGACCCGCCCTCGATCTTCCTCTCACCGCGCAGCCGCAGCGTCGGACAAGAACTCTCGGCACGCTTCGCCAACGTCACGGTCTGCGACAACAACCAAGCCGTCGTCGACAGCGCCACAACGATCATCCTCGCCGTCCGCACACCGATCGCCGAGGAAGTCCTCCGGGACCTGACCCTCCGGCCCGACCACGTCCTGATCAGCGCCCTCGCAGGCGTCCGCCTCGAGCAACTGCGCGAGTGGGCCGCACCGGCAGGCGAAGTCGTCCGGAGCATCCCGCTACCCCCGGCATCCCGCCGCCAAAGCCTCACCGCCATGTACCCCGACAACGCCGAAGCACGAACCCTCTTCGACAGCATCGGCGGCAGCGTCGTCCCCGACGCCGAAAAAGACCTCGAAATCTTCAGCGCCGCCACGGCCACCTTCGCCGCCCACCTCGACTACCTCGGCACCATCGCCGCCTGGATGGCCGACCAAGGCATCGAAGACACCACCGCAACCGCCTTCACCAGCCACATCTTCGGCCAACTCGGCCAATCCCTGCTCCAGCAGAACGGCTCCCTCGAAACCCTCGTCGGCAAGCACATGACCCCCGGCGGACTCAACGAACACTTCCTCACCGACCTGCGCACCAACGGCGTCCCCGACACCGTCCGCCAGGCCCTCGACGGAATCCTCACCAGGCTGCGGGACAAGTGACGATCATCGACCGGCTGCGGGCAGCCGGGTGCGTCTTCGCCGAAGACGAAGCCCGGCTCCTCGCCACCGAAGCCCGCACACCCGCGGACCTCGACACCATGATCGAACGCCGCGTCGCGGGCGAACCCCTCGAAGTCATCCTCGGCTGGGCGGAATTCCACGGCCTCCGCATCGTCGTCGAACCCGGCGTCTTCGTGCCACGCCAACGATCCGAACTCCTCGTCCGCCACGCCCTCACCCTCGCCCGGCCCGGAGCGGTCGTCCTCGACCTCTGCTGCGGCACCGGCGCGCTCGGCGCCGCCATCGCCGCCGAACTCGGCGAAATCCGGCTCTACGCGGCCGACATCGAACCCGCCGCCGTCCGCTGCGCCCGCGCCAACGTCGCCGACGCCGGGGGAGAGGTGTTCGAGGGCGACCTCTACACGCCCCTACCCGCGTCGCTGCAAGGCCACGTCGACCTCCTCGTCGTCAACGCCCCCTACGTCCCGACCGGCGCCATCGCGATGATGCCGCCCGAAGCCCGCGACCACGAACCCCGCATCGCCCTCGACGGCGGGCAGGACGGCGTCGACGTCCACCGGCGCGTCGCCGCGGAAGCTTCACAATGGCTCGCGCCGGGCGGGCACCTGCTGATCGAAACAGGGGAGAGCCAGGCCGCGAGCACCGCGGAAGCCATGGCACACAACGGATTTACTCCCGAAGTGATCACCGACGACGAGCTGTACGCGACGATTGTTGTCGGTGCCGGGGGATAGGGTCCCCGCCGTGACCGACTACCTCCAAGTGACCCGAACCGCCTACGACACGGTCGCGGCCGACTACGCCGAACTCCTCCGCGACCACCTCGCCGGCTCCACCTGGGACCGAGCCATGCTCGGCGCCTACGCGGAACTCGTCCAAGCCGCCGGCGGCGGCCGCGTCGCCGAAATCGGCTGCGGCCCCGGCCGCATCACCAACTATCTGCATGGCCTGGGGCTCGACATCCGCGGCGTCGACCTCTCGCCGGAGATGATCGCCGTCGCCCGGAAGTGGTACCCGCACCTGGACTTCGAGATCGGGGAGATGCCCGGTTTGTCCATTGAGGACGGTGCACTGGCGGGCGTCGTCGCGTGGTACTCGATCATCCACACACCAAGGGAGCGGCTGCCGGAGATCTTCGCCGACTTCCACCGGATCCTCGCCCCAGGCGGACATCTGCTGGTGGCGTTCCAGGTAGGTGACGAGGTGCGCCACATCGAGCACGCCTACGGCCACGACATCTCCTGCGACGCGTACCGGCTGGCGCCGGAGAAGATCACCGAGCAACTGGGGGAGGCGGGGTTCAGCGTGCTTTCCCGGCTCGTCCGGGAGCCGTCCGAAGAATTCGAGAGCACCCCGCAGGCCTACCTGATCGTCCGCAAGCAGTAGCTCAAGGACGCCGGGCTTCGATGAGCCAGGCCGCCGAGCGATAGAAGACGCCTCGGTCGGTCTGGTGCCCGGCGAGGTCGGCGCGCAAGGTCTCGATGGCCTTGGTGCGCGTGCTCTCGTCCAGATCGCTCAGCCGTCCGCCGTGCTGCTCGATGATGAACTCCGCCGCGTCGTTGACGTCCTGGCCGAAGTACATCGGCTTGTCCACGGCGGTGGATCGGACATCGGTGTAGCCGGCGGAGTTCAGCAGTGCTTCGGTTTCGAGCGGATCGCTGAGCGCGAGGTTCGAGGTCGGCACCTCACGACCGGCGGCGAAGATCGTCCGGAAACTGGTGATCCACTCGTTGAGCTGCAACGGTTGCCACGTCAACAGGACCAGACGGCCGCCAGGACGCGTCGCACGGGCCAGGTTGGCGAACGCGGCCAGGGGAGTACCGAAGAACATCGACCCGTGCCTGCTGATCACCACATCGAAGCCGCCTTCGGGGAACGGATGGACCTGAGCGTCCGCCTGTTCGAACGAGACGTTGGGAACACGTTCCTGTTCGGCGAGCCGACGAGCGACGCCGAGCATCTCGCTGGAGAGGTCGACACCGAGCGCGGAACCGTCAGTGGCTTGCCCCGCGGCGTCCCGTGTCGTCTGGCCCGCGCCACAGCCGACGTCGAGGACGTTGTCGGCCGGCTGGATGTCGGCCGCAGAGAAGAAGGTGTCGCGGTACGCGGCGACACCGTCGTTGAAGCGTTGCGCGCGCTTCGCCCAGAGCGAGCCGTCGTTGCCGTTCCAAGCCTGCAGCATCCGCTCGTTGGACGGATCGACGCGCACAGCGGTGTTCTCGGACATTTCGTGTAACCCCCAAGTTGGATCTCCGGGGAAGACCCTAGCGCAGTCCGTTCTGACGACTACTTGACATAATGTACATTATCGGCACTTTGGCCGACCTGGATAACAAGGCCCGAGAGGGGTCTCTGACGTGAGCTGAAGGGGCCTTTCGTCGCATGTCACGCGGGGAAAGCTCCCTTCGTCGCGTGACATGCGGGCATGGTCCCCTTCAGCTCTCCCTGAGCTCGGCCGCCCGTTGGCCTCCTGAAGCGGTCAGGGCACCCCTGGCAACCCAAAACGGATGACCGATCACCCAAGCTCATTACGTCACTGTGACGAATCAATGCAGGCGTCTCGGTCGTTGATGATCAACGGAGGCGTTGAGCGGCGGCTCGCCACGCCGAGTCGCCCGACCAGGTCGCCACCTGGAGTCTGAGGTCTCCCGGGCGGCTCAAGTGTCAGGAAAGGGTCATTCAAGACGAAAAACGTCAGGAGAGACTCTTTCATGGCATCCTGAGAGCCAGCGAGCGGACCAGGATCCCCCGCGAGGGGTTTCCGGACCCGTCACTCCGTTTCATGCATAATCACTATTATGCATGAAACGGAATATAACCCAGTGTAAGACTGTCGGTGCCATGCGGTACAAGGTTCTCATGAGGGTCTCCGAGGCACAGCAAGCCTTTTTCGCCGCACGTCGTCCCCGTAAGGATTCTCCTCACACCACCGACGCCTACCGCCGCGATCTCGCCGGCATCACCGAGCTTCTGCTCCGCGAGTCGAACCGCTCCCCTGACGACCTCACCGTCGAGATGCTCACCGCCCAGGCACTCCGGAACGCCTTCGGCGCCTTCGCGGATACGCACGCCAAGAGCTCGGTCCTGCGCGCGTGGTCGACCTGGAACCAGTTCCTCACCTTCTGTGTGTCCGACGGCCTGCTCGCGGGCAACCCGATGGGCGCGGTCGCCCGGCCGAAGGCTCCGCCGTTGACGCCGAAACCGTTGCGGGGCGAGGAAACCCCGGAGCAGTTGCTCGCGGCCGCCGCCGATGGTTCCCGCCGGACGCGGGATCCGTGGCCGGAGCGGGACGTCCTGGTGATCGCGCTCGGCCTGGTCGCCGGACTGCGTGCTGCGGAGATGCGAGCTCTGACCACGCGGTCGCTGGTCGGCCGTCAGGGTGAGATGCGGCTGCACGTTCACGGCAAGGGAAGCCGTGACCGGTCGATCCCGGTCCAGCCGATCATGGAGAAGATCATCGAGGAGTACCTGGCCTCCTGCCGCCGTCGCTTCGCGCAGCAGCGGTTCGGGCCCTCCACTCCCCTCCTCCGGGATCGTGCGGGCGAGCCGATCGGCCGCGGCGCGCTGGAGTACCTGGTCAAATCCTGCTACCGGTGGGCGGGTCTGCACGACCGCGTGCCGGTCGGGGCGAACCTTCACGCGTTGCGGCACACGTTCGCGACGCGGCTGGCCGAGGACGGCGCGACCGCGTCAGAGATCATGGCGCTGCTGGGGCACGCGAGCTTGGCGACCAGTCAGAACTACATCGAGGCGACAGGGCGGGAGCAGCGGGCGGCGGCCGCGAGCAACCGGACGTATCGGGCGCTGGACGGGATCTTGTAGGTCAGCGGAGCTGTTCGAGGTCCTTGGCCGCCTGGGCGATTTCGTCGGCGAGGCCGCGAAGTTCGGCCAAGGACGCTCCGTCGTCGGCCGCGGTGACGATGTCTTCGGCGGCGCAGCGGAGTTGGAAGAGCCTGTCCTGCAGGGCGGCGATCTCGGTGTCGGAGAGCACGACGGCGTCCTCGGGGAGGCCGCTGCGCTGGAGGGCGGTCCGGCGTTCGTAGGCCCGCTGGCGGCAGGATTGCCCACAGTAACGGCGGCGCCTGCCGACGTTGCCGCCCTGTTCGAGTCGCCTGCCGCACCATCCGCAGTGTTTGGATGCCCCCGCGCGACGTAACTCGGACACCTCTTCGGCGGACGTCTTCGGGTGCTCGGCCACTTCCCTCACGGGTCAGACCCTAGCTGGCCATCGGACGCTCATGCCGGGGCCACGACCGAAGTGCACACTAGTGGGGTGTCGACACTGTTTCCGTACCTCGCCGATCCGCTCCCGCGTGCCTTCGCCCATCGGGGCTGGCATCTCGGTGACCTGGAAGGACTGGAAAACTCGCTGCCCGCTTTCCGGCAGGCGGTGACGGAGGGTTATCGCTATCTCGAGACGGACGTGCACGCGACGTCGGATGGCGTGGTGGTCGTGCATCACGACGCGTCGCTGGACCGGACGACCGATGGTGCGGGGTTGATCTCCCGGCAGACGTGGGCGCAGCTGCGGAACGTCAAGATCGGGGGCCGGGTGCCGTTGTCGCGGCTGGAGGAGGTCCTCGAGGAGCTGCCGGAGGCGCGGTTCAACATCGATGTGAAGTCGAACGAGGCTGTCGTGCCGTTCGTGCGGACGATCGAACGGACCGGGGCGCACGACCGGGTCGCGGCGGCGTCGTTCTCCGATGCGCGGCTGGCGCGGATCCGGAAGCTGGCGGGGCCGAAGCTGGTGACGGCGATGGGGCCGCGTTCGGTGGCGGTGATGTGGGCGAACGGGTTTCTGCCGCTGATCTCGCTGCGGGTGTTGTCGCGGGGTGCGATGGCGCAGGTGCCGGTGCGGCAGGGGCGGTTGAAGGTGGTGGACCGATCGTTCCTACGGCTGGCGGCGCGGGCGGGTTTCGAGGTGCACACGTGGACGGTGGACGATCCGGCGGAGATGCGGTCGCTGCTGGATCTGGGGGTGCACGGGATCGTGACGGACCGGCCGGATCTGCTGCGTGAGGTGCTCCGGGAGCGGGGCGCTTGGCCTTCGTGAGTCGCCTGCTGCTCCCCTCGCGCGCGCTATGAAAGGCCCGTTACTTGCAAAATTTGCAAGTAACGGGCCTTTCATAGCATTGGGCGGAGGGGTTACCGCGGTGGTTTGCCGTTCCAGGCCGCGTCCCAGGTCTTGGGTCCGAGGCGGCCTGAGTCGTTGATACCGTTGGCGCGCTGGAGGGCGAGGACGGCTTCGCGGGTCTTCTCGTAGTAGCAGCCGGTTCCGGTGAAGCCGTAGCCGTAGGCGTTCATCCGCAGTTGGAACTGCTTGAGCGGTGCGGCGCAGTCGCCGTAGGCGTAGACGACGCCGGGCCACGCCGGTTTGGGGCCGCCGGGCGGTGCGGGCGGGGTGGGCTTCGGCTTGGGCGGAGGCGGCGGGGCGGGTTGTCCTCCCCCGCCGATGTAGGCGGAGTCGTCGTAGGACGGGACGCGTTTGCTGCGGCCGTCGCCGTCGTTGCGGAAGCCGAGTTTGCCGGCGCATTCCCAGGGTTGCCAGCCGCGCATGCGGTAGAGGTAGAGGGCCCGATAGTCCTGTTCGCGGGGGCTGGCCTGGTCGGGTCGTCCCTGGCCGCCGACGCTGCGCCAGGTGGGCAGGTCGAACTGGTAGGCGCCGTAGTAGCCGTTGCCGGTGTTGATGTTGTAGCGCCCGCTCGATTCACACATGCGGAGCTTGGCCCAGTGGGAGCCGTGGGGATCCGCGGCGGCGGATCCGGTGGTGGCGATCTGCAGGCCCGTCACGGCGAGGGCGAGCAGGAGCGTTCTCGCCACTACGCGGTGTGCTGTGCGAAGGCGATGGGTCCTCATGAGCGGAACAGTAAATACCGGACACTTGCTTCACAAGAGTCACAGCACAACCACCAGCCTCACACGAAACACACGTCGACCGTGGCAGCGACACGCCGACGATGGTCGGGAAGGTGGCCGGGAAGGGTTCGTCTCGCGTCGAAACGAACACGGTCCGGACTCGTGCCGGACAGGGGGCCGCGATCACCAGTAGTCTCCCGCTGACCTCGACGTTCTCGACTTCAGGAGCAGTGCATGACGGTGGCCGTGACCCGTGAACGCAAGCGGGTATGGCGGGCTTGGTACCTCTATGACTGGGCCAATTCGCCGTTCTATTCGTCGGTCATCACGGTCTTCGGGGCGCTCTATTTGAGCGATATCGCGTCCTCCGATGCCAAGGCGAATTTCACCCTTAACGGGGACAGGCCGTGCACCGATTCGAGTGGTGCTTCGAGCACTCTTCAAAGCTGTGACGTGTCGTTGTTCGGGCTGCATTTCCCGGCGGGGTCGCTCTGGGGGTATCTGCTGTCCATCGCGACGGTGACGCAGGTGCTGGTGTTGCCGATCGCCGGCGCGATCGCGGACCGGAGCAGGTACAAGCGGCGGATCCTCGGCGGGTTCGCGTTCCTGGGCGCGGTGGCGTCGGCGTTGATGTTCTTCATCGCTGGGACGAACTGGCAGGTCGGCGTCTGGACGTTCATCCTCGCCAACATCGGGTATGGCGGGGCGCTGGTCGTCTACTACTCGTTCCTGGTGGACATCGCGGAGCCGGACGAGCGGGACTCGGTGTCGTCGAAGGGGTGGGCGTTCGGGTATCTCGGCGGCGGCCTGGCGCTGGCGTTGCAGCTCGGGTTCTTCATGGGTCATGAGGCGTTCGGGGTGAGCGAACATCTCGCGATCCGGATCTGTTTCCTGACGTCGGGGATCTGGTGGGCGGTGTTCACGCTTCCGGCGGTGCGGGCACTCCCCCAGACTCATGTGCCGAAGTCGGCCGAGCGTGGCTTGTCGGTGCTGACGGCGGGGTTCAAGGAGCTGAAGCGGACGATCAAGGACGCGAGGGCCTATCCCCTGACGCTGGCGTTCCTCGGGAGCTATCTGGTCTTCACCGACGGGATCACGACGGTGGTGGCGGTGTCGGCGCAGTACGGCAAGGACGAGTTGAAGTACAGCACCACGGTGCTGATCGTGACGATCCTGGTGATCCAGTTCCTCGCGTACGCGGGGGCGATGATCCACGGGGCGATCGCGGCCCGGATCGGGGCGAAGAAGACGATCTTGGGCAGCCTGGTGGCCTGGACGGTCGTGCTGTGCTTCGCGTTCTTCATCCAGGCTGGGCAGCCGTTGCAGTTCTACGCGGTGGCGGTCGGGATCGGGCTGGTGCTCGGCGGAACGAACGCGCTGTCGCGATCGTTGTTCGGGCAGATGATCCCCGAGGGGAAGGACGCGCAGTACTTCTCGCTCTACGTGGTCGGTGAGCGGGGGACGTCGTGGCTCGGTCCCCTGTTGTTCGCCGCGGTCGGGCAGATCACCGGTTCGTTCCGGTACGCGATCATCGCGCTGGTGATCTTCTTCGTGCTCGGTTTCGTGTTCGTGTGGCTGGTCCCGGTGCGGCGGGCGATCGAGGCGGCGGGCAACCGACCACCGGCGGTGCTGTGAGCCGGGAGCGTGCCGATAGGGTCGAGCGTCGTGACCGTACTGAAGGAAAGTGGCCCGGACCCCACGGACGCGTTGTCGTCGGTGCCGGTGGCGGGTTCACGGCGGGGTGTGCCGGTCGTCGGGAAGTTGAAGTTCTGTTACGGGCCGATGGACTGCGGGAAATCGACGCTGGCGTTGCAGATCGACCACAACCACGCGCGGCAGGGTCGTCGCGGGATGGTGCTGGTGCGGCACGATCGCTCCGGTGAGCCGCAGATCACCAGCCGGATCGGGCTGACGCGCAAGGCGACCGAGGTCGGGAACGAGACCGATCTGCGGTTGCTGGTGCGTGAGCAGTGGGCGGCGGGACGGCACGTGGACTACTTGATCGTCGACGAAGCTCAGTTTTTGTCACCTGTTCAGGTGGATCAGCTGGCTGAACTGGCCGATGACGTCCAGATCGACGTGTACTGCTTCGGGATCGCGACGGATTTCCGGAGCATGTTGTTCCCGGGTGCGGCGCGGTTGTTCGAGCTGGCGGACGAGTTGCAGCCGGTTCAGGTCGAGGTGTTGTGCTGGTGCGGGCAGACGGGACGGTTCAACGCGAGGGTGTCCGACGGTGAGGTGTTGAGAGCCGGGGACACCGTTGTGGTGGCGGATACCGAGCAACCGCTAGTTGAAACTTCATTGACATCACGTTCTGAGGGTGAATTGAACACTGTCCGTTATCAGGTATTGTGCCGTCGGCACTTTCGACTGGGCGACCTGGGGCCTACCTCGGCCCAACACGGTCAGTTACGGTTGACATGACAGGCGTACTACTAGCCCATCTGGGGGATATCCGCACCAAGATGGCCGTATTGACGTCACGCCAGAGCGCGAAACCACTCCTACTAGGAGAAGCTGTTGCCACCGGGTGACACAGCTCATCGTGAGCAAGGACATGGTGTCCAGGGAATCCTCTGGCCCTCCCCGTCGTTGCATAGGGTGAGCATCACCCTGGCTCCACCCGGAGCTGACTGAAAGGACCCCCATCATGGCCGACCGTGTTCTCCGTGGAAGCCGGCTGGGAGCGGTCAGCTACGAGACCGACCGCAACCACGACCTCGCTCCTCGGCGCACCGTGCGCTACGCCTGCCCCAAGAACCACGAGTTCGAGGTGCCCTTCTCCGACGACGCCGAGATCCCCTCGGTGTGGGAGTGCAGGCTGCACGGCAGCGAGTCCGAGATCGTGGACGGCGGACAGCCGGAGCAGAAGAAGGTCAAGCCCCCGAGGACGCACTGGGACATGCTCCTGGAGCGCCGCTCGATTCCGGAGCTCGAAGATCTGCTCAACGAACGTCTCGCCGAGCTGAAGGGACGCAGGACCACCCGGTCCGCCTGACGCAACGGCCAAGTAGCTAGCCCCACCACGAACACAGCGAAGCCCCCGCGACCTCCCTCCGCGGGGGCTTCGCCATGTCTCGGGGAAGCGGGTCAGGCCGGGACCAGTCCGGCGACCAGAGGCGCCAGCGCGTCGGTCAGCCGCCGCAGGTGGCCGGGCGGCGATTCGAGCAGCGGCAGCCGGACCGTCGCGTGCGGGATGACGCCCAGTTCGGCCAGCACCGCCTTGGCCATGATCGCCCCCTGCGAGGTGCGCATGATCGTCTCGGTCAAGGGGTGCAGTGCCGCGTTGAGTGCCCGCGCGGTGTCGAGGTCTCCCCCGCGTACCGCGCTGATGAGCTGGGCGTTGCGGTCGGCGAAGGCGTTGCCGACGACGCTGACCAGACCGGTGGCACCGGCGGCGAGGTAGGGCAGGTTGAGTTCGTCGATACCGCAGTAGTAGGCCAGCGGGGAGTCCGCCATGACCGACATCGCTTCGAACAGGTCTCCCTTGGCGTCCTTGACAGCCCGGATCCTGGGGTGGCGGGCGAGTTCGACCAGGGTGGCCGCTTCCATGGCCGTTCCGGTACGGGCGGGGACGTCGTAGAGCATCACGGGCAGTTCGGTGGCGTCGGCCACCGCCAGGCAGTGCGCCACGATCCCGGCTTGTGTCGGCTTGGAGTAATAAGGGCAGACGAGCAGGAGCGCGTCCGCCCCGGCCGCTTGAGCTTCGTGAGCCCGACGGATGCAGGCGGTGGTGTCGTAGGTGCCGACGCCGGCGATCACGCGGGCCCGGTTTCCGGTTCGCGTCGCCACGGAGCGGACGAGCAGGGTGGCTTCGGTGTCGGTGAGGGTGGGTGACTCGCCGGTGGTTCCGCCGACGACGATGCCGTCGCATCCGGTGGTCAGGAGATGGTCGACCAGGCGGGCGAGGCCGGGTTCGCTGAGTGCGCCGCCGGGTTCCATCGGGGTGACCATGGCGACGAGGTTGGAGCCGAAGAGCGATTCGGTCATGTGCTCGATCCTGTCGGCGCCGATACCTGCGGTCCAGCGATGCTTTTTGGTCGATATTGCGTAGCCTTGCTTCATGATCGAGGTCGGGGCTTTACGGGCGTTGCGGTCGGTGGCCGCACTCGGGACGCTCGCGCGGGCAGCGGACGAGCTGGGGTTCACGGCCTCCGCGGTGTCACAGCAGCTCAAACGGCTGGAGCGGCAGATCGGGACGCCCGTTCTCGCTCCCGCGGGTCGCGGAGTCGTGCTCACACCGGCGGGGCAGGCCGTCGTCGACTCTTCGCTGGAGGTGTTCCAGGCACTCGAGCGTTGTGCCGAGGCCGCCCAGTCGGTCGCGGAGGGCGCGCCCCGCGGTGTCCTGCGCGTGGCCGCGTTCTCGACCGCCATCCGCGGGCTGCTCGCGCCCGTCCAGCCGCGACTGCTGACGAGCTACCCCGATCTGCGCCTGCACATCAGCGAGCAGGACCCCGGCCAGGCCTTGCACAGCGTCGACGCCGGAACCGCCGACCTCGCGCTCCTTCATGACGCCGACGGTTTGCCCGTCCCGCTGTCGCCCGCGCTGTCCCGGCGCCTGGTGCACACCGACCTCGGCGACGTCGTCATGGTCGAGACCCATCCGCTGGCGAGGGCCGAGCCACCGCTCGACGGTGCGGACCTGGCCGGGTACGCGTGGGTGACCAGCCCGCCCGGGACGGTCTGTCACCAGTGGTTCCGCCGCCTGTTCGCCGGCCTGCCCGAGGAGCCCGACGTGCGGCATCTGGTGGACGATTTCTCCACGCAGCTGTCGCTGGTCGCCTCGGGTGAGGTCCTGGCGCTGATCCCGCGACTGGCGCGGCCGCCTCTGGCCGAAGGGCTGGTCGCCCGTCCACTGCGACGCCCGCCGACGCGCGAGGTGCACGCGGCGTGGCGCCGCAGCGCCGAGGCCAGCCCGGCGATCCAGGCGGTGCTGGCGGAACTCTAAGCGGCTTGATACCCCGGGATGTCCTCGATGCGGTGGTACACCGCCAGGCCGCGGGACAGTGCGATCGCGACGTCCTGGTCGGCGCCGGTGGACTCCCCCGGCAGGCGCAGGACGGCGTCGCAGTGGTGCAGCAGCCGGTCGGCCGTCGGGTACATGACCTCCTTGGCGACCGGGTCGGCCACGGTCTTCCCGCCCGCGCCGCGCAGCACCGGGAGCGCGACCCACTCGCCGATCATCGGCACGTGCCCGCTGCGGAAGATCGGCCAGGCGGCCTCTTCGAGCCGGGCGAGGTTGCGGGCGAGCAGCTCGGGGTCGTCGCCGGTGCCGGAGCGGTACGGCCCGGCGATGAGGATCATCAGAGGTTTGGTCATGAGCCGGAGCATAATGTGCAACAATCGGCACGAACAAGGAGGATCGTGCAAATGCTGGCTGCGCAACGTCGAGACCTGCTGCTCGAACGACTGAAGACCGAAGGCCGGATCGTGGCCAAGGATCTCGCCGCCGAACTCGGCGTATCCGAGGATAGTATTCGCCGTGACCTGCGAGAACTCGCGGAGGCCGGGCTGTGTCAGCGGGTGTACGGCGGAGCCTTGCCGGTTTCTCCCGCCACCGCGGACTACGCGACGAGGATGGCGGTCAGCATCGCGGGCAAGGAGCGCATCGCGAAACGTGCAGCAGCGTTGATCCGGCTGGGGTCGACCGTCATCCTCGACGGCGGGACGACCGCGCTCGCGCTGGCGAAGGCGCTTCCCGTCGATCTCGAAGCGACGATCGTCACCCACAGCCCGACGGTCGCGGCCGCGCTCGTCACCCATCCGAAGGTCGAGGTCTTCCTGATCGGCGGGCGGCTCTTCAAGCACTCCGCCGTCACCTGCGGCGCGGCCGCGGCGGAGGCGGCCGACGGAATCAACGCCGATCTGTTCTTCCTCGGCGTCACCGGCGTGCACCCCGAGACCGGGCTCACCACCGGGGACTCCGACGAGGCCGCGATGAAACGCACGCTCGCCAAACGCGCCGCAGACACCTACGTGCTGGCCAGCTCGGAGAAGATCGGCGCGGCCTCGCCGTTCACCGTGCTCCCCCTGTCCGACGTCGCGGGTGTGATCACCGACGCGGCGCCGGACGAACCGACGGTGAAGGAACTGGGGAAGCTCGGCGTGAGCGTGCTGGGGGTCAGCCCTTCTTGACGAGCCCGCGAAGCTGCTGCCAGCGACGCTTGATCCCCCACATGCCGACCATGACGATCGCCTCGCGCACGACCGAACCGCTCATCTTCGACTGACCGATCTCACGTTCGGTGAAGGTGATCGGGACTTCGACCACCTCGAACCCGGCGAGCTTCGTCCGGAACGCCAGGTCGATCTGGAAGCAGTAGCCGCGCGAGGCGATCTCGTCGAGCGCGAGCTTCTCCAGCACCGAACGACGGTACGCGCGGAAACCGGCGGTGATGTCGTTGATCTTCATGCCGAGCGCGACCTTCGCGTAGAAGTTCGCCACCCAGGACAGCGCCTTGCGCTGGAACGGCCAGTTCACCGTGCTGCCGCCGGGAACGTAGCGGGAGCCGATGGACAGGTCCGCGTCCTCGAGCGCCGCCAGCACCCGGGGCAGATCCTCCGGCGCGTGCGAGCCGTCGGCGTCCATCTCGACGATGGTGGCGTAGTCACGGGCGAGACCCCAGCGGAACCCCGCGACGTACGCGGCCCCCAGGCCGGCCTTCTCGGTCCGGTGCATGACCTGGATCCGCTCGTCGGCCTTCGCGAGCTCGTCGGCGATGTCGCCGGTCCCGTCCGGGCTGCCGTCGTCGACGACGAGGGCGTTCACGTCCGGGAGTGCCTTGAGCAGGCGTTCCAGGATCGGCCCGATGTTGTCCCGCTCGTTGTACGTCGGGACCACCACCAGCACCGGCTCGATTCCCTGGTCCCCCCGTGGCGCCTGCGCCATCCGCTTTTCCTCCGTGTTCCGGCGGGTCAGCCCGCCGCTTCCCTCGTTGCCTTGGCGGCGCTCGCGCGCCGGGTGCGGAAACGCAGCACGTACCCGCCGGTAACCCCGGCGATCGCCAGGGCGAGCAGCCCGTACTCCGTCGTCACACCGAGTAGATCCGACAGCGTAGTCTGCTGCCTGAGCGGTACGCGCCCCACCAGGGAATCTGCGGTGAACAGGCTGGTAGAGGCCGTGATCGAACCGTCGGGGGCGACGATCGCGCTGACCCCGCTGGTGGCGGAGACGATCACAGCGCGGCCATGTTCGACCGCTCGCAGCCGCGACATCGCCAGCTGCTGGTAGCTCATCTCCCCCGGCCCGTACCAAGCGTTGTTGGTCGGCACGACGAGCAGTTCCGCGCCGTTGGCGACGGACTCGCGGGCCGGGTAGTCGAACGCGGTCTCGTAGCAGATGAAGACCCCGACCTTGGTCCCCGCGACCGACAGCGCGGAGTTGGCGCCGTCACCCGGGGTCATGTTCGCGACGCTGTCGACGAACGGGGTCACCAGCTTCGCGAGCTCGCGGGCGGGGACGTACTCGCCGAACGGGACGAGCTGCTGTTTGGCGTAGCGCTGACCGGGACCGGTGACGGGATCCCAGACGAGCGCGGAGTTCTGCGCCGAACCGTCCGGCAGCCGGACCAGCGCGCCGATGATCGCCTGGACGCCGTAGTCGCGGACCATCCGGTCGACGCCCGCGTCACCGGTCCGCATCGCCATCGCGGTCTCCGGCCAGACCAGCAGATCGACCTTGGTGTTGTCCGCCTTGAGTTTCTCGAGTAACCGGGCGCTCTCGGCGAGATGGTTGTTCCGGAGTTCGTCGCGACGGCCTTCCAGCGCCAGCCCGATGTCGGGGGCGTTGCCCTGGACGGTGGCGACGGTGAGTTCGCCGTCCTGGGCTTCGGTGCCGATCGTGGGCCACACCGCGAGGCCCGCCACCACCGGCACGAGGGTGACGGCGGCCGCGGCCATCACGGAGCGCCGCGGGTCGGCGGCCTTGAGCCGCAGGCACAGCGCCGCGAGACCGAAGCCGGTCAGCACGACGGCGAGACCGACCAGCGGGGCGCCGCCGATCGAGGCCAGTGAGACGAAGGCGCCCTCAGGCTGGCTGAAGGCCACGCGGCCCCACGGGAACCCTCCGAAGGGGAACCAGGTGCGCGGAGTCTCCAGCGCGATGATCACCAGCGCGGCCCACAACGGCCCGAGCGGCAGCCTCCACACCACAGTGGCGAATGCCCCGCCGAAGCCGAGATACACCGACAGCGCCATCGCCAGCCCGAGCCACGGCCAGGGCCCGAAGCCCGGCCCGAGGAAGTCCAGCAGCCAGGTCAGCAACGGCAGGAAGAACCCCAGCCCGAACACGAACCCGTAGCCGAAGGTGCCGCGGAACCGGCGTCCGTGCACCACCAGCGCGAAGCCGGTGAACGCCAGCGGGGCGAGCCACCACAACGGCCGCGGCGCGAAACTCAGGTACAGCGTGAAACCCGACGCCGCGGCGACGAGGAAACGCAGAAGCCAGGCGCGGGAGAACCGCTTTCGCCTGTCTGCTTCGGGAGCCGGATTCGCCACGGTCGAGGACACCCCTGAACCCTAGGCCGTCCGGGTGAACGCGTCGTGGATGACCTGCCCGTCGCGCACCGTGCGCAGACAGCGGGGCAGGGCGGCTCCCTCGTCCAGGTTCGGCAGCGGGGGTACGCCCGCCCGCGGATCGGTCGACCAGCGCTGCACCCGCGAGTCCGGTGTCGCGACGACCAGGTCGGAGGCGTCCCAGACCGCGTAGTGCGCGGGAGCGCCGGGGACCAGGCTGCCGGTGACACCGTCGTTGACCCCGGCAGCGCGGTGCCCCGCGCGGGTGTGGGCGGTGAAGGAGGCGCGAGCGGACAGTCCCGATCCCGGAGTGCGGTGGTAGGTCCCGGCGCGGACGGTGGCCCACGGAGCGACCGGGGTGACCGGGGCGTCGGAGCCGAAGGCGAGCAGGAGCCCCTCGGCGGCCATGACGGCGAAGGGGTTGAGTTTCACAGCCCGCTCGGCGCCGAGGCGGTCGGTGTACATCCCTTGCGTGCCACCCCATTCCGCGTCGAACTGCGGCTGGACCGACGCGACCACGCCCCAGCCCGCGAGCGCCCGTGCCTGGTCGACGTCGATCATCTCGACGTGTTCGAGCCGGTGGTGGCAGGCGGCCAATGCGCGACGGCCGACGGTCTTCTCCGCGAGCTGGAAGCCTTCGACGACCTCGGCGACGGCGGCGTCGCCGATGACGTGGAAGCCGGCCTGCAACCCGGCCTCGGTGCAGGCGCCGACGTGCTCGGCGATGGCGGTGGCGTCGAGGTAGAGCGTTCCGGAGGTGTCGTGGGCGTCGGCGTACGGCTGGTGCAGTGCGGCGGTGCGGGAGCCGAGTGCGCCGTCGACGAACAGGTCGCCCGCGACTCCCCTGGCGCCCAGCGCCCGGGCGGTGTCGACTCCCCCGCGTTCGCCCCAGTAGCCGACGACCTCGGGCAGTCCCGGTTCCGCGGCGAGCGCGAGCAGATCGGTGAGGTCGTCGGCGCCGGAGATGTCCGGGCCCGCGCATTCGTGGACGCTGACGACCCCACGGGCGGCGGCCTCGGCGAGGAACGCGCGCTGGGCCTCGCGACGCTGCCGCGGGGTGATCGCCTCGCGCATCGCGGCACGGACGCGGTGGTGGGCGTCACGGGTCAGCGGTCCGTCGGCGGACCAGCCCGGCGCGTCGTGCACGCCGTGCGCCAAAGCGACGAGCGCGCTGGAGACGAGCGCGGAGTGGACGTCGACCCGGCTCAAGTACACCGGGGTCCCGTTCGCGGCCTCGTCGATCTCCGCGCGGCTGGGCAGCCTGCCGTCGGACCAGCGGGACTCGTCCCAGCCGTGCGCGACCAGCACCTGCCCGGGCCGGACCGCGTCGCGGACCGCGGCCAGCAGTTCTCCGGCGCTTCGGATGTTCGCGAGGTTCAGCCCGGTGAGGTGCAGACCGGTCGCGGTGGCGTGGACGTGCGCGTCGACGAAGGCGGGGGCGACGAAGGCGCCGTCGAGGTCGAGCACCTCGGCGTCGGGATGCAGTGCTTTGGCCGGGCCGTCCTGCCCCACCCAGACGACGGTGCCGTCCGTGATCGCCATGGCGGTGGCGTCGGGGGCGGTGGGGCTGTAGATGCGCCCGCCGAGCAGGAGCGTGGTTCGCGCGTTCGTCACCCTTCCGAGTTTGCAGCGTGCGGATGATCACCACGTGG
This sequence comes from Amycolatopsis sp. lyj-90, assembly GCF_046549035.1. Classification (NCBI taxonomy): domain Bacteria; kingdom Bacillati; phylum Actinomycetota; class Actinomycetes; order Pseudonocardiales; family Pseudonocardiaceae; genus Amycolatopsis; species Amycolatopsis sp. lyj-90. The sequence goes on from NZ_JAJPWP010000001.1 coordinate 1,293,846, forward strand.
TTAGGGTCGATGAAATGAGCTGGGGAGCTGAAAACATGAAGACCGAAGCAGGCCGCGCCGTCGCTGGGACCACTGTGTCGGCGGCTTTGGGGCTCGGGGCGGTGGTCGTTTTCACCGCGGTCCGCGACACCTCGATCCTGCGGCCCTTGATCGCGCTGGCGGCGCCACGGGGCTGGCCGTCCGATCTGGTGCTGGTGTCCCTGGTGCCGCTGGTCGCGGTGCTCGCCGCCGTGTTCCTGACGCGATGGTGGCCGTGGTTGCTGGTGGCGGGGGTCGTCCTGTCCTTGCCGACCGCTCTCGTGCACCTGGTCCCTGACCTGGGTGGGCATCCGTCGCTGACGATCATCGCGCTGGCCGGGCCGCCGGTGGTGCTGCTGGCGGTACTCGCCGCGGCACAGGAACTCCTGCGGCGAGGCGCCCGGATCGCCGGGCTCGTGCTCATCGGGCTCACCGTGGGAACGCAGTTGTTCGCCGCGAGCCTGGCGGGCGCGTCGTGGCTCATGCTCGCCACCGGCGGTCTGGTCTGGCATCTGGTCCTCACCGCGCTGAGCGTGGCCGGAGCCGTGCTGGCCGTCGTCACGCGCGGTTCCCGTGCGCAGGATCCGGAATGGCCCGAGCCGCGTCCGCTGCCGGCCCGGTTCGCGGCCGCGGCGATCCTGGCCGTGCTGCTTCCCATGGCTGTGGGCGCGGTGGACGTCCTGAAGGTCAGCGAGATCCTCGAACTGCCGGTCGCGTCGATCGGCAGGCACGCGGAGGTCGTCGTGGCCATCGGCGGGCTGATCGTGCTCGTCGGCGGGGTCGTCGCGTGCGCGATCGCCGGATCGCGGGCGTTCTTCGCCGCGGCGACGTCGGCGAGTGTGCAGGTGGGGACGATGGCGCCGCTGCTGCTGGCGGTGTACTCCGTCGCGTTCCAGCCGGTGCTGAGCTGGCTGGCGGCCGCGGTGGGGGTCGCCGCCGGATGTCTCGTGGGCGCGTCGCGCTGGAGGGTGCAGTTCGCCGTCGGCGGGGCCGCGATGTCCGCGCTCGTGCTGTTCATCGTGGATCTGGGGACCGGCGGAGTGCCGGAGAAGCTGATCGACCACGACGCGGTGATCCCGGGAGCGCTGCTGCTGGCGCTGCTGTGCGCCACCGTCGTCTCCGTGGTCGTCACGACCGGTCCCCGGCTCGCGGAAGACGGCGTCGTCGTGCCCGTGCTCGGACCGCTGGCCTCGGTGCTGGTGTTCGGCGGCGCCGGGGCGATGGCCGCGGTCGGTATCCGCGACCAGAACGCGCCATCGACCCGGCTTGAACCGGTTCATCACCTCGGCTACTCGGCCGGCCTGCTGCTGCTCGCCGCCGCGCTGGTCGCTGGAATCGCTGCTGTCGATCACCTTCGCACCCGCTCGGAGCCGGAGGCAGTGTCCGTCTGACACACCGGGCACGACAGGAATATTTACGTCGTCCGAACGATGTGACAGGATATTTTCACGCGTTTCCGACGACGAGGAGTACAAGTGACTGCGATCCAGGAACCGACCTCGCCGGTGGCCGCCTACGATCAGCCCTACGACTACACCCGAGTCGAGCTGATCGAACCCGACTGGCGCCGCTTCCCCGGCTGGCACGACGTGACCGAGGCACAGTGGCGCGATGCGCAGTGGCAGCGAGTGCACTGCATCCGCAACGCCAAGCAACTGCGCGCCCTGATGGGCGACCAGCTCGAGGAGCGCTTCTACGAGGACATGCTCGCCGACCAGCGCGAGATGGCCACGATGTCGATGCTGCTGCCGCCGCAGATGATCAACACGATGGCGCCCAACGCCGGTACGGACCCGGCCAAGGTGACCGAGGCCTGGTACGCCGACCCCATCCGCCGCTACATGCTCCCGGTGCGCAGCGACCGCGACACCGAATGGCCGAGCCACCCGCACTCCGAACGGGACTCGCTGCACGAGGCGGAGATGTGGGTCGTGGAGGGGCTGACCCACCGCTACCCCACCAAGGTCCTCGCCGAGATGATCTCGACCTGCCCCCAGTACTGCGGGCACTGCACCCGGATGGACCTGGTCGGGAACTCGACCGAGCAGATCGAGAAGCACAAGCTCTCGCTCAAACCGGTCGACCGCCAGGACGCGATGATCGAGTACCTCAAGAAGACCCCCGGCGTGCGCGACGTGGTGGTTTCCGGCGGCGACGTCGCGAATGTGCCGTGGCCGCAGCTGGAGTCGTTCCTCATGCGGCTGATGGACATCGACACCGTCCGCGACATCCGGCTCGCGACCAAGGCGCTCGCCGCCCTGCCGCAGCACTGGATCCAGCCGAAGGTCGTCGAAGGCCTCGAGCGCGTCGCCGGCACCGCCCAGCGCCGCGGCGTCAACCTCGCGATCCACACCCACGTCAACCACGCGCAGTCGGTCACCCCGCTGGTCGCGGAAGCCGCCAGGACCGCACTCGACGTCGGCGTCCGCGACGTCCGCAACCAGGGCGTGCTGATGAAGGGCGTCAACGCGACCCCTGCCGAGCTGCTGGACCTGTGCTTCGCGCTGCAGGGCGAAGCGAGCATCCTGCCGTACTACTTCTACATGTGCGACATGATCCCCAACGCCGAGCACTGGCGGGTTTCCGTGCACGAGGCGCAGGAATTGCAGCACGCGATCATGGGCTATCTGCCGGGCTACGCCACTCCGCGGATCGTCTGCGACGTGCCGTATGTCGGGAAGCGCTGGGTGCACCAGCTCGCCGACTACGACCGCGAACTCGGCATCTCCTACTGGACCAAGAACTACCGGACCGGGATCGAACACGAAGACCCCGAGGCCTTGCAGCGCCGCTACCCCTACTACGACCCGATCTCCACCCTGCCCGAAGCCGGCCAGCGCTGGTGGCGCGAGCAGCCCCCGATGGCCTGACCAGTCGGCCCGTCAGACAGGTCCCGGAGGGGGCGTTCAGGCTCATGTGGGAGCTTTGAACGCCCCCTCCTCCGTGCAGGCACACCCGGCCCTTTTCTCGTCGCATTCTTCACGCGAGGCCACGAGGGGGCATCGTGTGGTTCCCACGCCTCGACATCGCGAATTCTGCTCATGAAGGAATACGTGTGGTTCTAATGCAGGTATTACGTCGAATACCATATTCGCTTCATCAAGGGAAACGTGTATGGCGCTAATGCGGTTCTCGCGCAGACAGCCGTACTCGCTTCGGGTGTCCACCGGTTTCGTGTCAGGCCGAGCGCAGCCGGGCGGGTGCGGTGTTCGCGGCCACAGGACCTGGCGCAAAAGGGCAGTATCTGTGGGTTGGAAAGGCAGTATCTGTGATGGGAAGAGGCAGATCGACCACTGCGTTGCACTTGAACTCGTAGCAGTCGCTACCACGGTGTTAGAAAGGAGAAATGAGCTCCTTTTCCGAACAGGCCCGTTGGCTCGACGCGACCGATCAGGCCGCGCTCGTCACCTCAGGAGAGGTGAAGCCCACCGAGCTCGTCGAGGCCTCGTTCGAGCGGATCGAACAGCTCGACCCTGCCCTCGGCGCGGTCACGTTGCGCTACTTCGACCAGGCGCGCGCGGCCGCGGCGGCGACCCCGACCGGGCCGCTGGCCGGTGTCCCGTTCCTGATCAAGGACCTTTTCACCGACGCTGGTTGTCCCCGGTATGACAGTCCCAGAGGTGTACCGGCGTGCCGTCGTTCGGTGAGGAGTAGCGAACGTCGACGCAGCGGCCGGATTGCGGGTTGCGCAGGTTGCCGTTGCCCGCGGCCTCCCAGACCTGTGCGCCTGTGCCGTTGCAATCCCAGAGCTGGATCCTGGTTCCGTTCGCGGTGCCGCTGCCGTCGACGTCCAGGCATTTGCCGAGCGCGGTCAGCGTGTTGCCGACCCTGGCCCAGCGCTGAGAGTTGAAACCGTCGCAACCACGGATCTGGACAGCGGTGCCGTTGACTGTTCGCCCGTCTTGGACGTCGAGGCATTTGCTCGCGAGTCCGACCACCTCGCCGACGCCGTAGCTCGGACCACCCTTGACAAGGAAATCGCTGTCGGCGATGTTCCAGTGGGTCGACAGGTAGTTGCCTCCCTGTGGGTTCGGGTTGTAGTAGTCGTCGCCGTTGCAGTCGATCTGGAACGCGTGACCGCCGCAGATCTTCTGAGTACCGGGGCCGTAGCACATGATGTCCTCGTCATCGTCGCAGTGGCCGCCGCCTGAGGCGTGCGGGGCGCTGCCGTTCACGGCACCGACGGTGTGCAGGAACTCGTGGCCGACGAAGTCCCAGCCGACCCAGCAGTTCGGGCCGAGCTGCGCGTAATGCGGTCCGGTGTTGTTGCGGTTCTCAGGCCCGGGCCGATCGTCGTTGCCGCCGATCGCGGCGCAGCCGGTATCGCCCTGGGAATTCGCTTCGCTCCACACCACATACTTGCGATCGGCCCTGTTGTGGCCGCGCGCACGGAGCTCGTTGTTGACCTTGTACCAGTCGTTCAGCGCCGCGGCCGGGATACTCACCTCGTCGACCTTCGCCCGGCAGGAGCCGTCAGTGACGAAGCGGACATGTCGGATGCCTCCGCCGAACCGCCGCGTCGCCTCGACAAAGGCGTCATCGGTTTCAGCGGCCTGACTCTGGAACGCGCCGCGAACCTGTTGGTAGCGACTGGGTTGCCCTTCGCCGTGCACGTAGACCAGCTGCACTCTCTTGCCGCTGGTCCCGTCACCGTCACAGAACACGGGACGGGGCGAGGCGTAGGAACCGATGTCCACCGCCATCGCGGCTTGAGCGCCCCGGTCACGATGGTCGGAAAGCGGCTGGACTCGGTCGGTGTCGGCCGCGGTGGCGGGCGCCGCCAGCGCGGCGCACGCGAGCAAGGTGATGACGACAGCGCAAATTCTGGATCTGAACAAGTGACTTCCGCCTTACTTGGCAAGGGAAAGATGTCGTTGGATCGATCCAGGGCGGAGCGTAAAGGCGCGGCGACAACGCTGTCACTGACACAACCGGACACTTTCGCTTGAAGTGCGCGAAAGCGAGCAAGTCGCCGACATCTGCCGGAACCGCTTACACCGACCGGGGTAGAACCGCGTGGACTGATGGACCTCCGCCGGCACGCGGCGGTCTTGCCGGGCGCCCACCCCTTGCTCGACCCAGCTGATCTCCCTCATCGGCGCGGCCACCATCTCAACCCGGAATGACCTGCCGTGCGAGACTGGTTGGCCCACCGTGAGAGGAAGGAGCACCGGCGTGGACGCAGCGGGAACATCCGATGCCGGTGCCGCGCGGCGACGGCGAGGTCCGTGGCTGATCCTGGTCGCGACGGTGGTACTCGTCATCACGATCGCCGTCATCGCTTACTTCACGGTGTATGACGATCCGCAGGCGACCGCGGACGGTGTGGCCGAAGAGATCGCCGACGTGATGACCTCAGGCGACGAACCCGCCCTACGAGCTCTGTTCTGTCCACGCGGCCCGGAACTTCCACCGTTGCCCGACCGCCTCGTCCCCTCACCCACTCCCGTTTCGGTGAGTGCCCTCGAGGTCAAGGACAACGTAGCGGGCCTACTACTGACATCGCCGCGCGATCCGGGCCTGCCGTACGGACTACTCCTGGTCAGGAGCGAGAAGGTCAACTGGTGCGTCTTCGGGTTCAAGACCTGCGTATCCAAGGTCACCGCGGCCATGATCCTCAAGCCGCAGTACCTTCGACTCTGCTCCTGATGCACGGCGCCGTGGCTGTCAGCAGACCCCGGTCCCATTGCCACGGCGGCGAATCCCGCGGCGCAACGGATCCTTTGTGGACAACTGGATCACCGGTCTCGGATGTCATCCGCGGGCGCGTCGAAACCCCTATCGTCGACCGTATCGCCGGAGTGCCAGTGGGGCGTATTCACAGGATGACTTCTGACAGCGAGCAGTGATCACGGGGCTGCTATCAACGGGACGAGGTCGCGGATGATCCGTTGCCCGTCCTCATCGAGGACAGCCGGCCGAAGGCGGACACCGGCGATCCCGTCCTGATCGCGCCAGCCGGTCACGACTTCGGCGAGCCCGGCGGCGGTGCCGGTGAAGATGCCGGTGTCGGTCGACCAGACCGCGCCGGTGACATGGTTCAGGTGAGCGAGCCTGGCCCGCGCACCCTCGTCGGTGTCGCCGAGAACAACCGCGATGTCGGCATAGAGCTCGGTCTTGGTGGCATCTGGTGTCAGCTCCTCGATCTGCCGGAACGCCGCGACCAGGTCCGGCACGGGATGCTCGGCGGTCGGTGTGAGAAAGACCCGGTCGGCGACCGCGGCAGCAAGCCGATAAGGCTCCAAGGCATGGTGGGCGAGCGCAGCTACTCGCGGCGGCACGGCCAAGGGAACGTTCAGCGGCCCCGCGGCAGGGTGATGGTCCGAGGCGCGGGGTGCGATCAGCCCGGACCGCCAGAATTCGTCCCCGGAACCCAGGCTCTCGTGAGGGAAGGTCGACCACAGGCTCCGAATCGCGCGCACCTGGGACTCCGCGTCCCTAAACAGGTCCCGGAGGCGATGAGCGATGCGCACCGGGGCCCGGACGTCCTCCGGCTCGAGCCGGGGAGTCGGCGTGCCGCCGACCACGGTGGCATCACCCGCGTTAGCCGACACCTGGGGCCGGAAAGTCACCCGGCCCGGCGCGATCGCGGCCAACGACGCCAGTTGCGTCGCGACGTGGAAGGGATTCGAGTGGGTCACGTTCCTGGACACCACCACCTCGCCGATATCGGTGGAGGACAACAGGATCGCGGCGGTTACCACCGGATCGAGCCTGCCCCTGACCACTTTCCGCGGGTCGCCCGGCACGCCCGTGAACTGCTCGGTCTGCGCGCTCAAACCGTCTTCCAGGGTCACGAAGTCGATGCCTCCCGTCGCGGCCGCACGTCCCCAATCAGTCCAATGGCGACTGCCGAAGAGTTCGGCGGGATCGGTCATCGACGACTCCGGCCACGCGGCGGGATGCCAGCCGACACCCTCCAGAGCGAGTCCGACGCGGAACGGTGCCGACCGGCCACCAGTCATCATCATGACCAGATCTCAAAACATTCCCATTAATGTGAATGTCAACCTGTTCTCACCCCACCAGCCCCGATCTCCCGGCCACCGCCCGCACGACGCCGGCCGGGAGGGTGCCGCACACCCAGCTACCACACGTCCTGCCATCGCCTGTCTTCGTTGCCGACGATGGTCGGTATGACAAGCGATATCGACGTGGCCATCATGTGGGTCACCGCGGACGGGCATAGCCGGCCGGAATTACGCACCGACGGGTGCTACGACGAAGCACGCGGCGCCGCTCATCGCCCTGGGCAGGCCCGGCGATGAGCGGGCCGAGCTCCGATCGTGAACTGGAGGGCAAAGTCGCGTTGGTCACCGGGGCCGCCCGCGGGGTCGGCGCGGCCACGGTCGCCTGGCTGCACGCCCGCGGCGCGCGAGTGCTGGCCACAGACCTCCGCCCCGAAGTAGACGATCTCGCCGCCCGATTCGACCAGGTGTCCACACTGGTGGGTGACGTGTCCCGGGAGGACGTCGCAGTGCGGTCGGTCGCTGCGGCGATCGATCGGTTCGGCGGCATGGACATCCTGGTCGGCAACGCCGGCCGATCGGTGAACAAGCCGATCATCGCGACCACCGCGGCCGACTGGGACGAGCTGATGTCGATCAATGCCCGCGGAACGTTTCTGCACGCCAGGGAAGCGTTCCGGGCGATGAGCGAACGCGGTGGGGGTGTGATCGTCACCGTCGGCTCGTTCGCCTGCACAGTCGGCCTCACCGATGCGGCAGCCTACAGCGCGTCGAAGGGGGCACTGGCGCAGTTGACCAAGGTGCTCGCGCTGGAGGGCGGCCCGCACGGCATCCGAGCCAACGTCGTCGCCCCCGGTGTGATCGAGACCGACATGCTCGACAACTTCCGCGCGGACAGCCGGGAGTATCTGCGCTCCTTCGGCGACGCCCACCCCTTGGGCCGTGTCGCGCAGCCCGAGGAGATCGCCGAGGTGATCGGTTTCCTGGCCTCGCCCCGGTCCGGGTTCATCACCGGCGCGGTCGTCGCCGCCGACGGCGGCTACACCGCCGCCTGACACCACACAACCACCACGAAGAAAGAGCGCATCATGCCTGGACGCGGTCGATACGCGGCGACCGGGTGCGTCATCGGCTCGCCCGCCGTGGTTCGGAGCGGAGCCGCCTCGGCAATTGACCGATCGCCGCCCTGAGGTGGCCGATCGGCCGATCGGCCCGGCCCGGCGGGCTGCCACCATGAGCCTCATGTCGATCAAGAAACTCGCCGGACCGGTACTTGTCGGCCTGCTGCTCGTACAGCTGGTGCCGGGAACGGCAACGGCTGCGGACGGCCTGGCTTGGCAGCCGTGCCGAACCATCGCGGACGGCTGGCCCGCGGAGGACCAGCGCACCGAATGCGCCATGATCACGGTGCCGGTCGACTACACGAAACCGGACGGGCGCACGTTCGAGCTGGCGGTGAGCCGGATCAGGGCCACCGGAGGCCGGGACGGGGTCATCCTGGTCAACCCGGGCGGCCCCGGCGCGTACGGCATGAGCATGCCGCGGGAACTACTGGCCTCGAAGGCCGCGGGACTGGGCGTGCACCACGACATCGTCGGTTTCGCCCCGCGCGGAGTCGGCTACAGCGCCGGGCTGTCCTGCCCGCAGGACAACACACAGCCCGATCCTTCCCTATCCGACAAGGAAAAAGCCCGCTTCAAGTCCGAACGCGACGCCCGGCACTACCAGGACTGTGTCGCACGGGACCCGGAGTTCACGGCAAATCTGACCACCGCGAACGTCGCCCGCGACATGGACCGGATCCGCCAGGCTCTCGGCGAGGAAAAGATCGGCTACTACGGGATTTCCTGGGGCACCGCGCTGGGCGCCCAATACCGCACGCTGTTCGACGAGCACGTCGCTGCGATGCTGCTCGACTCGGTCGTGACATCCACTTTCGACCTCACCGCGGTCGACCACGACCAGATGACGGCTCTGGAGAACTCTTTCCATGACTTCACCGGCTGGGTGGCAGGCAACGACCACGTCTACCACTTCGGCGCCACGAAGGAGGCGGTCACCAACGCGCTGCTGGACCTGCGGGCGAAGGCCACCGACCGGAACACGGTCGACAGCCTGCTCCTCGGAGCCCGCCGCAAATGGCCGGAGTCGGCCCGGCAGTTGGTGAAGCTCCGTTCCGGCGGCGAGGTGCCTAGTGTGGTCGTGTCCACCCGCACCGGCTTCGGCTGGGACGATCCGAACCCGGCGTTCAACCCGGACCAGCAGAACGCGGTGATCTGCAACGAATCAAGCGGCCCCCGCGACTTCGAAGCGCACTGGCGCAACCACCTCGCGCTGTCCGCCGAACTCCCGGTCGCCGGCAGCCACGGCTCCTACGACGGCTACTGCGCCGGCTGGCCATTACCCGCCACCACGTGGCACTTCAAGCCGGGCAAGAGCCCACTACAACTGGTGGGCCACGCCTACGAATCGGTCACACCACTACCGTGGGCCCACGACATGCGCGCCCACATCGGCGGCTCACTCCTCACCATCGAGGACGACATGCACGGCTCACTGTCAATCCTGCCGTGCGCCTCGAAAGCGGTCGAGTTCTTCGACATCGGCAAGACCTCCAACGCCACCTGCCCAGGTGCCCCGATCCCCCCGGCGGCCCAGGCGCGAACCCCACTCTGGCGCTGACGAGCAGCGGCACCGCGCGGTCCGCGCCAGTGCGGCCGTGCTTCCTGACCGCGAGCACCGGTCAGGACGAGGCGGAGGTGAGCGAGTGCAACTCGACGTCCGAGAGGTGCAGGTCGTGGGCGGCGAGCAGCGCGGGCAACTGCTCGACGGTGCGCGCGGAGGCGATCGGCGCGGTCACCGTCGGCTGCTGCCCGAGCCAGGCCAGCGCCACGGTGGTCATCTCCACTCCGCGAGCGGTCGCGACCTGGGCCAACGCATCGAGCACCCGCGCGCCGCGTTCGGTATCCGCGTAGCCACCCGCCAGTCCGGGCAGGTTGCGTACGTTCTCGACGGTCTGGCCCGGACGGTACTTGCCGGTCAGGAACCCCGAGGCGAGCGCGAAGTACGGCACGCACGCCAGCCCCTCGCGCTGCACGATGTCGCGCCGGGCACCTTCGTAGGTGTCACGCGACACGAGGTTGTACTGCGGCTGGAGCGCCACATAGCGGGCGGTGCCGGCGCTGTCGGCGAAAGACAGTGACGCGGCGAGCCGCTCGGGGCTGATGTTGGATGCGCCGATCGCGCGCACCTTGCCCGCCTGCACGAGTTCGTCCAGTGCGCCGATGATGTCATCGACCGGAATGGACTCGTCCCGGTCGAAGTGGGTGTAGTAGAGGTCGATGTGGTCGGTGCGCAGCCGCCGCAGCGACTCCTCGGCGGCGGCCTTGATGGTGGCGGGCGCGAGGCCGAGGTAGCGCGGGTGGTCGCCGACCTTGGTCGCCACGACCACGTCGTCGCGGTTGCCGCGGCGGGCGAGCCAGGTGCCGATGATGGTCTCCGACTGGCCGGGTTCGTTGCCCTGCTCCGGATAGTAGTTCATGTACGAGTCGGAGGTGTCGACGAAGTTGCCGCCTCCGGCAAGGTAGGCGTCCAGCACCGCGAAGGACTGGGCCTGGTCGGCGGTCCAGCCGAAAACGTTGCCGCCCAGGCAGAGGGGCGAGACGAGGAGGTCGGACGACCCGAGCCGGTGAAGTTCAGTCATATCAGCTCTCAACGCGCGTCGCGCCCAGGATGGTTTCAGCGCGGGCCATCTTTGCCCGGACGGGTAACGCGCGCTGGTGCTGAGGGCAGGGCGCGTCAGCCGTCCGGCCAGTCCACTAGACACACGGCGTCCAGTCAGTCCGCTACGCGGGCACCATCGTCAACGCGCTGATCCCGCTGAGCCGCAGCCATCAGGCGACGGTGAAGTGGACGCACCGTTGGTGAACTGAGTTTTGTGACGTGTTCATCGCTCGTACCTGACCTCTCCTGCGTTCACTGGGATCTGTCGCCAGAAAACCTGGTAGCTGCCGAGTTTGTAATCGCAGTCTTGGGGCCCTGACACTGCTGAGCGAGCAATCAGAAAGCAGGATTCGATCGTGTTCGCATCGCCGACTTCCGCTATGGCGCGAAAGGCCACCACCCGTTCTTCGCCGAGCTCTTCGAGGGTCGGCATGGCGAGGCGTTCTTCGTACGGGCCGCTGTCGGGCATCCTGCGGTAAGAGACGGCGATCTTTCTCGGGACGTCGATCGCAATCGGCGTGGTGGTGAGCCGGTTCATTATCGCTCCGGGAGGGGTGAAGCTGAGTTGTACCTGGTTCCACCCGCAGCCGTAGTTGATTGAGCCGGAAACCGGCACCTTGAATCCTGCCGCCGGTCCGTTCTCCGCCGATACGGCACCTTGCGTGATCGTGCCCGATGGTCCTGCGACGACCACGTCGCTGACATCGAAGATGACCGCAGGCGGCACTTCGGCACAGGCCACGCCACTGTCGAATGAGATGATTACGTGCAGCCTCTTCACCGATTGCTCGCTCGCTAGCACGTTGTTCAGGGGGAACACCAGGCGGTAGGACTCATCCTGCAACGCGGCTGACATACTCACGGCTTGCGTTGTGCCGGGCGACGGTGACGATGAGCTTCCGGTGGGGACTGCCACCCACACCGACACGGCAACGGCAACGCCCACCGCCGTCGCAACGGCTACTCGCTTCACCATGGCAGACCGTGACCACCATCGGACACGGTGAGTAGAATGAGCCCGTGTCGGTGAACGTTCCCGAAGCTCCACCTTCTGGGCGCTCACAAAGGCGTCACCTGGCCGAGTACTCGTCCTGCGCTGCCCCGTGCTCTCCGGGCTGCCATCCTGAAGGGTGTCAGTCGGGCTGGTGTGCAGTGCGGTGACAATTCCGATGATGAAAAGCTTGATCTGGCCGTAGACCAGGTCGCTGGGAGTACTGGGTTTGCAGATGTCGATGTGGTTCGTGTCCACCGGGATGGCTGTCTGGCCCGGAATGGCGGGGTCGGCCGAGCCGGCGTCGACCACATGCACACCCTTGGTCCGCAAGGTCTCGTAGAAGATCTTGTGCTCGATTTCCGTCGTCTGGTCCACGGCCCAGTTGCGGTATCTGGTGTTGAGCTGCCGAAGGTGCGCGCTGTTGCGTTCCAGGGCGTCGACCGCCTTCGTCTTGCGGTAAACGACGCTCAATGCCTGAAAGACGGCCTGAGTGACGATGTCGGACCCAGTGTGCGGGGTAGCCAGGAACACCACCCCTCGTGTGGCGGTGGCGAATTCGGTGTAGTCGGCGCGGCCGTCGGCCGCGTGCAGCAGCATTTCCTTGACCACGAGCCCACCCATGCTGTGGGTGACGAAACACAGCGGACGCTGCCCGATCCCGCGACTTTCCAGGAGGGCCAGCAGGTTGATCGCCCGGTCCTGAATCGGCATCGCATGGCCCAGCCAGCGGCTCGACGCCGCGTCGTACCCCAGTGACCAGACAGACAATCCCGTGATGTCCCGGCAGAGCCACTCCGGCCAGAACGAACCTTTCCGCTTCGTCGACCAACTCTTGAGGGCGTCACCGTCGAGACCATGCACGAAAACGACGTCCAACACCGGATCCTCGTCCGTACTCACCTCGACGAGCTCGGTCACCACTTTGCTCCCACAACGAATTCGTGCCGCCCACCGCGAGCTCGGCCCGGTGAACTGTCGCTTGCCGCCGCAGCCGCGTTACACGCTCGATCACCATCCGTGAACACCCGCTCGTGCCGCTGATCGATCGGTCGTGACGTGCGCTTCCACTGATAACGGAGCGCGCTACGGCAGGATGGCTGCATGGCAGCGCACAGATACGTGCCGACGAGTTGCTGGGCAGGCTGATCGGGTCTCGGCTCTACTCCGTGAACTTCGTGCACGACTACGTCCAACTGCACTTCGACCGGCCCGGCGGCGACCTGCCCGTCCTCACCTGCGACGCAACCGCTGGTTTGGCCCAATGCGTTCACGATCCACGGGATGGCCTCGCTCGACTACATGGCCTGCCCCGTCGGTTGTGGCGCCGCTACCCGCGAACACGGGCCAAGCCGGTGACTGCGATCCTGCGAACCCGGTTCGCGATACATCGGGTGTAATCGTTCGTGGGGCACGGTCCGCGACAGAGCTACCGGCGTGCGCCCGGCGCTCAGCTCGACGGTTCGGTCGGCGTGACCGCCGCGGTGTCGCGCCAGCTGAGCACAGCCAGAAGATCCCGCGGGGTCCAGGTGCCGCGCACGCCGGAGAGCTCGGCAAGATACCCGGCGGCTCGGGCCAGAGTCCAGCCGTGGGCGTCGCACAGTCCGGTGGCGAGCATCCGCAGGTACGCCGCGGACGGGGCGACAGGGGCGACCTCGTCGGCGGCCCAGGGTGCGGTGAAGGTCAGGACGGGATGCCCGTCGAGATCCCCGGCATGGAGTAGGGTCTCGTAGCGGCCAGGACCGAGCGTGGCCGCACCGGTAGCCAGGACCGGAGCGAGGTCGAGGTCCGTGCCGGGCTCGCGGTACATCTCCTGAGCGACGACGTCGGCGAACTGCCCGGCGGTGATCAGGTAGGCGCGCGCGAACGCTCGCCCGGGCAGCGCCGGATCGTAGAACGCGCGGCCACCGCCCCACACCGGCGACATGGTCGCGAAATAGATCCCGCCCGGCAGTTCACACCCTCGGGAATCCGCCGGCGGCCGCCGATCGCGGCAGCCCGGATAGAGCCGGGTACCGCCGTCCGGAACACCGCCCGCCAGGTAACAGCCGAGCCGCCCGGCGTTCATGTTCGAACCGTAGCTGGCATACCAGACCAAACCGGGCAACTCACCAACCGTCTCGTCCAGAGTTCTCACGACAACCCCCGCTTCGCCCGGCGTACAGCTTCCCCGACAGCGCCATGTGCCATCGGACTGGCGGTCACCTGCCCAGCACACCTTCTGACCCATCGTCCGCCGTCAGGTGACGAGACGTTCATCCTGGGGATCGAAGCAGACCAGGCCAAGCACACGAGCGCGCTCCGCGGCGAAGTCCGCAGCCTCCCGGTGCCTGCTGAAGACCATGCCGAAGCGGAACAACGGTCCACTGGCGTTGGCGTCCATTTTGAACAGTCCTACGTGCCGTGTCCTGACCGCACTCGACGCCGCTTCTTCACATAGTGAAACTCGCCTGACTCGACTCTGTCCAGACGTTTGACATGGAGTAACAGGCATGACAGCCTGCACACAATCTGAAACAAGAGGTTTCACAGTCTGAAACACGGAGGCTTTGTGAGCGTGTCGAACGGGAGCGATGCCGCGTCACCGTCGGACGTCCTGAGGGGCTTGCTGACCGGGCCCGGCCTGGTGCGTGCTCCGGGCGTGTACGACGGTCTGAGCGCGCACCTTGTGCGCCGGGCGGGTTTTCCCGTCGCCTACTTGACCGGCGCGGGTGTCGCGGCGGCCGGATACGGTCTTCCCGACATCGGACTCGTGACAGCCACCGAGATGCTCGCTCGGGCGGCCGTTGTGGTCGAAGCGAGCCAGGTGCCCGTGATCGCCGACGCTGACACCGGCTACGGCAATCCGATCCACGTGGTGAGGACGGTTCGCGATCTCGAGCGCGCCGGAGTGGCCGCCATCCAGCTGGAAGATCAAACGTTCCCGAAGCGGTGCGGGCACCTCTCGGGCAAGGAAGTCGTCGCGGCCGACGACTTCGTGCGCAAGCTGCATGCCGCGCTCGAGGCAAGAACCCGCAACACCGTCATCATCGCTCGCACCGATGCCCTCGGTCCCCATGGGATCGACGAGGCGATCGCGCGGGGCCGCCTGTACGCGGCCGAGGGAGCGGATCTCATCTTCGTCGAGGCGCCGCGGTCCCGCGACGAGATCAAGCGGATCGCCGGTGAGATCGATGCCCCGTTGTTGTTCAACGTCGTTCCTTCCGGGCTGACACCCGATATCGGAGACGACGAACTGGAGGCCCTCGGCTACCGGCTTGCCATCTATCCGGGCGCGTTGCTCGCGCCGGCCGTCGTCGCCGTGACCGCGGCGCTGTCGGGGATGGGCGGCCGGGATCCCGGCGAGATCGTCGGACCGGACGGGTTCTTCGGAGCCGTCGGGCTCGAAGAGTGGGCCGACCTGGGGCGCCGATATCAGGAGGGCGAAGTCGTATGGCCATGACCGTGATCGAGAAGATCCTGGCCCGTGCCTCGGGCCGGGAGCAGGTCACCGCGGGCGACACCGTGGTGGCCAAGGTCGACATGAACGTCCTCATCGACCTCATGTTCATGAGCTGGACGCAGCCGTTGAAGATCGCCGATCCCGACCGCGTGGCGATCGTGATGGATCACGCCGTTCCCGCACCGACCCTCACCGACGCCAACGCGGCCATCCGGGCTCGCGCCTTCGCGGCCGACTTCGGGATCGAGCGGTTCTACGACGTCGGCAGGCACGGCATCTGCCATCAGGTCATCGCCGAGAACGCGCTCGCGTTGCCGGGGCAGGTGCTCACGTGCACCGATTCGCACACGTGTGCCGCGGGGGCGTTCAATTCGGCGGCCCGGGGGCTGGGCCCGGCCGAGGTCATCTCGATCATGTGCACCGGGGAGACCTGGTACGCGGTGGCGCCGACCATCCGTTACGAGCTGTCCGGGGCCCTGCCCTCCTTCCTCGGTGGCAAGGATGTGTTCCTGCACATCGCGGGGGTGCACGGCGACGCCGCCAATCGAAACCTGGAGTTCGGCGGCCCCGGGCTCGCGTCGTTGCCGATGAACGACCGCCGGACGATAGCCACCCAGGGGGCGGAGATCTCCGCCGACTTCACGGTTTTCGAGTTCGACGAGCGATGCGGGGACTACCTCGAGGCGCACGGAGCGGGCGACTACGTACCTGCCGCGCCCGATCCCGGCGCAAGCTACGAGGAGGTCCGAGCGATCGATCTCGGCGCGCTGGAACCCCACGTGGCCTTGCCGGGCAAGGTCAGTCAAAACGCCTGGCCGGTCGCTGACGTCGACTCCCGCCGGCTGGATCAGTGCTTCATCGGATCCTGCGCGAACGGGCAGCTCGACGACCTGCGCATCGCGGCGGAGATTCTCGACGGGCGGCAGGTCGCCTCCGGCGTGCGCCTCATCGTCACTCCGGCTTCCCAAGCCGTATACCGGGACGCGGCGAAGCTCGGCTATCTGGAAACCCTCGCCGAAGCGGGCGCGGTGGTCACCAATTCGACGTGCGGCGCCTGTTTCGGCTATCACATGGGCCTGCTCGGCGACGGGGAAGTGTGCCTGACCGCGAGCACCCGCAACTTCCGCGGCCGGATGGGCAGCACGGACGCGGAAATCTACATGGCCTCCACCGCGACCGTCGCCGTTTCCGCCTGCACAGGACGCATCACCGACCCCAGGGAGGTGCTGTCATGAAGTACCGGATCACTGGAAGAACGTGGGTCGTCGGCGACAGCGTCAACACCGACGCGATGTATCCCGGCTTCGCGATGAAACTACCTCCCGCCGAGGCGGCGAAACACGTGTTCTACGACCTGCGTCCCGGATGGACGGACGAGGTCGAAGAAGGAGACATTCTCGTGGCAGGACGGAATTTCGGGATCGGCTCCAGCCGTCCCGTCGCCCTGCTCATGCGGGAACTGGGTGTCGCCGCGATCGTCGCGGAGGAATTCAACTCGCTGTTCCTGCGCAATGCCATCAACAACGGCCTGCCCGCGCTGACCGTTCCCGGCGTCACCACGCTGGTCGGCGAGGGGGACGTCGTCACGCTCGATCTGGCCGAGGGCTGGCTCGACCGTGGAGGGAAACGGATTCAAGGAGCGGCTTTGCCGGACGCCGTGCTCGACATCCTCGACGAAGGGGGCCTGCTCGCCCGCCTCGTCGCGGGCGGCTTCCTACCCGCGACCTCCTGATCAGACACCGACGTAATCTTTGCAGGAAAGGAAATTCCGTGACCACGCCGACCGAGCAACCAGATCAGGCGACCGTTCACTGCGTGTTGATGCGCGGCGGCACGAGCAAAGGACTGTACTTCCACGAAGCCGACCTGCCCGTTCCCGGACCCACGCGGGACGCACTGCTCGTCCGGCTCATGGGCTCACCGGATCCCCTGCAGGTCGACGGGCTCGGCGGTTCCCGGCCGATCACCTCGAAGCTCGCGATCATCGCCCCTTCCGAACGCGACGACGCCGACATCGACTACACCTTCGGGCAGGTCGAGATCGAACGCGCGGTCGTCCACTACTCCGGCAACTGCGGCAACATCTCCGTCGGGGTGGGACCGTTCGCGATCGACGAAGGTCTCGTCAAAGCCGTCGAGCCTACGACTCCGGTGCGGATCCACAACACCAACAGCGGGGTCGTGATGACCGCCCACGTGCCGGTCCACTTGGGGAGGGCCCGGGTTCTCGGAGATTTCGCCATTCCGGGCGTGCCGGGCACGGGAGCCGAGATCGTCATGGATTGGTCGCATTCGGTCGGAGCGAAAACAGGGAAGCTCCTCCCCACCGGTGAAGTGGTGGAGAAAATCGATCTCGACGGTGGTGCGGCGGTCCGCGCCACGATCTGTGACGCCGGTAATCCCACTGTCTGGGTCCCAGCCGCCGACGTCGGCCTCGACGGAAGCGAACTCGCGGACCGGATCAACAGGGACACGGTCCTGATCGAAACCGCCCGTGAGATCCGAGGCAAGGCCGCGGAACGGATCGGCTTGTGCGCCGACTGGCGCCGAGTCGACGAGCAGTCCCCCGGGCTCCCCATGGTCGGGTTCGTCAGCGAACCCGCCGGCTATCCCACCCTGAACGGCACCTTCGCCCAGGCGGTCAATATGGACCTGCGAGTCCGGCTTCTCTTCATGGACCGCCTCCACGAGAGCATCTCGGGCACAGCGTCGATCTGTCTCGCCGCGGCCTCACGGATCCCGCGTTCCGTCGTGAATTCCGTGATCGCGCGCAGCGAAGGAGACACCCTCCTCATCGGACACCCTTCCGGAATCACCCCGGCCAAGGTGGTGACCCGCACCGTTCCGCAATGGCCGTCCGTGTCCTTCGAGATGCTCGGCTTCAGCAGGACGGCGCGCCGGCTCATGGACAGCACCGCTTACTACCCCCGCGCCGACGCGTAAGCCCGTCCAGCCCGTTCCCATCGCACGTCCCAGCCGATCAACGTCGCTTAGCTCGGGAGTACGCCCATGCCCACTGCGCTCTTGTCCATCGCGGTACTCGTGACAGTCGTCGCGCTCGCCACCGTCCGGCCGATCAACATGGGGGTGCTGGGACTCGTCGCCGCCTTCGTGGTGGGCGGCATCATCGGCGGCGAGTCGCCGGAGCAAGTCCTGAAGTCTTTTCCTGCCAACCTGTTCGTCATCCTCGTCGGCGTTACCTACTTGTTCGCCATCGCCAAGAACAACGGCACCGTCCAGTGGATCGTCGACGGGGCGTTCCGGCTCGCGGGCGGCAGGGTGAGCACCATCCCGTGGATGTTCTTCCTGCTCGCGGCGGTGCTCTGTGGGATCGGCGCGCTGCCGCCCGCGGTCGGAGCGATCCTGGTGCCCATGGCGATGGGTTTCGTCGCCGAGTACAACGTCCGGCCTGTGCTCATCAGCATTCTCATCGGCTTGGGATCCACGGCGGGCTCATTCGCTCCGACAGGTCTGCTCGGCCTGGTCGTGCACCGCGTGCAAGAGGACAACGGACTGGCAAGTGAACCCCTCGTCCTCTTCGCCGGCACGTTCGTCATCAGCACCGTGATCGCGGTCGCGACCTTCATGCTCCTCAACCGGCGCCAAAAGCTCCTCGCCGTCCCACGCGAAATGACCAGGGCGAAAGACAGCCCGGGGGCAGCCACGGCACCACCGGTCACCGCTAAGCCGACCTTGCAGCAAAGCGTGACGCTCCTCGGTTTCGTCGTGCTGATCGCCGGCGCGCTCGTCTTCGACTTCGACATCGGATTCGTCGCCTTGACCGTGGCCGCAGTGCTCGCGCTGGCGTACCCGGAGGCGAGCCGGACCGCGGCGAAGGAAGTCAGCTGGGACATCGTGCTGTTGATGGCGGGAATCCTCACCTATGTAGGAGTGCTCCAGCGCAACGGGACGATCGACTGGCTGGGCGAGACCGTGGCGTCGGTCGACTCGCCCCTGATCGCCGCCCTCCTGATCTGTCTCATCGGTGCCGTGGTGTCCGCTTTCGCCTCGACAACAGGCATTCTCGGTGCCGTCATCCCGCTCACCGTCCCCTTGGTCGGCACAGGAGCGATCGGAGCCATCGGGTTCGTCACCGCGCTGGCGATCTCCTCCTCGCTGGTGGACGTCTCGCCCTTCTCGACAGGCGGGGCCATCGCCATGGCGAACGCACCGAAAGCGGAGCGACGAGATGTCTATCGCGGCCTGCTCCGGTTCGCGGGCCTGATGACTATCGCCGGACCGCTGGTGAGCTGGGCGGTCCTCGTCGCACCCGGCTGGCTGTGACCGTGACGCCGATCCACCCGGTCGGGAAGGTGAGGGCTCATTGCCGACGGACCCACTTGCCAGTAGGTTGCACTATGTGGAATCCCAGGATGACGCTGGCGCGGAACGCGGAAAGACCAGCGGGGCCGAGACGGCGCGCCGCACTCTCCGGGTTCTGGAGGGACTCACCCATCATCAGCCGATCAAGCTCCAGGAACTCGCCGACTCGATCGGTCTCAACAAAAGCATCACTTACCGGCTTCTCCGTGTACTGCAGGAAGAAGACTACGCGGAACGGATCCCCGCGGGCGGCTACCGCATCGGCCGTGCCTTCGCCGGACTCGCCGCGATCGCCGCCCCGCATACCCAGCTATACGCGGCGGCCCGACCTATCCTTCGGAATCTCGTCGAATCCACCGCCGAGACGGTGACGCTCCACAGGCGCGTAGGTGATCTCAGCGTTCTGGTCTTCGGGCTGGAAAGCGAGCAGCACACGCTGCGCCAGGTCGCCCAGGTCGGTGACGCAGGCCCGCTCGTCCGAGGTTGCGGAGGAAACGCCATCCTCTCCCGGCTCCCCGAAAACGACGTCGACGTGATCATGATCAGAGCCGGGCTGACGAGCACCGAAGCGGACCGGCTTCGCGATCGGCTCGCAACCATCGCCGACCTCGGATACGCGCTCTCCTGCGGGGCCAACCACGTCGGTGTCCAGGGAATCGCCGCGCCCATCCCCTTTGCGCGCGGCGAGACCTCCTCGATGTCCCTGGTCATCTCCGGTCCCGAACAGCGCTGGACCGAAGACCGCGCACTGGAGTTCGTACCGAGCCTCCTCGAAGCGGCCGCGGCCGTCGGCCGGCATCTCGACGCCCTGGAGCATTAGTCGGACTGTTCACGCACCCATCACCCTGCGCCAGGTCGCTGGGCAGCCCGGAACTCGGTGTTCAGCGGCCTGACGATCTGCACTGGACTCCGGCTGCGGGAACAGTTCGCGCTAACGGGTCTTCGACCTGCCCGATCGCGTGATCGGGCTGGAACTCGGGGTGGGGAGTGCCCACCAGCTGTCCATGCGCGTGACAGGGGTGGCGTCGCGCCCGTCCCGCAGGACGCGGCTGATCCGGAAGAGGAACGCCGCGATGCCGGCCGCTCCTTGCATCCAGCCGACCCCCGGTGGCAGCAGCGGTTCCGCGCCGAGGTGTTCGATGAATCGCCAGTAGGCGTGCGGTCCGTCCCGCACCGCGCGCTCGACCAGGGTATCGGCCAGATGCACGGCGAACTCGAGGTCGTCGGTGCGGCCGAAGCGCTGCCAGGAGTCCAGAAACACCTCACCGACGCCGGTCGTCCCGCAGCAGCGCCCGTCGTTGTCCCAGAAGCCGGGGTGCCGTCTGGCGGGCAGGCCGGAGCTACGAGTGCTGTGCAGGCATCGGCGATGCCACGCCAGTGGCGGTTCACCCGCGACGTCCTCGACTCCGGCGAGATCGAGAGCGAGGAAGAGCAGCGAGGTGCCGGCGGGGCCGTGGCACCAGTTGTAGGTGTGGACGTCCTGGCCCGGTTTGCTGGGGATGGTGCGCGGCACGACGAATCCCTCGCCGTCGGTGCGGCCCAGCGTCACCAGATGTTCCGCGCCAAGGGTGGCCGCGCCGGTCAGGTCCGGCCGGTCGAGCTCGGCGCCGGCCAGGGCGAGGGCCGCCGCGATTCCTGCGAGGCCGTGCGAGAAGTTGGGCATCTGCCTGGCCGGCTCGGCATGGAACCGGTGCGGTACCCAGTGCCAGTTGGTCCCGGTCGGCACCTCCTCCCGGTCCGCCATCAGCACAGCGGCAGCCTGCGCACCGAGGTCACCGGCGTTGGCCAAGCCCGCGTGTCGGGCCCACAACGCGCCGAGCAGGATCCCGGCCGTGCCGAGAGTGGCATCGTTGACCAGGGCGTCCGGCAGGAAATCTGGTGGCCCGATGGCTGTTTGTGGCCAGCCGTCCCGGGTGCGCAGCGTGATCAGCCGGTCGACGGCAGCCTGTGCCCCGGGAGCCTCGAGCGCGGTCAGCACGCCGATGGAGCTGACCAGCCCGCCGAAGAGGCTGCAGTCGACCTCGTTCTCGATTCGACCGGTGAGCCGTTTGACGATCGCCTCCGCGACATCCCGCTCCTCGACCGTCCAACCCCGGGCGAACCGGATCTCAGCCAGCACATAGGCCAGCCCACCCACCCCGCTGTACATGGTGTCGCGGTACTCCGAGATTTCCGAAATTCCCGCCGATTCGGGAATCCACGGCCCCTCGTCCCAACGGACCTGATCCAGCACCCACCGCCACGCGGCTTCGGCCACACCGCGATACTCCTGCGCGCTACCCGAGATCACCCATCGATCATCGCATCCGCGCGGCGGGACCCGGCCCCTCTGCCAGCAACCGCGGTCGTAGGGCCGCGGGCGGCTCACGACGCGAAGAGCGCCGTTGGCAGCGCGAAGTCGCTCGCCACCGGCGGGAGGGTGATAGTAGCGGGCGCGATATACATATCCGGAACGGCATCGTGTCGTCGAAGGAGCCGGGGTATGTCGGACGTGGTCGATCGGTTGAAGAACTTGCTGGGAGTTCCGGACTTCACACCATCCCCGGTGTCGTGGAGCGACGTCGAGGCCGAACTCGGGCTGGAACTCCCCCAGGACTTCAAAGAGTTCTGTGACTACTACCCGGCCATCGAGCTGGACGACTTCCTGTATCTGACCCATCCCACCGCCCGCGACAAGTACGACAACTTCCTCAGCAACGCCGTCATCCAAGGAACCGCACTCAGCGAACTGGTCGAGGAGGATCCCGACCAGTTCGCCTACGGCTCCTACCCCGCCCTGGGCGGGCTTCTCGCGTGGGGTGTCAACGCCTTCGGACAGAACCTCTACTGGGCTACCGAAGGGAAACCGGACGACTGGAAGATCGTCACCGGAGACCTGGTCGACTACCACTTCCTCTACGCCGGAAACTTCAGCTCGTTCCTGCTCGGCACCCTCGAAGGAACGATCCGAAACCCGATCCTCGGACACTACGACGATCGCTTGAAGAAGATCAAATTCAGGCGATAGGCCACAACGTCACGGGCCGCCACCTAACAGGAGCAACGGATTCGGGAGGGGTTGCGAGAATCCTCAACTCGAGAGTCTCTTCCACGCTCCGCATGGTGACCGCCTGCCGCTGACTCTCGCATTCTTCGAGTGAGTCACCCAGGTCCTCGACGACCGTGACCAAGGTTTGTCGTCATGGCGTTTCGCGAGGAGTATGGCGGCGGGTCAGGTGCCGCGTTACGAACGTCTGTTTCGCAGCATCTGCTCTCCCGCGTCCACATAGGACTCGAAGAAGTCCGCGACCTCCGTGAGCCGGGCCTGGGCGCGTTCGTCCTCCGCGCTCCTCGTTCCGG